>NZ_SMMU01000001.1:0-272093 GCF_004339665.1 Azotobacter chroococcum
AGAACAAGGAACGAGGAGAGAAGTTTGGTCATTCCAAATGAACGACGAGCGACGCCGTGCTGCGCCAAACGGGCCCCGTCCCTTCGGGTTGCGCGGCAAATGCCGCCATGCGGCGTTGCGGGGCTTGGCAAGGGAATGACCATTGCCGGCGCCCCGCGCCTTGCCTGGCGGCATTTGGCGCGGCAACGCGGCTCACGCCAAAACGTCAACAGGCCCTAATGCCGGCGGTCCGGCCGGGCCAGCCCCAGCTTCTCGATCCGGTAGCGCAGCATGTCGCGCGTCAGGCCCAGCAGCCGCGCCGACTTGGTCACGTTCCAGTCGGTCTTGTCCAGCGTGCGCAGCACCATGTCGCGCTCCACCTCGGGCAGATTGAGTCCCTCCTCCGGCAGCACCGGCTCGCAGTCCCGGGCCGCAGGCGGGCGCGGCTCGCCACCCTCCATCAGTTCCGGGCAGAGGGCCAACTGGGCCGGGCCGACCAGGTTGCCCGGCGCCAGCAGGGCCGTCTGCTCCAGCATGTTGCGCAGCTCGCGCACGTTGCCCGGCCAGCTGTAGCGCTGCAACAGTTCCCTGGCCTGTGCGTTGAAGGCCAGGCCGGGCTTACCGTAGCGCTTGCCGTGCAGGGCCAGGTAGTGCTCGGCCAGGGCGATCACGTCGTCGCCGCGGGCGCGCAGCGGCGGCACCCTGATCTCGATGATCCGCAGGCGGAAGAACAGGTCGCGGCGAAACTTGCCCTGCTGCACCATCCGCTCCAGGTTGCAGTTGGTGGCGGCGACGATGCGCAGGTTGACCCGCCGCTCCTTGACCGCCCCCAGCCGGCGGATGCTGCGGTCCTCCAGGAGCTTGAGCAGCTTGGCCTGCAGCGACAGCTCGATCTCGCCGATCTCGTCGAGGAACAGCGTGCCGCCGTCCGCCGCCTCGACCAGGCCGACCCGCCGCTCTTTGGCGTCGGTGAAGGCGCCCCGCTCGTGGCCGAACAGCTCCGCCTCCAGGAGGTGCGCCGGGATCGAGGCGCAGTTGACCTCGACGAAGGGACCGTTGCGGCGGCTGCCGTCGAAATGCAGGGCGCGGGCGACCAGTTCCTTGCCGGTGCCGGTCTCGCCCTGGATCAGCACCACCGGCAGGTCGGCGTCGGTCATCCGGCTTTCCGCCTCCAGCAACTGATGCACCGTCGCCTTCATCGCCAGCATCGCCGGCGAGCTGCCGATCAGCGCGTCGAGCCCGGCGTCGCGGGCCTCGCGCGCCTGGTAGAAGGACAGCGCATGCTCCAGGCGCTGGGCCTCGAGCGCCTTGTCGATCAGCAGCTTGAGTTCGGCCAGCACCACCGGCTTGGTCAGGTAGTGGTAGGAGCCGGCCTTCATCGCCGCCACCGCGTCCTCCACGTTGCCGTAGCCGGTCATCACGATCGGCTTGATCTGCGGGTCCAGGGCGCGCACCCGGGCGATCAGCTCCAGCCCGCTCATCCCTGGCAGGGAGCGGTCGGTCAGCAGCACGTCGGGACGATGGGTCCCGAGCATCGCCAGCGCTTCCTCGGCCGAGCTGCAGACCAGCACCTCGTAGTGCTTGCGCTCGAGATACGTCTGAATGTTGCTCGCCAGCGTCGCGTCGTCCTCGACGATCAGAATGCTGTGCTCCATTGTGGCTATCCCCCTTCTGCAATCCTGAAGACCAGACACACGTCGGTCCCCTCCTTTTCCCGGCTGTCCAGCCGGATGGCGCCGCCGAAGCGCTCCATGATCCGCTTGACCAGCACCAGCCCGACGCCAAGCCCGCCGCGCTTGGTGGTGTAGAAGGCCTTGAAGGCCATCGCCATCTGCTCCTGGGTCATGCCGTTGCCGCTGTCGCCGATGGTCAGGCGCAGACGCCGCTCGAGGGCGTCGACGGCGATGCGGACGCGCAGCGAGCCGCCCCGCGGCATGGCCTCGATGGCATTGGAGATCACGCTGTTGAGCACCTGGGCGAACAGCAGCCGGTGACTGAGCACCGCCGGCGCCGGCTGCGCCTGCCAGTCGACCTGGATGTTGGCGCTGCGGATCTGCCGCTCGAAGGCCTGCAGCACCTCGTCCACCGCGGCGACCGGGTCGACCGCCTCGCGCTCGCCGCAGAGCGGGCGGGAGGAAATCAGCAGCTCGCTGATGCACTTGGACAGGCGATCGACCTGGCTGATGATGTCCTCGATGTTCTTGCGCACCGGCAGCGCCTCCGCATCCAGCGCCAGCTCGGCACTGGAGCGGATCGCCGCGAGGGGGTTGCGCAGGCTGTGGGCCACCGCCGAGGACATTTCCCCCAGGGCCACCACCGTCTCGTTGGCGACCAGTTGCCGCTGCTGGGCGGCGAGCAGCCCCGACAGCCGCCAGATCATCCAGAACAGGCCGAGGTAGATCAGCACGCCGCCGAGCACCGCAGCCAGCCAGAACACCAGGTAGCTGCGCTGCAGCTGGGCGAGCAGGTCGACCGGCTCCTTGTGCAGCTCCAGCAGGGACTCCACCCGGCCCGTCTCGTCCCGCAGCGGGATGTAGTGCTCGACCTGGAGGCTTGCGGGCGGGCTGATGATGTTCGCGCCGCTCGCCTGGAAATGGCTGGCGGTGACCGTATCGCCGCAATCGAAGGCTTCCTCGAGGCCCGGGCTGGCGCCTTTTTTGCCGATCAGTTGCGGATCGCTCGACCAGAAGATGACCCGGTCGGGGCCGTACAGGCTGGCCAACTGTACATCGGGAAGATTGACGACATGCTCGAGGAACTCGCGCCGCCCGAACGCCTGCGGCAGCCCCCCGGAAGCGCTGCCCTCCTGCCCCGGCCCGACAAGCCCCGCCTCCATCGGCATGGCCATCCCCGGCGCGGCATGGTAGCGCTCCATGGCGGCGATCGCGTGAACCGCCTGGGCTGTCAGCAGACCATCGCGCCGGACGTTCTCGATCAGCAGGAAACGGGTGGAAAGGATGGTCAGCGAGATGACGACCGTCGTGATGACGGCAAAACTGACCAGGGAGAACCATCTGATCAGGTTGAAACGCTTCGGGATCTCCGCGCCCAAGATTGGTCGCCTCCATGCGAAGAAGGATGCCTCTGCGACCCCGACTGGCTCATCCGGTTTTTGTTTTTCTGCTGAGACCTTTATAGCCCATCGCCATGGGCACCCAAGCACGATTGGCGATTATGAACGTCGGTGCTTATTACGAGAGCCGCCAGCCTAGCGGCCCCATGTGTCAGCTTCGGGTCAGCGCCGGCCCACTCCCCTGGACTGCACGAAACCTGTCGGCACCGTCGTGGACAGTAAAGCAGCGAAAAGTGGCCGCTGGCGTGAATGGGGTAGACCTGTGCACGCCCCTCAGTGCCGGTGCCCCGGGTGGTTGAGGGCACGCAGATACATCGCGCCGGCCAGCGGCAGTTCGCCATCCAGCTCGGCCAGGCTGGCGGTCTGCATCGGCAGCGGATCCTGCAGGTGACCGTGGATCAGCAGGCCGGCCAGGGCGCCGATGAAGGGCTGGTGGCTGACCAGCAGCAGCTCCTCCTCGCTGCGCTCGGCCAGGCGGTCGAGGGCCTGGCGTGGATCGTCGTCAGGAGTCAGCCAGTCCGCCACCGCCAGCTGCGGTGCGCTGTCGAGCAGCACCTCCAGCAGCTCGGCGGTCTGCCGGGCGCGCACATAGGGACTGCAGAGAATCGTCCGCAGCGGCCGGTGGGCCAGGTGCGCAGCCGCCTGGCGGACCTCCTTGCGGCCGTGCCGGGTCAGCTCGCGCTCGGCATCGGTGCGGGCGTGCGGCTCGGCCTCGCCATGTCGCAGCAGCCAGAGTTTCATGGGGATCTCCTTGCCGGCTGGGGATCGGAATCAGAAGCCGCTGGTGGAAATGAAGTCCACGTCGGTCTTCGGCTCGCCGGTCATCAGCGCCTCGATGACCTGCGCCAGGGTGCGTCCCTCGAAGAGAATGGCATGCAGGCCGGCGACCAGCGGCATGTAGACGCCGAGCTCCTCGGCCTTGGCCTTGAGCACCCGCAGGGTGTTGACCCCTTCGGCCACCTCGCCGAGGCGCGCCACCGCCTCCTCCAGGCTGAGGCCCTGGCCGAGCGCGTAGCCCACCTGGTAGTTGCGGCTCTTCGGCGAGGTGCAGGTGACGATCAGGTCGCCGACCCCGGCCAGGCCGAGGAAGGTCATCGGGTTGGCGCCGAGCCGCACGGCGAAGCGGGTCATCTCGGCGAGGGCGCGGGTGACCAGCATGCTCTTGGTGTTCTCGCCCATGCCCAGCGAGGCGGCCATGCCGGCCATGATCGCGTAGACGTTCTTCAGCGCCCCGCCCAGCTCGGCGCCGAAGCGGTCGCCGCTGGCGTAGACGCGGAAGGTACGCCCGTGCAGCACGGCCTGCACCGCCCGGCACAGCGCCTCGTCCTCGCTGGCGATGACCGTGGCGGTCAGCGCATGCTCGGCGATCTCCCGCGCCAGGTTCGGCCCGGAGAGCACGCCGATGCGCGCCTGCGGCGCGATCTCCTCGATGATCTGGCTCATCAGCTTGAAGCTCTGCGCCTCGATCCCCTTGGTGGTGCTGACCAGCATCTTCCCGGCCAGCAGCCCGGACACCGGCTGCAGCACCTGGCGCAGGGCGCTGGAGGGCAGCACGACGAAGATCAGCTCGCTGTCCGCAATCGTCGCGGCGAGGTCGGTGACCGGCTCGACGCCGGGAAGCACCTTGACCCCCTTCAGGTAGCGCGGATTCTCCCGCTGCGTGCGGATCGCCTCGGCCTGCGCCGGATCGCGCATCCACAGCCGCACGGCGTGGCCGTTCTCCGCCAGCAGGTTGGCCAGCGCCGTGCCGAAGCTGCCGCCGCCGAGCACCGCGATAGGTTGTCTTGCAGTCATCTCGTTCCTCCAGTACGGCAATGGGACGGCATTATACGGGGCGGGGCCGCGACGACCAGTCATCGGTTGTCCCTTGTGCGGGCGCAGCCACTGGCGTAAGCATTTTGAAACGCAGGCAAGCTTCCCCAGGCCGCTCGATGGCCCTTCCTCCGGTCAACAAGTGATAAACTAGACAATTACGGCCGACTCTCGTCATTCCGCCCCCCATGCCTTGTGCTGCCGGCCGCGACGCCAGGGCAAGGATGACCGCGCTCGGCACTGTGACTTTCAACATCAGGCAACAGTCTATGACTAGGCTGCCGAATCATAGCCCCGTTGCCTGCGGCCACCAGACGTTTCGTCCGCCTTCACGAACGGACTATTGAGGAACTTGCATGACCAAACAAAACGCCTATACCCAGGAAGACCTGCTGCGCTGCGCTCGCGGCGAGCTGTTCGGTCCGGGTAATGCGCAACTGCCCGCCCCCAATATGTTGATGGTCGATCGCATCACGCATATCAGCGAGACCGGCGGCAAGTACGGCAAGGGCGAAATGGTCGCCGAACTGGACATCAACCCCGACCTGTGGTTCTTCGCCTGCCACTTCGAAGGGGATCCGGTCATGCCGGGCTGCCTCGGCCTCGACGCCATGTGGCAGCTGGTCGGCTTCTACCTGGGCTGGCAGGGCAATCCGGGCCGTGGCCGGGCCCTGGGCTCGGGTGAAGTCAAATTCTTCGGCCAGGTGCTGCCGACGGCGAAGAAACTCACCTACAACATCCACATCAAGCGCACCATCAGCCGTTCGCTGATCCTCGGCATCGCCGACGGCACCGTCAGCGTCGATGGCCGCGAGATCTACAGTGCCGAAGGCCTGCGCGTCGGCCTGTTCACCTCTACCGACAGCTTCTGAAGGACATCCACATGCGTCGCGTCGTGATCACTGGCCTCGGCATCGTATCCTGCCTGGGCAATGACAAGGACACCGTATCCGCCAACCTGCGTGCCGGCCGGCCAGGGATTCGCTACAACCCCGCCTACGCCGAAATGGGCCTGCGCAGCCAGGTGTCCGGCTCCGTCGACCTGGATCTGGAAGCGCTGATCGACCGCAAGGTCTACCGCTTCATGGGTGACGCCGCCGCCTTCGCCTACCTGTCCATGGAACAGGCGATCAAGGATGCCGGCCTGACCGCGGAAGAGATCTCCAGCCCGCGCGTCGGCCTGATCGCCGGCTCCGGCGGCGCCTCCACCTTCAACCAGATGGAGGCCATGGATATCCTGCGCGAGAAGGGCGTCAAGCGCGTCGGCCCGTACCGCGTGCCACGCACCATGGGCAGCACCGTTTCCGCCTGCCTGGCCACCCCCTTCAAGATCAAGGGCGTGAACTACTCGATCTCCTCGGCCTGCGCCACCAGCGCCCACTGCATCGGCAGCGCCATGGAGCAGATCCTGATGGGCAAGCAGGACATGGTCTTCGCCGGCGGCGGCGAAGAGGAGCACTGGAGCCAGAGCTTCCTGTTCGACGCCATGGGCGCGCTGTCCACCCAGTACAACGCCACCCCGGAAAAGGCCTCGCGCGCCTACGACGCCAAGCGTGACGGCTTCGTCATCGCCGGCGGCGGCGGCATGGTGGTGGTCGAGGAACTGGAGCACGCGCTCAAGCGCGGCGCGAAGATCTACGCCGAGATCGTCGGCTACGGCGCCACCTCCGACGGCTACGACATGGTCGCGCCGAGCGGCGAAGGCGCGGTGCGCTGCATGCAGCTGGCGCTGGCCACGGTCGACACCCCGATCGACTACCTGAACACCCACGGCACCTCGACCCCGGTCGGCGACCTGGCCGAGGCCAAGGCGGTGCGTACCGTGTTCGGCGACAAGGCCCCGGCGATCAGCTCGACCAAGAGCCTGTCCGGCCACTCGCTGGGCGCCGCCGGTGTGCAGGAAGCGATCTACAGCCTGCTGATGATGGAAGGCAACTTCATCGCCGGCTCGGCCAACATCGAGGAGCTGGACCCGGAAGTGGCCGACCTGCCGATCGTCCAGAAGACCCGCGAGAACGTCACCCTGAACACCGTGATGAGCAACAGCTTCGGCTTCGGCGGCACCAACGCCACCCTGGTGCTCAAGCGCTGGCAGGGCTGAATCCCGCCCCGCCCATGACGCAGATGCAGACGCCCCGCTTTGCCGGGGCGTCCTGCTTTGCGGCGCCCTATTCCTGCCGGAACGACGGTTCGGCGACGAATTGCCAGTCGGCATAGCGGGTCATCCCCTCGAAATCCTCCCAGCCCGGCGGAAAGTTCGCGCTCTTCAGCGGGCGCCGTTCGGACAGGCTGTAGACTCCGGCGATGCGCCCGTCGGTCGAGCGGACCAGCCCCCACTCGCGGCTGCCGGTGACCGGGTCGGCGTAGAGCCGGCGCAGGTGGCGCTGGCGCTTGATCTGCCGGCGGTCCTCCAGCAGCTCCTCGAGGCTCTGCGGATACTGGGCGATGCCCGGCGAGTGACGGTAGTAGCTGCGCAGCGCCATGGCGTACTGGTTGCCGATCCACAGCAGGTCGCGCTCCCGGGCGCGCTGGCTGGCGGTCGACCACAGCTGGCCGGCCGCGGCCAGCGCGCCGCCCATCAGCGCGACGAGAAACAGCACGCCCAGGTAGGTGAAGCCCCGCTGGCCGCGCATCGGATCACCACTCGGCATACAGGCTGCCGTCCTTGGCCCGCCCGTCCGCGCCGCTCCTGACGTCGGCGACGCTGCCGGGAACCCCTTCGGGCGGTGGCAATACCACCCACTGGTCGCTGCGCTCACTGATCGGATCCACCGGCAGGTTGCGCAGGTAGCGCTGCTCCACCAGCGCCTCGAGGCTCTCCGGATAGCTGCCGGTGTCGCCATAGTACTGGTCCAGGGCATCGCGCATCACCGCCAGGCTCTGCTTGAGGGTGGTCTCCCGGGAATACTCAAGGCTGGAGAAATAGCGCGGCACGGCGATGGTCAGCAGGCTGGCGATGATCGCCATGACCACCAGCAGCTCAATCAGGGTGAATCCGGCCTGTCGTCGCATAACTACCACTCCCCGTACGGAATGCCGTTGAGCCCGCGGCTTTCGGACAGCGAATGGACGTCGAAGACGTCCTCGCCCTCCTGCGGGTTCTCCGCGGAACTGTCGTAGCTGCGCAGCCCCCAGCTCTCCAGCGCGCTTGTGCCCGGCTCGGCGAAGGGGTCGCGGGGAATCCGCCGGAGGAAATAGAGCTTGCTCCCCGACGGGTTGCGCAGATCGCGGACGCCCTCCACCAGCACCTCCAGCGTGGGCGGATAGCCGCTGCCGAGGGCGGACTTCTCGATGAAGCCGGCGTCGGCCGCCTGCTTGTAGGCGTCGATGGCGTCGCGGATGCGGTACAACGCGGTTTTCAGCTCCTGCTCCTTGCCGCGGCGAATCACCGTCTCGGTCAGCGGCGCGGCCATGCCGACCAGCAGCCCGAGGATCGCCAGGGCGATCACCAGCTCGAGCAGCGAGAAGCCGCGCGCCCTGCTCCTCATGGCTGATCCAGCCCGGCGGCGGCCAGCGGCTCGGCGCCCGGCCGGTGCCGGCTGGCCTCGCCCTCGCGGGGCAGCGCGGCCGGCCGCAGGCGCAGGCCGCTCTCGGTGCCGGACTCGAACTCCATGTCGTAGGGGCTCTGGTACGGCAGGTTGCGCACGATGTGCGGGGTGATCGACAGCACCAGCTCGGACTTGCTCAGAGTGTCCTTGTTGCTGCCGAACAGCCGGCCGAGGCCGGGGATGTCGCCGAGACCGGGAATGCGGTCGCCCGACTTGCCGTGGTCGTTGCGCATCAGCCCGGCCAGCACCTGGGTTTCGCCGTTGCGCAGGCGCAGGGTGGTGACCGCGTTGCGGGTGTCCACCTGGACCGGAATGGTCCCGGCCGCGGTGGCCGGCTGCTGGGTCGCGTTGCTCACCTCCAGCCCCACCTTGATGGCCACCTCGTCGTTCAGGTGGATGGTCGGCTCGACCTCCAGCTTCAGGCCCACGTCCAGGTAGGTGATGCTCTCGGTGATCACCGGCCCCTGGGTCGAGGGCGTCGAGGTGGCGCTGACTACCGGCACCCGCTCGCCGATGTGGATGCGCGCCTGCTCGCGGTTGCTCACCCGCAGCACCGGGCTGGCCAAGGTGTTGATGTCGCTGTCGTTGGCGTTGATCTTCAGGGTCGGCGAGGGCGAGAAGTTGATGCGGTCGGAATTGATCCCGCGCAGCTGGCCGAGGATGCTCACCGCGCTGCCGCCGTCCTCGGTGAGGATGCCGAAGGTGTTCGGCCACTGCAGGCCGAGGTCGAGGATGCGCTTGCGCGAGACTTCCATCACCTCCAGTTCCAGCACCACCTCAGGGTTGGCCTGGTCCTGGGCCTGGAACAGCCGCTCGGCCAGATGCACCGCATCCGGCGTGTCGCGCATGGTCAGGGTGTTGAGGCGCTCGTCGACGAACACGTCGCGGGTCTTGAGCAGGGTCTTGACCATGTTCAGTGCGGTGTTGGCGTCGGTGTTGGTCAGGTAGAAGGTCCTCAGCACCAGCTCCTGGTAGTCCTTGAGCTTCTGCGGGGTGTTCGGGTAGATGACGATGGTGTTGTCGTTGACCATCTTCTGCTTCAGCTGGCTCTGCTGCAGCAGCAGGTCCACCGCATCCTCGATGGCCACCTGGCGGACGTAGATGGTCGCCTTGAGGTCCGGGCGCACGTCCTGGTCGAAGATGAAGTTCATCCCTGCGGTCTGCGCCAGCACCTCGAACACCAGCTTCAGGTTGGCCTCGCGGAACTCCAGGCTCACCGGTTTCTGCAGCCTGGAGCGCAGCTGCGGATAGGCGACGGCGGTCTGCGCGCGGGTTCCCTCGATGCCCTCCTGCAGGGCCAGCGCGCCCTCGTGCCGCGGCTCCAGGGTGAGGATCGAGCGCACCAGCCGTTCGGCCCCGGCCAGGTCGCCGCGGGCCAGGGCCAGCTCGGCCTGGCGGTACTGCTCGGCGACATTGCGCAGCTGGACGATCTGGCGCATGCCCTCGCGGGCCCGGGCGTTGCCCGGCTCGATGCCCAGCACCCGCTGGAAGGCGGCCTGCGCCGCCTCGTTGTTACCCGCGGCGCGCGCCTGCTCGGCCTGGGCCAGCAGCCGGGTGACCACCACTGCCCGCTGGGTGGTCAGGGCGATCTGCGCGCCGGGATCCTGCGAATTCTCATGCGCCGCCTCGGCCAGTTGCGCCAGGCCTTCCTCGTACTTGCCCTGGTCGATCAGGGCGATACCCTCCTTGCCCGGCTGCCCGGCGCAGCCGGACAGCAGCACGCTCCCCAGCAGCACGGGCAACCAGAGGGCGCTTGCAGCCTTGCGCGTTGCGATGATCATGGATGGTCCCCCACGGACAGCGACTGGGTCTGTTTCAGCGGCAGATAGACGAAGGTCAGCTCGTCGGCGGCGATCTTCTCCACCCGGTAGGTGCCGTCGATCACGTCGCCGGCCTGCACCGTGTGCAGGCGGTCGCCGCGCAGCAGAAAGACCCTGAGGCGGACGCTGTCGTCCAGCCTGCCGATGAACTCGAAGGGCAGCGGCGGCGCGGCCGCTGGCGGCGGAGGCAAGGCGGCGGCCGCCACCGGCGGTGCGGCATCGGAAGCACGGCGAGGCGGCGCACGCCAGCTGCGCGCGGCGAACAGATCCGCCTGCGGCACCGCCCCGCTCGCCGCTCCGCCCCGCAACGCCCGGGCCTCCGGCGCGGCGACGGCCAAGCCCTCCGCCGCCGGCACCGGCCGGCCGCGCGGCACCACCGCCAGAGACTCGGCCTCCTCCTGCGGGAAGAATTCGGGCAGCAGCGCCAGCAGTCCCGCAACACCGAGGAAGGCCAGCCAGCCCAGCAGCCGTCGCCTGTCCATCACCACCTCGACAGATAGAGGGTCATGCGGATGCGCCCCTCGAGTTCGGTTTCATGGATGGCCTTGCGCTTGAACTCGACATCTTCCAGCACCAGCGCCGGCACCTCGCTCAGCAGGCTGTGCAGGAAGCGGCGCAGCTGCGGATAGCCGGCGCGCACCGGCAGGAGGATGCGGTAGCGCGCCAGGCGGGTCTTCGGGTCGATGCCAAGCGAGTACTCGCCGCGCGCCAGCGACAGGTTCTGCGCCCGGGCCGCCGCGTAGATGCGGTCGATGGTCCCGCTTGCCGCCGGCTGCGCCGGCAGTTGGCGGTGGAAGTCGGCCAACTGCTGGCCTGGCCCCTGGGGCGGCAGCTCGACGCCCCGCTCGATGCGCCCCTGGCGCTCGCGGGCCGTCACGATCTGCCCGGCCAGCATCTCGCGCTCCTGCCAAGCCGGCCACAGGCCGAACAGCCCATGGCCGGCGACCAGCACCAGCAGCGCGGCGCCGCCAGCGCCCGGCCAGCCCAGCCGCCGCAGCCGCTCGCGGAGAATCAGCCTATGGACGGCCATCCGGCACCTCCCAGGTCGCCAGCAGGTTGAAGCGGATCGGCCGCTCGGCCACCTGGACGAGTACCTCGTGGTCGAGCAGGGACACGTCGCTCAGCCCATCGCTGTCCTCGAGGCGCTGGTGAAACTCCAGCATCGCCTCCAGGTTGCGCGCCTCGGCGCTGATCCGCAGCAGCCGCTTGCGCGCATCCGGGGTCAGGCCGAGCAGGGCGACATCCTTGAGCGGCAAGGACTCCAGGGTGGCGAACAGCCCGTTCCAGGGCAGGTTCAGCGCCGCCGAAACGCGGCGCATCTCCGCCAGGCTGGCCTGCTGGGCGAGGCTGTCGGCCTTCGACAGCGGCGCCTGGCGGACCTCGCCGCCCTGCCCCGGCTGCAGCCGGGCCAGCGCCTCGGCATCGCGCGCCCGGTCCGCATCGATCCGCTGCTGCAGCGTCCACAGCACTCCGGCCAATAGCAGGCCGGCGGCCAGCAGCGCCCAGCCGAGCGGACTGGCGATGGATCTGCGCTGGAAATCGAGTTCGATCGGACGCATCTCAGCTCACCGCCTGGGCCATGGCCTGCAGGGTATCCGCCGAGGCGCGCGGCAGTTCCAGGGCGTGCAGCCCGGCCGGCGGCGGCGCCGTGCGTCCCGGCGCATGCAGGTAGAACGCCGAACGCGCCGCGTCCTCCAGGCCCTGCAGCTCGCTCTCCCGCTCGACCAGCGCGAGCAGCGCGGCATCGTCGTCGCCGCCGCTCACCGAGCGCACGGCGGCCCAGCCTCCGGCGCGGGCCAGCAGCAGGCTGCTGCGCCCCGGCTCGGCCAGCACGAAGAGGAAGTCGCCCGCCGGCAGCTGCCCGGCGAAGCGGTTGAAGGCCGCCATCAGGTAGGGCTGCACCGAGCACAGGCGCAGCCCGGCATCCTTCGACAGGACCTGCAGGCGCTCCAGCAAGCCCCGCTCGATGGCCGCCGCCAGCCGCGGCTGCCCGGCCGGTGCCGGCGACAGGCGCAGCAGCCAGTCGTCGGCCAGCGCGCCGTAGATCTCCTGGAAACGGAAGCGCGCATAGGCCTCCAGCTCTTCCGGCGAAGCGAGCTGCTCGCTCCAGGGAATCAGCGCGAAGCGCACGAAGCGGCTGGACAGCAGCAGGTCCAGGCTGGCGCGCCGCCGGCCCTGCTCGCCGAGCAGGCGCTCGAGCGCCTGCGCCGCAGCGCTCCAGGCCGGTCCCTCGGCCGGGCCGTATTCGACGCCGCCGAGCAGTTCCAGCTCGCCGCGCCGCCGGCGGAACAGCGCCAGGCGCGTGGCGCCGAGCACGGCGATGCGCCGCTCAGCCAACGAAAGTGACACGGTTGATCTCCTCCAGGGTGGTCCGTCCGCTGCGTACCAGCTCCACCGCCGAGCTGCGCAGCAGGCGCAGGCCGCGGCGGCGGGCCAGCTCCTTGATCTGCGAGATGGGCTGGCGCTCGACGATCAGCTGGCGGATCTCGTCGTCGAGCAGCAGCAGTTCGGCGATCGCCTTGCGCCCGCGGTAGCCCGAGCCGCGGCAGCGCCCGCAGCCGCTGCCGTGGACGAAGCGGAAGTCGCCGACCTCGGCCGGGTTCAGCCCGGAGGTCAATAGTTCCTCCTCGCTCGGCTCGACGGGCGCCGCGCAGTCCGGGCAGACCAGGCGGATCAGGCGCTGGGCGAGCACCGCGTTGAGCGCGGAGACGAAGCTGTAGGGATCGACCTCCATCTGCACGAAGCGGCCGATCACGTCGAACACGTTGTTGGCGTGGATGGTGGTGAACACCAGGTGGCCGGTGAGCGCCGACTGCACGGCGATCTGCGCGGTTTCCGGGTCGCGGATCTCGCCGACCATGATCTTGTCCGGGTCGTGGCGGAGGATCGAGCGCAGGCCGCGGGCGAAGGTCAGGCCCTTCTTCTCGTTGACCGGGATCTGCAGCACGCCGGGCAGTTGGTACTCCACCGGGTCCTCGATGGTGATGATCTTGTCCACCCCGTGGTTGATCTCGGTGATCATCGCGTACAGGGTGGTGGTCTTGCCGCTGCCGGTGGGGCCGGTCACCAGCACCATGCCGTAGGGCTCGGCGGCCAGCCGGCGCAGGATGCGCAGGGTGGCCTCCTCGAAGCCCAGCGCCTCCAGGCTGACGCCGCTGACTCGGTCGGCCAGGTCCTGCTTGTCGAGTACCCGCAGCACCGCGTCCTCGCCGAAGATGCTCGGCATGATCGACACCCGGAAGTCGATCTGCCGGCCGTGGATGCCGACCTTGAAGCGGCCGTCCTGGGGCACCCGCTTCTCGCCGATGTCCAGCTCGGCGAGCACCTTGACCCGCGAGATCACCTGGTCGGCGATCTCGCTGCCCTGCACCCGACCGATGGAGTTGAGCACCCCGTCGATGCGGTACTTGATCGCCAGCCCGTTGCCGGTCATGCCCAGGTGGATGTCGCTGGCGTGCATCTTCAGCGCGTCGTAGAGGGTCGAGTTGACCAGCTTGACCACCACGCTGGAGTCCTCGCTGATCCGCGCCAGCGAGAGGTTCTCCACCGCCTCGGCCTCGACCGCCCCGGCGGCGTCGGCGCCCAGCGACTCGACGGCGTGGTAGGCCTCCTCGTGGCGCGCCAGGTAGCCGGCCAGGTCGGCCGGATGCACCAGGTACAGCGGCGCGCCCTCCAGGCAGGCGTCGATCCAGGCCAGCCGGGCGTCGTCGAAGGGATCGGCGAACACCCCGACCTCGCGCTCGTCCAGGCGGACCACGGCGAATTCGCGCTTGAGCGCCTGGGCCAGCGCCAGCCGCTCGAACACCGGCCGGCAGGCGAACAGCGTCTCGCCGTCGAGCACCGGGTAGCGCAGGGTCGCCCCCAGGCGGCGGACGAACGCCTCCGGCGCCAGCCCGGCCAGCGCCTCCAGCGCCTCGAGCACCCGTCCGCCCTCGCTCGCCGCGCGCTCGCGGGCCTCGCGCAGCAGCGCCGCCTCGAGCCGCGCAGGGCGGGACTCGTCCACGCCGGCCGCATCCACACCGGGCAGATCAGCGCCGGCTGCGGATGCTGGAGAAAGACTGTCCATGCGGCTCTCCTCGTTCGACACCAGCGCCAAGCGGCACTACCGGGTACGTTCCCGGCGCGCCACCTGCGGCTTGCACACCACCCGGCCCAGATCGGCCAGCGGAAAGGGCTTGAGCAGGATGTTGACGATGCCGCGGTGCGCCGCGTCGTCGCAGACCGCCCCGCTCGGGTGGCCGGTCATCAGCACCCGCTCGCCGTCGTAGCGGCCGCGCAGGGCGTCGAGCAGCTGGAAGGCGTCCATGTCCGGCAGACAGTAGTCGAGTACCAGGATGTCCGGCCCGAAGCTCGCCGCCAGGGCAAGGGCGCCGGCCCCGTCGTGGGCGACGCGCACTTCGCAGCGCCTCGTTTCGAGATAGGCCTTGAGGTTCTCCGCAAGGACCGGCTCGTCCTCGACAAGCAAGACTTTCCTGATCATCGCCACGACGACTGACTCCCGTTCAGAAACCCGTGTCCACTTCCGAATTGCGAAAACGCGTACCCGATTCGGCACATGCACAGCCCGGGCCAGTCTTGATTTATTTATATCTGATTGATTTAACGGAAATTTTTCAAAATACCCGGTTCCCCAGATTCGGGGAAACAGCGCCGCTCCCCCCACTGCGGGGGATGGCCGCAGGCACCTTCGCTGCAACCTGTGGAGCGGCGCCGGACGCCCCCGCCTCTTTCCACCCGGACCACGACCTCTCGCCAATCCCATGCGCCATACTGGCGCCATACGCAACAGCGGGAGCATGCGGCGTGGACCTGATATTTCTTCGGCACCTCCTCCGGGGCCCCCACCAGGGCCCGCAACGTCACCGGACTGGCGCTGCAGGAGGAGACCGGCAAGGGCTGGCATCTGGTCGACTGTGGCGAGGCCACGCAGCACCAGGTGCTGCGCACGCCGCTCTCGTTGCACGAGCTGCGCGCGATCTTCGTCACCCATGTCCATGGCGACCACTGCTATGGCCTGCCCGGCCTGCTGGCCAGCGCCGGCATGCAGGGCAGAAAGGCGCCGCTGGAGATCGTCGCCCCGGACGGTATCGAGGAGTGGGTCCGCACCACGCTGCGCCTCACCCGGACCTGGCTGGCGTTCGAGCTGAACTTCCACGCCGTCGAGTCCCTGGACGAATGGCGGGGCGGCAACCTGCGCGTCGAAGCCGTCGCCCTCTCCCACCGGGTACCCAGCTATGGCTACAGCTTCACCGAGGCCCGCCCGGACCCGCGCCTGGACATCGACAGACTCGACCGGCACGGCATCCCCCGCGGCCCGCTCTGGGGCCAGCTGGCCCGCGGCATCGACGTGCAGCACGAGGGCCGCACGCTGCGCAGCGACGACTACCTGATCTTCGGCCGCCCGCCCCGCCGCGTGGTGGTCGGCGGCGACAACGACCGTCCCGAGCTGCTGGCCGAAGCCTGCCGCAGCGCCCAGGTGCTGGTCCACGAGGCCACCTACACCCAGGCCGTCGCGAACGACGCCAGGGCCGACTTCGGCCACAGCACCGCCACCGCGGTCGCCACCTTCGCCCAGGCGGCCGGCCTCGCCAACCTGGTCCTGACCCACTTCAGCGCCCGCTACCAGGCCGATCCGAAACGCGGGCCGTGCATCGAGGACATTCGTGCCGAGGCCGCGGCGGCGTATCGGGGACGCCTGTTTCTGGCGGAGGACTTCGCGCGGTTCCGGCTGGTGCGGGACGGGGAATTGCAGCGGATCGAGTGCGGGCGTTGATGCGCTGCTGCAGCCGCCCCGACGGAGCACGGCGCCAGCGCCGTTTTCCGTATCGAAGGGTCTATCCGCCCGCCATCGGAGCTCTTCGCGGCACCGGCGCGAACTGGATCGACAGCCTCCGCTTCGTGGCGAGGTTTTCCTCGATCTGTCCGGACAGGTAATAGACCCCTGCCAGCACCCCGGTGTCGGGGTCCCACATCAGATCGGCCCATTTTTCCTTGAAGGCGGCGTTCAGGCTCTTGCGAAGCAGCGCCTCCATTTCCGGGCGCTCGTCCTCGCGCATCATGGCGCTGATACCCGCCACGCCCAGGGAAAGCACCGAGCCCACCGCCCGGCCGACCGCCATCGAAACAACGCTCGAGGCACTCCTGGTGGCGAGTTCGCTCATCAGTCTCTTGCTGGTCCGCCGCACGACCGGGGATATGTCCGCGTCCGATCTCCAGGCTCTCGCGCTGCCGGAAGTCGTGCGGATTCGCGCGACCAGGACCCCATAAGCCGGCAGCTTGTCGATCGGCTCGCTGTGGATGATCTGATGGACCGAAGCGACATGAGTGGGGGGCGGCCCCAGGGCGATCGCCGGAATGCCCTTGAGCCGGCGCTCGAATTGATCCTGGGGTACGCCGTAGCGCTGCGGGATTTTCCGGAGCAGCTCGCCGAGGAGCCAGACGTAGAACTTCATCGCCTTTTCCATGACCCGGTCGGGATCAATCTGCCGAGCGACGGGCTCCAGCACGCGACCGTGGTATTGCTCCTGCAGATAGATGGCCAGGCGATCCACGGCCGGATCCTGTTCCTTTCCTGCGTTCAGCCTGTACCAGCCCACCTTCATGGTCAGCCATTGCTGGGTCCAATAGCCGGAAAACCAGGGAATGAAATTCGTATCGGTGCGCTGGTAAACGAGGCCCATCCATTCCAGCATGACGTCGCGCGCGTAATTCGTGGTCTGCCTGGTCGCCTCCTTCGAGGCGGCGACGATGTCGCTATCGACCTTCCGCCAGGTACTTTCCGAAACCACGACCGGCGGCGGCTGCCGCCTGGGGGTATGGTCTCGCGAAGCGCACCCTGCCAGCATCACCATCAGCAAGGCGACACCCAAGGAGCGCCAGCTCAACATCGCAAGCGCCTGCAACGACAGCGGTGACGACCCGCCGCCGGGCATGTCTCGACCGGGACTTTCACTCTGCTCATGGGATTCGACAGCTCCGCAGACCTCGATGGACGGCCCTCCCTCCCAACACGACGAAGCGCATGCGGGGGGTCTTTGCGGCCCCTCCACGTCCCGACGCAATATCCGGCACGCTCGTCCAAGGCCCTTGAAGTATAGAGGGCGGGAACGGGCTCGAAGCCTTCCACGGGCAGGCACGGTTTCGACTCGCCCCGTAAGCGGCACGACCCACTGCCCGAGGAGACCGCCGACTAGGGCTCGATCCGGACATAGCGCCCGGTGGGGACGAAACGCCCGGCGGCCAGATCGACGCCGACGATGTGCGCCCCCGCCGCGCCCACCCGCCGGCCCGGACCGAAGCCCAGGGGCGGGGTCACCCCGGTGTGCAGGGCGTGCAGGTTCTCGAGCTCTCGCAGCAGGCGTTCGCGGCTGGCGTCGCGGCCGGCGCGCTTGAGGCCCTCGGCGAGCAGCAGCGCCGCGCTGTAGGCGCCGATCTGCAGCGCCGGCTGCTGCCCATCGAGGCCGGCGCGCCGGCGCAGGGCTTCGAGCGCCTGCGCACCGGCGGGGCTGACGTCCGCCGGCAGCAGCGGATAGGCGAGAAACAGCCGCCCGGAGAAGGCCGCCGGCAGGCGCAGCGCCGCGCCGGCTATCTGCTGGGCGCTGGCGTACAGCCGCGGCGCCAGTCCGGCCTCGTCCAGCGCACGGCCCAGGGCGAGCAGCGCCTCCCCGGAGCCGAGGAAGAACAGCGCCTCGAGGTCCGCCGTCAGTGGCGCCTCGCCATCCGCCTGTGCCGCTCCGTAGTCGAACAGGCGCACCCGCTTCCAGCCATGCGCGCGCAGGCGAGCCGCCAGCGCCTCGGCCTGCCGGGCGGCCTCCGGCGGATGGGCGATCAGCGCCGGACTTTTGCCGGGCGGCGACTCGCCGGCAGCGAACCCGGCCAGGGCGAACAGCTGCTCGCGCAGCCCCGCCAGCGGTGCGAAGACCAGCCGGCTGCCCTCCTCGCCCGCCTCCGGCAGCGGCCCGATCAGCGGCACCCCACGCGGCGCCAGCAGCTCGCCGTAACGGCTGTCCAGCGCCGGTGCCAGCGGCGCCAGCAGGGCGAAGACATCGCGCGCCTCGAGCAGCCCGGCGAGCGCCGCCTCGGCCGAGGCGCGGTCCGGGCCGGGGTCGGCGATCACCAGTTCCAGACGGCGGCCATGGATGCCGCCGGCCTGGTTCAGCTCGTCGAGCGCCGCCTGCAGCAGCGCACCGACGGTTTTCCCCGCCGCGGCCAGCGGACCGGCGGACGGCAGCAGGGTGCCGAGGCGCAGCTGCACCTCATGCAGGCCGGGGTCGCGGTCTTCTTCGAGGCGCTTGAGATAGGCGCCGAGATTGGCCAGGTCGCGCCAGCTCATGACGAAGCGCGGCATCGCCGGGTCCAGGCGCTCGCCGGCCGGATCGAGCCCCTCGCCCAGCGCGCGGGCCAGGCTCGCCGCGTCGTAGGCGGGCCGGGCCGAGGTCAGGCGCCGCCAGGTGATCTCCGGCGGGCGGACCGCCCCCTCGGGCCGGCCGCGCCCGTCGCGACCGTGGCAGCCGGCGCAGGGCAGCACGCTGGCCGGCATCGTGGTGCCGGCCGGCCCGACGCGCGCCTCGACCGGCGTGTCACCGGCGCCGAGCCCCTCCCGGTACAGCCGCCGGCCGGCGGCCTCCTCGGCCGTCAATGCGAGCGCTCCGGCAAGGCTCGTCCAGCCAAGCAGCAGGACGAGCAGACAGGCCCGCAGACGATGGCGCCCACCTGGGCGCCCGGGAGCCATCAAGAAGCCCATCAGCGGCCGGCCACCGGCTCGGCGAGCAGCTGCAGGCGCTGGGCGATGGCCGCGGGCGGCGCGTCCGGGCGGATCTTGCTCCAGCGCTTGTTCGGCACGTCGCCGGCGATCAGCAGGGTCGAGTGCCCATCGGGCGTCTGCGACAGCTGGCCGAGCCGGGCGAGGACCAGGTCCATGTTCGCCTTGTCGCCGGTGAGGAAGGTCCAGTTCGGATCGTCCGCGCCCTGCTGGGCGGCGAAGGCCTTGAGCGCCTGGGGCGAGTCGTGCTCGGGGTCGCTGCTCAGAGAGACGAAATGCACCCGGCCGGCCTGCTCGCCGAGGGCCGCACGCACCTCGCGCAGCTTGCGGGTGATCAGCGGGCAGGCGTCCTTGCAGCGCGTGTAGCTCACATTGAGCAGTACCACCCGTCCGGCCAGCACGTCGCTGTAGAAGCGCAGCTCGCGGCCGTCCTGATCGCGCAGCGGGGTGTCGGTGAAATAGCTGCGCGCATCCGGCACACCGCCCTTCACCTCCTGCGCCGCTGCCCCGGCCGCCGGGGCCGGGGCGTGGCCCTCGTGGGCCTGGGCGGCCGCGACGAGCAGCGCCAGGGCGATGCCGAGAGGGACCGAGATCGATACCGTCCGGGTAGGAGCGAATTCATTCGCGATGCTTCTGTGCCGGCCGCCGGTCGCGGATAAATCCGCTCCTACAAGTGACCGAAGGAACGTTTTCATGGCCTGCCCTCCTGCGTCGCGTGCCGGGCCATGTGTCCGTGCCCGGCGTGCTCGCGGGCCTCGGCCAGCATCTCGATCCGCGCCAGCAGCACGGCCGGATCGGTGAAGCCGTAGTAGCGCGTCCACTGCCCGCTGCGGGCGTCGCCGACCAGCAGGGTCGGCGGGTGGCTGGTGAAGTCCGCCGACCGGACGCCGAGGCCCCTGAGGACCTCGTCCACCGCCGCGGCCTCCCCGGTCAGCCAGCGCCAGCCGGGGCCGGACTGGTAGGCGCGGGAGTATTCCAGCAGCCGCGCCGGGGTATCGCGCAGCGGGTCGACACTGATCGACAAGAGGCCCACCTCGGCGCCGGCCCGCTCGCCGAGCTGCGCCTGGACCTTCTGCATGATCGCCGAGATCACCGGGCAGACCGTGGTGCAGCTGGTGTAGACGAAGCCCATCACCACGATGCGTTCGCCCACCGCATCCGCCAGGCGCAGCTGGCGGCCGTGCTGATCGCTCAGCGGCACCTCGGCGAAGCGCACCCGGGTGCTCTCCGCCCGGGTTTGCGGAAGCGGGTGGCCGGCATGTTCTTCCGTCGCGCCGGCCTGCAGCGTTCCGGCCATCGCCAACAGGACGCAGAGCGCCCGGGCCAGGCCGGCCTGAAGTCGTTGCATGGTCACTGTCCTCCAGCGGGCCGCGCCCGCAGACCGAGATAGGGCAGATCGCCGAACTTCAGCCCGAGCGACGCCGCCCCCAGGTGCAGGTAGTAGGCGCCGGCCTGCGCCAGCTCGACCGACGCCTCGTAGATCCCCTCGCCCACCTCCCGCGCGGCGACCTCCCGCGGCTGCGCGGACGGGGCGCGGAAGTAGCGCACGCGCAGGTCCGCCACGCCGGTCTGGGGCGCCTCGCCGCCCTTCAGCAGGCGCAGGCGCAGCGTGAAGGGCGCGCCGGCGACCACGCCGTGGCCGTCGACCAGGTACTCCACCTGCAGCCGCGTCCGCTGGCGCTGCCGGTCCGGGTCGGCGCGCACCTCGAAGGCGAAGCAGTGGGCGATCTGCGGCTGGTTGAGCAGGAAGGCGACGTCGAGGCGGCCGGCGGCCGGCAGCCGGACCCGCGCGCCGAACAGCCCCGGCTCCAGCTCGCGCAGGCTGCGCGGCACCACGGTCGCCGCGCGGGCCGTGTGCCCGCGGTTGAGATAGCCGGACATCGGCGCGTTCATGCCCTCCATGTAGAAGTAGATGGTGTTGTCCACCGGGTTGACCACGAACAGTGCGGCATCGTCGCCGGCCGGGGCCAGGCTGCTGGCCAGCGGCAGGTTGCCGGCCAGCCTGGGCGCCGCAGGTCCCACCTCGAAGCCGAGCACGCCCGGCTCGCGGCCCTTGCCCAGCGAGGCCAGGTCGATCATCGACACCTTCGGCGAGGCCAGCCCGCGCACGTAGGCGAAGGCGCGGGTGAAGGCGATCTGGTAGGGCTCGGCGGCGACCTCCAGGCGATGCAGCACCTCGTCGCTGGCGGCGTCGATCACCGTCCCCGTGTTATCCGCGGTGTTGAGCACGAAGCCGTAACGGCCGTCCGGGGCGAACGCCAGCGGGCCGATGCCCCGCCCGACCGGGATCGTCTTGCGCGTCTCCAGGCTGACGGCGTCGATCACGCTGAGCGTGCCGGCCTCGCCGTCGCTGACGTAGACCGCCCCGGACAGCGGCGACAGGGCCACGCCGAGCGGATGCGGCCCGCTGCGGATCTCGCGGATTCGCTCCAGGGTCGCCACGTCGAACACCGTCAGGGTGCCGGCCTCGCGGCTGCTGACGAAGGCATGCCGCGAATCGGCGCTGAAGGCGATTTCGTGGTGGCCGCGGCCGGTGTCCGCCTGCAGTACCGGTTTCAGGGTCCGGGTGTCGATCACCGTCACCCCGCTGCCGCTTTCCCCGGCGGCGTCGTTGCCGACCCACAGGTAGCGGCCGTCGGGCTGCAGGGCCAGACGCACCGGCCGTGCCCCGGCAGGGACACTGGCGAGCACCTGGAAGCGCTCGGCGTCGATCACCGCCACCTCGCCGGCCTCCGGCATGGAGACGTAGAGGCGCCGCTCGGCGGGGCTGGACACCCAGTCCATCGGCGGACGCCTGAGCGGAATGCGGGTGAGCATGCTGGTCGTCCCGCCCACCGAGGTCAGCGGGTCGACCACCGTGATGCTCGGGTCCCGGTTGAGGATCAGCAGGTAGTAGCTGGTCAGGTCGAGCAGCGGGCGCACGCCCGGCAGGCCCTTGAGGTAGAGGCCGATGCGGCTGCGGCAGGCGGTCTGCGGATCGTCGTTGCCGGTCGCCAGGTCGAGCCAGGCGCCCGGCACCTGGCCGGCCAGCGGCTGGCCGCTGGCCGCGTCGCTCAGCCGGAAGCGCAGGTCGGCGAACATCCCCTCGGTCGGCTCCGCGCCGTCGACCGGCTGCACCGCGAACTCGACGGCGATGCCGTCGCGCACCAGCCGGTTGCCGGCCTTCTCCCCGGGCGCCGGCGGGCGGCTGTCGAACAGGAACAGGCCGGCGCCGAACGCCAGACCGAACGGGAGCAGCAGCGCCAACCCCTTGTGCACGGCTTTCACGGTCGATACCTCGCATTCTTGTCGTTGTCATGGGCGCCTCGCTCAGCGCGAATTGCCCTTGCCGTTCTTGCCCTTGCCCTGCTCCTGCTGCACCCGCAGAAGGCCCCACAGCCCGCCGGCGTTGCCGAAGGCGGCCTGGTCCCGGTACAGATAGTCGCCGGGCGCGGCGTTGCCGCCGCCGGCGCCGGGGTACAGGAAGTTGAAGTGCGCCGCCGGCAGCACGCTTTCCTGGGCGCCGGCGTAGCGGCTCAGCGGGTTGTTGCCGAAGCGCACCGAGGCGACACCGGCATCCGGGATCGGATAGCCGTTCTCGGTGTACTGGGCGAGGAAGGGCTCCTGCGGGAACAGGTGGCCGTCGAGCCCGAAGGTCGCCGCCCGGCTGCCGCCCGAGGGCATGGTCACATGGATGCGCAGCGGCTGGCCGGGACTGGCGGTGAGCACCGGGGTCACCGGATCGCCGCCGACCAGTTCGTTGCTATAGGCCATGTGGACGTTCTCGAGGTCGCCCCAGCCGCCATGGCCGAAGGGGGCGTCGGGCGCCAGGCCGAAGCGGTACCAGAGCGGCTCGCTCCGGTAGTTGACCGCCATGCCGGAGTTGTCCTCCGGGTCGACCGGGATGCCGAAGCCCTCGGCGGCCATGTTCTCCACCGGCCGGCCGTTCGCCCAGCGCAGGTTCAGCCCCTTGTGCCAGACCAGCGAGAAGTCGCGATAGTCGGCCTGCCCGGACTGCTTCACCGTGGCCGCCGCGCGCATGCCCGCATCCTCCGTCCAGGTCGAGGCCAGCGGCAGCACGCTCATCGCCCCGGCCAGTCCCTTCTGGCCCTGCTTGATCGGGTCGGCCGGCAGCAGGTTGAGAGCGCCGAACTCGACGGCCGTGGCCTCGATCTTGTCGAGGTTGCGCTGGGCGTCCTCGACCGGCTTGCCCTCGCGCTCCAGATGGCCGGCGTAGAAGCGGTAGGTGCGGCTCTGGTACTGCCCGCCGGCAACCCGCGGCGGCACCGTCTGCTCCGGGTTGATGCCGACGTTGAAGCCGTCGGCCTTGGTCACGTCGTAGGCCAGCAGCTGGGCGTGCAGGCCGACGTGGGCGGAGGGGCGCATCAGGTTGTTGTTGAAGGTGGTCGAACCCTCGGCGCCGTCGCGGTCGCGCTTCACTACACCGGCCATGACCGCATAGGTCGGCAGGTCGGGCATCTGCTCGGGCAGGCGGTTCTCCAGGGTGACGTCGATGCAGTCGCCCGCCGCGGCGCGCAGCACCAGCGGCTCGACCGGGACGCCGGCCTTGAGCTTGCCGGTGTCCGGATCGAGGTCGGCCTTGTGCACGTAGAGGATCGCGGTGGGGTCGTGCAGCGGCCCGGACTGGCCGCCGAGGGTCACACTGGCGCCGGTTTCCTCGTCGATCACCGTGGTCTGCGCGATGGTCGTCGCCCGCGGGTTGAACACCAGGGTGCCGCCGGCCGGGTTCAGCGGCGCGCCGACGTGCTGCCCCTCGCCCGCCGGATCGCCGATGGTCAGCCCGAGGGCGTTGTCGAGGATGTCGTTGGCCAGCGCCGCGACGATCTCGTAGCTGCGCAGCGGCGTCGCGCGGGTGCCGTTGCCGCTGGGGTTGGGACTGACGCGCGGGCACACCCCGTCGAAGGCGGCGGTGTTGCGCGCTGCCACCGGCCGCGGGTTGTTCGGCAGCGGCTGGAGGTCGTCGCGGCTGACCGTGTAGTTGCGCATCACGCCCCACAGGCCGTTCCAGTAGCCCTCCAGCGAGGCGTTCATGCTGTACAGGTAGTCGGCGGTTTCCGCGACGGCGTCGGACATCATGGCCACCGGGGCGACGAAGCCGAACTGCTCGGAGATGCCGACCATCTGCGCGGACCTCCAGCCCGAGTTGGGACTGCGCCCGTAGCCATTGCCGTAGCCGGTGCCGTTCTGCAGCCATTTCACCCCGTGCAGGGTGACGTTGTGCGCCTCCTCGTGGCCGCCGGCATGCACCCGCAGGCGCACGTTGTCGCCGGAATAGCTGCGCAAGAGCGGCGTGAAGGGATCGCCCGGCAGGTCGCCGGCGACGTTGACGTGCGGCGGGAAGGCCGTGACGCCGCCGCTCGTTCCTTCGGCCTCCTGGAGCGCCGAGGGCGCCAGGTTGAGCGGTGCGATGACCCGGTCGGTACGGCTCTGCAGGGCATGCGCCAGGTCCCCGGCCAGCCCCGCGGCCTGCATCCCGGGCTTGCCGTCCGGGCCGCTGCGGTTCGGGTCGTAGACCCGCAGCCCCACGGGCTCGTGCCGGTAGTTGACGACGAAGATCCCCGGATCGTCGACCGAGATGGCCTGCGGGCAGGGCCGCGCCGGACAGCCCGGCACCTGGCCGCCGGCGACTTCCACCACCGACTCCAGCAGCGTCGAGGCGTTGCGGCGCACCGGCGGGCTGATCGCATGGCGGAAGGTCTCGGCCGTCGCCGGGTAGGCCATCGGGTCGGGAATCCCGTCGGGCCCGGCGCCCACGTAGACGCCGGCCTCGTAGGCATGCTGGAAGTCGCTGTACTCGAGGAAGAACTCGCGGAAGCTGTCGTTCCTGCCGTCGCCGTCGTAGTCGCCGGTGGCGATCACCGCCTGCCAAGAGGTCGGCCCGCCGTCGGCGCGGGTGTACAGCGGCTCGCCGGTTTCCGCGTGGTACCAGTTGGAGCCGGCCGGCTCGGTCAGCACGGTGGCGTAGAGGCCGACCTGCTGGTGGGTGGAGGGGCCGAAGTGGTCGTGGGTGAAGATGTTGCCCAGGCCGCGGTCGACGTCGTGGGTGTTGACCACCGGGTCGGCGAACCAGCGCTGCAGGGTGGTCCGCGCACCGACCCAGTCGGCCCGGTTGAACTGGCCGAAATAGGGATGGATCTTCGCCTGCGGGCAGTCCGGCGTGCCGTTGCGCGCATCACCCGGCGTGCACCGGTTATACGTGCGGATGGCATGGATGGTCTCGACCACCGCCGCGGGCGAGAGCACGCCGTCCTCATAGTTCCAGCCGTTGGCCGAGCCATCGGCGGCGGTCAGGTCCCATTTCGGCAGGTGGATGTGCTGGCCGATCACGTCGGTCGGGGTGCGCACCTGGTAGTCGTCCAGCTCGTAGAACGCCGGCACCAGGTTGGTGTGGTGATACATGGTGCAGTCGAAGGTGTTCATCCGCATCACCAGAGGCTCCGGCGGCTTGCGCTTGTCGATGGTCGGCACCGCGTCCTCCCAGAGGGTGAGGATGCGGGTCTGCGGGAAGTGGTAGCCGACCTTGTTGAACACCGCGTCGAACTGGATGTTAGCGCCCTTGTAGACCCGCGGCCGGTCGGCGGTGAAGGACGAGGAACCGCTGAAGGAAAGGCCGCTGCCGCCGGCGAACTTGCCGGCCCCGGCCGCCGCGGTCAGGCGCATCTGGCGGTCGTCCATGCACGGCTCGAAGAAGGGCGCGCCGGCCACCGGCGGCGCGCCATTGGTGCGGAAGCTCTTCTGCTGCACGCTGCCGTCGGGCAGCAGCGCATGGCTGTCGTGGGAACCCTTGGCATGGAAGGCCATGGCCGCCTGCTCGACGTCGGTGCCCTCCTCGGGGAAGTAGACCGGCTTGGCCTTCTTGACGAGCTTGCTGAAGTCCAGGGAACTGGTGACGACCGTGGCCTCGCCGCCGGCCGACCAGCCGAGCAGCGCGTTGCGCGGCAGGCCGCCGTCCCAGCCGCCGGCCTGGGCCGGGTCGAGGTTGGCCCACAGCGCGTTGCCGCTGGCGCGCAGCGCCCTCGCCTTGTCGGCGTCGAGCATGTCCAGCGGCGGGGTCGGCGGGCGCTGGCCGACGCTGTGCTCGATGCCGCCGATCCAGAACGGGAAGCCCGGGTTCTTCAGGCTGCCGTCGGCGTTGCGGTTGGCCTCGCTGCGGTCGACCAGGGCCACCGAGCCGACCACCCGGCCATCGTCGTCATCGCCACTGTCGCCGTCATCGTCGGGCAGGCTCTGACCGATCTTCGTCACCACCCGGACCCTGCCCGGCATCGGCGCCAGCGCCTTGCCCGGCAGCGGCACCACTGCCGGGATCGGCGTGCCGGCGACGATCTCGCCGTCCGGCAGGGCCCGTGCGCCCTGCGCCGGCAGGCCGCTGCGCAGCTCGAAGGGCTCCTCGTGGAAGCCGTCCTCGCCCGCCTCGCTGACCGCCAGCCGGGTGCCTTCCTCGAACACGTCGTGGGTCCGCCACATGCTCCACATGCCCTGGGCGAAGTGCGGGTAGAAGTGGCAGTGGTAGATGGCGTCGCCGGCCACCCGGTTGCGGTTGCCCGAACCGCCGTTGGCGATCTCGTAGGTGTAGCCCGAGCCCGGCCCGAGGCCCTGGGCGTCCATGTAGTCGGAGTTGTCGTCGTTGGGGTTGTACAGCCACTGGTGGCCATGCAGGTGGAAGACGTGCTGCTCGTGGCCGACGTGGGTGTTGCGGAACTTGACGAAATCGCCGATGTAGCTGTGGTTGACGTTCGACGGCTCGGCCGGATACAGCGCCATGGCGGCCTTGATGCCGATGGCCCCGGCCGGCGGCGTCTGGCCCGGTCTCAGGGATTCGAGGCCGACGTTGGCCGGCACGTCCACCAGCATGGCGGCGTCGCCGACCGTGTGCGCGCTGAGGAAGAACTCCTCGTAGTGGCAGGTCAGGCAGTCGTGCATCGGCCCGACGCCGAGGCGGTTGGCGAGCACCTCGGCGCCGACGCCGTTGGCGCCGTAGTTGATCATGAAGGCGTCGCGGGTCGGCTCCAGCACATGGCCGA
The DNA here is from genome assembly GCF_004339665.1 of Azotobacter chroococcum. GTDB lineage: Bacteria > Pseudomonadota > Gammaproteobacteria > Pseudomonadales > Pseudomonadaceae > Azotobacter > Azotobacter chroococcum. Next base: position 27,018 of record NZ_SMMU01000001.1, read on the forward strand.
ACTGCGGATCGGCCCAGTAGCCGGGGAAGGCCTGGGCGGCCACCGCCTCGTCCTGGAAGGCGACGGCGAAGTCGCGGAACGGCTCCAGCCGGTTGGGCAGCGCCGGGTTGCGCTTGCCCTGGCGCTCCAGCGGATAGGTGGAGGCCGGGAAGCTGCCGTCCGTATTCGGCCCCATGACGATGGCGTCGCTGTGGCTGGCGACGATCTGGCTGCCGTCGATCATGTTGAGGATCGGCGCGCCGGCCTTGCCCTCGCTGCGCCAGGGTTCGGCGTCCGGGTAGCGCGCCTCGTAGTCGACGATCGGCTGGCCGGTCGGCGTGCGGCCGGTGCTGGCCAGGCGCATCTCCTCCTCGGTCAGGGTGTTGCGGTAGATCCGCCCGCCCCTGGGCACCACCACCACCTGGGCGAACAGGCCGTTGCCGGCATTGCCGGCCGTGCCTTCGCCGCCGAAGGTCGCGCCGTCGCTGGTGGCGAGAAAGACGCCTTCGCGCTCGGCGAACAGGCTGTAGCTGCGGCTGGCGCCCGGCGCCAGCAGGAAGCTGCCGTTGCGCCCACTGTTCGCGGCGATGTCGCCGACGCTGCCCACCGCCTGCATTCCGTTGACCTTGAAGCCGATCTGCCGGCCGCGCACCTGGTCGTCGACCTGCTGCTCGGGCTCCTCGGCGTTGTTCGGGTTGGCCTGCGCGGCCAGCAGGTTCTGCAGGTTGATCTTCAGGCAGTCGCCCTCGGCGACCCGCAGCACCAGCGGCCGCGGCCGCTTGTCCGGCCGCAGCGTGACCCGCCCGGGCTGCGCCGCGCCGCCCTGGTGCAGCGGCGTGCCGTCCTCGTCGACCACGTCCCGGCGCAGCGCGAACAGCATGCCGTTGACGTTCTGCGCGCCGAGGCGGTTGAACATCAGCGGCTGGTCGATCGCCACCACGTCGGCGCTCAGGGTGCGCGCGCAACCGATGGCGGCCTCGGCCTGTCGATCGGGCAGTAGTCCTGCAGCGGCCAGCACCAGCAGGCCACCGAGGCGTACGAAAAACCTGACTGCGTCGTCGTCTCGACGGAGAGCAATGCTGGCCATGATGTTGTTTCTGTTCATCATGGCTCACCTTGGTTTCGATTCCGGGCGCCAATGCGGGGGACGCTGCAGCCACTCAGCAACCGCCATGCCAGGGTGAAATACTTTCGATATTTCAAATGGTTGCAGTTTGCCATCAGCCGTATTCGGAGAAATCACCCGGCATTTGCAGGGTTTCTTCGGCAAATCTGCTGGCAAAATGAAAGGCCGTGCCATCAAGGGCAGATCCCGCTGGGGCAACGCCTCCCCGAAGGTGGGGGAGCAACGGCCCCAGAGGTGGGGACAGGCCGGCTCCCGGCCGTGCGGCCAGAACCAGGAAGACGAAGGCTGTGGCCCGCCCGCAGCGCCCTGGCAGCGCCGAGTCCCCGCCAACATGAGCGATCCTCATGCAAACCCTCATCTGCCGCGAAAGCCATGCAGCTTTGCTATTATCTGCAGCCTTTCCCCCGGCTTTACCCAGGTATTCCGTTCATGTCCGACCGCGCCGCCCGCCTCCAGGCCCTCCAGCACGCCCTCCAGGAACGCATCCTGATCCTCGACGGCGGCATGGGCACCATGATCCAGAGCTACAAGCTGCAGGAGGAGGACTACCGCGGCACACGCTTCGCCGACTGGCCGAGCGACGTCAAGGGCAACAACGACCTGCTGCTGCTGACCCGCCCGGACGTGATCCAGGCCATCGAGCAGGCCTACCTGGACGCCGGCGCCGACATCCTCGAGACCAACACCTTCAACGCCACCCGCGTGTCCCAGGCCGACTACGGCATGGAAGCGCTGGTCTACGAGCTGAACGTGGAAGGCGCGCGCCTGGCCCGTGAAGTCGCCGACGCCAAGACCGCCGAGAACCCGGCCAGGCCGCGCTTCGTCGCCGGCGTGCTCGGCCCGACCAGCCGCACCTGCTCGATCTCCCCGGACGTCAACAACCCCGGCTACCGCAACGTCACCTTCGACGAGCTGGTGGAGAACTACACCGAGGCCACCCGCGGCCTGATCGAGGGCGGCGCGGACCTGATCCTGATCGAGACCATCTTCGACACCCTCAACGCCAAGGCGGCGATCTTCGCCGTGCAGCAGGTATTCGAGGAGGACGGCGTCGAACTGCCGATCATGATCTCCGGGACCATCACCGACGCTTCCGGGCGCACCCTCTCCGGGCAGACCACCGAGGCGTTCTGGAACTCGGTGCGCCACGCCAAGCCCATTTCCGTGGGTCTGAACTGCGCCCTCGGCGCCAAGGACCTGCGCCCCTATCTGGAAGAGCTGGCCAACAAGGCCGAGACCCACGTCTCCGCCCACCCCAACGCCGGCCTGCCGAACGCCTTCGGCGAATACGACGAAACCCCGGCGGAAATGGCCGCGGTGGTCGAGGAATTCGCCGCCTCGGGCTTTCTCAACATCGTCGGCGGCTGCTGCGGCACCACCCCGCCGCACATCCAGGCGATCGCCGAGGCGGTGGCCAAGTACCCGCCACGCGCCATTCCGGAGATTCCCAAGGCCTGCCGCCTGTCCGGCCTCGAGCCGTTCACCATCGACCGCCAGTCGCTGTTCGTGAACGTCGGCGAGCGCACCAACATCACCGGCAGCGCCAAGTTCGCCCGCCTGATCCGCGAGGAGAACTACGCCGAGGCGCTGGACGTGGCCCGCCAGCAGGTGGAAGCCGGCGCCCAGGTGATCGACATCAACATGGACGAGGGCATGCTGGATTCGAAGGCGGCGATGGTCACCTTCCTCAACCTGATCGCCTCCGAGCCGGACATCTCCCGCGTGCCGATCATGATCGACTCCTCCAAGTGGGAGGTGATCGAAGCCGGTCTGAAGTGCATCCAGGGCAAGGGCATCGTCAACTCGATCTCCATGAAGGAAGGCGTCGAGCCCTTCAAGCACCACGCCCACCTGTGCAAGCGCTACGGCGCCGCCGTGGTGGTGATGGCCTTCGACGAGGCCGGCCAGGCCGACACCGCCGCGCGCAAGCGTGAGATCTGCCAGCGCTCCTACGACATCCTGGTCAACGAAGTCGGCTTCCCGCCGGAAGACATCATCTTCGACCCGAACATCTTCGCCGTGGCCACCGGCATCGACGAGCACAACAACTACGCGGTCGACTTCATCGAGGCCTGCGCCTATATCCGCGACAACCTGCCCTATGCCCTGAGTTCGGGCGGCGTGTCCAACGTGTCCTTCTCGTTCCGCGGCAACAACCCGGTGCGCGAGGCGATCCACTCGGTGTTCCTCTACCACGCGATCCAGAACGGCCTGACCATGGGCATCGTCAACGCCGGCCAGCTGGAGATCTACGACGAGATTCCGAAAGAGCTGCGCGAGAAGGTCGAGGACGTGGTGCTCAACCGCCATGCCGGCGCCACCGAGGCGCTGCTGGCCATCGCCGACCAGTACAAGGGCGACGGCAGCGTCAAGGAAGCCGAAACCGAGGAATGGCGCAGCCTGCCGGTCGGCAAGCGCCTGGAGCACGCGCTGGTCAAGGGCATCACCACCTTCATCGTCGAGGACACCGAGGAGTGCCGCCAGCAGTGCGCGCGGCCCATCGAGGTCATCGAAGGCCCGCTGATGAGCGGGATGAACGTGGTCGGCGACCTGTTCGGCGCCGGCAAGATGTTCCTGCCGCAAGTGGTGAAGTCCGCCCGGGTGATGAAGCAGGCGGTGGCCCACCTGATCCCGTTCATCGAGGCGGAAAAGGGCGACAAGCCGGAAGCCAAGGGCAAGATCCTCATGGCCACGGTGAAGGGCGACGTCCACGACATCGGCAAGAACATCGTCGGCGTGGTGCTCGGCTGCAACGGCTACGACATCGTCGACCTCGGCGTGATGGTCCCGGCGGAGAAGATCCTGCAGACCGCCATCGCGGAAAAATGCGACATTATCGGCCTGTCGGGGCTGATCACCCCCTCGCTCGACGAGATGGTCCACGTCGCCCGCGAGATGCAGCGCCAGGGCTTCGCCCTGCCCTTGATGATCGGCGGCGCCACCACCTCCAAGGCGCACACCGCGGTGAAGATCGAACCGCAGTACGGCAACGACGCGGTGGTCTACGTCACCGACGCTTCGCGCGCCGTCGGCGTGGCCACCACCCTGCTGTCCAAGGAAATGAAGCCGGCCTACGTGGCCAAGCTGCGCGAAGAGTATGCCGAAGTGCGCGAGCGCACCGCCAACCGCGGCGCCCGCACCGAGCGTCTGAGCTACGAGAAGGCGCTGGCCAACAAGCCGCCGCTCGACTGGGTCGGCTACCAGCCGCCGAAGCCCGCCTTCACCGGCGTGAAGGAACTGGCTGATATCGACCTCGCCGTGCTTGCCGAGTACATCGACTGGACGCCGTTCTTCATGTCCTGGGACCTGGCCGGCAAGTACCCGCGCATCCTCACCGACGAGGTGGTCGGCGAAGCGGCCACCGCGCTGTTCAACGACGCCCAGGCGATGCTCAGAAAGCTGATCGACGAGAAGCTGATCAAGGCCAAGGCGGTGTTCGGCTTCTGGCCGGCCAACCAGGTGCAGGACGACGACCTGGAAGTCTACGGCGACAACGGCGAGAAACTGGCCACCCTGCACCACCTGCGCCAGCAGGCCGCCAAGCCCGACGGCAAGCCCAACTACTCGCTGGCCGACTTCGTCGCGCCGAAGGACTCGGGCAAGACCGACTATGTGGGCGGCTTCATCGTCACCGCCGGCATCGGCGCCGAGGAACTGGCCAGGGCCTACCAGGACAAGGGCGACGACTACAACTCGATCATGGTCAAGGCGCTGGCCGACCGCCTCGCCGAAGCCTGCGCCGAATGGCTGCACGAGCGGGTGCGCAAGGAATACTGGGGCTACGCCGCGGACGAGCGGCTCTCCAACGAAGAACTGATCAAGGAGCAGTACAAGGGCATCCGCCCGGCCCCCGGCTACCCGGCCTGTCCGGACCACACCGAAAAGGCCACCCTTTTCGCCCTGCTCGACCCGCAGGGCACCAGCGGCGTGACCCTCACCGAACACTACGCCATGTACCCGGCCGCGGCGGTCAGCGGCTGGTACTTCGCCCATCCCGAGGCGAAATACTTCGCCGTGGGCAAGGTCGAGAAGGATCAGGTCGCCAGTTACAGCGAGCGCAAGGGGCAGGATGTGGCCGTGAGCGAACGCTGGCTGGCCCCGAATCTGGGCTACGAAGCCTGACCACACAAGGCGCGGCATCCACACCGCGCCAGGAGTCCCTATGACCGACACGCCCTATCTGCTCGACCAGCTGGAAACCGCCGACATGCTGGAGATCGACGGCCTCCACGCCAGCGACTTCAGCCTCGACGACGCCCTGCTGGACGAAGCCGACGCAGCCGCCACGGCCGACCAGCCCTTCGCCAGCGAAGGCACCGTACTGCGCATCGAAGCCCTCGACGGCCGCGAGCGCCGCCACTGGCAGTTCAGCTACAACCAGGTGATGGAGGCTGCCTATGACCCAGCCGATGACAGCTGGCAACTGGAAGGCGAACACCGGCTGAAATGCTTCGCCGCCATCGGTGCCGAGGGGGATGACTGAAGCGAAACCTTGCGCCGGCGTTCGTCGTGGCAGCCAATTGGACGGAGAATGCTGAGCGCTTCCACCTGCACCTGGAAACGCCGCCATGGGATGTTCCGCGCCCCGCTGCAGGTCGGCTTATCGGGTGCCCACGCAGGAGCGTGGGCACCATCAAAAAGCTATCGGATCGACTACCGCAAAGCCGATAGCGGCTACTACCGTGCCTTGCATATTTCCTATCCGAATGCAGCCGATACCGAGGCCGCACGGAAAAAGGGACTGTCTGCCGGCGGCGCCACCATGATCCATGGCCAACGCAATGGCTTCGGCTGGATTGGCAAGCTGCACCGGCTGGCCGATTGGACCCTGGGCTGCATCGCCGTCACCGATCGGGACATGGCCGAACTCTGGAGAGCCGTGCCGGATGGAACGCCTATCGAGCTGAAGCCCTGAGACCACTCTCGGATCGATCATCCGACTCAAGCCAAGTAAATCCATCTCGCACAGACAGGGAATTTGTCATGCACATGCTCTGCATCCTGCTGCAACTGCTGATTCTGACCTTCTTTATACCCATATTCTTCGTATTCCTGCTGCACCGGCCATTCGAACCTCAAGCTCTGGCTGCCGCATCCGGATTGTTCCTCTTTTTACTGCTTCTCACTTTGCTGCTGCGCGAACATACGGAAAACCGGCTCAATCCTCTGCGCGAAAACAGCCCGAGGCCATTGGGCGCACTCCTTGTTTTTCTTGGTTGCGGACTGGAGTGGCTCTCCTGGCTCATGGTTACAGAGCAATATCATCCCGACGGCAGACGTGGACAGATGCTCGTAATCGTTATCAAGCTGATCGGTCCTTGGTTGCCGGCAGCCGTGTTTTTTGTACTGGGAATGCAGTTAGTCTGGTTCGGCTTTCGTGCCTGGCATGGGCGCTGATGCACTGCCGCTCGCCTGGCTGCCGCACCCCGACGGCAGCCGGCGCTGCCGGGATGTCTGCCCGAGCGATGAGCGCGGTTCCCGAGACTGCACATCCGGGCTTTGCGACGAAGGCCCCGCTGACAGGCCTCGTTGCGCTGGATCGCCCAATCCTCAGGGCCTACCTTGTGATGACGATTGCGCCATTTGAACGCCAGGTCATCCCGCGATATGGCAATGCAGTAGTCTGGCACGATCAGTGAAGAAGTTTTTGGAAGAGTCCGTTTTCGAGCGGACTCATGACAAGTTCTGACCTGTTCGGAGAGCGCTCCATGCACCCACTCGCCATCGACGAAACCAGCTCCGCCATCGAGGTAGACCCTCGCGAGCTGTATCACTCCACTGACATCGAGATCACGCCGAACGCCCGCTATCGCTTCGCAGCCAGCGGCAAATGGAAAGACAGCTGGATCACCTGCGGTCCGGAGGGCTGGTGGGGCTGGCTGCTGCAGAAGAGGAATCGCCTGCCTGGGCGGCGGGTGTTTTTACTGTGTGGTGTCGTGGGAAAGGACGAAAAGCGTGCGTTCCCGATCGGCTCGGCGTGCGAGTGGAGCGCTCCGCCTGAGGCTGCCGAATGGTCTGACCGCCAGCTCTACTTCTTCGCCAACGACTGGCCAGACAAATATGGCAACAACCATCCCCTTGAGCCGGAAAAGGGTGGGCCGCTTCGCGTGGTAGTCACGCGGCTCTCCTGACATCTCGAAACAACGGCTCCCCGCGATCCCTGGCGAGGTGTGCTCCAGAACTGCCCCCGGCCGGGCAGAACGTTGATGGCCCGAGCGATGAGGCCCGTGGATGGCGGGCCTTTCATATGGACTGAACGGCTTTTGCGTACAAACGGAGACCAGCTGTAATCTTGAAGGACAAGGACTCGGCGGAAAGCTAACCGCATGAGAAGCCGAGCGCCACACAGCGGTGCGAGGACCTGGCCAGACCAACGGGAGGGCGAACTCGATGCGCCGGTTGTGCGCCACTAATTCCGCTGATTTTCCACACTGCACATATAACCTTGCGCACCGGTAACAATTGTAGTTCTTCCGTCAATACCTTTGTCGAGCAATAGCTTGATAGCTCCACTGTCATATATGATCATTGTCACAACATCGACACTACCAAATGATTTCCAGTTTGCTTCCTTGTATGCACAGCTAACTTGACAACCAGGCAACTTGCATTCTATTTTTTCTTCCGTGTAATTGCCTGCCGCACATGAAACACCGACAAGCATATTTGAAACAACACAAACCGCAACTATGCTGAATATGTGTGCTTTCATTTCTCTCCCTGGTTCATTATCCATAACAAGACATGAGGTGAGTATCGCTCGCAGGCAGTACGAGTGTGCGCTTCAACGAAAAGTTATCTGACGATACACACGCGATAATATTTTCCATACCGGACCTGCCCGACACTCTGCCGAGTCGGATAAAAACAGCGCTTGCGCGATAGCATTCCCGGTTCCCTCCCATGGCTCCCTTCAAAAGACCCGCACCAGCCGCTGCCTGGCAGCCAATGCCGATTGACTGCCGAACTTTTTGATCGTTCCCGCGCTCCCGCGTGGCGATTTCCGCCACGGATCTGATGTGGGACTTCTTCAGCCGCCATTAAGCATGGAGCGCCCGGGCGACATGGACGCTCCAGCCAGTCCGGCAGACAGACATGGCCAGCTGATCGCTGCGCCTACGGACGCTTCGCGCGGCGCTCCCGACGCAGGTTGACCCCAGGCTATCGGGTGCCCACGCAGGAGCATGGCCACCATAACGTGGACGCGCTCAGTGCGAGGAGCACTTGTCCGTCTTGAGACAGCTGTTGATGGTCTCGGGCACCGGCATGTCCACCTCCAGCAGCGCGTTCAGGCGCGGGATGTCGAAGCCGCAGATGCGGGTTTCGCCCACTTCCAGCAGCGGCCGCTTGATCAGCAACGGCTCGGCGAGCATCTTGCCGATCAGCTCGTCGCGGCTCAAAGCCGCGACATCCAGCTCGCCGGATTTGATCTTCGGCGCGGCGCTATTGACCATGGCGTCCTTCTCCAGCCCGGCGAAGAAGGCCTCCAGCTGTTCGCGGGTCCAGGGGGTGCTCAGCAGATCCCGGACTTCCAGTTCGACACCATGCTCCTGGAGCAGGGTTTTCTGGCGGCGGTTGCCGCCACAGCCGGGTTTTTCGTAGAAGACAACGGTCTTTGCAGCAGCTTGAGCAGACATGGCGATCCTTTCGGCGATCGGACGGATTGATGTCCGGGATCTTAACCAAGGTCACCGGGGCGGTCAGCTGGTTTCGGGGGCGCGCAGGACGGGCAAGCGCCGCGATCCACATCACCACTCCACCATCCGCTAGGATCGCGGCCGCGACCCGGGGCGTATAATCCGCGCCCTTCTACCTCGCCAGTCCGGACGGACGGAGTCAGCGGAGCATGCCGATCAACTATGCGCGACGCCTGACCGATCGCAAGCGTACCAAGCGCGCCAACCGGCAGCTGGGGCTGTCGCTGGCCTTCGTGGCCGGGGCGGCCAACGCCGGCGGCTTTCTCGCCGTGCAGCAGTACACCTCGCACATGACCGGCATCGCCTCCTCGATGGCCGGCAACCTGGCGCTCGGCAGCACCGAGCTGGCGCTTGGCGGGCTTGGCGGCCTGCTGTCGTTCGTCGCCGGAGCCATCACCTCCACCCTGCTGGTCAACTTCTCCCGCCGGCGCCGCCTGCACGGCCAGTACGCCCTGCCGCTGCTGCTCGAAGCCCTCCTGCTGCTGTGCTTCGGCGTGCTTGGCACACGGCTGATGGAGATTGCCGGCTTCTACATACCGCTGACGGTGATGCTGCTGTGCTTCATCATGGGCCTGCAGAACGCCATTATCACCAAGATCTCCAATGCCGAGATCCGCACCACCCACATCACCGGAATGGTCACCGACATCGGCATCGAACTGGGCAAGCTGATCTACGTGAACCGCAGCGCGCTCCCGGATCAGGAGCCGGTGCGCGCCAACCGCGAGCGCCTGCGCATCAACGCCCTGCTGGTCGGCTGCTTCCTCGTCGGCAGCGCCATCGGTGCCTTCGGCTTCAGCCACTTCGGCTTCCGCTCCACCGTGCCGCTGGCCGCACTGCTGATGCTCCTCGCCGCGCTGCCGATCCTCGACGATCTGCGGCTGAGCTGGTGGCTATGGCGGCGGAGCCGGTAGCCGCCAGGATGGAGGTGGCGGGGCCTGGAACCCCGCAGGAGAGAAAACGCCGCGGGCCATTCCACTCCGAACGCGGCAGGTGCCCCGTCCGCAGCCCTTGGGTTTCCCTGCGCGAAATGCCAACCTTGGCCCTTCTCTCCACCGGAACGACCCCATGCCCCAAACACGCTGGATGCCTCTGCTGGCCGGCTGGGCCTGCGCACTGGGCGCGGCGACGGCGCAGGCCGCCTGCCCCTCCGAGCCCGAAGCCGCCCGTCTCGTGGCGCTCTACATGGATCGCCAGGTGCTGGAGAACCCGCCGCCGCTGACCCTCGCCGAGGCCGAATGCGGACGCGACCGAGTGCTGGCCCTGCTCGGCCGGCAGATGGGCCGGGTGGTGGGCTACAAGGCGGGGCTTACCAACCCGGCGGTGCAGAAACGCTTCAACCACGACCAGCCGGTGCGCGGCACGCTGCTCGCGGACATGCTGCTGTCCGACGGCGCCGAACTGCCGGCACGCTTCGGCGCGCAGCCGCGCCTCGAGGCGGACCTGCTGGTGCGCGTCGGGAGTCCGGAGATCCACTCGGCGACCACACCCGAGCAGGCGATGCAGTACATCGATGCGCTGATCCCCTTCATCGAACTGCCCGACCTGCTGGTACGGGACCCCGGCACGCTGAACGGCGCGACGATCACCTACATCAACGTCGGCGCGCGCCTGGGCGTGATGGGCAAGCCCCTGCCGGCCTCGCCGGAGCTGACCGCGCAACTGGCCGACATGACCGTGCGGGTGCTCGACGGCGAGGGTCGCGAACTCGATCGCGGTCGCGGCAGCGACGTGATGGGCCACCCGCTCGCGGCGGCGATCTGGCTCGCCCGGGACCTGGCCCGCAGCGGCGTCCGCCTGCAGACCGGCGACCTGCTGAGCCTCGGCTCGTTCTCCAGGCCCCTGGTCCCGCAGGCCGGCCAGCAGGTGCGGGTGGTGTACGAAGGGCTGGATGGTGCGCCTTCGGTCGGCGTGAGCTTCCGTTGAAAGCGCGCGCCCGGGTGCCATCATCGAAGCCAGCCAGGAACCCCTGGTCGACGGCAAGGCCGTGAGGCCCGGCTCGCGAACGCTTCGGCGGACTGCGAGGCCGGCCCCCGTCTCCTGATAGACTGCGTGCCATTTCCGCTCTTTCAGGCCCGTCCCGTGACCACCATCGCCTTCTCCGCCCTGCCCCTTTCCACCGCCATGCTGGCCAACCTCGATGCCCTCGGCTATGCGGCGATGACGCCGATCCAGGCGCAGAGCCTGCCGGTCATCCTCAAGGGCCAGGACCTCATCGCCCAGGCCAAGACCGGCAGCGGCAAGACCGCGGCCTTCGGCATCGGCCTGCTGGAGCCGCTCAATCCGCGCTGGTTCGGTTGCCAGGCACTGGTGCTCTGCCCGACCCGCGAGCTGGCCGACCAGGTCGCCAAGGAGCTCCGCCGGCTGGCCCGCGCCGCCGACAACATCAAGATCCTCACCCTCTGCGGCGGCGTGTCCTTCGGCCCGCAGATCGGCTCGCTGGAACATGGCGCCCACGTCATCGTCGGCACCCCCGGTCGCATCCAGGAGCACCTGAAGAAGGGCACCCTGAAGCTCGACGGGCTCAACACCCTGGTCCTCGACGAAGCCGACCGCATGCTCGACATGGGCTTCTACGACAGCATCGCCGAGATCATCGGGCAGACGCCAAACAAGCGGCAGACCCTGCTGTTCTCGGCCACCTACCCGGCCGGCATCAAGCAGCTCTCCGCGACCTTCATGCGCGACCCGCAGCAGGTCAAGGCCGAGGCGCTGCACGACGACAGCCAGATCGAGCAGCGCTTCTACGAGATCGCTCCCGAGCAGCGCATGGACGCCGTAATGAAGCTGCTCGCCTGCTACCGCCCGGAATCCTCGGTGGCGTTCTGCTTCACCAAGCAGCAGTGCCAGGAACTGGTCGAGCACCTGAACTGCCAGGGCATTTCCGCCATGGCGCTGAACGGCGACCTGGAGCAGCGCGACCGCGACCAGGTGCTGGCGATGTTCGCCAACCGCAGCCTGTCGGTGCTGGTCGCCACCGACGTCGCCGCCCGCGGCCTCGACATCGACGCCCTCGACCTGGTGATCAACGTCGAACTGGCGCGCGACTCGGAAACCCACATCCACCGGGTCGGCCGCACCGGCCGCGCCGGCAAGAAGGGCATCGCGGTGAGCCTGGTCGCGCCGCCCGAAGCGCACCGCGCCCAGGCCATCGAAACCCTGCAGAAAGCCCCGCTGAACTGGCACCCGCTGAACAGCCTCAAGGCGCAGACCGGCGAGCCGCTGCAACCGCCGATGGTGACCCTGTGCATCGCCGCCGGGCGCAAGGACAAGCTGCGCCCCGGCGACATCCTCGGCGCGCTGACCGGCGAGGCCGGCATCCCCGGCGCCCAGGTCGGCAAGATCGCCATCTTCGACTTCCAGGCCTTCGTCGCCGTCGAGCGCGGCGTCGCCCGCCAGGCGTTGAAACGCCTCGACGAGGGCAAGATCAAGGGACGCTCGTTCAAGGTGCGCATCCTGCGGGCGTAGCCGGCAGGTCGTTTGTGGAAGGTGAACACATGCCGGCTGCCGCTCGTCGCCTTGCCCTGCTGGCCCTCGGATGCCTGCTCGTCACCGGCTGCGCGGGATTCCGGGGTGGCTGGGAGAGCGTCGCCTACCTCGGCGACACGCCGCCGGCCCTTCGGGAGTCGCCGTCCTTCTTCGAGGAAACGCAGAACCCTCCTGCGCTGGAGCTCCCCAGCCTGCGCCTGCAGGTGACGCTCGACAACCAGTTGCGCACCTGGGACACGCAGCTGTACCTGTTCGTCCTCCCGCTCTACATCGACCCGCGCGAGCGCTACTGGAAGAACCACAGCCCCGGGAAAACCCGTGTGTTCATCACGGTGACGCCCACGGAGCCCGGCTTCGTGTTCCGACCGTCACAGGCGGTGCTCCAGACTGGGAATCGACGCCTCGGTGGCGTCGCCGGATTCGACTTCGACCGCTGGGACCACCAGGGCATGCGCGTCAGGGAAGGCGGAAGCTGGGAGCACCGCCCCGTGGCAACGGAGCTGCATCTCGACCAGCCGGGACGCAGCTATCACCTGTCGATCGACTTCGACACCCCAGTGCCCTCGCCGGAGTCCCGCGAGATCCTGCTCGACCTGTCGCAGGCGCTCGGCTCGTCCCGGCATCCGGCGCTGCCGCCCATCCGCTTCGTGCCGATGCGCTGGCGGCGGAGCTATAGCTAACGCTAGCCTGGTTGCCCACAGCTCGCCCGCATCCGTGCCACTCTCCCCGTCGCCCCGACTGCCGCTCGCCTGCGCCCGGTGGTAGCATTCGCGCCCCATGAAAATCGCCGACTTTCACCAACGCCTCGCCGACCTCGGCGCCAAACCCCGCCATATCGGGCGGATCGACCGTGCCTGGCTGCAGGGCTGGCCGCTGGACACCGGCACGCGCCACCAGCAGGCCCAGGACTTTCTGCCGCTCAGCGTGCGCGAAGCCATGCCGCAGCTGAGCGAGACGGTCGCCGGCCTGGCGCGACTGCGCTCGGAGCATCCGGCCGCCGACGGTTCGGCGCGCCTGCTGGTCGAGCTGGGCGACGGGCAGATGGTCGAGAGCGTGCTGCTGCCGCGCGACGGGCTCTGCGTGTCGAGCCAGGTCGGTTGCGCGGTGGGCTGCGTGTTCTGCATGACCGGCAAGAGCGGCCTCTTGCGCCAGCTCGGCAGCGCCGAAATCGTCGCCCAGGTGGCGCTGGCCCGGCGCTTCCGCCCGGTGAAGAAAGTGGTGTTCATGGGCATGGGCGAGCCGGCGCACAACCTCGACAACGTGCTGGAAGCCATCGAGCTGCTCGGCACTGCCGGCGGCATCGGCCACAAGAACCTGGTGTTCTCCACGGTGGGCGATCCGCGGGTGTTCGAGCGCCTGCCGCAAGGGCCGGTCAAGCCGGCGCTGGCCCTGTCCCTGCACAGCACCGACGCCGAACGGCGTCACTGGCTGCTGCCGCGCGCCCCGCGCATCGACCCGCAGGAGCTGGTCGAACTGGGCGAGGCCTATGCGCGGCAGACCGGCCATCCGATCCAGTACCAGTGGACGCTGCTCAAGGGCATCAACGACAGCCAGGAGGAAATGGACGGCATCCTGCGCCTGCTCAAGGGCAAGTACGCGGTGATGAACCTGATTCCCTACAACAGCCTGGAAGCCGACGACTACCGGCGCCCCGGCGGCGAGCGGATCGTCGAGCTGGTGCGCTACCTGCACAGCCGCGGCGTGCTGACCAAGGTGCGCAACTCGGCAGGACAGGATATCGACGGCGGCTGCGGACAGCTGCGCGCGCGGGCCGAGCAGGCGGCAAGGAGCCGGCCGCCACGCACGCGCTGACCTGCCAGCGGCGCTCGCCCCCTCCCTCTGGACAGCTCCGCCACGCCGTCGATACTTTCGGCGAGATCGGCCATCGCCTCTGGAGCCCGCCATGTTCCGCATCCTTGGAATCGACCATCTGGTGCTGCGCGTCGTCGACCTGGAGAAGATGCTGCGTTTCTACTGCGAGGCGCTGGGCTGCAGCGTCGAGCGCCGCCGGGATGACATCGGCCTGGTCCAGTTGCGCGCCGGGAGTGCGCTGATCGATCTGGTTCCCGTCGACGGCCAGTTGGGCAGCGCCGGCGGCGCCGCCCCGGGCAAGGAAGGACGCAATCTCGATCACTTCTGCCTGCGCATCGAGCCGTTCGACGAGGCGCTGATCCGTGCCCGGCTCGAAACCCACGGCATCGCGACCGGCGCCGTGGAGTCGCGCTACGGGGCCGAAGGGATGGGGCCATCCCTCTACCTCACCGACCCGCAAGGCAATGTCGTCGAACTCAAGGGGCCAGCGGCCGCCTGAGCCCTTCATGACGAGCGACGCGGACCTCCTCGCGCAGATCGATGCCGCCTTCGCCGACGTCGGCAAGCCCGAGCACTTCACCGATTACCGGCACTGCTGCGAGTGCGCCGAGCACGACGAGACGCTGCGCAGCCATGACCGGGACAGCCTGGAACTGCGCCACGTCGGCAATCCGGGCCGGGACCCGCTGTGCTTTGCATTGCCCCTGGGCCAGGCCTACTACCTGCCCGCGCTGGTCCGCCTCGCCCTCGCTCCGCCAAGCCGCGAGTACGGCTGGTATGCCGATCAGCTACTGTTCCACCTTTCTTCGGGCGGGGCCTGGAACCAGCTGTATTGCTACTGCACGTCCGAACAGCGGCGCGCCGTTGCTGCGCTGCTGGCGCATCTGGTCGAGACCCGCACCGAGGCGTTCGACGGCTTTCCGGAAGAGGACAGGCTGCTGCAGGCCTATGCGCTCTGGTCGGCCGCCTGACCTCGCCAGCGGCGCCTCGCCCCTGTCCCGCGCCGGCGGTTACACTGCGCGCCCTGCCCGGGATCGATAAAAAACCCCGGGCCTCGCCAGGCAGTACAGAGAGACAACCCAGTCATGATGGTTACCCAGAAACAGGTGGAGGCCGGCCAGGCCGTCTACACCCGGCGGACGCTCGCGCTCTACGACTTCGTGGTGCTCGGACTTTCCAACCCCTTCATCTGGAAGTGCCCCACCCGCCGCCTCGAGAACCACTATGCGCACCACCTCAGCGCCAATCACCTGGATGTCGGGGTGGGCACCGGGTATTTCCTCGACCGCTGCCGCTTTCCCGCGGATGCGCCACGGGTGGCGCTGATGGACCTGAACCCGGACACCCTGGCGTTCGCCGCCCAGCGCATCGTCCGCTACGCGCCAAAGACTTACCGGCGCAATGTGCTGGAGCCGATCGCCTTCACCGGCGAAGGCTTCGACTCGGTCGGCGTCAACTACCTGCTGCACTGCCTTCCGGGTTCCCTCGCCGAGAAGGCTGTGGTCTTCGATCACCTCAAGGCGCTGATGAACCCCGGCGCCGTGATCTTCGGCAGCACCCTGCTGCAGGGCGGCGTCCCGCGCAGCGCCCTGGCGCGGGGTCTGATGGCCGCGTACAACCGCAAGGGAATTTTTTCCAACCGGGAAGACGATCTGGAAACCCTGCAGCACGAGCTTGGCCAGCGCTTCCACGAGGTCTCGGTCGAGGCGCTGGGCTGCGCCGCGCTGTTCTCGGGGCGGGCTTAGGGCGCAGTCTGATCCACCCGGTACCAGGTGCGCGTTTCGCCAATCAGCGGTGTGCCGATGAAGCCCCGCAGCCGCAGTTGCCGCCCGCCCTTCTGCAGGGTCAGGCGGCAGTCGTAGACCTTGCCACTGTCCGGGTCGAGGATCTCGCCGTCCCCATAGCCCTCGCCCTCCTGCTTCACGCCGCTGAGGATGGTCATGCCGAGCAGCGGCTTGCCGCGACGCTCCCCCTCGCACTTGTCGCAGTAGGACGATTCGGCGTTCGGCCCGCGCAGGCCCTTCTCGATGATGCCCCGGTACTCGTCGTCCTGCCGGGCGATGCGGACCAGCGCGCGCGGCTCGCCGGTCCGCTCGTCGCGGATCATCCACAGTCCGATCAGCGGGTCGCTCGCCGTGGCGCTGGCGGCGCCGCTGGCGGCCAGCAGCATCACCAAGGCGCAGCAGACGCACAGCCGCCGCACGGCCGCATGGGAATTGCCCTCCCTGGCGTTCATTTCAGCGCCCCCCGGCGATGGCCCGAACGGCCGGGAGCGGGCGGTCCAACCGCTCGCGCAGGGCGGCCAGCTCGCGGCGGATGGCATCGCCGCGATAGTGCAGGAAGGCCCCGGTCTCCCCGCCGACCAGAACCTCCAGATAGGGCTCGGCGGCCGCGATCCCCTCGTCGCAATAGGTCTTGAGGGTCAGCAGGCTGTCGTCATCCTCCTCGATCTCGGTTTCCACCACCCGCTTGAGGCCCAGTTCCTGAACCAGTATGCCCAGCCCCACGCTGTCCTCGTCGGCGACGCCCTGGTGCAGAGGCAGATGCAGGGAGAAGTGCCGCTCGTCCACCCATACCGGCTCCAGCGGGGAGGCGCTGCGCAGCAGCTCCAGGGTGCGCGCCGTCTGCTCCAGGCTCTCCTGGTTGATGGCCGGCATGTACAGGCCGCGGCGGCCGGAGCCGGCGTAGGCCTTGCGCATGATGCCTTCGAGGTTGGGCTTGCGGCCCGCCGGCGAATGCACCCGCCCCGGATGGTCGCGACCGATGCCGCCGCCGAACTCGATGACCAGGCTCACCCCGTCGTCGATCGCCCGCTGCAGGCCGCTCATCCACTTCACCGGGTGGAACATCTGGAAGAACAGCGCGGCGCGCACCTGCTCCGGGTCGTCGGCGTGATAGTCGCCGGTATAGTTGGACAGGACCTTCAGCGCCGGGGCGCTCAGGGCGACGGCGTCGAGGTGGGGACGGTAGTACTCCGCGGCGCCGATCATCAGGTAGGTGTGGTAGGCGCCCTCGGTCTTCAGGTAGCGCCCGGCCTTGGCCCGGCCGAAGCGGGCGACGACGTCCGCCATGAGTGCTTCCAGGTCGCTCTCGAAGCCGCAGACCACGGTCTGGTCGGGCAGGTTGCAGCCGCCGATGCCGCAGTAGCGCGCCTCGGCAAGCGGCTTGATGGAGTCGAGGTCGAGGCGGAAGGCGGCCATCTGCCCGCGACCGAACTCCGACATCAGCCGGCCGCGCATGCGGATCAGCCGCAGCGCATCCTCGAACTGCAGGGCGCCGGCGGCGACCAGCGCGGAATACTCGCCCAGGCTGTGCCCGGCCAGCACGCTCGGCGCCCATGTTCCGCCGGTCAGGTCGCGGAACGCCGCGAGGCAGGCCATGGAATGGGTGAGCAGCGCGATCTGGGTGAATTCGGTGCTGTTGAGCCGTTCTTCCGGCCCCTGGAAGGACAGTTCCGCCACGTCGAAGCCCATCGCCTGGCTCGCTCGCTCGTAGAGATCGCGCACGCAGGAAAAGTGCCGGTGGATGTCGCTCCCCATGCCGACGTACTGCGAGCCTTGCCCGGGGAACACGAACATGATGTTGGGACTGGAAACCTGGCTCATGGAAAAACTCCCTGTATGGATCGAGCACCGGGCATCGCCGCCCGGACCGTCAAACACGCGGGGGCGCCCGCGCGCGTCATGCCACCTGGGTAATGGCGCCATCCGGCAACGGCCGCCCCCTCCGGTCGGTAATGCCCAGGTGTTGCAGCACACGGTCGGTCATGCGATCGGCCGTGAAGCGCTCCGCCAGCGGGCGGGCATTCCCTGCCAGCTCGCGGTGGAGTGTCGCGTTCGTCAGCAGCCTCTCCAGCTGCCGGGCCAGGTCGCCGCTGTCCCAGGCGGCGAAGGTCAAGCCCCCGGCCCGCTCGCCGTCACGCATCACTTCGGTGACGCCGCCGTAGTCGGGCACCAGCACCGGCGTGCCATGGCTCATCGCCTCGGCCACCACCAGGCCGAAGGCCTCCCGATTCACCGAGGGATAGACCACGCAGTGGCTGTGGGCGAACAGCGTGTCGCGGATCTCCCGGGGGACCGCCCCGGCCTGGTGTATCGGCAGACCGAGATGGTCGGCGAGATCGGCGATGACCTTCTTGCAGGATTCGCCCTTGGCGGTGGCGCCGCAGACCACCAGTTGCAGCGGGACACCGCGCGCCTTCAGCAGCCGGGCGGCATAGAGCAGCAGGTCGATGCCCTTCTCGGCCTCCTGGCGGCCGAAGTAGGTGACGATGGGGATGTCCTCCCGCAGCCTGGGGAAGAGCTTCCTGAGCCCCGCCCGCAGCGGCTGGGCCGACGGGGCGGGCAGTTCGATGCCGTTGTAGAGCACGCACATGCGCTCCCGGGAAACCTTCAGCTCGACGGCGATCCGCTCGAGGTAGTCGTGGCTGACCAGCAGGGCCGGCCAGCGCGAGCCGGCGACGGCCTCGTTGAGGCGGCTGCGGTAGGTCTCGAACAGGCCGCTCCGCCGGGCATAGTCGGCGAACTGCTCGTCGCCCTGGAAGGTCAGCACGTAGTCGAAATCGAGTCCGCCCTGGCGCTTGGCGGCCAGGGCGAGCATGCCGAGGGAGGCGAAGCTCATCATCAGATGGCTGACCCCGTCCCGGGCGATGAAGCGGCGCAGGCGGCGGACCAGGCCGGCATCGGAGTCCGGCGCCGCATGCAGCGAACAGATGAGGTGGGTGAGCATGCGGTCGACGAAGCCGTTGAGGCTCTGGGTGACGCGCACCCGCAGCTTCAGCGGGAGCAGGAAGGCGGCTGAACCGACCACCTGGTCCATGAACGCCGAGGGCCGCCGGAACTGGTAGCGCGTGCCGTGGCAGAGCAGCCGGTGTTCGATCCCCGGATCGGCCAGTTCGGGATTCCACTCCATCATCCAGTAGACCAGCACCTTGTAACCGCGTCGGTGCAGGATATTGGCGAGAGTCAGGTCACGAATCGTGGAGCCCAGGTAGGACCCACTGCCAATGGTGACGAACGCAAAAGTCGGCTTGCTCATGCGGCCTCCAGTCCATGGGAGGATGGCAACGGACGAGATCGCGACCGTTGCCTCCCCTGCTCGGTGAACGCTCAGAACGTGTAGCTAACTCCGGTAAACACCGAGTAGCGCAACAGCGTCCCGAACTCGTCGTCGTCGCCCCCGGTGAAGATGTTGCCCGTGAAATAGGCCTGGACGTGGTTGGTCAGGTCGTATTCGAGAATACCGGTGAAACGCTGGGACTCGTCGTCCAGGTTTCTCAGGTAACGGATGTTGTATTCCAGATCCGGGATCGAGGTGTTGTCGGTGACCTGGACCATCGCGTAGCTCTGCCGGTGGAGAACGTTCCGGCCTTCGAACTGGCCGGTCAGGACGCACCCGATCATGGGCTCGTCGTCGCAGCCGTTGTTGTCGCGCAGGTACTCGACGTTGACGGTCGGACCGATCTCGAGGGTATAGGAGGCGCCGAACTGGTAGCCGGTCTTGCCCTCGTGCTTGACGTTGCCCTCGGTATAGAGAAGCAGCGCATCCGAGGCGTTCCAGCCGGCGAAGAAGCCGGTCTGGTGCTGGTCGCTCTCCCGGTAGGAGTGGATGATCGAGGCGTAGCCGGAGGAGCCGGTGTAATCGAGCTTCACCGCGTAGATCTTCTCGAACTCCTCGTCCGAGAGTCGGCCGGTGCCCACCGAGGGCTGGCCCGTCATGTAGCCTTCGACGTCGTCCGAACGTCCCGGACCGTAGTTGTAGATCGTCGAGAGCGTCCAGTTTTCGTTGGGAATCCAGATCGCCCGGTAGTAGTCCAGGCCGGGAACCTCGACGCGCGGGTTGTTGCGCCCGTTGTCGCGGGTGAAGGGGTTGGACAGCGAGAGGATCACCGACGGACCCCACTGCAGATTCTCCCGCCCGTAGGAGAGGGTCAGCTCGTCGAAGGGCCGGTAGCGCACCCAGCCTTCGGTGAGGAACAGCTCCGAGCTGTCCTGGTCGTCGCCATCGCGCGGGCCGTCCTCCCATTTCTCCCAGATCGCCTCGGCGCGCGGCTTGAGGGCGAACTCCCAGTTGCGGAAGTTCAGGTTCAGGTCCGCCCGCGGGTTGAGCACCCACTGGTAGCGCGGTATCTCGGCGGCGTTGTCGGGGTTGAGGGTTGAGTCCTCGGTTTCCTGGACCAGGGTGTAGGCCATGAGGTTGACGCGCGAATAGAAGCCGCTTGCCAGCTCATCGGCCAGGCTCATCCGCTCCTCGCCCAGCTCGGGAAGCTCGGCCGCGCCCACCACACCTGCCTGGATTGCCATGCCCGCCAGAGGCAATACCAGTCCCAAACGATGCGCCATCCTTGCCATCTCTTCCATCCCTGTAATATCCGAAGTTGTCCATACTGCGTTGACTACCCTGAACGGGTTGTTGAGCCCAAAAGGGTAAGTATGGAGCGCTCCGTATTGCAGAGGCAATGCCGAGCCGGCCATCCGTGGCGTCTCTCTCATGCCGGAGCGCTCCATACCAGGCTCACTTCATGAACAAATTGATATTAAAGATGAAGTCCGGCAGCGGCGCGAGTTTTGGCTTGGTCATGCTCAGGGTGGTGACATCGCCGCTCATCAGCTCCTCGTAGATGGCGATCTCGGAGATGAAGGGGCGCGCCTCACCATTGATCGTCACCGTGCTGCCGTACTGCATGTTGGCCGATTTGAAGCGCTTGCCCGACAGCGTGTAGTAGTCCGCCTTCACTCCCACCATGCGCTTCTTGTCCACCCAGTAGACGATCCGGTCGTAGGTGGTCTTCGAATTGCGCGCCTTGAGGTCGAAGACGTAGCACTCCACCCCATCCACGGTTTCGTCGGGCAGCCGCGTCGCATCGTAGTCCTCGGCGTAGTTGGTCGAGGCGACGTCGCCGTAGGAGGCCTGACCCATCAGCTTCTGGCGCAGCGAGATGGGGATCGGCTTGCTCAGGCCCGGCTTGTGGAACCACATGTTGTTGTCGAGCATGAGCAGCTTCTGCCCCTTGGACTTCGGCGGCGCGATGTTGAGCCCCGAGATGTTGAAGCCGCGCGCCTTGATGTCGTAGAGCATGCTGTCGGTGCGGCCCCTCTCGTTGGCTTCGATCGCCACGTTCCAGGCGATGCCCTGCAGGTTGCCGCGCGACTCGTCGGCCCGCTTGAGGATCTGGTAGGGATCCTCGGCGGAGCTGGCGAGCGGGGTCGGCGTGGAGGCCTTGGCCACCTGCGGAATCGCCTTGGCCTCGGGCTCGGGGCGTGCCGGCACGCTCGTCTGGGAAGACTGACTGGCGGGCGGGCTGGCGGCCTGGGAGGCCGCCGGGGCCTTCGACTCCACCGGCGCCGGCAGGGAAGTGGCTGCCCGCTCGGCGGGCTTGTCGTCATCGTCGCTGCCGAACAGCCGGCTGAAGAAGCCCCGGCCATCCTCCCCGGCAGTCTTCGCAGAGGGTGCAGTGTTCTCCGCGACGGCCAGGGTGCTGATCAGCAGTGCCAGACCGAATGCGGAAATGCGGGAAAGTCCTTTCATCTCTCAAAATCTCCGTCGGTTCGAAAACCTGTCCCAGCGGCTCATACATGTCCCAGAGCGCCGACGATTTCCATCCGCGCCGCCTTGCGTGCCGGAAGGCTCGCCGCCAGCAGGGACAGCACCAGCAAAGCCAGCATGCTCCAGAGCATTTCCTGGGGCACCAGGTAGACCTCCAGCGGAATGCGCCGGGTAATCTGCGGCGGAATCCAGGTCGGCTCCAGGGTGGCGATGCTCGACCACACGGCGAGGGTGAGCAGCACCCCGACCAGCGAGCCGAACAGGCCGAGCAGCATGCTTTCCAGCGCGAACAGCCCGACGATGCCGCGACGCTTCACGCCCAGGGCGCGCAGCGTGCCGATCTCCCGGGTGCGCTCCATGATCGCCATGCCCACGGTGTTGACCACACTCATCACCACGATGGTGAAGACGATCAGGAAGGCGAACAGGAAGATCACGTCGAACATGTTCTTGACCTTGGTGTAGAAGGTCGACAGCTCGTTCCAGGTCTTGATCTCGATATCCAGGCCGCGGGCGACCAGCTCGCTCTGCAGGGTCGCGCGCATCGACTCGGTGAGCAGGCCGTCATTGAGCAGGACGTTGATCCGGTCGACGCTGGTGGTGTCGTAGAGGTTCTGGGCGAACTCCAGGCTGACCAGCATCAGCTTGTCCTCCAGCGCCTCGACCGGCGAGTTGAAGGTCTGCAGCATCTGGCCATCGAGGGCGTTGATCTGCCCGTTCACGGTCGGCGCCATCACCACCACGGTATCGCCCTGCTTGAACCTGAGCTGGTCGGCCAGCCCCTGGCTCATGCCCAGGCCGTTGGGGGTTTCGTCGCTCATGGGCTCGCCGTCGAACAGCTGCATGTTGCCGACCTTGGTCCGCGAGCGGCTGCGGATGACATCGACCTTCGACGACACCCGCCCACTGGCGAGGAAGATGGTCGACACCTCGCCGTTGCTGACCAGGCCGGAAATGTTCAGCTCGGGGGTTGAGATGCGGATCTCCGGATGGGCCTGCAGCACCTCGTCGATCACCCGCACATCCTCCTCGTTGAGCAGGTAGCGCGTCGGGTCGAGCTTGCCCTCGTTGAGGAAGCCCTTCTTGAAGATCGACATGTGGCCGTTGCCCTGGATGTGGATGTAGGAGTCCTCCAGGCTGGTGAAGATGTAGGCGGTGAAGCCGCCCAGGGCGTTGACCGCGGCGAAGCCGAGGCCGATCGCCATCACGGTGAACAGCGAGCGGCGGCCGTTGCGGAACAGGTTCCGCGTGGCGAGCTTGAACCAGGTGATCATGGACGTCCCCCTGCGATGCGGGTCTGTACGGCCGGGCGCGTCGGATGGCTGTCACTGCCGATCTCGCCGTCCTGCATCAGGACGCGGCGCTTGACGCTCTCCAGCAGGCGCTGGTCGTGGGTGGAAAAGACGAAGGCGGTGCCGTGGCTGGCGTTGATGTTCAACATCAGCTCGATGATCCGCCGGGCGTTGCCCGAGTCGAGGTTGGCGGTGGGCTCGTCGGCGATCACCAGGGCCGGGTCGGTGACCAGCGCCCGGGCGATGGCGACCCGCTGCTGCTGGCCGCCGGAGAGCTTGGCCGGGCGGTGGGCGACGTGCTTCTCGAGGCCCACCTCAGTCAGCCGCTCGAGCGCCCGCTCCCGGGCCACCGTGGACGAGGCGCCGGCGATCTGCAGCGGCAGCATGACGTTCTCCAGCGCCGAGAGCACCGGCACCAGGTTGAAGTTCTGGAAGACGAAGCCGATGGTCCGGTTGCGTAGCTCGCTGCGGGCGTTATCCGACAGATCGTTGACCTCCTGGCCATTGATCAGCACAGTGCCCGAGGTGGGCGAGTCGAGCATCCCGATGAGGTTGCACAGGGTCGACTTGCCGGACCCGGACGGCCCCCAGATCGCGACGAACTCGCGCGCCTGGATGGTGATGTCGATGCCCTTGAGGGCGATCACCGGATTTTCGCCAATCTGGTAGTGCCTGGTGACTCGGCGCAGCTCGACGAGCGGGGCCGTTCCGATAGAGGTGATGGTATTCATGGTCGGGTTTCCTGATGCGTCCAATGCCTTGAAATCCCCTGCACTCCGCGAAACCGGGGCGTGACCGGGCTGCGGCGTATGCCGCAGGACCCGGATACTTCGCCGGTTATCGGCCGGATGCGCCCGCTGTCTCGGTAGCTGCGTAGGCGATGACGAAATTCCCTTCACGCACGCTGTGCACGTTGATCAGCCGATCACTGTCGCGCACCTGGATGATGAAGTTCCCGGCGCCGTCGATGGCGATCGCCTCGAAGCGTTGCGGGGCGCCGTTCACACCGGTGCCCAGCAGCTTGCCGGCGGCCTCCTTGGCGGACCACAGACGAGTGATCCATTCGTCCCGCACTTCGCCCTCGGTCGCCAGCTCGTCCAGCAGCTCGCGCTCGCCGGCCTTGCTGAAGCTTTCCAGGAAGCCGGCCGCGTGCGGACGGATCTGCTCGATGTCGATGCCCAGCGGTTGCTCGCCGGCGAGCGCCACCGCCTGGTCCTCGCAATGCGCGATGCTGATCCTCGGCAGCCGCGCATGGCCTTCCAGTGCCGCCACCAGCGGCTGGCCGGCCGCATCGCTGTCGATGACGAAGGCCGCCGGGTGCAGCATCTCCGGCTGCTCGCTGCGGGCGGCGAGCCAGGCGCGCACCGCATCCTTCGCCGCCACCCGGCCGAGCTGCCACTGCTGCTGGCGCGGCGGAACGCCGGCCTTGGCGACGAAGTCCGCCATCTCGTCCAGATGCAGGTAGTGACGCGCCAGCAGCAGCGGGTCGAATCCCTGGGTATCGGCCTTGCTGATCAGGCAGCACTGCACGCCCTTGGCCAGCGACGGCAGCGCGAGAGAACGACTCAGCAGATGCCGGGTCGGCTGGCGGCGGAAATCGAGCACCTGGGCCGGATGGCGGAACTTGATGCTCCCCCACTCCCGCACGCGCAGCCAGACCCCGCCGGAACCGTCCTGGATCTCCACGTTGGCGTACATGGTCATGGTTTCGTCGCGGACGATCTCGATGCGGATCGGCACCCGGGTGCCGGCCGGCGGCGTCGAGCGGTACAGCTCGAGCTTGCCGAAGCCGATCGGCAGCACGTAGCGGTCATGCTGCATCGCCCATACGCCGATGAACTGACCGATCCCGTCGAACAGGGCCGGATCGATCAGCAGCTGGGGCTGGCTGATCGAGCGGAACAGCTCGGTCGGCGGCCGGGTCACCAGGTCCGTCACCGCGCCCTCGTCGGCGATGATGATTTCGCCGGTCAGGCAGTGGAAGCACGGCCCGTGGAACATGTGGCGTTCCCGGTAGATGTCCTCGCCGGTCAGGGGCAGGCGGTAGGGGTTGCTGAAGCTGCCGAAGGCCAGGTCGAGATCGACCCGGTAGGCCGTGGAGAACAGCACGGTCGCGGTGGTCGAGGGCATGTCCTGCCCCTCGAGCTGCAGGGCCACGGCGATGCGCCAGACCTGGCCGTCGGCATCGACCTCCTTCACCCGGGCGCTGATGTTCAGCAGCTCGCTGTCGCAGTCGGACACCTCGATCCAGCGGGTGGCCTTGACGTCCTCGAAGCCGATCAGCCCCAGGCCGGGCGCCAGACAGGCCGCCGCCTCGGCCATCACTTCCAGGCTCATGGTCAGCGGCAGCACCGGCATGCAGGCGGAAACCGGCTTGACCCCGGGGGCATGGACGAAGGCGTGATCGGCGAGGTACAGGTCCTCGTCCAGGTGCAGCCGGCGCTGGATCAGCAGCGACTCGCCGGGAGCGTAGGCCAGCACCTGGCCGACGAAGGGCAGGCTGCCCTCCTCCAGCGGCTTGGCGGCAGGCCCGGACTCGGCCTGGGGCGCACGCGCGGCCGGCCGGACCGCTTCCCGGGCGCGCGTCGATTCGGCTTCGAATTCCACCTCGGCGACGACCGCCACGGCCTCCTCGACAGGCTCCTCGCTGCGCAGTTCCTCGGCGGACTCCACCTCGTAGACGCGGGCGATCAGGGGCATTTCGCTGTTGGTATCGAGTACCAGATGGGAAAGGCTTGCGCTGCTCATATCTTCTCCAGAACCAGTCCGGTGATGGTCAGGCCCGGCCCGAAGCCGAGGCATACGATACGAGTGCCGACAGTGGTCTCCTCCAGATGCTGCATGAGAATGTGCGGGATCGTGGAGGAAGACATGTTGCCGTGCTCGAAGAAAACGCCCTTGCTGATCGCCACCTGATCC
Organism: Azotobacter chroococcum; assembly: GCF_004339665.1. Taxonomy (GTDB): domain Bacteria; phylum Pseudomonadota; class Gammaproteobacteria; order Pseudomonadales; family Pseudomonadaceae; genus Azotobacter; species Azotobacter chroococcum. Next base: position 52,877 of record NZ_SMMU01000001.1, read on the forward strand.
TCGGAGAGGCCAAGCTCCTCCTGGACGTGCTCGACGATCTTCGGCCCGCCCGGATGGACGGCGAAGCTCAGGGCGTCCTTGTCCCGCTCGAAGTCAATGCCGGCGCGCTGCAGCAGGTCCACCACGAAGGCCCGCACATGCCGCTTGATGATCACCGGCACCAGCGGCGAGAGGCTCATGACGTACTGGTACGGGCCGGGCACCCCGATCATGGTGTCGGTCGAGTCCGGCAACAGGTGCTCGCTCATCGCCAGGATGCGCAGGCCGCGCAATCCCTGCCGGCGCAGCTCCTCCTCGGACAGCACCGAGTACTTGATCAGCCCGTCGGAGAACAGGGTCGCCGAGATGATGTTGTCCGCCCGCCATTCGGTGATGTTGTGGTGCGCGGACATCAGCTCGGTGTGCACGATGTCCACCCGGTGCTTGATCGGCGTGACACCACAGCGCGACGAGACGAGCATGCCATGGGCCATCTTGATCGCCGGGAAGGCGCCGTAGCAGCCCATGGTGTAGCTGTGGGTCACCGTGGTCTCGAACCATTTGCGCCTCGACACCACGTGCTCGACCGGACTCGGCGACAGATAGCCGGTGCAGGTCACGTGGATCAGATCGTCGGGCGCCGGAGCGTCGGCCGCATACATCCGCTCGACTCCTTCCTCGACGACCCTGGCGAAACTTTCGTGACGCACCTTGAGGTCCGCGCCGCGCGGATCCTTCTTGATGTCGAACAGCCGCAGGTGCGCCTCTTCGGGCTCGGGATCGGCGACATCGAAGGTGCCCTCGCCGAAACGGATGTCGGTCAGCTTCGGAAAGTAGACCAGCTGCCGCTGCTTGATCTGCGCAGGCGACACGGCGTACTTGTCGAACTTCTCCTTGACCGTCTTGTAGACGTCGAGAAAGCTCTCCTCGTCGGTGATGCCGTGGTTCAGGCAGTGGGCCTTGGCGAATGCATAGGCCGTCAGTTCGAGCGTGATGCGCTGGGGAATCGGCTTGGCCATCTGCACCGGCGTGAAGCCGGTCAGGACCGCACCGTTCGGATTGACCATGTCGTTCATATCTTCTCCAACACCATTCCGGTGACAGTCAGTCCTGGACCGAAACCCAGGCACACGACACGCGTGCCGATATCCACCTCCTCGAGGACCTGCTTGAGGATGTGGGGAACCGTGGCGGAGGACATGTTGCCGTTCTCCTGGAACACGTTCTTGCTGATCGCCACCTGCTCGTCGGCGAGCCCCAGATCCTCCTGGATGTGCTCGACGATCTTCGGTCCGCCCGGATGGATGGCGAAGACCAGCTCGCGCTTCTCGTGCTCGAATTCGATGCCGGCGCGCTCGAGCAGCTTCACCACGAAGTCGCGGACATGGCGCTTGATGACCACCGGCACCATGGGCGTGAGGGTCATCAGGAACTGGTGCGATCCCGGAATCCAGGTCATGTCGTCGGCGGAGTCGGGCAGCAGGTGCTCGTTCATCGCCAGAATCCTGAGGCCATGCCCGCCCTGGCGGTGCAATTCGTTCTCGGACAGCACCGAGTACTTGATCAGCCCGTCGGCGAACAGAGTCATGGTGATGATGTTTTCCGCCCGCGCATCGACGATGTTGTTATGCGCCGAGAGCAGTTCGGTGTGCACGATGTCCACCCGGTCCTTGATCGGGGTGAGGCCGAAGTGCGACGAGGAAAGCATGCCGTGGGCCATCTTGATCGCCGGGAAGGCGCCGTAGCAGCCCATGTGGTAGCTATGGGTCAACGTGGTCTCGAACCAGCCGCGATTGGCCGCCATCCGCTCGACCGGACTCGGCGACAGATAGCCCGAGCAGGTCACGTGGATCAGGTCGTCGGGCGCTTCGGCGACGTCCTTGAACATCAGCTCCAGCCCCTGATCGACGACCTTGGCGTAGCTTTCGTGGCGCACCTTGAGGTCCGCACCGCGCGGGTCATCGATCATATCGAACAGCCGCAGGTAAGGATGCTCGGGCGGCGCGATCTCGACGTGGCCGTTGGCGAAACGGATGTCGGAAACCTTCGGGAAGAAGATCAGCTGGCGCCGCTTGATCTGCGCGGACGACAGGGCGTACTTGTCGAACTTCTCCTTGACCGTCTGGTAGACCTGGGCGAAGCCCGCCTCGTCGCCCTCGGCGATGCCGTTCTTGAGGCAGTAGGCGCGGGCGAAGGCGTAGGCCGACAGCTCCAGGGTCAGCGCCTGGGGAATGGGCTTGGCCAGTTGTACGGGGGTGAACCCGGTAAGAACTGCGTTGTGGGGACTGCTCATGGTATTTCCTCCTTGACTGAGCGGGTGCCTCTACAGCGATCCCGCGCGCGAACGCGCGGGAATAACTTCTACCGCGGGCCGTTCCTACCTAGGACTGGCGCCCCGAATCACGCCTCTTGCGTGGTTGCATCTGCTCGACGATCTGCTCGAGACTCGCCGTGATCACCAGTTCCGTCTCACCGGTGTTGCCCCGCCGGATCTGCTCCAGGCAGTGACGGGTGCCGATAGCCAACGGGATCGGATGAATGTTGCGTTCGGCGTAGAACTTGAGCATCTGGTCCCCGACCATTCCGGACTTCCAGGGACCCCAGTCGATGGCCAGCGCGTGCACGCCGGGCCAGACATGGCCGAGGCTGTCGGCCAGCTTGTTGAGCACTTCGTTGGCCGCGCTGTAGTCGCTCTGCCCCGCATTGCCGAAACGGCCGGCGATGGAGGAGAAGAACAGCACGAACTTCAGGCCGTCCGGACGCAGCCGGCTGGCCAGCACCCGGGCACCGGCGACCTTGGTGTCGTACACCGCGGCGAAGGACTCCAGGGTCTTGTCGCGGATCAGCTTGTCGTCGATGACCCCGGCACCGTGCAGCACGCCGTCGAGGCGCCCCCACTTCGCATAGATCCCGTCGATCAGTTGGCCGAAGGCCTCGCCGTCGCGCACGTCCACGGCGTGATACTCGACCTTCGCGCCAGTCGCCTCGAGACGCGCCAGGTTGTCGCGGATCTCGCGATCCTTGAGCAGGCGCTTGAAGACCCGGTCCACCTCGGCCGGCTTCACCTTCGCATCCCCCTCGCCGCGCAGCTTGCCGATCAGCACCTGCTTGAGCTTCGCCGGGTCGGCGATGCCGCGGGTGTCCTCGGCTTCCTCCTCCGGCAGCGGACTGCGTCCCGCCAGCACCAGCTGCGGGCGGTACTCCCGGCCCAGGGCGGTGGCGATCTCCGCGGTGATGCCGCCGGCACCGCCGGTGATCAGCACCACGGCACCCTCTTCGAGGACCGGCGGGACGGCCGCACGGCCAGCCGCCTGCAGGCTCAGCTCCAGCTGGCAGCGCCCTTCGGCGCCGTAGCCGACTTCCAGCACCGGCGTCTGCGCGGCCCATTCGCCCAGTACCCGCTCGACCATCTCCCCGACCTTGAGGGCCGGCGACAGGTCGATGCACTTGACGTGAGCCTCGTCACCCCACTCCCGCGCCACCGACTTGGCGACGCCCAGGGTACCGGCAGACTCGATGGGCAGCTCGCGCGAGCGCTCGAGGCCGAAGCGGCCATCCAGCGCGGTGACGCTGAGCAGCCAGCCGGCACCGTCACGCGTGGCGGCCTTGAGGTCCTGGTCGAAGACCTTGCACAGCAGGAACAGGACCTTGGCCGGGGCGATGACGTCGCCTTCCCCGGCCGGCACGCCGAGCAGGCTGACGAGGGTTCCGATCCGCTCCTCGCCGAGCAGACCGCGCAGCGCCTGCACCGACTCCAGCGAGGTAGGATCGAACTCGAAGCGCCCATCACCCAGTACGCGATTTTCCTTGCCCGGAACGATCTGCCTCACTGCATGCCCGGCTTGGCCGAGGGCGGCCCGGAAGGCCGCAGCCAGTTCCGAGTCGGCTCCCACCAGCAGGACCGGCAGAGCGGCTGCGGGCTGCGGACCGGCGACCGCGCCCAGGGGCGCGGCGACGGGCTTGACGGTGTAGCAATGCACTACTTGTTCCGGCGCAACGTCTGTTGCGGACTCCGCCGTCTCAGCCGGCAATGCCGACGGCGGAGTCAGTGCTTTTTTTGAGGCTTGGGCCCCTTCCCCGGCAGCCGGGGAACCATGCAGCTTGTCGTACCAGGTAACGATCTCGTTGAGGGTCTTCAGGCCGGTGAGCTCCTCGAACATCGTCTCCTCGTCGCGGCCCGCCATCAGGTTGTGGCGATCCTTGAGCTGGCTCAGGACCTCGATGCGCTTGATCGAGTCGATGCCCAGGTCGGCTTCCATGTGGGCATCCAGGTCGAGCATGTCCTCCGGATAGCCGGTGCGCTCGGAAACCGCCAGCAGCAGGTCGGCCTTGAACGCCTCGGTGGAGGCCACGCCGGCGGGAGCGGCGGACTTGGCGGCTGGAGCAGCCGGAGCGGCTGCGGCGACCGCCAGCTTCGGCGCCTCGGTACGCACCTCGCTGCGCTGGACCGAGCCCTCGATGGTGGCGACCTGTGGCTCGCGGCCGACCGGCAGAGCGGCGGCGTGCAGCGACAGCACCTGGGCCGGCAGTACCGGCGCCGGTGCCGGCGCCAGCCCGGCCTGGGAGACTACCTGCAGGCTGGGACGCGGCTCGCCGACGCTTGCCAGGTCAGCCCCTGCGAGGCTGCTCTGGAAATCGAGGAACCGGCGCAGCGTGTCCTGCTGGTCGCGTTGCAGCGCGATGAACTGCGCGATGACTTCCTGAACGTGTGCGACGTTTAACAGCGATGGGGCCTCCATCTCTGCCGGGAGATCCCCCGTACGCAGCGTGTTGTCGTTTGCCATGCTGAACCTCCGTTGTGGCGCGTGGCGGTTGACGTTGACCGGAATGACTGCCGGTCGGGCGAAAGAGACATGGGCGACGGTCGAAGTGCTCGCGACCGGCTGTGCCTGGGGCCTAGGCGCTGCCGCCGGCAGCGGGCTGGGCGCGCTGGCCGGACTCGTCGGCGCGGCGGCGTCCGGCGCCTGGGTGATCGCCGGACGGGCCTTGGCCGGCGCATTCCAGGGTACCGCGTGGGCACCGTCGACACGCCAGATCATCGGACCGGGCACGGCCCTGGCCTTGGCGCGGGCGAACACCTCCGCCACCGCCAGCGCCGCGTAGCCACGCCCCGTGAACCAGCGGCCCAGTTCCAGCGGCAGGCCGATGACGAACAGCTGGCCGAACACGTGGGCGAGCTGCACCCAGCCGCCACGTCCGGGCGCCTCGATGCCCAGCGCGGTGTGCGGGCGATCGGCGAGGATGCGGTCGACCAGCCCGGTCAGCACCAGCCCAGGGCCGGCTTCGACGAAGATCCGCGCGCCGGCGTCGTACAGCTGGTCGATCTCCTTGACGAAGTGCACCGGCTCGGTCATGTGCTCGACCAGCAGGGCGCGCATGGCCTCGGGCTCTTCCGGATAGGCGGCGCCGGTGGTGTTGCTGAACACCGGCACCTGAGCCGGCTTGAACTCGACCTTCGCCAGCTCGGCCGCCAGCCCTTCGCGCGCACTGGCCATCGCTGGCGAGTGGAAGGCGGCGCTGACCGGCAGCACCTTGACCCGCAGCGTCTCGTTGCCCAGCACCCTGGCCGCCGCCTCGATGGCCTCCATCGAACCGGCGACGATGGTCTGGTCGGCGGCATTCAGGTTGGCCAGGGTGACATTCAGGCCGTGCTGCTCGATCAGCGCGCGGACGCGGGCCTCGTCGGCGTCGATCGCCGCCATGGCCCCCGGATTGCGCCGGCCGGCCTCGCCGGCGAGCCGGCCGCGGACCTCCGACAGGCGGATGAAGTCGTCCAGGCCGATCACCCCGGCGGCATGCAGGGCGACGTACTCGCCATAGCTGTGCCCGGCGACGAAGTCCGGCTTGAGCCCGTAGTCACCCAGCACCCTGAGCGCGGCGCTGTCGATCACTCCCAGCGCCGGCTGGGCGACCTGGGTCGCATTCAGCGCGGTCTGCTGGCGGGCGCGCTCCTCGTCGCTGAACACCGGCACCGGATAGATGTAGCGCGACAGGGGCTGCTCCAGACGGTCGGCGAGCAGCACGTCGGCGCGCTCGAACAGGCCATGCAGCTCGGGCAGGGAGGTCGTCAGGTCGGCCAGCATGTTGACGCGCTGCGAGCCCTGGCCGGGGAACACGAAGCAGACGCCGCCGGTGGTTTCCGGCCCCTCGCGGAAGAACACGCCCTGCGGATACTTCACTTCGCTCTCGCGGCCCTGCAGTGCCTTCAGGCCCAGCTCCAGCTTGGCCTTGAGGTCCGTGCCGGAGCTGGCGACCAGCGCCAGCCGGCAGTCGCCGGCGCGGGCCGCGCCCTGCTCCAGATGCAGTGCATAGGCGAGCTGGGCGACATCGATCTGCTCGGGATGCTCCAGCGCATCGAGCAGGCGCTGCACCTGTTCGCGCACCTGCGCGCGGTCCTGTCCGCGGAAGGTGAAGAGCTCGGCATCGCGCGGGTGCAGATCGACGACATCGCTGTCGCGGTAGGCGCCGGTGTACTCCTCCAGCACCACGTGGAAGTTGGTGCCGCCGAAACCGAAGGCGCTGACCCCGGCGCGCCGCGGATGGTCCGTGGCGTTCAGCCAGGGACGGGTTTCGGTGTTGACGAAGAACGGCGAACGGCTGAAGTCGATCTTCGAGTTCGGCGTTTCGACGCCGATGGTCGGCGGCAGCACGCGCTGCTTGAGCGCCAGCGCGGTCTTCATCATCGCCGCCAGGCCGGCGGAGACCTTGGTGTGGCCGATCATCGACTTGACCGAGCCCACGGCGCAGGACTGCCTGGCCATGTCGGTCTTGCCGAAGGCGAGGTTGAGCGATTCGATCTCCGACTTGTCGCCCAGCGCAGTGCCGGTGCCGTGGGCCTCGATCAGGCCGATGCTGGTCGGATCGACCGCGGCATCCTCGTAGGCGCGCTGCAGGGCGGTGACCTGACCCTGCGGATGGGGCGCGGTAAGGCTGCGGTTGCGGCCGTCGCTGGAGGCGCCGATGCCCTTGATCACCGCGTAGATGCGGTCGCCGTCGCGCTCGGCGTCGCCCAGCCGCTTGAGCACCAGGGCCACCACGCCCTCGCCCAGGGCGATGCCGTCGGCGCTGTCGTCGAACGGACGGCTGCGCCCGCGCGGCGACAGGGCGTGGGTCTGGGCGAAGCAGAGGAAGCCGATCGGGTTGTTGGTGGCATCCACTGAGCCGACCACGGCGACGTCGGCGTCATGGCTGCGCAGCTGGCGGATGCCCACATCGAGGGCCGCCAGCGACGAGGCGCAGGCCGCGTCGACGATGTAGTTGGTACCGCGCAGGTCGAAACGGTTGGCGATCCGCCCGGCGATGACGTTCTCCAGAATGCCGGGGAAGGAATCCTCGGTCCACTTGGGCAGGTCCTGCTCGTAGAGCGCTTCCATCAGTTGCTTGGCGGCGGTTTCCGGCAACCCCTCGATCCGCGGCAGGTAATGGCTGAGCAGGCTGCGGAAGATGTAGTCGCAGCCCAGCTCGTTCATCCCGCCGGCGGCGAAGATGGTCGCGGTGCGGTCCTTGGCGAACGAGCGGCGGTCGAAACCGGCGTCGGCCAGGGCCTGGCGCACCACGTCGAGGGCCAGCAGTTGCACCGGCTCGATCGATTTCAGGCTGGCCGGCGGGATGCCGTACAGGGACGGATCGAACTGGATGTCGTCCATGAAGCCGCCCCACTTCGAATACACCTTGTCGGGCGTGCCGCGCTTGGGATCGAAGAAGTCCTCGGGGCGCCAGCGCTCCTCGCTCACCTCGCGGATCGCATTGACCCGGTGGAGGATGTTCTGCCAGTAGGTGCGCAGGTCGTTGGCGCCGGGCAGCAGGCCGGCCATGCCGACGATGGCGATGTCGCTTTCCGCCGCCACGCGCTTGGCCGCGCGCTTGCGCGGCAGACGCTGGTCGAGCTGGGCCAGCACCCCGCCGCAGCCTACCGATACCGCGCTGTGCAGTTCCGCAATGCTCAGCGCCTTGGAACGCAGGCGGGCGACTTCGCCGAGCATGTACATGCCCTCGCGGCGCTGGTCCTCGGGGGGAATCTGCACGTAGCGGGAGGCTGCCGAACGGTCGGGGTTCTGGCTGATGCCCTTGGAGGCCATGCGCAGGCGGCCGATGTTGAACAGCTCCAGCACCTTGAGGACCTTCTCCGGGGTCTCCAGGGCGAGCAGCATGTCGCGCCGGGTGCGGTTGAACTCGTCGCAGAAGGGTGTCACCGCGCAGCGGGTGTACATGCCCTTGCCGGATTGCAGCAGGGTGGTTTCCTTGCAGGCGATGGCCTGGGACTGGAACTCCGGCAGGATCGCGCCGCTGTTGACGATCTCGTGGGTGAACAGGTAGGCGGTGCCCATGATCACGCCGATCTTCATGCCGCGCTCGACCAGCGGCGCCGCCAGGGCGGAAACCATCGCCGCCGACAGTTCGTCGTGGATGCCGCCGGCGAACAGGACCTGGACCGACTCGGGATCATTGATCTCGACCGAGCTCAGGGTCTCGATGGCCGACTCCCAGAGGATGAAGCTGCTCAGCGGGCCGGTATGGCCGCCGCACTCGCCGCCCTCGAAGATGAACTTGCGCGCGCCGTCCTTGATGAAGCCCTTGAGCAGCCCTGGCGACGGCACGTGCAGGTAGGTGCTGATGCCGATGGCCTCCAGCTCGCGGGCTTGGCCGGGACGGCCGCCGGCGATCAGCGCGAAGCGCGGCTTGATCTGGCGAACCACCTCGAGCTGGGCCTGGCGCAGCTCCAGCGGCATGAATCCCAGGATTCCGACCCCCCAGGGCTGGTCGCCGAGCAGTTCCTTGGTCTTGGCCAGCAGGGTCTGCACCTGATCCTGGCGCATCACCGACAGGGCGATGAACGGCAGGCCGCCGCCATCGGCCACCGCCTTGGCGAAACCGTCGACGTCGCTGACCCGGGTCATCGGGCCCTGGACGATCGGATAGCGGGTGCCGTGCAGCTGCGCCAGCGGGGAGTCCGGACCCAGCGCCTGCTGCGCGCGGGCACTGCGCAGGGCCTGCTCGGTGCCGGTCGCGAGCGCGGCGAGAATGCGCCCGACGGTGCCATGGCGACGCGCCAGGGCGACGGCCAGGGCGATGTCCTCGCCCATCGGCACCAGCGGGGCATCCGCCTGGGCGAGGGACTGGAGCAGCAGTGCCTCCCAGGGCTCGTCCTTGATCACCGCCTGCTCGAGTTCGTCGAGCCGTTCGCGGGCACCGCGGCCAAAGAGACGGAACGAGCGCTGTTCGGGGCCGATCAGCAGGGTTTCGCTGCCATCCAGCGCAGCCCAGGCGCGGGCCTGCGGGGTGCCGATGAAGGGGCTTTCGTCGGCCAGCCAGAGCTGCTCGCAGAGCACCACGCCGGACGCGCCGGCGAGCACCGCGGCGGCCGCGGTGTGGGTACCCATGCCGCCCTGCACCCAGTAGGGGATGTTGACCCGGCCGTGCAGTTCCTGGAGGAGGATGAAGCTCGAATGGCGACTGACCCAGCCACCGGACTCGTGTCCCTTGAGGATCAGTCCGTCGCAGCCGGAGGCTTCCGCGGCCAGCGCCGAGGGCAGGTCCCAGACTTCGACGAAGATCTTGCGGGCCAGGCGCTTGATCTTCTTCTTCAGCGCGGCCAGCTCCTTGGGCTGCATGCCGGTGAACACCAGGTCATCCGGCTTGAAACCGGCGAGCACCAGGATCGGCACGCGCTGCGGGATGAATTCGGCCAGTTGCTCGAGGCCGCGCTCGGCGGAGCCGAGGGTATCCCAGCGGATCCCCCACTGGGCGTTCGGCCCGGCGCTGGCGGCCAGGCCCTCGATGGCTGTCCGGGTGGCTTCCGGATCGTTGTGACAGCCCAGGTCGAGGATTCCGATTTCCCCGGCACGACAGGCAGCAATCGCAATCTTGGAGTCGAGATATCCAGCGGGAGTTATTGCAATATGACTAGCCATTTGATCATCCTGCTCTCAAAAAGATGCACCTTTCGGCGCAAGCTTTTGTTCCTTGTTCGAGCGCTTCACACGCAGTGCTCGCGTTCGGCTGGCATGGCCCCCGACTACCCTGGAAAGCGGGAAATGCCATTCAATTGACATCACCCGAAGGCCAACCGAGTTCTCGATGGAGAGGCGGCATTCGCGTCTCGCCCCTGCAAGCAAAGTAGCCTCTGGCCATCAGGCATGTAGTAGCAACATGCTTGGTTTTCACATTACTGGCAAAACAAAGCGTACTCTGAATTCCCGGTAATTCATTCCGAACAAAACAGGAAAGTGAATCCCGAATCCAAATCGAATTTGCACAAATCAGCAAAGGCACTTTGATATCATCACGCCGCAGACACCACCATATGAAACACGCACATTTTTGCATGGCATAAAAAAACGAAAGCAAAACGGGAATGTCGAAAAATTACGCCAAGACCGGCACGAGCAAAAACTGCATGGCATGCCAACCAAGGCATCGCACCTTGAAAAGCCAGCAGCGAGATCCTGGCAATGCAGGCCAGGTGGCCTAAAGAAATACAAAAAAAGATATATGTTTTTGATTTTTATATTCTTTCAGATAACCAACAAGCATAACTCCAGTTGCACACTACATACATCAATGTATGAATACGCCTTTAAAAAACATACAGCCTCAGCAAAACCAAAAAGCCAAATCACTGAATACCCAACAAAACGAGGCAGCAAATACTTTTATAAAAAGTATTTTTGCGATGCAATAGCATATAAAAAGCCATTAAAAATCTTTTATCACAACAATGATATCAGCAAATTGCCACTAACAGACCAGATAGCCATCACTCAACACAGGACACCTGCCCGCATTAAACCAACAGAGAAACTCCAGAAACCGATACAGGCCAATGCCAAAGCAGGAAAAGTTATCCGAAACAATCCACACAAGAACTTCGCCGCACATCGAAATACAATAAAATCAAAATGCCACCCGCTCTGTTTTTCAAGATTTTTTCCGGCCGACCGGGAAACAGTTGTGCGCTCGCCCCCGCAACCCCTGGCAATCGCCTGCGCGACGACATATTCGAAACGGCAACAGGCAAATTGATGGCACTCCGGTTATAGCGGAAGACTCGAACAAGTTCTGGAAAGCGGCTGTATATATGAGCGCAGATTATCGAAAAGCATTGACGGCGCAATAGTGCGAAACCGGCCAAAGACGCGTGCCAGGCGCATCGAGGCCAACCGCGGCCGTCTGGCCGCGGAGGATGAAGGGGGCATCAGCGCAGGCAGTCGACCGTGTAGATGCGCCCCTGCGGGCCGTCCTCATGCTGCAGGCCATGCATATCCAGGCCGAATCCCGGAAAGCGCGCATCGAAAGCGCGGGTGGAATGCAGGTAATTGACGATCGCCCGGGTGGTCCGGGTAAAGCGCTCACCCGGCATGATCAACGGAATGCCGGGCGGATAAGGCACCAGCATCACCGCCGCGATACGCCCCTCGAGGTGCTCGATGGGCACCGCCTCGACCTCGCCACGCACCAGCTTGTCGTAGGCGTCCGCGGGCTTGAGGGCGACCTCCGGCAGCAGGCTGTACATGTGCTTGAGCGCCTTGGCCCGTGCGCTCTGCCGGTTGAAGTCGTGCAACTGGTCGCACAGGTCGCGCAGCCCCATGCCGGCATAGCGGGCTCCGCCGGCATGGGCGATGGACGGCAGCACCTGCTCCAGCGGCAGGTTGGCGTCGTAGCAGCGCTTGAACTCCAGCAGTTCGGTCAGCAGGGTGCTCCATTTGCCCTTGGTGATCCCCATCGAAAACAGCACGAGGAAGGAATACAAACCGGTTTTTTCCACCACCAGTCCGCGTTCCCAGAGGAAGCGGCCGACCACCACCGCCGGAATGCCCTGCCCGGCAGGCTGACCGCCGGCATCCAGCCCCGGCGTCACCAGGGTGACCTTGATCGGGTCGAGCAGCACATAGTCCTCGGGCAGGGCGCCGAAGCCATGCCAATCGGCCGCCGGGGTCAGCAGCCAGTCGGCGGCAGAGCCCTGCTCGCCGGCCGCGCCGAGCGGCGGCTGCCAGATGTCGAACCACCAGTCGTCCGGCGCCAGGCTCTGGCGCAGCTTGGCCAGGGCGCGGCGGAAGCTGAGCGCCTCGTCGAAGGTTTCCTGGATCAGCGAGCGACCGGCCGGCCCCTCCATCATCGCCGAGGCGACATCCAGCGAGGCGAGGATGCCGTACTGCGGCGAGGTGGAGATGTGCATCATGAAGGCTTCGTTGAAACGGTCGCGGTCCAGTTGGCGGCGTCCGCCATCCTGCACGTGGATCATCGAGGCCTGGCTGAAGGCGGCCAGCAGCTTGTGGGTGGAGTGGGTGCTGAACACCAGCGGGCTGTTCGCCGAGCGCGTGGTGCCCATGCCGTAGCGTCCCACATAGAATTCGTGGAAGGCGGCGTAGGCGAACCAGGCCTCGTCGAAGTGCAGTACCTCGACGGCATCGCCCAGAGTCTGCTTGATCAGCTCGGCGTTGTAGCAGAGGCCGTCATAGGTGGAATTGGTCACCACCGCGAGCTTCACCCGGGGCTCGCGGCCGCGGGCCAGGGAATTGGCGGCGATCTTCGCGGCGATCGACTCGCGGCTGAACTCGCTGAGCGGAATCGGCCCGATGATGCCCAGTTCGTTGCGCTCCGGCAGCAGATAGAGGGGAATCGCCCCGGTCATGACGATGGCGTGGACGATCGACTTGTGGCAGTTGCGGTCGACCAGCACCAGGTCGTCGCGGGCGACCATGGAGTGCCAGACGATCTTATTGGCGGTCGAGGTGCCATTGATCACGAAAAAGGTGTGATCGGCGCCGAAATTGCGCGCTGCTCGGGCTTCCGCCTCGGCCAGCGGGCCGGTGTGGTCGAGCAGCGAGCCGAGCTCCGGCACCGACACCGAGAGATCGGAACGCAGGGTGTTCTCGCCGAAGAACTGGTGGAAGGCCTGGCCCACCGGACTCTTGCGGTAGGCCACACCGCCGCCGTGGCCGGGCGTGTGCCAGGAATAGTTGGACTGCAGGGTGTGCTCGACCAGCGCGCTGAAGAACGGCGGCAGCAGCCCGGCCAGGTAGTTGCGGGCGGCGCGGGCGACCTGGCGGGCGAGGAAGGGCACGGTGTCCTCGAACAGATAGAGGATGCCGCGCAGCTGGTTGAGGTCGGCCATCGCCTCGGCCGGGGCGTTCTCGATGGTGACCTGCTCGCCAAGGGCGAAGATCGGCAGCTGCGGGGCGCGCGAGCGGGCGATGCGGATCAGCTCGAGCATGTCCTGCAGCAGACGCTGGTTTTCCCCCGCCCCCTCGGCGGCGACCAGGACGCAGGCCAGGCCGTGGTGGGTCGAAGCGACGATCCGCCCCTCGCTGGAGGTGGCGGTGGAAAGGATGCTGAAGCCGCCCTGCTCCAGCTCCCGGGCGATCGCCCGCACGCGCTCGCCGGCGATGCTGTCAGCCTTGATATCGCGGTGGACGATGAGAATCGGGAAATTGAGGTCTTTGTACACGATCCGTGTCCTGAGGGAATTCGCCCTCAGGATAAGCCAGAGCGCCGGCCGGAAGCTGCCACAGCCACGCTGGAAATCGCGGCTACTGCTGCTGCGCCTGCTCCATCTGCAGCCATAGCGCCGGGCCGCCGGCGGTCTTCTCGATCGCCGCCAGCCGCTCGGCATGGGCGGCCAGCTCCGGCTCGCTGGCGCGGATCACCCGGGTGCGCGGACGATCCGGCGGCAGGCGGCGGATCACCGAAGCCTGGGCCCGTCCGCCGTCCTCGCTGCCATCGCCGGCCAGCGACAGGTGCGTCTGCCCGCCGGTCATGGCCAGCCAGACGTCGGCAAGAATCTCGGCGTCGAGCAGTGCGCCGTGCAGCTCGCGGTTGGAGTTGTCGACGTCGTAGCGCTTGCACAGGGCGTCGAGGCTGTTGCGCTGGCCGGGGTGGCGCTCGCGGGCCATCAGCAGGGTGTCGAGCACCGAGCAGTGGGCGACGATGTCGGCACGCTCCGTCTGGCCCAGCAGGGCGAACTCGTTGTCGATGAAGCCGATGTCGAACGCCGCGTTGTGGATGATCAGCTGGGCGCCCTTGATGAACTCGAAGAACTCGTCGGCCACATCGGCGAAGTGCGGCTTGTCGGCGAGAAACTCGTTGGTGATGCCGTGTACCGCGATGGCGCCCTCGTCCACAACGCGGTCCGGCTGCAGATAGACGTGGAAATGCCGCCCGGTGAGACGACGGCCCAGCAATTCGACGCAACCGATCTCGATAATCCGGTGGCCTTCGGTCACCGGCATGCCGGTGGTTTCGGTATCCAGTACGACGCTGCGCATGTTCTGTCGGTATCTTCGGGAAAGTGTCTAGACGCTGTGCTTCTTCTGCGTCCGGGCGTCGGCGACGCCACGGTTGGCCAGCAGGTCGGCGCGTTCGTTGCCGGGATGGCCGGTATGCCCGCGCACCCAGCTCCAGCTGACCTGATGGCGGTTGACCTGCTCGTCGAGCTGCTGCCAGAGATCGGCGTTCTTCACCGGCTGGCGCGCGGCGGTCTTCCAGCCGCGCTTCTTCCAGTTCGGCAACCACTCCTGGATGCCACGCATCACATACTCGGAGTCGGTGGTCAGTTGCACCTCGCAGGGCCGCTTGAGTTCGGCCAGCGCGCGGATCGCCGCGGTCAGCTCCATGCGGTTGTTGGTGGTTTCCGCCTCGCCGCCCCAGAGCTCACGCTCGACGCCGCGGCAGACCAGCAGGGCGCCCCAGCCCCCCGGACCGGGATTACCCTTGCAGGCACCATCGGTATAGATTTCGACCTTGTCGCTCACTCAGGCTCCATGTTCAGACTCGCGCCGGCTGACCTTGACCACCGGCAGCGGCAGCAGCTTGCCGATGGGCTCCCGGCGCGTCTGCGGCAGCGGCCGCAGGCCGACCACTAGCTTGCGCACCACCAGCAGGTAGAAGCCGCCGCCCGGCATCCGCCAGGACTCGCCCCAGGGTTCCAGACGCGCGGTGCGGGATTGCCAGACGCTGGATGAAAGCGGCGGACGATAGCATCCGAAGCGGCGTTTCTCCAGTGCGAAGCCGAGCAGCGCCAGCCAGTCGCCGACCCGACTGGGACCGATGCAGCGGGCCTGACGCAGGACATCGCCGGCGAAATGGCGGCGCAGCCCCCAGAGACTGCGCGGATTGATGCCGACCACCAGCAGATGGCCGCCGGGACGCACGCTGCGCGCCGCCTCGCGCAGCAGCGCATGGGGCGACAGGCTGAAGTCCAGGGCATGCTGCAGCACCACCACGTCGGCGGCGTGCTCGGCCAGCGGCCAGGCCTGCTCCTCGCAGACGATCTGCACCCCCGGCAAGGGCGCCCCCAGGCGCACGCAGCAGCGGATCTGCCCCGCCCCCTCGAAGTCGCCCGGCGGACCGTAGTGCACCAGATAGCCGCCGAAGAAGCGCGCCAGCTCCTCCTTGAGCAGACGCCGCTCTTCCTGCAGCATCTGCTCTCCCAGAGGCGTGGCGAACCAGTCGCGGGCGTCGCTCATCAGCGACAGCCACTGGGGATCGGCGTGGGCGAAGGGTTGGTCGGTCATGAAGGCTCCCTGCGTGCATACGCTCGGTCTAAGATGAAACGGATTCTTTTAAGTTTAGCGACCGCCAGCGTCAACACGCCCCGGCGAATGCCACCGCCGGACCGGACCAGGCGGCGCATTCCCTTCTTGATGGACACATTCGACAGGAGAATGCGGGAAACGCCCGACGACGATACCGGGAAACCCGCGAACACAGCATGGTACGGATCGACGCACTCCCCGCCTTCCAGGACAACTACATCTGGCTGCTGCAGGCCCCGGCCAGCCGGCACCTCGCCGTGGTCGACCCCGGCGAGGCCGCCCCGGTGCTCGCCTGGCTGGAGGCGAACCCCGGCTGGCAGCTCACCGACATCCTGATCACCCACCATCATGCCGACCACATCGGCGGCGTGGAAACCCTCAGGCAGGCGACCGGGGCCCGGGTGCTGGGCCCCGACGACGAGCGCATCCCGGCAGTGGATCTCAGGCTGCGCGACGGCGAACGGATCGAAGTCCTCGGCTGCACCTTCAGGGTGCTCGAGGTGCCGGGCCACACCCGCAGCCACATCGCCTACTTCCACGATGCCGCGCAGCCCTGGCTGTTCTGCGGCGACACCCTGTTCGCCGCCGGCTGCGGACGTCTCTTCGAAGGCACGCCGAGCCAGATGCACCAGTCGCTGCGCCGCCTGGCCGGGCTGCCCGAGGCGACCCTGGTGTACTGCACCCATGAATACACCCTGAGCAATCTGCGCTTCGCCCAGGCCGTGGAGCCGGACAACCCGGCCATCGCCCGGCGCCTGGCCGAGGTGAGCGCCTGGCGCGCTGCGGGGCGAAGCAGCCTCCCGTCGAACCTGGCCCTGGAGCGGGACACCAACCCCTTCCTGCGCACCGGGGAAACCTCCATTAAAGAAAAGATGGCCCGCCGCAGTGGCCGGGCATCCATTGACCCAGATCAAGTTTTCGCTGAATTGCGGGGATGGAAGGACAATTTCTAGGTAGCCGCCTACAGTTTGAAAGTCCCCGACGGGTTGACCCCCCTTCGGGGTGCTTCCTAGAATCGGCCCACTTTTTTGCCCGGACCCCTTATCCGCCCATGTCAAACTCACCCTTCAACAAGGATGTTGCCCCGGGCATATTGGCGCGGCGCACTCCATTTATCGTCATCTTCCTGGCCGCGACCCTGGCAGGCTGCCAGAGCACCGGCGAGCGCAACGATGACGAATATGCACGCCTGGCCGCGAAGCCCAAGCGCGAAACCCAGTGGCTGAACCAGGCTGCCACCCCGCAGCCCCAGGACATCTGGACGCGCATGCGCGAAGGCTTCGCGCTGCAGGATGAGATCGGCGTCAACCCGCGCATCGAACGCCAGCGCCTGTGGTTCGTCAGCAATCCGGCGCATATCGACAAGGTCAGCGAACGCGGCGCGCTTTACATCCACTACATCGTCGAGCGTCTGGAAGAACGCGGGATGCCGCTGGAGCTGGCCCTGCTGCCGGTCATCGAGAGCGCCTACAACCCCCTCGCCTACTCCCGCGCCCATGCGGTGGGCCTCTGGCAGTTCGTTCCCGCCACCGGTCGCGACTACAACCTGCACCAGACCCAGTGGTACGATGGCCGCCGCGACATCACCGCCTCCACCCAGGCGGCGATCGAGTACCTCTCCCGGCTCCACGAGATGTTCAACGGCGACTGGCTGCTCGCCCTGGCCTCCTACAACGCCGGCGAGGGCACGGTCAGCCGGGCCATGGAGCGCAACCGCCGGCTCGGCCTGCCCACCGACTACTGGAACCTGCCCCTGCCCAAGGAAACCCAGGACTACGTGCCCAAGCTGCTGGCCCTGTCCCAGGTGATCAACACCCCCGAGGCCTATGGCATCAGCCTGAGCCCGATCGCCAACGAACCCTATTTCGACCGGGTGGAAATCGGCGGCAGCATGCAGCTGTCGCGCCTCGCCGAAATGGCCGGCATCGACAAGGGCGAGCTGCTCCGGCTGAACCCGGCCTACAAGCGCGGCATCACCCTGGACGGCCCCCAGTACCTGCTGGTGCCGGCCGAAAAGGCCGAGCGGCTGCAGCTCAGCCTGGGCCGCAGCCCCGAGCAGCTGGCTGCATGGCGCCAGCAGCGTCTGGCCGCCAACCCCGGCGCCCCCCGTCCGCGCCGGCCGGAACTGCACCGGACCTTCACCCTGCAGCAGGCCACCACGCCGCCCAGCGCCGCACGGATGCTGGCCCTGGAGGAGGAAGAGCCCCCCCGGAAGGCAGCCACTGCCAGGAAGCGCCAGTCGGTGACCTACTACAAGGTGCGCAAGGGTGACTCGCTCTATCGCATCGCCCAACGCTTCCAGGTCGACACCAAGACGCTGCAGCGCTGGAACTCCCTGAACGGCCGGACCATCCGCCCGGGTCAGACCCTGACCCTCTTCCTGGCAAACTGATAGCATCCAGCAACGCCTGGCCGCCAAGGCCTGCGGGCCTTGGCGGCCAGGCGGCCCGGTGAATGCGCCCAAGCCCCCGGCGGCACAAGCTTTTTCCAAGACTGACAAGCTGTTACTGTAGCGGCCCGAATGTCCAGAAGTCGCCACGGATCGGACCCCCCCATCGATGCGTCCCCTTTGCCTGCTGTTGCTCAGTCTGCTCGCGAGTGCGCCGGCGGCCGCACGCATCACCGAAAGCCATGGCTACGCCCAGTTCGGCGCGCTCAAGTATCCCGCCCATTTCCGCCACCTCGACTGGGTCAACCCCAAGGCCCCCAAGGGCGGTACGCTGCGCCTGATGGCCCTCGGCACCTTCGACACGCTGAATCCCTACAGCCTCAAGGGTACCAGCCCGGCGGCGACGGCCGATTTCCTCCAGTACGGCATCAGCGAGCTGAACGAGCCGCTGATGGCCGGTTCCGGGAGATACGACCCCTCCGGGGACGAGCCCGCCTCCAGCTATGGCCTGATTGCCGAGTCCGTCGAGTACAACGAGAGCCGCAGCTGGGTGGTGTTCAATCTGCACAAGGCAGCCCGCTTCCACGACGGCAAGCCGATCACCGCCGAGGACGTGGCCTTCTCCTACCGCCTGCTCAGTCAGGAAGGCCACCCCCACTACCGCAACGAGCTGCGCGAGGTGCAGCGGGTCGACGTCCTCGGGCGCCAGCGCATCCGCTTCGTCTTCAAGCGCTCCGGCAACCCGCTGCTGATCCTGCGCCTCGGCGAGCTGCCGGTGCTCCCCCGCCATTACTGGAAGGGCCGCGACTTCAAGGCCACCACCTTCGAGCCGCCGCTGGGCAGCGGCCCCTACCGCATCGTCCGGGTGCAGCCGGGCCGTCGTCTGCTGTTCGAGCGGGTCAAGGACTGGTGGGGCGCGAAGCTGCCGATCAACCGCGGCAAGTACAACTTCGACCGGGTGGAAGTGGACTTCTACCGCGACAGCGGCGTCGCCTTCGAGGCGTTCAAGGCCGGGCACTTCGACTTCTACATCGAGCGCCAGGCGAAGAACTGGGCCGGCGGCTACCGCTTTCCGGCCGTGGAAACGGGACAGGTGATCCGCGCCGAGATCCCGCACCGGATTCCGACGCAGACCCAGGCGCTGTTCATGAACACCCGGCGCAGCCCGTTCGCCGACCCCCGGGTGCGCGAGGCCCTGGGGCTGATGTTCGATTTTGAATGGACCAATCGCACCCTGTTCCACGGCGCCTACCGGCGTGCCGAGAGCTACTACCCGAACAGCGAGTTTTCTGCCACCGGCAAGCCCGAAGGCGAGGAATGGCTGCTGCTGTCCAGGCATCGCCAGCAACTGCCCGAACGCCTGTTCCGCGAGCCCTTCCCAGTGCCAAAGACCGGCGGCCACGGTATCCCGCGCGACACCCTGCGCCGCGCCCTCGCCCTGCTCGGCGAGGGCGGCTGGAAACTCTCCGGCCAGCAGCTGGTCGATGCCCGCGGCCAGCCGCTGCACTTCGAGATCCTGCTGGTCAATCCCGGTCTCGAACGCATCCTCCAGCCCTATAGCGAGAACCTCGCCAGTCTCGGCATCGAGGCGCAGCTGCGCACCGTGGATCGCGCCCAGTACAAGCATCGACTGGACCACTTCGACTACGACATGGTCCTGATGACCCTGCCGCAGACTCTCAGCCCTGGCCTCGAGCAATGGTTCTACTTTCACTCCAGCCAGGCCGGCGTGAAGGGCGGCAAGAACTACGCGGGCATCGCCAACCCAGTGGTCGACAGCCTGCTGGAGAACCTTCTGGCAGCGCAGACCCGGGAGCAGCAGGTCGCCGCCGCCCGCGCCCTCGACCGTGTCCTGCTCTGGCAGCACTACAGCATCCCGAACTGGTACAGCAATCATCACCGCCTGGCGTACCGCAACCGGTTCGCCTTCGTCACCACGCCCCCCTACACCCTGGGCCTGCGCGCCTGGTGGCTGAAGTCCACGGAGAACGACCGATGACGCGTCCACTGCGCTCCTTCCTGCTCGCCGCCGGCGGCAGCCTGCTGCTCGGCCTGGCCGGCCTGGCCCAGGCCGCGCCGCAACATGCCCTGACCCTCTATGGCGAGGCGCCGAAATACCCCGCCGACTACCGGCACTTCGACTATGTCGAAGCGGACGCCCCCAAGGGCGGCACCCTGCGCCAGGCCGGCTTCGGCAGCTTCGACAGCCTCAACCCCTTCATCAACAAGGGCGTCGCCGCCGACGAGATCGGCCTGGTCTACGACACCCTGACCCGCCACGGCCTGGACGAGCCCTTCAGCGAATACGGCCTGCTCGCCGAGAAGATCGAGCGGGCGCCGGACAACAGCTGGGTGCGCTTCCACCTTCGCCCCGAGGCGCGCTTCCACGACGGTCATCCGGTGACCGCCGAGGACGTGGTGTTCAGCTTCGAGACTCTGATGAAGGACGGCGCGCCGATGTACCGCGCCTACTACGCCGATGTCAGCCAGGCGGTCGCCGAGGACGAGCGCCGGGTGCGCTTCGACTTCAAGCATGCCGGCAACCGCGAGTTGCCGCTGATCCTCGGCCAACTGGCGGTGCTGCCCAAGCACTGGTGGGCCAGCCGCGACTTCACAAAATCCGGCCTGGAGCCGCCGCTGGGCAGCGGTCCGTACCGGATCGCCGACGTCCAGGCCGGGCGCAGCATCCGCTACGAGCGGGTCAAGGACTGGTGGGGCAAGGATCTGCCAGCCAACCGCGGCTTCTACAACTTCGATGCGGTGCAGATCGACTACTACCGCGACAACACCGTCGCCCTGGAGGCGCTCAAGGCCGGGCAGTTCGACTACTGGCTGGAAACCAGCGCGAAGAACTGGGCGACCGCCTACGACGTTCCCGCGGTCAAGAACGGCCAGTTGGTCAAGGAAGAGATCGCCAACAACAACCCGACCGGCATGCAGGGCTTCATCTTCAACATCCGCCGGCCGCTGTTCCAGGACCGCCGGGTGCGCGAGGCCCTGGCCCTGCTGTTCGACTTCGAGTGGACCAACCGCCAGCTGTTCAACGGCGCCTATACCCGCACCCGCAGCTACTTCGACAACTCCGAGCTGGCCTCCCGCGGCCTGCCCGACGAAGCCGAGCTGAAGATCCTCGAGCCGCTGCGCGCGCAGATTCCGCCGGAGGTCTTCAACAACGAGTTCCGTCCGCCGGTCAGCGACGGCAGCGGCATCATCCGCGACCAGCAGCGGCGCGCCTACCAGCTGCTGCAGGAGGCCGGCTGGCGGGTCGAGGGCGACCGCATGCTGGATGCCGGCGGCCAGCCGGTGCGCATCGAGTTCCTCCTCGCCCAGGCCGATTTCGAGCGCATCCTGCTGCCCTACAAGCGCAACCTCGCCGATCTCGGGATCAACCTGGAAATCCGCCGGGTCGATGTTTCCCAGTACATCAACCGCCTGCGCTCGCGCGACTTCGACATGATGGTCAGCGGCTTCTCCCAGTCCAATTCGCCCGGCAACGAACAGCGCGAATACTGGCACTCGGTCAGCGCCGACAACCCGGGCAGCCGCAACTTCATCGGCCTCAAGGACCCGGCCATCGACCGCCTGGTCGACGGCCTGGTCCAGGCCGACACCCGCGACCGCCTGATCAGCCATACCCGGGCGCTGGACCGGGTGCTGCTGTGGGGCCACTACGTGGTGCCCAACTGGCACATCAAGACCTGGCGGGTGGCCTACTGGAATCGCCTCGCTCACCCGAAGGTGACCCCGCGCTACGACATCGGCCTGTATACCTGGTGGAGCAAGGCCGAGGCAACCACCACTCCGAACGCGCCGGCAGCCACGGAGCGCTGAGATGTTCGCCTATATCCTGCGCCGCCTGCTGCTGATCGTGCCGACTCTGCTCGGCATCCTGCTGCTCAACTTCGTCATCATCCAGGCCGCACCCGGCGGCCCGGTGGAGCAGGCCATCGCCAGGCTGGAAGGCTTCGAAGCGGCTGCCGGCGGTGCCACCGGGCGCATCTCCGGCGGCGGCAGCGAGGTTTCCGCCGGCAGCTCCCACTACCGCGGTGCCCAAGGCCTGGACCCGGAGCTGATCGCCGAGATCGAGCGCATGTACGGCTTCGACAAGCCGGCCCACGAGCGCTTCTGGCTGATGCTGACCAGCTACCTGAAGCTGGACTTCGGCGAGAGCTTCTTCCGCGACGCCACGGTCGTCGACCTGATCCTCGAGAAGATGCCGGTATCGATCTCCCTGGGGCTGTGGAGCACCCTGATCATGTACCTGGTGTCCATTCCCTTAGGGATAGCCAAGGCGGTTCGCCACGGCAGCGCCTTCGACGTCTGGACCAGCTCGGCGATCATCGTCGGCTACGCGATCCCCGCCTTCCTGTTCGCCATCCTGCTGATCGTGCTGTTCGCCGGCGGCAGCTACTTCGACTGGTTCCCGCTGCGCGGGCTGACCTCGAACGACTTCGACGAACTCAGCCTCGGCGGCAAGATCCTCGACTACTTCTGGCACCTGGCCCTGCCGGTGACCGCGCTGGTGATCGGCAACTTCGCCACCCTCACCCTGCTGACCAAGAACAGCTTCCTCGACGAGATCAACAAGCAGTACGTGGTCACCGCCCGCGCCAAGGGCCTATCGAAGAACCGCGTGCTCTACGGACACGTGTTCCGCAACGCCATGCTGATCGTCATCGCCGGTTTCCCGTCGGCCTTCATCGGCCTGTTCTTCACCGGATCACTGCTGATCGAGGTGATCTTCTCCCTCGACGGCCTGGGCCTGCTGAGCTTCGAGGCGGCGATCAACCGCGACTATCCGGTGGTGTTCGGCACCCTCTTCATCTTCACCTTGCTGGGACTGGTCGTGAAACTGATCGGCGATCTCACCTACACCCTGGTCGATCCGCGCATCGACTTCGAAAGCCGGGAGAGCTGAAGATGCAGCTGACTCCCCTCAACCGGCGCCGTCTGGAACTCTTCAAGGCGCACAAGCGCGGCTGGTGGTCGCTCTGGCTGTTCCTCGCGCTGTTCGTCGCCAGCCTCGGTGCCGAGCTGATCGCCAACGACAGGCCGCTGGTCGTGCACTATGACGGTGGCTGGTACTTCCCGGTGCTCAAGCGCTATCCGGAAACCACCTTCGGCGGCGAATTCCCGCTGAGCACCAACTACAAGAGCCCCTACATCCAGAACCTGATCGCCGAGAAGGACGGCTGGATGCTCTGGCCGCCGATCCCCTTCAGCTATTCGAGCATCAATTACGAGCTGAGCGTTCCGGCGCCGGCGCCGCCATCGGGGGTCAACTGGCTGGGCACCGACGACCAGGGCCGCGACGTGCTCGCCCGGGTGATCTACGGCTTCCGCATCTCGGTGCTGTTCGCCCTTACCCTGACCCTGCTCAGCTCGCTCATCGGTGTCCTCGTCGGCGCCCTGCAGGGCTTCCACGGCGGCTGGGTCGACTTGCTCGGCCAGCGCTTCCTGGAGGTCTGGTCCGGCCTGCCGGTGCTCTACCTGCTGATCATCCTGGCCAGCTTCGTGCAGCCGAACTTCTGGTGGCTCCTGGGCATCATGCTGCTGTTCTCCTGGATGAGCCTGGTCGACGTGGTACGCGCCGAATTCCTGCGCGGCCGCAACCTGGAGTACGTGCGCGCCGCCCGCGCCCTGGGCATGGGCAACGGCGCGATTATGTACCGCCACATCCTGCCCAACGCCATGGTCTCGACCATGACCTTCATGCCCTTCATCCTCACCGGCGCCATCGGCACCCTCACCGCCCTGGACTTCCTCGGCTTCGGCCTGCCGCCCGGCGCGCCGTCCCTCGGCGAACTGGTCGCCCAGGGCAAGGCCAACCTGCAGGCGCCCTGGCTGGGGATCAGCGCCTTCGTGGTGCTGGCGCTGATGCTCAGCCTGCTGGTGTTCATCGGCGAGGCGGCGCGCGATGCCTTCGATCCTAGGAAGTGAGATGAACGATTCGCAGAACCTCATCGAGATCCGCGACCTGGCGGTCGAGTTCGTCGGCGGCGATCGGGTGCAGCGCGTGGTGGAAGGCGTCAGCTTCGACATCCGCCGGGGCGAAACCCTGGCCCTGGTCGGCGAGAGCGGCTCCGGCAAGTCGGTCACCGCCCACTCCATCCTGCGCCTGCTGCCCTATCCGCTGGCCCGCCACCCGGCCGGCAGCATCCGCTACGCCGGGCAGGACCTGCTCAAGCTCGACGAGCGCCAGCTGCGCGGCATCCGTGGCAACCGCATCGCCATGGTCTTCCAGGAGCCGATGACCTCGCTGAACCCGCTGCACTGCATCGAGAAGCAGATCAACGAGGTCCTCGCCCTGCACAAGGGCCTGCGCGGCGCCGCCGCCACCGCACGCACCCTGGAGCTGCTCGAGCTGGTCGGCATTCCCGAACCGCACAAGCGCCTCAAGGCCTATCCCCACGAACTCTCCGGCGGCCAGCGGCAGCGGGTAATGATCGCCATGGCCCTGGCCAACGAGCCGGAGCTGCTGATCGCCGACGAGCCGACCACGGCGCTGGACGTCACCGTGCAGTTGAAGATCCTCGAGCTGCTCAAGGACCTGCAGGCCCGCCTGGGCATGGCGCTGCTGCTGATCACCCACGACCTCAACCTGGTGCGGCGCACCGCCCAGCGGGTCTGTGTCATGCGCGGCGGTCGCATCGTCGAACAGGCCGGCTGCGAGGAAATCTTCCATGCGCCGAAGCACCCCTATACTCAGGAACTGCTCGGTGCGGAACCTCGCGGCGAACCGGCGGACAACCCAGTCGGCGAGCCGCTGCTGGAGGTCGAGGATCTGCGTGTCTGGTTCCCGATCAGGAAGGGCCTGATGCGCCGCACGGTCGACCATGTGAAGGCGGTGGATGGCATCGGCTTCACCCTGCACCGGGGACAGACCCTGGGCATCGTCGGCGAAAGCGGCTCCGGCAAATCCACCCTCGGCATGGCGATCCTGCGCCTGCTTTCCAGCCAGGGCTCGATCCGCTTCCGCGGCCAGCCCCTGAACGGCCTGTCGCAGCGCGAGATCCGCCCGCTGCGACGGGAAATGCAGGTGGTCTTCCAGGACCCCTTCGGCAGTCTCAGCCCGCGCATGTCGGTGGGCCAGATCGTCGGCGAGGGCCTGCGCATCCATGGCCCGGGAACGCCGGCCGAGCAGGAGCTGGCGATCGTCGAAGCGCTTCGGGAGGTCGGCCTGGACCCGGAAACCCGTCACCGCTATCCGCATGAGTTTTCCGGCGGACAGCGGCAGCGGATCGCCATCGCCCGGGCGCTGGTGCTGAAGCCGGAGCTGATCCTGCTGGACGAGCCCACCTCGGCGCTCGACCGCACGGTGCAGCGCCAAGTGGTGGAGCTGCTGCGCTCGCTGCAGCGCAAGTACGAGCTGACCTACCTGTTCATCAGCCACGACCTGGCGGTGGTCAAGGCGCTCAGTCACCAGCTGATAGTGGTCAGACAGGGACAGGTGGTCGAACAGGGGCCGGCGCGGGACATCTTCGCCGACCCGCAACATATTTATACACGGCAGTTGCTGGAAGCCGCCTTCCTGGCACCCGGCAGCGCCGATTAACTAGAAGAGGAACTGATCCATGGGATTTCTCGCCGGTAAGCGCGTACTGATCGTCGGCGTCGCCAGCAAACTGTCCATCGCCTCCGGTATCGCCGCCGCGATGCACCGCGAAGGTGCCGAACTGGCCTTTACCTATCAGAACGACAAGCTCAAGGGCCGCGTCGAGGAGTTCGCCGCCAGCTGGGGCTCCAGTCCCGAGCTGTGCTTCCCCTGCGACGTGGCCAACGACGAGGACATCGCCAAGGTCTTCGAGGAGCTGGGCAAGAAGTGGGATGGCCTGGACTGCATCGTCCATTCGGTCGGCTTCGCCCCGGGCGATCAGCTCAACGGCGACTTCACCGACGTCACCACCCGCGAAGGCTTCAAGATCGCCCACGACATCAGCGCCTACAGCTTCGTCGCCCTGGCCAAGGCCGGCCGCGAGATGATGAAGGGCCGCAACGGCAGCCTGCTGACCCTGTCCTACCTGGGCGCCGAACGCACCATGCCCAACTACAACGTGATGGGCATGGCCAAGGCCAGCCTGGAGGCCGGCGTGCGCTACCTGGCTGCCAGCCTCGGCCCGGAAGGCACCCGCGTCAACTGCATCTCCGCCGGCCCGATCCGCACCCTGGCCGCCTCCGGCATCGCCAGCTTCCGCAAGATGCTCGCCGCCAACGAGCGCCAGACCCCGCTGCGCCGCAACGTGACCATCGAGGAGGTCGGCAATGCCGGCGCCTTCCTCTGCTCCGACCTGGCTTCGGGCATCAGCGGCGAGATCCTGTATGTCGACGGCGGCTTCAACACCACTGCCATGGGTCCGCTGGAAGACTGAGTCGCCCTTCCTTGAAAGGCTGGCGGTCCTGGCGGCCACCGCTGACAATGCCCGTATCGCAGGATGCGGGCATTGTCGTTTCCGTGCCCGTATTCTTGCGTCCCTTCGCCCGAGGTCGATGCCGTCATGCAAGAGCAGTCCCCCGCCGAACTGATCTACGGTCTGGATGACCGCCCCGCCCCGCTTGCGGCGCTGTTCGCCGCCCTGCAGCACATCCTCGCCAGCTTCGTCGGGGTGATCACCCCGCCGCTGGTGATCGGCGCGACACTCGGCCTCGGCGCACAGCTGCCTTACCTGATCAGCATGGCGCTGCTGGTTTCCGGCATCGGTACCTTTCTCCAGGCCTGGCGGCCGCTGGGCATCGGCGCCGGAATGATCTGCCTGCAGGGCACCAGCTTCACCTTTCTCGGCGCGGTGCTTGCCGCCGGCCTGCTGGCTAGGAACCGCGGCGGCGGCCCCGAGGAGAGCCTCGCGCTGATCTTCGGCGTGTGCTTTCTCGGCGCCTTCGTGCAGATCGTCCTCAGCCGCTTCATCGGCCAGCTGCGCCGGGTGATCAGCCCGCTGACCACCGGCATCGTCATCACCCTGATCGGCGTCAGCCTGATCAAGGTCGGCATCACCGATATCGGTGGCGGCTTCGGTGCCGCGGACTTCGGCGCGCCGGGCAATCTCGCCCTGGGTGCGCTGGTGCTGCTGACCATCGTCCTGCTCAACCGCTCGCCGCGACCCTGGGTACGCCTGTCGGCGATCATCGTGGCCCTCGCCCTTGGCAGCCTGGCGGCCTGGCTCTGCGGCCGCTTCGTGCCACAGCCGCTGCCCGAGCTGCCACCTGTCAGCCTGCCGCAGCCCTTCCGCTACGGCTTCGACTTCGCCTGGGCGGCCTTCGTGCCGGTGGCGCTGGTCTACCTGATCAGCACCATCGAGACGGTCGGCGACCTCACCGCCAACTGCCTGCTGTCGCGCCAGCCGCTCTCCGGCCCGGCCTACCTGGGCCGGCTCAAGGGCGGCGTGCTCGGCGACGGCGTCAGCTGCCTGATCGCCGCCAGCCTCGGCGCCTTTCCCAACACTACCTTCGCGCAGAACAACGGGGTGATCCAGATGACCGGTGTGGCCAGCCGCCATGTCGGCCTGTACATCGGTGCCATTCTCTTCACCCTCGGCCTGTTCCCGGTGCTCGGTGCGCTGCTGCAGCAGATTCCCAAGCCGGTGCTGGGCGGCGCCACCCTGATCATGTTCGGCAGCGTCGCCGCCGCCGGCATCCGCATACTCGCCCGCAGCGCCCTGAACCGCCGCGACATCCTGATCGTCGCCGCCTCCCTCGGTGTCGGCCTGGGCATCGCCGCACAACCGCAACTGCTACTGCAGATGCCCGAGATCGTACGCAACCTGTTCGATTCGGCGATCACCACCGGTGGCCTGACGGCGATCCTCCTCGACCTGCTGCTGCCGCGCGAAGCAGCAGGCGAGGAAATCGCCCGGCCCTGAGCCAGGAACCGCTCAGGGCCGGGATTCGCCGGCTGGCAGCGTTGCCCCCCTGGCCACGGCCGGGCGGCGCATGGTCAGCGCGATCCCCGCAAAGACCAGGGCGATGCCGGCGAGATGGTAGAGCTGCGGCCGCTCGCCCAGCAGCAGCGCCGAGAGGATGGTGCCGAACACCGGCATCAGGTGGATGAACAGCGAGCCCCGCGCCGGCCCGATGGCAGCGACACCCGCGTTGTAGCAGAGAAAGCCGAGGAAGGCCGCCACCACGCCCGCGTAGAGGATGCCGCCGATGGACTGCGCATTGACCACGATCGAGCGTCCCGCCGCGATCTCCCAGGCGTAGACCGGCGCCTGGGCCAGCAGGCCGACGGCAATGCATGCGCCAAGCAGCAGCATCGGATGCACGCCCTGCGGCCGCCACTGCAGGCCCACGGTATAGAGCCCCCAGGACAGCACCGCCGCGAGCATCCACAGATCGCCAATGTTCAGGCTGAGGGCCAGCAGGGTGTCGATACTGCCCTGGGCCACCAGGATCATCACCCCAGTCAGCGAGACGGCCACGCCCAGAGCCTCCTGACGACTGAGGCGCTTGCCGAAGAACAGGAAGGCCAAGGCGATGGTCGCCACAGGAATGAAGGAGTTGAGCAGGATGGCGCTGGTCGCCGTGGTGTACTGCAGGGCGATATAGGAGAAGGTGTTGTAGCCGCCGACGCCCAGCACGCCGAGCAGGAGTACCGCCCGCCAGCCGGCACGCAGGGCCGGCCACTGGCTGCGCAGGTGCGGCAGGGCGAGCGGCAGGACCAGCAGGAAGGCGGTGGTCCAGCGCCAGAACGCCAGCCCCACCGGCGGCAGGTCGGCGCGCAGCCCGCGGCCCATCACCAGGTTTCCCGACCAGAACAGCGACGCCAGGGTGAGCAGCAGATAGGGGTTGGCCAGCAGCCGTTTCATCGGGAGACCTGCTTGCAGGGGGGAATCACTTCTCTTCCTTCAGGGGCACCAGCGGTGGGGTCGGTGTATAGACCATCACCTCCAGCACCTCGGAGTGGAACTCCCGGCGATACAGCACGATGACCACGCCCGCCGTGAGCAGCATGAACACCCAGGGGTTGATGAACCAGGCCAGCATGGCCAGGCCGAAATAGTAGGCGCGCAGACCGAAGTTGAACTGGTTGGCCGCCAGCGAGATGACCCGTGCAACACGCTCGGCGAAAGCCTTGCGCTCCTGCTCGGTGACATGCCGCTCGCCCACCATGGGCGCGGCGCCGACCAGCACCGCCGCGAAGTTGTACTGCCGCATGCACCAGGTGAAGGTGAAGAAGGCATAGACGAACACCACGCTCAGGCAGAGCAGCTTGATTTCGGAGAGCTCACGACTGGCCACCTGGACGAAGGGCAGCTCGGCCAGCAGGGAAACCGCGCGCTCGGACGAACCCAGCACGGTGAGAATGCCGGCGAGGATAATCAGCGTGCTGGAGGCGAAGAAGGAAGCGCTGCGCTCCAGGCTGCCGATCACGCTGGCATCGGCGATGCGGCTGTCACGCAGCAGCAGACGGCGCATCCAGTCCTCGCGATAGAGGTGCATGATGCTGGCCAGACAGGGGGTATCGCGCCCCTTCCAGATCGCATAGCGGGTATATCCCCCCCAGCAGAGCGCGAACCAGATGACCGCGAACAGATGGGGTAGATAACTATCGGCGCTGAACATCAATGCTCCTTTTTATTATCGGAATGCCGCGACGCGAGAAGCCCGTCACTTTACCCGTACAACGAAAAAATGCCAGTCGGCGGAACCGACTGGCATTTTCCTGCAAGAAACGCCGATGGTTTCAGGAGTGCTGCATTTCCCAGCCGGTCAGCTCGGCCAGGGCCTTGCCGATATCCGCCAGGGAGCGCACGGTCTTCACGCCGGCATCCTGCAGGGCGGCGAACTTTTCGTCCGCGGTGCCCTTGCCGCCGGAGATGATCGCGCCGGCATGCCCCATGCGCTTGCCGGACGGCGCGGTGACGCCGGCAATGTAGGAAACCACCGGCTTGGTGATGTTCGCCTTGATGTAGGCCGCCGCCTCCTCCTCGGCGCTGCCGCCGATCTCGCCGATCATCACGATGGCTTCGGTCTGCGGATCGTCCTGGAACAGGCGGAGGATGTCGATGAAGCTGGAGCCCGGGATCGGATCGCCGCCGATGCCCACGCAGGTGGACTGGCCGAAACCGGCGTCGGTGGTCTGCTTCACCGCCTCGTAGGTCAGGGTCCCTGAGCGGGACACGATGCCGACTTTGCCCGGCAGGTGGATGTTGCCCGGCTGGATGCCTATCTTGCACTCGCCGGGGGTGATCACACCCGGGCAGTTGGGGCCGATCAACCGCACGCCCAGCTCGTCGCACTTGAGCTTGACCTGCAGCATGTCGAGGGTCGGCACGCCTTCGGTGATGCAGACGATCAACCGGATGCCGGCGAAGGCCGCCTCGAGGATGGAGTCCTTGCAGAACGGCGCCGGCACGTAGATCACCGAGGCGTCGGCGCCAGTGGCCGCCACGGCTTCCCGAACCGTGTTGAATACCGGCAGACCGAGATGGATGGTGCCGCCCTTGCCCGGGGTCACGCCGCCGACTATGCGGGTGCCGTAGGCCATGGCCTGCTCGCTGTGGAAGGTCCCCTGGCTGCCGGTGAAACCCTGGCAGATGACCTTGGTGTCCTTGTTGACCAGGATGCTCATGGATTGCCCTCCGCTGCCTTGACTACCTGCACTGCCGCATCGGTCAGGCTGCTGGCCGCAATGATGTTCAGACCGCTGTGCGCCAGTGTCTCGGCGCCCAGCTCGGCGTTGTTGCCCTCCAGGCGGACGACCACCGGCACCTTGACACCTACCTCGCGGACCGCGCCGATGATGCCCTCGGCGATCATGTCGCAGCGCACGATGCCGCCGAAGATGTTGACCAGTACGGCCTTCACGTTGGCGTCGGAGAGAATGATCTTGAACGCCTCGGTCACCCGCTCCTTGGTCGCACCGCCGCCGACGTCGAGGAAGTTGGCCGGTTTGCCGCCATGGAGGTTGACGATGTCCATGGTGCCCATGGCCAGGCCGGCGCCGTTGACCATGCAGCCGATGTTGCCCTCGAGGGCCACGTAGTTCAGCTCCCACTTCGCCGCATGCACCTCGCGGGGATCGTCCTGGGACGGGTCGTGCATCGCACGCAGCCTGGGCTGGCGGAACAAGGCGTTGCTGTCGAGATTGATCTTGGCATCCAGACAGAGGAGATTGCCGTCCTTCTGGATCACCAGCGGGTTCACCTCTACCAGAGCCAGGTCGTGCTCCTGGAACAGCTTGGCGAGGCCAATGAAAATGTGGGTGAACTGCTTGAGCTGGTCACCCTCGAGGCCCAGCTGGAAAGCCAGCTCACGGGCCTGGAACGGCTGGGCGCCGAGCAGGGGGTCGATGGTGGCCTTGAGGATCTTCTCGGGCGTGTCGTGGGCGACCTTTTCGATGTTCACCCCACCCTCGGTCGAGGCCATGAAGACGATGCGGCGGCTGGAGCGGTCGATCACTGCCCCCAGGTAAAGCTCCCGCTCTATCTCGGTGCACGCCTCGACCAGGATCTTGCCGACCGGTTGTCCGGTGGCATCGGTCTGATAGGTCACCAGTCGCTTGCCCAGCCAGCTAACGGCGAAGTCCCTCGCCTCCTCCCGGCTCTTGACCAGCCGGACGCCGCCGGCCTTGCCACGACCACCGGCATGCACCTGGGCCTTCACCACCCAGCTGCTGCCACCGATTTTGTCGCAGGCTTCTGCCGCTTGCTCGGGGGTCTCGGCGGCAAAGCCTCGGGATACGGGTAAACCATATTCGGCAAAAAGCTGCTTGCCCTGATATTCATGGAGATTCATGTCTGTTTACCGTTCTGGTTTTTATGGGCTGTCCTTGCACAGCAGGGTTCCTGCCCCATGCTGCCACGGTAATCATGACCATACCATACCAGTGAAAACAGCGCGGCAGACGCTCCGCTGCAGCTGGCAAGAGCTGCAGCGGATTGTCTGCCGCGTGGTGTTGCCTTGTTACTTGATTACTTCTTGCGGTTGGCAATGTGAATTGCATGTCCGCTGACCGCCAGGGCAGCCTCATGCAGCGCCTCGGACAGGGCCGGGTGCGAGAAGACCATCATGCCGAGGTCTTCGGCACTGCTGCCGAACTCCATGGCGATGGCACCCTGCTGGACCAGTTCGGCGGCGCTCGGGCCAATCACGTGAACGCCCAGCACGCGGTCGGTCTTGGCATCGGCGATGACCTTGACGAAGCCGGCGGTGTCGTTGGCAGCCATGGCGCGGCCGCTGGCGGCGAACGGGAAGACACCGACGTTCACAGCCACGCCCTCGGCCTTCAGGGCTTGCTCGGTCTTGCCCACGGTGGCGATTTCCGGGTGGGTATAGATCACCGCCGGAATCAGATCGTAGTTCATCTGGGCCTTGTGGCCGGCGATGCGCTCGGCGACCATCACGCCCTCTTCCGAAGCCTTGTGGGCCAGCATCGCACCGCGCACCACGTCACCGATGGCGTAGACGCCCGGCACGCTGGTCGCGCAGTAGTCGTCGACATAGATGAAGCCACGCTCGTCCATGGTCACGCCGCTGTCGGCAGCCAGCAGATCGGTGGTCACCGGACGACGGCCGACCGCGACGATCAGCTTGTCGAAGGTCAGCGACTTCTCGCCTTCGGCATCGGTGAACTTGACGGTGACCTGCTTGCCCTTGACCTCGGTGCCGATGACGCGGGCGCCCAGCAGGATCTTCAGACCCTGCTTGGTGAGAATCTTCTGGGCTTCCTTGGCAACCTGCTCGTCAACGGCCGGGAGGAACTTGTCCATGGCTTCCAGCACGGTCACTTCGGTACCCAGGCGGGCCCAGACCGAGCTCAGCTCCAGACCGATCACGCCTGCACCGATCACGCCGAGTTTGCCCGGAACGCTCTGGAAGTCCAGGGCGCCGGTGGAGTCGACAATCACGTCCTGGTCGACCGGAGCCGGCGGGATTTCCACCGGCTTGGAGCCGGAGGCGAGAATGACGTTCTCGGCATCGAGCACCTGGGTGCTGCCGTCGGCCGCGGTGATCTCGACCTTCTTGCCGGCCAGCAGCTTGCCATGACCTTCGAACAGGGTGACGCCGTTGGCCTTGATCAGCGAGGCGACACCACCAGTGAGGTTCTTCACGATCTGGTCTTTACGGGCGACCATGGTCGGCACGTCCATGGCGACTTCGCCAGTGCTGATGCCGTGGAGCTTGAAGCTCTCGTGTGCCTCGTGGAACTTGTAGGAGCTGTCCAGCAGGGCCTTGGAGGGAATGCAGCCCACGTTCAGGCAGGTGCCGCCCAGCGCAAGCTTGCCTTCCTTGCCCTTGTACTTCTCGATCACGGCAGTCTTGAGGCCGAGCTGGGCAGCCTTGATGGCCGCCACGTAGCCGCCGGGGCCTGCACCAATCACAATCACGTCGAACTTCTGGCTCATAGCGAATCCTCTTCTTTAAAGCGGCGTAAAGCCGCCAGCACGAGCCTCCTCGGAGGCACGTGCGGGCAGCTTGCGGTCTTAGATCAGATATCCAGCAGCAGGCGAGCCGGGTCTTCCAGGAGATCCTTCATGGTCACCAGGAAGGTAACGGCTTCCTTGCCATCGATCAGACGGTGATCGTAGGACAGGGCGAGGTACATCATCGGCAGGATGACCACCTGGCCGTTGACGGCCATCGGGCGCTCCTGGATCTTGTGCATGCCGAGGATGGCGGTCTGCGGCGGGTTGACGATCGGGGTCGACAGCAGGGAGCCGAACACACCACCGTTGGAGATGGTGAAGGTACCGCCGGTCATTTCCTCGATGGTCAGCTTGCCGGCCTTGGCCTTCTTGCCGAACTCGTTGATGCCGCCTTCGATTTCCGCCAGGCTCATGAACTCGGCGTTGCGCAGGACCGGCACCACCAGGCCACGATCGCTGGACACGGCCACGCCGATATCTTGGTAGCCGTGGTAGACAATGTCGTTACCGTCGATGGAGGCATTGACGCCCGGCTGGCGCTTCAGGGCCTCGACAGCGGCCTTGACGAAGAAGGACATGAAGCCCAGGCGCACGCCATTGTGGGTCTTCTCGAACAGGTCCTTGTACTTGGCGCGCAGTTCCATGACCGGCTTCATGTTGACTTCGTTGAAGGTAGTCAGCATGGCCATGGAGGACTGGGCCTCGACCAGACGCTCGGCGACCTTGGCACGCAGGCGGGTCATCGGCACGCGCTTCTCGACGCGATCGCCGGCGGCGAACAGCGGAGCAGCGGCGGCGGCAGCCGGCTGGCCGGCGGGAGCGGACTTCTTGGCCTCCACGGCAGCGACCGCGTCTTCCTTGGTGACGCGACCGCCCTTGCCGGTGCCGGTGATGCTGTCGGCAGCGAGGGCGTTTTCCTCGGCGATCTTGCGGGCAGCCGGGGACAGGATCGGCGCCTCGGCAGCGGCCGGAGCGGCAGCGGCCGGAGCAGCGGCGGCCGGAGCCGGAGCAGCAGCCGGAGCGGCAGTGGCAGCACCGCCTTCGGTCAGCTTGCCGAGCAGCTCGCCGCTGAGCACGGTGTCGCCTTCGTTCTTGACGATCTCGGCAATCACGCCGTCCGCTTCAGCAAGCACTTCCATCACGACCTTGTCGGTCTCGATGTCGACGATCAGCTCGTCACGCTTGACAGCTTCGCCGGGCTTCTTGTGCCAGGTGGCGACGGTGCCGTCCGCGATCGATTCCGGGAAAGTCGGGGCTTTGATATCGATAGCCATTATCTAAAGTTCCTATTGATTCGTTGCTTCTGCGAGAAGGCGTTAAACAGTGAAAGCATCCTGCAGCAGTTTTTCCTGCTGCTCGGCATGCATCGACGCGTAACCGCAAGCCGGGGCGGCCGAGGCTTCGCGACCGGCATACTGAAGGAGCAGGTCCTTCTGATGCGCGCTGGCGACACGACGCATGTGATGCTGGCTGCAATACCAGGCACCCTGGTTCATCGGCTCTTCCTGACACCAGACCACGTGCTTGAGGTTGGTGTAGGGCGCCATGACCTCGGCCAGCTCCTCTTCCGGGAACGGATAGAGCTGCTCGATGCGGACGATGGCGATGTCCTCGCGACCCTCGGCACGACGCTTGTCCAGCAGGTCGTAGTAGACCTTGCCGCTGCACATGACCAGACGCTCGACCTTCTTCGGATCGAGGCTGTCGACCTCCGGCAGAACCGGATGGAAGGAGCCGTGAGCCAGGTCTTCCAAGGTGGAGATCGCCGACTTGTGGCGCAGCAGCGACTTCGGCGTCAGGACCACCAGCGGCTTGCGCAGCGGGCGGATCACCTGGCGACGCAGCATGTGGTAGACCTGCGCCGGGGTGGTCGGCACGCAGACCTGGATGTTCTGCTCGGCGCACAGCTGCAGGTAGCGCTCCAGACGGGCGGAGGAGTGCTCCGGCCCCTGGCCTTCGTAGCCGTGCGGCAGCAGCATGGTCAGACTGCACAGACGGCCCCACTTGGTCTCGCCGCTGCTGATGAACTGGTCGATCACCACCTGGGCGCCGTTGGCGAAGTCGCCGAACTGGGCTTCCCAGATCACCAACGCGTTCGGCGTGGTAGTGGCGTAGCCGTATTCAAAGGCCAGCACGGCCTCTTCCGAGAGGAAGGAGTCGTACAGATCGAACGTCGGCTGCCCCTCGTAAAGATTCTGCAGCGCGATGTAGCGGCTGGCATCCTTCTGGCTGTGCAGCGCAGCATGACGGTGCGAGAAGGTACCGCGACCGACGTCCTGGCCGGTGATACGCACCGGATGGCCTTCCTTCAGCAGGGTGGCGTAGGCCAGAGTCTCGGCGCAGCCCCAGTTGATCGGCATGGCGCCGACGCCCATACGGTCGCGATCCTCGAGGATCTTGGCGACCTGGCGCTGGACCACGAAACCTTCCGGGATCTGCAGCAGTTTGGCGTTCAGCTCCTGCAGGGTCTTCAGGTCGAAGCTGGTGTCGTGGCGGGCAGTCCAGGCGTGGCCCAGGTACGGGGTCCAGTCGACGAACAGCTCGGTGTTCGGCTCCTTGACCAGGCTCTTGAGCACGTGCTGACTGTTGTCCAGCGCAGTACGGTACTCGTCACCCTTGGCCTGGACTTCTTCCTGGCTCAGGCTGCCTTCCTTGACCAGGGCGTCGGCGTACAGCTCGCGGGTGGTACGCTGCTTGGCGATCTGCTTGTACATCAACGGCTGGGTGCCGCTCGGCTCGTCGGCCTCGTTGTGACCGCGACGACGGTAGCAGACCAGGTCGATAACCACGTCGCGCTTGAACTGCATGCGGTAGTCGACGGCCAGTTGGGTCACGAACAGCACGGCCTCCGGATCGTCACCGTTGACGTGCAGAACCGGCGCCTGAATCATCTTCGCCGGATCGGTGCAGTACTCGGTGGAGCGGGTGTCGGCCGGGTTGCTGGTGGTGAAGCCAACCTGGTTGTTGACCACGATGTGGATGGTACCGCCCGTCTTGTAGCCGCGGATCTGCGACATCTGGAAGGTTTCCATCACCACGCCCTGGCCAGCGAAGGCCGAGTCACCATGGATGGAGATCGGTACCACCTGGCCGCCGGTGGTGTCGCCGCGACGGTCCTGACGGGCGCGTACGGAGCCCTCGACCACCGGGGAGACGATTTCCAGGTGCGACGGGTTGAACGCCATGGCCAGGTGCACTTCGCCACCCGGAGTCATCACGTTGGAGGAGAAGCCCTGGTGGTACTTCACGTCACCGGAGCCCAGCTCGACCAGCTTCTTGCCTTCGAACTCATCGAACAGGTCGCGCGGGTTCTTGCCCAGCGCATTGACCAGCAGATTCAGACGGCCGCGGTGGGCCATGCCGATGACGACTTCCTTGGTGCCGTAGGAGCCGGAGCGCTGGATGATCTCGTCGACAACCGGAACCAGGCTCTCGCCGCCTTCCAGACCAAAACGCTTGGTGCCCGGGTACTTGGTGCCCAGGTACTTCTCCAGGCCTTCGGCAGCGGTCAGACGCTCGAGCAGGTGGCTCTTCACCTCGCGGGAGAACACCGGACGACCGCGCACGCTTTCCAGGCGCTGGGCGAACCAGTTGCGCTGCTCAGAATCGACGATATGCGTGAACTCTGCGCCGATAGTGCGGCAATATGTCTCCTGCAACGCCTGCAGAATTTCGCGTAGGGTCGCCTCTTCCTTGCCGATGTAGAGTTCACCGGTACGGAAGGTGGTATCCAGATCGGCGTTGGTCAGCCCGTAATGGGTGATCGACAGGTCGGAAGGCGCAGTGCGCTCCCACAGACCGAGCGGGTCAAGTTGCGAAGCCTGATGGCCGCGCGTGCGATAGGCCTGGATCAGACGCAGGACTTCGACCTGCTTCTTCTCGTGTTCGGTGCTTACGCTGGAGGTTGCGACCGGCTGTGCGCGACGCTGATTTTTCGCCAGCAAGACGAACTGGTCACGGACCGGAGCGTGCGGAACGTCAGTGGAGATACCGGCGTCGGCGGGCAGTTTCTCGAAGTAGGTGCGCCACTCTTCGGGCACAGCATTGGGGTCGTGGAGGTAGAGCTCGTAGAGCTCTTCCACATAAGCAGCATTTCCACCGGAAAGGTGGGCACTGTTCCACATGCGCTGCATAACGCTATCTTGCATGCTTGGTCACCCTTGTGAGGGGACACCACCGGCGCGAGCCGCACATGGTCGATCCAAAGTCATGGAGCAGCGACTTTGGTAAAGCCACTACGGATCCCACAGATAGTCCGGACATTTGCCCGGATGCCCCTGCTAGTCAAATTCTTCATAGGAGCGCGGCTTCATGAGCTGCGGATCCAGCTTTGCCTGCGACGCCAGGATCGCTCCCGACGCCACAGGTATACGGTGTTGCCAAGAGCCGATCAGGTACCGCTACGCAGCAGCATGTCGCGCACGTGACCGATGGCCTTGGTCGGGTTCAGGCCTTTCGGGCAGACATACACGCAGTTCATGATGCCGCGGCAACGGAATACGCTGAACGGGTCATCCATGGCAGCCAGACGCTCTTGGGTCTTGGTGTCACGGCTGTCGGCCAGGAAGCGATAGGCCTGCAGCAGTGCAGCGGGACCGAGGAACTTGTCCGGGTTCCACCAGAAGGACGGACAGGAGGTCGAGCAGCAAGCGCACAGGATGCACTCGTAGAGACCGTCCAGCTTCTCGCGCTCTTCCGGGCTCTGCAGACGCTCGATGGCCGGGGCGGGAGTATTGTTTTGCAGGTAGGGCTGCACCTTCTCGTACTGCTTGTAGAAGATGCTCATGTCCACGACCAGGTCGCGGATGATCGGCAGGCCGGGCAGCGGGCGAATCACCAGCTTGCCGTCGGTCACCGTGCTGGACAGCGGGGTGATGCAGGCCAGGCCGTTCTTGCCGTTCATGTTCATGCCGTCGGAACCGCAGACGCCTTCACGGCAGGAGCGACGGTAGGAGAAGCTGCTGTCACCCTCTTTGATAAGGGCCAGGACATCGAGAACCATCAGGTCCTTGCCATCGATGTCGACGTTCAGATTCTGCATGTAGGGAGCAGAGTCCTGCTCCGGATTGTAGCGATAAACGCTAACTTGCAATGTCTTGGGCAGCGACATATCGATAACCCTTAATAGGTACGCACTTTGGGTTCAAACGCCGGAACGGTCTTCGGCGCGAAGTTGACGGCACGCTTGGCCACGCGCTTCTCACCCGGGAAATACAGGGTGTGGCACAGCCATTCCTTGTCGTCACGCTCCTCGAAGTCCTCACGGGCGTGGGCACCACGGGACTCCTTGCGGGTTTCCGCAGCGATCGCGGTGGCCTCGGCCACTTCGAGCAGGTTCTGCAGCTCGAGCGCCTCGATGCGGTCGGTGTTGAACGCCTGGCTCTTGTCGTTGATCTTGACCTGAGCGACGCGCTCGCGCAGTTCGGCCAGTTGGGCGATACCCTTCTGCATGTATTCGCCGGTACGGAACACGCCGAAGTAGTTCTGCATGCAGTTCTGCAGCTCTTTGCGCAGGGGAGCGACTTCTTCGCCGCTGCTGCGCTCGTTCACGCCGGACAGGCGCTTGAGCGACTCGTCGAGGTCGGACTCGGAAGCACCGCGGTATTCGATGCCTTCCTTGAGCGCCTTCTCCAGGTGCAGACCGGCGGCGCGGCCGAACACAACCAGGTCGAGCAGCGAGTTGCCGCCCAGGCGGTTGGCGCCGTGCACGGATACGCATGCCACTTCGCCCACGGCGAACAGGCCTTCGATGATCTTGTCGTTGCCGTTGGCGTCCTGGGTGATGGCCTGACCATGGATGTTGGTGGCCACGCCACCCATCATGTAGTGGCAGGTCGGCACGACCGGAACCGGAGCGGTCACCGGGTCGACATGGGCGAAAGTCTTGGACAGTTCGCAGATGCCGGGCAGACGGCTGTGCAGTACTTCCTCGCCGAGGTGGTCGAGTTTCAGCAGCACGTGGTCGCCATCCGGACCACAGCCGTTGCCGGCGATGATTTCCTTGACCATGGAGCGCGCCACCACGTCGCGGCCGGCCAGGTCCTTGGCGTTCGGAGCATAACGCTCCATGAAGCGCTCGCCGTGCTTGTTGATCAGGTAGCCACCCTCGCCACGGCAACCCTCGGTCACCAGCACACCGGCACCGGCGATGCCGGTCGGGTGGAACTGCCACATCTCGATGTCCTGAACCGGCACGCCGGCACGCAGGGCCATGCCCACGCCGTCACCGGTGTTGATCAGGGCGTTGGTAGTCGAGGCGTAGATGCGACCGGCACCGCCGGTGGCCAGAACCACGGCCTTGCAGCGGATGTAGACGGTTTCGCCGGTTTCGATGCAGATGGCGATGATGCCGACCACGGCGCCGTCCTGGTTCTTCACCAGATCGACTGCGTACCACTCGTTGAGGAAAGTGGTGTTGTTCTTCAGGTTGCCCTGATACAGGGTGTGCAGCAGTGCGTGACCGGTACGGTCGGCAGCAGCGCAGGTACGGGCAGCCTGGCCGCCGTTGCCATAGTCCTTGGACTGGCCACCGAACGGACGCTGATAGATGCGGCCGGTTTCGGTACGGGAGAACGGCAGGCCCATGTGCTCGAGTTCGAATACGGCTTCGGGGCCGACCGAGCACATGTATTCGATGGCGTCCTGGTCACCGATGTAGTCGGAGCCCTTGACGGTGTCGTACATGTGCCAGCGCCAATCGTCGTTCGGGTCGGCCGAGGCGATGGCGCAGGTGATGCCGCCCTGGGCGGACACGGTGTGCGAACGGGTCGGAAATACCTTGGTGACTACTGCAGTCTTGTGACCGCCCTGAGCCAGCTGCAGGGCAGCACGCATGCCAGCACCACCACCGCCGACGATGATTGCGTCGAAGGAAAGCGTACGAATGTTAGCCATGAATCAGATACCCCAAAGAATCTGCACACCCCAGACGAAAAACGCGAACATGGCGATGCCACACGCGGCCTGGAAGAGGAAACGCACAACGGTCGCCAGCTTGCCCAGCGCCATCGGAGTCAGGTAGTCGGTCGAGATGGTCCACATGCCAACCCAGGCATGCACGCTCAACGCGACGAGAGCCAGCAGACTGAAGACCCGCATGCCGGTAGAGGAGTACAGGCCATGCCAGTCGGCGTAGGTCAGATCCGAGCTGAAGAACAGGTAACCCAGCAGGAAGAGGGTGTATACCGCGAGAATGACCGCGGAGACACGCTGAGCCATCCAGTCGTAAAGACCCGAGCGCGAGAAATTCGTGACATTAGTTACCATATCCAAACTCCCGACAGCAGGATCAGCGCCACCGAAACGCCGATAACGATTTTCGAGCCCTTGGTGCCGCCTTCCAGCGTTTCACCGATGCCCATGTCCATGATCAGATGGCGCACGCCGGCCACCAGGTGGTACAGCAATGCAGACACCAGGCCCCATGCCACCAGCTTGACCAGCGGACTGGCCAGATACCCTTTCACCTGCTCGAAGCCTTCCTCCGACGACAGAGACTTGTCGAGCCAGGACAGCAGCACGACAATCCCCAGGAAGAGGACGACACCAGAGATACGGTGAAGAATGGACGTGTAAGCAGTGACAGGAAGTTTGATTGTCCTAAGGTCTAGGTTTACAGGTCGTTGGCTTTTCACGGCTTTCATTCACTGTGAGAGCCCTGGCGAGCAGGGCGAAGTTGTTGGGATGTGCACTGGTCAGGTACC
This sequence comes from Azotobacter chroococcum, assembly GCF_004339665.1. Lineage (GTDB taxonomy): Bacteria > Pseudomonadota > Gammaproteobacteria > Pseudomonadales > Pseudomonadaceae > Azotobacter > Azotobacter chroococcum. The sequence continues at coordinate 93,843 of NZ_SMMU01000001.1, forward strand.
CACCACCCAGAGAGCGGCAACCGCCAGAATACGCGGCTTCAAAGCCTCTGGCGGTCGGTTGCCGAGTATAGACAGTTAGGGTACTAATGACAACGCAAGCGCCCTCAACAAAGTAGTGATTGCGCGATCGCCACTAATCACGTAAATAGTTTCTTTTTGCGTGCAATCCGTTCTGAAACGAGCGCTCCACTACTACTTTGGTGCAGATTGCTTTCAGACTCGTCACCTCTATAGTGACGCTCTATAGAATAGAGGCGGCTCCGCATGGGGCCCGCCGAAGATACCTAGCAGAAAGCTCAAAAAGGAGGCCACCCATGGCTGACAACAAAGCGCAGTTGCACATCGGGGACAAAACCGTTGAACTGCCCGTCTTGACCGGCACCGTCGGTCCCGATGTGATTGATGTACGGGGACTGACCTCAACGGGCCGTTTCACCTTCGATCCTGGCTTTATGTCTACCGCCTCCTGCGAATCGAAGATTACCTATATCGACGGTGACAATGGCATCCTGCTGCACCGCGGTTATCCGATCGAGCAACTCGCAGAAAAATCCGATTATCTGGAAACTTGTTATCTGCTGCTGAACGGCGAACTGCCGAACGCCGATCAGAAAGCGAAGTTCGTCAGCAATATCAAGAACCACACCATGGTTCATGAACAACTGAAGAACTTCTTCAACGGTTTCCGTCGTGATGCTCACCCGATGGCCGTCATGTGCGGTGTCGTCGGCGCCCTCTCCGCCTTCTATCACGACTCGCTCGACATCAACGATCCGCAGCATCGTGAAATCTCCGCCATTCGCCTGGTCGCCAAGATGCCGACCCTGGCTGCCATGGTCTACAAGTATTCCCTCGGCCAGCCGATGATGTATCCGCGTAACGATCTGGACTACGCGGAAAACTTCCTGCACATGATGTTCAACACTCCGTGTGAAGTGAAGCCGATCAGCCCGGTAGTCGCCAAGGCCATGGATCGCATCTTCGTCCTCCATGCGGACCACGAGCAGAACGCCTCCACCTCCACCGTGCGTCTGGCCGGCTCCTCCGGTGCCAACCCGTTCGCCTGTATCGCTGCCGGCATCGCGGCCCTGTGGGGTCCGGCACACGGCGGCGCCAACGAAGCCGTGCTGACCATGCTCGACGAGATCGGCGATGTTTCCAACATCGAGAAGTTCGTGGCCAAGGCCAAGGACAAGAACGATCCCTTCAAACTGATGGGCTTCGGCCATCGCGTCTACAAGAACTTCGACCCGCGCGCCAAGGTCATGAAGCAGACCTGCGACGAAGTGCTGTCCGAACTGGGCATCAACGATCCCCAGCTGGAACTGGCCATGAAGCTGGAAGAAATTGCGCGCAACGATCCTTATTTCAAGGAGCGCAATCTCTACCCGAACGTCGACTTCTACTCCGGCATCATCCTCAAGGCTATCGGCATTCCGACCAGCATGTTTACCGTGATCTTTGCCCTGGCACGTACCGTCGGCTGGATCTCCCACTGGAAGGAAATGCTCTCCGGTCCGTACAAGATTGGCCGTCCGCGCCAGCTGTACACCGGCTACGAGAAGCGCGATTTCGTCTCGGTGGAAAAGCGCTAAGCGCTTTCCCGCGGAGGGAAAAAGGCTGCGTTTACGCAGCCTTTTTTATTTGTCGCCGAAGCTGTTGATCAGGCATCGAGCGCCAGCATCGCCCAGACCTGCATCAGCCCGTCTCCCCTTCCAGCCACTCGATCAACTGTAATGCCTCCTCCCGGCTGCTGCCGCAGACAGCCGCATCCGCCCCGAAGGCAGAACACACCGCCGGCCGCTCGGGCTTGTCGAACAAGGCGCACAGATTGTCCACGGAAAGATGCAGGCAACGCTCGCCCGCCGGCTTGCCAAGCGGCATGCCCGGGAGCGGCGAACTGATGGAGGGGGCAATGCAGCAGGCACCACAGCCCGCGCGACATTTCATGATCGAACCTCGCAATGCGATCAACGTCCTGGGAAAGTCGAGTATCCTACCGCCGGACCTGACGAATCGCTAAGCCCATCCCAGCAGATATCCTCTCCCGCTTCTTGACCATTCGCCCGCTCGCTCCTGTTCCGGAGTTCCGTCTCATGTCAGTCTGACTGCAAACTGCGCTGCTGCTCAGTCTTTCGAACATCTTCATGACTTTTGCCTGGTACGGCCATCTGCGTACCCTGAACAGCAAGCCCTGGGTCAACCTTCGCAGCTGACCGACCCTGCAACCATGCGGCTCGTTGCCGGCGTCCCCAGCCGTTGGCCCGGTACGGGTTCGGGAAGAGGTTACACTGAACCACTACAGCCGCCAGCAAGGCAGGCGCCCCCGCACGGAGCTCAGGAGTTGCCCATGGACAAGTGGTTGGTGATCGATCTGGAAGCCACGACAGACGAGGGAGGCTGGCCGGTGAAAGACATGGAAATCGTCGAAATCGGTGCCAGTCTGGTGGACAGAGAGGGCCATGAACTGGATCACTTCAAGCGCTTCGTGCGCCCGTTGCGCCGCCCCTGCCTGACCGCCTTCTGCCGCGAACTCACGCACATCGCCCAGTCCGACATCGACACCGCCGCCCCGTTGTCCATGGTCTGGAAGCAGTTCGAGCATTGGCTCGCCCCCCACCGCCCACGCCTGGCAGGCTGGACCAGCTGGGGCGACTACGACCGCCGACAACTGGAGCAGGAATGGCGCCGCCATGGCCTGGCCAGCAGCCTGGCGACAGCGCCTCATATCAATCTGAAACAGCGTTTCGCCGATACTCGCCAGCTGAAGCGTGCGGTCGGCCTGAAGGCCGCCCTGCAGCTTGCCGGCATGAGCTTTCAGGGTCAGCAGCACCGGGCCCTGGAAGATGCCCGCAACACGGCCCGCCTGCTGCCACTGGCAGCCCTGCCCAACGCGCAAAGCGGATGACGCGGCAAAACGCCTTATGCATACTTGCGGGCCTTTTCTCACCCTTTCCTGAGGATTCAAGCATGTTCAAGGTCAACGAGTACTTCGACGGCACCGTCAAATCCATCGCTTTCAGCATGAGCCAAGGCCCGGCCACCATCGGCGTGATGGCAGCAGGCGAATACGAATTCGGCACCAGCCAGCTGGAGATCATGCACGTGATCGCCGGCGCCCTGACCGTCAAGCTGCCGGGCAGCGAGCAATGGGAAACCTTCCCGGCCGGCAGCCAGTTCACCGTCCCGGCCAACAGCAAGTTCCAGCTGAAGGTCGCCACAGATACTGCCTATCTCTGCGAATACCGCTGACCGAAACGGCCCCTGGAGCACCGGCCGGAACTCCAGGGGACGAACGAGCCGCAGCAGCAACTCACCCTGCCCCGGCACAGCCTCATGATCCTTTCCCCCGAGCCAGCCACTACGCGCAGCAGGCAGGTTCGCCGCCCCTCGCACCATGTCAGCCGGCTAAACTGCAGAGTGCAGCTCATCAACGGATGGGAGACCGAGCACCATGAGCCCGCACCAGCACAGCCCCCAGCGTCATTCCACCCGACCGCGCTCCCGCCAGCCCAGCGGCGGCGCCCTCATCGACGAGCAGGGTCGGGAAATCCCCATCACCGAAGGCATGATCCAGAAGGCCTGCCGCCTTCTGGACAGGAACTGGGTAGCGGCTCCGCGCCAACCTCCTACAGCCTCCCGCGAGCCGGATGACTGACGCCTAGACCGGCAAGGCCCCCAGCGCCCGCACCAGTTGCCGCAACAGCGGGGCCTCGCCGCTCAGCCGCACGCGCAACCCATCGATTTCCCGGCGCGGCGGATAGTGCTTGCGCAGGGCATCGAAGGCGCTGCATCGGGCCAGCTCGTCACCACCCAGGCTGCGCCGGAAATCGGCGTCGTCGTGGCGTGGGTCGTACACGGCCCGGCAAAGCATCGCCAGCGCCCACGCCGGATCGGCGCCGCTATCCAGCCCCAGCTCGTAGAGCCAGGGCGGCGGCAGCAGCTCGTCCAGCTGCACACTCGGCGGCACGCCCAGATGTTCGCAGAAGGCCCGGTAGACCTGTGCCGTGCCGCGCAGCTTGCCGTCCAGGCTGTAACCGGCGATGTGCGGCGTGGCGATGTGGCAAAGCCCGGCCAGCGCGACATCCACCTGTGGCTCTCCTTCCCAGACATCCAGCACCGCCTGCAGATCGCTGCGGGCCGCGAGCACCTCGCGCAGCGCCCGGTTGTCGACCACCGCGCCGCGACTGGCGTTGATCAGCCAGCTGCCCGGCCGCAGCTGCGCCAGCTGCTCGCGGCCAAGCAGGTGCCAGGTCGGATGCGCCCCCTCGCGGGTCAGCGGTGTGTGCAGGCTCAGCACATCGCACTCGCGCAGGACGGTGGGCAGATCGACGAAGTCGCCCTCCTCGACCGCCTGGCGCAGCGGGTCGCACACCAGCACGCGCCAGCCCAGCCCGCGCAGCACCTCGACCAGCCGTCCGCCGACCTGGCCAGCACCGATCACCCCATAGCAGCGGGAGGCCAGATCGACGCCCTGCCGCTCGGCCAGACTGAACAGACTGCCCAGCACGTAATCGACCACGCCGCGGGCATTGCAACCCGGCGCACTGGCCCAGGCAATCCCGCGCTGGCGTAGATAATCGAGATCCAGATGGTCCGTGCCGATGGTGCAGGTGCCGACGAAACGCACCCCTCTGCCCTCCAGCAGGCCGGCATCGACCCGGGTGACCGAGCGCACCAGCAGCACCTCGGCATCGGCCAGCGCCGCGCGCTCGATGGCGCGCCCGGGCAACTGGCGGATCTCGCCGAAGGCGGAAAAGAAGGCATCGATCAGGGGAATGTTTTCGTCGGCGAGGATTCGCATGGCAGGCTCCTTTCAAGGAGACTCATTCTATGGCAAAGGGCGACTGGCCGCGGGGCATCGCGCATTTCCCGCAATCCCTTCAGGGCGTAGACTAGCCGCCCTCCCCCACCAGCGAATACCGGACATGCCACGCGAACCGCGCCTGCAGCGGCTGCGCCGCGAACTGCGCGCCCTCGCCAGCCTCGCCCTGCCGATCATCGTCGCGCAGCTGGCGCACATCGCCATGGGCTTCGTCGACACCCTGATGGCCGGCCGGGTCGGGCCTGCCGACCTCGCCGCGGTCGCCCTCGGCAACTCGCTCTGGGTACCCACCTACCTGCTGACCACCGGCATCCTGCTGGCCACCACGCCCAAGGTCGCCCACCTTCACGGTGCCGGCCGGCAGCCGGAAACCGGCCCGCTGGTCCGCCAGGCGCTCTGGCTGGCCCTGGCCGTCGGCAGCGCTGCCGCCCTCCTGCTCTGGAATGCTGAACCCGTACTGCACCTGATGCAGGTCGAACCCGCCCTGATCGGGCCGACCATGGGCTACCTGCGCGCAGTCGCCTGCGGCATCCCGGCCGTGGCGCTGTACCACGTGCTGCGCTGCTTCAGCGACGGCCTGGGCCATACCCGGCCGAGCATGCTGATCGGCATCGCCGGCCTGCTGCTGAACATCCCCGCCAACTACATCTTCATCCACGGCAAGTTCGGCCTGCCGGCCATGGGCGGGGTCGGCTGCGGCTGGGCGACCGCCTTGGTGATGATCTTCATGCTGCTGGCCATGCTCTTCTGGACCCGGCGAGCGCCGTGCTACCAGCCGAGCCGGCTGTTCGGCCGCTTCGACCGACCGCACTGGCCGGTCATCCGCCGCCTGCTGGGGATCGGGCTGCCGATCGGCGTGGCAGTGTTTGCCGAGGCGAGCATCTTCTCGGTGATCGCCCTGCTGATCGGCGGCCTGGGCGCCAAGGTGGTCGCCGGGCACCAGATCGCCCTGAACTTCTCCGGCCTGGTGTTCATGATCCCCTACTCCCTGGGCATGGCGGTCAGCGTCCGCGTCGGCCATGCCCTGGGCCGTGGCAGCCCCCGCGACGCCCGCTTCGGCGTCGGCGCCGGAATGGCCAGCGCGCTGGGCTTCGCCGCCCTGGCGGCCGGCGCCATGCTGCTGCTGCGCGAGCAGATTCCGCACATCTACAGCCGCGACCCGGCGGTGATCGCCATTGCCGGCGGCCTGCTCCTCTATTCCGCGCTCTTCCAGTTCTCCGACGCCATCCAGGTGACCGCCGCCGGCGCCCTGCGCGGCTACCAGGACACCCGCGCGATCATGCTGATCACCCTGTTCGCCTACTGGGGCATCGGCCTGCCGATCGGCTATTGCCTCGGCCTGACCGGCTGGCTCGGCGACCCCAGCGGCCCGCGCGGACTCTGGCAGGGCATGGTGATCGGCCTGAGTTGCGCCGCCCTCCTGCTCGGCGCCCGCCTGGCCCGCAGCGCACGACGGCACATCCATGCGTCCGGTGCGGCTTGAGCCTTTTCCGACGGACTGCCTTCCCGTCCGGAAATTTCCCGTGAACCAGCCCCTCGCACCATCAGGCGCAGCTTCCGCCCATCCAATGAGCAGTCATCGATGTCGCTCGAACGGCGCTTCGCTTTCCGAGGAGTTCCCCATAGCCGAACCTGGAACACAAGCGAAGCACTTATTGTTGTCGGCCAGACGAGAGTGAAGCCACTTCCACCGATGAAACCGTAGCCAACTTGATAGTTGCAGAAAAGTTCATTCGAACTGACCAAACGACATCAGAATAATGCTGGAATTTCTGCCTTTCCCACCGGCATCGACCACTTATCGGCCGGCAGCTAGCCAAGAAAGCCCTCCAAAAAACCTGAACTACACTTTGCAACTTCTGACTGGATATGCTGCTGTGGTTCAGCAAGGCACTATTAAGTTGACACTAAACAACAAACAGGAATAACCATAGTAAAATTATAAATATAAAAGTAATCCACGAAGTACCCTGCTGTTGTTCGCACGGTGGATTAAGTGCCGAGCAAGAGTTCCGGCGATGACCATGATCGAAGTACCGAACGCAGGCCTGAACGAGGCGGTGCACCGCTGTCCGCACGTCCCGAAATGGCCCTGTACTCGTCTTCAGGAGGCCGACGCCAAATCCTGGGGCGGTAGCGTACCCGAAGAAGAGGACGAATCGACCGTAGACATGCAAGAGCTTGCAACTCTTCGGCACACCTGCTTCAGGAAGTTCCAAAAGCTTCTTTGATGACAAGCCCGCTCCGAATATTCAGGGCAGCGGCAAAACCTGTCCACGCTTAATTTCCATGCCCCAGCGCCACAACTTTGGAAGCCTATAAAGTGCTCGAACGGATACTGATCGTCTGCATCGGCAATATATGCCGAAGTCCCTGCGCCCAAGCATTGATGAACGAGGCGCTTTCCCGCGACAAGCGGAACATGAAGATCGGCTCTGCCGGGCTGGCGGCGCAGGTCGGCCTGCCGATGGAGCCCACCACCCGCGCGGTACTCCTCGAACACCGGCATCGTCCTCCGCTACACAGGGCCTGCCAGCTGGAGCGCAGCATGCTGCAGCAGGCCGATCTGGTGCTGGCCATGGAGCGCCGCCATATCGACGGCATCTACCGGATCGCCCCCGAAGCACGCGGCAAGACCTTCCTGCTCGGCAAGTGGCAGGGCGAGCTGGAAATCCAGGACCCGTTCCGCCGGGAGCGCACGGCCTTCGAACAGGCCTATCGACAGATCCGCACGGCCGTCGAGGCATGGACCGTGCGCCTGGGTCACTGACAGCCGGAGCGCCTCCTCCAGGGAAATCCATCATGTACCCCACTTCCGCCCCCCATCAGCAGGAGCACGAGGATGCCGGCATCGACCTGCGCAAACTGCTCGGCGCCCTGCTCGACCACAAATGGCCGATCATCGGCGTGACCGCCCTGTTCTGCCTGGGCGGCGCGCTCTACGGCATGTTCGCCACGCCCATCTACCGCACCACGGCCCTGGTCCAGATCGAGAAGAAGAGCGGTACCGTCCCCGGGCTGGAGATGGGCGGCGACGTCAACGCCCAGACCTCCAGTGCCAGAACGGAAATCGAACTGCTGCGCTCGCGCAGCGTGATCGGCCAGGCGGTCGACAACCTGCATCTCGATGTACGGGCCACTCCCCAGCGCTTTCCGCTGATCGGCGACTACCTCGCCCGCCGCCATCGTGGCCCGGGCCTGGCGGAGCCATTCCTCGGCCTGGAGGAATACGCCTGGGGCGGCGAGAAGATCGAAGTCCTCCGCTTCGAGGTCGACCCGCAGTGGGCGGGCAAGCGCCTGGTAGTGACGGCCGCGGACAACGGCGCCTTCAACCTGCAGGACGGCGAGGGCAGACCACTGCTCCAGGGACGGGTCGGCGAAGCCATCGACCAGCAGGGCATCCGGCTGCAGATCCATGAACTGCAGGCGCGGCCGGGCACCCGCTTCACCCTGAGCAAGGGGAGCCGGCTGAGCACCATCCGCACCTACCGGGGGGCGCTGCAGCTCAGCGAAGTGGGCGGCGACACCGGTCTGATCACCGTGGCCATGAACCATCCCGACCCTCGGCATGCCAGCCGGGTGGTGGATGAAATCAGCCGCCTGTTCGTCCGCCAGAACGTCGAGCGCATGTCCGCCGAGGTCGATGGCAGCCTGGAGTTCCTGCGCACCCAGCTGCCGGAGGTGCGCCGCGACCTGGAAAAGGCCGAAGACGCGCTGAACGACTACCGCAAGCGCCACGGCTCCGTCGACATCGGCATGGAAACCGGCACCGTGCTCAACCAGGCCGTGGGCCTGGAAACCCGCCTCTCCGAGCTGAGGATGCAGCAGGCCGAGCTCGACCGCCGGTTCACCCGCGAGCATCCGGCCTACAAGACCCTGTTGATGCAGATCCACGGCCTGACCCAGCGCAGGAACGAGATCGCCAGGCGGATGCAGGGCCTGCCGGAAACCCAGCAGGAGCTCCTGCGCCTGTCGCGGGACGTCCAGGTCAGCACCGCGATCTACACCCAGCTGCTGAGCAGGACCCAGGAACTCGACCTGGTCCGCGCCGCCACCATCGGCAACGTGCGCATCGTCGACCAGGCGGTCATCGAAGGCGGAACGGTCGCCCCCGACAAGACCTTCATCCTGGTGGTCGCCACGCTGGTCGGGGCGCTGCTGGCGATCGGCGTCGTGCTGCTGCGCAAGCTGCTCAACCCGGGTCTGGAGACCCCGGAGGCCATCGAGCAGCTGGGCCTGCCGGTCTACGCGGCGGTACCCTTCAGCGAACACCAGGCGCACTTCAAGCCCCGGCGCCGCCGGGCAGCCGGCAGTCCCGCCCAGGTCTCCCCGCTGCTCGCCCTCGGCCAGCCGCACGATCCGGCGGTGGAAGCCCTGCGCAGCCTGCGGACCAGCCTGCACTTCATCATGCTCGGCGCACAGGACAACCGCCTGGCCATCTCCGGCCCAGGCCCGCAGGCGGGCAAGAGCTTCGTCTGCGCCAACCTGGCCGCCGTCGTCGCCCAGACCGGCAAGCGCGTGCTGCTGGTCGACGTGGACATGCGCAAGGGCCAGCTGCACAGACTGCTGGGCATGGAAGAGGCCGGCACGGGACTGTCCGACCTGCTGGACGGACGCTGCGACCTGGCCGACGCGATCCGCGCGACCCCGGTCGAAGGCCTGTTCCTGCTGTCGCGGGGACAGATTCCGCCGAATCCGTCCGAACTGCTGATGCATTCCAACTTCAGCGCCGTCCTCCAGCAGGCCAGCGCCAGCCACGATCTGGTCATCCTCGACACCCCGCCGCTGCTGGCCGTCACCGATGCCGCCATCGTCGGCCGGCAGGCGGCCACCACCCTGATCGTGGCCCGCTTCGGCGTGAGCTCCGCCCGCGAGATCGAGCTGACCGTCAGGCGCTTCGCGCAGAACGGCATCGAGATCAAGGGCGCCATCTTCAACGGAATGGAAAAGCGCGCCGGCACCTACGGCTACGGCCACGCCGCCTACTACCACTACGAGTACAAGCCGGACAACGCCTGAGCACAGCCCTCCGCTCGAGCCGCTGCCGGATCGAGCCCCTCCCAGCCGACCGCCACGGGCACCGCCATGCACAACCTGGAAGACCTGAAACTCGCCATCATCGGCCTCGGCTACGTCGGCCTGCCGCTCGCGGTCGAATTCGGCAAGCGCCGGCCGGTCGTCGGCTTCGACATCGACAGCACGCGCATCGCCGCCCTCGAGGCCGGCCACGACCGCACACTGGAAGTCGATGACCACGAATTGCGCGAGGCCCGCCAGCTCCGCTACAGCGCCGACATCGCCAGCCTGGCCGAATGCAACTTCTACATCGTCACCGTGCCGACGCCGATCGACTCCCACAAGAAGCCCGACCTGACGCCCCTGATCCGCGCCTCGGAAACCATCGGCCAGGTGCTGAAGCGGGGCGACATCGTCGTCTACGAGTCCACCGTCTACCCCGGCGCCACCGAGGAAGGCTGCGTGCCCGTGCTGGAGCGAGTCTCCGGCCTGGTGTTCAACCGCGACTTCTACGCCGGCTACAGCCCGGAACGGATCAACCCCGGCGACAAGGAACACCGCATCACCGGCATCCGCAAGATCACCTCCGGCTCCACCCCCGAGGTGGCCGAACTGGTCGACGCGCTGTACCGGCAGATCATCACCGCCGGCACCTACCGGGCCGGCAGCATCCGCATCGCCGAGGCGGCCAAGGTCATCGAGAACACCCAGCGCGACCTCAACATCGCCCTGATCAACGAACTGGCGGTGATCTTCAACCGCATGGGCATCGACACCGAGGCGGTGCTGCAGGCGGCCGGCACCAAATGGAACTTCCTGCCGTTCCGTCCCGGCCTGGTCGGCGGCCACTGCATCGGCGTCGACCCCTACTACCTGACCCACAAGGCCGAAGCCATCGGCTACCACCCGGAGATCATTCTCGCCGGCCGGCGCCTGAACGACGGCATGGGCAGCTACGTGGTGTCCCAGCTGATCAAGGCCATGCTCAAGCGGCGCATCCAGATCGACGGCGCGCGCGCCCTGGTCATGGGCCTGACCTTCAAGGAAAACTGCCCGGACCTGCGCAACACGCGCGTCGTCGACATCATCCAGGAGCTGCGCCAATACAACATCTCGGTCGACGTCTACGATCCCTGGGTCGATGCCGACGAGGCCCAGAAAGCCTACGACATCAGGCCGCTGAGCGCTCCGCCGGCCAATGCCTACGACGGCATCATCCTCGCCGTCGCCCACCACCAGTTCCGCAGCATGGGCGCGTCGAGCATCCGCCGCTTTGGCAAGCCCGACCACGTCCTCTACGACCTCAAGTATCTGTTCAAGCCCGACGAAGCGGATCTGCGCCTATGACACCCTACCAACGCCTGCTCCTCGAGCTGCCGCAAACGCCCGCCACCTGGCTGATCACCGGGGTGGCCGGCTTCATCGGCTCCAACCTGCTGGAAACCCTGCTCGGACTCGACCAGTGCGTGGTGGGCCTGGACAACTTCGCCACCGGCCACCCGCGCAACCTGGAAGAGGTCCGCCAGCGGATCGCCCCCGAGCGCTGGGCCAGGTTCCAGCTCATCCGCGGCGACATCCGCAACCTGCACGACTGCCGCCAGGCGCTGATCTTCGTGCCAGCCGCAACGGGAAGCCCGCCCCGCCCGGTCGAGCACGTCCTCCACCAGGCGGCCCTCGGCTCGGTGCCGCGCTCGCTGGAAGACCCCATCGCCACCAACGCCAGCAATGTCGACGGCTTCCTCAACATGCTGGTGGCCGCTCGCGACGCCGGGGTCAAGAGCTTCACCTACGCCGCCAGCAGCGCCACCTACGGCGACCACCCCGGCCTGCCCAAGGTCGAGGAGCAGATCGGCAGACCGCTCTCCCCCTACGCCGTGAGCAAGTACGTCAACGAGCTGTACGCCGACACCTTCGCCCGCAACTACGGGTTGCCCTGCATCGGCCTGCGCTACTTCAACGTCTTCGGCAGGCACCAGGACCCGGAGGGTGCCTATGCCGCGGTGATCCCGAAATGGATTGCGGCGATGCTGCGCGACGAGGAGGTGTTCATCAACGGCGACGGCAGCACCAGCCGTGACTTCTGCTACGTCGACAACGCCGTGCAGGCCAACCTGCTCGCCGCCTGCGCCGGAGCCGAAGCGCACAACCAGGTCTACAACATCGCCGTCGGCGAGCGCACCGACCTCGAACAGTTGTTCCGGAAGCTGAAGCAGAGCCTGGCGAAAAACGGCGTGCGCTACGCCAAGGCGCCGCGCTACCGCGACTTCCGCCCCGGCGACGTGCATCACTCCCTGGCGGACATCGGCAAGGCGCAGCGCCTGCTGGGCTACGCCCCGCAATATGACCTGCAGGCCGGCATCGCCCAGGCCATGCCCTGGTACATCGCCCAGAACCTCGCGCCGGCGCCCAGCTCATCCTGGCCGCACACGCAACTGGCCGCACGATGACAGGTGAATGCCCTTCACCAGCCAACCTCTTGACCATCGGAGCAAGCCCTTGCCCATGCACGATACCGCCCCTTCACTACGCCATATCCTCGAACGCCTCTACGCCCATCTGTCCAGACGCCGACGCCTCCAGCTGCTCGGCCTGATCCTGCTCATGCTGGTCGGCATCCTGGCCGAACTGGCGACCTTCAGCGCCGTGCTGCCCTTCCTCGCGCTGCTGGCCGACCCGGAGAAGGCGCAGGACTATCCGTTGCTGCAGCAGCTGTTCAGCCTGGTCGGCTGGCGACACGAGAACATCCTGCTCCCCGCCAGCCTGCTGTTCGGCTCGATGGCGGTACTCGCCGCGCTCATCCGCATCACCCTGACCTGGGCCAGCAGCAAGACCACCCACGGCATCGGTTACGACCTGGGCGTCGAGGTCTACCGGCGCACCCTGCTGCAGCCCTACCGCTACCATGTGGCGCGCAATACCAGCCAGATCATCGCCGGCATGGGCAAGGTCCAGAGCGTGGTCGGCGGCCTGCTCATGCCGCTGATCAACGCCCTGATCGCCAGCCTCATGACGCTGGCGATCTTTACCGCCCTGATCCTGATCGACCCGGCAGTCGCCCTCGCCGCCGGCCTGCTGTTCGGCCTGCAGTACCTGCTGGTCAGCCTGGGTACCCGGCGCAAGTTGCGGAAAAACAGCCGGATCATCGCCCAGGCGCACAATGTTCGCCTGCAGGCCATACAGGAAGGTCTCGGCGGCATCCGCGACATCCTGATCGACGGTTCCCAGACGCCCTATGTCAAGCGTTTTCGCAAGGTCGACGCCGACCTGCGCAAGGCGCAGGTGACCAATGCCTTTCTCGGTGGAGCGCCCCGTTACCTGATCGAAGCCATCGGCATGCTCTCCCTCGCCGTGCTGGCCTATGGCCTCAGCCAGCGCGAGGGCGGCCTGGCCGCCGCCCTGCCGGTACTGGGCGCCCTGGCGATCGGCGCGCAGCGCCTGCTGCCGCAGATGCAGCAGCTCTATCACTGCTGGGCGACCATCATGGGCAGCCGGGGCAATATCGAGGATGTAATGGATCTGCTCGCACAACCCATTCCCGCCGAGTACCTGAAACGGGAACCGCCACGGCCAATACCCTTCGAGCGGAGCATCGAGCTGCGGGACATCTGCTTCCGCTATTCTCCCGAAGGTCCCGAAGTGCTCCGGCACCTGAACCTGGAAATCGCCAAGGGCAGCCGCGTCGGTTTCGTCGGCAAGACCGGCAGCGGCAAGAGCACCACCCTGGACCTGCTCATGGGCCTGCTGGAGCCCACCGGCGGCCAGATCCTCATCGACGGCGTCGCCCTGACCCCGGCCAACCGGCGCGACTGGCAGGCCCACATCGCCCATGTGCCGCAGAGCATCTACCTGTCCGACACCACGATCGCCGAAAACATCGCCTTCGGCGTCGAACGCCGCGACCTGGACTGGAACCGCCTGCGCGAGGCGGCCGGCAAGGCGCACATCGCCGAGTTCGTCGAAGGCCTGGCCGAGCAGTACGACACCCGGATCGGCGAACGCGGTGTGCGCCTGTCCGGCGGCCAGCGCCAGCGCATCGGCATCGCCCGCGCGCTCTACAAGAAGGCCGACGTGCTGATCTTCGACGAGGCCACCAGCGCTCTGGACAACCTCACCGAAAGCCATGTGATGGATGCAATCGACAATCTTGGAAGCGATCTGACCGTACTGATCATTGCACACCGCGTATCGACGCTCAGCAATTGTGGCTGCATATACGAGCTTGAAGGTGGGACTCTGTTGCGCATAGGCAATTACCAGCAGATCTTGTGTTCGCCGATCAGTTCCTGACGATTTTTCAAAGATGCTTGAGGTTTTGGTGGCTTGCCGTGCCGAATGCCGGCCACTGCGACAACAGGGATAAAGGCTCGTCGACCAAGCTCCAGGATCTCCCTGGAAGCACATCCAGCACGCAGTAAGCATTTGTAGGCCTCTATATTTGCGACTTGGTCAGAAGGTGCAATCGAAGGAAGCATATGGAAAGCCAGGGCAGTGCACACCACATGCTGAATCAAGCCTCCCTTTATCCAAGGCAACACACGCCAACAAAATGTCAGACATCAAACACACAATCAGGGAAAAAATTCCCCAGCGAGCGCTCCTTCTTCACAGAAAGGTCCAGAAACTTCTACACCAGAGACTCCCCGATCAACTTTTCTATCAGCGACAATACTTTCTGCTATATGGAAGACACTGCAACTTCAAAAGACCACAACACTTTACCGAGAAAATATTCCACAGAATGCGTTATCCCTCCCCCATATTTTCCGTCCTGGCCGATAAGGTTTGCGCTCGTGATTACATAGCAAAAACCGTGGGCAGCCAATATCTGCCCACCCGCTATCTCGTCTGCGAACAGGTGACGGTGGAAACCTTCGAAACGCTGCCAGACAGCTTCGCGATGAAAGCCAATCATAGCGCCGGGCAAGTCATACTGGTTGTCGACAAGCACCAGGAGAATTTACAGAGGCTGGCGCAGACTGCCAATACGTGGCTGAAAAAAGACTATTCCCGGACCTTCCGGGAAAAGCATTACGCCAGCATCCAGCCCAGGATAATCTTCGAAAAGGCCCTGCTTTCCAATGGCAAGCCACCGGACGATTACAAGTTCAACGTATTCAACGGCGAAACCGGCAGCCCCCCTTATGTATTCATACAAGTCATGCAGGGCCGGTTTGAAAACCTAACGCAGAATCTGTTTCTCGAAGACTGGTCCGCTGCCCCTTTCAATCGCGTTGAAAAGAAACCCAGCACAGACCCGCATCTAGCATATCCTCCCAAAGAACTACCGGAAATGCTCGACATCGCCAAAAGGCTGGCGGCTCCTTTCAGCTATTTGCGGGTGGACCTCTATCTTTATGATGGAAAAATATATGTTGGAGAACTAACTTTCACACCAGCTGCTGGCGAGTTTAAATTATCACCTCCAGAATGGGATCTAATACTGGGCCGAAAATTCGGCTGGCCTGAAAAACTGCCATCTGCCTGACCGACTGGAAATGACAGGTTACTACCACTTCAACCTAACCCGGCACCCTGTCTCGCAAGACCTAGCCACCTGAATGCGTAAAAGCTTGCTAAAGATCAACATACACAGTACGTACGATAGAAAAATGCCAAGCATCAAAGCATCGCTCAGGGAAGTGCTTCCCTACAAGGCTCTCATCTTTCACAGGAAAGCCCAGAAACTCCTGGATCTGATCCTTCCCGAACCGATCTTCTATCAGCGGCGCTATTTCATACTCCATGGAAAGTTTTGCAGCTTCAAAGAGCCCAGGCGTTTTTCCGAGAAAATCTTCCATAGGATGCGCTATCCTTCCCCTATATTTTCCATCCTGGCCGATAAGGTTCGCGTCCGCGACTACATAGAAAAAACCGTGGGCGGCCAATATTTGGTTCCCACCTATCTTGTCTGCGAACAAGTGACGGTGAAAACCCTCGAAACGCTACCCGATAGCTTCGTGATGAAAGCCAACCACAGCTCCGGGCAAATCAGAATTGTCACCGAAAAGCACAAGGAGGATCTGGAGGCACTGGCCCGGATGGCCAATGACTGGCTGAAAAAGGATTTCTCCAAACTGGCCAGAGAAAAACATTATGCCAGCATCCAGCCGAAAGTCATCTTCGAAAAGGCCTTGGTCTCCAATGACAAGCCACCGGACGATTACAAGATCAACGTATTCAACGGTGAAACCGGCGGCCCCCCTTATGTATTCATACAAGTCATGCAAGGCCGGTTTGCGAACTTGACGCAGAATCTGTTCCTCGAAGACTGGTCCGTTGCCCCCTTCAAGCGTGTTGAAAAAAAAGCCGGCACAGACCCGCGCATACTGGCCCCTCCCAGACAACTTCCGGAAATGCTCGACATCGCCAAAAGGCTGGCGGCCCCCTTCGGCTATCTGCGCGTGGATTTCTATCTGTACGATGGAAAAATATACATCGGCGAACTGACCATCACCCCGGGTGGAGGCGGCTATAGACTCAGCCCCCCCGAATGGGACCTGATATTGGGCGACCGATTCGGCTGGCCCGAAAAACCGCCTCCGGCCTGAACGACATCCCCCTCAAAACTGCAGCGAGCCGTCGAATACCCGTAAGGCAAAGGCATTCGCACCCCGATCCAGGCAAAAATACAAGGCGATTCATTGTGAAAATCTCAATTGCCATCGCTACCTGCAATGGTGCCCGACACCTGCCGGGACAACTGGATAGCTTTATCCGACAGAAAAAACCACCTCACGAAGTTGTGATATGTGACGATGGATCCAGCGACTCGACCATGGCGATTCTTCACAAATTCCAAAAGAACGCCCCATTCGAGGTAAGAATCGAACAAAACCCGAACCGACTCGGCTACAGGAAAAACTTTGAGAAAGCCATTTCGCTTTGCACCGGCGACTTCATTTTCCTGAGCGACCAGGACGACTACTGGTTCGATACGAAAATTCTGGAGATGACCAATCTGTTTTCAGCTCGACCGGACATTTACGTCATTTACACCGACATGGTCATCACTGACGAAAATCTCACTCCCTCTCGGCAGACACAGTTGGGCAATATCCTCGCCCTTGGCTGCAGAGCCGAAACCTATGTCTCTGGGTGTGCCACGGCCCTGCGCCGAGACTGGCTTTCCATCGTGCTTCCAATGCCTACGGAAGTCGCGGCCCATGACACCTGGATCCACAACCTGGCCTCGGCCCTTGACGTTCGGGCTCTTTGCCTGCCGCCGCAACAGTATTATCGCCGCCACGACAAGAATGTATCCCAGTGGCGTGCCAGCAAACCTGAACAAATGAATTCACTCGACTCCATCAGGATCTATGGGCTTGCCGACAAGACTGCGGCCTGGCGCCGGGAACTCAAAAGAACATGCTGGACCCGAAAGCGGCTGCAGGAAAGCACGGAAAACCTGAAAGCGCTGGGACTATTGTCACGACAAGCGACAGCCATACAGAAGCTGGACCGCAGAATAAGCGCACTGGAAGCCAGAATCCAGAACAACACGCAAAATCGGCTGAAACGCTTCCCCAGGATAATGAAGCTCTGGCTAAGCGGCGATTACAACAACTTCTCCGGATGGAAGAGCGTACTGAAAGACATTATCCGCCAACAATCGAATTACTCGTAATCAGCCCAACTCCGAAACACCCCTGGCAATGAACATGAACCGTAAGTAGCACGGCACTGGTCCACTCCACCATAAGTAAGTGCCTGAAGAAAAATAATCCGACATTTTCTCGACGCATGCCCACGCAAGTCCCTGAAATACCTGGGCTTGCGTTGGCATAGGCAGCGGAAATCCAGGAAAATTTCCTTTCATGTACTTAACGCCCCGAAACGGTCATCACGACCGCGAAACCCTCGGCCTAGACAGGAAGAGCGAGCATGACCAGAAATATTATCCACCACGCCTGCTCGGGTAGTTATGCACCAGTTGGTGTCTAATAGTAGTTAACCAACAATATCCACCATTGGGCGTAGGGAAACGTAAATGATGTGGAATCAATCGCCGAAAAACCGAAAAAAACAGTTATACCCAGCACGGGGCTCCGGCGGAGCATAACGAAGTTAATGCACACGCCGGAGCCCCGTGCTGGGGAAGAGGCAAATTTTTCGATTTTTATTGCGCTTGAGCGCCTACCCCATTTACAGCCCGCTGCGCGGGACGGAGTGTATTGTCGGCTAACTAGTCGCTCAAACACACACTCGCAAAAAGCGCGCGAGCGGTGTTTAGCTCCATTACGTTAGGTCTGGTCTTGATTTCTGTGGGCTCTGTACTTTAATTACCAGCACCGTGCTATTTTTGGCTTTGCCAACGTGCCAGTTCTGGTAGTTCCATTTTTAGGCGTTTAGGTTTGTGTCCTGTGTTAGTTTGCAGCTTACTTTTCTGAATGGCTCTGCAACTTTGGTGGGGTATTTTGGTTATTTGACAGGGGGCATTGGTATTCCCCTAATTCAGGCATTAAGCGCTCACAAATAGGAAAACACAAATGACTGACATTTACTTTGACATTCCTTTCTTTAAAAGTCTTACCTCATGTGAGGGGTGGGACATAAAGAATAACTCAGGAACACACTATCATGTTGCCAGAGCATTCTTTCGCTTGAATTCGAGACATCTTTCTGGGCCAGCAAGTATTGGAAAAAAGTTTGACGTATTAGGAAAACCAGAGGGAATGACTAAAGAGCGAATAAAAACGGTTGAAATCGAGACCGAAATATTCCAACAAACTGAAACTATTGAAAAATCAATAGTTGAAACTGAATCAATCGCAAAAATATTAAATGAACTTACCGGGCATTTTGGAGATGGAAAAACTTTAAGGTTGGAGGGAGAATAAATCAGGAGCAATCATCTAAAGTGAAAAATATTTTTAATGCCGAATTCAAAACAACAAACTCATCAAGAAGTCGTCAGCTTGTCAGATATGAATTCAAAGATACAGTGCCACTAGATTTTAAAGATCGTGTATGCGGAGTAGAGACTTATCAAAAAAGCTTAGCAATTTTATATTTGATTCAAATTGATTTTTTAAATGTCAAGTACGAGAAAAAACTCTTCGGGCTGCGAAAAAAAAATCAAAAAATATCCCTTCCCAAACAGCTACAAAGCGCAGCATCCGAACATTATAAAACTTGGGGTTCCTCTTGCAGCTATTGAGTATTGGTCACTGCTTCCAGAAAGCTCGCTAATAATTAAGGATTCAGATTACAATCCAGACGTGCTAGATGACTCTGAAATAATAATAAGCCCCCCTGATCCAACAATAAAGCACCGCCCTTACTGGAGCACTCTAGTAATCCCTAGCTTATATCAACTTGCTAACGTGGCTTTTCCAGTAAAATGGATAAATCTAAAAAACTTGAACTCTACAAAAGAAGAGTTAATGAAAATTGAATTGGGAGAAGCAGAACAAACAGCCTGGTGGTTTACGCATGGCCCAGGTAGAAACCATGCCTAATAATAGTTAGGTGCTGGAGAGCCGGGTGGCTAGGAACGATTCCATCTAAGCCATGAAATATTGGAGGCGAGCTATGTTAATTATTTGCATCACCCATGCAGACGCGCGCCGAACTAAAGCATCACACATATTCCGAAGTCTGACCGAGCAGGGTCGAGAAGAGGTGAGGCACGCTGCCAATCGGTTTCAAGAACTCGCGATGAGAATCCTACGAGATCAATACGATAAAAAGCTAAGCATCGAAAGAATACTGAGTTCACCCAAGGCCCGCTGCATCGAAACCGCCCTCCTGTTTGCGGATGAGCTACGGGATCTCACGAAGACGTCTGACATCAGCATTAGCGAGAAGCTGGATGAGAAACAAGACGGAATATTAACTTCTGAAGATTTGGTCTCAGTGATTCGCAACGAGAATTCCCAAGCAATATTGATTGCATGTCACGGTGACCTTGCGAACGCTCTGCCGCCATCTGCACTACGTTCACAAGAGAATCAAGGTGGTTGGTTCAAACAACGTCCGGTATTTGCACTTATCGATTATGATCCTGAGGCGGGATGGGAAAGCGCAAAAGTGTTGTGCTGCGAGGGCTATGAGGCTTCGCCATGGAAAAACCTGTCAGTCTTCTAGTCGTTTGCACCTAACTCGGCACTGCACCTGACGGAGATTTCGCTACGCTTCATCCCCGCAGGTGAGTTTTAGCGTTAGATACCCAATGGAGAACACTCCCATCCGAGAGAATCTCATCCAAGCGCTCTCACGCAGTGATGAGTCCACACGCACTGTACGTGCGGAAAGGATCGAGTGGCTTGCTCAACACGACTCCCGTCCTGCAAGCCTACTTCGGGGCAGTAGACACACTCCGTCTCGTGGAAGAGGCGCGCGCCTGCTTCATTAGCGGCCACTTTGTAGCTTCTGTTCTGCTTTCAACATCGTTTGTCGAACATACTCTCGCGGATGAATTCAATGAGCTCGACCTCATCAAAGGCAAGCCCACTCTTGAGTATATGATTAAACTAGCGCGAGAGCACTTGGGCTTGCCTAGCGACCTTCTTCATGAGAAATCCGGGCTAGAACACTAAATTTCTCGAAAGTGGCGGCCGCAAAAACTGAGTGCAACACCCGACCGTTTCGGCAAGGTATTGCACTCAGTTTTTGCGGCCGCCCACCCCTAGTGGCCTGTTTGGTTAGTTCAGTTAGTCAATTTCGGCGCCCATGGCCCCGATACTGCGTTGCCACCCCTCGCCATAGCCCTGCTATGACTCGTCGCGGCGCCTTGTCTCGGAACCATGGTCATCCGAACTTGAGTTAACAAACTAACCGCACAGGCCACTAGCAATCAACATGAACCGTAAGGAAGCACGGCACCGGTCCATTCAACGCATATAAGAGAAGGATAACCATGAAAGTCACCGTATTCGGAATCGGCTACGTCGGACTGGTGCAAAGCACCGTTCTGGCGGAAGTGGGTCACGACGTGCTGTGCGTCGATATCGACGAGGAAAAGATCGAGCGCCTGAGCCAGGGCCATGTGCCCCTGTACGAGCCGGGTCTGGAAACGCTGGTCCGGGAAAACCATGCCGCCGGCCGCCTCAACTTCACCACCGATGCCGCCGAGGGTGTCAGGCGCGGAGAGGTGCAGTTCATCGCCGTCGGCACCCCCGCCGACGAAGACGGCTCCGCCGACCTGAGATACGTGCTGGCCGTGGCGGAAACCATCGCCGAACACATGGAGCGCCACCAGGTCATCGTCGACAAGTCCACCGTTCCGGTGGGCACCGCCGACCGGGTCGCCGCCCGCGTCGCCGAGATCCTCGCCCGCCGGGGGCGCGAGGAGCTGACCTTCGCCGTGGTGTCCAACCCCGAATTCCTCAAGGAAGGCTCGGCCGTCGCCGACTGCATGCGTCCCGACCGCATCGTCATCGGCACCACCAGCCGCGACGCCGAGGAAGTGATGCGCGAGCTGTACGCGCCCTTCAACCGCAACCACGAAAAGATCATCGTCATGGACCCGCACAGCGCCGAGCTGACCAAGTACGCCGCCAACTGCATGCTGGCGACCAAGATCAGCTTCATGAACGAAATGGCCAGCCTGGCGGAGATGCTCGGTGCAGACATCGAGATGGTCCGCCGCGGCATCGGCTCCGACCCGCGCATCGGCTACGACTTCATCTACGCCGGCGCCGGCTATGGCGGCTCCTGCTTTCCCAAGGACGTGCAGGCGCTGATCCGCACCGCGGAGAACATCGACTTCGACGCCAAGTTGCTGAGGGCGGTGGCGCAGCGCAACAAGGAACAGAAGACCAGCCTGTACAAGAAGATCAGCCACCACTTCGAGGGCGACCTGCAGGGCCGGACCTTCGCCATCTGGGGACTGAGCTTCAAGCCCAGGACCGACGACATGCGCGAAGCGCCCAGCCGCACCCTGATGGAGGCGCTCTGGAACGCCGGCGCCCGGGTGCAGGCCTACGATCCGGAAGCCATGGAGGAGGCCCAGCGCCTGTATGGCAACCGCACCGAGCTGACCCTGTGCGGCACCAAGGAAGCCGCCCTGAAGGATGCCGACGCCCTGGTGATCGTCACCGACTGGCAGGCCTTCAAGGCCCCGGACTTCGAGTTCATCAGGCAGCAACTCAGACAGCCGCTGATCTTCGACGGGCGCAACCTGTTCGAACCGGGACGCCTGCAGAGAAAAGGCATCACCTACTACTCGATCGGCCGCTGAGTGGCGAAGACGTAATTCGTCAAGGTTGCAAGGCATGCGCTCGAATCCCTTGGTCAGCATTTACATTCCGACTCACAACAGGGCCGAAAAACTCGAGCGCGCCTTGCGGTCGGTACTTAACCAGACCTATGAAAATTACGAAATATTGATATGCGATGATGGCTCCACGGATAAAACGTGCGGATGGATTTCGAAACTGGCCGAAGACGATCCCAAAATCCGCTATTTCAGAAATCCAGACCCACGCGGTGCCTGCAGTGCACGCAACCTGGGAATCTTCGCCGCCCGCGGTGAATTCATTACCGGCCTGGATGACGACGACGAATTCCTCCCCGAGCGGCTTGAACGCCTGCTCCAGGTCTGGGACGACCAATACGCTTTTGTCTGCAGCAATTTCCTGAGCAAAAGGCCCGACCAGGAAGCCAAGCCGTACTACGCCGCAGAAGAGTGCCGACTCACGCTCCAGCAACTGCTCTTCAAGAACCTGGCCTCCAATCAGGTACTGACCAGGACGGTTCGGCTGCAAAACATCGGCGGCTTCAGGGAGGGCGTCAGACGCCTGCAGGACTGGGACACCTGGCTGCGGCTGTGCAGCAGATACGGGGGAAAATTCTATCGGGAACGAACGCCTCTTTACATCATGCATCACGATCACGAAGTCGATGCACTGCGAGTATCCCGAAACATCACACTGGATATAGCTCTCGAAGAACTGTGCGAAAGAAACAAGGATATTTATGACGAGACATCCAGTTATCTCCTGACCTCTTACGCAAGACTGATCAGAAAGGAGTTCTCCCTGACAGACATGTGGAAGAACACGCTGTACAAGAAAAACACCACGCCCATACGCGCCTACGTGCGACAGCACATGAGCAAGTGCCGAAACAGACTGAGCCCCCTTCTGCACCAGACACTGAAAAACCTGGGACTCAAGCCGGACTGAGAAAAACCTTACACCACTTCAAGAACCAATCGACATGGACCAGACCAGCACAGCCATACGCAAAAAAATAGCCATATATACGGCTATAACGGCAGGCTACGACCATCTCGAAGAGCCGACCTACAAGTCCACAGCAGAAAACATCGACTACCTGGCTTTCACCGACTGCGATATCCGCTCCCGATTCTGGAAGATAATTCCTCTCGATGACAAGTACTCGCACCTGGACAGCGTCAGGAAAGCAAGAAAGCTCAAGATAATCGGACATCCGGCCCTCGACGATTACGACTACACCCTATGGATAGATGGGAATATCGACATAATAGGCAACATCAATGAGCTGCTCCATCTGCTGGACGAGCATGACCTGGTTACCTTCAAGCACCCCAGCAGAAACTGCATCTACGATGAGGCCATGGCCTGCCTGAGGCGCAAAAAGGATTCTATCGATGCCGTGAAGGAGCAAGTCGAATTCCTGAAAAGACAAGGCTACCCGGAAAACAATGGACTGATTGAAAGCAACGTCCTGCTCAGAAAAAAGACCGCAGCACTGGAACAGGCCATGAACGCCTGGTGGGAAATGGTGCTTAATCGAAGCCGGCGAGACCAGCTTTCCTTCAACTATATAGCATTCAAGCACAACCTCAACTTCACTGTCATGGGCGACGACAACGCACGCGGCAATAGCAAATACTTTTCCTTCCGGGAAAAACATCTCCGCCGCCCTCCGGCCGAACGCTATTCCTGCCACTACCGTTACTCGACGTATCGGGCGACATTCTACATGCGCAAAGCCTGCAGAAAGATAATCAGGCACCTGACCAGCCTGATCTACATCGGCCCCAATGGCGCACAATCGAAATAAGCGGATAACACAACTAATCACAGGACTCTCAAGCAAGCCATGAAAATTTCCATTGCCATGGCCACCTACAATGGATCGCGCTATCTGCCGGAGCAGCTGGACAGTTTTCTCCGCCAGACCCGGCAGCCCGATGAACTGGTGGTCTGCGACGACTGCTCCCAGGACGGGACCCTCGCCATCCTGACGGACTTCCAGAAGCGGGCTCCGTTTCCCGTGTTCATTTCTCGGAACGAAAAGAACCTGGGCTTCATAAAGAACTTCGAGCGGGCGCTCTCGCTGTGCACGGGAGAAATCATCTTCCTGAGCGATCAGGATGATGTCTGGCTGGAAAACAAGCTGGAAACCATAGAAAAGACCTTTCTTGCCCACCCCGAAAAAATGATCGTCACCAACGATCAGAGAATTGCCAGTCAAGACCTGCAATCCTCCACCGGCACCACCCTGGAAAACATCCGCGCCCTTGGCCTTGAAAAGTCCTACATGAAAGCCGGCTGCTGCACGGCGCTCAGAAAATCCTGGCTCGAAGTCGTGCTGCCCATTCCGGTCGAGATCGGAACGCACGATGCCTGGATCAATAGCATCGGTGACTTCTGCAAACTCCGGGTGATCGTGGAGCAGCCGCTGCAGATTTACCGAAGACATGAAAAAAACACCTCGCACAGCCTCACCAGCAGCGCCGGAAAGCTCTCCCGGCTGAGCAAGCTCACCCACTACGGCATCCGGGATGCCAGCGGCGGCTGGAAGCACCAGATAATCGCCACGAACCTGTACATAGGCAGGCTCAAAAAAAGGGCTCGCCAATTGAAGGCCCTGGGCGCCGGCGAATTCGTCGAGCAAACGATTGCCGCCCTGCAAGGCAAGCTCCCGGCACTCGAAAAACGTCTCGAGATCGCCTCGCGCCCGCGCTGGCGCCGCCCTCCGGAACTGCTGCGCTTCTGGCTGTCGGGCGGCTACCGGAATTTCGCCGGCTGGAAAAGCGCCCTCAAGGACATGGTCCGGCCATGACGCTCGCCACCCAGCGCCCATCGGTCCTCCACCTGCTCACCTCGCTGAATTTCGGTGGCGTCGAAAAGCGCATGGAGCTTCTGGCCGAACAGCCCACGGGGGACATGCAGCACCTGTTCTGCGCCATCGGCGGCGGCGGCGCTGCGGAGCGTCGCCTGAAAGCCCTGGGAGCCCCGGTCCAGTGCCTGCAGCAGCCGGTGAGGATTCCCAGCCCGGCCGCCATCCTCGCCCTGTTCCGGCTGTTCCGGCAGCTGCGCCCGACGGTGGTGCACAGCCATGGCGCCGAGGCCAATTTCCACGGTCTGATCGCCGCCCGGCTGGCCGGCGTGCCGGTGCGGGTCGGCGAGGAGATCGGCATCCCGGCGCACAGCGGGCGGGCTCGCCGGGTGTTCCGCCAGCTCTACCGCTGCGCCCACTGCGTCATCGGCATCTCCGATGCGGTGACCGGCTGGCTGGTCGAGAGCGGCGAGGTGCCGCCGGCCAAGGCGGTACGGGTCTACAACCCGGTCAAGCTGCCGGTCGAACGCAGCGGGCAGGCCGCGACGCCGGGAGCGCTGCGCGTCGGCTTCGTCGGCCGCCTGGAAGCCGTCAAGAACCCCCTGGCGCTGGTCGAGGCCGCCGACCTGCTGCTGGCCCGCGGCATTCCCGTGGAACTCTGGCTGATCGGCGAAGGGCGCGAGCGCGCACGCCTCGAAGCCGCCATCCGCGCGCAGGAACTGGACGAGTGCGTACACCTGCCGGGCTACCAGCCGCATCCCGACGAGTACGTGCGCCAGTGCCATGTCTACGTCCAGCCCTCGCGCTCCGAAGGCTTCGGCCTGGCGCTGGTCGAAGCCATGGGTTGCGGCGTTCCGGTCATCGCCACCGCAGTAGGTGGCGCGCCGGAGATCGTCGAACCCGGCGTTACCGGCTGGCTGCTGCCGGAAACGACACCCAGCGCCCTCGCCACTGTCCTCGAAGAAGCCTGGCGGCTCGGCCCGGAGCAGCTGAGGGCCATGGGCCTGCGGGCCCGGAGCGCGGTCGCGGGGCGCTTCGAGCCCGCCGAGTACAAGAGCCGGCTGGAAGCCCTGTACCGGCAATTCGCTCCTCGCAAGGCCAAAGGCGAACATGGACAAGATACGGATTCTGCACTGTCTTGAGACGGTCGGCTCCGGCGGCGTCGAACAGCGTCGCCTGACCCTGGCCCGCCAGCTGGACAGCGCGCGCTACGAGCAGTCGCTGGTCTGCACCAAGGCCGTGGGCGCCCTGCCGGCGCGCTTCGCCGAGGCGGGCTGCCCGCTGCATGCCGTCGGGGTGTTCCGCGGCGTGCTGGACCGCGAGCCCTACCGGCAGGCCCTGCGCGTGGTGCGCGAGTTCCGCCCGCACATCATCCACGGCGCGGTGTTCGAGGGCGTCTCCCTGGCCACCATCCTCGGCCGGCTCGCCCGGGTGCCGGTGATCATCGGCGAGGAAACTTCCGACCCCGTCAACCGCCGCTGGCGCGGTCACCTGCTGCTGCGTCTGCTCGGCGCCCTGAGCCACCAGATGGTGGCGGTGTCCCCCGCCGTCGAGCAGTACCTGCTCAGGCGCCTGCATCTCCCGCGCAGCAAGGTCACCCTGATCAACAACGGCGTGGCCGAGATGGCGCCGCCCGACGAGAACCAGATCCGCGCGCTGCGCGAGCAGTTCGAGCTGGCGCCGGAACACTTCGTGATCGGCACCGTCGGCCGCCTGCTCGATCGCCACAAGCGCGTCAGCGACCTGATCCGGGCGCTGGCCGCGCTGCTTCCGGCCTGCCCCGAGGCGCGCCTGCTGATCGTCGGCCGCGGGCCGGACGAAGGCATGCTGCGCGAACTGGCCGGCCAGCTCGGCGTCGCCGCCCAGGTGCGCTTCGCCGGCTACCAGGCCGATCCGCAGCCCTGCTACGCGCTCATGGACGTCTTCGCCCTGGCCTCGGCCATGGAGGCCTTCGGCCTGGTGCTGGTCGAGGCGATGCAGGCCGGACTGCCGGTGGTGGCGACCCGGGTGGGCGGCATCCCCGGCGTGGTCGACGAGGGCGCAAGCGGCCTGCTGGTGCCTCCCGGCCAGCCGCAGGCGCTCGCCGAGGCCATCCTGTCGCTGCGGCGCGACCCCGCCCGGCGCCAGAGCATGGGACGGGCCGGCCAGGCCCTGGCCACAACCAATTTCGGCGCGGAACGCTACGTCCGCGACGTCGACCACCTCTACCGGCGGCTCGCCGCGCAGCACATCGGCCCATGAACATCCTCTTCGTCACCTGGGACGGCCCGCAGGTCACCTACCTGGAAAGCCTGTTCCTGCCGATCTTCCAGCGCCTGGCCGGCATGGGGCTGCACGTCCATGTCCTGCAGTTCACCTGGGGCGACGAGCCGCTCATCGAGCAGCGCCGCCAGGCCTGCCGACAGGCCGGGCTGGCCTACCGGGCGCAGCGGATCTGGCGCCGCCCCCGCGCCCTCGGCGGCCTGCTGACCGCGCTCGAGGGCGCCCGGCTGATCCGCCGGGCGATCTGCGAGCAGCGCATCGACGCGGTGATGCCGCGCAGCACGCTGCCGGCCCTGGCCACCCTGCTGGCGCTGCGCGGCCGCGCCGTGCCGATGGTCTTCGATGCCGACGGCCTGCCCCTGGACGAGCGCGTCGAGTTCGCCGGCCAGTCGCCGTCCGGCCTGATCCAGCGCCTGCTGCGCGACGTCGAGGCCCAGGCCGTGCGCCAGGCCGACCGCGTGCTGACCCGCTCGCGGCAGGCGGTGGAGATCCTCCTGGCTCGGGCCGGCGCCGGCATCTCGCCCGGCAAGTTCCAGGTGGTCGGCAACGGCCGCGACACCGAACGCTTCAGCCCGGGAGACGTAGCCTCGCGCCGGCGGATGCGCGAACAGCTGGGGCTGGCCGCCGAGGCGCCGCTGCTGGTCTACGCCGGCTCGCTCGGCCCGCAGTACTGCCTGGAGGAAATGTTCCACCTGTTCGAGCAGGTCCGGCAGATCCGCACCGATGCACGCCTGCTCGTCCTGAGCGGTTCGCCGGAAGCCCTGCAACCCCTGCTGGAGCGCTTCGCCGCGCTGGCGCCGGCGGTGTCCAGCCTGAGCCTGCCGGGACATGCGGTGCCGGCCTACCTGGCCTGCGCCGACCTGGGCCTGGCGCTGCGCCGGAGCAGCTTCTCGATGCGCGCCGTGGCGCCGATCAAGCTCGGCGAGTACCTGCTCTGCGGCCTGCCGGTGCTGGCCAGCCCCGGCATCGGCGACACTGACGCCATCGCCGCCAGCGCCGGACGGCTGCTGGCCGGGCTGGACGACGCCGAGCTGGCGCGGGCGGCCCGCTGGTTCTGCGACGAGGTCCTGCCGCAGCGGGAGGGCTTGCGTGAGCACTGCCGGAACACGGGCCTGCGCCACTTTTCCCTGGAAGCCTGCGCCAATGCCTATGCGGCGGCCCTGATGCCCCTGCGGACGCCCGTGCAGGCGCCGCTGCCCGACGGCCGTCCCTGCGGAGAACCGAGATGAAGATCCTCCTGCTCACCCGCTACCCGCGCACCGGCGCCAGCAGCCGGCTGCGCACCCTGCAGTACCTGCCCCACCTGCAGGCCGCCGGCCACGAGGTCAGGGTGCAGAGCCTGTTCGACGAGGCCTGGCTGGAAAGCCTCTACCAGAGCGGCCGGCGTTCGCCGCTGCGGACCGCGGCGCTCTACCTGCGTCGCCTGACGGCACTCGCCAGGGCCGGCGAGCACGACCTGCTGTGGATCGAGAAGGAGCTCTTCCCCTACCTGCCCGCCTGGGTCGAACTCCGGCTCGGCACGCCCTGGGTGGTCGACTACGACGATGCGCTGTTCCACAACTACGACCTGGCGAAGAACCCCCTGGTGCGCCGGCTGTTGGGCGGCAAGATCGATACGGTCATGCGCAGCGCCAGCGGCGTGATCGTCGGCAACCGCTACCTGGCCGAGCGCGCCCGTGCTGCCGGCGCGGCCCGGGTGGCGATCATTCCCACCGTGGTGGACCACAACCGCTACCGGCCACGGATCGTGGCGCCGACCGCGCACCCGGTGATCGGCTGGATCGGCTCGCCGTCCACCCAGAAATACCTGCTGAACATCCGCGAGCCCCTGCAGCAGGCCTGCCGCCGGCATGGCGCGCGCCTGCTGCTGGTCGGCGCCACAGCGGAGATCCGGAGCTGCCTGCCCGGCATCGAGGTGCAGCTCGAACCCTGGAGCGAGGAGCGCGAGGCGGCGCTGATCCGGCACATGGACATCGGCATCATGCCGCTGCCCGACGGCCCCTGGGAGCGCGGCAAGTGCGGCTACAAGCTGATCCAGTACATGGCCTGCGGCGTGCCGCTGGTGGCCTCGCCGACCGGCGCCAACCGGGAGATCGTCGAGTACAGCGGAGCCGGCCTGCTCGCCGACTCCAGCGAAAGCTGGAGCGACGCCCTGTCCCGGCTGCTGACCTCGGCTTCCGAGCGGGAACGGCTAGGCCGGGCCGGGCGCCAGGCCGTGGAGAACCGCTACTGCCTCCAGCGCCAGCTGCCGGTACTGCTGGAAACCCTGGCCGCGGCGCTTCCTGCCGCCGGCAAGGCCTTGGCCCATTGATCGGAGAGGATAGCCATGGCACTGGTTTCCACCGCCTGGCACGTGATCAGCGCCCTTCTGGTGTTTCTCGCCGGCGCGCTCCTCATCACCTGGGCCGGCCGCCATTTCGGCACCGGCTCGCGCCGCAGCCTGGCCCTTTACGCCTGGCACACGCTGTTCTGCCTGGTCTACTGCTGGTATGTCCTGAAATACGGCGGCGATGCCATCGGCTATTACCGCACGGCCCGCGGTGGCACACGCTACTTCCATGTCGGCACCTACGGCGTCGTCTACCTGACCCGCCTGCTGATCGAGGGTCTGGGGGTTTCCCTGCTCGGCGCCTTCCTGGTCTACAACCTCTTCGGCAGCCTCGGCCTGCTGGCCTTCGACGCCAGCCTGCGCGTCGTCACCCGCGACAAGTCGCGCACGCTCCGCCGGCTGGCCACCCTGATCGTGTTCCTGCCCTCGGTGAGCTTCTGGTCGGCGGGGATCGGCAAGGACGCCCTGTCCTTCCTCGCCACCGGCCTCGCCCTGTGGGCGGCGCTGGACCTGCAGCGACGCATCCCGCTGATCGCCATTGCCATCGCCATCATGCTGCTGGTCCGCCCGCACATGGCCGGCATGCTGATCATGGGGGTGAGCCTGGCCCTGCTGCTGCACCCCGGGACGTCCCTGGCCAGGCGGGTGCTGCTGGGCAGCGTCGCGCTCGCCGTGGCGGCGGCCCTGGTGCCCTTCGGGCTGGAGTACGCCGGGGTGAGCAGCCCCGACACCGAAGCCTTGATGAGTTATGTGGAAGGCCGCCAGGGACAGAACATGCAGGGCGGCGGCGCGGTGGACATCTCCTCGATGAGCCTGCCCATGCAGCTGTTCACCTACCTGTTCCGCCCGCTGCCGTTCGAGGCGAACAGCATCTTCGCCCTGGCCGCCGCCGTCGACAACATGATCCTGCTCTACCTGTTCGTCATGGGCGGACGCGCCATGCTGCGCCACCCTGGCCGGCGCTACCAGGAGAACCGCCTCTTCCTCTGGAGCTATGCGCTGATCGCCTGGCTGATGCTGGGCATGACCACGGCCAACCTGGGCATCGCCCTGCGCCAGAAATGGATGTTCACGCCCATGCTGATCCTCCTGCTCCTCTCGGCACTCGGCACGGTGCGCCAGCAGGTGCGTCCAACGAGCCCGCCGCTGACGCCGGTCATGCAGATCTACCAGCGCTACGGCATCCGTCCCGGACAGCAGAGGCGCGAGCCATGATCTTCCTGCTCGTCGCCGGCTTCGCCGACTCGCTGCTGGCCTTCCGCGGCCCGCTGCTGGAAACCCTGCTCGCCCGCGGCCTGGAAGTGCACGTGGCGGCGCCGCAGCTGGCGCCCGGCTGTCCCCTGCGCCTTCGCCTGGAGGCGCGCGGCCTGCGCGTGCACGACCTGCCGCTGCGCCGCACCGGCATGAACCCGCTGCAGGACTGCGCCACCCTGCTGCACCTGTGGCGGCTCAAGCGGCGCATCCGCCCGACCCACGTCCTCGGCTACACCGCCAAGCCGGTGATCTACGGCTCGCTGGCCGCCGCGCTGGCCGGGGTGCCGCAGCGCTTCGCACTGATCACCGGGCTGGGCTACGCCTTCACCGGCGAGGATGGGGAGCGCGGCGCCCGCGGCCTGCTGCACGCCCTGCTGCCGCGCCTCTACGCCCTGGCGCTGCGGCGGACCCACAAGGTGTTCTTCCAGAACCCCGACGACCAGGCGCTGTTCCGCGTCCAGGGCATCCTCGGTCCGGCGACGCCCTCCTGCGTGGTCAACGGCTCCGGCGTCGACCTGCTCGAATACCCCGTCGCGCCCGTGCCGGCGCGGCCGCACTTCCTGCTGATCGCCCGGCTGCTGGGCGACAAGGGCGTGCGCGAATACGCCGCGGCGGCGCGCCAGGTGAAGAACCGCTGCCCCTCGGCGGTCTTCGCGCTGGTCGGCTGGATCGACGACAATCCCGACGCCATCGATCAGGCGGAACTGGATGGCTGGATCGCCGATGGCACGCTGCGCTACCTCGGCCGCCTGGACGACGTGCGCCCGGCGATCGCCGCCTGCAGCGTGTACGTCCTGCCCTCCTATCGCGAGGGCACCCCGCGCACCGTGCTGGAGGCCATGGCCATGGGCCGCGCGGTGATCACCACCGACGCGCCCGGCTGCCGCGAGACGGTGGTCGACGGCGACAACGGCTTTCGCGTGCCGGTGAAGGCGGTGGACGAACTGGCCCGCGCCATGCAGCGCTTCATCGAGGAGCCGGGGCTGGCCGCGCGCATGGGCGCCCGCTCGCGGCAGCTGGCCGAGGAGAAATACGACGTGCAGCGGATCAACGCCCGGCTGCTGCAGGAGATGGGGCTGTGATGCCCAAGCGCCTGTTCGACCTCCTCGTCGCCACCACCGCCCTGCTGCTGCTCGCCCCGCTCTTGCTGGTGCTGGCCTGGCTGGTGCGCCGGCGGATCGGAACGCCGGTGCTGTTCCGCCAGCTGCGTCCCGGCCTGCACGGCCGGCCGTTCGAGCTGCTCAAGTTCCGCAGCATGCGCGAGGCGCTGGACGAGCGCGGCCGGCCGCTGCCCGACGCCGAGCGCCTGACGCCGTTCGGCCGCTTCCTGCGCGCCAGCAGCCTCGACGAGCTGCCGGAGCTGTGGAACGTGCTGCGCGGCGACATGAGCCTGGTCGGCCCGCGCCCGCTCTTGATGGAGTACCTGCCGCTCTATACCCCGGAACAGGCCCGCCGCCACGCGGTCCGACCCGGCATCACCGGCTGGGCGCAGGTCAACGGCCGCAACGCCCTGAGCTGGGAGGAGAAGTTCCGTCTGGATGTCTGGTACGTGGACCACCGTTCGTTTCGCCTCGACCTGCGCATTCTCCTGCTGACCCTGAAGCGGGTGCTGGCGCGCGAGGGCATCAACGCCGAAGGCGAGGCGACCATGGCACGGTTCACAGGGAGCAAATCATGAAAAGACTGGCCATTCTCGGCGCCAGCGGCCACGGCAAGGTGGTGGCGGATACCGCCGAACGCTGCGGCTGGCGCTCTGTGGTGTTCTTCGACGACGCCTGGCCGAAGCGCCAGCACAACGGCTCTTGGGTGGTGATCGGCAACGGCGCGGTGCTGTTCGACGCCCTGGCCGGTTTCGACGGGGTGCTGGTGGCGATCGGCGACAACCGCATCCGCCAAGACCGGCTGCGCCGCCTGCGCGACGCCGGGGCGCCGCTGGTCACGCTGATCCACCCGGCGGCGACGGTCAGCCCCCACGCGCGGCTCGGCGAAGGCTCGGTGGTGTTCGCCGGCGCGGTGCTGAACGTCGATGCCCAGGTGGGGCCGGGCGCCATTCTCAACACCGCCTGCAGCGTCGACCACGACTGCCGCCTGGGCGAGGCGGTGCACGTCAGCCCCGGCGCGCACCTGGCCGGCGGCGTGCAGGTCGGCGACCTGAGCTGGATCGGCATCGGCGCCAGCGTGCGCCAGTCGCTGCGCCTCGGCCGGCGGGTGATGGTCGGCGCCGGCGCGGCGGTGGTGACCGACGTGGCGGACGACACCACGGTGGTCGGCATCCCGGCGCGACCGCTCTGAACGCGAGGGTTTGCGAAGATGCAGGACAGCCCCTTCTCCCCCTGGCCCAGCTTCACCGAGGAAGAGGCCGACGCCGTGCGCGCGGTGCTGCTCTCCAACCGGGTCAACTACTGGACCGGCGAGCAATGCCGCGAATTCGAACGGGAGTTCGCCGCCTGGAGCGGCTGCGCCCACGCCATCGCCCTGGCCAACGGCACCGTGGCCCTGGACGTGGCGCTCAGGGCCCTGGGCATCGGCCCGGGCGACGAGGTGGTGGTGACGCCGCGCAGCTTCTTCGCCTCGGCCGCCTGCATCGTCAACGCCGGCGCCGTGCCGGTGTTCGCCGAGGTCGACCGCGACTCGCAGAACATCACCGCCGAGAGCATCCGCGCGGTGCTGACGCCGCGCACCCGGGCGCTGCTCTGCGTGCACCTGGCCGGCTGGCCCTGCGACATGGCGCCGATCATGGCGCTGGCCGAAGCGCGCGGCCTCAAGGTCATCGAGGACTGCGCCCAGGCCCACGGTGCGCGCTACCGGGGCCGCTCGGTGGGCCGCCTCGGGCATGTCGGCGCCTGGTCGTTCTGCCAGGACAAGATCGTCAGCACCGGCGGCGAGGGCGGCATGCTCACCACCGACGACCGGGCGCTGTGGGCGCGGATCTGGTCGCTCAAGGACCACGGCAAGAGCTGGGAAGCGGTCCACGCCCGCCGGCATCCGCCGGGCTTTCGCTGGCTGCACGAGAGCTTCGGCGGCAACGGGCGGATGACCGAGATGCAGGCGGCGCTCGGGCGCATCCAGCTGCGCCGGCTGCCCGACTGGCATGCAAGACGGCTGGCCAACGCCGAGCGCATCTGGCGCTGCGCGCGGGGCCTGCCGGCGTTGCGCGTGCCGGAGCTGCCGGCGGACATCGAGCACGCCGCCTACAAGTGCTACCTGTTCGTCGAACCGCAGCGGCTGAACGACGGCTGGGACCGCGAGCGCATCCTCGCCGAAATCGTCGCGCGCGGCGTGCCCTGCTTTTCTGGCAGCTGTCCCGAGCTGTACCTGGAGCGGGCCTTCGAGGGCACCCCCTGGCGGCCGGCCGAGCGCCTGCCGGTGGCCCGCGAACTGGGCGAGACCAGCCTGATGTTTCTCGTCCACCCCACCCTGAACGACGCGGAAATCGAGCGGACCTGCGCGGTGCTGGGCGCCGTGATGAACGAGGCGGCCCGCTGAGCCTGCCGACGGCCCAAGCATTCTATTTCTGGAGGACTTCCAGCGATGGTGTTTCCTGTCTTCCTGACGGTGATCTTCGTCATGCGCAACCAAGCGTCCTGTCTGGAAGGACTGCTGACCGAGGCGGCCGCCGAGATCGCGGCGCTCGTCAGCGACTACGAGCTGGTCATCATCGACAACGCCTCCCATGACGACAGCCTCGCGGTCCTCCAGCGACTCACCGGCGAAAACGGGCTGGCCAACCTGCAGGTCTACGCCCTGAACAAGGAGGTGGACATGGATACCGCCTCCTGGGTCGGCCTGGAGAACGCCCTGGGCGACTACATCGCGGTCATCGATCCCTTGTGCGACGACATCGGCTTTCTGCCGGCCATGCTCGAACGCGCGGTGAACGGTGCCGAGGTGATCTTCGCCAGCAATCGACAGAAGCCTGCGCAGGGCCTGGCCTACCGGCTGGCCTACGCCTTCTTCAACGTTCTCTATCGTTGCTTCAATGACATTCACCTGGCCAGGGAAGCGCCGCAGTACCGCATCCTCAGCAGGCGCGTGGTCAACTTCATCCTGCAGCATCCCCAGCCGGCCATCACCTACCGCCATCTTCCCGCCAGCGGAGGCTTCGCCCGCGCCAACCTCAGCTACAGCGCACGCCCCAGAGGCAGGGTCAGCAAGCACCTGTTCGACAGCATCGACCGCGGCATGCGCCTGCTGGTGTCGACGACGCACGCGCCCATGCGCCTGGTGACCTCGCTGTCGCTGTTCGGCGCGGTCGCCAATCTCCTGTACTCCGTGTACGTGATCGCGGTGGCCCTGTTCAAGTCCGACATCGCCCCCGGCTGGATCAGCGTCTCGCTGCAGCAGTCCGGCATGTTCTTCCTGATTTCCCTGGTCCTGCTGGTGTTGGGCGAATACATCCTGACCATGGCCAGCCTGTCGAGCGAAGGCCCGCGCGTCTACGTCAGCCAGGAGTTCACCAGCGCGCGCATGACGCGACGCGAAAAACTGAACGTCGAGGAAGCGCTGTCCTAATCGATCCCCTGCCAGCGAGTGTCCGATGCCCACGTCTCCAGCAGACCAGGATGCCATCGTGATCGGTGGCGGTTTCTATGGCTCCGTCATCGCCGTTTACCTGGCGCGGCAGCGCGGACTCAGGCATATCGCCCTGATCGAGCGCGAACCGGCCCTGCTCAGTCGCGCCTCCTACAACAACCAGGCGCGGGTGCACAACGGCTACCACTATCCGCGCAGCTTCACCACGGCCTATCGCAGCCGGGTCAACCTGCCCCGCTTCGTGCGCCAGTGGCCGGAAGCAGTGAAGCAGGACTTCACCAAGCTGTATGCGATCGCCCGTCAAAACTCGAAGGTCACCGCCCGCCAGTTCGAGCGCTTCTGCCGGGAGATCGGCGCCAGGCTTCAGCCGGCAACCCCGACGCTGCGCGCGCTGTTCGAGCCGCACCTGATCGAGGACGTGTTCATGGTCGAAGAGTACGCCTTCGACGCCACCCGGCTGGCCAGCTGGGCCGAGCGCGAGCTGCAGGCCTGCGGCGTCCGGATTCGTTACGAGACGCAGGCCACCGCGATCTTCCGTGGCGCAAACGGCACGCTGCAGGTGACGACGGAAACGAATCGGGGAGTACGGGAAAGCCTTTCCTGCCGCTACCTGTTCAACTGCACCTACAGCGGGCTCAATCAGTTCCAGGGGGACTTTTCCAGGACCCGGACCGGGCTCAAGCAGGAAATCGCGGAAATCGCCCTGGTACGGATGCCCTCCCCCCTGCAGGGACTGGGCATCACGGTCATGGACGGGCCCTTCTTCTCGCTGATGCCCTTTCCCTCGCGCGGCCTGCACAGCCTCAGCCATGTCCGCTACACCCCGCATCTGCACTGGGACGATGCGCCCGGCATCGACCCTTACCGGAAACTGAAGGGATACGCGCATGAAAGCCGGGTCGACCGCATGCTCAGGGGCGTGGCCCGCTACATGCCCGGCATGCTCGAGGCGACCCCTGTCGATTCCCTGTTCGAGGTCAAGACCGTGCTGGTCAAGAACGAGGGCGACGACGGAAGGCCCATCCTCTTCGAGCAGCACCACGAACTGCCGAGCTGTTACTCGGTGCTGGGCGGCAAGATCGACAACATCTACGACGCTCTCGACAAGCTCGATGAGCAGGAGATCGCGTGAAGGGCGCTGTCCCCTCCGGAGCGATCCCCTTTTCACCGCCGATAGAATCAAGAGTTCTCGCCATGACTGACGCACTGATCGGCTTTTCCGGATTCGTCGGCTCCACCCTGCTGGCCCAGGCCCGCTTCGATGCCCGCTATCGCTCGACGAACATCGGGGAAATCGAGGGTCGGACCTTCGACAGCGTCGTTTGCGCCGGCGCCCCCGCGCAGAAATGGATCGCCAACCGCGACCCGGAAACGGACTGGCGGAACATCGAGGCCCTGATCGCCCATCTGCAAAGACTGCGCTGCCGCCGGTTCGTGCTGATCAGCACCGTGGACGTCTTCAGGAACCCCTCGGGCGTGGACGAAAACAGCCCTGTCGACGAGTCGGGCCTGCAGCCCTACGGCCTGCACCGCCGCCGCCTCGAGCAGTTCGTCGAACGGCATTTCCCCGGGCACCTGATCGTTCGCCTGCCGGGACTGGTGGGGCCCGGCCTGCGCAAGAACGTCGTCTTCGACCTCCTGAACGACAACAGCCTCGAGGCGATCGATAGCCGCGGCGTTTTCCAGTTCTACCCGATGGTCAACCTCTGGTACGACCTCCGGACCGCGCTCGCCGCCGGCCTGACGCTGCTGCACCTGACCGCGGAGCCGCTCGGCGTGGCCGAGGTCGCACGCCAAGGTTTCGGCAGGCCCTTCGACAACCGCCTGGCCGCCCCGCCGGCGCGCTACGACCTGCAGACCCGCCATGCACGGCTTTTCGGCGCTGCCGGCCGCTACCAGTACAGCGCCCGGGAGAGCCTGCAGGCGATCAGGGCCTATGCGCAGTCCGAGCCGTTCGCCCGCACGTCCGCCGCAGAAGAGAAGGCATGAGACTGGCCATTTCCAACATCGCCTGGGACCGCGACGAGGACCCGGCGATCGCCGGGCTGCTGCAGGAGCGCGGAGTCGATGCGATCGATGTCGCTCCAGGCAAGTACTTCCCGGAGCCCGGCCAGGCAAGCGCGCAGGACATCGCCCACGTCAGGCGCTGGTGGTCCGAACACGGCATCGAGATCACCGGCATGCAGGCGCTGCTGTTCGGCACCCGGGGCCTGAACCTCTTCGGCCCGGCACAAGTGCGCGAGGCGATGCTGAAGCATCTCGCCGCCGTGTGCCGCATCGGTGCGCTCCTGGGAGCCCGGCGGCTGGTGTTCGGCTCGCCGAAGAACCGCGACCGCAGCGGCCTGGACGACCGAACGGCGCTGGAGCAGGCAATCCCCTTCTTCCGGCAGCTGGGCGACATTGCCCAAGCCGAGGGCGTGACCCTCTGCCTTGAGCCCAATCCGTCCCGCTACGGCGCGAATTTCCTGACCGGCAGCGTCGAGACCGCGCAGCTGGTGCGGCTGCTCGCCCACCCGGCGATACGGATGCAACTGGATACCGGGGCCCTGATCCTCAACGGTGAAGACCCGCGGGCCGTGCTGGAGGACTGCTCGGCATTGATCGGGCATGTCCACCTCAGCGAGCCCGACCTGCTGCCGCTGGGCGACGGGGGCACCGATCACCCGGGGCTGGCGGGCGCCCTGGCGCGGTTCCTGCCCGAGCATGTGGCGACCATCGAGATGCTGGCCACCGAAACCGAGCCGCACGCCGCCGCGATCGGGCGCGCCCTCGACGTGGCCATCCACCATTACCGCGACCATGGGAGTGCAGCCAGGCCATGAAGTGGCTCATTCTGCTACTGGGCATCGTCGCCAATGCCTCCGCCAGCGTGCTGGTCAAGCTGGCGATGATGCCGCCGCGCAAGTTCCCCTCCCTCGACAAGCCGCTGGCGGCCCTGCAGAACTGGCCGTTCTGGCTGGGCCTGGGCCTCTACGGGGCGGCGTTCCTGCTCTACGCCGCCGCGCTGGTTCGTCTCCCGCTCAACGTGGCGCATCCGATCCTGACCGCCGGCGCGGTGGCGACCGTAGCCCTGTTCTCGCTGCTGATCTTCCGCGAGACCTTCCACTGGACGACAGGGGCCGGAATCGTGCTGGTCATCGCGGGTGTGGCGCTGATCACGGCACGGATGGCTTGAAAAGCCAGCAGCCCCTGTTCGAAGGATTGCCCAAACCCTGCAACCTTTCAGCATCTCATCTTCATTTCCGGAAGAAACGAGACATGTTCAGACAGCTCACGCACAGCGCGGCCACAAGCTACTTCCTGTTTGCCCTGGTGCTATTTGCCGGCCTGGCATTCCTGCAGCGGGACGGCAATGCCCTGCCTTTTTTCTACAAGGACTATCCGACCTATCCGGTCAACGGGGAGAAGCATTTCGATCGCAACAGCGAGAACCTGGTGTTGAACCGGATCGATTTCGCCGCCCGGGATATTCCCTATCCTTACCACTTCCATCTGTGGCGGAGCGGCCCGAGGCAGACAGGGCCTGCTGAACGGCAGTCGGATACCGGCCCGTTCCCGGATACGGCGCTCGACCAACTCCACGGAGCACCCTACCGCTCGCAGATCGGCGTGCAGGCCTGGTTCTGGGCCGGGCTGACCGAGTGGCTGGACATCCGCGACGGAAGCTATCAGCTCCAGAAGGCCCTGTCGGTCCTCTTCGCCTCTTTGCTGGCAGCAGTGCTTCTGGTCTGGGTGAGAAAAAACCTCGGAGCCCTGCCCTCGCTGGCTGGCCTCGCCTTTTTGACCTTGTCGACCGGCATGAACCTTTTCGCCGGGTCGCTCTATTGGTCGCTCTGGCTGTTCTTGCTCCCGCTTGCCGTCACCTGCCTGCTGGACATGCTCGGTATCCGCAACCGGTACGTCCTATTCATCGCCACGCTTCCGGCCTTTTTCGTCAAGTTCCTTGCCGGCTATGAATTCATCACCGTCATTGTGCTGGCCGCCATGACCCCGTACGCCTGGGATTTTTTCATTCGCCATAGCAAAGCTGCTGCATTTCGGGCAGCAATTGTCGGGGCCTCGAGTATTGGAGCCTTCCTGCTCAGCTTTCTCTGTTACGAGTGGCTGTTCCGTGCCGACTTCGGGCTGTCCGGAATCGATCATCTTCTCGGGCGTTCGCAAGCGTGGTCTGTCTTCCAGACCTTGGAGGATCGGGGCCTGACGCCAGGAATTCAGGCCGCCAAGTTGTTGACCATGAATTTCATCGACCTCAATGGCTATGGCATTCCCTTGGGGGTGTGCCTGTTAGTGATCGCTCTCGCCCTGATTCATGCGAGAAATCAGCTTCGGGCGGCGGAGATGGGCTTTCTGCTGTTCATGCTTCTCGGCTCCACCAGTTGGCTCTTCATCCAGCCGGGGCATCTGCTGTTCCATCCCCGCTATGCGACTCTGGTGTTTTCGCTGCCATTCGGACTGTTCGCGGTCGGCCTTCTCGCCAGGCTGTTCGAGGTCCGCTATCGCCTGAAAAAAGCTGCACGCGCGCTTGCCACGCCCTGATGCCGGCTCGCGCCGCTCAGGCTTTGCCAGAGCCTTTCTTTATGGAAGAACGAAGATGACTTCCGATACCACGGCTACCGCCCGCAGCCACTGGCAGGTTCCCGCCTTCGAAACGCCCTTCTGGCTCGGCCGCCGCCATCGATGGTGCGTGGTGATCCCGGTCATCAACGAAGGCGTCCGCATCCGCAGCCTGCTGTCCCGCATGGCGACCCTCGACGTCGCTGCCGTCGCCGATCTGCTGATCGTGGATGGCGGCAGTACCGACGGCTCGCTGGAATCGCAAACCTTGCAGCGGCAAGGCGTATGCGGGCTGCTGGTCAAGACCGGCCCGGGCCGGCTGAGCGCCCAGCTGCGCTGTGCCTACGCCTTCGCCCTCGACCAGGGCTACGAGGGCATCGTCACCATCGACGGCAACGACAAGGACGACCCGGAGGCGATACCCCGCTTCATAGAGGCCCTCCAACAAGGGGTGGACTTCGTCCAGGCCTCCCGCTTCATCCCGGGGGGCGGCGCGGAGAACACGCCGCGGCTGCGGTATTTCGCCATCCGACTGCTGCATGCGCCGCTGCTCAGCTGGTTTTCCGGGTTCCGCTGGACCGATACCACCCAAGGCTTCCGCGCCTACAGTCGAAAGATGCTGCTCGATCCCCGGATCGCGCCGTTCCGGGACATCTTCAGGAGCTACGAGCTGCTCGCCTATCTATCCTGCCGCGCGCCCCGGCTTGGCTATCGCTGCATCGAGCTGCCAACCGTCAGGCGTTATCCCAGAGACGAGGTGCCGACCAAGATCGGTGCCGTCACGGGCCACCTCTCGCTGCTGCTGGTGCTGCTGCGGGCCTGCATCGGAACGTACGACGCCCCTTCAGGCGGCTCCGGCTAGACGGGCCGGAAGCCGCCATTCCAGCCCTTATCGGCGCAAACCAAGACGCACGGGGGATCATCGCCCGATGAAATCGCCGCTCAAGGAACCCTCTCAACCCATTCGACAGCGTCTGCTGGACCTGTCCCACGGCCACAAGCGGCTCATCCAGGTCAGCGTGGATGTCCTGCTCGTCTGGCTGGCGCTCTGGCTGGCCTTCTACATCCGTCTGGAAGACATGCGCCTGATCCGCCCCTTCGGCGGTCACGCCTGGCTATTCCTCTCCGCACCGGCCATCGCCCTGCCGATCTTCGTGCGCCTGGGCATGTACCGCGCGGTCATGCGCTATCTGGGCAACGAGGCGCTGCTGACCATCGCCAAGGCGGTCAGCCTGTCGGCGCTGCTGCTGGGGGTGGTGGTCATCCTGCATACCCATACGACGCTGCTGATTCCCCGCTCGATGATCTTCAACTACTGGGGCCTGAGCCTGCTGCTGATCGGCGGCCTGCGCCTCGCCATGCGCCAGTACTTCACCGGCGACTGGTTCAACCTGCGCGAGCTGTCCTTCAGGCGCCCGAACGACTGCCTGCCCCGGGTGGCCATCTACGGCGCGGGCTCGGCCGGCAACCAGCTCGCCCATGCGTTGCTGATGGGCCATGCGCTGCGCCCGGTGGCCTTCATCGACGACGATGCGCACCTCGCCGGACGGACGATCGCCGGCCTGCCGGTCTACGCCCCCGAGCAGCTGCCGCGCATGCTGAAGGAAACCGGCGCCGCGGAGATCGTCCTGGCGATCCCCTCGGCCAGCCGCAGCCGGCGCCGCGAGATCCTCGAAATGCTGCAGGCCCATCCGCTGCCGGTGCGTTCGATGCCCAGCATCGCCAAGCTGGCCTGCGGCCGTCTCACGGTGAACGACCTTCAGGAAGTGGACATCGCCGACCTGCTCGGCCGCGATGCGGTGCCCCTGCAGCCCGAACTGCAGGAGCGCTGCATCCGCGAGCAGGTGGTGATGGTGACCGGCGCCGGCGGCTCAATCGGCGCGGAACTGTGCCGGCAGATCCTCGCCAACGGCCCGGCCACGCTGATCCTCTTCGAACACTCGGAATACAACCTCTACAGCATCCACGGCGAACTCGAGCAGCGGGTCCGCCAGGACGGCCTGACGCTGCGCCTGGTACCCGTCCTCGGCTCGGTCCGCCACGGCGCCCGCCTGCTCGACACGCTGCGCCACTGGGGCGTCGACACGCTCTACCACGCCGCCGCCTACAAGCATGTGCCGCTGGTCGAGCTCAACGTCAGCGAGGGCGTGTTCAACAACACCTTCGGTACCCTGCGCGCCGCCCAGGCGGCAGTGCGCGCCGGGGTGCGCAACTTCGTGCTGATCTCCACCGACAAGGCGGTGCGTCCCACCAACGTGATGGGCGGCAGCAAGCGCCTCGCCGAGATGGTGCTGCAGGCCTTCTCCCGGGAGCGCGAGCTGGAGCTGTTCGACGAGCCTGGCCTGGCGCCGCAGCCCAACCGCACCCGCTTCACCATGGTCCGCTTCGGCAACGTGCTGGGCTCGTCCGGCTCGGTGATCCCGCTGTTCCGCGAGCAGATCCGCAGCGGCGGACCGATCACCGTCACCCACCCGGAGATCACCCGCTACTTCATGACCATCCCCGAGGCCGCGCAACTGGTGATCCAGGCCGGCGCCATGGGCGAAGGCGGCGACGTCTTCGTGCTGGACATGGGCGAACCGGTGAAGATCCTCGACCTGGCGGAGAAGATGGTGCGCCTGTCCGGCCTCTCGCTGCGCACGAAAGGCAACCCGGACGGCGACATCGAGATTCGCTTCATCGGCCTGCGCCCGGGCGAGAAGCTCTACGAGGAACTGCTGATCGGCGACGGCGCGACGCCGACCAGCCACAGCCGGATCCTGCGCGCCCACGAGGAGCACCTGCCCTGGCAGGAACTGAAGCTGCGCCTCGAGGCCCTGGCCGGAGCGCTCGAGGCCGACGACTTCCCGCGCATCCGCGAGCTGCTGCAAGGCACCGTCAGCGGCTACCGGCCGAGCCCGGAAATCCTCGAACGGCACCCGCAGGAACAGCCGGGCGGCGGCCACACAGCACCCGCCTGGATGCACCTCGTCGTGCCGCAGGAGGCACGGCCGAACAGCGAAAACCCGTGATCGATACTGGCCGGCCTATGCTGCACAACAGCCACTGCCGATGCCAGGCAACATGGGGCAGACACGCATGAACACCCTCACTCTATTGGCCAAGAGAGCGCCAAACAGTCGAGCAACGTCATTGTAAACATTACCAATACATACAACAGATGGGATTTTTGCTCAAAAACCTTATGACCCTTCCGAAGCACATTTGAAGAAGCTGAAACTAGAAGTTTCCTTTATCTACCACATAGAAAAATTAATATATACAGCACCACCACGGGAAGCCTCAGTTAAAACACAAACAACCCAATTGAAAGTTGAATCCATGCACTCAACCAAAAAACTTACCATCCCCTGAAGGCATTTAACATAAAACAGCACTACTACATTGAAAATTTAAAACCTCAAGCCGAATGAAAAAAATAGCCTATTTAATCTTAGCCCACGATGACCCCATCCACTTTGGAAAGCTTGTAAGGGCCATTGATTACCAATCTGACACTTACGTGCACATAGATGCAAAAAGTGATGAAAAACAGTTTAGAGCAGAATGCCCTGCCGGAGTCACATTTGCAAAACGGCGACTCCCTATCACTTGGGCTGGCATATCAATGGTCGACGCCTTACTAAACCTTATCGAAGAAGCGCTTAGATTTAAAGATCAATACACTCATTTTGTTTTCATTACGGGCTCAGACTATCCAATCAAAAGCCCAAAAGAAATATATACAAAACTAACCAACAACTCCAAGCACGAGTTTGTTCGCTATATCGACATGCGAGAGTCTCCCGAACACTACATGAAGCTTATAACCAGAAAATATTTTCTCGAGCCTCTTTTTCGATCAGAAAAAAGATCAATCAAGTCAATTGACAATATACTCAGAAAGTACCTGCGCCGGTTACGAATACCAAACAGATGGAGTGATAAAATCATACCATATTGCGGCCATACCTGGTGCGCATTAACTCCAGAGTGCTGCTCATATATCCTAGAATTTCACAATAAAAATCCTTGGTTCTACAAGGTCAACAAATATACATTTGCACCAGACGAACATTATTTTCACACAATAATTGGAAACTCTCCTTTTGCCGCAAATTCTGATGGATTACAAATCTATCAAGGCCGCGGAATATGGCGACTTGTCAATTTCCACCTAATATGTCCAACATTGAAAAAATGGTTCACCCTAGAAGACTGGGACCAAATATCTGGATCAGATAAATATTTTGTACGAAAGGTAAACTCAATCCAAGGCGCAGAACTAGTTTCCACAATAGATAAAGAGCTACTTGATAAATCATAAATCAGTAATCGACCAAGCAAAGTATCAAATTATCCACACCACGACAAAATAATAATCACCATTGAAAAATCAAAAACAAACCAGAAAAGCCCTCCCGACTGTATAAAATACGACTAGTCGGTGCCGCTCAGACGGTTTCTGTCAATCATGGCAAAAACCTCAGTCTCAACTGATGGGCTTATGTCAACGTGCATCTAAGTGCCTGAAGAAAAATAATCCGGAATTCTGCAAGAGAATATTTTTTCGCGGCCCCTTAATTAAATCAAAAATGCACAAATATTCAATTTACCCTAAATTCGCCCTTTGCTCTATAAAGCCAGAAAATGCCATGAACTCAGAAAAAGTCAGCATAATCATACCTGTCTATAATGTCGAAAAATATCTTGCCGAATGCCTGAACTCGGCCATTTCCCAAGATCATGGCAACATAGAAATCATCGCAATCAACGATGGCTCTACCGATGCAAGCCTGTCCATACTCGAGGAGTTCCAAGCCAAGCACGATAACATGATAGTCAGGAGCATAAGAAACCAGGGACTGTCAGTTGCCAGAAATACAGGGCTAGAAATCGCGACCGGCGATTACATCTTATTCCTAGACAGCGACGACTTCATAGAGAAGCATACCGCATCCACCTGCCTGAAGCACTTCAGGCAACATCAGACAGATATTGTCTTCTTTTCACCAAACGTATTTTTCGACGGAGTCAGCGAAGATGTAGGCCGTAAATTTAAAAGTGAAAGCATTACAGATCTACAAAATGAATCCTGTCCAGCACACCTCTTTTTCACCAAGTCGATAAACCTAAAAAAATACCAAGTCTCAGCATGCTTA
The DNA here is from genome assembly GCF_004339665.1 of Azotobacter chroococcum. GTDB lineage: Bacteria > Pseudomonadota > Gammaproteobacteria > Pseudomonadales > Pseudomonadaceae > Azotobacter > Azotobacter chroococcum. The sequence continues at coordinate 138,751 of NZ_SMMU01000001.1, forward strand.
TATATCTACAAAAAAAACAAACTTGGCAATATAAAATTTCACCCTAAGACACTATATGAAGACTGCCTATTCACAACCAGACTACTGCTTGAAAACAACAACGTAAAAGTCACCTGCATTCCTGACAAGCTTTACAACAGGCGTGTCCGACCAGAGTCCATCATGACTCAAAAAAAACAGGAAAAACATGTCTTGGGATACCTTATCGTCGCCGAAGAACTCCTAAAGCTCAAACTAACCAAAGAAAAAAGCGAAACAGGGAAGGCATTGAACCATTTTATTCAAGTCATGCTGAGCAACGCATCAACCACATATAGAATTGTTTATAACCACAAACTTTCTCATCACATAAGGAAAAGATTGATAATTCTATACTCAAAAACAAGACCAACCCTGAGAACCTTAAAAAACATTGCGCCATATATCTTTCCAGAGCTATTGGAAATAATAAATTTATTAAAAGCTTTTACAGTCAATAAATCTACCGGTGGCAGCAAATTCTGAGTGCAACACCTGACTGTTTCGGTAGGGTGTTACCATGTCTTATCACGAACTCAGCGTTGCCGAACGCACCACGATCTAGATCGGCTTACTGAAAAAGCTCAGCCAGCGCAGGATTGCCCGCCTGCTGAACCAGCCCTTCCACCATCAACCGCGAGATTCGGTGCAACCGTACAGCTCATGGGCACTACCTCACCCATGAGGCTCAACAGCTCATGTTGGTCTGCCGCCGCTACAGAAAGCGGCTGCCTGGCAATGAGCTGGCAGGACAACCCGCAAGCCACGCTCCGGTGGGGTGAGCCGGCGCAACCAGCCCACCGACATGGTCAGCATCCACATGCGGCCGCCGGAGATCGAGGATCGCCTGATGTTCCCTGGTCAAGCGCTGATGTGCGATCTATTTCTGCAATCCGCACAGCCCCTGGCAGCGCGGCAGTAACGAGAACATCAACGGCCTGATCCGCCAGTACCTGCCCAAAGGCACGGACCTGTCGGTCTACAGCCAGAAGCATTTGGATGCGATTGCCTATGAGCTGAGCATCCGGCCGCGCAAACGCTTCGACTTCAAATGCCCGATCGAAGTCTTGACGGAAGTAATGGCGAAGCAGCATGAAGTGCCTGCTTCAATCCAGTAACCGTGTTGCACTCAGCTTCTGCAACCGCCCCCTATCTGGCACTTACCCCACAGCTACTCAGTACCGAGCTCAATCAAGTACATCGGATCAAGCACAAGGTTGAAAACCGAACAATCCTTAGTTCCATGTGAAAAACAAAACCCTGCTGGCGAGGCTCTTCGGCACCGGAACATCACAAACGGACTCGAAACCTAAAAACATAAATCATGAACAATATAAAACAAGGCTATCAATTGTTCGCCATAGGCGACAGCAAATACCTGCAGCTGGCCATAAACTGCGCAGCATCCATAAAGTACTGGGATAAAAGTCGCCCCATACAACTAGTGACAGACAATCCAAAGACACTCACCAAGAAAACCCTGAAAAAACTGTTCGACACGATAACCATCATTTCTGCAGATTCTTTTTTCTGCGGCCCCCTGATCAAGCTGAAAATGTATGAACACTCGATCTACCCCGAAACAATGTTCGTCGACGCCGACTGCCTGCTATTGAAGAACGATATCGATCACTACTGGGAGCTACTCTCGAACAACTATGACGTCACAACCCCTGGGAACTATCTCTCCACGGGAGAGTGGTACAAAATGCGCATTGAAAAAATATGTGAAATTGCGCAGACCCCTAGAATCCTGAAGATGAACAGCGGTGTTTTCTATTTCAAAAAAAATGAAATTTCAGAAAAATTCTTTGCCTCTGCGATATCGGCTGTCACCGAGCTCGGAAACTTCACAGGCCATATCCATCGAGGGACCGGTCTTCCTGATGAGCCGTATTTCGGAATAGCCTTCGCCCGTGAAAACCTTGTGCCATTCCCTATAACGGATGAAAACGGAAACGGCCTGATGATTTCGACCATAAGATCCAAGGATCATAGATTTACTCCCCTACCCGGAACTTGCGAATTCATAAAAGAAGAAAGAAGAGTTTCTCCGAGCCTATGCCACTTCGTTGGACTGAAGCCTTCCATCGAATATCAGGAACTCTCAAAACAATATAGACATCTTCTAGGAGTACCCCAGACTTCCGTAGTAAAAAAATACCTCGGATGGATCACTTCACGGCTAACGCCAAAGAAACTGAAGAGCTGGCTTTCCGGAAATGGAGTAAGACTGGCAGCCTGGCGTAAATGACAGGCCACCGATGAGGACAACTCGGGCAGGCCTTATAGCTAGCCAACATACGCACGAAACAATCCAACCTCACCCCTTGTTCTATAACGCCAGAAAACGCCATGAACGCAGAAAAAGTCAGCATAATCATACCTGTCTATAATGTCGAAAAATACCTTGCCGAATGCCTGAACTCCGCCATCCAGCAAGACTACGACAACATAGAGATCATCGCCATCAATGACGGCTCCACCGATGGCAGCCTGTCAATACTTAAGGAGTTCCGCAGCAAGCACGAAAACATGATTGTCAAAAGCATTCCGAACCAGGGATTGTCGACGGCCAGAAACACGGGCCTTGAAATGGCGACCGGCGAATACATTCTATTCCTGGACAGCGACGACTTCATAGAGAAGCATACCGTATCCACCTGCATGAGGCACCTCAGACAACACCAGACGGATATAGTCTTCTTTTCGACGACCCTATTCTTTGACGGAATCAGCGAAGCTCTGGAGAGCCAACTCAAGGCTGAAAGAGCTGCCGTACTGCAAAACGAATCCTGCTCGGCACACTCTTTCTTCACCCAATCGATAACGCTCAGAAGATACCAGGTTTCGGCATGCCTCTACATCTACAGAAAAGACAAGCTGAGCAACATAACATTCCAGCCAGGCATAGTGCATGAGGACAGCTTATTCACGACTAGGCTGCTGCTCGAGAACGACAACATAAAAGTCACCTGCATCATCGACAAGCTTTATAATCGGCGTGTCCGGCCAGAATCGATCTTGACTCAAAGAAAACATGACAAGCATGTAGAGGGATTCCTCGTCGTCGCCGAAGAACTGCTAAAATTCGACCTGACAAAAGAAAAAAGCGAAACAGGAGCGGCATTGAATCAATTCGTCGAATCCATACTGAGACGTGCGTCGCTCACATACAGAGTGATTTATGGAGGTAAACTCTCCTATGACATGAGAAAAAAACTGATCATCCTGTACTCGAGAACAAGACCGACCTCCAGGAAAATAAGAAAATTTGTGCCCCATATTTTCCCGGAGCTGCTGACAATGAGAAAGCTGTTAATACCTTCGGCGCCCAACCAGCCCGCCTTTCCTGAAAGTCAAACCAAGCACCATGAAGCGGCAACTCCACAAATAATATCGGGTAATACGACGAACAAGACTGGCCAGAAAGACGAAGTGGCTTGAATGCCCGGACTCCTCATGAGACTCATCACATTCACTGGCAGCAGTCGGCCGGCGGTCATAAACCGGGCCCGGGCTGGCGACTTCAGATGCCCATAACCGGCCAAGCCCAGTGGCAACTGCCTGTCCGACTGTCAGGCCAGTTTGCAGCCACCTGCGACACGACCTAGCCTTTGATGGCCCACGTTGTGTGAAGGGCTCTCCTTTTCTGCGATGGAGCCTGAAGCATGAAAACACTCCCACCCTGCCTGTTGCCGAGCCTTCCCGGCCAGGCCATTGCCGGCGAGGCAGCCACTGCAACCCTCGGCCACCAAGGCTCGACGGACACCGGGAGTCCCCCATAGCGGGAGCGACCAGGCCGGTCGGTTGTGGCATCCGCGTGTGCCGGTCGCCCGGTTCCACATTTCCCCATCGATCATCCGAAACAGGTCTTCATCCCCGCGCACCACGGCCCATGGAGGGATTTGCCTTGTCCGTCCTGCATACCGGCAGCTCGCCGGCGCACCGCACACTCGCCGTCATACTGGCCGCTACCGTCGGCCTCCAGGGCTGCATGTTCTCCCCCGGGCAGCACCTCGACACTTCCGACCTTCCGCACAAAGGCCCGCCGGACAGCCCCCGCTTCGAGCTGGTGCCCATCACCCCGAGGCTGGTGGCGACCCAGAAGGCGGCCCGCATCGTCGAGACACTGCCTGCCGAACTGACCAGCTACGCCCCCGGCCCCTACGTGATCGGAGTCGGCGACGTGCTCAGCATCACCGTCTGGGAGCACCCGGAACTGACCACCCCGGCCGGCGCGCAGCAGACACCCGACGCCAACGGACGCCCGGTGCGCCCCGACGGCCGGCTGTTCTATCCCTACATCGGCGAGATCGAGGCTGCCGGCCTGACCATCGAGGAACTGCGCAACAGCATCGCCGAGCGGCTGGCCCGCTATATCGAAAGCCCGCAGGTGGACGTCGCGGTGATCCGCTTCGGCGGCCGCCGGGTGATTCTCACCGGCGCCTTCGGCACCACCGGCCCGTTTCCCCTGACCACCGTCCCCATGACGCTGCCGGCGGCCGTCGGTCAGGCGGGCGTAGGTGGGGGAGCCGACATTGCCAGACTGATCTTCAAGCGTGACGGCCAGGAGTACCGCCTCGACCTCGACGCCCTCAACCGCGGCGGCGCGGAGCTGGACCGCATCTACCTCAAGGACGGCGACCAGCTGCACCTGCCCAGCAGCGACAGCCGGCGGGTCTTCGTCCTGGGCGAGGTCAACTCGCCCGGACCGCTATCCTTCAGGAGCCGCAACATGAACCTGACCGAAGTGATCGGCTCGGTCAGGGGCCTGCGCCAGGAAACCTCCGATCCACAGGCCGTCTACGTGATCCGCGGAGTGCAGGATCCCGAACGGGACACGGCTCAGATCTTCCAGCTGGATGCCGACTCGCCGGTCTCCATGGTGCTGGCCGCGCACTTCCAGATCGAGCCCCAGGACGTGGTCTACGTCGGTGCGGCGGGCATCACTCGCTGGAACCGCTTCATCAGCCAGCTGTTCCCCTCGGCCACCTTCATCAGCACAGGAAGAGGCGTGGGAGATGACATCGATGCGATAACCGAATGATTCTGCCCGGCAAGCATGGATGCAGGCCAGGTACGCATGCGGGCCGAATCGCGAATCGCCGGCCGCCTCCGGGATGCCGGCCTCGGTACGCGCCCCTCCTCCGCCCCCGTTTCCAGCGGCAGCCGGACGCGGGGTAGCCGGCAGTTCAGGGTCGCCTCCACGGCCACCCGACCCTCCCTCCCCGTGGCCAGCCACGGACACATCCCCGCCTTTTCGCCCCCCATGCCCGGCATCCCTGCAGCCGGAGCAATGCCGCCCGACCACCACCCTCTCCAGATTCATCCCTTCGCCATGACGATCCGTCCGGATGCGATTTTCCGACAAACGGCGCCATCAGATGTCATTTTGCCGCACCCCTATAGGGCCAGTCATCTCTAAACCACAAATAACAACTTGATTTTATTGAATTTTTATTAAAGCCACGGCACTCGTAGCGAGCTCCAGAATCCAGGCTCCCGCAAAAAAACAATGGGCCCAGAGCATAAAAACTCGATTTTTCAACGGAACTTTAAAGCCCCTCGCAAATCCCTATGCTCCGTCATGTTTTTTGACACATAAGACGCAAGAGAAAGAGATTCGTCAAAAAACCGGCATAAAAAGCGCTAGGAGCTTCAAGAAAAGCGAAGGACCGCGTAGTTCGAAGTAGAGCCTGCCCGACAGGCCCATGAGCCCAGACTCCCCGAAACAAGCCCCCTTCTTCCTTGTGGCATCCGGATGCAGCTCCTCTCTAGGGAGCCACTGCAGGCTCTCGCCTGCACGAAAAACAGTGTTTCCACGTCCTCAGGATCGAACGCCAAATCCTGGGGCGGTAGCGTGCCTGAAGGCCCGTCCATGCCATTCAACGAGGATGTTCGACATGCAAACCCTTTCCAGCCTGTTCCCCGCGCAGCGCCCGGCCCTCGCGGCCGGTACCGCTGCCGAGCCGAGCCAGCGCGACCAGCGACGCGCCGGGCAGCGCTGGAGGCGGTGAGGCCGCAACGACCTGAAGCACTCGACCGAACCGCATTGCAGCAGTGCATTTTCCGCCCGAAGCCATGCATCTCCTTCCCCGGCACCAACCAAGGAAAGGCCACAGGGTCCCCATGAGCCAAAGACATCACTTCCACGGACTGGCGGTCGCCATCTCGGCAGCGACCAGTGTCTGTACCGCCTGGGCCGTCGAATCGCCCAGCATCGAACTGGCCGATGGCGTGCGTTTCACGCCCAGCCTGCAAGTCCACGAAAGGTATGACGACAACTTTCGCGCCGTCGAAGATCACGTGGAGTCTTCCTGGATCACCACCGTCAGCCCCACGTTCACCCTGAAGGCGGAAGGCCACAAAAGCCATTTCGAGCTGAAGTACCGCTCGGACAGCGAGATCGTTCATTCCAGCCATGACGACGACAACACCGACCACTACCTGACGGCCGAGGCGGCCCTGCAGTTCGACGTCCGCCATCGCCTGAAGCTGAATGCCGGCTACCAGCGGATCGAGCAGATCGACTCCGAGAACTCGGACAACTACGCCGACGACCGCCCGAACAACACCTCGAACGACGAGAACGACAAGTACAGCATCATCAGCGCCGGCGCCCTGTACAGCTTCGGCGCCCGGGGGGCGCGCGGGCAGATCGACCTGGGCGTCAAGCACGAGAAGCTGCGCTACCAAAACCGCAATCACGTCAACGACGATCTGGAGCGCGAGTCGACCACCCTGAACGGCGTCTTCTACGTCCGGGTAGCGCCGAAGACCCGCGCCCTGCTGGAGGCCCGCTACACGGACCACAACTACCTCTCCTACGACGCGCGCAACAGCGAGAACCTCGCCCTGCTCGGCGGCCTGGCCTGGGAGGCCACGGCCAAGACCACCGGCACCGTCAAGATCGGCGGCGAGAAGAAGCGCTTCGAGGAGTCCGGCATCGACGACATGTCGACCTCCATGTGGGAAGTCGGCATCGACTGGAAACCGCGCAGCCGCTCGACCTTCAGCCTGGCCACCCGCCAGGCCATCGACGAGAACTACGAGTCGGGCATCGGCGCCTCCGCGGTCAAGAGCACCAGCACCACCCTGGAGTGGAAGCACGACTGGAGCGCGCGCCTGTCCTCCAAAACCGGCTACACCCGCAGCGAACGCGAGTACCAGGACTACGATCGCGACGACGACTTCGACGCCTTCGAGCTCGGCCTGACCTATAAGCTGCGCCGCTGGCTGAACGTCGGCATCGGCTACAAGTACGCCAGCAACGACTCCAGCCGCGTGGGCGAAAGCTACGACCGCAACATCTACCTGTTCAGCATCACGGCCGGCCTCTGACAGCCTGCCGCACGCCACCGCGGGCGCGTGCGGCATGCGCCGGCACAACTCGAGAGAAACCAAGCATTATGGTCATCCGCCACTTCCTCTATCCGATACTGGGCTTTCTGCTGCTCAATGGCAGCCTGGCCCTGGCCGAAGGCAACGCCACCTACCGGCTGGCCTCGGGCGATGTCATCCGCATCAACGTGTTCGGCGAACAGGACCTCAGCATCGAGGAAATCCGCCTGACCGACGCCGGCTCCTTCTCCTATCCCTTCATCGGCGAGGTCCAGGCCAGGGGCAAGACCGCCGCCGAACTCGAACAACTGCTGACGGCCAAACTTAAGGGCGATTACCTGATCGACCCGCGCGTCTCGGTCAGCGTCCTGAAATACCGCGAGTTTTACATCAGCGGCGAGGTCAAGCTGCCCGGCGGCTACCCCTATCAGCCCGGCCTCACCCTACGCCGGGCGATCGCCCTGTCCGGCGGCCTCACCGAGCTGGCCTCGACCGGACGCATCAGCATCATCCGCGAGCAGGACCCGAGCCGCACCCCGGAAAAGGCCAGCCTGGACACCCCGGTCCATCCCGGCGACAGCATCACCATCGATCAGGGGTTCTTCTAGGCCGCTTCCCGGCCGGGGAAAGCGACAGCAGCCGCCAGAACGCACCTCGCAAGCCGCTCCTGGCCTGCCCACTATCTTCAAGAGTTTTCAAGCATGGACATGAACGCCCAGATCCCCGCACGGCCCTGGCTCGCCCGGAGCCAGGCCGACGACGACGAAACCGATCTGCAGCAACTCTGGCGGACCCTCTGGCGCCGCAAATGGAGCATTCTCTCGCTGGTCGTGGTGGCCGTGGCGGTCGCGATATTCGCCGTCCTGGGCATCACCCCCGTCTATCGGGCCGGCGCCACCCTGATGATCGAGGAGAAACAGGCCAAGGTGGTCTCCATCGAACAGATCTACGGCCTCGATGGCAGCGGCAGCGGCTACCTGCAGACCCAGTTCGAGCTGCTCAAGTCGCGCGCCCTGGCCGAACGCGTGGTGCGGGAACTCAGCCTGACCAGCCATCCGGAGTTCGATCCGCGCCAACAGCCCGAGCCGCTGCTCGACATCCGCGGCCTGTTCGCCGTTGCCCTCGGCAAGATCGCTCCCGGGCCCCAGCCGGAAGACCAGGAAGAAAGCCCCGAGTCGGCAGAACTGCGGATCTTCAGCGAGGTCACCCGGGCCCTCATGGCACGCATCAACATCGAACCGATGGGCAAGAGCCAGATGGTCAGGGTCCAGGTCGACATGGCCGACGCCCGCCTGGCCGCCCGCGCCGCCAATGCCCTGGCCACCGGCTTCATCGAGAGCCAGATGGAGGCGACCATGAAAATGTCCGCGACCGCCACTGCCTGGATGAACAGCCGCCTCGGCGAACTGCACAACGAGCTGAAGGAGGCCGAGGAGCGCCTGCAGGCCTTCCGCGAGAAGGAGAACCTGGTGGACGTGGGCGGCGTGGCCACCATCAGCGCCGCGGAACTGTCGGCCACCAGCGACCGCATGATCGACGCCCGCCGCCAGCGCGCCGAGGCCGAAAGCCTCTATCGTCAGGTCCAGGCCAGCCGCGGCGCCGGCTGGGAACACCTGGCCAGCATTCCGGCGGTCCTCGGCGACCCGCTGATCCAGCAGTTCAAGGCCAACGAAGCCCAGGCACGGGCCAAGGTCGAGGAGCTGGCCAAGCGCTACGGCCCCCGCCATCCGGCCATGGAGGCCGCCCAGACCGAACTCGCCGCCGCCTCCGCCAGCCTGCACGGCCAGGTGGAACAGGTGGTCGCCGGCATCCAGCGCAACTACCAGATAGCCATCGCCAACGAAGGCTCGCTGCGCGCCTCGGTGGAGACCAACAAGGCGCAGATCCAGAACATCTCGCGCAAGGAGTTCAGGGTGCGCGAACTGCAGCGCGAAGTGGAAGCCAACCGCGCCCTCTACGAAACCTTCAGGACCCGTCTGAAGGAAACCACCGCCACCGCCGACCTGGAAACCGCCAACGCACGCGTGGTCGACATGGCTTCCGTGCCGAGCATCCCGATCAAGCCGAAGAAATCCCTGATCGTCGCCATGGCCGGTCTGCTTGCCCTGTTCGCCGGCATCGGCATCACCCTGCTGCTGGATGCGCTGAACAACACCTTCAAGTCCACCGAGGACGTCGAGAACAAGCTCTACATGCCGGTACTGGGCATCCTGCCGCTGATCAGGAACAAGCAGCGCAGCCAGCTGGCCCACCTGTACGGCGACAACGAGGAAAAAACCTTCTCCGAAGCGATCCGCACCATCCGCACCGGGGTGATCCTGTCCGGCATGGACCGGCCGCACCGGGTCCTGGTCATCACCTCCTCCATCCCCAATGAAGGCAAGAGCACCGTGGCCAGCAACCTGGCCTTCGCCCTCGGCCAGATGGAGAGAATCCTGCTGATCGATGCCGACCTGCGCCGCCCGACTCTGGCGAAGAACTTCGCCTTCCCGCTCGGCACGCCCGGTCTGGCCAACCTGATCGCCGGTACCGCCCGGCTCGATGAATGCATCCGCCACGTGGACGGCATCGACATGATCGCTGCCGGCGCCGTCCCGCCCAATCCGCTGGAACTGCTTTCCTCGCCGCGCTTCGCCAAGGTCATCGAGGTGCTGAAGAGCAAGTACGAGCGCATCGTCATCGACTCGCCGCCGACCCAGGCGGTCAGCGATGCCACCATCCTCGCCACCCAGGCCAACGCGCTGATCTACGTGATCAAGTCCGAGGCCACGCCGATCCCGCTGGCGCAGAAAGGTATCGGCCAGCTGCTGCAGAGCAACACGCCGATCACCGGCGTGGTGCTCAACCAGGTCGATGTGCAGAAGGCGCACCAACACGGCTACAGCTACGGCGGCTACTACGACTACTACGGCTACAGCAAGAACCAGCAAGCCTGAGCCGACCGTTCTTCCCCTGCCGATCGCTCCCTCGCCTCCGCGCGGGAGCGCAACTTGCCCATACCCTGACCACCGCCATGATCGATCTGCACAATCACCTGCTGCCCGGCCTCGACGACGGCGCAACGGACCTGGAAAGCGCCCTGCAACTGGCTCGCCTCGCCGTGCAGGACGGCATCAGCCACGTCGTCTGCACCCCGCACATCCATCCCGGCCGCCACGACAACAGCCCGGCCGGCATCGAAACCGCGCGGGCCGGACTGGCTGCGGCCCTGGAACGGGCCGGCATCCCCCTGCGCCTGGGCGCGGCCGCCGAAGTCCGTTTCGGCCTGGAAGTGATGGACAGCTTCAGCCGCGGCACCCTGCCTTTCCTCGGCGAATGGCAGGGCAACCGGGTCCTGCTCCTCGAGTTTCCCCCCGGCGAATTTCCCTTCGCCGCCGAACGCCTCACCCAGTGGCTGCTGGAGCGCAAGGTCGTGCCCATGATCGCCCACCCCGAACGCAACAAGGCCCTGATGCGCAGCCCGGCCAAGCTCAAGCCCCTGCTGCTGCAGGGCTGCCTGTTGCAGGTCACGGCGGACTCCGTTGCCGGACGCTTCGGTCCTGCCGTCCAGGCGTTTTCCCATGCCCTGCTGGAGCAGGATCTGGTCAGCGTCCTGGCCAGCGACGCCCACGACCCGCGGCACCGCCCGCCGCGGCTGGGCGAAGGCCTGGAGCACGCCGCCCGCCTCGTCGGCGAGGCCCGGGCCGAACGCCTGGTGAGGCATATCCCCTGGCAGATCGCCCAGAGCCACTTCGCATGAGCGGCGGCCTCGCCAGCCAGCCGACCCGGGCCGCGTAGCAGAGCCCCCACAGATTCGCAGACCGGCAGTACTCCGTCGCAGACGGAACGCCCCTACCCAGAAAAGGCAGGTTTCAGGATGACAGCCGACAACTTCACCGCAGCCCCCGCAACCGGCAAGGCATACCCCCACAGGACCGCCTCCGGCGAACCCCATGCGCGCACCACGGCCAGCGTCTCGCTCCGGCGCGCCCAGGGAAGCACCGGCGCGGGCGGCCGCCCGCTCGGTGCCCGCCACATCGCCAGCCAACCCGACCTCGCCCTGCCCGGCGGCCGCGGCCTGACCTTCTGGGGACAATGGCTGGTGGCCACCAGCCTCGCCACCCTGCTGCTGTGCAGCCTCGCCCAGCTCAAGAACGGCGAACTCGACACCCCGTACCGGATCCTCGCGGTCATTGCGGTGCTGGCCTCGGTGCCGATCTATTCGCTGCTCGGCGTCTACCACAAGCGGCACGGCTACCTGAGCGGCCTCGCCCGCCTGTGCGCCGGCTGGCTGCTGCTGCTCGCCGCCCTCACGCTGCTCGCCTTCGTCACCAAGACCAGCGAACTCTTCTCCCGCGAGGTCATCCTGAGCTGGGCCCTGGCGGGCCTCGCCCTGCAGGCCGGCACCTTCCTGCCGCTGCATCGCCTTTCCCGCCGCTACCACCGCAGGCTGCAGGGTGAACGCACCTCGCTGATCGTCGGCACCGGCGAACTGGCCCTCGACCTGGCCGAGCGGCTGAGAATCAACAACGAGCCGCTGCTCGGCCTGGTCGCCCCGATCGGCGGCGCGCGGCCGGGCCACAGCCTCCATCCGATCATCGGCGACACCACCCAGCTGCGCGAGCTGATCGCCGAGCACGACATCCGCCGTCTCTATATAGCCCTGCCGCTGGCCGAGGCCGAGCAGATCAAGGGCCTGTACATCGACCTGCTCGACGCCAGCGTCGACGTGGTGTGGATACCCGACCTGGCCAGCCTGATGCTGCTCAACCACTCGGTCGGCGAGATCGACGGCCTGCCGGCCCTTCACCTCAACGAAAGCCCGCTGACCGCCTACCCGACCGCCGCCTTCAGCAAGGCGGTGATGGACCGCACCCTGGCCCTGCTGGCGATCCTCGCCTTCAGTCCGCTGATGCTGGTCATCGCCGTCCTGGTCAAGCGCTCCTCGCCGGGGCCGATCCTCTTCAAGCAGCAGCGCCACGGCTGGAACGGCCAGGTCATCAAGGTCTACAAGTTCCGCTCGATGCGCCTGCACGCCGATGAGCAGGTCAAACAGGCGACCCGCGAGGACCCGCGCATCACCCCGATCGGCCGCTTCATCCGCCGCACCTCGATCGACGAGCTGCCGCAGTTCTTCAACGTGCTGCAGGGGCGCATGTCGCTGGTCGGCCCACGCCCCCACGCCGTGGCGCACAACGACTATTACACCGGCAAGATCGACGCCTACATGGCCCGCCACCGCATCAAGCCCGGCATCACCGGACTGGCGCAGATCAGCGGCTGCCGGGGCGAGACCGAAACCCTGGACAAGATGCAGCAGCGGGTCGAGCTGGACCTCGCCTACATCAACAACTGGTCGCTGTGGCTGGACATCAGGATCCTGATCAAGACGCCCCTAAGCCTGCTCTCCAAGGACATCTACTGAGCACGCCGCAAGGCGCTGGCGAGCCAACGGCCAGCCAGCAACCAAAAAGCGCCAAAGCATTCGCACCCCACGGTAAAGATCCTCGAAATCATGGAAGCCATCCCTATCGCGCTGTTCTGGGGACTTGCCCTCCTGGGCCTGTCCGGCAAGAGTCATGTGCTGCTGTATCTGTTCTTCGGCACCATGCCATTCGGCGCCTTTGCGGTAATACCGCCGGCGCTGACCGGCGGCCTGACCCTGACGCCGACCCCCATGCTGGCGCTGCTCATCATCATCCGCAGCCTGTGCAGCTGGGGCGGCCTGAAGTTCTTCGCTGCGGCGGCATATTCACGAAAACGCCTGTTGCTGCTGTTTCTCTTCTGGCTGGTGGCGATAGTGACCACGATCTTCATGCCGCGCTTTTTCGCAGGCGAGGTCTCGATCATCCCGGTGCGCCTGGAGCAATTGGTGGTCGCCACCACCGGCGAGCCGCTCAAGCCGACCACCCAGAATTTCTCGCAGCTCGCCTACCTGACGATCTCGATTTTTGCGGTGTTCGCCTTCGCCCGCATGCTGCGTGACCCCGTCCAGCGCCAGCACGCCCTGTCCGCCATGTATCTGGGCGCGGCGCTGACGGTGTTTACCGGCCTTCTGGATTTTCTGTCCCAATATGTCGCGCTCGATGGCCTGCTGAGCCCCTTCCGTACCGCGACCTACGCGCTGATGACGGAGGCGCAAACGCTCGGCGGCAAGCGGGTCGTCGGACTCATGCCGGAGGCTTCCGCCTATGGCGGACTGTGCATTTCCTTCCTGTGCCTCATCTATTTCCTCCGCCATGCCATGACGGACCGCTGGCTGCGCGAGCGCGCCTCTCCGGCACTCGCTGCGCTTCTGGTGCTGTTCATCTGGCTGTCGACCTCCTCCGGCGCCTATGTGGGGCTGGCCGTGTTCGGACTGATTGCGGCGATGGAGTGGGCGTGGCGGAAAAATTCGAAGTCTGCGGATACCTTCGCGCGCAGGAGGCTCGGTTTCGAATTCTGGACGGCCTTTTCGGCGCTACTGGGTTTGAGCCTCGTACTCCTGGTCAATCCATCCCTGCTCGACCCCATCGTCGAGAAGATCGATGAGATGGTGCTCAGCAAAAGCCAGACCCGCTCCTATGAAGAGCGCAGCATGTGGACCGCCGTAGGCTGGCAGGCGCTTGCCGATACCTGGGGCCTGGGCGTGGGCATCGGCAGTACCCGGACCTCGAACTTCGCCGCCGCGGTGTTCAGCAATACCGGCGTGATCGGCGGCCTGCTGTATTTCGCCTTCGTATTGCAGACGCTGCTGAGCAGGCTGCCTTCAAGCGCCGACGGGGTCAGCCGGGCGATGCTCAGGGGCGTCCATCTCGCCTATATCCCGGCGTTCATCATAGGGCTTCTGGCCGGCACCACCGCGGACTTCGGCAGCTACAACGCCTTTCTCTACGGCGTGTCCCTGGCACTCACGATAAGCGCCGCCAAACAAGGCCATCGCCCTGTCGAGAACCCAGGCAGCGCCACAGCCATCGCCCCGCCCTTCAACCTGCGCTACAGACTACAAAAATGAGCAGCCTGGAACTCACCGACAGCCGGCAGTCGCGCGCCGACTTTGTTTTCGTCTATATCGCCTACGCGCTCCGCTACCTCTATCTCCTGCTGCTGATCCCGTTTTACGGGCGAGTGCTGGGTGTCGAAGGCTACGGACTGGTGCTCGCCGCCATGTCGCTGATGAACATGGTCTGGCTCTTCGTCAACTGGGGTTTCTCGACGACGGGTACACGCGCCATTGCCACCGCGGCTCCTGCACGCTATGCGGAACTGTTCGCCGAGCATTTCATGGCGCGCGCGATCCTTGGCGTCATTGCCGTGCTCGGCGCGGCCATCGCCATCGTCTTGTCCCCCGTCCTGTCGGCGGACCCGCTGACCGCGGTTCTGGCCCTGGCGCTGGGAATAGTGTCGGCCTTCAACCTGGGATGGTATTTCACCGGCAGCGGCCGCCCGCGCAGCTCGGTGAAACTGGAGGTCCTGGGCTTCGCCATCAGTCTTCTGCTGATATTGACACTGGTGCGAAACCAGGACGATGCCGATCTGGTCCTCGCCTCGCTGCTGTGCTCGGGGCTCACGGCGCTTGCCGTTGCGCACTGGTGGATAAGGGACGAAATCGCACGGCCGCCGCTCGACCTGAAAGCCGGCTTTGCCCTGATTCGCTCCTCCAGCACGATCTTTCTCTACAGCGGCAGCTCCGTGCTGCTGATCGCCTCTTCGACCTATCTGCTCAGCATCCTCTCCACCCAGGCGGAGGTCGGGGCCTTCGGTGCGGCAGAACGCCTGGTCGCGGTCGGCCTGAGCGTGATGGGCCCCGCGGGTCAGATCTTCGTCCCGCGCATCACGGCCATGTTCCTCCAGGATGCGAATGCCGCCTATGGCCTGGTCAGAAAGGCCATGTTCCTTCTGGTCGGCATAGGGCTTTGTGGTCTGGCCTGCAGCCTTCTGCTCGGCCACTGGATCGTGCCGCTGATCTTCGGGGCAGGCTTCGAGAGGAGCGTGCCGATACTTCAATACCTGGCCTTCGTATTCCCGCTGAGCGCCATCAGCCTGGTATTGAGCAGCTATGTACTGATTCCGCTTCACAAGGAAAACACGCTGGCCAGAGTTGCTCTTTTTGGCGCAGCCGTGAACTTGCTATGTGCGATCCCGCTGGGCATTGCCCATGGCGCCCAGGGCATGGCCATCGCCCGGATAGCCGGCGAACTGGTCGTCCTGGTCGGCCTGATTCGTTCATGCCGGGAAATGGGCATCCTCGCCCGCCTCTTCGACTTCAGATAAATGGACGTTCTCCAATGAAAGCATTCGTCATCGTCGCCACCAAAGGGCGCGCCAGGGAAACCTATGTCCTGCTCGACTATCTGGCCCGCCAGACGCTCATGCCCTCGCATATCATCGTGGTCGGCAGCGAACCCAGCGACATTCAAGGCCTGGATAACCATCCGCTGACCGCCGATGGGCAAGTGAGCCTGCTGCTGGCGCGCGCCAGTGCGACCACCCAGCGCAATGCCGGACTGGATGCCCTGCTGCCCCATGTGGATGCCCTGGCGCCGAACGACTGGCTCGTGGCGTTCTTCGACGACGATTTCCGGCCCGCGCCGAACTGGCTGGAAACTGCCGCGACGGCGATGCAGGACTGGAAGGAACTGGCCGGCCTCACCGGCCATGTGCTGGCCGACGGCATCAAGACCGAGCGCGGGATTCCGGAACAGGACGTGCCGCACTATCTCGGCGGAATCAGACAACCGGAGCCGCACTGGTCCAACTCGACCGAAACCCGGGTTCTCGAGGGGCTCTATGGCTGCAACATGGCCTTTCGCGGCATCGTGGCCCGCAACACGCGATTCGACGAAAACCTTCCGCTTTATGGCTGGCAGGAGGACTACGACTTCGCCAATCGGGCACGGCGCCATGGCGTAGTGGCGCTGGTACCTGCCTGCAAGGGGGTTCACATGGGCGCCAGCTCCGGCCGCACGAGCGGAGTGCGCTTCGGATACTCGCAGATCTCCAATCCGATCTATCTCGCCAGGAAGGGCACGATGTCCTGGCGCACGGCGGTCACGCTCATGGCGAAGAACATGCTCTCCAATCTGCTGAAAACCCTGACGGGGGTGCGCATCAAGGACTTCCCCGGACGCCTGCGGGGCAACCTGCGTGCCTGCCTCCATCTCCTCTCGGGAAAACTCGATCCGCTGCGCGTGCTGGAGATATGAAAACCGCAGGCCCGTCTCGCTCCCCGGATATTCGCAGCGCCGCCATGAAGCGCCAATTCCGGGTTTCGCCCACAACAGAGGAAGGACAAGCAAATTGCATCAGCGTCTGACCGCTGGCGGAAACATGTCCGCCGCCACAGCATCGCGTCGATCGCTGCCCCTGAGCAGAGTGGGGATCGATGGCGATGCCCTGCGCACGCCGCTCTCCGGGGTTGGCCAGTACGTGTTCAACCTGTGTCGTGAACTGGATCGCCTGTTGCCGGACGTACAGTTCTTCGTCTACACGCGCCTTGCCCCCGAACAGATCGCCCTGCCCGCCGCGCGCTGGATAGTGCGCCGCGAGCCTTCGCCGCTCGCCCGCAAGCTGCCCTCATTCCTCTGGCTGAAAACCCGCGGAGCCGAAATGGCGCGCCGGGACCGGCTGGACGTGTTCTGGGCCGGCCGGACCATTCATCCGGGGCGGCGAGTCGCCCGCCGCGTGGTGGCGACCGTGCACGACCTCAATCACCGCCTCGTGCCGGAAACCATGGAATGGGCGACCCGCTTGTCGCACATGGTCTGGTTCGACCGCGACGTGCGCAGCGCCGATGCCATCCTGGCGAACTCCCAGGGCACGTCGAACCGCCTGCTGCGCTGGGCCGGCAGAGCGGCGGACGGCATCGTACGCCCGGGCGTCCGGGCGGAGTTCCGGCCGCTGGACGCAGCCGAACGCCAGGCGGCGCAGATCGCCCTGGCGCCGCTGGGCATCGAGCCGCCCTACGTGCTGGCGGTCTCGACGCTGGAGCCGCGCAAGAATATCGGTGCGCTGGTGGACGCTTTCGTGCAGCTCAAGCAGCGCGGCGAACTGGCCGGCCACAAGCTGGTACTGGTCGGCGCCCGCGGCTGGCAGAACCGGGAACTGGCGCGCCGGATCGCCGAAAACCCGGCAAACGACATCGTTCTGCCGGGCTATGTGCCGGACGAACTGATGCCGGGCGTGTTCGCCCTGGCCGACGTGCTGGTCATGCCCTCCCTGTACGAAGGCTTCGGCATGCCGGTTCTCGAGGCCCGCGCCGTGGGCACGCCGGTGATCGTCTCCAATGTGCCCGAGCTGAAGGAAGCCGCTGCCAGCCAGGGCCGGGTAGTGGCCCCGAATGCCGAAGAAATCGCCGGGGCGCTGCTGCAGATCCTGGCAGTTTCGCCCGACCAGCGGCCGAACGCTCCGGGCAAGGTCCAGAGCTGGTGCATGTCGGCCCAGCTCATGGCGAAAGCCCTGAGCTAGGCCGCTGCCTTCGGCGCTCCATGGCGGATGTTCGTGAGAGGCTGCCGATCAGCCAATTGCATTTTCATGGCACCCGCCCAGGCAACGAAAAATACTTCGCAGGAATAAATAGTGACTTCCAGTCCCCCCTCGGCACGCATCGAGTGGCTGGATGCTGCCAAAGGCGCATGCCTGATATTGGTAGTGCTCTACCACACGGTCGTTTATATCTTCCTGAACTCGCCCCTGTCCGACACGCTCAGTTTCAAAGTGTGGCAGATAATGGTTGTCGGACTGGGCTGGCTGCGCATGCCGCTGTTCTTTCTTATTTCCGGCTTTCTGGCCCATTCGGCCGTTTTCAATCGCAACTGGCGCGATGTCTTTCAGCCACGTATCGCCACCTTCCTGTGGATCTATCTGCTGTGGATGTCGATTGAACTGGGCTTTCGTGCCTTTCTGATAGCGAACTTCGATCCGGCCCTGGTTCCCGGCAATGTTCCCTTTCCACTGGGGCTCGATGACCTCGCCCGGCACGCCCTCGTCGGGGATACTCCCATTTGGTATCTCTATGCCTTGGTCATCTACTTCGTGGCCTGCAAGCTCGGCAGTCGCCATATCGGGCTGACATTCGCGCTCATCGCCCTGCTGGCCGTCTTCTATAAGCAAGTCATTCCGACGCAACACTGGAACCTGCTGAGCCTTGCCGGCAACGCCATATTCTTCACCGCCGGATGCTATGGCAAAGCCTATGTCGAACGGCTTGCCAGCCAGTTCAACGGGATGCGTTTCTCGCTGGCCTGCGTGAGCGCCATAGGGCTATTGGCACTTGGCCGTCACTACGATGCGATGGGCCTGCCCGGCGCCAATCTTGTGGTCGCCACCTGTCTGGTAATCGCCGCCATCGACTTCTTCACGCTGCTGGCGCGGCGTTACCCGCTGAGGCTGTTGTGCACGCTGGGTCGCCATACGCTGTCCATTTACCTGCTCAGCTTTTTCATCATCAATATTGCTGCCCAGCTTATTTCACCCCTGCAACTTCCTGCTCTTTTCGCGGAAGCCTTTGTGCTCTTTGCGCCACCGGTGCTTGTCGCGCTGAATGCCGTATTGTGCATCCAGATTTACTCCCTGCTGAACTGTCATCTTGGACGCATCCTGTTCAGCCTGCCGTCGCGCGCCCTGACAAAATAAAAACAGTCCCGCTCGTTCCCGAGCGTCTCCAAACACTTGAAGAAAAGCACTGCACACACATCGAATTCCACAACCGTTGGATATTTACCTCCCCTGTTTATTCAATAAGGAAGTTCCCATGAAAGTCGCAATTGTCCACTACTGGTGGCTCAGCAATCGTGGCGGCGAGGCCGTTTGCTCTGCGCTTGTCGAACTGTTCCCGGAAGCAGACCTCTTCATCCATGTCTGCAATGAAAAAATGGTACGCCAGTCACTCCCGGCAAACTTCCGGGGACAGATCCACACGTCCTTCATCTCGCGCCTGCCAGGCGCCAGAAAGCACTACCAGAAGTACTTACCCTTGATGCCGCTTGCTTTGGAGCAACTTGATCTCAGCGAGTACGACCTGGTGCTCAGCAGCGAGTCCGGTCCGGCCAAGGGCGTCATCACCCGTCCGGACGCCCTGCACATCTGCTATTGCCACTCGCCCATGCGTTATGTGTGGGACATGTACCATGAGTATCAAGCTGGCGCCGGGCGGATCGTTCGCATGCTCTTTCCGTGGATCGCCCACCGGCTGCGGGCGTGGGACAGGCTTTCGGCAGATCGCGTGGACCACTTCGTCGCCAACTCGAAATTCGTCGCCTCGCGCATCAAGAAGTTCTACCACCGCGAGGCCGAGGTCATTTACCCACCGGTCAATACCTCCGACTTCAGCCCTGACGCCCAACGTGGCGACTTCTACCTGTGCCTTGGGCAGCTGGTCGCCTACAAGCGCGCGGACCTGGCCGTCGAGGCCTTCAACAGGCTTGGCCTGCCGCTGATCGTGATCGGTGAAGGCGAGCTGTTCGACAGCCTGCAGGCCAAGGCCCGGCCCAATGTGAGACTGATGGGACGCCAGCCTTTCCCGGTCATCAAGGACCTGCTGCAACGCTGCCGGGGCCTGGTCTTCCCGGGGATGGAAGACTTCGGGATCGTTCCCGTCGAGGCCATGGCGGCGGGCGCTCCGGTCATCGCCTACGGCAAGGGTGGTGCGCTGGAGACGGTCATCCACGGCAAGACCGGCATCCTGTTCAAGGAGCAGAGCGTGGAGGCCCTGGTGCAGGCCGTGCAGCAGCTGGAAAACGGCGAATACAAATTCGCCCCGGCGCTCCTGCATGAACATGCCGCCACCTTCGACAAGAGCGTTTTCAAGCAACGGATCAAGAACTTCATCTTTCGCCAGGAGTACTTCCAGACCACCACTCAGGACTCCCAGAACAGCCGCCTGAAGGATCTGAGCCTGGTATAGGAGCGGATTCATCCGCTCCCAAAACAACAAACCCCGCTATTGGCCTTCCTTCAGCTTCACGCACCTGCCCTGACTTTATCGATAGTCCCGCTCGCTAAACCAACTCCATTTTCCAGCCTTGCACAGTCAGTCCGCTGACTGCCGAATACAGGATGTGTTCTCCATGCTTTTTCCCGTCATCATGGCCGGGGGCTCAGGCTCGCGCCTGTGGCCGCTGTCCCGCCAGCTCAACCCCAAGCAGTTCCTCGCCCTGGCCGACGCCCAGCTGTCCATGCTGCAGGCCACCCTCCAGCGTCTGCAGGGCCTGCAGGTCGCCCTGCCCTGCCTGATCTGCAACGAGCAGCACCGTTTTCTCGTCGTCGAACAGTTGCGCCGGCTCGGCCTGGAACAGGCGCCCCTCCTGCTCGAGCCTGTCGGCCGCAACACCGCCCCGGCGATCGCCCTGGCGGCGCTTCAGGCCCTTGGCCAGGCGGACGACCCGATCCTCCTGGTGCTGGCCGCCGATCACCTGATCCAGGACGTGGAAGCCTTCCATGCCAGCATCCGCACCGCCCTGCCGCTGGCCGAAGCGGGCCGGCTGGTGACCTTCGGCATCGTCCCCACCCATCCGGAGACCGGCTACGGCTATATCGAGCGCGGCGCGGCGCTGGAGGCGGGCGGCTTCGCGGTCGGCCGCTTCGTCGAGAAGCCCGACCCGGCCACCGCCCACAGCTACCTGATCTGCGGCGACTACTTCTGGAACAGCGGCATGTTCCTGTTCCGCGCCAGCCGCTACCTCGAAGAGCTGGAACGCTTCCGTCCGGACATCCTGGCGGCCTGCCGCGCGGCGCTGGACGTCGCTCCGCAGGATCCGTGCTTCGTTCGGGTCGATCCCGACGCCTTCGCCGCCTGCCCGGAAGACTCCATCGACTATGCGGTGATGGAGAAGACCGCCGATGCGGCCATGGTGCCGCTGGACGCCGGCTGGAGCGACATCGGCTCCTGGTCGGCGCTCTGGGAAGTCAGCGCCAAGGATGCCGAGGGCAACGTGTTCCGCGGCGACGTGCTCATCCAGGACAGCCGCAACACCTACGTGCACGCCGACAGCCGCCTGGTCGCCACCCTGGGGGTCGAGGACCTGGTGATCGTCGAAACCAAGGACGCCCTGCTGGTGGCGCACAAGGACCGGGTCCAGGACGTGAAGAAGATCGTCGAACGGATCAGGGAGTCCGGGCGCCAGGAGCACCTCAACCACCGCGAGGTGTACCGGCCCTGGGGCGTCTACGACTCCATCGACAACGGCCAGCGCTACCAGGTCAAGCGCATCACCGTGCAGCCCGGCGCCAAGCTCTCGGTACAGATGCACCACCACCGCGCCGAGCACTGGATCGTGGTCAGCGGCACGGCGAAGGTCACCAACGGCGAAAACACCTACCTGGTGGCGGAAAACCAGTCCACCTACATCCCCGTCGGCCAGATCCACGCCCTGGAAAACCCCGGCGTCATCCCCCTGGAGCTGATCGAGGTGCAGTCCGGCTCCTACCTGGGCGAGGACGACATCGTGCGCTTCGAGGATGTGTACGGGCGGGTCTGACCTCCCGACTTGCAGGGCCTGAACGGCCATCGACCACGGAACCCGAGTCGCAAGACTCCTTTCATGCTTGAGGAATTTATCGGATGAGCTGCGCTGTCATTTTCGGAGGCTCCGGCTTCATTGGCGTCTTCTTCGCCAAACAACTGCTCGCCACCGGCGATTTTGCAAAGGTCTACCTGTTCGACAAGGAACAGGTGGCCGACAAGCCCTTCCCCTATCGCACCCGGCTGGTCCGTGAAGAGGCGGGGATCGTCGAGGTCAAGGGCGACGTCCGTCAGGAAATCGCCTGGCAGCCCGAAGAGCCGGTTGCCCTGATCGCCAACTTCGCCGCGGTGCACCGCGAGCCGGGTCACGAGGATTTCGAGTACTACGAGACCAACCTGCTCGGCGCCGAGCACGTCTGCGCCTGGGCCGAGCGCGTGGGCTGCCGCGACCTCGTCTTCACCAGCTCCATTTCGCCCTATGGCCCGAGCGAGCAGCAGAAGGACGAGCGTTCCCTGCCGGTTCCGGTGACCGCCTACGGCGGCTCCAAGCTGGCCGCGGAGAAGATCCACCAGGCCTGGCTGGCCGCCGACCGGGCGCAGCGCCATCTGGTCATCGTCCGTCCCGGCGTGGTCTTCGGCCCGGGCGAGGGTGGCAACGTTTCGCGCCTGATCAAGGCGGTGCTCAAGCGCTACTTCTTCTATATGGGCAACCGCGACACCCGCAAGGCCGGCACCTATGTGAAGGAGCTGTGCGCGGCCATGTGGTGGGCCCTGCAGCGCCAGAAGGAGCGGGGCGAGCATTTCACGCTGTTCAACATGTCGATGAACCCCGGCCCCTCGATCCAGGAATACGTGGAAGCCGTCTGCAAGGTGGCCGGCGTCCGCCGCAAGGTGCCGGCCATCCCCTACCCGCTGCTGCTGAGTGCGGCCTACGGCATCGAGCTGATCGCCCGTCCGCTCGGCATCAGGCACCCGTTCAGCCCGGTGCGGATTCGCAAGCTGGTGCGCTCGAACAACATTCTCCCCGGCTTCCTGGTGGAGCACGGCTATCCGTACCAGTACCCGCTGGAGTCGGCATTCGCCGACTGGAAAGTCGACTGTCCGGAAGAGTGGCGCTGATTTCGCGCCATTCATTCGGCACGATCGTCGATCATTTTGCTTTGGGCCACTCCAACCTCATCAGGCAAAACCCAACCATGCTTCACACGGAAAGATTTCATGTGCTGGACAGCTTCAGAGGCCTGTGCGCCCTGTCCGTTGTCCTCTATCACCTGCACGTTCCGCAAAGTCTCACGGAACTTGTCTTCTTTCGTAACGCGGAACTTTTCGTCGACTTCTTTTTCGTGCTCAGCGGCTTTGTCCTGGCACACGGATATGGCACGAAGCACAATATCGACCTCAAGAAGTTCCTCATCTCGAGAACCTTCAGGATATTCCCTCTGCATATAGCGATGCTGCTGGTCTTCATCCTCCTGGAGCTGGCAAAACTGCTTGCCTACCGCAATGGGGTCTCTTTCGGCGAGGCCCCATTCACGGCGAACAGGGCCGTCTCGGAAATCCTGCCCAACCTCCTGCTCGTCCAGGCCTGGACCGATGCAACGAACAAGCTGTCCTTCAACTACCCCTCCTGGAGCATAAGCATCGAATACTACATGTACCTATTCTTTGCCGCCCTGACGCTCTGTGGAACAAGGCCGAGATACATTGCCTGGACGATTATCTCCGCATCGATGTTTCTCGCCCTGTATGCGGGCAGCGAGATCTTCACCGAAGCGGCCATGCGGGGATTGTCCAGCTTCTTCGCAGGCGCCCTCGCCTATCTGGTCTTTGTTTTCGTCAAGAACAACGCCCCACCGGGCAGGGCACTGACAATGGCGCTCGAGCCGCTCCTGCTGGTCGCTGCCTGCTGGCTCGTCACGGCAGACATCGACCACAAATCGATCCTGACCAGCCTGGTGTTCTGCTGCATCGCGATCGTCTTCGCCTTCGAACAGGGAAGAATATCCGACCTGCTGAGAACTCCGCTTCTGACCACGCTGGGCAAACTGTCCTACTCCATCTATATGACCCATATTGCCGTCATTTTCTGCGTCATAGCACTCTCCATCGTCCTGCAGAAAATCCTCGGGAAAGAGTTTTCCTACATGGTGGGCGAAGCACGCTATCTGGACTTCGGAAACCTCATCCTGAACAACTTCCTCGTGTTCGCCATCCTGGCGGCAGTCATTCTCTGCTCGACCGTCACATATAGATATATAGAAACGACCGGGCAGAACATCGGCAAGCGCATCCTCAAGGCAAGGCCATCGCCCGAGAGAAACCTTGCCCTGTAACCCATGAGCATCGAAAGCAATCATTCGGCTTTTCCCGAACCGATCAAGAAAGGACCTTCAGATTGGTATATGTAAATGCCCGCTTCCTGACGCAGCCCATAACCGGCGTGCAGCGTTATGCATTGGAGATCAGCAGGCAACTGGTCGAGCTAATGCCATCCATCAAATTCGTGGCCCCGCAGAACATACTGCATCAGGAAACTGCCAGAGCCCTGGGCGTCGAAGTGATCGGCAGCCGTACCGGACACGCCTGGGAGCAGATCGACCTTCCGGCACTCCTGAAAACCCGGAACTCGCCACTACTGATAAACCTGGCGAACACCGCTCCGCTTCTGTACTGGAACAAGGTATCGACGCTGCACGACATAGCCTTCGAGAAATTCCCGGAAAACTTTTCCTGGCAATTCCGCACAGCCTATCGACTGGCCATACCCAGGATGATGAAAACCTCGCTGAAAGTTTTGACCGTCAGCGAGTTCTCCAAAAGCGAAATCTGCACGGCCTACCAGCTCCGCCCCGAAAAGGTTTCCGTCGTCCCCAACGCCGTTTCCAGCGCATTTCGGGAAACGCCGGCCTCCGCCAGCGAACGCTACATACTGGCGGTTTCCTCGATAAGCCGGCAGAAGAACTTTCACGGTCTGGTCGAGGCATTCGGCCTGCTCCGGCAGGACACCCACAAGCTCTACATTGCCGGAGCGATGAACAAGATCTTTGCGGACTCCGACCTGGCCAGAAAAATCGAATCGAACCCCCGAATAAGACTGCTCGGCAGGGTTTCCGACGACGAGCTGGCCAACCTGTACGGCGGGGCCGACGCCTTTGTATTTCCCTCCTTCTACGAAGGCTTCGGCATTCCACCCCTGGAAGCACAGGCCTGTGGCTGCCCGGTCATCGTATCGGATGCGGCGAGCCTTCCGGAGGTCTGTGGAGACTCGGCCCTGTATTGCTCGCCATACGACGTCAACGACATCGCCGAAAAGATAGGCCTGCTCATTTCAACACCGGAGCTGGCCAGGACACTCCGGGAAAAGGGCCGTGCAAATGCCGGGCGCTACAACTGGAGAACATCCGCCATGCGACTGCTGGAAGCGATAGGAAAACTTCAATGCCAGCCACAGGCATCCACAGCGTAGCGCCGATGCGCGCTCCTCCTCGGCAGGCAGAGGACAACCTTACGGCATTCCTACACTTTTCGTAGCAAGCGACCATCACATGACCACCACAGGCAAGAGTTTCAGAGAAGACATAAACGGTCTGCGCGCCTGGGCCGTACTGGCGGTGATCCTCTATCACTTCGGGATCACCGGATTCTCCGGCGGATTCATCGGCGTCGACGTTTTCTTCGTCATCTCCGGCTTTCTAATGACAGGAATCATCGCAAGCGGCCTGGAAACATCCGCAAAACAGGGAGGAGCCCGCCCGGCATTTTCCCTGGTCGGTTTCTACCTGTCGCGCGCCAGGCGAATCATCCCGGCCCTGCTTTTTCTAACCCTCATCCTGATGATCGCAGGCTGGTTCTTCCTGTCCGATCTCGAGTACAAGGAGCTCGGCACGCACGTCATCAGCGCACTCGGCTTCTTCTCGAATATTAAACTCTGGCGTGAGGTGGGCTACTTCGACGCGGCATCCCACGAGAAACTGCTGCTGCATACCTGGTCGCTGTCGGTCGAGTGGCAGTTCTATCTGATCCTCCCGCTGGTTCTGATTGCGATCTGGAGGATTCGCCCCGGTCGAGTGCCTCTAACCGCGACGCTCGCCCTGGGTCTGCTGCTGTCCCTGTTGCTTTCCATTTTCGTTTCGCCCGTCGAACCGACGTTCGCCTTCTATCTGTTGCCGACACGGGCCTGGGAAATGCTGGCCGGCGGCCTGGTCTATCTGCTTGCCAATCCGCTACGGCTTTCTGCGCGGACACAAATCGCCCTCGAAACGGGCGGCTTCAGCCTGATCATCGCCGCCATCCTGCTGTTCGATGCCAGCAGCAACTGGCCAGGCTGGCGAGCCCTGGTTCCGGTCACGGGCACCCTGCTGGTGCTGATCGCCGCTCGCCAGGGCTCGCCATGGACCGGCAGCCGGATCGCCCAATGGCTGGGCGACTGCTCCTATTCGCTGTACCTGTGGCACTGGCCATTCGCCGTCGCACTGTCCTATCTGCATCTGCAGGATCATGCGGGCGCCATTAGCCTGGGGATGGCGTTGACCCTGCTGTTCGGCTGGCTGTCCTATTCGCTGGTCGAAACACCGGCCCGCACCACGCTGACCCGCATGCCGCAGTGGGCCGGTGCAGGAGCCTTGCTGGCGGCTATTTGCGTCGTGGCGCTGCCGAGCCTGCTGGTTCGCGTGCAGCAAGGCATCCCTGGACGCCTGCCCGCCCAGATCAGCGCGGTGTTCAACGAGGCGGAAAACAAGAATCCCCGGATCAAGGAATGCCTCGCCTTCAGCCTCCCTGTCCCCGAGTGCACTTATGGCGGCGACACGCTGGGGGTCATCGTGATCGGCGACAGTCATGCCGGAGCCATGATCCGCTCGGTCGAAAAGGCACTCCCCGATCGGGCACTGAATGTTCTGGATTGGACGCTGGCCAGTTGCCCAACGATTCTGGGCATAAAGAAAGCCGGGGAGCGCGACTATCGCTGTGACGAGTTCCTGACTCAGGCGGTGAACAAGCAGAAAAGCCTGCCGAGCGACGTTCCCATGCTCATCATCAACCGCTCAGCCGCTTACATCAGCGGCCCGAACGAGCCCGATCGAACGGACAAAGCCAAAGTACCGCTTTTTTACATTGGCTCACCCGAACAATCCCGCACGCATGAGTTCTTCCAGGCCATGCGCGATGGAATGATAGAAGCAGCCTGCGAGTTCGCCAAAACCCGGCCCGTCTATATGGTACGTCCGACACCGGAACTGAAGATCGACGTCCCCAAAACCATGGGGCGCGCGCTGATGCTGGGCCGGCCAGCCGAGGTTTCGGTCTCTCTCGAGGAATACCGGCAGCGCAACGCCTTCGTCCTCGAAACCCAGGATATGGCGGCCGAACGCTGTGGCGTGAAGATACTCGACCCCATTCCCTATCTATGCAGCGATAGCCGTTGCCGGGGTGATGTAGGGGGTCAGCCCATCTACTTCGACGACGACCACCTGAGCGAACGCGGCGGAAGTCTGCTGATTCCGATGTTCCGCAAGGTTTTCGAGGACATCTCCAGGCCAAACGAAGCGATTGTCCGGCAAGGGCTGACAGAGGCGAAGGAAAAACAGGCCTCCAGCTCTCCCTGACGCCATTACCTCTCGCGGCCCGGCCTCCAGGCCCGCCGCACTTCATCAGCGACACCTCATCACACACTCAACACTGGACCGTCCACGCACAGCCCGGCGTAAGGGCCTGCGCTCTGGATCTGGAGAGGGAACTCCTGTGACCGAGAAAATTCTGGTAACCGGCGGAGCCGGCTATATCGGCTCGCACACCACCCTTGCGCTGCTCGAGAGCGGTTTCGAGGTGGTGGTGCTGGACAATCTTTGCAACAGCTCGCCCAGCTCTCTGCGGCAGATCGAGGCCATTTGCGGCAAACGCCCCTTGTTCGTCGAGGGCGACATTCGCGACCGCGATCTGCTGGACGGGCTTTTTCATCAGCACCGCATATCGGCAGTGCTGCATTTTGCCGGTCTCAAGGCCGTGGGCGAGAGCGTGCAAAAGCCGCTGGACTATTACGAGCACAACGTGGCCGGCAGCCTCGCGCTATGCCAGGCCATGGCCCGCGCCGAAGTGTTCCGCCTGGTGTTCAGCTCCTCCGCCACGGTGTACGGCGAACCGGCGCAGATGCCGATCCGCGAAGACTTTCCGACCGGCACGCCGACCAATCCCTATGGCCGCTCGAAGCTGATGGTCGAGCAGATCCTGCACGACCTGGCCGCCTCCGATCCGCGCTGGAGCATCGCCCTGCTGCGCTACTTCAACCCGGTGGGAGCCCACGAAAGCGGACTGATCGGCGAAGACCCCAACGGCGTGCCCAACAACCTGCTGCCCTATATCAGCCAAGTGGCCATCGGCAAGTTGCGCGAGTTGCTGGTGTTCGGCGACGACTACCCGACCCGCGATGGCACCGGCGTGCGCGACTACATCCATGTGGTCGATCTGGCCAAGGGGCATCTCAAGGCGCTGCGCGCCCTCGCACGGCAGCATGCCGTACACATCTGGAACCTCGGCACCGGTTGTGGCTACAGCGTGCTGGAGATGGTGCGGGCCTTCGAAGAGGCTTCCGGCCAGCCGGTCCCTTACCGCATCGCTCCCCGCCGTCCCGGCGATATCGCCGAATGCTGGGCCGACCCGGCCAAGGCCGCCCGCGAACTGGGCTGGAGGGCCGAACGCGGCCTGCAGGCCATGATGCGCGACACCTGGCACTGGCAGTCGAAGAATCCGCAAGGCTACGCGGAGTAAGGCGACAGCCCGTTTCATCCTGCGGGCCAGCGGCCCGTACTTCCACCCACAGGGCTCTCGCTTCCAGAGCCAGAACCTTCAATAACACCTGATCCACTTGCAAGGACGTCCATGATCCGCAAATGCCTGTTCCCCGCTGCCGGCTACGGCACCCGTTTTCTCCCGGCCACCAAGGCGATGCCCAAGGAGATGCTGCCCATCGTCAACAAGCCGCTGATCCAGTACGGCGTCGAGGAGGCGCGCGATGCCGGTCTGCAGCACATGGCCATCGTCACCGGCCGCGGCAAGCGCGCGCTGGAGGACCATTTCGACATCAGCTACGAGCTGGAGCATCAGATCCGCGGCACCGACAAGGAGAAGTATCTGGCCGGCACGCGCGAGCTGATCGACCAGTGCACCTTCTCCTACATCCGCCAGGTGGAAATGAAGGGCCTGGGCCACGCCATCCTCACCGGCCGGCCGCTGATCGGCGACGAGCCCTTCGCGGTGGTCCTGGCCGACGACCTGTGCCTGAACCTCGGGGACGACGGGGTGCTGGCGCAGATGGTCAAGCTGTATCGCCAGTTCCGCTGCTCGATCGTCGCCATCCAGGAAGTGCCGCGCGACCAGACCAACAAGTACGGGGTGATCGCCGGCGAGATGATCCGCGACGACATCTACCGGGTCACCAGCATGGTCGAGAAGCCCAGGCCGGAGGACGCGCCCTCCAACCTGGCGATCATCGGCCGCTACATCCTGACCCCGGACATCTTCGAGCTGATCGCCGATACCGAGCCGGGCAAGGGCGGCGAGATCCAGATCACCGACGCACTGATGAAGCAGGCCCAGAGCGGCTGCGTGCTGGCCTACCGCTTCAAGGGCCGGCGCTTCGACTGCGGCAGCGCCGAGGGCTTCGTCGAGGCGACCAACTTCTGCTTCGAACACCTGTACCAGCAGGGACTGTAACCCGCCCCCTCCCGGGGCAATCGCATGCAGCGAAATGTCGGCATGCATACGCCCCTGTAGGAGCGGATTCATCCGCGACCGCCCCGCATGCGGGGCGTAGATGTTCAACGATTTGCCGCACCTATGGCGCGGGTCGCGAATGAATTCGCTCCTACACGTTCATGCGATTGTCCTGCGCCCCTCCCTGGCGGAATGCCGGACAAGGAATGTCCGGCTCCAGCACCCGGGGCCATTGCGCTATTTGAATGGCTGGGTGCTGACCTCGACCTTGCCCAGGACGAAGGGGACCGACTGTTCCGGCCGGATGCTGAAGTCGTAGCCCCACATCTTCGAGAAGGACGCATCGCTGACGTGCCAGGTATATGTCTGCCAGCCGCTGTCCTGCGAGGCGCCGAACCATTTCCCCCTGTTCACGTAGGGCGTGCGCCCCTGACTGTCGGCAACCTCGTAGAGCAGGTTCATGCCGACATTGCCCGAGCCCAGGCGGCGGACCGCGACGCGGATGTAGTAGTCCCGGGTCTGCGGCGAGGCGAACGAGGGATGGACGTAGAAGTTCGCCGGATGCGAGATATCGCCCTCCATCTCGACGCCCGACGAGCCGTCCGAGAAATCGAAGGTGCGTCGCTCGCCTTCGCCGAGCAGGAAGACCCCCTTGTCCGCATCCGCCGTTCCAGGCCGGATGCTCACCGTAGTGACATCCGCATGATCGCCCCCCCAGGGAAAGCGCTTGCCGGCATTGAGCCTGGCCTGATCGCGCAGATCGGTCGGCAGGCCGGCCACCAGGACAGGAGCCTCGTTCAACTCCAGAGCCTGATTGGCCTTGAGCGTTCTGCTCGTGCCGTTCGACGGATCGATCACCTTCACATCGCTGGCGAACGAGAGCGACTTGTCGGTCAGCCCTTTCGGCATCCAGGCGACCAGTACGGGATAGCTATGCCCCTGGAAGACGAAGCCATAACCCCGGCCATTGCGGCCCAGGGCCAGCCAGCCCTGGTACGCCGGCTTCGCGCCGAGCGCTTTCTTCAGCAAGGCCAGCGTCTGGTAGGCGTCGCGGGCCGTGCCGTCCTGCTCCAGCAAGCCGAATCCCTGATCCTCCCCCTGTGGGGCCTGCGCCTCGAACCACTGGACCCGCGCGATGCCCTGGGCGATGGACATCGTGTAGATCTTGACGAGTGCCTTCGCGGCATCCGCCTCGCTGACGGTGCGCTCGTTGCGCGTGCCGATCCAGCGGCCCACTTCCGTGATCCAGATCTCGGCGTCGCTGCGCTCCGGTGCGCTGTCCTTCAGCATGTCGCGCAGAAGATGGCTCATCCACAGGAAGGGAATCTCGCCGTCGACGT
Source organism: Azotobacter chroococcum (assembly GCF_004339665.1). Classification (GTDB taxonomy): domain Bacteria; phylum Pseudomonadota; class Gammaproteobacteria; order Pseudomonadales; family Pseudomonadaceae; genus Azotobacter; species Azotobacter chroococcum. Next base: position 169,579 of record NZ_SMMU01000001.1, read on the forward strand.
CGTTGGAGATGCCATCCGCCACCTCGTAGGGGTGGACGCACAGATAGTCGAAACTGTCCGGCTTGCCCGCCTTGGCCATGGCCAGGATCGCCTGGTTGAGATAGGGAAGGTCGAAGCTGGCGACCGTCAGGCCGACCTGCGCCTGCGAGTTGACCCGCTTGGCCGCCTCGTAGCTGGCGATGGCGAGCTTCGCGTAGTCTGACGTGGTGTTGCCGCCATCGTTGAAGGAGCCGTTGCCCTCGTTCCACACTTCCCAGTAGCGGATCTGCTCGCGGTAGCGGCCGGCGACCGCCGAGACGTACTCGGACCAGTCGTCCAGATCGTTCATCGGAAAGGCATGGCTGGCCTCCGTTCCCGGCGAGGAACCCAGCAAGAGTCCGCTGATCTTGAGACCGTTCTGGGTGGCGGCGCCGACCAGCGAGTCGGCGGCATCCCATTTCCAGGTTCCGTCCTCCGGCTCTATCGCCCGCCACTCGGGGAACAGGCGAACCGTGGCGACGCCCGCCTCCGCCATTTTCGGGAACCACTGCGGGTGGGTCCTGAACGAGCTCCCCGACGAACTGGCGCCCCAGGGGCTGGCGGGCGCATCTGCGGCCCGAGCCATGGAGGAATGAACGCCGACGGCTGCCATGCCCGCGAAGCATACGGTGGTGCAGAACAGGATCCGGACTCTGTCCATGAAGCGTCTCCCGAATGGAAATGGTCGGTGGGATTGCGGGGGAGACATCCTGCTGGCGCAGGAAACGCCCGGACAGGACGTCTTTCCCTGGACCAGACAGCCGGACTGGTATGTGGCGCAACCTGTGCATCGACCGTCGGGAGGCGCAGAGGTTCCGCGCCGGCGAGCCGGGCGGCAGACGCCTCCTCCGCCCCGCCGCACCGGCTCAGGAGCCGGCCCGCTCCGCGCCGGCCGTCCGGCCCAGTTCCTGGTCACGCAGCTCGCGGCGCAGGATCTTGCCGACGTTGGTGGTCGGCAGGCGGTCGCGGAACTCGATGTGTTTCGGACGCTTGTAGCCGGTGAGGTTGTCGTGCATGTGGCGCATCACCTGCTCCTCGGTCAGGGTCGCGCCAGGCTTGACCACCACGAAGACCTTGATGGCCTCGCCGGTGCGCTCGTCGGGCACGCCGATGACGGCGCACTGCAACACCCCCGGCAGGCTGGCGATGACCTCCTCCAGCTCATTCGGATAGACGTTGAAGCCGGACACCAGAATCATGTCCTTCTTGCGGTCGACGATGCGCAGGTAGCCGTCGGGCTCGATCACCGCGATGTCGCCGGTGCGCAGCCAGCCGTCGGCGTCGAGCACCGCGGCGGTGGCCTCGGGGTTCTGCCAGTAGCCCTTCATCACCTGCGGTCCCTTCACCCAGAGCTCGCCGCGGCCGCCGGGCGGCAGCTCGTGACCCTCGTCGTCGCGCACCTGGCAGAGGGTCGAGGCCAGCGGCAGGCCGATGGTGCCGGGACGGATGTGCCCGCAGGGGTTGCCGGTCACTACCGGGCTGGTTTCGGTGAGGCCGTAGCCTTCGAGGATCTCGCAGCCGGTGGTGGCCTTCCAGCAGTCGGCGACGGCCTGCTGCAGGGCCATGCCGCCGGACAGGGTCAGCTTCAGCGCGGAGAAGTCCAGGCGGCGGAAGCCCTCGTCGTGGCACAGCGCGGCGAACAGGGTATTGAGGCCGACGAAGCCGCTGAACTTCCACTTCGACAGCTCGCGGACCATGCCCGGCAGGTCGCGCGGATCGCTGATCAGCAGGTTGTGGTTGCCGAGGAGCATCATCGCCATGCAGTGCAGGGTGAAGGCATAGATGTGGTAGAGCGGCAGCGGCGCGACCAGGGTTTCGCAGCCCTCGCCGAAGACGCCGCCGACCAGCGCCCGGCACTGCAGCATGTTGGCCACCAGGTTGCGGTGGGTGAGCATGGCACCCTTGGGCGTGCCGGTGGTGCCACCGGTGTACTGCAGCACGGCGACATCGCCGGGCGCCGCCTCGACCTCCTGCAGCGTCCGGCCGCGGCCTTCGGCCAGGGCGGCGCTGAACTTCAGCGCCTGCGGCAGCTGGTAGGCCGGAACCATGCGCTTGACGTAGCGCACCACGCCGTTGACCAGCACGCGCCTGAGCGGCGGCAACAGGTCGCCGACCTCGGTGACCACCACGTGCCGGATGCCGCTGCGCGGCAGCACCTCCTCGGCCAGATGGGCCTTGTTGGCCAGGCAGACCAGGGCCTTGGCCCCGGAATCCTCGAACTGCTGGAGCATCTCCCGGGCGGTGTACAGCGGGTTGGTGTTGACCACGATCAGCCCGGCGCGCAGGGCGCCGAACACCACCACCGGGTACTGCAGAAGGTTGGGCAGCTGCACGGCGATGCGGTCGCCCGGCTGCAGGCCCTCGAGCCCCTGCAGGAAGGCGGCGAAGGCGCCGGACAGCGCGTACAGCTCGCCATAGCTGAGGGTATGGCCGAGGTTGCTGAACGCCGGCCGGTCGGCGAAGCGCAGGCAGGAGGCCTTCAGCACGGCGGGAATGTTGGGGTACAGGTCGGGATCGATGTCGCGGACGAGGCCGGCGGGGTGATGGTCCTTCCAGGGGGTCTCGGTCATGCAATGCCACTCCACTTCATGCATCGGCACAGGTTGAATTCTTGTTGTCCGCTGGCAGGCAGGCGGCCCGAGAGTAGCAGGCAGGCCCGGCGCCCGGAAGGCTCGCACGCCGCGGGCCTGCCCCTGCCAGACGGGCGCGCTCGGTGCGCGAAGTTCAAGCCTGTGCGAATCGGCCTTCCTTTCCGTGAAAACCACGGCGCCCGGCACTACAATGCGGACTTTTCGCAACGAATCCGAATCTCCCCCTCTCCCATCGCCCCGATGGGGATTCCTTTTCCCCTTATAGACAGAACACCAAGGAAACTGCATGAGCCAGGTTACCAACGTCCCCTATGGCGATCTCGAGGTCGGCCAGCAAGCCAGCTACAGCAAGACCGTGGAGGAAAAGGACATCCAGCTGTTCGCCGCCCTCTCCGGCGACCACAACCCGGTACACCTGGATGCCGAGTTCGCCGCCCGCAGCCCGTACAAGGAGCGCATCGCCCACGGCATGTTCAGCGGCGCGCTGATCAGCGCCGCGGTGGCCTGCACCATGCCCGGCCCGGGCACCATCTACCTCGGCCAGACCATGCAGTTCACCCGCGCGGTGAAGCTCGGCGACACCCTCACCGTGCGCCTGGAAATCCTCGAGAAGCTGCCGAAGTTCCGCGTGCGCATCGCCACCCGCGTCTACAACCAGCACGACGAGCTGGTGGTCGACGGCGAAGCGGAAATCCTCGCCCCGCGCCGCCAGCAGAGCGTCGAACTGACCCAGCTGCCGCCGATCAGCATCGGCTGATCGCCTCTTCCCGGCCCCTCGCCCCCACGGCGGGGCCGCACCTCCAGCCCGCCCCTCGCCAGATCCGCTGCCAGCTGCTTGAATGGTCCGGCCCGCCGGACCGGCGGTCATCTCCGCACAAGCAGAAGGAAGCTTCGCCATGAAGATCATCAACGCCCGCCTGCGCGGCCGCGAAGGCCTCCACCGCATCGAACTGGACGGCGCGCGCATCGCCGCGATCGTCGCCCAGCCGGCGCCCGCCGACGCCGGCGGCGACGAGCTGGACGCCACCGGCAACCTGGTGGTGCCGCCCTTCGTCGAGCCGCACATCCACCTGGACGCCACCCTCACCGCCGGCGAGCCGGCCTGGAACATGAGCGGCACCCTGTTCGAGGGCATCGAGCGCTGGGCCGAGCGCAAGGCGCTGGTCACCCACGAGGACACCAAGACCCGGGCCAGGAAGGCCATCGACATGCTGGTCGAGCACGGCATCCAGCACGTGCGCACCCACGTCGACGTCACCGACCCGACGCTCGCCGCGCTCAAGGCGATGCTCGAGGTGCGCGAGGAAACCCGCCACTTGATCGACCTGCAGATCGTCGCCTTCCCGCAGGAAGGCATCGAGTCCTACCAAGGCGGTCGCGAGCTGATGGCCGAGGCCATCGCGCTGGGCGCCGACGTGGTCGGCGGCATCCCGCATTTCGAGAACACCCGCGAACAGGGAGTCAGCTCGATCAAATTCCTCATGGACCTGGCCGAGCGCACCGGCTGCCTGGTCGACGTGCACTGCGACGAGACCGACGACCCGCAGTCGCGCTTTCTCGAGGTGCTCGCCGAGGAGGCGCGGGTGCGCGAGATGGGCGAGCGGGTCACCGCCAGCCACACCACGGCCATGGGCTCCTGGGACAACGCCTACTGCTCCAAGCTGTTCCGCCTGCTGAAGCTGTCGCGGATCAACTTCGTCTCCTGCCCCACCGAGAGCATCCACCTGCAGGGGCGCTTCGACACCTATCCCAAGCGCCGCGGCCTGACCCGGGTCGCCGAACTCGACCGCGCCGGGCTGAACGTCTGCTTCGGCCAGGACTCCATCGTCGACCCCTGGTACCCGCTGGGCAACGGCAACATCCTGCGCATCCTCGAAGCCGGCCTGCACATCTGCCACATGCTCGGCTATGCCGACCTGCAGCGCGCGCTCGACCTGGTCACCGGGCACAGCGCCAGAACCCTGCAGCTGGGCGAGCGCTACGGCCTGGAGGTCGGACGGCCGGCCAACCTGCTGATCCTCTCGGCGGCCAGCGACTACGAGCTGCTGCGCAGCCAGGGCCATGCGCTGGTCTCCATCCGCCACGGGGAGATCCTGATGCGCCGCACCCCGGCGCGGATAGAGCGCCGCTCCTGAATCGGCACGTCGGCGCTCGCCCCGGCACAGGGGCGGCGACCGGGCGCCGCGGAAGACGCAACGGAGAGGTGGCGGCCTTGGCCGGCCCGATCCGGCGCCTGCGGCAACAGGCCCGGCAGCGCGCTAGCGTCACGGCCCGCGCCGACCAATGGTGCAATTTGCCACTATCTGCTCATGGCAAATCGCCAGACATTTCGCTATAAAGCCGCCCGCAGATTGCCGAACGCCTTCCTTCGCTTTTGTCTTCGAACGCGACTCACTCCATGAAAACAGGACTTATTCCCTTAAAAAAGCATGTTTATAAGGAAATGATCCCGCCCACCATAGCCATTGGCTACCATCAAGGCACAACAGGAAGTACCGGGCGATTTTCATGATGAATACCTGCTCTCCCATCCCTCACCTGCTGTGGTTCGACCTCACGCAGGAAGACTCCAGCGACGATATCCCCGGACAGTTCGCCGACAGCTGCCGGATCAGCAGGGCGCCAGGTGTCAGCCTGACCGGACTGGACCTGCGACTGCGCCCCGACATGATCTGCCTGCACTACGACAGCCCCGATGCCCTCGGCCTGAACCGGCTGCTGGCGATCAAGCGGCAGGCGCCGTCCATTCCCGTCACCATGCTGACCGTGCAGCACTCCGAGGAGCTGGCGATCTGGGCCTTCCGCTCCGGCGCTTGGGACTATCTGGTGCTGCCGCTGGCCAACGCGGAACGCCAGCGCTACCTGCAGGCCCTGCGCCAGCTCTGCGAGCTGCGCCGCAACCCGCCGAGCGGCCGGCAGAAGCGCCCCCTGGAGCGCTCCCAGGAGTTGCCGGAAAGCGTGCGCCTGACCGCCAGGGCGCAGAAGCAGCAGCCGCTGGAGCGGGTCATGCAGCACATCCAGCAGCATTTCCACGAGCCGCTCGACCAGAAGTCCATGGCCGACCTCTGCAACATGACGCCGATCCGCTTCAGCCGCGCATTCAAGGACGTCTATGGGGTCGGCTTTCTCGAGTTCGTCCAGAGCAAGCGCATGGAGCATGCCCATGACCTGCTGCTGAACAGCCAGATGCCGGTTTCCAGCATCGCCTATGCCAGCGGCTTCAAGGACCCGTCCTATTTCACCCGCGCCTTCCGGCAGCACTACGGCCTCAGCCCCAGCGAGTTCCGCAGCCGAAACTCGATCGCCGGCCTGAAGCTGCCGGTGCTGCCCAAGACCCGGGAGGCGGAGCGGGGCTGGAGCGAGCGGCTGGCCCTCCCGATCCTGGACATGACGGGACTTGCACTGCCGATCGAATAGCCTCTCTCCAGCGGGGCGCCTGTCGCCCCGCGCCCAGGCCTCCGCCCTCCGCGCCTTACCGATAATCGCCGGCCCGCCAGCGCGCCAGCCAGTCCAGGCTGTCGCGGGTCGCGCCGGCCGGGCGGTATTCGGCGCCGAGCCAGCCCCGATAGCCACTCGCCTGCAAGGCCGCCAGCGCCGCAGCGAAATCCACCCCGCCGCTGCCCGGCTCGCCCCGCCCCGGACAATCGGCGAACTGCACATGGCCGATGCGCCCGGCCAGACGCGCGATGCAGGCCGGGAGGTCCAGCCCCTGGCGGGCCATGTGGTAGAAGTCCAGCTGCGCCAGGCAGTTGGGGTGATCCACGCGGCGCAGCAGCGCGTCCAGCTGTTCGGCGTCGTTGATCAGAAAGCCCGGCATGTCCAGCGGGTTGATCGCCTCGCAGACCACACTGATCCCCAGCACCGCGAAGGCCTCGGCGGCCCTGGCCAGGTTGGCCTCAAGGGTCGCCAGCGCCTGCTCCCGGGTCACGCCCTCGGCGAGCCGGCCCGGCAGGACGTTGACGCAGTCCGGCCGGACCATCGCGGCATAGCTCAGCGCCAGCTGCAGCGCGGCATTGAATTCGGCCTGGCGCTGCGGTACCGCCGCCAGTCCGGGGCCGCCCTGCAGAAAATCGGCGGCCGGCAGGTTGATCAGCGCCAGCGGCAGCCCGGCGCGCTCCAGTTCCTCCTTGAGACGGATGGCCGGAACCTCGTAGGGAAACTGGATCTCCACGCCGTCGAAGCCTGCCGCGGCAGCGGCGACGATGCGCTCGATCAGCGGCTTTTCGCTGAACAGCAGGGAAAGGTTGGCGGCGATCTGCATGGGTCGGCTCCTTGGGTCGAAGTCCGAAGACTATAACCAGCCATCGTTTTCCGAATTGAAACAATTGATGACGGCCCCCCTGGAACTACGCTTTTTTCACCCCATTCTGAGTACCATCGTCCATCGCAACGGCCGTGCAGCGCTCCCCCATTCGCCACAGAGACATCCCCATGCCATCCAATCTGCTTGACAGTCGGGCCCTCAAGGGGCAGCGAGGATTCCGCCGGATTCTCAATGCCACCAGCTATTCCCTCGCCGGCCTCAAGGCGGCCTTCGTCGGCGAAGCTGCCTTCCGCCAGTTGGTGATGCTGAATCTGCTGCTGATCCCCGTCGCCTGCCTGCTCGACGTGAGCCGGATCGAACGCGCCCTGCTGATCGCCGTGGTGCTGCTGGCGCCGATCATCGAGTTGCTCAACTCGGCCATCGAAGCCACCGTCGACCGCATCTCGCTGGAGCTGCACCCCCTCTCCAAGCGGGCCAAGGACATGGGCAGCGCCGCCCAGCTGCTGGCCCTGGTGCTGATCGCCGCGGTCTGGGCGACGATCCTGCTGTAACGTCCCGCCCCTCCATCCTCTCCCGGCGCGGGAGAGGAGTTTCGCTCTCGCTCGCCTCCGATTCGCTATCACGCCCCCTTCGCAGCCGGCGTGCTTCCTCTATAATCCGCCCGCCCTTTTTTCCGCTATTGAACCGGAGAACCCCATGCTCAAGCGTACCCTGGCGCTCGCCGCCGGCTTTGCCCTGTCCCTGTCCAGCGTTTTCTCCCAGGCCGCCGACGTGCTCAACGTCTCGGCGATTCCCGACGAGGCGCCCACCGAGCTGCTGCGCAAGTTCAAGCCGCTCGGCGCCTATCTTGAAAAAGAGCTGGGCATGCCGGTGAAATTCGTGCCGGTGGCCGACTATGCCGCGGTGGTCGAGGCGCTGGCCGCCGACCGCGTGGACCTGGCCTGGCTGGGCGGCTTCACCTTCGTGCAGACCCGCCTGAAGACCGGCAACGCCATTCCACTGGTGCAGCGCGAGCAGGACGAGAAGTTCACCAGCAAGTTCATCAGCGCCGACGCCAACGTGAAATCCCTGCAGGACCTCAAGGGCAAGACCTTCGCCTTCGGCTCGGTGTCCTCCACCTCCGGCAGCCTGATGCCGCGCTACTTCATGCTCAAGGACGGCATCAAGCCCGAGGAGTTCTTCAGCCGCGTGGCCTATTCCGGCGCCCACGACGCCACCGTCGCCTGGGTGCAGTCCGGCAAGGTCGACGCCGGCGTGCTCAACGCCTCGGTGTGGGACAAGCTGGTCACCGCCGGCAAGGTCGATACCGCCAAGGTCAAGGTGTTCGCCACCACGCCGACCTACTACGACTACAACTGGACGGTGCGCGGCACCCTGGATCCCGAACTGACCGCGAAGATCAAGAAGGCCTTCCTCGCCCTCGACCCGGCCAAGCCGGAGCACAAGGCGATTCTCGACCTGCAGGCGGCCAGCCGCTTCATCGAGACCAAGCCGGAAAACTACCAGGGCATCGAGGAAGCGGCGCGCGCCGCCGGCCTGCTGAAGTGACCCTGAACCTGTCCGGCGTGGGCCTGACTCACGCCAACGGCCAGGTTGCGCTGAGCGATATCGAGCTGCAAATCGCCCCCGGCGAACGGGTGGCGATCATCGGGCCGTCCGGCGCTGGCAAGACCAGCCTGCTGCGCCTGCTCGCCACCGCCCAGCAGCCCAGCGCCGGCCGCATCGAGGTGCTCGGCGCCGATCCCTGGCGCCTCTCCGCCGCGGCCCGCCAGCGGCTGCGCGCGCGCATCGGCCTGATCCACCAGGCGCCGCCCCTGCCGCCGCGCCAGCGGGTGGTCACCGCGGTGCTGGCCGGCAAGCTCGGCCGTTGGTCCCTGGGCCGCAGCCTGCTCAACCTGCTGCATCCGCTGGATACCGCCGGGGCGGCCGCCGCCCTGGCGCGCCTGGACCTGGCCGAGAAGCTGTTCGAGCACTGCGACCAGCTTTCCGGCGGCCAGCTGCAGCGGGTCGGCATCGCCCGCGTGCTCTACCAGGAGCCGGAGCTGATCCTCGCCGACGAGCCGGTTTCGGCCATGGACCCGGTGCTCGCCGGCCACACCCTGGGCGTCTTGAGCGAGGAAGCCGGGCGCCGCGGCATCACCCTGCTCGCCAGCCTGCATGCGGTGGACCTAGCGCTGGCGCACTTCCCGCGCATCCTCGGCGTGCGCGCCGGACGCCTGGTCTTCGACCGCCCGGCCGCCGCCCTGACCCGGGCCGAGCTGGACGCGCTCTACGCCAACGAACAGCTGCAACAGCCGGCCATGCCGCCGGCTGCGCCCCACGTACTGCACATTCCCCGATGCTGACCCTCGCCGTCCCCCGCGATCCCGCCGCCCTGCCGCGCCTGCTGCTCACTGTGTTGGCGCTGGCCCTGCTGTGGCCGGGGCTGTCGCTCAGCGAGCTGGACCTGGGCGTGCTGCTGCACGGCGACAGCGCCGCGACCATGGGCAATTTCGTCGCCGCCTTCTGGCCCCCGGAACACGGCCGCGAGTTTCTCGACCTGCTCGGCCGGGCGACCCTGGAAACCCTGGCCATCGCCACCGCCGGCATGAGCCTGGCGCTGCTCGTCGCCCTGCCCGCCGCGCTGCTCGCCAGCCGCGCCCTGTCGCTCTCCGCGCTGCACCGCGGCGGCCGGCCGACCTGGTGGGGCGCCCTGCTGCGCTGGCCGGTGCGCGGCCTTTTGATCGTCCTGCGCAGCGTGCCGGAGATCGTCTGGGCGCTGCTCTTCGTGCGCGCCGTGGGCCTCGGCCCGAGCGCCGGGGTGCTGGCCATCGCCATCACCTACGCCGGCATGCTCGGCAAGGTCTACGCGGAAATCTTCGAGTCGGTCGACCCGCGCCCGGCGCGCGCCCTGCTCGGCAGCGGCAGCCCGCGGCTGGTCGCCTTCCTCTACGGCATCCTGCCCAACGCCGCGGCGGAGATGCTCTCCTACACCGTCTACCGCTGGGAATGCGCGATCCGCGCCTCGGTGGTGATGGGCTTCGTCGGCGCCGGCGGGCTGGGCCAGCAGATCGATCTGTCGATGCGCATGTTCGCCGGCGGCGAGGTGGCCAGCATGCTGCTGACCTTCTTCCTGCTGGTGCTGATGGCCGACCAGCTGAGCCGCCTGCTGCGCGGGAGGCTGACATGAGGCGCCCGGGCAACGCCCTGCTCCTGCTGGGCCTGCTGGCGGCCGTCGCGGCCTCCTTCATTTGGCTGGAGATCGACCTCGGCGCACTGTTCGGCGCGGACAGCCTGCGGCAGATGGGCGACTACGCCGGCGGCTTCCTCAGCCCCGACTTCTCCCCGGCGCACCTGCAGGCCACCGGCCGCGGCGCCCTGGAAACCCTGGCCATGTCGGCCATCGGCAGCCTGCTCGCCGCCGGCCTCGGCCTGCTGCTGGCGCTGCCCGCCAGTGGCCGCTGCGGGCTGCTGGCGACCAGCGTCGCACGCCTGCTGCTCAATGCCCTGCGGGCGATTCCGGAACTGGTCTGGGCTGCGCTGATGGTGCTGGCCGCCGGCCTCGGCCCGAACGCCGGCACCCTGGCGCTGGCCCTGCACACCGCCGGGGTGCTCGGCCGGCTGTTCGCCGAGGCGCTGGAAAACACTCCCGGCGAACCCGCCGAAGCCGTGCGCCTGGCCGGCGGCGGGCGGATCGCGGCGTTCTGCTATGGCACCCTCCCGGGCGTCTGGCCGCAGCTCCTGGCCTACACCCTGTACCGCTGGGAGAACAACATCCGCATGGCCAGCGTGCTGGGCTTCGTCGGCGCCGGCGGGCTGGGGCAGATGCTCTACCTGAGCCTCAGCCTGTTCCAGGAGGCCCAGGCTTCCACGGTGATCCTCGCCATGCTGCTGCTGGTGCTGGGCGTCGATGCGCTGAGCGGCTGGGGCCGCCAGCGCTGGGTAAGCGCCTAGCGCGGGACGTTTGGGTAGGAGCGAATTCATTCGCGATAGCAGTGCCTGGCCATACGCCGCGGCCAATCGCAGATGAATCTGCTCCCACACGGGCGTTGCCGGTCAGTGCAACGGCGACCCCTCGGCACGCTCCTGCACCAGCACCCAGGGCGCCACCACCACCGCCCAGAGCTCCGGATCGCGGGCGAGCAGGTCCTCGGCGCGGGTCTCCTCCAGCTTGGCCAGCTGGCCGCCGGTCAGCCAGGCGGCCACGCTGGCCTGATCGTCCTCGGCGACGGCCAGCGCCACCGCCACCAGATCCGCCTCGGCGGCGACCCAGAGCAGGGCGCCGCGGGCGAAGAAGGGCTGCAGCTCTTCCCAGCTGATCCGGGCCGTTTCGCCGAGCAGTTTGGCGTAGAGGGGATTGGTAGTGTCTGTCATGGCAAATTCACCGGGCGGAAGGGGCGCCATCATAGCGGCGCGGCCGGGCCAGGCAAGTGCCGCCCGGCAAGGTTCCCAAGCGGCGAAGCAGCCCCTTAAACTGTGCCCAAACGCCCTGCGCAGAAGAGGGCCGGGCCGAGCGCCCCCCGCAACGACAGAACAATGAGGAGTACCATGCACAAGGCCACCCGACATCTCTCCCGGCTGTTCGCCGCCCTGGCGCTCGCCGGAGCCACCTTCCACGCGGCCGCCGCCGAGCCGGTCCGCATCGCCCTGGCCGGACCGGTCACCGGGCCCGTGGCGCAGTACGGCGACATGCAGTTCATCGGCGCGAAACTGGCCATCGAACGGATCAACGAGGCCGGCGGAGTGAACGGCCAGCTCCTCGAGGGCAGCGTCTACGACGACGCCTGCGATCCCAAGCAGGCCGTCGCGGTGGCCAACAAGATCGTCAACGACGGCATCGCCTTCGTCGTCGGCCACCTCTGCTCCAGCTCGACCCAGCCCGCCGCGGACATCTACGAGGACGAGGGCGTGCTGATGATCACCCCCGCCGCGACCAGCCCGCAGATCACCGCCCAGGGTTATCAGCTGATCTTCCGCACCATCGGCCTGGACAGCCTGCAGGGACCGACCGCCGGCGCCTTCATCGCCGAGCGGATCAAACCGCAGCGTGTCGCCGTGCTGCACGACAAGCAGCAGTACGGCGAGGGCATCGCCACTGCGGTCAGGAAGACCCTGCAGGAGCGCGGCGTCGAGGTGGCGCTGTTCGAGGGCCTCAACGCCGGCGACAAGGACTTCTCGGCGATGATCGCCAAGCTCAAGCAGGCCGGCGTCGATTTCGTCTACTACGGCGGCTACCACCCGGAGCTCGGCCTGCTGCTGCGCCAGTCCGCGGAGAAGGGCCTGAAGGTGCGCTTCATGGGGCCGGAAGGGGTCGGCAACAAGGAGCTTTCCGCCATCGCCGGACCGGCCTCCGAGGGGCTGCTGCTCACCTTGCCGCGTGCCTTCGACCGGGACCCGCACAATCAGGTGCTGGTCGAGGCCTTCAAGGCCAAGAACCAGGACCCCAGCGGCCCCTTCGTGTTTCCCGCCTACGCCGCCGTGCAGCTGATCGCCCAGGGCATCGAAAAGGCCGGCAGCAGCGAGCCCGAGGCGGTCGCCGAAGCCCTGCGCGGCAACACCTTCGACACGGTGACCGGCACGCTCGCCTTCGACGACAAAGGCGATCTGAAGGACTTCGGCTTCGAGGTCTATGAGTGGCACCGGGACGCGAGCAAGACCCGCGTCGAGTAGGTCGAGCCACGCCCGTCTGCGAAAGCGGCATCTGCGGTGCCGTTGGTGGGTTACGGCCGTTGGCCTGACCCACCCTACGACTGGCTCCTACATCCTGCCCCATTGCCGGCCCTGCGCGGGCTTCGAGGAACCAGGCCATGCCCGAGCTCTACCACTACCTGCAACAGCTGGTGAACGGCCTCACGGTCGGCAGCACCTACGCGCTGATCGCCATCGGCTACACCATGGTCTACGGCATCATCGGCATGATCAACTTCGCCCACGGCGAGGTGTACATGATCGCCTCCTACGTGGCCTTCATCGCCATCGCCGGGCTGTCCATGCTCGGCCTGGACCATCTGCCGCTGTTGATGGCCGCCGCCTTCGCCGCCAGCATCGTGGTCGCCAGCGCCTACGGCTACTCCATCGAGCGCCTCGCCTACCGTCCGCTACGCGGCGGCAACCGGCTGATTCCGCTGATCTCGGCGATCGGCATGTCGATCTTCCTGCAGAACGAGGTGCTGCTCGCCCAGGACAGCCGCGACAAGGCGATCCCCAGCCTGCTGCCGGGCAACCTGGTGATCGGCGAGAGCGCCATGCACGGCGTGGTGATCTCCTGGACGCAGATCCTCATCTTCGCCGTCATCCTGCTGGTGATGCTCGGCCTGACCCTGTTCATCTCCCGCTCGCGCCTCGGCCGCGCCTGCCGCGCCTGCGCCGAGGACCTGAAGATGGCCGGCCTGCTGGGCATCGACACCCACCGGATCATCGCCCTGACCTTCGTCATCGGCGCCGTGCTGGCGGCAGTGGCGGCGGTGCTGCTGGGCCTGCAGTACGGGGTGATCAACCCGCAGATGGGCTTTCTCGCCGGGATCAAGGCGTTCACCGCCGCGGTGCTCGGCGGCATCGGCAGCATCCCCGGCGCCATGCTCGGCGGCCTGCTGCTGGGCGTCGCCGAGGCCTTCGGCGCCGACCTGTTCGGCGATGCCTACAAGGACGTGGTGGCCTTCAGCCTGCTGGTGCTGGTGCTGCTGTTGCGTCCCACCGGCATCCTCGGCCGTCCGGAGGTGGAGAAGGTATGAGCACCCGATTGAGGACCGCCCTGTTCAGCGCCCTGCTGGTGCTCGCCGTGGCCTGGCCGGTGCTGGGCCTCAAGCTGACCACCGTGGGCATCCGCCTGGAAGTGCACAACGCCAGCCCGGCGATGCTCTGGAGCATCGCCGCCGCGGCCCTCGGCATGTTCTGCTGGCAGCTCGGCCGCGACCGCCTCGCCGCCCTCTGGAGCGGAGCAGCGTCGCGGCCCGCCGTGCCGGGGCGGCTGAAGGAGGTCCTCAGCCTGCCCGCGACCCAGCGCTGGGGCCTGCTCGCCCTGCTGGTGCCGGCCCTGGTCTGGCCGTTCTTCGCCTCGCGCGGCGCGGTGGACCTGGCCACCCTGATCCTCATCTACGCCATGCTCGGCCTCGGCCTGAACATCGTGGTCGGCCTCGCCGGCCTGCTCGATCTCGGCTACGTCGGCTTCTACGCGGTCGGCGCCTACACCTACGCCCTGCTCTCGGAGTACTGGGGCCTGGGCTTCTGGACCTGCCTGCCGATCGCCGGGGCGATGGCCGCGCTGTTCGGCTTTCTGCTCGGCTTTCCGGTGCTGCGCCTGCGCGGCGACTACCTGGCCATCGTCACCCTGGGCTTCGGCGAGATCATCCGCATCCTGCTGCGCAACCTCACCGACGTCACCGGCGGCCCCAACGGCATCGGCGGCATCGACAAGCCGACCCTCTTCGGCCTGACCTTCGAGCGCCGCGCCGCGGAGGGCCTGCAGACCTTCCACGGCTTCTTCGGCCTGCCCTACGACTCGGCGGACAAGGTGATCTTCCTCTACCTGATCGCCCTGGCGCTGGTGCTGCTCACCCTGTTCGTCATCAACCGCCTGCTGCGCATGCCGATCGGCCGCGCCTGGGAAGCCCTGCGCGAGGACGAGATCGCCTGCCGCGCCCTCGGCCTCAATCCCACGGTCATCAAGCTCTCGGCCTTCACCTTGGGCGCCTGCTTCGCCGGGTTCGCCGGCAGCTTCTTCGCCGCCCGCCAGGGGCTGGTGACGCCGGAATCCTTCAGCTTCATCGAGTCGGCGGTGATCCTCGCCATCGTCGTGCTCGGCGGCATGGGGTCGCAGCTGGGGGTGATCCTCGCCGCGGTGGTGATGATCCTGCTCCCCGAGCTGATGCGCGAGTTCAGCGAGTACCGCATGCTGCTGTTCGGCGCCCTGCTGGTGCTGATGATGGTCTGGCGGCCGCAGGGCCTGTTGCCCATGCAGCGCCCGCACCTGGAGCTGAAATCATGAGCGCCCTGCTTGAGGTGCGCGACCTGGCCATGCGCTTCGGCGGCCTGCTGGCGGTCGACGGCGTGAGCCTGAGTCTCGGCGCGCGGCAGGTACTGTCGATGATCGGCCCCAACGGCGCCGGCAAGACCACGGTGTTCAACTGCCTGACCGGCTTCTACCGGCCCAGCGCCGGCGAGATCCTCCTCGACGGCGAGCCGATCCAGGGCCTGCCGGGGCACCGGATCGCCCGCAAGGGGATCGTGCGCACCTTCCAGAACGTCCGCCTGTTCAGGGAAATGACCGCGCTGGAGAACCTGCTGGTGGCCCAGCACCGCCACCTGAACACCAACTTCTTCGCCGGCCTGCTGAAGACCCCGGCCTTTCGCCGCAGCGAACGCCAGGCCCTGGAATTCGCCCACCAGTGGCTGGAGCGGGTCGGGCTGGCGGACGGCGCCAACCGCCTGGCCGGCACCCTCGCCTATGGCCAGCAGCGCCGCCTGGAAATCGCCCGCTGCATGATGACCCGCCCGCGCCTGCTGATGCTCGACGAGCCGGCCGCCGGCCTCAACCCGCGGGAAACCGAAGACCTCAAGGCGCTGATCGGCCTGTTGCGCGACGAGCACGGTCTCGGCGTGCTGCTGATCGAGCACGACATGCCGCTGGTGATGGGCATTTCCGACCGGATCGTGGTCATCAACCAGGGCCGCCCGCTGGCCGAGGGCACGCCGGCACAGATCCGCTGCCATCCCGAGGTGATCAAGGCCTATCTGGGAGAAGCCTGATGCTGACTTTCGACAACGTCTCCACCTGCTACGGCAAGATCCAGGCGCTCCACGGGGTGAGCCTGGAGGTGCGCGAGGGCGAGATCGTCACCCTGATCGGCGCCAACGGCGCCGGCAAGTCGACCCTGCTGATGACCCTCTGCGGCACGCCGCGGGCCAGCGCCGGGAGCATCCGCTACCGCGGCGAGGAGCTGGTCGGCCAGGACACCGCCGCGATCATGCGCAAGGGCATCGCCGTGGTACCGGAAGGCCGGCGCATCTTCGCCCGCCTGACGGTCGAGGAGAACCTCGCCATGGGCGGCTTCTTCGCCAGCCGGGAAGAAGTCGAGGCGCGCCTGGAGCGGGTGCTGGCACTCTTCCCGCGGCTTGCCGAGCGCTACGCCCAGCGCGGCGGCACCCTGTCCGGGGGCGAGCAGCAGATGCTCGCCATCGGCCGCGCGCTGATGAGCCGGCCGCGCCTGCTGCTGCTCGACGAACCCTCGCTGGGCCTGGCGCCGCTGGTCATCCGGCAGATCTTCGCGATCCTCGAGCAGCTGCGCGAAGAAGGCGTGACGGTCTTTGTGGTCGAGCAGAACGCCAACCAGGCGCTGAAGCTGGCCGACCGCGGCTACGTGCTGGAGAACGGGCGGATCGTCATGCACGGCAGCGGCGAGGAGCTGCTCGGCGACGCGCGGGTGTGCGAGGCCTACCTGGGCGGCTGAGCCGCCGCGAAGGACTACCGTCCGGGCAGATGGCCGAGGTCGACCGGCTCGCCCGGCTGCAGCTCCAGCTTGTGGCGGATGTCCTCGAACATCGCGTCGTATTCGTCATGCTCGCGCAGGATCGGCCCGAAGCGCGGATGCAGGCCGTGGCGCACGGCGATCCGGGTCAGCGCGTTCATGAAGTCGAAGGCCAGGTCGCGCGGCAGCTCGCAGTCCTCCGCGAAGGGCTGGCCGTCGATTTCGCCGTCCATGTGCAGGTGCAGCACCCGGCTCTTTTCCGGCGCCTCGCGCACCTCGTAATGCACGTCGTAGACGAAGGTCTGCGGGTTGGACTTGTCTGGCAGCTGCTCGCGATGCAGGTGGCCCGGCTTGAACATGGGAACCTCCTCGCCGGGGGCAAGCCCCCCGGACTCCACCCTGCTCAGTGTAGACAGCACGCGGCTGCGCCCGCCCGGCGAGTCGTCGCCGGACTTGTGATCGACCGCCCCGCTGGTTAACGTGGGCGCCCCTTCCAGGAGACCGCCGATGCGCCTTGCCCGCCCCCTCTTGTACTGCCTTCTGCCGCTGTTCACCGCCAGCCTGTCGTTCGCCGCAAGCAAGGACGCGTCCAGGGTCGAACAGGTCCGTCTGCAGGGCGAGCTGAGCGTGCGCGACGGCGAGCTGCTGCTGCGCCCGTGCGACGAGCAGCGCCGTTTCGTGCTGGTCGATACCGGCGAGCTGGGCCTGGCCGAGGAGGTCCGCGGCCTGCAGGGCGGCGGCAGCGACCCGCTGTTCGCCGACCTGCGCGGCACCCTCGGCTCCAGCGACAGGCCCGGCGTCGACGGGCGCTTCGAGACGAGCAAGATCTATCGCCTGGAACTCGGCGGGCGCAGTTGCCAGGACCCGGACTTTCCCCGGATGCTGCTGCGCGCGGCGGGCCACGAGCCGTCGTGGAGCGTCAGCGTCGGCAGCAAGGGCCTGCTGCTGCAGCGCCCCGGCCAGCCGCCGCTGGCCCTGCCCTATCTGGAGGAGCAGCTGCCCGGCGGCAGCCTGAACCTGACCAGCGAGGCCGATGGCCAGCGTCTGGAACTCTGGGTGGCGCCGCAGCACTGCATCGACTCGATGAGCGGCGCGATCCGCCATATGAGCGCCGAGCTGCGCCTCGACGGCCAGGTGCAGCGCGGCTG
Source organism: Azotobacter chroococcum (assembly GCF_004339665.1). Taxonomy (GTDB): domain Bacteria; phylum Pseudomonadota; class Gammaproteobacteria; order Pseudomonadales; family Pseudomonadaceae; genus Azotobacter; species Azotobacter chroococcum. Next base: position 187,043 of record NZ_SMMU01000001.1, read on the forward strand.
CGCCTACTTCGGCGGCGGCCGCGACGACTGAGTCACCAGGGCTTGCCGCGGGTCCGCTCGGCCAGCGGCAGCTTCTTCTGCATCGCCGCCTTGGCCAGCATGTGCGCGCTGACCGGTGCGGTGATGAACAGGAACAGGGTGATCAGCAGCTCGTGCAGGCTCGGCCCTTCCGGCCGGCCGGCGAAGAACAGCATGGAGGCGATCACCATGCCGCCCACGCCGAGGGTGGTGGCCTTGGTCGGGCCGTGCAGGCGGGTGTAGAAGTCCGGCAGGCGGTACAGGCCGATGGCGCCGACCAGGGCGAACAGGCTGCCGAGAACCAGAAACAGGCTGACCAGCGCTTCGATCCAGAAGGGCATGAATGACGACTCCTCAGTCGATGATATCGCCGTGCAGCAGGTATTTGCCGGCCGCCACGGTGCCGACGAAGCCCATCACCGCGATCAGCAGCGCCGCCTCGAAGAACAGGTCCGAGCCCAGCCAGATGCCGAACAGCACGATCAGCGCCAGGGCGTTGATGTACAGGGTGTCCAGCGCCAGGATGCGGTCCGGCAGGCTCGGCCCCTTGACCAGACGAACCAGGTTGAGGGCCAGCGCCAGGCCGATGACCACCAGGCAGAAGGGAATCACGTAGGCGAGCATTGGAAGATCTCCAGCAGGGGCGCCTCATAGCGGCGCTTCACCTCGGCAGCCAGCTGCCCGGGGTCCGGCGCGTCCAGGGCATGCAGCAGCAGGGTCCGGCGATCCGCGCTGAGATCGGCGGACACCGTGCCCGGTGTCAGGGAAATGATGCTGGTCAGCACCGCCAGGACGAATTTGTCCTCGATGGCCACCGGCACCTCGACGAAGGCCGGGTTCAGCCGCTCCTTCGGCCCCAGCACCAGCTTCGCCACAGCCAGGTTGGCGACGAGAATGTCGCCGAACACCTTGAGTACGAACAGGCCCAGCTGCAGCGGCCGGCGCACCCGCGGCACCTCGATCAGGAAATCGCGGCAGAGCAGCGGGATCGCCCAGCCGAGAAAGGCTCCCAGCAGCAGATGGCCGAAGCTCAGGGTGTTCACCAGCATCAGCCAGATGACCGTCAGCAACAGGCTCAGGAGCGGATGCGGCAAACCGCGCAGCGCCTTCATGCAGCACCTCCCATGCCGATCTGCAGATAGGGCGAAAGATCCAGCAGCTGGCGTGCCGTGGCCTGCACGTAGGCCTGCAGCGGCGCAGCCGCCACGACCATCAGCAGGCTGCCGAGCAGCAGGCCGGCGCAGGCCAGGATGCGCAGGTGGTCGGCGCCGGCCTCGGCCACCGGCGACCCGGAGGTACGCCAGAACAGGGTGCTGCCGGAGCGGCTGAGGGCGATCAGCAGCCCCAGGCCGCCGATCAGCAGCACCGACCACATCAGCAGTGCCGGGGAACCGACCGGTACCGCCCGCAGCAGCATCAGCTTGCCGAGGAAGCCGGACAGCGGCGGCAGACCGGCCACCGAGATCGCCGCGAAGAAGAACAGCCCGCCGAGCAGCGCCGGCTGGCGCAGGCTGGGCCCGTGCTGCAGCTCGCCGCCCAGCTCGCCGCGCTGACGGGCGATCAGGTCGGCGAGGAGGAACAGGCCGCCGCTGACCAGGGTGCTGTGCAGCAGGTAGTAGAGTGCGGCGGCAAAGCCTTCGGCGGTGCCCAGGGCGATGCCGACCAGCAGGGTGCCGACCGACACCACCACCAGGTAGGCCAGCTGCGTCTGCAGGTTGCGCGCCGCCAGGGCGCCGAACACCCCGGCGGCGAGGGTTATGGCGGCCAGCGGCCAGAGCCAGGGCTGCGCCAGATCGGCCAGCTCGCCGGCCCCGCTGCCGAAGATCAGCGTGAACACCCGCAGGATGGCATACAGGCCGACCTTGGTCATGATCGCGAAGAGCGCTGCCACCGGCGCCGTCGCCGCCGCATAGGCGCGCGGCAGCCAGAAGTACAGCGGCAGGATCGCCGCCTTGAGGCCGAACACCAGCAGCAGCAGGTAGCCGGCAGCCGCCAGCAGCGGTGCCTGTGTCGCATCGGCGCTGGCCACCTGACGGGCCAGATCGGCCATGTTCAGGGTCCCGGTCAGGCCGTAGAGGGTGCCCACGCCGATCAGGAAGAACGACGAACCGAGCAGGTTGAGCAGCACGTAATGCATGCTGGCCCGTACCCGCGCGGCGCCGTTGCCGTGCATCAGCAGCGCATAGGAGGCGATCAGCAGGATCTCGAAGAACACGAACAGGTTGAACAGATCGGCGGTCAGGAAGGCGCCGTTGATGCCGAGCAGCTGGAACTGGAACAGGGCGTGGAAGTTCGGCCCCCGCTCGTCGTCGCCGCGCACCGCGTAGAGCACCGCGAAGCCGGCCAGCAGGGCGGTGAGCAGCAGCATCAGCGCGCTCAGCCGGTCGAGCAGCAGGACGATGCCGAAGGGCGGCGCCCAGTCGCCCAGCGCATAGACGCGCAGCTGGTCGTCCCCGGCCAGGACCAGCAGCCAGACGGAGAGCGGCAGCAGCGCCCAGGTGGCGGCCAGGGACAGCCGGCGCTGGATGCCGCGCCCCAGGCGATGGCCGAGCAGCAGCAGGCTGCCGGCGAACAGCGGCAGGAGGATCGGCAGGATCGGTGCGTGCATCATTGGTCCGGCTCCCGTCCGTCCACGTGGTCGCTGTGCACTTCGCCCAGGCCGCGCAGGGCGAGTACCACCACGAAGGCGGTCATGGCGAAGCCGATGACGATGGCGGTGAGCACCAGAGCCTGCGGCAGGGGGTCGCCATACTCGGCGCTCTTGCCGAGCACCGGCGCGACGCCGGTGCGCAGACGACCCATGGCGAAGAGAAACAGGTTCACCGCGTAGGAAATCAGGGTCAGCCCCATCACCACCGGGAAGATCCGCGCGCGCAGCAGCAGGTACACGCCGCTGGCGGTCAGCACGCCGAGGGTGATCGCGAACAGCGCTTCCATCTCAGGGCACCTCCTTGCTCGACTCGTCCTGACTGACGTGGCCGATGTTGGACAAAATCAGCAGGGTCGCGCCGACCACCACCAGATAGACCCCCAGGTCGAAGAGCATCGCCGTGGCCAGCTCGAACTCGCCGACCAGCGGCAGGCTGAAATGGCCGAACGCCGAGGTCAGGAAGGGTCGCCCGAAGGCCCAGCTGCCCAGCCCGGTGAGGGCGGCGATCAGCACCCCGGCGCCGGCCAGGGCGTGATAGCTGAAGCGCAGGCGGGCATGGGTCCAGGCCACGCCGTGGGCGATGTACTGCAGGATCAGCGCCACCGCAGTGATCAGTCCGGCGATGAAGCCGCCGCCCGGCAGGTTGTGGCCGCGCAGGAAGATGAACGCCGAGACCAGCAGCGCCATCGGCAGCAGCGCGCGCGACAGGCTGTCGAGAATCATCGGATGGCTGTCGGTGGACCACGGACGGCCATTGTGGTCGAGCGCCGGATGGGGCAGATGCAGGCCGTACAGCAAGGCATAGATACCCAACGCGGCAATGGCCAGCACGCTGATCTCGCCCAGGGTATCGAAGCCGCGAAAGTCCACCAGGATCACGTTGACCACGTTGCTGCCGCCACCGCCGCTCAGGCTGTTCTCCAGGAAGAAGGCGGCGATGCTCTCGTAGGGACGGGTCAGCACCGCATAGGCGAGCAGCGCCACCAGGATGCCGCTGCCGACCGCCAGCAGCAGGTCGCGGATCACCCGCAGGCTGCTCGACTCGGCCGGGGAGCGGGCGGGCAGGAAGAACAGCGTGAGCAGCAACAGGATGATGGTCACCACCTCCACCGACAGCTGGGTCAGCGCCAGGTCGGGTGCCGAATAGCGGGCGAAGGCCAGGGCCACCATCATCCCGCTGCCGCTGAGGATCATCAGGGCGACCAGGTGGTTGCGGTGGAACACCGCGCTGAGCAGGGCGGTCAGGGCCAGTGCGGCGAGGCCCAGCACGGTGATGCCGTCCATCGGGGTCAGCGCCACGGGGCCGTCGATATCGGCCAGCGGCGCCAGGGCGAACGCCGCCAGCAGCAGGGCGCTGCCCAGCATCAGGCCCAGGTAGCGCTGCAGCGAGCCGTTCTCCAGCAGCCCGGTCAGGTCGCGGGAGAAGTCCACCAGCACGCCGGCGCAGCGGCGGAAGATACCTTGCGCGTCCAGCTCCGGCAGGCCCTCGTACCAGCGGAACAGCGGCTGGCGCAGGACATAGACCAGCACGCCGCCGAGCAGGGCGACGATGCTCATCGCCAGCGGCAGGTTGAAACCGTGCCAGATCGCCAGGCTATAGGCCGGCAGCTCTCCGCCGAGGCTGGCCGAGGCCGCGACGGCCAGCAGCGGCGCCACGGTCCAGCCCGGCAGCATGCCCACCAGCAGGCAGAGGAACACCAGCACCTCGACCGGAATCTTCATGTAGCGCGGCGGCTCGTGGGGTTTGGCCTTGGGCAGGTCAACCGGCTCGCCGTTGAAGAACACCTCGTGGATGAAGCGCAGCGAATAGGCCACCGAGAACACGCCGGCGATGGTCGCGGCGATCGGCAACAGCCAGTGGAAACTGCCCAGCAGATTCTGCTGGAGCGTCTCGCTGAAGAACATCTCCTTGCTCAGAAAGCCATTGAGCAGCGGCACCCCGGCCATCGCCGCACTGGCCACCATGGCCAGTGCGGCGGTGTGCGGCATGTATTTCCACATGCCGTTGATGCGCCGCATGTCGCGGCTGCCGGTCTCGTGATCGATGATGCCCGCGGCCATGAACAGCGAGGCCTTGAAGATGGCATGGTTGATGATGTGGAACACCGCCGCCACGGTCGCCAGGTCCGAGCCGAGACCGAACAGCAGGGTGATCAGGCCCAGGTGGCTGATGGTCGAATAGGCCAGCAGGCCCTTGAGATCGTGCTGGAACAGCGCCGTCACCGCGCCCAGCAGCAGGGTCGCCAGGCCGCTCAGGCTGACCAGGTAGAACCACCAGTCGCTGCCGGAAAGGGCCGGATACAGGCGGGCCAGAAGGAAGACTCCGGCCTTGACCATGGTCGCCGAGTGCAGATAGGCCGACACCGGGGTCGGTGCCGCCATCGCCTGCGGCAGCCAGAAATGGAAGGGGAACTGCGCCGACTTGGTGAACACGCCGAGCAGCACCAGGATCAGCGTCAGCGGATAGAGGCCGTGGGCGCGGATCGTCTCGCCGGCGACGAGTACCTCGCTCAGCTCGAAGCTGCCGACGATGTGGCCGATCAGCAGCACACCGGCGAGCAGCGCCAGCCCGCCCCCGCCGGTCACGGTCAAGGCCATGCGCGCACCGCGGCGGGCATCCGAGCGGTGGTGCCAGAAGCTGATCAGGAGGAACGAGGAGAGACTGGTCAGCTCCCAGAACATCAGCATCAGCAGCAGGCTTTCCGAAAGTACCAGCCCCAGCATGGCACCCATGAACAGCAGCAGGAAGGCGAAGAAGCGCCCCATCGGCTCATGCCTGGCCAGGTAGTAGCGGGCATAGACGATGACCAGGATGCCGATGCCGAGAATCAGCAGGGCAAAGAGAAACCCAAGGCCGTCCAGACGCAGGCTGAGGTTCAGGCCCAGTTCCGGCAGCCAGGCGACACTGCTCTTGACGACCATCCCGGAAAACACTTTCGAGCTTTGGGAGAACAGCAGGATCAGTCCCAGCAGCGGAACCAGCGCAGCGGCCGCCGCGCACAGCGAACGCCCGCGGCGAGCTGCCAGCAACGGCAGGCAGGCGCCGAGAAACGGCAAGGCAATGATCAATGCAAGCGTCATCGGCACGTCCTTTTCTGAGTCCTGGCCTGCAACCGGCCCTGTGGCGCCAAGGCTTCCATACGGCGGACGCGGACTCGCGACCCCGCATAGCCCCCTGCCGATTGCCGGCCCTGAACGAAACTGGTTTCAGCGATTGTCCATATCTATCGGCAGGCCATCTTGAATTGAATTATTTTGTAAAAAGGAAGCTTCGGATTTCCATTACAGGTATGAATCAAGCATGGCTGGCACAGGTATGGCAAAGGAAGGAGACGCCAGACAAGCTATCCAGAAGCCGGCCAGCACGGACCGGCCGGCCGACTTCCGGCAAAGACGACCGATCGCTCAGCAAAACGGCATTCAGTGGGCGACGCGGCTGGTGCCGTCGACGGTCAGGATGCGCACCCGCTCGCCGACCCGGAACACCTGGTTCGGCTGCACTTCCTGCACATAGGCCCGCATGCTGCCGTCATCCTCGCGCACGGTGATCTCCACGCCCTGGGTGCGGGTGACGCCCTCCTCCGCCGCGGCGCCGAGCAGGCCGCCGGCCACCGCGCCGATCACCGCCGCCACGGCGCTGCCACGACCCTCGCCGACGCCGCTGCCGGCCACGCCGCCGACGATGCTGCCGGCGCCGGCGCCGATCGGCGTCTTGGTGCCCTCGATGCGCACCGGACGCAGGGTCGCGATGGTGCCCATGCGCACGGTCTGCACGCTACGCGCCTCCCCGCGCGAATAGGATTCGCCGGTCAGGCTGGAGACGCAGCCGCCCACGGTCAGCATCACGGCAGTGAAAGAGGCGATCAACAGAAGGGGCTTGCGCATTGCAGTTACTCCGCAGAAGTCATGTCGATCATTTAACTCCCGCCTCCTGCGGTTGTCACGGCGCGCCGGGACGGTGTCCGCGCTCGGGCGCACGACTTCCGGCCGGCGCCGGCCCACTTTCCGCCCGCGGGCGGATCGGCTAGGGTGGCGGCGCGGAGGATCGCCATGGACTACTTCATCATCTTCATCACCACCGTGAGCGGGCTGTATTTCCACTGGTGGCTGTACGTACGCATCAAGCGCTGGATGGACCGCGACCTGGCCCTGTCGCTGGCCGGCTCCGACGATGCCCGGCGCGCCTACATGCTGGAGCGCCTGGCCGAGGCCGGGCGCCAGGGCGTCCGGCGCCGCGACCTGGCGCAGTGGCTGGAACGGGCGGTGGCGGAGTATCCCGCGCCCTGAACCTCAGCTCCCCTCGGCGCCGTGGGCCTCCTCGAAGAAGTAGTCCTTCCAGGAGGCCGCCTTGTTCTTCAGCACGCCCAGCTCGTGGAGCTTTTCGGCATAAATGAAGGTGCGCTGCGGGACGATGGTGAAGTCGTTTTCCTTGTCCTCGACGATCTTCTCCACCAGCGCCGGCGCCAGCCTGGAGTTCTCCACGCGGATGTAGGTCTGTGCCGCGGCGCGCTTGTCGGCCTTGACGATGCGCTCGGCCTCGGCAAGGGCGTCGTAAAAGGCGCGGTAGGTCTTGGGATTCTCCTTGTGGAACTTCTCGGTGGTATAGAGCACGTTGAAGGTCGCCGGTCCGCCGAGGATGTCGTAGGAGCTGATCAGCTTGCGCACCTTCGGGTTCTCCAGCGCCTGGTAATAGAAGGGCGCGCTGGAGAAATGCGCGCTGATCTCCGAGGCGCCGGAGATCAGCGCCGCGGTGGCGTCGGGATGCGGCAGGCTGACGCTGATGCCGTCGAAGCGCTGGAACTGCTCCTTGCCGAAACGCTTGGCCGCCTCGATCTGCAGGGTCCGCGACTGGAAGCCGACGCCGGCGGCGGGCACCGCGATGCGGTCCTTCTCGCCCAGGTCCTCCAGCGACTTCACCGCCGGGTTGCTGGTCAGCAGGTAGTTGGGCTGCGAGCCCAGCGCGGCGATGGCCTTGACGTTCTGCCGGCCGCGGGTGCGGTCCCACATGGTCAGCATCGGCGGCACGCCGGCCGACACCACGTCGAGGGCACCGGCCAGCAGCGCCTCGTTCATCGCGGTGGCGCCGGAGATGCTGCGCCACTCCACCTGGATGTCGATGCCCTGCTCATTGCCGTGCTTCTCGATGAGCTTCTGGTCGCGGACCACGTCGAGCAGCAGGTAGGCGATGCCGAACTGCTGGGCGATGCCGATGCTGCCCTCGGCCTGGGCCAGCAGCGGGCCGGTCAGCAGCCCGGCGAGCACGCCGGCGGCCAGTCGGGCGGGACGGAAAAACGGTTTTTTCTGCATGGGAAACCTCGGACGAACCCGCGCGAGGCCCGCGCGGGCGAAAACGGAAACGGCGCGGCGGATCAGTCGCGATCCACGGCGAACGGCTGCCAGGCCTGACGGGTCGGCATGACCTCCAGGCGGTTGATGTTGATGTGCGCGGGCAGGCTCGCCACGTAGAAGATCTGCTCGGCGATGTCCTCGGCGGTCAGCGGCGTGGTGCCGCTGTAGAGGCGCTCGGAGGCGGCCTGGTCGCCCCTGGTGCGCACCAGGGTGAATTCGGTCTCGGCCATGCCGGGGGCGATGTCGGTGACCCGCACGCCAGTGCCGAGCAGGTCGCAGCGCAGGTTGTAGCTGAACTGCTGGACGAAGGCCTTGGTCGCGCCGTAGACGTGGCTGCCCGGATAGGGCCACTGGCCGGCGACCGAGCCGAGGTTGACGATGCTCGCCCCCGCGCCGCTGGCGATCAGGGTCGGCAGCAGCGCGTGGGTGACGTTGACCAGCCCGGTGACGTTGGTGTCGATCATGGTGTGCCAGTCGGCCAGCTCGACCTGCTGCGCCGCCTGCGGCGCCAGGGCCAGGCCGGCGTTGTTGATCAGCGCCCTGACCTGGCGGAAGCCCTCGGGCAGCGCCGCGACCGCCTGGCGCACGGCCTCGGCGTCGCGCACGTCGAGCGCGGCGACATGCACCGGCACCTGGCCGCCGAGTTCGTCCTGCAGCGCCTGTAGGCGCTCCAGACGGCGGCCGGTGAGGACCAGCGACCAGCCGGCGGCGGCGAAACGGCGCGCCGCGGCGCGGCCGAAACCGGAGGTGGCGCCGGTGATGAAGACGATGTTGCTCATCTGCAATGCTCTCGTTGCGACTACATGAAAGGGAAAAAGGAAGGTTTCCAGGCCGTGTGAAAACGTAGCGAACGAAGGCATAGCCGAGCGCAGTAGTTTTCACACGGCCTGTATCAGCGCTGCATGCCCCAGCGCTTGACGGTGCAGCGCTCGAGCAGGGCGAAGACCAGGCTCTCCACCAGCAGGCCGATGAGGATCACCACCACCAGGCCGGCGAACACCTTGTCGGTGTACAGCTCGTTGCGGTTCTGGAAGATGTACCAGCCGAGCCCGCCCTTGCCGGACGAGGCGCCGAACACCAGCTCGGCAGCGACCAGGGTGCGCCAGGCGAAGGCCCAGCCGATCTTCAGGCCGGAGAGGATCGACGGCAGCGCGGCCGGGACCAGGATCAGGGCGACGAAGCGCAGCCCGCGCAGGCCGTAGTTGTGCCCGACCATGCGCTGGGTTTCCGGGACGCCGAGAAAGCCGGCGTAGGTGTTCAGCGCCAGCGACCAGAGCACCGAATGCACCAGCACGAAGATCAGGCTGCCCTCGCCCAGGCCGAACCAGAGCAGCGCCACCGGCAGCAACGCGATGGCCGGCAGCGGGTTGAACATCGCGGTCAGGGTCGACAGCAGGTCGCGGCCGAGCTGGCTGGAGACCGCCAGGCTGGTCAGGACGAAGGCCAGCAGGATGCCGATCAGGTAGCCCTGGACCAGCACCGACAGGGAGATCGCCACCTTCTCCAAAAGCTCGCCGCTGGCCAGGCCCTCGGCCAGGGCGCGGGCGACCTGCAGGAAGCCCGGCAGCAAGAGATCGTTGCCCTGCAGGCGGGCGAGCACCTCCCAGAGCAGCGCCAGCGCGGCGAGGATCAGCGACTTGCGCAGCCAGCCCTGCTGCCACAGGCGCTGCGCCAGCGACAGCTCGCGCTCGAGCGGCAGGTCGGTCAAGGGTTGCAGGGCGATTTCGTATTCCGGTCGCAATGGAGGCGTGGTCTGGCTCATGGTGTGTATCCGTAGAGTCTTGATAAAAACGTGAGTCCCGCTCCCTTGCAGGAGCGAATTCATTCGCGACCCGAATGCGCACGAGGCTTCGGGTGTTACTCAGGTCGCGGCGTTTCCGGCTGCCTTCGGCAGGTCGCGGATGAATCCGCTCCTACATAAAAGCGATGGCCGCTCCCGCACCCTCTTCCGTCCATCACGCGGCATGCACGGCGGCGGGGCTTTCCCCTTCCTCGAACAGCAGCCGGTGGATGCGCCGGGCGGCGTGCTGGAAGTCGGCGCTGCCGCTGCTGTGCAGGTCGAAGGCGTGGCTGGCGACTTCGGCGCGGACCCGTCCCGGATGCGGCGAGAGCAGCAGGATGCGGTTGCCGACCACCAGCGCCTCCTCGATCGAATGGGTGACGAACAACAGGGTGAACTTCACCTCCTGCCAGAGTTCGAGCAGCTCCTCCTGCATCCGCCGCCGGGTCAGCGCATCCAGCGCGGCGAAGGGCTCGTCCATCAGCAGGATCTTCGGCTGCATGGCCAGGGCGCGGGCGATGGCCACGCGCGCCTTCATGCCGCCGGAGAGGGTGTGCGGGTAGGCGTCGGCAAACCTGGCCAGGCCGACCTTGTCCAGGTAATGCAGGGCGCGCTCTTCGGCCTCGCGGCGGCTCAGGCTGCGCGTGGCCAGCAGCGGGAACATCACGTTCTGCCTGACCGTCTTCCACGGCGGCAGCTGGTCGAACTCCTGGAACACCGCAATGCGGTCGGGCCCCGGCTCGCGGACCTCGCGGCCATCCAGGCGGATCGCGCCGTCGCGCGGGCGGATGAAGCCGGCCACCGCCTTGAGCAGGGTCGACTTGCCGCAGCCGGAGGGGCCGAGCAGAACGAAACGGTCGCCCGGATCGACCTCGAAGCTGACCTCGTGGGTGGCGCGCACCAGCCGCTCGGCAGTGCGGTATTCGAGGCTGACGCCCTCGACCTGCAACAGCGGCCGGAAGGCCGTCGCCACGGCGGGTGCGGAATTCTGGAGAAAGGCGTTCATCGTCTCAGCTCCCCTCGGCCAGCCTGGGATCGGGGAAGAAGTAGTCCTGCCAGGACGCCGGCTTGTGCTTCAGCGCGCCGACCCGGTGGAGGAACTCGGCCAGCGGATAGGTGTTCTTCGGCGTCACGCTGAACTCGAACTTCTCGTTGTCGATGATCTTCAGCAGCGCGTCCTTGTCGATCTTCGCCTTGGTCACGCGGATGTAGGTGTCCGCCGCGGCGGCCTTGTCTTTCTGGGCGAAATCGGCCGCCTCGGCCAGCGCGTCGACGAAGGCCCGATAGGTCTTCGGGTTTTCCTGGCGGAATTTCTCGGTGGTGTAGAGCACGGTCGGCGAGTTCGGCCCGAGCAGCTCGTAGGTGTCGAGCACCACATGTACGTTGGGGTTTTCCAGCGCCTGGTTCTGGAACGGCGGGTTGGAGAAGTGGCCGGTCAGCTCGGTGGCGCCGCTGGTCAGGGCCGCGGTGGCCTCCGGGTGCGGCAGCGCGACCGTGTACTTGTCCAGCCGGTCGTAGGCCTTGTCGCCCCACTGCCTGGCGGCGGCGTACTGCAGGAAACGCGACTGGATGGAGACGCCCACCGCCGGCACGGCGATGCGGTCCTTCTCGGCGAAGTCGGCGATGGTCTTGACCTTGGGGTTGTTGCTCAACAGGTAGTACGGGAAGTTGCCCAGCGAGGCCACGCCCTTGACGTTCTGCCTGCCGTGGGTGCGATCCCAGACGGTCAGCAACGGGCCGATGCCGGCGCCGGCGATGTCGATGGTGCCGGCCAGCAGCGCGTCGTTGACCGCCGAGCCGCCGGACAGCTGGTTCCAGTCGACCTTGATGTCGAGGCCCTGCTCCTTGCCGTGCTTCTCGATCAGGTGCTGGTCGCGCACCACGTTGAGCAGCAGGTAGACGATGCCGAACTGCTCGGCGATGCGGATCTGGCCCTCGGCCTGGGCCGCCGCCGGCGTCAGCAGGCTGCCGGCAAGGCCGAGGCCCAGGGCGATGCCGCCGGCGAGGCGGCGAATCGCGGGAAAGCGTTTGCCTGGAAACATGGGAAGCTCCATAGATGAGTGACGAACAGGGATAGAGAGTCAGAGTCTGTTCATGCGCCGGTGCGACCGGGAGCGCACGGGCGCGAGCGGCCAGCGGCGCACTCGTGCCCCATACAGGGTCAGAACGGCGCGTCGCCCTGGATGGTGGTGCGATGCATCCGCCGCGGCAGGTGGTTCGGGCAACCGGTGGCCAGGTGGATCAGCGCGCGGTTGTCCCAGAACAGCAGGTCGTGCTCCTGCCAGCGGTGGCGGTAGGTGAGTTCGGGACGGACGCTGTGGGCGAACAGCTCGGCGAGCAGCCGGCGGCTCTCGTCTTCCGGGACATCGAGGATGCGCGTGGTGAAGTTCTCGTTGACGAACAGGCCCTTGCGTCCGGTTTCCGGGTGGGTGCGCACCACCGGGTGGACGACCTCCTTCACCTCTTCCAGCTGGGCCTGGGTCAGCGTCGGCCGCTGGATGCCCTCGAACACCTCGTCGGCATAGTGCGCGGTGTAGGAATGCACCGCGCGGCGTCCTTCGACGGCCTTGCGCAGCGCCTCCGGCAGGGTCTCGTAGGCGAGCTGCTGGTCGGCGAACAGGGTGTCGCCGCCCTCGGCCGGCAGTTGCCGGGCATGCAGCATGGCGCCAAGGCTGGGCAGTTCCTTGTACGACAGGTCGGAGTGCCAGAGCTTGCCGGCATCACCCAGACCGATGGGCCTGCCGTTCTCGACGATGTTGGAGATGATGAAGATCTCCGGATGACCGGCCAGCAGGAACTGCTTGAGCACGTGGATCTGCAGCTCGCCGAAGCGGCGGCTGAAGGCGATCTGCTGCTCGGGGGTGATGTGCTGCTCGCGGAACACCAGCACCCGGTGATCCAGGAAGGCTTGGTGGATACGGGCGAAATCCTCCGGATTGACCGGACGGGACAGGTCCAGACCGAGGACTTCGGCACCCAGTACGCCATCGAAAGGACGGACGTCGAACGACTGGGCAGGAACGGACAACAAGGATTCAACCGCTGACATGGGGATCTCCAAACGCATGATCGGGCATGACCCGAAGAAACTGGCGTGGACGCGAATGGCGCATCCATTTCTCTTCATGCGGCTCGGCGGTTGACCGGCAAGTACGCGACAGGCGCAATCTAATGGAATATAGATTTTTGTTTAAATAACTTTTTTGCCTAAGTTAATGACCGCTCCTTGCGGCGAGCGGCACTTCGGCAAGGACGTCGGCCAGGCGGGGGCCGACGCCCGGCAGCCGCCTCCCGGCGGAAGGCGGCTGTGCCGCGGGTGGCGTCAGTCCTTCTCGACCGGCGCGCCCATCGGCTCCGGGATCAGCATCAGCTTGCCGCCCATGTCGCGGCAGATGCCGGAGCGGGTCTTGCCGTCCGGGGCGGTGAAGGAGCCGGTGTCGCCGGCCTTCTTGCCTTCGCAGGCCTTGGCGGAACCCGCCGCCGAAGGCGGCGGCCCCATGCGGCCGTGCTCCGGCATCACGGCGAGCTTGCCGTGCATGTCGCGGCAGATGCCGGTCATGGTCTTGCCGCCGGGACCGGTGAAGGACGCCGTGTCGCCGGCCTGCTTGCCTTCGCAGGCGGTGAAGGCGGCGGCCGGCGGTCCCATGTGCTCGCCGCCCGGATGACCGGCAGGCGCCTCCCCGGCGGCCATCGCCAGAGGCGAGGCCAGGCAGGCCAGCAGCGCGATGTGACGGATGTACAGCATGTTTCACCTCTCTGGGGTAATGCGGGGATGCCCATCAGAGCATAGCCACCCAGCGAGCGGTGATTCTTTACGCTTTCGATACAGTCCCTCGCCCGGTGCGGGCCGCTCAGATCCAGCCCTGCAACGTGCCCACGCAGGAGCGTGGGCACGATCACCCTCGTCGTTGATGGTTCCCACGCTCCTGCGTGGGAGCCCAGGGCCGGGCGTTCCGGCGCCGCAGTGCCCCCGGAGCGCCTCCCTGCGGCGTGCCCACGCGGAAGCGCGGGCAACGATCAACGCCTCGAAAAGCAAAAGACCTTGAAAGGGCTGCCGCTCAGATCACCAAGAAGCCGTGGGTGCCGTCGCGGCCCAGCTGCTCGACCAGACCGAACTCCCAGTCCAGATAGGCCTGCATGGCCTCGCGCGGGTTGTCGGTACCCTCATAGGGACGCCGGTAGCGGTCGCTGCGCGGCACCGCCAGGGCGGTTTCGCCCTCCTCCAGCGGCAGGCCGGCGGCGATCCAGGCCGCGGTGCCGCCGGCCAGGACGAACACCGGCCTGCCGGTCAGCGCCTGCAGCTCGTCCACCGCGTAGCGCGCCAGCAGGCTGCTGCCGCAGGTGACCACGTAGCGTCCGGCCGGCGGCAGCTTCTCCAGGGCCTGCGGCAGCTGCGCGCGCAGCGCCCACCAGGCGCCGGGAATGTGCCGTCTGACGTAGTTGGCGCTGGTGGTGAAGTCCAGCACCAGGGTATCGCCCTCGGCCAGCCAGGCCTGCAGGGTTTCGGGGGCGATGTCCTCGCTCTGCGGCGCCGGCGGCACCGGCGCCGACCAGCCGCCCCGCTCGGCGAACTCCGCGGCGTTCAGGCCGTCCAGCACCTGCACCTCCCAGCCCATCTGCGCCAGCCAGGAAGCGCTCATGTTGGCGCGCACGCCGTCGTCGTCGGCCAGCACCAGGCGCGCACCGCGCACACTGGCGAAGTGGTCGGTTTCCTGGACCAGCTGGCCGCCCGGCGTGGAGCGCGCCCCCGGCAGGTGGCCGGCCTCGTACTCCTCCGGGGTGCGCACATCGAACAGGTAGGTGGTGCGGCCGGCCTCCTCCCGCCAGCGCGCCAGATCGGCGAGGCTGGCGCGACCGACGCCGGCCTTGTCCGCCACCGCGCGGGCGGAGGCGGCGGCCAGCGCGCGGTTTTCGGCGGAGACTTCGGGGAATCTGCGGCTCTGCCCGTGCTCCAGCTGCTGACCGGCCAGGGTCCAGCCGATGGTGCCGTTGCGCAGCGCCGCCACCTCGTTGGGAATCCCGGCGTTGACCAGCGACTGGGTGCCGATGATGCTGCGGGTGCGCCCGGCGCAGTTGACGATCACCCGGGTTGCGGGATCCGGCGCCAGCTCGCGCACGCGCAGCACCAGCTCGGCGCCGGGCACGCTGATCCCACCGGGAATGCTCATGGTCTGGTATTCGTCGAAGCGCCGGGCGTCCAGCACCACCACGTCGGCCTTCTTGTCCAGCAGCGCCTTGACCTCCTCAGCGGCCAGCGACGGCGTATGGCGCTCGGCCTCGACCAGCTCGCCGAAGGCCTTGCTCGGCACGTTGACGTCGATGAACAGCTCGCCGCCGGCGGCGCGCCAGCCGGCGAGGCCGCCCTCCAGCCGGGCGACGTCGCAGTAGCCCAGCGCCAGCAGGCGCTCGGCAGCCCGCTCGGCCAGGCCCTCGCCGTCGTCGTAGACGGTCACCGGCGTGCTGCGCCGCGGAACCCGCGCATAGACCTCGATCTCCAGGCGCGACAGCGGGAGGTTGGCGGCGAACAGCGGGTGACCCTCGGCGAACGGCGCTTCCTCGCGCACATCCAGCAGGGCCAGCTCCTCGCGCGCCAGCAGGGCGGCGCGGATATCGGCGAAGGAACGGGTGGCGATACGGCTCATGCGGGAACACTCTCCCTGGACAGATCCCAGATATTGGGCAGGACTTGGTTGGAATAACCGGAGATGAACGGCTTCTCGCTGCCATCCGGCAGATAGACCGCGCGCCGCACGGCGCCGATGTTGGCGCCGTAGACGTGGATGCTGATCGACGGCTGGTCGGGGCTGGCGTTGAACACCCGGTGGATGTCGCCGATCCGCGGCGACACCGCCTCGACCTGGCCGGGCGACAGCCGCAGCGGCTCGCCGAGCGGACGCAGGCCCTCGGCGCTCACCTCGAAGTGCTGGGCGTCCTCGGCGCCGCGCAGCATGCCGATCAGGCCCCAGACCCGGTGATCGTGCACCGGGGTGGTCTGCCCCGGTCCCCAGACGAAGCTGACCACCGAGAAGCGCTGGCGGGAGTCGGCGTGCAGCAGATACTGCTGGTAGCGCTCGGGATCGGGCCGGGCGAAGGCTTCCGGCAGCCAGTCGTCGTGGCGGACCAGCTCGTGCAGCAGCAGCCGGCCTTCGCGCAGTACGCTCTCCTCGTCGTCGTGACGGTCGAGCAGATCGCCCAGGGCACCGACGAAATCGCGCAGCCGGTCCAGGCGCAGGGGGGATTGACTCATCGTCGCTCATCCATTGTGTGACAAGATGGCGCCACGTTACCAAGCGTCATATCATTATCAAAATGCACTTTATTCATAAGCTAATATGCTGATAACGCATGAAGACAGATGACATCGAAGCCTTCGTCGCCGTCGTCCGCTGCCAGTCGCTGAGCCTGGCCGCCGACAGCCTGCAACTGACCCAGTCGGCGATCACCCGCCGCGTGCAGAATTTCGAGGACGACCTCGGCACCCTGCTGCTCGACCGCAACACCAAGCCCCTCAAGCCGACGGCCATGGGCCTGCGGGTCTACGAGCAGTGCCGCGAGGTGCTGCGCAGCATGGACGTGCTGCGCGAAATCGTCGCCCGCGACGCCCCGCCCAGCGGCACCCTGCGCCTGGGCGTGCCGCAGACCATCGGCGACGTGGTGCTGCTCGACACCCTGGAGCAGCTGAGGAACACCTATCCCGACCTACAGACCCAGGTCTCCAGCGGCTGGGGCAGCACCTTGCTCGAGCGCCTGGAAAACCTCGAACTGGACGCCGTGGCGGCGCTGTTTCCCGCCAGCAAGAGCTTTCCCGAGGGCATCGCCGCCACCTCGCTGGGGCGCCTGCGGCTCTTGGTGGTGGCCGCCCGCGGCAGCTCGGAAAGGCGCGGCGGCAGACTCGCCGACTGCTGCGACCGCGGCTGGGTGCTGAACCCGGACGGCTGCGGCTTCCGCGCCGGCCTGCAGCACGCCATGGCCGAACAGGGCCTGAAACTGCGGATCAACCTGGAAACCTTCGGCAGCGAACTGCAGCTCGGCCTGGTGGCGAAGAACCTCGGCCTCGGCCTGGTTCCCGAGCCGCTGCTCTTGGCCAGCCGCTACCGCGAGCAATTGGAGGTCGTCGCCCTCGCCGACTTCAAGCCGACGGTCGACCTCTGGCTGCTGCAGCCGCGCTTCGTCGGCAACCTGCACGGCGCCATCGAACTGTTCGGCAACCTGGTGGCCCGCCACCTGGCTTCGCCGCCGGTGGCGGGCGGCGTCTGAACGGGGGGCGGACTCATTCGCGGCGGGTGGCGCCCTGTAGGGTGGAAAACGACCGCAGGTCTTTTCCACCGGGCATTACGGGATGGAAGCGGATTGGTAGAAAACGCGGTGTGGTTTTCTACCAATCGGCGCTGGCAGCAATGACCTAAAGCAGACGCTCTCTCATTGTCAACCAAAACTTCAGAATCTCATTTGCCATCAGTTTTTTCCCAATATAGCTTTGAGGTTTCTCCAAGAAAACGCAATTCTGGTAGCGGGTCAGAGGACGTTAGTTGGACCCAGGCGGTGATGCTTTTAGAAACTTTCGTGGGTCTGCTGCTTACGAGCTCTCGCGCTAGTCTCGCGCAACTCCAGCGTAACGTTGGTACATTATCATCTGGCACTCCCGAGCCAAGCGGTCGGTGCTCATATGAAAGCTCTACGAGCATCTTTTTAAGCCCTGACTCAATTAATGCAAAAGAGCTTTCGCTAATCCATGCGCTCTGGTGCTTCGCAATGTCTAGCATCAAGCTTAAGCCCCATGGCAGTGCTGGCATGCGGCGCGCTGCAATAATTCCAGAAAGCGTATTAATCAACAGCTCTGGCAGCCCAGACTGACTTAGATCAGGCCGATGAATCCAGTATGAAATTACGTTTGAGGCATTATTTACTTTGGAAACATCCGAATCTATGAGGTGCTCTACCAGTTCAGCTTCCACTCGGAGCAGCTCATATTCATCGCGCTGCTTTAATGCTCTCATAAGACGGAATCGCCAAAAATTATTGCCAAATTCGGCGCTTTGATCAACGACTGACTGAAACCATTTGCCTATATTTGAGTCACAGAGCGAGCCAGATGTGTTTTCGTTTTCAACCATCGCTGCGACAATGCTATCAAATAAGTCCAGTCGCTGATTGACTGCTGTGCGCAATTCATTTACATGGAGCAGTTCTTCACGTACGTCCTGCCACTCGTTGTCCCACCACCGCTTTACTAATTGAAGGCCTGCAAGCATGTCGCTTTCCGGCCATGGTTTTCTTTCCAGTGAACGAATCCAATTCTGTAGCAAGTCATTATTAGCAAGGGGACTCCAGGATTTTCTAGAGTTTCGGGAACTTATCGTGAAGGATGATGGTGCCGCGAAAGATGTTATTTCTTGACTAAGAATCCAGCGTCTAAAAGAGAGGTCAAAATCGACGTTATTATCATCTAGCCAAGTGAAGGCGGCCCAAGGATAGTGGCCAGGTATCAGTGGCCAGGATTCGCCTTTAACTAGAAACTGCCTGATGACCTCTTTTTGACTATTTGTGATGAAGCCCCAGCTATTCAGCCAGAATAAACGTTGCCAGGCATCCTTCAACACTGTGGTGCTTGGGGCATTGCTCGGATTCTGGTTTAGCTGTAGCGGTTCTAATTTCGAAATTAGATTATCAATAACGGCCGAAATATTATGATTTTCGTTAGAAATAATTAAATCATTGTCACGCCGTTGAAGCATGTGCAGACATATCCAATCATCTTCAAAATACTGATCTCTTACCAACAAAGCAGTTACGTCAGGAATGCTGGCAATTGAAGGAGCAATTCTCGCCCTGTCATCCACCGGCAGAGCTTCAAAACACCGTGAAAGTACTAGCGCAAGCTCTTTCCAAAGCAGGTGAAGACGCCAAAGCAAAGGCTGGTGGTACAGGGCGATGACTCGTTCCATGAAAGAATATACTTTTGCTGTATCGCTAATGCGGATGACCAACCGAGCGAATACGTCCATGTGAAAGCCAGTCACACGTTGCAGATCTTCGTCATCGACCGGATCGCTGAACATACGCTCGACAAGGCTTAGAGAGCGAGAGCAAATCTGTAGCGCAAGCGACTCCTCGGTGCGAGCAACTTGGTACCGAGATAGCCAGCCTGCTGTGTGCAGCAATTGATTTGGATTTCTCGGTTTCAACATATTTTTGTTGAGGCCTCTTATCATTACGCTCAGCACCCGCTGCATTGAGTCCGCGTATTGCACCCACCACGCGGCTTGAGCAAATGAGCCAATGTCGAAGGTCACACTTTCAATGCGAGGCACCAACGCAACTCGATCGCTCAACGTTAGCCAGGCGAATGCTGCGTATATTTTATCTCTTAAGTTCTGAGAGCCGTTTAGCTGTTCAGTTGCTGAATAGCGTCCCAACTCAAATTGGGGAGTGTAGCTTTTGGGCTGAGATGGGGGAGGTGTTTCGGCATTTAAGGCAGCGGTAAGCTGTTGCAGCTCAAGCCGAGAGTCAAATCCTTTCGCTGCGAGATCCGCCAGCCGACGATCAAGCTGCTCGGATGGAAGCGCATTATTCGAGTCTTCTTCAGTAGAGGGCCAACGCCAACTTTTGGAGGTTTGTAAATAGCTTATCGCCAAGCATGCCCATGCTTCTTGAGATAAATATTGCGTGCTATTAGAACGCAACCGTTGATTGCTGCGTAACTGCTGCAGCCCTTTCAAGCTGACAGCAATACCTGCCTCTGGTTTGCCAACCTCTCCCAAAAGCATACCTTTTCGAACACGCATATAGCTGTCCGATGAGCGGATGTGCCATTCACTAAGTAAACGGTGGGCGATATCACGGTCACCCTCATAAAGTGCAAGTAGAATTGACTCGTGCGCAATCTCGTCATGAAGCTGAAGATCCTTCGGTAGCACGGACGCAAGAAGTTCTTTCAGTGCGTTGAAATCATCTCGACGAAGCTCTTGCCTAGCCCAGCGCAACAGGCTCAGTCCGAGATCACGCCAGCGTCGTTGAAATTCTATCGTTGATTCAATGCCGAACCGCTTAAGCTCCGTTTTCTGCTTATCGAACATAGTGACGGAATACTTGCTTGTTGCTTTGATCAAAGCCAGCGCGGCTAAGGCCAATGAGTCATCGAAGCACTGGAGAAGTACTTCCTGGTGCCAAGCGTACTCTGCGAGCACTGCAACTCCGACATGCGGCGTGTCCTGTACTAGTTTGTCGAGCAGATCTTTGCCATTTAAGAATCCAGGAATTGCATCAATGCTATGCTGAAAGCGCCGGCGTACAGAGATTGGTGCTATTAGCCATCCCGGATAAGTTCTACGCAAATTTCCAACAGGAGCATATACGTTCAACAGGCGACTTCGCCGTTCGTCTACATCTTGATGAGGAAGGCGTGATACCTGATCCAGAGGGGGAAGGTCACCCCACTCAGAGTCTTCTTCCTCAAGCGGCTTTGCCAATAGCCGAAACATAGCGTCAAATCGGGAGAAGTAGTCCAACTCGTCTACCCCACTTGGCAAAGGCAAAACCACTGGGGTCACTTGGCGTGCTTCGAGTAGCGTTCGCTGACCAAGCGACGGGGCACGACTGACAAATAAATAGATGGGCAAAGCATGTTTATCAAGCATGTCACGAACCCATCCGATCCAGTGCAAGAAATTTGGATCATCACCGGAGAATCCAACGAGACAGAACACATTTTCAAGCAATGATTGGCGCACCAAATTTACGAAAGGTGCAAATAACTCTGGGTAGCGCCGATAGTCATCTTCCGTAAAGATGAATGGCCTCTGAGACGGAAAAGATCCGTGCAATTTTACAATGCGTCGTCTGCCTAGGATTTTCGATTGTGGAATGTCTTCGCGACAAATCACCGTATAATGGGCACGCTCAACGATGTCGTCCGCTGCTCGTTCCAATAAGGTGTCGTAGTTAGTAGTGAAGATCTCTGACCATGGCAACTGAAGTAGTTGATTGTGCAAAATACCTGGACGCACTCTGTCGTCAGGAATGAGGCGCTTCAAAACTTCTTCGAGTGCGGGCTTAGAAAAAACGCGGGCATATTGCTCACCCAGTTGCGTTACCATGCCTGCTGAAAAATCCTTCAGATCACTGTCCGTCGGGTTCAATTCGCGCCATAGTTCTTTCGCAACGTCGTACCACATGGCCAACTGATCGCCATTTTCTGCATTTCGACTGAATCCGGCTCCTACCATGACTGCGGCATTGCCGTTGGCTAATGCTTTGCGGATAGCGTTGTAGTGGACCTCATCGTTGATTTTTATAGACACTGCTCCCCCTGTTGCCGCTGTAAAGCCGCCGCGTTTTCTATAAGAGTAATCATTGTAAGTAGCAGCCGATTAAGTTACATGGCATTGTGCTATGATGCCTATATGTCAATTGGTACTCTCGCGCCTAGCCGCTTCTGGTCGACTGCAGCCAATGGCCAATGGATGTCAGCCACTTGAGGCGCCACACGACCAAGCAAGTCCCCCCTCGTTCAGCTCCTGCAGCATCTGAGGGGGCAACGGGGAACCGATCATGATCCCCCCTCACGTCCCCTTCCTCCTCACCGCCACTATCCCCACCCGCATCCCGAACAGCCTGAACACGCTGTCCAGGGTCGCTACCGTGGGGTTGCCGGTGTCCTGTTCGAGCTGGCGCAGGGTACGCAGGGAGAGTTTGCACATGCGGGCGAAGTCGGTCTGGTTCAGGCCGGTGACGCGCAGGCGCAGTTGGCGGATCGCGCCGCCGAAGCTCAGGGTGCCGTCGGCCAGTTGCTGGCGGATTTCGTCGAGTACCGCGCCGCGGTCTTCTTCCGGCTTCTTCATGGCATGTCCGGCAGCGACTGCTGCGCGCCCCGTGTGAGTCGGTCCAGATAGGCATCATAGTGCCTATTTTTAGCCTTCCCAAGCATGAAAAAGGTATTTAAATACCCATTTCGACGTCTTACTCGTGCGAAACAGGCAATGTATTGCCTTCTGTCATGCAAGCGCATTCACGCCGATCCGGGCGCCGCCCTAACAACAGCAGGCCGATGGCGAAGCCGAACGAAGGTGGATGGCTTCGGCCATCCACCCTACCTACTCCGAACCCGCGCAGCACGCATGAAAGCCATGCACAAAATGCAAATAAAGCAAATTAATGAAGATTAAAGTTAAAACTGAGGAATATTAATTTATAAGAAAATCGAATTTCAGATTGCTCTCTTATGCATGCAGTATTGGGCCACCACTTCCTGCAGGCCCATGAACCGGCGCTACAGATGGCTGGCCCACCGGACCACCGGACGACTCGGCATCGTGACAGTCGCCCCAGGTGCATTCCGATGAGCATCATTCCACTTCGCAACCCTTCCCGGGCAACCGCTGGCTCGCCCGTCCGCCCCGGCAGCCCGGGCTTCTCCGCACTGCTGAACCGTCTCGGCGAGGAATTCGCCGGGCGCGCCGCCGACTACGACCGCAGCGGCGAGTTTCCCCAGGAAAATTTCCGCCGCCTGCATCAGGAAGGCCTGCTGGCCCTGACCATCCCCCTGTCCCAGGGCGGTCTGGGCGGCGGACTGGCCGAGGCCGTCGAGGCCATCGGCGCGGTGGCCAAGGGCGATCCGTCCACCGCGCTGATCCTGGCGATGCAGTACCTCCACCACAACCGCCTGCAGGACAACCCGCAGTGGCCGGAAGCGCTGCGCCAGCGGGTGGTCCGCGAAGCCGTCGAGGACGGCGCGCTGATCAACGCGCTGCGCGTCGAGCCGGCGCTCGGCTCGCCCTCGCGCGGCGGCCTGCCGGCCACCGTTGCCCGGCGCACGCCCGAGGGCTGGCGGATCAGCGGCAGCAAGCTCTACTCCACCGGCAGCTACGGGCTGACCTGGTGCAACGTGTTCGCCCGCAGCGACGACCCCGACCCGCTGGTCGGCGTCTGGCTGGTGCGCAAGGACAGCCCCGGCATCCGCATCGTCGAGGACTGGGACCACCTGGGCATGCGCGCCACCTGCAGCCACCGCATCGACTTCGACGACGTGCTGGTGCCGCTGGAGCAGGCAGTCAACGTGGCGCCGGCCAGCCGCCGGAGCACCGATACCGAACTCGACGCCGAGGGCCTGCTGTGGATGGGCGCCCTGCTCGGCGCCCTCTACGACGGCGTCGCCCGCGCCGCCCGTGACTGGCTGATCGACTGGCTGAAGCAGCGCACGCCGAGCGCGCTCGGTGCGCCGCTCGCCACCCTGCCGCGCCTGCAGCAGCTGGTCGGCGAGATCGACAGCCTGCTGCTGGTCAACCGCAGCCTGCTGGAGGCCGCCGCCGGCCGGCGCCTGCCGCCCGAAGCCAGCGGCCAGCTCAAGCACCTGGTCACCGACAACGCCATCCGCGTCGTGGAGCTGGCCCTGCAGGCCTCCGGCAACCACGGCCTGAGCAGGAACAACCCCCTGGAGCGGCACTACCGCGACGTGCTGTGCGGACGCATCCACACGCCGCAGAGCGATGTCGTGCTGGTCAAGGCCGGCCAGGCTGCGCTGGGCCTCTAGCAAATCCGCCGACCCCGAACCCATCACCCGACTCTCACGGAAGCGATTCGCATGACCTTCAACTCCAGCCTCTCCCGCCGCCGCCTGCTCGGTCTGGCCGGTACCGCCGCCGCGGCCGCCGCCGTCGGCCGCTTCGCCTGGGCCGCCGATCCGCATGCCCACGCCGGCCATGCCGCGCCGGCACAAAGCTTCTCGCTCGACGCCAAGGGCTGGGCGCTGCCGGCGCCACGCAAGCTCAAGCTGGCGACCAACCTCAACGCCATCTGCCTGGCCCCGGTCGCGGTGGCCGACAGCCAGGGCTTCTTCCGTGCCCACAACCTGGAGGTCGAGTTCGTCAACTTCGGCCACTCCACCGAGGTGCTGCTCGAATCCCTGGCCACCGGCAAGGCCGACGCCGCCACCGGCATGGCGCTGCGCTGGCTGAAGGCGCTGGAGCAGGGCTTCGACGTCAAGCTGACCGCCGGCACCCACGGCGGCTGCCTGCGCCTGATCGCCCAGGAGAACGGCCCGCGCAGCTTCGAGGAACTCAAGGGCAAGACCATCGGCGTCACCGACATGGCCAGCCCGGACAAGAACTTCTTCTCGCTGATGCTCAAGCGTCACGGCGTAGATCCGGTCCGCGACGTGAACTGGCGGACCTACCCGGTCGACCTGCTCGGCACCGCCCTGGAGAAGGGCGAGATCCAGGCGGCCAGCGGCTCCGACCCGATGATGTACCGCCTGCGCAACCAGCCGGGCAAGCGCGAGCTGTCCAACAACCTGATCGAGGAATACGCCAACCTCAGCTGCTGCGTGGTCGGCGTCGGCGGCAATCTGGTGCGCAAGGAAAAGCCGGTCGCCGCCGCCGTCACCCACGCCATCCTGCAGGCCCACGCCTGGGCGGCGCAGCACCCGGAAACCGTGGCCCAGGACTTCCTCAAGTTCGCGGTCAACACCAGTTCCGAGGAGATCCACGCCATCCTCAACGAGCACACCCACGCCCACTACTCGGTGGGCAAGGCCTTCGTCGACGAGATCGCCGTCTACGCCCGCGACCTGAAGGCCGTGGAAGTGCTGCGCGCCAGCACCGATCCCCGGAAATTCGCGGAGAGCATCCATGCCGACGTATTCAGCTGAACTGCCGCGCCGGGCCGCCGCCCGCCCCTTCGCCGTGTGGAAGACCGGCCTGCTGGCGGCCGCCGGCTGGCTGGCCTTCGCCCTCTACAGCAGCGAGGCGCCCAACGCCATCCGCGACTGGCCCTATACCCGCGAACTGGCCAACCTCTCGCTGGCCATCGCCGCCCTCTTGGCGCTGATCGCCCTGCTCCCCGGCCCGACCGCCCGGCTCGCCGAGCGCCTGCGCCCGGCCGGCCCGTGGCTGCTCGCCCTGCCGCTGCTGCTCGGTTTCTGGCAGCTCGCCACCGCCAAGCTGGGGCTGCTGCCGGTGCCCTTCTTCGCCCCGCCGCAGGCACTGCTGGAGGTCTACGCCGAGGACTGGCCGCGCCTCGCCGAGAGCCTGCTGCACTCCTTCTGGCTGCTCGCCAACGGCGTGCTGCTCGGCTCGGCGTGCGGCTTCATCGCCGGGGTGTCGATCGGCTGGTCGCAGCGCATCGGCTACTGGCTGCACCCGGTGCTGCGCATCCTCGGCCCGGTGCCCTCCACCGCGCTGCTGCCGATCTGCTTCTTCATCTTCCCCAGCAGCTGGGGCGCCAGCGTGTTCCTGATCGCCCTGGCGACCTGGTTCCCGGTCACCGTGCTGACCTGGTCGGGCGTCGCCAGCGTCGACCGCGCCTACTACGACGTGGCCCGCACCCTGGGCGCCAGCGAGCGCTTCCTGATCTTCCGCGTGGCGATTCCGGCGGCCCTGCCGCACGTCTTCGTCGGCCTGTTCATGGGTCTGGGCGCGTCCTTCTCGGTGCTGGTGGTGGCCGAGATGATGGGCGTCAAGGCCGGCCTCGGCTGGTACCTGCAATGGGCCCAGGGCTGGGCGGCCTACGCCAACATGTACGCCGCGCTGCTGGTGATGGCGCTGCTCTGCTCGGGGCTGATCACCGCGCTGTTCCTGATCCGCGACCGCGTCCTGTCCTGGCAGAAAGGAGCCGTGAAATGGTGAGCGCCAGCCTGAAGACCGCAGCCCCGACGCGGGGCCTGCACCTGGAAGTGAAGAACCTCAGCCATGCCTTCGACCTGGGCAAGACCAGCCTGCCGGTGCTCAACCAGGTCGACCTGAGCCTGCAGCCGGGCGAGAGCGTCGCCCTGCTCGGCCCCTCGGGCTGCGGCAAGTCGACCCTGCTGCGCCTGGTCGCCGGGCTGGAGGCGCCGCTGTCCGGACAGATCCTGGTCGACGGCCAGCCGATCGGCGCGCCCGATCCGTCGCGCATCCTGGTGTTCCAGGACCCGACTCTCTACCCCTGGCGCACCGTGTGGGACAACGTCGCCCTCGGCCTGCAGGCCCGCGGCCTGATCAACAGCCAGCGCGAACGGGTCGACGCGGCGCTGGCCAAGGTCGGCCTCGGCGAGTTCCGCGACGCCTACCCGCGCCAGCTGTCCGGCGGCATGGCCCAGCGCGCCGCGCTGGCCCGCGCGCTGGTCAACGAACCGCGCCTGCTGCTGCTCGACGAGCCCTTGGGCAAGCTCGACTCGCTGACCCGCATCGCCATGCAGGGCGAACTGATCCGCCTCTGGCAGCAGCAGCGCTACAGCTCGCTCCTGGTCACCCACGACGTGGAGGAAGCCCTGCTGCTCTGCGACCGGGTGCTGGTGTTCAGCAACCGGCCGGCGCGCATCCTCGCCGAGCTGAAGGTCGAGCGCCTCTACCCGCGCCACCGCGACGACCCGCACCTGGTCGAGCTGCGCCAGCAGGCGCTGGAGCTGCTTGGGCTGGGCAGCAGCTGGTGAAATACCGAAGCAGCCGGACGGCAGCGACCTCGTCGTCCGGCACGTCTTCACATACCTCCAGGTCATGCGTCAACAGGCGATCAAGGCTGTCCGCGAAGGGCAGACCGTCCAAAGCGTGGCGGCCGCCTTCGGCGTCAATATCCGCAGCGTCTTTCGATGGCTGTCCGACTTCGCCAATGGCGGACAGAACGCCCTGCTCGCCAAGCCGATTCCCGGACGTCCGCCCAGGATCGGTGCCGAGGAAATGCGCTGGCTGGCACAGGCCGTTCGGGACTACTCGCCGCTGCAATACCGCTTCGAATTCGGCCTGTGGACCTTGTCGCTGATCGCCGAACTGATCCACCACCAGTTCGGCAAGACGCTGTCGTTGTCGGCGGTGAGCCGGATCATGAAGCTGCTCGGCTTCACCGCACAGAAACCCTTGCATCGCGCCTGGCAGCAGGATGCGGCGCTGGTGCGCCAGTGGGAAAGCGAGATCTGGCCGGCCATTCGGGCCGAGGCCCGCGCGGCGGGAGTGAGGATCTACTTCGCGGACGAGTCGGGCCTTCGCTCCGACCATGCCGGCACGGCCTGGACAGCGCAGGGGGAAACGCCGGTGCTCGAGGTGACCGGCCGGCGCTTCTCGGTGAACATGCTGTCGGCAGTCGGGACGCGCGGCGAGTTCCGCTTCATGCTGCACGACGGGACGGTGACAGCCAGCGTGTTCCGCAAGTTTCTCAAGCGCCTGCTGGTCGGTGCCGAGCAACCGGTCTTCGTGATCGTCGATGGCCATCCGGTTCAAAAGGCCCGGCTGGTCAGGGCGTTTGTCGAAGAACAGGCGGGGCGCCTGAAGCTCTTCCATCTGCCGCCGTACTCGCCGCACCTGAACCCGGACGAACAGATCTGGGGGCACGTCAGGCGCAGTGTGTCCAGGCGTCCTGTGCAGAACCGGGAAGAAATGAAGAAATTGGCCCTGGGTGCGCTGCGCAGAATCCAGAAGCTGCCGGAGTTGGTGAAGTCGTTTTTCCGCCACCCGGACTGCCGATATACAGCAATATGATATTACCTTTAAAAAGATTAGTAGCTATCGAAAGGGAGATGCTTGTGGCTGAGTTGATTCAGATTGAGACTAGCCGTCTATTCCTTAGGTAATGGAGAACTTCGGATCACCTGCCGTTTGCAGAGCTCAATGCAGATCAGGAAGTAATGAGGTATTTTCCGTCCACGCTTAGTCGACAGGAAAGCGACGCAATGGCTGATCTATGCGAGTCACTTATTGAGCAACGTGCTTGGGGCTTCTGGGCTGTTGAAGCAAAAGCAGATAAGTGCTTCATTGGCTTTGTGGGCTTGCATGTCCCAACTGCTGAGTTGCCTTTTTCGCCATGTGTTAAGATCGGTTGGCGGCTTTCATCGCTCTACTGGGGAAAGGGCTATGCCACTGAAGCGGCAAATGCCGCACTTAAAGTTGGATTCGAAATGCTGAAACTGCCAGAAATAGTAGCCTTCACAACCATCGGCAATTTTAGAACGCGTGCTGTAATGAAACGTCTCGGTATGATTGAGAGTGCTTCGACTTTTAAGCACCCAGCAGTTCCAATTGGTAGTTGGCTCCAAGAGCATTGCCTTTATCGAATTGCTCGTGAGCAATGGATAGCCAGAAATTCATAATAAATTTCTTATGCTCGAGCACTTTTAATTTTTGCTAAGTTTGGCAGTAGAAGGCTGGATTGAGTGTTTTTCATCCATCAGCTCGATGAGGCTTTATCCCCAGCCTTGGTGAATAAGGCTGTGGAAAACGCGGCCGGCCTCACGTGGGATGCGCGCCAGCATGGGGCGGTCAAAAACTGACCAGAGCGCAGGGGGATCGCAAATTTGTGAGGGAGGACCGGCGAGTTCTGCCTTGGGCGGCGATATGGCATCCCAGCCCCGGCTCCCATGAGTGGCAGAGGCTTTGCCAACGCTCTGGGACTTACGCCGCGGCTGCTCTGCCGCGCGTGGTGCCGTCTATGCGAAGCGGTGACGGCAGGGACGATGGGAGGGCATGCTATGAGTCGTCGTTTTGCACTCACCCTTGCAATCGCCCCCAACGAGAAACCTCCATGCAGCCCACTATTCTCCTCGCTTCACGTGTTTCCGAGCCATTTCATGAACGCCTGAAAGCCCGTTTCAGGGTGATCGAGGCAACGGCCGCCGGCTTTGACGAGGCAGTTGCCGCGCTACCACCGGAACTGGCTGGGGAAATACGCATCGTCGTCGCGTTCGGCTCGACGCGCATGCCGGGAGCGTCGTTGGCTAGGCTCCCGCAACTGGGACTGATCTGCTGCCTGGGCAGCGGCTACGACGGCATCGACCTGGATCACGCACGGGAACGTGGGATCGTCGTGACCAACAGTCCCGGCGCAAACGCGAGAAGCGTGGCCGATCTGGCGATGGGCCTGCTGATCTCGAGCATCAGGAATCTTTCCTCTGCCCGCGCATACCTGGAGGCCGGGCGCTGGCAAGGCAACGCCGGCGAGCGCATGCAACCCGTGCGCGGACTGACCGGCCGCAGGCTGGGCATCTGCGGCCTGGGTGCCATAGGCCTGAACGTCGCCAAGCGCGCCGCGGCCTTCGACATGGAGGTCGGCTACCACGGCAGGAAGGCCCGCCCGGAGGCTCCCTATCCGTATTTCGACTCCATCATGCAACTGGTCACCTGGGCGGACGTGCTGGTCGTGTCCATGCGGGCAGACGCCAGCACCTACCATGCGATCGACGCTGCTGTGCTGCAGGCACTGGGCCCGCAAGGATTTCTGATCAATGTTTCGCGCGGGACGACCGTGGACGAGAAGGCCCTGGTGCATGCCTTGAAAACCGGCCAGATCGCCGGCGCGGGGCTGGATGTCTACGAGCACGAGCCTTCGATCCCCAGCGAACTCTTCGAGCTTCCTCACGTGGCCCTGACGCCGCACATCGGCGGTAGCACCCTCGAGGCGGCGCAGGAGCAGGAGGCCTGTGTCCTGGCCAATATCGAGGCGTTTACGGCAGGGCAGCCGCCGCATACGCCTGTGCCCCTGTAGGCATTCTCAGCCGGCCCCGGGCTGCAGCTTGAAACATACCGGAGGGTGCCTGCAGCTTACCTCTGACAAGGGCCGTAGCCGGCCCACAGGACCGCACAGGAGGCGCGACAGGCAGCTCGAGCGCTTTCTTTCCTTCTAATGGAGCGCAAATCGTCGCTGGTGGGCGTCTGGCGGCCTGCTGAATGGCCCCTCGTCTCCTGGCTACGATGGGCGAGCTGGGAATGGTACAGACCATCCTGGGCCATCAGAACCTCAGCAGTGCATGAACAAGTTGGCGACCTGATCATGGACCGAAGCAAATCGTTGCAACTGACTTGAAGCGGCGCATCACCTTCTCGCATACCCGGGTCGGTTGGTGCGAATTCTCCGCCCGGTTGTTCAACCCCCTTGTGCTGGCGGTGTTCGAGGTTCAACCCCATTTTCCTGTTCGCCGCCGCATAACTCCCGAGCTTGTCAGTGATCAGGACACGCGGAGCGCGACCGTGCTTCCTGAGCAGCTTGCGCATGAGCCGCCTGCCTGTCGCGCCAGCGTTGCACCAGCACATCGAGCATCGCGCCGTGCTGGTCCAGCGCGCGCCACAGCCAGTGTTTCCTGCTGCTGAGGGTGACGTAGAGCGAATAGTTGAGGATCCAGCCGGAGAACGGCCCGCCCTCCAGGCCGGACACCGGAATGGCGGCCATGAACAGGGCCATGATGCGGCCGCGGCGGCTGGCCGGGAACCACTGCGAGAGGTAGAGCACCATGCCCAGGAAGAAGCCGGCTTCGGCGGCACCGGTGAACAGGCGCAGGGCGTAGAGCTGGCCGGGCGTCTCGACCAGCAGCAGGGCAGTCGAAGCCAGGCCCCAGGCGATCATCATCACGGCGATCCAGCGGCGCGGGCCGAAGCGGTTCAGCGCCAGGTTGCTGGGCACGCCGCAGAGCACGTAGCCGATGAAGAAGATGCCGGCGCCGAGGCCGTAGACGTTTCGATACAACGCGTTCCGCTCGTTCTGGACAGCGACGGAACAGGCTGTGGGGCTGTCGGGAAGGGACATTTCTTATCTCTCTTGTGGTTGTTATTCGGAGCCGCTATCCACCACGGGCTCCTTGGCTGCGGAGTCTCGGCGATCGACTGGCCATCGTCTTCGGCGATCTGCACGACAGCCGGCCTGCCCGGTTGTGCAGATGAACAATGCCCCTGCCGGGGGACGAGCCGATGCTGGGCGCCCCATCGGGATTCGGGACACCGGCGCGGGACTGGCGTACACAATTGAAGAGGCCCTTCCGAGAGGGCTGGACAGGTTTCGCCACGGGAGTGGACTTGCATGTTCGAACTGGACCATGAGCTGGCGCAGGACATCGTCACACGGGCGATGGCGATCCTGCCGTACAACGTCAACGTGATGGACAGCCAGGGGCTGATCCTCGCCAGCGGCGAGCCCAGCCGGATCGACACCCGCCACGAGGGCGCGCAGCTGGTGCTGTCCAACGCCCGGGTGGTGGCGATCGATAGCCAGGCGGCGGCCTGCCTGAAGGGCGTGCAGCCGGGGATCAACCTGCCGCTGTTCTTCGACCGGCAACTGATCGGCGTGCTGGGCATCACCGGCGACCCGGAGCAGGTACGCCTCTACGGCGAGCTGCTGCGCATGACCGCCGAAATGCTGGTCGCCCAGCGCCACCAGCAGGCCGAACACCGCTGGCGGCGCCAGCGCAGCGACGACCTGATGGCGCTGCTCCTGGAAGAAGGCGGCGACGCCCCGCGGCTGCTCGACGAGGCCCGCCTGCTCGGTCTCAAGCCGCAGCTGGCGCGCACGCCCTGGCTGTTCGAGCTGGCCGAGGGGCAGTCGGCCGAGCGACTGGGCGACTGGCTGCAGGGGCGCCATCCGGACAGCTGGTGCGTCTCGCCGGCGGCCGGCTCGCTAGTCTGGTGCCAGCCCGGAGCCAGCCTCGACGAGCAGGCGCAGACGCAGCTGCTGGAGCGGCTCGCGGCACAGGGCTGGCAGGTGCTGCGCGTCGCCGTCGGCGAGCTGGCCGAGGGCGTCGAGGGCATGCGCCACGGTTACCGCCGGGTGCGCGACCTGTTGGCCTACGGCCGGGCGATCCTCTCCCGACAGCGGCTGCTCGGCCTGTCGCGCTATCGCCTGCCGGCACTGCTCTGGCACTACCGCGACAACGAGGCGGTCAGGGAACTGCTGCAGCCGCTGCAGCAGCTGCGTGCCCGCGATGCCGGCGGCCAGTTGCTCGGCACCCTGCGCAGCTGGTGCGAGCACCGCGGGCACAGCCAGGCCTGCGCCGATGCCCTCGGTGTGCACCGCAACAGCCTGCGCTACCGCCTGGAGCGGATCGCCGAGCTGAGCGGGGTCGATCCGCTGCGCCTGGATGGCCTGCTGACCCTCTACCTGGGCATGCAACTGCTGCCGGAGGCCTGAGGCTTTGTGCTTTTGCACAGAAATGCCGCGCCGCTCTTGGTCGTTCCGTCGACGCGCGCCGGATGCTTGCCCCGCAGAATGAGGCCAGCGCCTGCGCGCATCCCATCCTCCAAGACAAGAAGAGAAGTCCGCCATGAAAATCGTCATCGCTCCCGATTCGTTCAAGGAAAGCCTGTCGGCCGCCGAGGTGGCCGCGGCCATCGCCGCCGGGCTCGGTGAGGTCTGGCCGCAGGCCGAGCTGCTCTGCCGGCCGATGGCCGACGGCGGCGAGGGCACGGTGGACGCGGTGATCGCCGCGGTCGGCGGCGAGCGCCGCGAAAGCCTGGTGCGCGGCCCGCTCGGCGAGCCGGTGGCGGCGCACTGGGGCTGGGTCGCCGGGAACCGCAGCGCGGTGATCGAGATGGCCGCGGCCAGCGGCCTGCACCGGGTGCCGGCGAACCGCCGCGATGCCTTGCGCAGCTGCACCTACGGCACCGGCGAGCTGATCCTCGCGGCGCTGGAGGCCGGCGCCGAGCGGATCGTCCTCGGTTTTGGCGGCAGCGCCACCAACGACGCCGGCAGCGGCATGCTGCGCGCCCTCGGCGCGTGCTTCGAAGACGCCGAAGGCCGCCCGCTGCCGCCCGGCGGCGCGGCGCTGGCGCAGCTGCAGCGGATCGACCTGACGGGCCTCGATGCGCGCCTGGCGCAGGTGGATTTCGAGGTCGCCTGCGACGTCGACAACCCGCTGTGCGGGCCGCGCGGCGCCTCGCAGGTGTTCGGTCCGCAGAAGGGCGCGACGCCGGAGCAGGTGCGCCAGCTCGACGCCGCCCTTGCCCGCTTCGCCGACGTCTGCGCGACGGCGCTGGGCCGCGATGCGCGGGACAACCCCGGCAGCGGCGCGGCCGGCGGCATCGGCTTCGCGGCGCGGACCTTCCTCGGCGCGGCCTTCCGTCCCGGCATCGAGCTGGTCGCCGAGGTCAGCGGCCTGGAGCAGGCGGTGATCGGCGCCGACCTGGTGATCACCGGCGAGGGCCGGATCGACGAGCAGACCCTGCACGGCAAGACGCCGATGGGCGTGGCGACCATCGCCAAGCGCCACGGCGTGCCGGTCGTCGCCCTGGCCGGCACGCTCGGCGAGGGCTACGAGCGCCTCTACGGCCACGGCATCGACGCCGCCTTCAGCCTGGCGCCGGGACCGATCAGCCTGACCGCCGCCCTCGCCGACGCCCCCGTCCTGCTGCGCCGGCGCGCCGCCGACATCGCCCGGCTCTGGCGCCTGGCGCGCGGCTGAGGGCCGCGCCGACCTCCGCGTCCGCCCCGCCGCTGCCTTCCGGGCGCCGCGTCCCCGGCTTCCTGCCCCGGTGGCCACGGATGGTGAAATCGGCTCCAGTCCCCCAGAATAGGCCGCCCCCTGGCTGGAGCCCCTGCAGCACCGGCCCCGGGCGGACAGATCCGAGCGCTCGCGAGTCGAACAGGCGCTCACCCCTTCGAACCGGGAGAAAGTAGATGCCCTTACTGGCCGGAATTCTCAGCGTTCTCGCGCTGCTGCTGGCTGCGGCCACCATCGTCGGCGTGATCGCGCCGTCGCTGTTCAGGAACCGAAAGACCGGACAGGTACCCAAGCGCCTGTCGGTGCTGGTGTGGGGGTGCATTGCCGTGTTCGTGGCGATGGTGCTGGCCGGCAGCCTCGTTCCGGCGCCGCCCCCTGCGCCGGCGACGGCCGGGGCTGCGGCAAATGAAGCTGCTTCGGGAAACGCTCCCCGCTGAGGGGACTCTGATTCGGCTGGTGCTTGGCTGAACGCAGGGGGAGTGGCTGGGGATGTTGGCCCGTTTTCCGGGCGTCATGACGAAGCGCTTTCCTCGGCCCCAACGACGGGTTTCGCCTTGCACGGCGAGTCACTTTCTTCTTGCTTGCCCAAGAAGAAAGTGACCAAAGAAGAACGGCACCCGACATCCGGCCCTTCACTGCGCTGCGCTCCGTTGCGGGTTCCCTCCCTCCGGCACTGCTCCGGGGGCACGCCGCGAAGGGACGTCCCTGTCCCTTCGCGACTCGCTCGGCGTCCTGCCTCGCGTCCCCCTCCACAGCGCCTGCGCTCGGCCTTCTGTAGGGGACTTGGGTGTGGGCTGAACCCTCACAAAGCCTCTCAGGTTTCAGGCGGCGGCTTCTGGCTTTTTGCTTTTTGACGCCAAAGCTGCCAAGCGGCACCGAACGCCCCTTGCAGAAGGCCGAGCGGAGTCGTCGTGGAAGGGGTTGAGCCGCATGGATGCGGCGAAAGGCCCGATGGCCAGGGATGGCCTTTCGGGCCGGGCCCCTGGAACGACGACGGAGAGAGGGAACCCGGAGCGCAGCGCAGGGCCGGATGATAGGGGCAAGCGGTTTTGGTTACTTTTGCCGCGACTGGCAAAAGTGACTCGCCGTGCAAGGCGAAACCTGTCGGCGGGGCCGAGGAAAGCGCTTCGTCATATCCCCGGGAAACGGGCCACCATCCACCGAAGCCAGACCTCACACCAATAGTGGAGGTTGAAAGCGACATCCCTCTGCCCCTTCCTCACACCACTACATTCATTTTTTACATATTAGAATATGCAAAAAATGAATTTCCATCATCAAGACACGCTCTGTAGCCTTCTAAGCAACCAGCCGGACAAGATCCTTTTCTTATAAGAGACGAACAGGCCCTTGTCCTATCCATCCCTCGCACAGGCAGGAGCCCGGCACATGAGCGTTCAGATTCTCGGCATGATCGGCCATCGACTTTCCTCGGAAACCATCGCCCCGGTGGGTCCGGTGTTCGACAAGAACTACATCCGCAACTTCGCCCAGGCGCACGAGAACGCCGGCTTCGACCGCATCCTGGTCGGCTACTGGTCCGATCAGCCCGACGGCTTCCTGGTCACCGCCCTGGCCGGCCTGTCCACCAGCCGCATCGGCCTCTTGCTCGCGCACCGCCCGGGCTTCGTCGCGCCGACCCTGGCCGCGCGCAAGCTGGCCACCCTCGACCAGTTGCTCGACGGCCGCCTGGCGCTGAACGTGATCAGCGGCGGCAGCGACACCGAGCAGCGCAAGGACGGCGACTTCCTCGACCACGACCGGCGCTATGCGCGCACCGACGAGTTCCTCGAGGTGGTGCGCAAGACCTGGACCGCCGAGCAGCCGTTCGACCACCAGGGCGAGTTCTATCAGGTCGAGCAGGCCTTCTCGGCGGTCAAGAGCGAGCAGAAGCCGCACCTGCCGGTGTATTTCAGCGGCGCCTCGGACGCGGCGATCCGCGTCGCCGGCAAGCACGCCGACGTCTACATGCTGTGGGGCGAATCCCTGCAGCAGACCCGCGAACTGGTCGAGCGGGTCCGCGCCGAGGCGGCCAGGCACGGGCGCGACATCGAGTTCAGCGTGTCCTTCCGGCCGATCGTCGCCGCCACCGAGGACGCCGCCTGGGCCAAGGCCGAGGTCATCCTGAGCCGCGCCCGCGCGCGCCATGAAGTGGCCCGCCCGGAACTCTCCCTCAAGCCGGAAAGCATCGGTGCCCAGCGCCTGCGCGCCACCGTGGCCCAGGGCGAGCGGGTCGACAAGCGCCTGTGGACCGGCATCGCCGGACTGGTCGGCGGCGGCCACAACTCCACCGCGCTGGTCGGCACCCCCGAACAGGTCGCCGACGCCCTGATCGACTACTACGACCTGGGCATCCGCAACATCCTGATCCGCGGCTTCGACCCGCTCAACGACACCGTCGACTACGGCCGCGAGCTGATCCCGCTGATCCGCGCCAAGGCGGCCGAACGCGACTTGCAGAACAGCGCCCGCCGCGCCTGAGCCCCTTCCCCGCCGCAACATCCGGCGCGACCGCACCAGCGGAGCGCTCCACAGCCTTTCGTGGAGAACGCTCGATGACCGATCCGCTGCTCGCCCCGGCGAGCCTCCTTCCCCTGCCCGACCGCGAGACCGACCGATGAGCCGCCAGATCCACCTGGCCGGCTTCCTGCTCGCCGGCCCCGTCGTCCACAGCCATGCCGTCTGGCGCCACCCGGACACCCTCGGCGACTACCTCGATCCCGAGTACTACGCGCGCAGCGCCCGGGTGCTGGAGGAAGGCCTGTTCGACCTGCTGTTCTTCGCCGACCGCTTCGCCATCGGCGACCAGCTGGGTGGCGCCCGCGAACTCGCGCTGCGCTACGGCGCCCAGGACGCCACCCGCCTCGACCCGCTGCCGATCCTCTCCTACCTGGTCGGCCAGACGCGCCGGCTCGGCCTCGGCGTCACCCGCTCGACCACCTACTACGAGCCGGCCCACGTGGCCCGTTCGCTGGCCACCCTCGACCACCTGTCGCGCGGGCGCGCCGCCTGGAACATCGTCACCTCGATGAACGACAGCGAGGGCCGGCTGTTCGGCAAGGACCGCCATCTGGAACACGACCTGCGCTACGACCGCGCCGACGAGTTCGTCGAGGTCGCCCTGAAGCTGTGGAGCAGCTGGGCGCCGGGCGCGCTCAAGCTCGACCGCGAACAGGGCATCCTCGCCGACCCGGCCGGGGTCCGCGACGTCGCCCACCGGGGCGAATGGTTCAAGGTCGAAGGTCCGCTGAACATCCCGCGCAGCCCGCAGGGCCGCCCGCTGCTGATCCAGGCCGGCTCCAGCGGCCGCGGCCGGCGTTTCGGCGCGCGCTGGGCCGAGGCGATCTTCAGTATCCACGGCAACCTGCCGGCCATGCGCGCCTTCCGCGACGACGTGCGCCGGCAGGTGGTCGCCCAGGGCCGGGCGGCGGACCAGTGCAAGGTGCTCACCGCGGTGATGCCCTTCATCGGCGGCAGCGAGGCCGAGGCGCGCGCCAGGCGCGACCGCCACAACGCCCTGGCGCGCCCGGAGATCGGCCTGGCGACCCTGGCCGCGCAGCTCAACTTCGACTTCTCCGCCTACCCCCTGGATACCCGCCTGGAAGCGATCGCCGCACAGCCCGAAACCCCGCCGGCGGTGGCCGAGAAGCTGCGCTCGCTGGGCGCCTCGCTGAGCCTCGGCGAACTCGCGCAAAGCTTCGCCAGCAGCGTGCGCGTGCCGCAGCTGGTGGGCACCGGCGTGCAGATCGCCGAGCAGCTGGCGGAGATCTTCAACGCCGGCGGCTGCGACGGCTTCGTGATCTCCCCCGGCTACCTGCCGGGCTCCTTCGCCGAATTCGCCGAGAGCGTGGTGCCGCACCTGCAGCGCCTGGGTCTCTACCGCCGCGCCTACGAGGGCACGACCCTGCGCGAACACCTGGGCCTCGGCCCCCTGGAGGCCTGAATGGGCACCCCCACGACCGCCGAGGACTGGCTGGCGCTGGCCCGCGAGATCGGCGAGGAATTCGCCCGCGACATCGCCCGCCGCACCCGCACCCGCGAACGCCCCGACGCCCAGCTGCGGCGCCTCAAGGACAGCGGCCTGACCAACCTGGCGATCCCCCGCGAACTGGGCGGTGCCGGCCAGCGCTGGTCGCTGATCGTCCGCACCATCCGCGAACTGGCCGCCGGCGACGGCTCGGTCGGCATGCTCTACGGCTACCACCAGCTCAACGTGGTCAACCTGCGCCGCGAGCCGCAGCCGCGCCGCGACCGCCTGCTGGCGGAAATCGCCGAACGCCGGCTGTGGCTGGCCGGGGTGGTCAACCCGCGCGACGACGACATCCTCGCCACGCCGGACGGCGAGGGTTTCCGCCTCGACGGCCGCAAGGGCTTCTGCAGCGGCGCGGCCTTCGCCGACCTGCTCAGCGTCAGCGCGCGGCATGCCCGCGACGGCCGGCGGCTGATGGCGCTGATCCCCGCCGACCGTCCCGGCCTGCACTACGCCGACGACTGGGACCACTTCGGCGTGGAGCGCAGCGACAGCGGCAGCTTCGTCCTCAGCGAGGTGCGCGCCGAGCCCGGCGAAATCATCGCCAACGACCTGGAGGACGGCGACGACTTCTCCGCGGTGATCCGCACCCCGGTCAACCAGTCCGCCTTCACCCAGTTCTACCTCGGCAGCGCCCTCGGCGCGCTGCGCGCGGCGCGCGCCTACGTGCACCGCGAAGGCCGCGCCTGGCTGCACGCCGGAGTCGACAAGGCCCATCAGGACCCGCTGCTGGTCAGCCAGTTCGGCGAGCTGTGGATCGCCCTGCAGGGCGCCATCGCCCTGGCCGACCGCGCCGCGCTCAAGGTCGACGAGCTGCTCGCCGCGGACGAAGCCTTCACCGCCGAGCTGCGCGGCGAGGCCGCCATCGAGGTGGCCGCCGCCAAGGTGCTCGCCGCCCGCACCGCGCTCGACGTCACCAGCCGGGTGTTCGAGGTGATGGGCGCGCGCGCCACCCACAACCGCTACGCCTTCGACCGCTTCTGGCGCGACACGCGCACCCACAGCCTGCACGACCCGCTCGCCCACAAGCTGCTGGAAGTCGGCGAATACGCCCTGAACGGCCGGTACCCGCCGGTGCGGGCCTACACCTGAGGACACGCCATGCCCGGAAAACGCTTCAAACGCCTGCTCGGCGCCGCGCTGCTCGGCAGCTCCCTGCTCGCCGGCGCCCAGGCCCTCGCCGCCACCCTGGTGGTCGGCGACCAGAGCTTCAACAACCGCACGGTCATGGAGGCCGCCGGGGTGCTCGCCGACCTGCCCTACGCCCTGGAGTGGAAGCAGTTCACCGCCGGCTCGCCGGTGGCCGAGGCGCTGAACACCGGCAGCCTCGACGTGGGCCTTTTGGGCGACGCGCCGCCGCTGTTCCTCGGCGCGCTGGGCGCTCCGATCAAGGTGATCGGCGTCAGCACCCAGAACCTCGACGGGGTGGCCGTGCTGGTCCGCAAGGATTCGCCGATCCACAGCCTGGCGGACCTGCGCGGCAGGAACGCGGCGATCTGGAAAGGCTCCTGGAGCCAGCAGCTGCTGTTCACCGCCCTGGAGCGGGCCGGGGTTTCCCCCGACGAGGTGCAGCTGCGCTACCTCGGCGCCCTGGACGCCTCCCACGCACTGGAGGGCGGTGCGGTGGACGTGATCGCCACCTGGGAACCCTACGTCAGCCAGCAAGTGCGCAACGGCGCGCGGATCCTGACCACCGCCGAGGGCCTGATCCCGGCGCAGAGCTTCGTCGTCGCCACCGACAAGTCCATCGCCGACAAGCGCGAACTGCTCGGCGACTTCCTGCGCCGCCTGCAGCAGGCCCGCGACTGGGTCCGCCAGGACCCGGCCAACAGCAAGCGCTATGCCGACACCAGGGCCGAACTGACCCGCGCCGAGCGCGACATCGCCCGCCGCTGGTTCTCCGGCGCGGCCATCCGCGTGCGGCCGATCGACGACCAGGCGGTCGCCGAAGCCCAGAAGACCGTGGATTTCTTCAGCCGGATCGGCCTGATCAAGAGCTACCCGGCCGTCAGCCTGTTCGACGCCTCTTTCAACCGTTACCTGCAGTCGCCGCCCGCGCAGGCGGCCCGTTAAGGAGATTCCCCAACATGAACGCCATCACCCGGATCGCCCCGGTCAAGGAGCGCGTCAGCGCCGCAGAATGGGAAGCCCGCGTCAAGCTGGCCGCCGCCTACCGCCTGGCCGCCCGGCTGCGCTGGACCGACCACATCTACACCCACTTCTCGGTGCGGGTGCCGGGGCCGGACCGGCACTTCCTGATCAACCCCTACGGCCTGGCCTTCGACGAAATCACCGCCTCCAGCCTGGTCAAGGTGGACATCGACGGCACCCTGCTCGACGACCCTACCGGCCTTGGCATCAACCGCGCCGGCTACATCATCCACAGCGCCATCCACCGCGCCCGCGAGCACACCCACGCGGTGCTGCACACCCACACCACGGCCGGCATCGGCGTATCGGCGCAGCGGGACGGCCTGCTGATGATTTCCCAGCACGCCATGCGCTTCCACAAGCGCCTGGCCTACCACGAGTACGAGGGCATCGCCCTGGACCTGGACGAGCAGCAGCGGCTGATCGCCGACCTCGGCGAGCACGACGCGCTGATCCTGCGCAACCACGGCCTGCTCACCAGCGGCCGGACCATCGAGGAAGCCTTCTACAACCTCTATTTCCTGGAGCGCGCCTGCGCCGCCCAGCTGGCCGCGCAGTCCGGCGGCGCGGCGCTGCGCTTCCCCTCCGAGGCGGTGGCGGAAAAGGCCGCGCGGGGGTTCGAGCTCGCCATCGCCCAGGGCCGCCCGCAATCCCACTGGGACGCCTACCTGCGCCAGCTCGAGCGCGACGATGCGGGCTTCGCCCTCTGACGCAAGGAGCCTCGTGATGAAAAGCACCGCCCTGGCCGCACTGGCCGCCGCCCTCTTCCTGCATGCCTTCCAGGCACAGGCCGCCGAACCGCTGACCCTGCGCATCGCCGACCAGAAAGGCAACATGCGCGCCCAGCTGGAGGCGGCCGATGCGCTGAAGGATCTGCCCTACGTCATCCAGTGGTCGGAATTCCCCGCCGCCGCGCCGCTGGCCGAAGCCCTCAACGCCGGCGCGGTGGACGCCGGGATCATCGGCGACGCACCGCTGCTGTTCAGCCTGGCCGCCGGCGCCCAGGTCAAGGCCATCGCGGTGAACAAGTCCAACCCCTACGGCACCGCACTGCTGGTGGCCGGGGACAGTCCGCTGAAAACCGCCGCCGACCTCAAGGGCAAGCGCATCGCCACCGGGCGCGGCTCGATCGGCCATTTCGTCGCCCTCAAGGCGCTGGAAAAGGCCGGTCTCGCCGAGCAGGACGTGGAGTTCCGCTTCCTCGGCCCGGTGGACGCGAAGATCGCCCTGGCCAACGGCTCGGTGGACGCCTGGGCGACCTGGGAACCCTACACCGCCCTGGCCGAAAGCAGCGGCCAGGGCCGGGTGCTGGTCGACGGCCGCGGCCTGTGGGCCGGCAACAGCTACCTCGCCGCCACCGATAAGGCGCTGGCCGACCCGGCCCGCCGCGAGGCCCTGCAGGACTATCTGCAGCGCCT
This sequence comes from Azotobacter chroococcum, assembly GCF_004339665.1. Taxonomy (GTDB): domain Bacteria; phylum Pseudomonadota; class Gammaproteobacteria; order Pseudomonadales; family Pseudomonadaceae; genus Azotobacter; species Azotobacter chroococcum. Next base: position 227,600 of record NZ_SMMU01000001.1, read on the forward strand.
GAACGACGCCCAGCACTGGGCCTACGCGCACCTCGACGACTACGCCAGGACCCTGGCGCGGATCATCGGCTTTCCCGAGGACGCGGCCCGCCTGTCCTTCGCCCGCCGCGAACTGCGCTGGCAGGCGGTGGACGCGGCGACCGTCGCCCAGCAGCAGGCGACCGCCGACTTCTACCAGGCCCACGCCCTGCTGCCCAGGCGCCTGGACGTGGCGCCGACCTTCGACCACGGCTTCCGGATCGGCCCGCCCGCACAGGCGGCGAGCCTGGCCCCGCCGCCGGCCAGGCCCTGAACCGGGGCCACCAAGGAGTACCCATGAAGTTTCCGCGTTTTCTGCGTAACGGCCTCGCCAGCCTGCTGCTGGCCGCGCCCCTGAGCCAGGCCGCCGACAGCGTGCTGCGCATCGGCGACCAGAACTACTACAACGTGCGCGCCTCGCTGGAGGCCTCCGGCGCGCTGGAGGGCGCGCCCTATCGGGTCGAGTGGAAACACTTCCAGTCCGCCGCGCCGCTGGCCGAAGGCCTCGACGCCGGGGCGCTGGACCTCGGCTTTCTCGGCGACTCGGGATTCATCTTCCTCGCCGCCAAGGGCGCACCGGTCAAGCTGATCGGCGTTTCCCGGCAGAACCCGGACACCATCGCCCTGCTGGTGCCCAAGGACTCGCCGGCCAAGACCATCGAGGACCTCAAGGGCAAGAAGGTCGCCTACTGGCCGGGCGCCTGGAGCCAGCAACTGACCCTGCGCGCCCTGCAGAAGGCCGGCCTGCCCGGCGACTACGTCGAGTTCGTCAAGCTGATGCCGATCGACGCCGCCGCCGCGCTGCCGCAGGGCAGCATCGACGCCTTCCCGGTGTGGGAGCCGTACATTTCCCAGCAGATCCTCTTCTCCGGCGCGCGGCCGCTGCTCACCGCCAAGGGCCTGATGCCGGGGCTGTCCAGCATCGCCGCCAACGCCGCCGCCCTCGAACCCAAGCGCGCCGCCATCGCCGACTTCCTCGGCCGCCTCAAGCGGGCCCGCGCCTGGGTCGAAGCGCACAAGAGCGAGTACGCCGAGCTCTGGGCGCAGAAGGCCAACCTCGACCCGGCGGTGTCCCGCCACTGGATCGGCCAGGCCAACATGACCGTCGCCCCGGTGGACGCGCAGGCCGCCCGCGACTACCAGGAGACCGCCGACTTCCTCAAGGAAACCGGCGCCCTGCCCAAGGCCTTCAAGGTGGACGAGGTGATCGACGGGTCCTTTGCCGAGGCGCTGCAGCCTTGAGTCGCCGCCTGCCTTCGGGTAGGCCCTCCACGGCCGCACCTCCGGGCGCGGCCACAAAGGCCGATTTCAGTTGTGGTAGCGCTCCAGCCAGTGGGCATAGGGCGCCGGCAGCGTCCAGGACGGACGTTCGATGCCCAGCTCGCGGGCCGCGGCATACGGCCAGTGCGGGTCGGCCAGGTGGGCGCGGCCGATCATGGCGAGGTCCAGCTGGCCTTCCTTGACGGCCCGCTCGGCGACCTGCGGGGTGCCGAAGCCCCAGGCCGACGCCACCGGGATGCCCACCTCGCGGCGTACCCGCTCGGCGATCGGTCCCATGAAGCCGGGTGCCCAGGGAATGTCGGTATCCGCGATGGTGAAACCGATGCTGACGCTCAGCAGGTCCAGGCCGGTTTCCTTGAAGCGCCGGGCCAGTTCGATGGATTCGGCGAAGGTCTGCTCGTCCCGGCCGTCGAACTCGATCACCCCGAAGCGGGCGGTCAGCGGCAGATGTTCCGGCCACACCTCGCGGACTGCCGCGAGGGTCTCCAGCAGGAAGCGGCAGCGCTTGTCGAAGCTGCCACCATAGGCATCGGTGCGCTGGTTGGAATGCTCGGAGAAGAAGCTCTGGGCCAGGTAGCCGTGGGCGAAATGCAGCTCCAGCCACTCGAAGCCGGCGTCGCGCGCCCGGCACGCCGCGGCGACGAAATCGTCCCGTACCCGGGCGATGTCCTCCAGGGTCATGGCCTTGGGCACGTTCGGCAAGTGGTGGCCGAAGGGGATGGCCGAGGGGGCGATGGTCTGCCAGCCGCGCGGATCGCCCTCGGCGATGTGGTCGTCGCCCTCCCAGGGGCGGTTGGCGCTGGCCTTGCGGCCGGCGTGGGCGATCTGGATGCCGGGCACGGCCCCCTCGGCCTTGATGGCCTGGACCACCGGCACGAAGGCCTGAGCCAACTGGTCGTTCCAGATCCCGGGGCAGCCGGGGGTGATGCGGCCCTCCGGCGAGACGGCGGTGGCCTCGACGATCACCAGCCCCGCCCCGCCGCGGGCGATCGAGGCCAGATGCACCTTGTGCCAATCGTTGATCAGGCCGTCGTTGGCCATGTACACGCACATGGGCGGAACGGCGATGCGGTTGCGCAGGGTGACATCCTTCAGCGTGTACGGCTGGAACAGAGCGGACATGGAGCTTCCTCGTGCGGTGAGTTGAATTCTGTAGTTCGATAATATTCGAACAATGGATGACGGACAATCCCTCCGGTATGATTCCGCCATGCGACCCTTCAAGCACCCCGCCGCCAGCGAATTCGTCCTCGAGCGCGTTCTCTACGCCCTGAGCGATCCGGTGCGCCTGGAGATCGTCCGGCGCCTCGCCGCGCTGGGCGAGGCCAGTTGCAGCGAACTCGACGGCGGCCGGCCGAAGTCGAGCGTCTCCCACCATTTCCGGGTGCTGCGCGATGCGGGCCTGGTCTGCACCCGCAGCGCCGGGACCACCCACATCAACTCGCTGCGCAGCGAGGAGATGAACGCGCGCTTCCCGGGCTTGCTCGAGGCAATCCTGTCGCAGCGCGAGTGAACCGTGCCCTGCGCAAGGCAGGGCAGGTCCCATGAAAGCCGCCCGCTCAGGACACACGCCTCCCGGCTAATCGGCCCGGCACAGCCCGCGCTTCGCGCCCGGCGCGATCTCGGCCCGGGCGAAGGCGAGCAGCGCGACCAGCGAAAGGGCGCTGCCGAGCGCGGCGATGCCCAGCCAGCCGGCGTGTTCATAGAGCATGCTGGCCACCGAGGAGCCCGTGGCGCCGCCGACGAAGATGCTGGTCATGTACAACGCGTTGAGACGCCCGCGGCTGGCCGGGTCGAGGCTGTAGACCGCGCGCTGGCCGAGCACCATGTTCATCTGCACGGCGAAGTCGAGGACGATCCCGGTGATCGCCAGCCCGACGACCCCGAGCGGCAGCGGGACGACGCCCGGCAGGAAGCCGAGGACACCGAGCGCCATGGCCAGCGCGGACATGGAGCGGGTATGGCCGGCGTCCGCCAGCCGCCCGGCGATGGGCGCGGCGACCGCGCCGATCGCGCCGGCCAGGGCGAAGAGCGCGATCTGCGACTGGGACAGGCCGTACTCGCGCGACAGCGCCAGCGGAGCCGCCGTCCAGAACAGGCTGAACGCGGCGAACATCAGCCCCTGGTACAGGGCGCGCTGGCGCAGCACCGGCTCGCGCCGGAACAGTTGCCCGAGCGAGAAGAGCAATTGGGCGTAGCTCGCCCGATGGTCGGGCCGGCGGCTGGGCAGCGTGGTGGCGACGACCAGAGCGATGAGCAGCATCGCCGCCGCCGCGCCGAAGAACACCGCCCGCCACTGGAAGTGGTCGGCGATCAGGCTGGAGACCGGGCGGGCCAGCAGGATGCCCAGCAGCAAGCCGCCCATGATCGCGCCGACCACCCGGCCCCGGGTTTCCTCGGGCGCCAGGTGCGCGGCCAGGGGAATCAGCATCTGTACCGACACCGAGCCGAAACCGATCAGCAGCGAAGTCACCAGCAGGACGCCCGGCCCTTCGCTCAGCCCCGCGCCGATCAGGCCGACGACGGTGACCGCGAGGGTGGCCAGCATCAGCCGGCGGTTCTCGAGCAGGTCGGCGAGCGGCACCAGGAAGAACAGCCCCAGCGCGTAGCCGACCTGGGTCAGCGAGACGATGAGGCTCGCGCCGCCGGCGGAAAGGCCGATGTCCGGGGCGATCAGCTCGATGATCGGCTGGGCGTAGTAGATGTTCGCCACGATGACGCCGCAGCAGAAGGCGAACAGCAGGACCAGTCCCCTGCCCATGACCCCGGCGCCCTGCGCAGGGGCGAGCGTTGCCGGGCGGCTCATGGGCGTGACTCCTCTGCAAGGGTCCGGGCGAGCGGCGCCCTGGCGAGGCGTAGCTCGGGGGGGAAAGGGACAGGCGGGATGGCGAGAAAGAGTGGCTGGGGCATGGCGATTCTCCACGGCAGGTTGTCTGGCCGCAACCTTAGGCGCTGCCGGCAACCGGGAGAATCCGCCGGCGGCGCAACGCGGCTTTGCGCCCGGCGCAATGGCGCACGATCTTGCGATGCGCACCTCAGAGAATCCGCGCCATGAACGCCAGGAAGGCGTCGATCCGCGTCGAGCCGCGATGGTTGGGCAGATACCGCGCGCTGATGAGCGGCCGGGTGTTGTCGGGATCGACCGCGAAGGCGTCGAACAGGCTGGTCAGCCGGCCGCCCGCCAGGTCCTCGTCGACGATCCAGTCCGGCAGGAGCGCCACGCCGAGGCCGGCGCGCGCCACCGCGTGCAGGGCTTCGACATTGTCACTCCTGAACCGCCCATGGACCGGCACGCGGATGACTTCGCCCTGCGCCTGGAAAGTCCACACCTGCCGGGCGCTGCCGTAATTGAAACGCAGGCAATCGTGCGCGAGCAGATCCATCGGCTGCTCCGGCACGCCCCTTTCCCTCAGATAATCCGGACTGGCCACCACGCGCCGCCGGAACCGGCCGAGCGGGCGACTGATCACGCCGTCCATGGGCGCCGCCGCGCCGAGCCGGATCGACAGATCCACCCGCTCGGCCAGCAGATCGACGATTTCGTCGCTCAGGGAGACGTCCAGTTCCAGCCGGGGATACCGGCGCAGCAGATCCCCCAGGTGCGGGCAGATGCGCGCACGCCCGAAGGCCATCGGCAGCGAGACGCGCAGGGGACCGGCCGGCTCGTCGCCGCGGTCCCGGATCGACGCATCGGCTTCCTCCAGTTCCTCCAGGATGCGCCGTGCGCTCAGGTAGTAGGCGGCTCCGGCCTCGGAGACCGTGACCTGGCGGGTCGAGCGGTTGAGCAGGACGCTGCCGAGCTCCTGCTCCAGCGCATCGACCATCCGCGTGACCGTGGAGGTCGCGACCTCCAGCTGGCGGGCGGCCGCGGAAAATCCCCTGGCGTCCACCGTGGCGACGAACATCTTCAGAGCGAGCAACTTGTCCACGCGACCTCCCGCGCTCCATGCAGCCAACAGGCCGGGCGGGCCCTATGGTCTCACGACTTCGCCCCGAATCTCGCCCGGCAAGGATGCGGCCGGGATCAGGGATATTGGCGAGACACGGGGCAATCGCATGAAATGCCCGCCGGATAGCGGACTGGCAAGACTCATGATCGTGCCCACGCTCCTGCGTGGGCACGCCGCAGGGGACGCTTCGGCGCAGAAGCGCCCCGCCCTGGGCTCCCACGCAGGAGCGTGGGAGCCATCAACGACTTCACTTCGCCCCGCGCAGGCCGGCGCCGGGATCAGCCCTGGCTGGCGGCGTAGCTCTGCATCAGGTTGGCGTAGGCCGGCAGGTGACTGCCGAGCAGCCCGCCGAACCCCTCGACGTCGTTGCGCCAGTCGCGGTGCAGCTCGCAGCCCACGGCGAACCAGTTCATCAGTTGCGCGCCGGCCTGGCTCATGCGGTTCAGCGCGGCCTCGCGCACCACCGGGTTGAAGGTGCCGGACGCGTCGGTCACGACGAACACCTCGAAGCCCTCCGCCAGCGCGGACAGGGTCGGAAAGGCCACGCACACGTCGGTCACCACCCCGGCGATGATCAGCTGCCGGCGCCCGGTGGCCTTGATCGCGCTTACGAAGTCGGCGTTGTCCCAGGCGTTGATCTGGCCCGGCCGCGGAATGTACGGCGCATCCGGGAACATGGCCTTGAGTTCGGGCACCAGGGGGCCGTTGGGGCCCTTCTCGAAGCTGGTGGTGAGGATGGTCGGCAGCTGGAAGAACCTGGCGATATCGGCGAGCGCCAGCACGTTGTTCTTGAACTCGTCAGGCGTGAAGTCGCGTACCAGCGACAGAAGGCCGGCCTGATGATCCACGAGCAGCACTACGGCGTTGTCCTTGTCCAGTCGGTTGTATGGGCGGGCCATGGCAGTTCCTCTCGGGTGGGTGGGTAGCGGTGCGGCTACGGTCCCGGCAGGTGTCCAGGCGAACGGAAGAGTGCTGCCGCCTCGATACGCCGCGCGGCGCGGGCTCTCGCTGTCCTGAACCGGAATAAGGGAAAAGGGCCCCTTGCGCCGATCCGTGGCACGCTCATCGAGCATAGCCCGCCAGGAAGCCGTGGCCTTCGCGCAGGCGATCAGGGGTATGGACGGTACGAGACGGGAACGGCGGAAGCGCCGCGGGCGGGGCCCGGAAACGAAAGGCCCGGCGCAAGGGCCGGGCCTGGGGACGCTGTGCTCTACGCGGATCAGTCGCGGTAGCTGTAGGCGCCGCCGTAGGTGCGGTCGTCGGCCAGGGCGGCGGCGTCGTAGACGCGGTTGCCGCGGGTCTCGACCTTGTCGCCGACGGCGAACTCGCGGTTCGGCGAGCGCAGCTCCTTCACGTCGCCCTCGGCGGTACGGACCTTGTAGGCGCGGTCGCTGAGGCCGGCGGCGTCCTGGGCCTCGCCGCCGAACAGGGCGCCGAACAGGGCGCCGATGCCGGCACCGATCAGGGCGCCGACCGGGCCGCCGACGGCGCCGATCATCATGGCTGCCCACCAGGCACCGTTTCGGGCGCCTGCCCGGCAGACAGCGGACACCCCCTTGATTCAACAGGCTCCGCCGAGGCAATCGGCGCAGAAACTGCGGCTCTTGCCATGAGTGACGGAAAACGCCGATCCAGTACCTGCATCGGCTGCGAATCCCGTCGCTGTCTCTCACGGCGCGCTGGAGGAATGCAGGTTGCTCACTGCCGTGCAGGGCAGGCCATCGGGCCCCCGTTCAGCGCTACAGGCGCGCTCGGCCGGTAATTCCGAGACGGGCTCGATCAGGTGCTTGCCACCCGTCTCGTCGCGCAGCAGGTCGAAGGCATCGTAGAGCCGGCCACTGGCCGTATAGGTGCGAACGGCGAGACGCTGCGACTCGACCTCGACGGTCTCGTAGAGCTGGGTGTCTTCGGCGGCCCGGTCGGGCTGGCGGTGAGCCCTGCCGTTCAGCCGGTACATCTTCGAGCCGGCTACGGACACCATGTAGACCGGCCCCTGCGTGGAGCCGGCCGCCTGTGCGGCGATCGCCGCCTCGTGCCCCGCCTCGGCGGTGAGGCGGCTGTAGCAATGGTCGTGGCCCTGCAGCACGAGATCGACGTTGTATCTTTCGAAGATCGGTTTCCATGCCGCCTTGAGGACTTCGGTGTCCTTCGCCCGGGCGCAGGTGAAGATCGGCTGATGCTCGATCACGACGTGCCAGCGCGCCGCACTGCTCCGCAACGTCTCCTCGAGCCACTGCTTCTGGCTCTCCAGGGCATTCAGGTGCAATGCGGCCGTGCCATCCAGCACGATGAAGCGCACCCCCTGGAAATCCACGTAATAAGTGGTGCCTTCGACGCCCCGCGCGCCATTGTCCGGCAGGGCGAACTGCAGCGACCAGTACGGACTCGAGTGGCGCCCCTTGCCCGCGATGGGGTTCCACGTCTTGAGGTATTCATGATTGCCGATGGCGGGCAACTGCGGCACCTCCGCATAGTAGAAGCCGCCCGCCTGGTTCCATTCGCCCCATTCGTCGTCGTGGATCAGCGCCTCGCCCTGCTCGACCATATCGCCCGCGTGAACCACCAGGGAGGGGCTGGCAGTGGAGAGGAAAGCCTGGCGGATGGTGCGCGCGCTCAGGGTGAGGATGTCGTCCTGGACATCGCCCAGATAGATGAAGCGAAAGGGTTTGAAAGCCGCGGCCGCGGTATGGAACTGCAGCCATTCGCTCCAGCCGTCCGCGCCCTTGACCCGGTAGAGATAGGCGGTATCCGGCTGCAGGCCGGTGAAACGCGCCTGATGGTAGTAGGCGTCGCCGTTCTCCGTGGAGAGGAGCCGGCTGCTGCCACCCAGCAGACGGGCGCGCTCCTCCAGGCTGGGGCCGTCCAGCGCTGGGGCCAGTTGCACCTCGGCGCTGGTCTGGCGGCTATCCGTGCGGTAGGCCACCGCCAGTTCGCGGGCCGGATCGGCGCCCGGCGTGAGCACGATGCGGTCCGGCAGGCCCGTGGCGGCATAGTCCGAGCCAGGCGAATGGTGCGGCCTTTCGCGAGCACTGACGAGAACGCCAGCACCGAACAGGCAGACGGCCAGGGCCGCACAGCACAAAGTCAGACGAGATCGGCCGAGCATGAGCGGTCTTTTTCCTTAACGGGATTGTGGGAGGGGAAGTGCGCGCCCAGCCCAGTAGCCAGCCACGCGCGCCAGCCTCAGTCTGCTCGGGGCCGCGTGAGCCTTCGGTCAAAACCTCGTGAAAAATATGTCTACGGCGACACGGCCGCCTCGATCCCCCTGCCCGACGCGCCCCGCGTCCTGCCGGATGTCTATTTATATATTCCAAAAAGCTATTTATTTTTTTTAATTTCTTCAATCAAGATATATAAACCGGACCACCGGAGCATCGCTTTCCAGCGCCGATCTCCAGTGCCTCCTCTTCCGGGGCCCCGTGCGGCGCCCCCTGAAGACGAGGTGAGGCAATGACCAGTCCGTTACTTTCCCAATCCCGGCATCCCGACCAGCCGGAATTCGAGGCCACGTCCAGCGATCTGGACAGCCGCCCCCCGCTCACCCCCGCCCGCCTGCTGCAGAGCGACGGCGAAGCCCTCGAAGCGGCCCGCGTCCTGGCGCGCCAGGCGCTGGCCGGCGCCGCCCAGCGCGACCGCCTGCGCCAGTTGCCCTGGGACGAGGTCGACCTGTTCAGCGCCAGCGGCCTGGGCGGCATCGGCATTCCCCGCGCCTACGGCGGACCGGGCCTGTCCTTCGGCACCGTCGCCGAGGTGTTCCGCCTGGTTTCCGCCGCCGATCCTTCGGTCGGGCAGATCCCGCAGAACCAGTTCGGCATCCTCGGCCTGCTCGAAGGCAGCGCCACCCGCGAGCAGAAGGAACGCTTCTACAAGGCCGTGCTGCGCGGCGAGCGCATCGCCAACGCCGGCCCCGAGCGCGACACCCGGCATACCCTCGACGTCCGGGCGCGCCTGGTGCGCGACGGCGACGGCTACCGGCTGAGCGGCGAGAAGTTCTATTCCACCGGCGCGCTGTTCGCCCACTGGATCACCGCCAAGGCCATCGACGACAAGGGCCGCCTGGTGATGGCGCTGATCCCCCGCGGCGCGCCGGGGCTGCGCATCCTCAACGACTGGTCGGGCTTCGGCCAGCGCACCACCGCCAGCGGCACGGTACTGCTCGACCGGGTGCCGGTGGCCGCCGAGAACCTGGTGGACGTCTGGCGCCTGGCGGAAAAGCCCAATATCCAGGGCGCCGCCTCGCAACTGATCCAGGCCGCCATCGACGCCGGCATCGCCCGCGCCGCGCTGGACGACGCCATCGCCTTCGTGCGCCAGCGCGCCCGGCCGTGGATCGACGCCAACGTCGAACGCGCAGCCGACGACCCCTACGTGATCGCCGAGATCGGCCGCCTGCAGATCGACCTGCACGCCGCCGAAGCGCTGCTGCGCCGCGCCGGCCGGGTGCTCGACCAGGTCAACGCCGCGCCGATCGATGCCGACTCCGCCGCCCGCGCCTCGATCGCCGTGGCCGAAGCCAAGGTGCTGACCACCGAAATCTCCGTGCTGGCCGGCGAGAAGCTGCTGGAGCTGGCCGGCAGCCGCGCCACCCTGGCCGAGTTCAACCTCGACCGCCACTGGCGCAACGCCCGCACCCACACCCTGCACGACCCGGTGCGCTGGAAGTACCACGCGATCGGCAACTACCACCTGAACGGCGCCAAGCCGGCGCGCCACTCCTGGATCTGAGGTCGCCATGTCCGTCCACCAAGGTTTCCCGCGCAACCACGCCGCGCTGATCGAAAACGACGCCCAGGCCCTGCAGGTCGCCGACGAGCTGGCCGCCCAGTTCGTCCGCGAGTCCTCCCTGCGCGACCGCGAGCGGCGCCTGCCGCATGCCGAGCTGGAGCTGTTCTCCCACGCCGGCCTCGGCGCCATCACCGTGCCGCGCGCCTATGGCGGCGCCGGGGTGTCCAGCGTCACCCTGGCCCAGGTGATCGCGCGCATCGCCCGCGCCGACGCCTCCCTCGGGCATATCCCGCAGAACCATTTCTACGCCCTGGAGGTGCTGCGGGTGAACGGCAGCCCCGAGCAGCGCCGCCGCCTCTATGGCGAAGTGCTGGCCGGCGCGCGCTTCGGCAACGCGCTGGCCGAGATCGGCACGCGCACCGCCCAGGAGCGCAGCACGCGGCTGCGCCGCGAAGGCGATGGCTACCGCATCCACGGGCGCAAGTTCTACGCCACCGGCGCGCTCTACGCCCAGCGCGTGCCGACCCTGGCGATCGACGACGACGGCGTCCAGCAGCTGGCCTTCGTCGACCGCCGCGCGCCGGGGCTGGAGATCGTCGACGACTGGGACGGCTTCGGCCAGCGCACCTCGGCCAGCGGCACGGTGAACTTCGACGGCGTGCCGGTCGCCGCCGAGGACGTGGTGCCCTTCCAGAGCGCCTTCGCCCGGCCGACCACCGTCGGCCCGCTGGCCCAGCTGCTGCACGCCGCCATCGACGCCGGCATCGCCCGCGCCGCCTGGGAGGACACCCTGGCCTTCGTCGCCCGCCGCACCCGTCCCTGGATCGACGCCGGCGTGAACCGCGCCGCCGACGATCCGCTGACCCTGCAGAGCATCGGCCGCCTGACCAGCCGCCTGCTCGGCGCCGAAGCGCTGCTCGAGCGCGCCGGCGAATTCGTCGACCGCGCCCAGGCCGCGCCGGACACGGAAAGCGTGGCGGCGGCCTCGATCGCCGTCGCCGAGGCCCGCGCGGCGACCACCGAGGTCGCCCTGGACGCCGCCAACCGCCTGCTCGAACTGGGCGGCAGCCGCGCCACCCTGGCCGAGCACAACCTCGACCGCCACTGGCGCAACGCGCGCACCCACACCCTGCACGATCCGGTGCGCTGGAAGTACCACGCGGTGGGCAACTACTACCTGAACGACACCCTGCCGCCGCGCCGGGGGACCATCTGATGAGCCGCAAGCAGATCCTGCTCAACGCCTTCAACATGAACTGCGTGGGCCACATCAACCACGGCCTGTGGACCCACCCGCGCGACCGCTCGACCGAGTTCAACACCCTGGAGTACTGGACCGAGCTGGCCCGGCTGCTCGAGCGCGGGCTGTTCGACGGGCTGTTCATCGCCGACATCGCCGGGGTCTACGACGTCTACCGCCAGTCGCTCGACCTGACCCTGCGCGAGGCCATCCAGCTGCCGGTCCACGACCCGCTGATGCTGGTCTCGGCGATGGCCGGGGCGACCCGCCATCTGGGCTTCGGGGTCACCGCCAGCCTGAGCTACGAGCCGCCCTACCTGCTCGCCCGGCGCCTGTCGACCCTCGACCACCTGAGCCGCGGGCGGGTCGGCTGGAACATCGTCACCGGCTACCTGGAAAGCGCCGCGCGCGCCCTGGGCCTGGAACATCAGGTGGAGCACGACCGCCGCTACGACCAGGCCGACGAGTACCTGGAAGTGCTCTACAAGCTCTTCGAGGGCAGCTGGGAGGACGGCGCCGTGCTCGAGGACCGCGCCGGCCGCCGCTACGCCGACCCGGCGCGGGTGCACAAGGTCGAGCACCACGGCGAGTTCTACCGGGTCGAGGGCTACCACCTGTGCTCGCCCTCGCCGCAGCGCACCCCGCTGCTGTTCCAGGCCGGCACCTCGGAGCGCGGCCGGCGCTTCGCCGGGCGCCACGCCGAGGGCGTGTTCATCACCGGGCAGAACCCGCAGGGCGTCGCCGAACAGGTGCGCCAGGTGCGCGCCGAGGCCGTCGCCGCCGGCCGCCCGGCGGATGCCGTCAAGCTGTTCATGGGCCTCACCGTGATCGTCGCGCCGAGCGAGGCCGAGGCCCGCGACAAGCACGCCGAATACCTGCGCCATGCCAGCCCCGAGGCCGGCCTGGCGCACCTCTCCAGCTCGATCGGCATCGACCTGGCCGCCTACGGCCTCGACGAGCCGATCCGCTACCAGAAGACCAACGCCATCGAGTCGGTGGCCAGGACCTTCACCGCCGCCGGCAGCGGCTGGACCCGGCGCAAGCTGCTGGAGCAGCACGCTCTGGGCGGTCGCTATCCGACCATCGTCGGCTCGCCGCAGCAGGTCGCCGACGCCCTGGCCAACTGGATCGAGCAGACCGACCTGGACGGCTTCAACCTGACCCGCACGGTGACCCCGGAAAGCTACGCCGACTTCATCGACCTGGTGGTGCCCGAGCTGCAGAACCGCGGCCTGTACAAGACCGCCTACGCCGCCGGCAGCCTGCGGGAAAAACTCTTCGCCGCCGGTCCGCGCCTGCCCGCCAGCCACCCCGGCGCGGCCTGGCGCGACCTGTCCCGCGCCGCCGAACGCGCCCTGCGCGCCTGAATCCACAGCCCATCCCGCACAAGGAAATCGTTCATGCCGTTCCCGTCCCTCTCCCGCCGCCGCTGGCTCAAGACCTTCGCCGGCGCCGCCCTGCTCGGCTTCTCCGGCCTGACCCTGGCCGCCAGCGACGCCCTGAAGATCGGCACCACCGCGGCCTTCGCCCCGCCGCTGGAAGTGGCCGCCGCCGAAGCCGCCAAGGAAGGCCTCAAGGTCGATCTGGTCGAATTCAGCGACTGGATCACCCCCAACACCACCCTGGCCCACGGCGACATCGACGCCAACTACTTCCAGCACATCCCCTTCCTGGAGAACGCCAAGCAGGAAGGCGGCTACGACCTGGTGCCCGTGGCCCCCGGCGTGCTGAACAACGTCGGCCTCTATTCGAAGAAGTACCAGAGCTTCGCCGAGCTGCCCGAGGGCGCCAAGGTCGCCATCGCCAACGACCCGGTCAACGGCGGACGCGGCCTGCAACTGCTGGAGAAGGCCAAGCTGATCACCCTCAAGCCGGGCGTCGGCTACAAGGCCACCCTGGCCGACATCACCGCCAACCCGAAGCATCTGAAGATCATCGAACTGGAGGCGGTGCAGCTGGTGCGCGCTCTGGACGACGTCGACCTGGCCCAGGGCTATCCCCTCTACATCCGCCTGTCCAACACCGTCGATCCGCACTCGGCGCTGCTGTTCGACGGCCTGGACCATCCGGAATACGTGATCCAGTTCGTCACCCGTCCGCAGGGCAAGGACGACCCGCGCCTGCGCCGCTTCATCGACATCTACCAGCATTCGCCCGCGGTGCGCGCCGCCCTCGACAAGACCCTCGGCGGCCTCTACGTGCCCGGCTGGGAGAAATGAACATGAGCAGCCTGACCTCGGAATACCGCTACTTCGACGACGGCTCGCCCGATCGGGACGCCGAAGCCGCCGCCCCCGCCGCACGCGGCGGCGATGCGCTGCACGGCCACCTGCGCTTTTCCGGCCTCGGCAAGCGCTACGACGGCGCCCAGGGCCCGGTGCGCGCTCTGCAGGGCATCGACCTGACGGTCCGCCGCGGCGAGATCTTCGGCATCATCGGCCGCAGCGGCGCCGGCAAGTCGTCCCTGCTGCGCACCATCAACCGTCTGGAGCGGCCCAGCGAGGGCCGCGTGCTGATCGACGGCGAGGACATCGCCGGCTACGGCACGGACCGCCTGGTCGCCCTGCGCCGGCGCATCGGGATGATCTTCCAGCACTTCAACCTGCTCGCCGCGAAGACCGTCGGCGAGAACGTCGAGCTGCCCCTGCGGGTCGCCGGGGTGCCGCGCGAGCGGCGCCAGCGCAAGGTCGAGGAGGTGCTGCGCCTGGTCGGCCTGGAGGGCAAGCGCGACGCCTACCCGGCGCAGCTCTCCGGCGGCCAGAAGCAGCGCGTGGGCATCGCCCGCGCGCTGGTCCACGATCCGGAGATCCTGCTCTGCGACGAGGCCACCTCGGCGCTCGACCCGGAAACCACCCAGTCGATCCTCGCCCTGCTGCGCGAAATCAACCGGCGGCTGAAACTGACCGTCGTGCTGATCACCCACGAGATGGAGGTGATCCGCGAGATCTGCGACCGCGTGGCGGTGCTGGAGCGCGGCGAGCTGGTGGAACAGGGGCCGGTCTGGCAGGTGTTCGGCGCGCCCCGCCATCCGGCCACCCGCACGCTGCTGGCGCCGCTGCAGCAGAAGCTTCCCGAGGACCTGCTGGGGCAACTGCAGGACGGCCGCCGGCAACCCAACGACCGCCTGCTGCTGGAGCTGCGCTACACCGGGGCGAGCGAGCGCGAGCCGGACCTGGCCGGTTTCGGCATGCGCTTCGGCGGCCGGGTGAGCCTGCTGCAGGGCGGCGTCGAACGCATCCAGGGCCGCACCCTGGGACAGCTGCTGCTGGCCGTGGCGGATTCGCCCCTGGCCGCGGAGGCGCTGCGCCGGCAGGCGCTGGAAGTGGCCGATGGCGTGGAGGTGCTAGGTTATGTCGCCGCTGCTTGAGCGTCTCTGGCAGGCCCTGCTCGACACCCTGCTGATGGTGGGGGTCTCCGCCCTGCTCGCCCTGCTGCTGGGTATCCCGCTGGCGGTGCTGCTGGTCACCACCTCGCGTGGCGGCCTGTTCGAGGCGTCGCAGCTGAACCGGGTAGTCGGCTGGCTGGTCAACCTGTTCCGCTCGGTGCCCTTCCTGATCCTGATGGTCGCGCTGATCCCCTTCACCCGCCTCTTGGTCGGCACCAGCTACGGCGTCTGGGCCGCGGTGGTGCCCTTGACCATCGCCGCCACGCCGTTCTTCGCGCGGATCGCCGAGGTCAGCCTGCGCGAGGTCGACCCCGGGCTGATCGAGGCCGCCCAGGCGATGGGCTGCCGGCGCCGGCACATCGTCTGGCACGTGCTGCTGGCGGAGGCCCGTCCGGGACTGGTCGGCGGCTTCACCATCACCCTGGTGACGCTGATCAACGCCTCGGCGATGGCCGGCGCCATCGGCGCCGGCGGCCTCGGCGACCTGGCCTACCGCTACGGCTACCAGCGCTTCGACAGCCAGACCATGCTCACCGTGATCGTCGTGCTGGTCGCCCTGGTCTGCCTGCTGCAGTACGGCGGCGATCGCCTGGCCAGGGGCCTGAGCCGGCGCTAGAGCCGTTTCGTCGTACTCGGGCTCAAGGATGCGCGGACTTCTTCCCTCTCCCCAAGGGGAGAGGGCGCTGAAGGCCATCACGCCCAAAGATCGCCGCAGTATTGAGCTGAACCGCCCCTGAGCTGATAGCCTGCCCATTTTTCGAGGGGCGGCGTCAGGCATCTCCGAGTTGCTCGCGCAGGAACTCGATGAAACGTTGGGTCTTAGCCGGCAGTAGCCGTGTCTCGGTGAGGGCATAGACCGGGATGGGTTGGGCGGACCACTGTGGCAACACTCGACGCAGGCTTCCGCTGGCGAGGTCGTCGGCCGCGATGCCCTACGCCAATACGGCGATGCCCAGATCAAGAGTCGCCAGGCGCCGTAGCATGCCGACACTGTTGAGTTGGAAGCGACCGCCAACTTCGACCTCGACCCTCTCGCTCCCACGGGACAGCGTCCAGCTGTCAGCTTTGGCAGTGCGCAGACGCAAACATTCGTGCCGTACCAAGTCAGTCGGATGGCTTGGCTCGCCAAAAAGCTCGAGATAACCGGGCGAGGCGTACAGATAGCGGCGCAGGCTGGTGAGCTTGCGGGCGATCAGGTTCGAGCTCGCAGGCTCTCCCATGCGAATGACCACATCGACAGGTTCGCTTACCAGATCGACCTGGCGCGGTGTGAGGTCGAATTCAAAGCTGATGCCGGGGTAACGCCGGGCGAACTCGGCGATCAGTGGTGCCAGATAGATAGTGGCGAAATCCACGGGCAGCGAGGCGCGCAGCGTACCGCTGGGCTGCGCGAGCATTTCGCCCAACTGCTCGTGAGCGAGCCTGGCTTCCTCGACGATGCGCTTGCAGCGCTCGAAGTACAGCTGCCCCGCCTCGGTCAGTTCGATCTTGCGCGTCGTGCGGTGCAGAAGCCGTAATCCAATGGCCTTTTCCAGCCCACTTATTCGACGCGACAGCGTCGAGTTCGGCATCCCCATCGCCTCCGCCGCTCGGCGGAAGCTACGCGCTTTCACGACCTCGACGAACAGCGCCATGTCGTTCAGCAATTCCAATTCAATTGCTCCATCAGTGGATCAGTCATTTCAATTTAACCCGGTTTATCCCGTATTCGGATTGGTCAATGATGATCACATCGCTTACCGAGGAGCACCGCAATGAATCCGCTTTTTTCTCCAGTCCGTGTGGGTCGCCATACCTTGTCCAACCGTATGGTCATGGCCCCGATGACTCGCTCCCGTGCCGATGATGCCGGCGTGCCGAGCGCGCTGGTGCCGACCTACTACGCGCAGCGGGCCGGTGCCGGGCTGATCATTACCGAAGGTGTATTCCCTGTTGCGCTTGGCAAGGGTTACGTACGCACCCCGGGCATCGAGACAGCGGAGCAGGTGGCGGCCTGGAAGCAGGTCAGCGAAGCGGTGCACGCCCGCGGCGGCCGAATCTTCATGCAACTGATGCACTGCGGACGCATCTCCCACCCCTCGCTGCTGCCTGACGGCGCTCTGCCCCAGGCACCCTCGGCGATCAAACCCGCGGGGCAGACCTGGACAGCAACGGGCCTTGCGGACTTCGTCACCCCGCATGCGCTGAGCGTGGGCGAGATCGCCTCGGTCATCGAGGGCTACCGTCAGGCGGCACGCCGGGCTGTGGAAGCCGGGTTCGATGGCGTCGAGTTGCATGCCGCTTCGGGGTATCTGCCTGAACAGTTCCTCTCCTCGGGCAGTAACCGGCGCAATGATGAGTACGGTGGTTCGCTTGCAAACCGTGCGCGCTTTGTACTGGAGGTGCTGTCCGCGATGGCAAGCGAGATTGGCGGCGACCGCGTTGGCATCAAGATCTCGCCGGAAATGAACTTCAACGACATCGTCGATGCCAATCCGCAGGAAACCTACACCTATCTGGTCGAGCAACTGCGCGGGCTCGATCTCGCCTATCTGCACGTTGCGCTGTTCGGCGCCAGCACCGATTACCACGCGTTGTTGCACCCACTGTTCGACGGCAGCTACCTGATCGGTGGCGGACTCGATCAACACTCCGCCGAATCCCTGCTGGCCGATGGCCAGGCGGATGCGGCGGTGTTTGGCAGCGCCTTCCTCGCCAATCCGGACCTGCCAGAGCGCTTTCGCCAAGGCGCCGCCCTTAACGTTCCGAACAAGGCGACGTTCTACGCACCGGGTGCAGAGGGGTATATCGATTACCCGGCCATGGGCCCGGCCGCAAGCGCCTGAGGAAAACTGCCATGAACGCCATTGCACAGCTTCAGCGCATGCATCACGGCAGCCACTTCCGCGCGTTCACCCTGCGCGGAGGTGAGGCCGCCGAGCCAATCGACCCGTTCCTCGCCGTCGATCATGCCTGGATCAGCGGGCCGACCTTTCCACCGCACCCTCATGCGGGCTTTTCGGCCGTGTCGTATCTGTTTCCGGACTCGAAGACCGGGATCGACAATCGCGATTCCTTGGGCAACCGCAACCTGATTCAGCCTGGCGGCCTGCACTGGACTGCCGCCGGTCGCGGTGTGATGCATGAGGAAGTCCCCGCCGAGCCCGGCAAGACCGTGCATATGCTGCAGATTTTCATCAACCTCCCGCGTGACCGGCAAGAGGCCCCGCCATTCGTGCTCAGCATCGCGCCAGAGGACATACCCGTCGTGCAGCTACCGGGTGCCAAGGTGCGAGTCCCGCTGGGCAGTTTCGCAGGCGCACGTTCCCCGTTAGTCCCGCCCACCGACGTGAGCATGCTGGACATCTCCATCGAAGAAGGCGCTGAAGTCAGAGTGCCGGTGGTCGATGGCCATACCGCGTTCGTCATGCCGATCGATGGCGCGGTAGGGATCGACGGTCAGCCCTTCAGTCTCGATGAGCAAAAGCTGCCGGTGAAGCTGCCGCAGGGCGAAGATCGGCTCGTTACGTTGTGCGCCAAACAAGGCAATGCCAGGGCCGTGCTGTTTTCTGGCGTGCCGCTTCGTCAACCGGTGTATTGGCAGGGGCCGTTGGCCCTTGCTTCTGCAGAGGCGCTGGCCGAGGCCATTGAAGCCTACCAGCGTGGGGCGTTCGGGAAGCTACAACCCGATTGAGCTATCTGGACGGTCAGTAATCCGGGGCGCCAGCGCCCCAACCCAACGGCCAGGAGAAGTACCATGACTTACGAGAAATTCAGTGCCGACAATGCGGCCCTGCTGCTGATTGACCACCAGCTCGGCACCATGGGCTGGGTGAAGTCCATTCCGTTCGATGAACTGAAGCGCAACGCGCTCATGCTCGCCCAGGCAGCGAGCATCCTGAAGCTTCCCGTCGTACTGACCTCCAGCATGGAAGAGCACGCCCAGGGTCCGCTGCTGAGCGAACTGGAAACGATCCTGCCTGCCGAGTTCGCCAATCGCGTCAAGCGTCTGGGGATCGTCAACGCCATGGACGATGAGAACTTCGCCGCAGCAGTCAAGGCGACAGGGCGCAAGAAACTGATCATCGCCGGGGTCACCAATGACGTCTGCACGGTCTATCCGGCGCTGAGCCTGGTACGCGATGGTTATGAAGTACAGGTCGTCGCCGATGGCGGTGGTTCGCCAAGCGCAATGGCAGACGATATCGCCCTGCGCCGGATGGAAAAGGCTGGTGTGACGCTGACGACCACCAATCAGTTGATCGCGGAACTCGCAGGAAGCTGGGCTACGCCGGAAGGTGGCCAGTTGATACAGGTCCTGATGACGGCACTTCAGGGCTGAATACACCGGTGAGCGGTTTGCAGAACCCTGATGGGTGGCTCTGCAAATCTTCAGGTGGCAAGAAGGCTCGCGCCTACCCGCTGTTCGAGGCTACCTCCGGCACTTGCTGGTGCGAGTGCACGTTTGACTCGACCTCTCACCGCCCGCTTTGGGTCGATTTTTGCGTTGGCGGTCAGGGTGTGGCTGTGAATGACAAAAGCAGAAGGTAGGGCCTGAGCCTTGCATCACACCGATGTACTCATTTTTTTATGAGCCACCATCCCATCCAGCGCGAGAGTCTGGGCATAACAACGTACGACATCAGGGCAACCACTATCATTGTTATGATTGCCGTTTTGACAAGAAATGGGAAGCCGGCAAGTAACGGCATTATAAACCAGAGGCAAAATGTAACAACCGGAAAGATTCCAAGCCAACTGACCACCGTCATGCGCCAACGCGGCGGTGGTGATGAGGACGGAACCGGCTTAGGGGAAAACCAGACCTCCAGCCCCGTCAGAAGACGATAATCAGGATCGCTTTCGGCCAATGAGTGCAAACGTTCATGCCAGATGGCACGCTCTTTAGATGCGTCCCAGTGATCGAGATCTTTTTGAGTGGAAAATCGCTGGATTATTTGATATTCGCCCTGAGGCGAGTCCGGCGGAATTATCGTTGCCGATAGATATCCAGGGAAGTGACTGGACTCATCAAGCATGCCGCGAACCAAATCCTCGTATGCTTTCTCGCAACCAGGCTTTGCTCGTCGACGAACGACACGGTAAACCGTTTTTTCAGTATCCTTCATCTATTCCCCACCGCCATCCGGCTTATGCACGGAGATCATTTAAATGATGACGGGCCCGGAGATACGATTCCAGCCTCATCGCATGCTCACTGACCAGCCAATCAACACCACTTAGGCAACCATACCAAATATATAGTCCAATGGTAGTATGCAAAAATACTAATTTCCGTTGCATATCTGCACCAATGAAGCCATGAATGATCTAAACGACCTTCTCTATTTTGTCTTCGTTGTCCGGCACAACGGATTCACCGCTGCAGCGCGCGCCACCCGCATCGAAAAGAGTCGCCTCAGTCGCCGGGTCGCCGATCTAGAGAAGCGGCTTGGGGTCAGGCTGTTGCAACGATCGACTAGAAGTATTTCTTTGACGGAGGCCGGAGAGCAGTTCTATGAGCGGTGCGTTGCTACCGTCGAAGAAGCCGAGGCTGCTTATGATAGCGTTGCTAACTTACGCAAGGAGCCTGCTGGAACAGTCCGGGTGAGCTGTCCACTGATATTAGCGCAAACCTACCTTGCCCCAATATTACCTGCTTACATGGCCTCCCACCCAAAGGTAAACTTGATAATAGAAGCGACGGATCGTGAAGTAAATTTGATCGATGAGCGTTTCGATCTGGCGCTGTGCGCTCGCCCTCAAATTGGAAATGCGGCAGGTCTTGTGGCCAAGAATCTGAGTATTGCTCAACGAATTCTTGTCGCCAGCCCTGACTACGTGCGCCGCAAGGGAGCACCCATTGCACCAACAGAGCTGCCGAATTTTGACACACTAGGGCGATTATCCGATATATATGATGGAAGCACCCGCTGGGAGTTAATTGACAAGAGCGGAGCTCGGCTCGAGGTAAGTCACTCTCCAAAACTTGTTTCTAACGACCTGCGACTCCAGTTGGAAACCGCTGTTGGCGGTATCGGCATTGCCTTGCTTCCAGAGCCTATCGTTGCCGCCACCATTCGTGCCAAGTTGCTTGAGCGCGTCCTTCCCGATTGGTCGGCAACGGCAAATATAATTTATCTGCTTTACCCTAGCCCTAGAGGAATGCTGCCATCGGTCAGAAGTGTTATTGATTATTTTATGACCCATCTACCGATAGGTATCCAAGAGAGAAGTGTTATTGCAGATACCTTTCGCACTCCATATTAGGGTCTGTTGACGTTTTGGCGTGGGCTGCGACGGAGGCCCGTTTGGCGCAGCAACGCAGCGCACTTCAAAACGTCACCAGTCCTTCCTTGAGGAGATGAAGAACAGCGCCCCCTTGGTCACGCTGGTAGTCTCCCGCTATTTCCCCAACAGCTTGGACAAATACAGGAACCCCCGCCGGCCGAAACTCGATGAATAAAAAAGGCCGGCCCTTGCGGAGCCGGCCAAGAGGTCGAAATGACCCAGCCTTTTGGTTATGCGGGTTACGCCTGCGGCGTGGCTCGGACCACCGTCAGAGCAGCGGCAGGCTGTAGGTGACGTAGAAGCGGTTTTCGTCGAGGCTGCGCTGCGTGGCCACGTCGCTGCGCAGTGTGGCGTGCCGGTAGGAGAAGCCGACGCCCTTGAACAGGCCGCCCTGCACGACGTAGTCCAGGCGCAGGTTGCGCTCCCATTCGCTGGCGTCGCTGCCATTGGTGTCGATGTTGTCGCCCGACAGGTAGACCGCCGAGGCCTTCAGGCCCGGCACGCCGAGCTTGGCGAAGTCGTAGGCGTAGCTGGCCCGCCAGGTGCGCTCGCCGGCGCGCAGGAACTTGTTGATCTGGCTGTCGGTGATCAGGTAGGCGGTGTAGCCGTCGCCCTGGTTGAGCACCGGGAAGTCGCTGTTGCCGGACAGCCGCTGCACACCGAAGCTCAGTTCGTGGGCGTCCAGCAGGTAGGTGAACTTGGCGCTCCAGGCACGGTTGTCGACTTCGCCCCGGTCGCGGTCGCCGGCCGACCAGTAGCCGCTGCTGCGATAGCCCTCGGCACGTCCGGAGGCACTGGCGTTCTTGCCGTCGGAGTCGCTGTTGAAGTAGCGCAGATCGGTCTTCAGCAGGCCCACCGGCAGCTTCCAGTCGTGCTGCAGGCCGACGAAGTGCTGCACGTAGAAGTCCTCCAGGTTGCCGTAGTAGTACTGCAGCAGGAGGTTCTTGCCGAGCTTGTAGTCGGCGCCGGCGAAGTAGAACTGGTTGCTGAACTGGCCGGTCTTGGCATTGTTGGCGCCGGCGATGGACAGGCTGTCGCTGTTGGTCGAGCTGCGGCCCTTGGCGCGCTCGAACTTGCCGCCGGTCAGGGTCAGGTTGGAAATCTCGTTGCTGGTCACCTGTGCGCCCTCGAAGGTCTGCGGCAGCAGACGGCCGTCGTTGTGGGTCACCGCCGGCAGCTTGGGCAGGAAGGTGCCCAGGCGCGCCTCGGTCTTGGAGAAGCGCACCTTGGCGGTCAGTCCCAGGCTGCCGTATTCGTGCACGGCGCGGCCGTCGCTTTCGGTGGGGAACAGCTGGCCGCTGTTGTTGGCGCTGGTCGGGTTGTAGTGAGTGCCCTTGCCGGAGTCGAGGCGGACGCCGACCAGGCCGAGGGCATCGACGCCGAAGCCGACCGGACCCTGGGTGTAGCCGGACTTGTAGTCGAGGATGAAGCCCTGGCCCCACTCCTCCTGCTTGGACGGAGGGGCTGCGCCATCGCGGTTGTCCTGGTTGAAGTAGAAATTGCGCAGCCCCAGGGTGGCCTTGCTGTCCTCGAAGAACCCGGCAGCGCCCGCTTGCTGCGCAGCCCCGCCGAGGACGACCGCCAGGGCCAGGTAAGACTTGTTCATGCTCGATGCTCCAGATGCCTGTTCGAAATTCTTGGAATGCATGGCTGGGGCTCGGGCCGGCGAACGCTGCGAGGAGGTTGCTGGTGAGAAGGGAGCCCCACGATCGGGCTCGGTGCGGTGATCCGCTGTCGGCTGGACGTGCAATCTAAGGGAAATCTTTTATCCCTAAAAAGAATTATTTTTCACTTTGTTATAACCAAACTATCGAGCAGTGCCGGCATAATTCAATTCCATAAAGGTATTTGCAGACAGCTTTTTAAATCATCTAGTTTTCAACGACCGGACCACCGGACTTCCCGCATTTCCCTTTCGAAGTTCAGTCGTTCCGGTTCCTCACGGTGACCGGAAGCGCATCCACGAGGTCTGTCATGCCCCCGTTCATCCCCCTCAGTCGCCGCGCCCTGCTCGGTCTCGGCCTCGCCCTGGGGCTGTGCGCCGCCCTGCCCGCCCAGGCAGAAACCGAGCTGCGCATCGGCTACCAGAAGTCCTCCACCCTGATCGCCCTGCTGAAGGCCCGCGGCACCCTGGAGAAGGCCCTGGCCGCCCAGGACATCCGTCTCAGCTGGCACGAGTTCGCCAGCGGCCAGCCGCTGCTGGAGGCGCTCAACGTCGGCAACCTCGACCTGTCCGCCGACGTCGCCGACACCGTGCCGGTATTCGCCCAGGCCGCCGGCGCCCATCTCGCCTATTTCGCCCAGGAGGCGCCGTCGCCGGCCGCCCAGGCGATCCTGGTGCGCGCCGACGCGCCGCTGCGCGGACTGACCGATCTCAAGGGCAAAAAGGTCGCGGTGACCAAGGCCGCCGGCAGCCACTACCTGCTGCTCGCCGCGCTGGCCAGCGCCGGCCTGAAGTTCTCCGACATCCAGCCGGCCTACCTGACCCCGGCCGACGGCCGCGCCGCCTTCGAGAACGGCAAGGTGGACGCCTGGGTGACCTGGGAGCCGTTCCTCAGCGGCGCCCAGCGCCAGCTGTCGACCCGCACCCTGGCCGACGGCGACAAGCTGGCCGCCTACCAGCGCTACTACCTGACCAGCGAGCGCTTCGCCAAGGAGCATCCGCAGGTGCTGGAAGTGGTGTTCGCCGAGCTGGTCAAGGCCGGCGACTGGCTGCGCGCCAATCCCCGGGAGGCCGCGCGGATTCTCGCGCCGCTGTGGGGCAACCTGGCTCCGGAAATTGTCGAGCAGGCCAACGCCCGGCGCAGCTACCGGGTGCGCCCGGTGCAGGCGGAGAGCCTGGCCGAGCAGCAGAAGATCGCCGATGCCTTCTTCGCCGAGGGCCTGCTGCCGAAGCGGGTCGATGCCCGCGAGGTGTCGATCTGGCAGCCGCAGACGGCCGCCCGCTGAGTCCTTTTTCCCCGGCGGCACCCGACGCGCCGGGGATTTCCCTTCCTGTTTGCCGTCAAGCGCCTGTCCGGGCCAGCAGGGCCTGCAGCTGCGCCCGCTCCCGGGCGTCGAGCCGGGCCAGCTGTTCCTCGATGATGGTCAGCGGCGCGTACGACGGCGCGGCAGCGCCCGGCAGGTTGAGGTGGGCCGGGAGGATCTCGTCGCCGCTGCAGACCAGCAGGGCGAAGTGGACGACGCTCTCCAGCTCGCGGGTGTTGCCCGGCCAGGCATGGCGCTCCAGGGCGAGCTGGACCTCCGCCCCGAACTGCGGAAGGTCAAGCCCCAGGCGCTGGGCATAAACCCCGAGAAAGTATTCGGCGAGCGGCAGGATATCCCCCGGCCGCTCGCGCAGCGCCGGCAACTCCAGGCGTCCCTCGTCGAGATAGCGGTAGAGCCGTTCGCTGAACTTGCCGGCGGCCACCGCCTGGGCCAGGTCGACGCTGCTGGCCGCCACCAGGCGCACGTCCACCGGCGTCGGCTGCTGCGCGCCGACGCGCAGCACCTCCCGGGTTTCCAGGGCGGCGAGCAGCTTGCCCTGCAGGCCGAGCGGCAGGTCGCCGATCTCGTCCAGGTAGAGGGTGCCACCGTTGGCCGAACCAAACCAGCCGGCCCGGCTGCAGGCCGAACCGGCATAGGCGCCGACGGCATGGCCGAACAGCTCGGCCTCGGCCCAGGTCGGGCTGAGCGCGCCGCAGTTGACCGCGACGAACAGGCCGCCCCGCCCGCTTTCGCGATGGATCTGCCGGGCCAGCAGCTCCTTGCCGGTACCGCTCTCGCCGCGGATCAGCACCGGCAAGTCGGTCGCAGCGAGGCGCTCCACCTCGCCGCGCAGTCGGCGCGAGCGGGGATCGACGAACACCAGCGCCTTGGCACGAATGCTCAGCGGGCTCTTGTCGGCGTCGGGAAAGGTCAGCAGCGGCTGACCGGGCGGAAGATGGCGATTCATGGGGGTTCTCCTGACCGGGCCTCCGGACCGGCCAGGCCCGGGACTATCGGCGGTTGTCGGGTGAAGCAAGGCGGCGCCCCGGCATGCGCCGGTTTTCCCTGGCGCACGGGCGCGTCATACGCAGCGCCGCTCCAGTCGCTCGATCTGCCGCTGCAGGCGGTAGAGATGGGCGAAACCCTGCTCCCAGCGGTGGTGCCCGGAGTCCACGTTGATATGGCCGGCGCCGGGCAGGATGGTCGGCAGCGAGCCCCAGTCGCGGGCCAGCTCCAGGGCGCGAGCCGGCGTGGCGGTCGGATCGTTGTCCGAGCCGACCAGCTGGCTGGGAAACGGCAGGCGCCCGCGGGAAATCGGCGCGAAACAGCGCAGCGGCTCGTGACAGCCGGGGCGCTCGACGTCCGCCGGCGCCACCAGCAGCGCCCCGCGCACCCGCTGCAGCGAGGCGCCCGGGGCCTGGGCGGCCCAGCGCGCCACGGTGACGCAGCCGAGGCTGTGGGCGATCAGGATCGCCGGGGTGCGCTCGGCGGCGATTGCGCGCTCCAGCGCGGCGACCCAACTGAAGGGATCGGGATTGTTCCAGTCGGCCTGCTCGACCCGCATGGCATTCGGCAGCGTGCGCTGCCAGTGGCTCTGCCAGTGCTCGTCGGGCGAGCCGTGCCAACCCGGCAGGATCAGGTAGCGAAGTGTCTGGCTGGGCATTGCGGGCCTCCTCGTGTGGGCAACGGAGACCAGTCTAGGGCAACCCTTTAAATTCTAAAAAAGAATAAAAAATTATTTATTTATTCCAATTGTCTTATGCAGCAGAGCAGCAATAAATAACTATTAAATATATAAAAATCACTAAATAGTATTTTTAAGAATATTCGATTCCCCCCTAATATCCGCCCCACGCCGCCGGGCCAACGGGCTCGCCGGCACATTACATCCAAGGAGAGCACAGCCATGAGCGCCCCCCTCAGAAGCTTCGAAGGCCAGGACGAAGCCAACATCCTGCGCGAAATCCACGCCGCCCTGAAGAACCTGCGTTTCGGCGCGGTGGAAATCACCGTGCACAACGGCCAGATCGTGCAGATCGAGCGCAAGGAGAAATTCCGCCTGCAGGCCCAGAACACCAACAAGACCCCCTGATTTACCAGGGCGAACGAACGACCCGACTGGACGACCGGAGGGTGTGAATGAAGAAGAAGCCGGGCAACCAGCCCCACTGGGCAGGCAGGGCACGAGCCACCTGCACCAGCGCACGCCAACGCCGACCCTACACACAACTAGAACGCATCCCCCGATACATCCAGGAGTCGTATCCATGTCCATCCGTCGTTTCGCCCTCGCCGCGCTGGCCGGCCTGAGCCTGAGTGCCACCGCCCAGGCACAGACCCTGCTGCTCAACGTGTCCTACGATCCGACCCGCGAGCTGTACAAGGAGTACAACGCCGCCTTCAACAAGCACTGGCAGGCCGAGGGCAATGACCCGGTGACCGTCCAGCAGTCCCACGGCGGCTCGGGCAAGCAGGCCCGCGCGGTGATCGACGGGCTCAAGGCCGACGTGGTGACCCTGGCCCTGGCCGGCGACATCGACGAGCTGTACCGGCTCGGCAAGCTGATTCCCGAGGACTGGCAGAGCCGCCTGCCGCAGGCCAGCACGCCCTACACCTCGACCATCGTCTTCCTGGTGCGCAAGGGCAACCCGAAAGGCATCAAGGACTGGGGCGACCTGGTCAAGCCGGGCGTGGAAGTGATCACCCCGAACCCGAAGACCTCCGGCGGCGCACGCTGGAACCTCCTCGCCGCCTGGGCCTGGGCGCAGCAGAAGTACGGCAGCGAGGACAAGGCCAAGGCCTTCGTCGAACAGCTCTACAAGCAGGTGCCGGTGCTGGATACCGGGGCGCGCGGCTCGACCATCACCTTCGTCAACAACAACATCGGCGACGTGCTGCTGGCCTGGGAGAACGAGGCCTTCCTGGCCCTGAAGGAACAGGGCGGAGAGAACTTCGAGATCGTCGTGCCCTCGCTGTCGATCCTCGCCGAACCGCCGGTGGCGGTGGTGGACCGGAACGTCGACAAGAAGGGTACCCGCGAGGTGGCCACCGCCTACCTGAACTACCTGTACAGCGAGGAAGGCCAGCGCATCGCCGCGAAGAACTTCTACCGGCCGCGCAACGAGAAGGTCGCCGCCGAGTTCGCCAAGCAGTTCCCCCGCCTCGAGCTGGTGACCATCGACAAGGATTTCGGTGGCTGGAAAGCCGCCCAGCCGAAGTTCTTCAACGACGGCGGGGTGTTCGACCAGATCTACAAGGTGAAATGAGCACTTGACCCAACAAGCCAAGCCACAAGCCGGACATGCCGAACTCCGCTTGTGGCTTTCGGCTTTCTGCCAATCCGATAGAGAGATGTCCATGTCCCGCCGCATATCCCCCGTCATACCCGGCTTCGGGCTGACGCTGGGCTACACCCTGGTGTATCTCAGTCTGTTGGTGCTGATTCCCCTGGGTGCCATGTTCGTCCACGCCTCCCAGCTCAGCTGGGCAGAGTTCTGGGCTGTGATCTCCGCCCCGCGGGTGCTGGCCGCGCTCAAGCTCAGCTTCGGCACCGCGCTGGCCGCCGCCCTGCTCAACGGGGTGATCGGCATCCTGCTGGCCTGGGTGCTGGTGCGTTATACCTTCCCCGGACGCAAGCTCATCGACGCCATGATCGACCTGCCGTTCGCCCTGCCCACCGCGGTGGCCGGCATCGCCCTGACCGCGCTCTACGCGCCGGCCGGGCCGGTCGGCCAGCTCGCCGGCGAGTTCGGCCTGAAGATCGCCTATACCCCGCTGGGCATCGCCCTGGCGCTGACCTTCGTCACCCTGCCCTTCGTGGTGCGCACCCTGCAGCCGGTGCTGGCGGACATCCCCCGCGAGGTCGAGGAGGCCGCCGCCTGCCTCGGCGCCAGCCCCTGGCAGACCTTCCGTCACGTGCTGCTGCCGGCGCTGTTGCCGGCCTGGCTGACCGGCTTCGCCCTGGCCTTCGCCCGCGGCATCGGCGAGTACGGCTCGGTGATCTTCATCGCCGGCAACATGCCGGGCAAGACCGAGATCCTGCCGCTGTTGATCATGGTCAAGCTGGACCAGTACGACTACACCGGCGCCACCAGCATCGGCGTGCTGATGCTGGTGGTGTCCTTCGCCCTGCTGCTGCCGCTCAACCTGCTGCAGCGGCGCATCGCCACGCCGTAAGGAGGCCGCCATGTCGTCCACAACCCTGAGCGCAGCCGCCTCCGCCAACGCCGCCCGCCGCGGCAACGCCCTCGGCCGCCGCCTGCTGATCGCCGCCGCCTGGCTGGCGTTCGCCGTATTCCTCCTGCTGCCGCTCTACGTGGTGCTGAGCGAGGCGCTCAAGCTCGGCTTCGGAACCTTCTTCGAGGCTCTGCTGGAGCCCGACGCCCTCTCCGCCCTGAAGCTGACCCTGCTCGCCGTGGGCATCTCGGTGCCGCTCAACCTGGTGTTCGGCTTGGCTGCCGCCTGGTGCGTGAGCAAGTACGAGTTCCTCGGCAAGAGCCTGCTGGTGACCCTGATCGACCTGCCGTTCTCGGTCTCGCCGGTGATCGCCGGCCTGATCTACGTGCTGCTGTTCGGCGCCCAGGGGGTCTTCGGCGAGTGGCTGACGGAGCACGACATCCAGATCGTCTTCGCCCTGCCCGGCATCGTCCTGGCGACCATCTTCGTCACCCTGCCCTTCGTCGCCCGCGAGCTGATCCCGCTGATGCAGGAACAGGGCACCCAGGAGGAGGAAGCCGCGCGCCTGCTCGGCGCCAACGGCTGGCAGATGTTCTGGCACGTCACCCTGCCCAACATCAAATGGGGCCTGATCTACGGTGTGGTGCTCTGCACCGCCCGCGCCATGGGCGAGTTCGGTGCGGTGTCGGTGGTTTCCGGACACATCCGCGGCTTCACCAACACCCTGCCGCTGCACGTCGAGATTCTCTACAACGAGTACAACCACGTCGCCGCCTTCAGCGTCGCCAGCCTGCTGCTGGTCCTGGCACTGATCATCCTGCTGCTCAAGCAGTGGAGCGAAGCCCGTCTGTCCCGCCTCAAGTCCAATGCTGCCGAGGAGTAAGCCATGTCCATCGAAATCCGCAACGTCAGCAAGCGCTTCGGCGCCTTCCAGGCCCTCAACGACATCAACCTGGACATCCACAGCGGCGAGCTGGTCGCCCTGCTCGGCCCTTCCGGCTGCGGCAAGACCACCCTGCTGCGGATCATCGCCGGCCTGGAGACCCCGGACAGCGGCAGCATCGCCTTCCACGGCGAGGACGTCTCCGGCCATGACGTGCGCGACCGCAACGTCGGCTTCGTGTTCCAGCACTACGCGCTGTTCCGCCACATGACGGTGTTCGACAACGTCGCCTTCGGCTTGCGCATGAAACCCAAGCGCGAGCGGCCGAGCGAGCAGGTCATCGCCGCGAAGGTCCACGAACTGCTGACCATGGTGCAGCTCGACTGGCTCGCCGACCGCTATCCCGAACAGCTCTCCGGCGGCCAGCGCCAGCGCATCGCCCTGGCCCGTGCGCTGGCGGTGGAGCCGAAGATCCTGCTGCTCGACGAACCCTTCGGGGCGCTGGATGCCAAGGTGCGCAAGGAGCTGCGCCGCTGGCTGGCACGCCTGCACGAGGAAATCAACCTGACCTCGGTGTTCGTCACCCACGACCAGGAGGAAGCCATGGAAGTGGCCGACCGCATCGTGGTGATGAACAAGGGGGTGATCGAGCAGATCGGCGCGCCGGGCGAGGTCTACGAGCAGCCGGCCAGCGACTTCGTCTACCACTTCCTCGGCGACTCCAACCGCCTGCATCTGGGCGAGGAACATATCCTGTTCCGCCCCCACGAGGTCCTGCTGTCCCGCGAGGCGGTGGCCGAATACCACGGCGCCGAAGTGCGCGACATCCGCCCGCTCGGCGCCATCACCCGGGTGACCCTCAAGGTCGACGGCCAGAACGAGCTGATCGAGGCGGAAGTGGTCAAGGACCACGACAGTCTGGTCGGCCTGGCGCGCGGCGAACGGCTGTTCATCAAGCCGAAGGCGAGCGCCTGAAACACTCTGCCCGGCCCGAACATGCGGGCCGGGCAGGGCTCTTCGAACTCCTGGAAGCACGACGGGCGGGGTAAACCCCGCCCGTTCTTTTCATGTCGCAGCGAGCCGCCCTTCTCGGGCGGACCTCAGAGGCGCTTTATCTCGCCGCCCACCGGAACCAGCTCGGGCGAGCGCTCCGCGGTGGCATCGCGCAGCATCGACTCCAGATTGCGCTCGATGTTCTGGCACAGGGCTTCGGTCTGGATGCGGTGCTCGCTGTTGCGGAAAGGGCTTTGCAGATCCGTGCCGACCCGTTCGATGGCCAGCAGCATGAAGCCCGCCACCGTCGACACCAGCGGCGTGTACCAGCCCAGGGTTTCCACCAGGCCGATCGGCATGATCAGGCAGAACAGGGTGATGAACAGGCGCGGGAAGTACACGTAGGGATACGGCAGTGGCGTGTTGGCGATCCGCTCCATGCCGCCCTGGCAGTCGGACAGCACCACCATGGTGGACTCCAGTCGCGACAGGCGCATGCTGTCCAGCCGACCGGCCTTGTATTCCTTGGCCAGCAGGGCGGCCGAGCCGTTGAGGATGTCGTTGGGGAAATTGTTGGTGTGATGACGGCGGTCGAACTCTTCGGCCGGGATCAGCGCCTGGACCTCATCGCCGCAAGGCGCGCCCTTCAGGTGCGCCGACAGAGCCTTCACATAGGCCACATGGCGGCGCAGGAGAATGGCCTTGACCGGATTCATGCCATAGGCGTCATCGATCAGGGTGAGTACCTGGCGCGCGTAGCTGCGCGAGTTGTTGGTCATGGTGCCCCACAGGGTCCGCGCTTCCCACCAGCGGTTGTAGGCACTGGAATTGCGGAAGCTGGTCAGCACCACCAGCGCCGAACCGAGCAGCGTCAGGGGCATCGAGGGGAGGTTCCAGCGTGGACTCACAAGAAGCATGTAATCCACGGTGATGAAGATATCCCAGAGCAACAGCCAGAACAGCGACCAGCCAACATAGGTGAGAGTTTTGATCAGGTATTGGCTTTTTCGGATAAAGGCGTTCGACACGGGCGCATCTCGACTAGGGGAGTAACGGGGATTCGACCATCGAACGGTAGTTCGATATCACTGCAACCCCATGAATCTCGGGTTATCCGATGGATGGAGCTATTAATGATTAACCACCTGAGCGCGTCAAGGATGCCATCTGCGACTTATGCATCGACTCGCGCGCTCGAACCCGTGCCCATCGGCAAGCGAATACCTCATCCAGATCGGTTCGATCTTTGAAGCAACATCTTCCAAAAACCCATCTACAACCAGCCAAATCCAAGGGTATCCCGGCTTTCCTTAGCGAATATCGATGCCCCGCAGACGAAACCTGACATGGCATGTCCATAGCGGACACTACGACGAAGAAGTTGGCGATACAGACTTCCGGTGGACACATCTGCAAACAATCTCGCATCTGCGAAACCCACCCCGGCAACATCCCAATCAGGGCAGCGGGCCAGGGCACGAAAGACAAACCACATGCTGTCCATCAGCATGCAGCGCACTGTAACAGGCGCCCGCACTCAGTAATGCCAATTCGACATCACCCAATAAGGAAGACATATTTTGAAAATCTTTTGACCCCGCCTTGAACAGCCATGCCTGCTGCTCCTTATCCATTCAGCGAACCCTCGGCATTCCTCTGCTGGAGCAAAGCCAGCCATTCCAGGTTTTACCCAGCGCCCGCTCCAAAGAACAGGAGCGCCATTCCGCTCAAGTCGATCTGCACTGACGCAAGCCATGCAAATGACGCCCTCGATGAGCAGTCTGCATTACTTGACCCATTCCCCTTAAAAAGTTGATGACTGCTCTGAACATGGATGTTCGAATAGCGGTGGATCTGCAAATGCAAATAGCCGGAAACCCTCTCTCGCAATCGCAACTGCCGACCATGCAATGACAGTGCACCAGCACACGGCAGGTCATCGCATCTGGATCGGATGGAACGCATTCATCAGGAGGCTGGTCAATGACCAGCCTCCTTCACGCTCATTCACATACAGCACTCAACATCGGCGACCTGGTCATCGATGACTTCGCAGGCGGCTTCGCCTCGACCGCTATCGAGCCAGGCCGCGGACGGCAGGAGGATACTGCTGCCCTCGCCTCGCCGGTCATCCGCTACGCGACCATGACCAAATTCAAGAGCCTCATGCTCGAAGCAGAGGGAGGTGACAGCAGAGGATGCCTGCTACTAATGCTTGGCCAGCCTGTCGATCAGAGCGCGGCAATGCTGGAACCCTGCCTCACGCGCCGCATCGAGGCCACAGCAGCAATAATCGACATCGGTCTTTCGGGAGGTAAACACTTCTTTATCGCGACGTACGCTGGCTCGGATAATCCACTTCCTTCCCAGCTCGGAGCGGTACGGCTCAACCGCCATATCGAACCCCTTGTACTTCTGCACGTATACAGCAACATCGGCACTATTATTATTCATATTGTCTCCGTGATTGTGATGTTGGCCTGTCGAAACAGGCTGCTCGGCACTTACAGCAGAAAAATCCTGCACCAACTAACGTTTCGTGGCAAGCGCACCGTAACAAGGCACAGCGCCATCAAGCTGCTGGATCTGGTCTGCCAAACCGCGCAAGTGAACTGACCCCGGAGCCGCCAGATCCGACTCCCGCCGCCTGGTCCGCACCGAAGGCACTCGCCTGCGATC
This sequence comes from Azotobacter chroococcum, assembly GCF_004339665.1. Lineage (GTDB taxonomy): Bacteria > Pseudomonadota > Gammaproteobacteria > Pseudomonadales > Pseudomonadaceae > Azotobacter > Azotobacter chroococcum. Next base: position 260,167 of record NZ_SMMU01000001.1, read on the forward strand.
GAAGGCCTGGCTTTGCTGATAGGCTGATTCGTCCTCGCGCTTCAAGCTCAAAACCCAGCAACCACGTGCCCTGAGCCATCCCGCCATTTACGAAGCTATTAAGCATTGGCCTGCGCCAAGATTTGCCTCGGAAAGTATTTTTCAGACAAACTCTGGCAGAACTTCGGGCTGCCTATTTAGCCCGGAGGTGAACCCGAAAAAGACGTACCGCTATAACACTGCTACAAAACATTACTACCCCGTAAAGAGACAACCCATCGTGCAAAAAAACATTGGCAGCATCGAAAAAATCGCTCGCATCGTGATCGGCATTGCACTGGTCATCTGGGCCATCGCAGGAGGTCCGCTCTGGGCTTGGGCTGGAGTAATGCTCCTGGCTACCGGGCTGCTCAGTTGGTGCCCTGCTCGCATGCTCTTCGGCGGCCGCAGCTGTTCAGTGGAAAAATAACGCCACCTTTTCATGCCCGGTTCGGCCCCTCTCGACAGACACTGATCACCGGCAACGCGCCGTCTCGGCTGTTTGGTCTGTCCATACTCGATGGACAGACCAATGCAGGAACCCTCGTTGAACAAAGGCTCCTGTTTCTCCCCTTCATACCGCCTCCATCTCAACTCCCCCATCCGCCACAAGCGCTCCACCCGCATCGTGTAGCACTGCTCAGCAGCTCCCGCCGGCATGCCCCGGTCGGGCGAGATCGGGACGCTGGCGAGGCGCATGGTGCCCCAGCTCAGCGGCAAAAGCTGGCCGCCGGGAGTGAAGCGGATGGCGTCAGGGGGAGAAGGCGTGGCGGCACAGCGAGTACGCGGTTGCCGCCGGGGGAAGATGTGCAACTCGGGACCTGTCAGCCCGTCGCGGGGATCAGTGACGGTGGGCAACCCTGGCGTCGCCCCCTACCCGCCAGCTGAGCCATTAGCCATTAGCCATTAGCCATTAGCCATTAGCCGTTAGCCGTTAGCCGTTAGCCGTTAGCCGTTAGCCGTTAGCCGTTAGCCGTTATAAGGAAAGGATTCGGCAGTTTCGGGCGTCCAGCCAAGCGGGCGCGGACGGTTGCCGTGGATCACCACCTTGTCGCCGGGGGCGAAGACATAGTTCGGCGAGCGGTACGTCTTCAGGTCGCCGCTGTCGGTGCGCACGATGTAGGCGCGGTCGCTGCCGCCCAGTGCCTTCTGACCGGAACCGCCGAACACCGCGCCAAGTCCTGCACCGACCACGGCACCGATCGGACCGCCCACGGAACCGGCCATCATGCCAGTCATACCGCCCGTGGCCTGACCGGAAGTTTCGTCGCCCACTTCGCTGACGATTTCAGCGGCGTACACATTGCTGACGGTGAGCATGCCGATGGTCAGAGCCAGAATGCCGAACTTTTTCATGGCGGTTCCCCCGAGGACGAGATAAGCGGTCGTGGCCAGTCGATTCCTGTTACTGAGGCGCTGTCTGCGCCGTTTCGCTTCCCTTGCTGAGGAAACTAACCATTTGGATGACATGGATCAATAAAATAATTGCCATCTCATGCTTAAGGAGGGGGTGCTCCTGATGGCCGACCAAGCCGCGACTCCAGCCGCCCCCTTCACAGATGAATTCCAAGTAACTGATTTACAAGGAAAAGATGATCATGGCGGGAGTTGTAGCCACCCCCCAAGCCTGAAGGTAGACCGTTCGTCGCCCTTATCCGAGCGAGCCGGAGATGGTGAATGCGGCAGGCATGCCGGCGCCCTCTGGCCGTGAGCAGCATCGCCAGCGACCGACTTCAGGGAAGAAATGCCGTCAGCTACGCGTCCTGCCGGAGCCTGCTTGAGGTCGAGCGATTCGGCGCCGGTAGCTGGGCGGCGAGGCTGTGGAGATCGCGCTCGCCGCCGACCAGGAGAGGTAAATCAGGTCATCAGCCCTTGGCCAGATGCCTGTCGATCAGCGGCGCCACCTCGGCGGCGAGGATTTTGGCCAGGCGGTGGTCGCCGCCGGGGAAGACGTGCAGCTCGGCGCGAGGCAGCAGCGCGGCGAGGCGCTGGCCGACACTGACGGGACTGACCGGATCGTCGTCGCCCCACAGCAGCAACGTCGGCGTCCGCAGTTCCGCCAGCCGGGGCGTCAGGTCTTCGCGATAGTCGATGAACCACTGCGGCACGAACAGGTTGGCCTCCGCGAACATGGGGCGCCAGTCGTGCGCGCCCAGGCTCTCCATATCCACCCCGCCCGAGGTCGCGGTCAGCACCAGATGGGTGACCAGCTCGGGCCGCTCAAGCGCCGCCAGCATGGCAATAACCCCACCCATCGACTGCGCCACCAGAGCCGCGGGCTGGTCGATCTCGGTCACGACACGCGCCACCAGATCGGCAAAGCGGGTCACGTCCGGATCGGCCGGTGTCGAACCCAGGCCGGGCCAACCGACATGGACTTTCTGCGCCGGGTGAACGAGCAGATCGGCAGCCGGCCGCCAGAATCGCGTGCTGCCGGAGGCACCGGGAAGGAACAGGAGTTTGGAGGGGGAGGAATACACGGGGTCAGCCCTTGCAGGTGTTGTTTGAGTGGAGCGACGCCATAGTAATGCTGGACAGGCGAAGCGTTGTCCACCCTATTTGCCGTCAAGCAGCACAAAAAATGCAGACGGAGAAAAGCCCGGAACCCCAATAAATACAAGGGCTCCGGGCTTTTCTGTTTCAGTCGCCGCTAGAGCCGTTTCACTGTACCCGGGCTCAAGGAATGCCCGGACTTCTCCCCTCTCCCAGGCATGAGAGAGACGCGAAACTGGCTGACCGCGGTTATGACTTTCCTTGCCTTCGCATAAGAAGGATTCGGCTCACGAAGAACCCCTGGAGCCTATCGAATACATCACAGCTGAAGCTCCCCGGAGGCCCGTCCAGCAGATCCTCGAACAGGGACAAGTGCTCCCGGATTTTGCCGATGACGCTCCTGGCTTTCCGCTTGCTGCACTACTTCGGACGCTTCCGTCCTGTCGCTGTGCGTCATGCTCAGCGAATGGAAGGTGGCCTTCCCGGCCCCCGCTCCGCCGATCTCCTGCTGGCTGTACATGCCGGCTTTGGCGTACCACCTGTCGCTCCGGTACGAAGCCACGTCGAACTGGTATTTCCTGACTTCGCCGTTGACCGTGACGGTCAGTTCCCCGTCGCTGGTGACCGCCGCCGAATAAGCCAGTCTGTTGCCAAGCTTGTAGCCCGTGAGGATGGGGTCTTTCTTTTCCTCGCCGTTGTATTGCGGCCGGTATTGCACATAGATGGTGCTGCCGGTGATCTGCAATTTGAACGGCGGTTTCGTGCTTGCACCGTGGAACTGGCCGATGATCGCTTTTTTGCTGGCAGCCAAGGCGTCGACTGTAAGCGTTGCGCTCAGACGGTGGACCCTGGCGCTGCCAAGGCGCCAGTTGGCCTCCTTGTCGGCACCGTCGGGCAGCGTCTCCCGGAGTTCGGAGCGCGGGTAAATGCTGTTCGGCGTGCTTCTGATGCCTGCCCCGGAGGAAGGCGCATAGAAGGTGATGGAGCCATCGGTGTTGCGGGCAAACCACTTCGACTCATACGTCTGAAGCTGCCTGGTCTGAATGATCGCGGCCCCAACAGGAATGGTCAGATTCCAGTGCGAAAGATCAACCACTTCACGGCTCCTAGCACGACAGGTTTTTGATGGCATCATTTTGCCGCCATTCCGATATTACCTGTGTGCTATCGCACGCATTCTTCAACCGCCTGGCCGTCCATGCGGAACCATCGTCCGACATGGCGACTCCCGCACGCCGTCTTCCGTCGCATTGCATCGAGGACATCGATCAATGTTGGCGCACGTCAAGAACTCCGCTGCTCCAGTGCCATAAGGTGCCGGCTGAGCGGCCTTGTCCTGAATGTGTCTGACCTTTTCTGGTCCGTGGTAGCGCAACAAAACCAAGCGTGAGCCGCCTCCCTTGCTCGCCATGCCACCCCATCAAGCCAGGTTGGAGACACACATCTGATGAATGGAGCTTTGACGCTCACGCTCGCCGCTCTGGTCTATCTGATCCTTGCCGCCATGGTGATGGACCTTCTCATGGAGCTGATAGCCCAGCTTCTGCAAAGCCGGACCACTTCCGATCCCAAAGAAGACTTGAACAGCCACCACCCTGTCCCGTCACAAGATGAACAGATACAGGAAATCCCTTCCGCGCTCGCACCCGGCACGCAACAGGACGACGGTCCTCGTCCCCCTCCAGTTTCCGGACCTCCAGATCCAATCCCCATGTCCGCCTGGCTATTCCCCCTCTCCGACTACGCTCTCGGCGTAATTGCGGTCACCCGCGTCCAGCGCCCGGCCATCCTGCCTGCCCGTTCCGGGCCGTTTCTTTATCTGATCTGCCGTCGAAAACCCCATGAACATATGGAGTAATCTGTAGCAAGCTATCAAACAGAAGGGGTTTTTTTCGATGCTGGATCTTGCCGCGGCGTTCATCGCGCTGACGACGCTTTTCACCTACCTCAACTACCGCCTGATCCGCCTTCCTCCGGCCATCGGAGTCATGATCGGGGCCCTCCTTCTCTCGCTGCTCGCTTATGGCCTGTCGGCGCTGGGCTATCCGGTACTCGAGCTGGAAATCCAGGAGATGATCCGCCGGATCGATTTCTCCGACGTTCTGATGACCTGGTTCCTGCCCGCACTGCTGTTCGCCGGCGCCCTGCATGTCAATCTGGACGACTTGCGCAGTTACAAGTGGCCGATCACCTTTCTCGCCACGGGCGGCGTGCTGATCGCCACTTTCGTGGTTGCCGGCCTGGCCTATTACACCTTTGCCCTGTTCGGCTGGCAGGTCAGTTTCATTTACTGCCTGCTGTTCGGCGCGCTCATCTCGCCGACCGACCCCATCGCGGTAATGGGCATCCTCAAAAGCAGTGGCGCTCCCAAGCCGCTGCAGACCACCATCGTCGGCGAATCGCTGTTCAACGACGGAACCGCCGTGGTGATGTTCAGCATTCTGCTGGGCGTCCTCATGATCGGCCATACCCCGACAATTGGCGAAGTGAGCCTGCTATTCCTCAAGGAAGCCGTCGGCGGGATTATCTTCGGTCTGCTGCTGGGCTATGTCGTCTACCTGCTGCTGTCCAAGGTCAACGAGTTCCAGCCATCGGTCATGCTGACTCTGGCCTTGGTCTTCGGCGGTGCGTCGCTGGCGGCGAAGCTGCACGTTTCGGCACCGATCGTGATGGTGGTTGCCGGTCTGATCATCGGCAACCACGGTCGTCGCCATGCCATGTCCGAAGAAACCCGCCGCTACGTGGATAACTTCTGGATCCTGATCGACGAGATTCTCAATGCCCTGCTGTTTGCCCTGATCGGTCTCGAACTGCTGGTACTGCCCTTCACCTGGCCGCATGTGGCTGCAGCGATCCTGCTTGGCGGGGCCGTCCTGGTAGCCCGGGTACTGACCGTCGGTCCTGGGATCGTGCTGATCCGCCAGCTGAAGTCCGCTCAGCTCCAGGTGGCCCCTGGAACCGTTCGCATCCTGTCCTGGGGGGGCCTGCGTGGCGGGGTTTCGGTGGCCCTGGCCTTGGCACTGCCCCTGGGCCCGGAGCGCGATCTGCTATTGGCCCTCACCTATATCGTGGTGCTGGTCTCGATCCTGGTACAGGGGCTGACCATCGGACCGCTGGTGAGGTCGCTGTACGGCAGCAATCCTGTCGAGGCTGAAGAAGCCCACTGAGCGCTGTATCCGAAAACGCCCCATGGATGGGGCATTTATCTCCCACCTGAGCACTCTCCATTGCGCTTCAAGCTCATCGGCTCGGCGCGATCGCACTCATCCGCTTCCATCGATCCGCTGATCGCAGCGCTCCGAGCCCCAGCATCGGATATGGCGCGCTATCTGGATGCGCAGCACCAGAAGGCAACAGCGGAGAACGACAAGCCACACGACCGAGCGATTCGGAAGGCCGGTTGAACCACAGGGGCCGCTTGCTTCCGGCCGAAGGTCTGGCTTTCTTGGTAGACTCGTGCGCCATCGCGCATGATCCTGATCTGCGCCGTATAACCGGTGGTGCCATCCTTGTAGCGCCGCGATGTAACCGTGCCCATTTTCAATTGGCCACATGATGTTTTTGGGTTGCCACATTGCAGCAACGACATCCCCAAAATAAGCAAAAACAGGCGAGAACGGCATCAACTCAGGCGTCCGAAAATGCTACTGAAATCAATCTCAAACCCAGCAACCAAGCGCCCTGAGCCGTCCCGCCGCTTCTGCGTGGCGCCGATGATGGACTGGACGTACTTTTATTGAAAGCCCATATACTCAAGGGCTTCAGAGTGTTTGCACAAACTGCTTACCACTTTTTTACCACCAAGCTTTTCTAAGTCAGCGCGAAAGTAACGGCGAGCGAGATCGCCGCCCTGCGCAAATGGGAACAGGCCAAGGCCAAGCCGAACGCCCAGGCCGCCGTTCTCATCAAATTGGTCGAGCAGTATCCCGAATACCAGCCCTGTATTTGCCGCTGTCGATTTCCACGGCCACTCCCTGACCGTACTCACCTCTACCACCGGCGAACACCTCGTGGCTATGAAGCCTATCTGCGAAGCCATCGGTCTCCAGTGGGAAGCGCAGCTCAAGCGCATCAAGCGCCACCCCGTTCTGTCGATCTGCATGTCCGTCATGGATATTCAGATGCCCGGCGACGATCAACACCGCGAACTCGTCTGCCTCCCCCTCGACTACCTCAACGGCTGGCTGTTCGGCGTGGATGCCTCCCGCGTCAAACCCGAGATTCGCGAGCGCCTGGTGCAGTACCAGCGCGAATGCTTCGCCGCCCTCGCCGCCTACTGGCAGCAGGGCGAGGCCGTCCGGCCGCGCGCGGTCCTGCCGGCCGGCGGCACTGCCGCGCCCCTGCGCCTGACCTACAACGACCGCCACTTCCGCATTCTGCCGGTCGGCACCGAGGTCTGGTTCGTCGCCGCCGACGTGGCCAGCGCCGTCGGCCTGCGCGACTCCCACGTCGCCACCCGCCACCTGCGGCCCGAGCACAAGGCCGCCCTCCCGGTCGGTCGGCAGACGCTCAACGTCATCAGCCGGGCCGGGCTGGAACTCGCCCTGCTGCACGCCAACCCCGAGCGGGTGGCGCCCTTTCGCGCCTGGCTGGCCGAGGCGCTGAACCTGCTGCCCACCACCACCGCCGCGCCCGAACCCGAGCGCCCGCCCGTGGCCAGCCTGAGCCAGGAAGTGCGCAACTTCACCTTCGACTACCTGGACCGCTGTCGTCAGGCCGTGCTCGATGCCGGCGGCACCCTGCCGGAATGGGACCGCGAGACCGACCAGCGCATCTCCGACAACATGGCCGCCCTGCTCATCCGCGACAAACGCTGGGTGCTGACCTTCGACGACAGGGGCGAGCCGCAGCTCCGGGCCATCCCCAGCGGAGCCGACGTCTTCACCCCCGAATCGCTGCTGAACTGGATCCGCAACCCCTTCGGCGCTCACCGCGATTTCCTGCCGACCATGCTGCAGGCCATCGGCGAACGCCTCTCCAGCTCCCACCGCTGAATCGCAGGCACAAAAAAAGAGCCCCCGCCGGGATGGCAGGGGCTCTTGGTTTTGAGTTCAAGTGGACAGGATAGCGAGGCCGGGCACCGCTCTCATGCTCACTGCACGACCCGATACTGGCCGGGCTCGTCCTCGACCGGGCAGTAGCGAACAACTCCGCGCAGCGTCTGCGGGAGAGCATCCGAAACGCTTTCACCCAGCAGCAGTGCTTTCACAGGCTCCACGATCATCTTCCGAACATCCTGCACGTTGTTGATCTCTGCGAGGCGGAGGCTGTAAGTCCACCAAGTAAAATCCTTGCCGGAAACTGGCCACCTGAACAGAGTTCCTTCATCCAGGTACGCGGCGGGCTCCTCCTCCAAGGGGAAGCCCATCCAGAACTCTTCAAAATCCACTGCCTCATTCCAGAAGCCAACATGCAGAAGCGGCTGGTCGTTGCCTACTAGAGCTATGCCATCACCTGCGAGACTTATCTGGAACATCAGGTAGGCACCGACACTCCGCTTGGGTTTGATGATGAGTGGTAAAGAGTGCGCACTGGCAACATAGACCCAGCCGTGATCGTCTGTCTTGAAACGCTCTATCCAGTCACCCTCAGCCTGGAAATGCTTGCTGACCGGTGCACCACCGAACAAGCTGCCCAGCTCCTGCTTCACCAACGTCGCGAGAAGGTCACACTCTGCCCAGACTGTGGAAATGAAGGATACGCTCTCGGAAATCGACTTGCCGATATCAGCCACAATGGCCTCCTGCCATGGAAAAGAAAGCTTGTTGCGAGACGTTCAACGGAGGTAGCTCGGGCGCTACCAGATGAGCAAAGCCGTCGAAACCTCTCCAGAAAACCTCGGCTTTCTGCGGCACAACCTCCGGCGCAGAAAGGTGTTTGAAACCTCGGAATGGGCGAATCCCCAGCTTTTCGAGGCAACGGATCACTTCCGAAGACCAGCACCTCAGGGAAGGTACCTCTGGGCCAGCGAGATGACGAAGGACATTGAGCACGTCGAACCAGGAGCGCAGCAACAACCGCCCTTTCCACACATCGTTCCGGCTCAATGCATTGCTGCCTTCGCTGGTGTCGGGGGCGATGAAGAGGTGCAACGCATGCTCCCGCTCCTCATGCGACAGATAATCCTGCCATTGCTTGTGAAGCTGGTTTTCACCACTCAAGGGAGCTTGCCATTTGAACTCGACCAACAGTAACCGCTTCTCCTGCCCCCAGAAGAGTTCGACTCGCAGATCCGGCTCGATTCTGTTCGCTCTGGGCCAGAAGCGCATTTCGGCGTGAGTCACTGCCCCTCCGGGGAACTCAATCTCCGGACTGTTCCACCTTGCAAGAGCCGTCCAGAACGCGCCAATCGCGCTTGCCGGCAGAAAAGCCAGTGGTCCCATGATCAGGGCAGTGATTTCGTCCTCTTCCGAGACTCTCTTTTCGATGCCGTCCCGATGCCCCAGGTAGCGCCGATACAGGCGCGTCTTTCCGTGCGTGATCGCGTGCAGCACATCCCGCTCCTTGATCCTTGAACTAAGCCGGGCGCAACTGCCAGGCAGCCCTCCTCTACGAACGCCCGCTATCAGCCCAAACAGGCGGCGCAGACGGTGCGCTGCACATAGTGATGTTATGGTGCCAGACGTCAAGTCTCTTTAATTCCCCATCACTTCGTCATAGCACTCACCCGCTTCCACCGATCCGCCGTCCGCAGCGTGCCGAGGCCGAGCATCCCGAACACCAGCTCGAACAGCACTGCATCGAGCGAGGGCAGCGGCGGCACATCGGCGACGCCGGCCACGGTCAGCACCCACGGCAATAGCGGCCTGACCAGAAACTCGTAGGCCAGGCCCGCCACGCAGACGTAACCCGCCAGCGGCCGCCAGCCGGCCTGGAAGCCAGACTGGCTCGCCGCCTCGACTTCATTGATCTTCGCCTGAGCCAGGTTGATCTGCAGGGCTGCGTCCAGCTCCTTGAAAGCGCCCTCCTGCTGGAGCCTGAGCAGTTCGAGCTGGGCCGCGGCCTTCTGCTCGGGATCGGGGATCAGCCGGTCGAGCAAGCCGGCGACGGTCGGCAGCAGCGCCGTGGCAGCAGCGAGCAGGCTCATGCCGGCACCTCCTCGCCCGCCAGCGCATCCATGGCCTGCGCGTAGCAGACATCCCAGCGGTTCCTGTGTGGTTTGCCGGGCCGCCATGTCCTGACATACAGGTCCCAGCTTTTGGCCACCTCGCCCACCGCCGGCAGCGGCGCCGGATCGGCCCACAGCAGCAGGCGGGCGAAGGCGGCGGCGAGGATGTCGTCGTGCTCGAGCGCGGCATACACGGCGGCAGCCGATGGCTTGACGTTGTGGGCCTCGCAAGCCGCCAACGCATGCTGCCGACTCAGCGGGTGCAGCAGCACGCCGCGCACGCCGCCGCCCTGCTCGAACTGCCAGAGGCCACGGGCAGGCCCGCCGACTTGCCGGCGATGGGTAAGGCCGGACTCCTGCAGCCCGATCGCCAGCAGCATGGCCTCAGCCTGGGGGCTGCTCATGCGCGCAGGCAGCAGCGCGAGCGCCGGGGCGATGGCCGCGGCGCGGATTTCGGATAGCGTCATGGAATCTCCAGAAACGAAAGAGCCCGCACGCGGCGGGCTCGGGGTGGGATGGGGTTGCGATCAGACTTCGATGTCGTACTGCGGCAGCTCCGGCGCCGGGCCGGCGAGCTGGCCGTCGACGACGAAGGCCTTGCTGCCCACCGCCACGCCGGTGCCGCGGGCGGCGATCGACACGCCGGTGCGCAGCTCGACGGTGCTGAGGCCGCTGGCGGTGTCGACGGCGGTCACGGTGCCGACGGCGCGCACGCCGCCGGGCAGCAGGCCGATGAATTTCTTCCAAGGGTTGACGGTGGCCATTTCAGTTCCTGCGATTGGCGGGTTGCACCTGCCCTACAGGGCGGGTGCAACCCGCCGGTCAATGGTGGAGCTCGAGGCGCACGGTCTGGGTGATGCGGACCACATCGGTGCTACTGAACAGGTCGTCGTAGACGTCCGGTGCGGACTCTCGCCAACGGTGCTTACCAGAACAGGAAAGCACCGTTCAAAGCTCCCCAAAATAGAAAATTAACTATGATTCTCTTGGAAGGTTGGGCAGTAAAACAATCGAAAATCATGCAGTAAACAAGGAACATGCCACCTCACACAGAGAACCACAATGAAAAAACAAGCAATAATACTCAGCACCTTACTATTGCTGCACGGCTGCTCGGGGAATGAAGTAAAGCCATCACCTCCCCCAGCCAGAGCGATGAGTGATTACGACATAAACACCATCTACCCGCCACGCGAGGATCTTTTCATAGGCGATATATACGCAAACATTTACACTCCAAACTGCAATGCAACTCTGGATAACAATGAATGCACCTTTACGTCAATAAGAATCGCCAGGATACCTATCGACAACATCAGTAAAATGATCCCCAACCAGCACGACAATACCCAGCCACTTGCCCCAGAAGAAAATGGATGCCAGCTCAAGGAGATAAAAGAAACAGACCAGAAAGACAACACAAAAAAATATTCACCATCAAAAGAGTGCTTCACAAGAGACACTATCGATCCATCAGACTCATATCAACACTTAAAGCAAATAGCCTTCCCTAACTTCTATAAGCACACGGGGAACTCGTCACAAGCCTCAACTGCAATCCTGACCAAAATTCTCCCCAAGGCAGGCATAGGCATAAACAACATAAAAGAATATAGCGTAGCGATCCCCACCGCACGGTACTATTCGGTCAACCCATTTGAAATACTTGATGCACTACAAAACCTTCCACCCGAGCAAAGTCAAAAACTGCAACAAGTAAAAGACTACAAGGAAATGGTCTGCAGCCAGTGCAAGACAAAAATATTCATCCCATATCAAATATATTACACAAGAGAGCTTGACATCACCTACAAGGGAGAGTTCTTTACCAATAGAAAATACAGCCAAACAAGAAACCCCAACGAGCCCAGGGTATTATATACACCACCAACAGACACCAACGACAGTACGAACACATCAAGCGCAGCACTTATCGAAGAGAACAGCTTTGGCGTAACAACAACCCTAAGCCACGCTTCAACGGGAGACATAGGCGTAAGGCAGGTTTTCGATACTCCAATGGCGATTGGTTACAAAGGATTTGTCTACGACGATCATGAGGAAATAAAAAATAGACTGGCGGCCCACCACAAAAACTCCTACGAGCAACCTACTGTAACCGCATCCGAAAAATCCCCCCCATCCAGCGTTGTTGAAGAACGCTCGGATGAATCATTCAAAGCCGCTGACGATGTCTACTTCGCTGACAGTGGCGACGGTACGGACACCGCCGGACAGGAAGCGGCTGACGCAGATCACTCGGAATCCGTTACCGACGGCGCGGACACCACCGAACAGGAAACGGCTA
>NZ_SMMU01000001.1:272191-443280 GCF_004339665.1 Azotobacter chroococcum
TAACGCAGATCACTCGGAATCCGTTACCGACGGCGCGGACACCACCGAACAGGAAACGGCTAACGCAGATCACTCGGAATCCGTTACCGACGGCGCGGACACCACCGAACAGGAAACGGCTAACGCAGATCACTCGGAATCCGTTACCGACGGCGCAGATATTAATCCGGCAATACAATAGGGCACTTTCTGTATTTTAGTTTCTCCTTGAAAATCAAGGATATATGCCGATACTGGTATCGGCCTTATTTGTGCTTTCGTATTGCCGGATTAATACCGCCAAGCAGCAGACCGATAAACTCCTTTCGGGGGCTGGTGATGTCCATGTCGCTTCTCAGTGGTGCCGCTCCAAGCGCACGGTCTGGGTGACGCGGGCCGCGCCCACGCCTTCGGCGCCGATCTCGGTGGCCAGGCACAAGCCGCGCCAGGTGCCGTCGATGTCGCGTACCTCGCAGAGCATGGCCGGCTCGATCAGGCACGGAGCGGTCGCCTCGGGGAACAGAGGCAGATCGAGGGTGACGATCTCCTGGTTGCCGCCTTTCGCCAGTTCGGCGATGCCGCGGGCGCGAGCCGCCTCGGTGCCGGTGATCAGCTCGTCGTAGACGTCCGGCGCCGGTGCGTCGCCGGCGGTTCCGGCGCGGCGCACGTCGACGGCCACACCATGGGTGGTGCCGCTGACGTAGCAGCTGTTCCACACCGGCTGCGGGCTCCATTCGCTGCCCCACTCGCCGACGATCTCGGCCGGGATGATCCGCTCCATCACTTCGCCGGCCCAGGCCCAGGGCGCGGCCCGGTAGCGCGGGATCACGCTCAGGGCGTCGCTGTCGCGGGCCGGCCTGACCACGGCGCCGACCGCCTCGGCGACGCGGGCGATCACCTGCAGGGCGGTCTGTTCCTGATAGCTGAAGGCGCCGGCCGGAATCGTCCAGTCCGGCGGGTACTGGTTGGCACTGTCCCAGCTCAGGGTGAAGCCGGTGTCGGTCAGCTGGTCGGCGGCGACCTGCTGGGCGTTGATGTCCACGGCGTTGACCGCCGAGCGCCTGGGTGCATAGGGTTCGGCGAGCAGTTGGGTGCGGGACACGCCGCCGATGGTGAAGCGCTCGGCCGGGAACTTGCCCTGGCTGCTGTAGCGCTCGATCAGGAACACCCAGACGTGGCCGTTGATGGTCAGCTCGACGCTCTTCGGGCCGCCGGCGTCCGGGCGCACCAGATTGAGCGAGGTGCGGCCGAGCAGCTGGGCGCTGAATTGCCAGCTGTAGGCGTCGATGTCGCGGCCGACGCTGAGGCCGGTGGCCTCCAGCGGGGTGCGCTCGGGCAGCACCACCAGCTGCACGCTATTGGCGATCATGTAGGTCTCCAGGATGTCGGGCTCGACGGCCGGGTCGATGGCGATCACCGGGCCGCCATAGTCCGGGTAGGCGATGCCGACGCCGGTCGGGTCTTGCGGCTGGCCCGGCCCCCAGCGCAGGGCACGGCGTAGGTCCAGGCGGCGGGCCGACTGCCAGCGGTCGGCGCTATCGCTGTCCACCGGCTGGATGGCCCGCGTCGGCGCGACGTAGAGGAAGTCGAAAAACACCTCGGGCGCGCTGCCCGGGCTGTAGCGCTCGCTGGCGAAGTCGAAGGCCAGCGGCCGCGTGCCGGGCAGGTAGACGCTGCGGCGCAGCGCCTCGGCGGCATCGACGCGCGGGCCGAACTCGTCGCAGCGCTGGAAGGCCTGGGCCGTGCCTAGATCCTTGCGGGCCGGCTTCGGGTTGTAGAGCAGGCGCAGGCGCACCTCGTGCGGGCGGATGCTTCTGTCCCAGCCGCCGGCGGCGGCGTGGTCGCGTGGCGGTACGGCATTCCAGGCGCTGGCCGACCGGCTTTCGGCCGGCGGCGCCTCGCCCCAGGGCAGCCAGGCGGACGGATCGCGGGCCGGGATGGCGCTCCAGGGCGTGGCGCTGTCCCGCTCGCGGGGCTGGCCGGCTTGCCAGGCGCCGGTCAGCGCCCGATTGCGCACCGGCGTCCGGCTCCAGGGCGTTTCGGTCACGGGATCGCCGGACGCGCGGGCGCGGCGCCATCCGGCGCCGATATCGGCTATGAGCATCAGGTCGTCTCGACGGTAATCGGCCCGTGGGCCAGGGGCCGGTGGTAGCGCACCACCTCGGCGCGGGCGCTGCCGAGGTCCTGCGGGCCGGCGGTGTTGCCGTCCCACCAGGCCGGTTCGGTCGCCGGCAGAGTGCCGGCCTGGGTGATGCGGTAGAGCCAGCCCTTGAACAGGGTCGGGCGGATCACGTCGTCCACCGCCACGGCGAGGTTCGGCTGGTAGAGGGTGCCGTAGTCGTCGATGGCCAGGGCGTAGACGGCGCCGCCGGTGACGCGCAGGTCCAGCGCGCCCTCGGCCGTGCGCAGGTTGCCGGCGATGCGCCAGACGCCGTCGGTCTGCCGCTCGACGGCGAGGACTTCGCGTGCGGCGTCGAGCCCGTCGACCCGCACGCGGGCCTGCAGCGTGGCCGGACTGCCGGCCGCGCTGCCGCTGCCGTCGTTGAGGTCGATATTGAAGGTGGCGTCCTCACTGATCACCGGATAGCGGGCCGCCGCACGTTTGGGAGAAACCTCGTCGAGGGCGAACAGAAATCGCTCGCCGTCGACGGCCGAAGCGAGAAACGTCTGGCTGCTCTGGTAAGCAGTGCCGAACACGGCCAGCAGGGTCATGTCCGTGCCCAGCAGCCGGCAGACTTTCAGGGTTGTCGTCTGCTCACCGTCGCGGGTGAGCCGGACCGTCACGATTCGCCGCGCCGCGGTCTGCGGCAAGGCAATCAGGACTTGCGGGGCGACGATCATCGGCTACTCCCAATCGGCCGAATCCAGGGAGACGAAGGCACCCAGATCGGCCGCTGAATAGTACGCTGGCACCCACTGCTTGCCGTTCGGCAAGGTGAGCGGGCGGAGCTTGTCTTGCCAGACGGGGCTGCCGATGCCCAGCACAGCCAGCACTTTCGACAGGTAGACATCGGACAGGCTGGGTTCGGCGATCAGGCCGCGCAACAGGCCGCAATGTGCGTCACTGTTGGCAGCGGTACTCCCGCTGATACCTGCCCCCCGCCCCATCAGGGAAGCCCGTATCGGGCGCAGCACCAGGGGAGACAGACGGGACTTGTTCAGCAGGGAGGCATTGGCGGTCTCAACCACCACGCCGCCCCGGTATCCCGGCGCAGCCCCCTGTGCCACGGTGCCATCGAAGGGGTTGCGCAGCATGGTGCCCGGCGTGGCGCCAGTCGAAGCAAACATCTGCGCGGTGCCGCCACTGCCCGTGCTCCCCCCGAGCGCACAGAAGCCGCTCCCGCCGAAGGCCGGGAGGTAGGCGCCGAAATGCAGCAGGCCGCCGTAGGACGTGCCCTGATCAACATTCGCCTGGCTACCGAACCATTGAAAGGTGACTGTCCGATTGTCGGCCACCAGGCACCAATGCTTGTTGACTGTCGTCGAGGTGAAATAGGAACTGGAGTGATAGTGCCGCCCCGTATCAGCTTGCCCCTCGTACCAGGGACCAGAACGCCGGTTGTCGCCGACCCCCAGCGCCGCGCTACCACTGGTGAGGGTTTCCATCAGATAGATGGCAACCGCATTGTTCGACACGCTGACGAAGTTGATGTACCCCTCGCCGTTGCTCAGGCTGAAACCGTCGGCATGATCGTGCCCGACCGTCCAGCCAGCCGCCGGCTTGCTGCCGTAGCCATCGACCAGGCAGGCCTTGAAGATCAGCTTCAGGTTGTCGATGAAGCGCTGGCCGGCGGTGCTCGGAAGCGCCGGGGCGCCGGTGTCCAGACTCGAATAGACCGTGATTGCCATCAGTCCGCATCCCCCCTGATCTGAATCCGAAATTGGTCATCCTCGACCGAGCCCTGCCCGCTCAGCACGGTGCGCACGATCCACAGCGGGCCGAGGCATGAATCGGTGTCGAAGCGCACGGCGTTGCCGGCCGCCCAGCCCGAACCCCAGCCGGCGGCGAGGATGGTGAAGTACGGCGCGTTGGTCGCCGGGTTGGTTGGCGCGCAGTCGCTGCCGGTGCTGCCGGTGGTGATCACCCCGAGCTTTTCCTCGACCACGTTGAACGCCGTGGCCGAGGTGAAGACGATGGCCCACTTGCCGGCGATGGCGCCCTTGTTGGTCGCCACCGGCGGGTAGTTGAGGCTGTTGTAGTTGCTGGTGGTGCTGTCGCCGCTGGGGCTGTCGGTCCAGTTCGGGGCGCCGCTGTTCCAGGTCTTCTGGGTGTACCAGGTGTGCAGGCGGGCCTGCAGGTCGCCCCAGGCCACCGCGCTGGACACCTGCGTCTCGCCGGCCGGCAGGTCCCAGGGCAGCGGCGCGCCGATGCTCAGCGCACCGGAAATCTGCACCTCGCTGCATACCGCCATGTGCTCGACCCGGTCGCGGATGGTCAGCGGCAGGGCGAGCGGGTTGGTGTCCACGTCCTGCAGGATCAGCGGGTTGGCCCAGGTGACGGTGCCCAGCTCGCGGTCGGCCGTGTACTGCGCCGGGTCCAGGGCGATGCCGGCGGCATCCACCACCTCGATGGCGGCCTGCTGCGCTCTCGCCAGGGTTTCCGTGGCGCCGGCCACCGGGCTGGCGATCACCGTCTCGGCCGTGTGCTGGATCACCAGCACGTCGCCCTCGCGGTAGATCGGCACCCGGCCGTCGGCCGGCAGGCGCACCGGGTCCAGGCCGATCAGCTCGGCATTCAGCGGCAGGCTGCTGTAGAGCACGGCGTTGTAGCGCAGCAGCGCCGGGATCACCGGAATGTCGCTCGCCCCGCTGGTGTCGTCCGGGTCCGCGGTGAACTTCAGGCGGACGATGCCGGTTTCCACGTCCACCGAGCCCCAGATCACCGGGCCGGCGAAGGTGCCGTTGGTGTCCGCGGTGGCGGTGACCACTTCGGCGGTGTCGGTGCGCACCGCGGTCAGCTGCAGGCTGGCCGGGCGCAGCGGCGCGCCGGGGGTGCGGAAGGTGGCGTCGACCACGGCAAAGCCCGAGTTGCTGGTCAGGCAGCCCTGCACGTCGATGCTCGCCGTCTTGCCGCTCGGGTAGCTGCTCAGGGTGGCGGTGCCGCCGGCGTAGTCGACGGCGCCGACCGCGCTGCCGGCGTTGGTGCTGCTGCTGATGCCCTTGTAGAGCACACCGTCGCGGTCGACGTAGGTGTCACCGCCCCAGGCCAGGATCAAGGAGCCCGGCACGATGGGCTCGGCGATCTCGGGCAGCAGGTCGAAGGCCAGCTGCGGTGCGGTCTGGCTGTCGGTCTGCGCGCCGTAGCTGACCCCGGCCGGCTGGGCGCGGGTCACCAGGGTGCCGCCGTACTGCTCCTGCAGGCTGGTGGTGGTGCTCTCCAGCTCGGTCGAGGTGAAGGGCCAGCCACCGGTCTGCTTGTAGGTGTACTCCTTGTAGTCGTAGCTCTCCTCGACGCGCAGGGTGAAGGCGCCGGTGGCGTAGTCGAGGGTGCCGGTCACGCCGACCCAGCCGCCGCTGCCGTTGTCGGCCACCGCGCGGTCGAGGACCAGGGTTTCCTCGTAGGTCGACTCGGTGGCCGACGAGGGCACGGCCTGGCGCTGCAGCACCGACCAGCTCATCTGCACACTGCCCGGCTGCAGCGGCGCGCCGGGGATGGTGCCGGACACGGTGCCGGCGGCATCCGGGGTCACGCTGAGCACGTTATCGGCGACGCTGCCCTGCTGGTAGCTGTAGCTGATGGCGCTGCCGCTGTCCGGGGTGGCGGTCAGCTCCATGTCCAGCTCGCCGGTGGCGTAGACGATGGTGCCGCTGGCCTGCCCGCTCAGGGTGCCGGCGCCGGTGTCGGTGATGGTCTTGGTCACTCCGCCGACCAGATAGGTGGCGGTCAGGCTGCCCGGCTGGATGCCGTCGTGGGGCAGACGGTGGCGGATGCGCGCCTTGGCCGCCACGCTGGCCCCGGTGCGCTGGGTGTAGGCCTCGGCGTTGTCGCCGACGTAGCTGTAGAGGACCGACGAGCCGACGTCCGGCAGCGCCGCCAGGGTGATCGACACGCTGCCGCTGGCGAAGTCGATGCTGCCGCTGCCCTGCCCGCTCAGCTCGCCGTTGCCGGCGTCGCTCAGCTCCTGCCAGTTGCCGAGGGCCAGGAAGCTGACCGTCAGGGTGCCGGGCTTGGGCTTGGCGTTGGCCAGGTCCAGGGTGTAGACGTAGCCGCGACTGGACAGGTCGACGGGGATCTCGCCGGTGACGGTTTCGCCGGTCACCGCGGCGGCCGGGGTGTAGGTGACGCTGGCCGAGCCGGTGTAGGCGGTGGTCTTGTAGGCGTCGATCTGCCCGGTGGCGTAGTCGATGGCGATCTTGCTGAAGGTGTTGCTGCCGCTGACGAAGGCGAAGCCGCCTTTCTTGTCGTCGGCATAGACCCCGCCGTTGATGGTCAGGGTGATCGAGCCGGGCAGCGCGCCGGTGCCGAGGAAGGAGCGCGACTGGCCGCTGACCACCTGGGCGAAAGTCAGCGACGGCGAACGGGCGGCGCCGCAGGCCAGGTACTGGCGGCGGCTGTAGCCGGCCAGCTGGTCGAGCAGCGCGGTTTCCTTGTTGGTGCTGGGCACCAGGGCGGCGTAGACCGACTCGACCCTGAGGGTCAGGTCGCCCTGGGCCACGGCCTCGGCCAGCGGGCTGATGCCGTAGTACTTCGCCGCATCGGCCACCTGGGTGGACAGCACCGTGGCCTTGGCCTGGCTGGCGGCGTTGGTGGCGGTGGTGCCGGCCGGGTTGACGCTGCCGCCCGGATAGGTGGCCAGCAGCGCCGAGCCGATGCCCAGCTGCAGGCGCCGGCGCGGCAGAGTCAGGAACTGGCCGGACGAGTATTCGTAGATGAAGTTCTCCAGCGTGGCCTCGACGCTGACGAGGCGCACGTACTGGCTGCTGGTAGTGCCGTTGACCAGCTGGTAGACCTCGCCGATTTCCGGGAGGCGGTGCTCCTCGCGCTGCACGCCGGCGATCGAGCGCTGGCCGGCGAGCTGGTTGCCGAGCAGCTCGAAGGACGCGGCGGTGGCCGGCACCACGTAGTTCTCGATGGCGCTCCGGGCGTCGTCGCGCTCGTCGGTCTGGCTGCCGGAATTGAACAGCAGCACCGAGACACGCGGATCGGCCGGGGCCTGGGTGAGGATGCAGTGGGCGCCCAGGTAGGCGTCGGCGTTGTCGGTCAGAACCCCGGCGAAGCCCTTGCGCAGGTTGATCCGGCCCAGGGTGCGGTCGAGGCGGCTGATGTCGGGGAACAGGTTGTTGACCTCGCCGTCGACCACGGGGGTGCCGGTGGCGCGCCCGCCGCCGTCGGCCTCGTCGGTCAGGCGCTGGGATTTGAGCAACTTCACGTCGCTGGCATTGATGGTCATGCGGAACTCCGGGCATGAAAAAGCCCGCACGGGGCGGGCTGGTGGGTCGAAGTCGTCGATGGGCCCATGGGCTGGCCATGAATCGATCATCCGGCGAAGACGTCGGGCAAACTTTCAGCCACGGTCGATCCGCAGTCGACCGGATCGCCGATGCGGCCGAGCGGCAAGCCGTTGGCGAAGACCGTCATGCTGCTCTGGGCCAGCACGCCGGCATGACAGGACGACAGGTCGCAATGGATGTCACAGGCATCGCCCTAGCGGTGGGCGGCGATACCGCTGACGAATACGTTCGGGCTGGCAGCGACGGACGGGCGCGGTGGAAAGGCTCCGTGCCCGGTGCACCGATCGCCCAGGCGGGTGACGGCGGGCATGGAAATGTTCTCAAAGGAGCATCCCCGCGGGTGCGGGGAACGGCAGGCGGCCGGCGGCGAATTCGGCCAGGGCGTCGGTTCATCCCCGCGTACGCGGGGAAATTCCCTCGCTGCCGGCGACGGAGGCCGACCTGACCGGTTCATCCCCGCGTGCGCGGGGAAATCATATCTTGTGCCCCTTTACGCCAACGAATTTCTGGAGGCGCCGACGATCCTGCTCGAAGCCTTCTATTGCCTGGCGCGCATTGCCGACCATCAGCCGGATGGCCATGTCCATCTGGAGCATCAGGTTCTGATAGGAGCGCAGCTCGTAGAAGGCGCCATCGACGCAGTATCCGGCGTTGTGCAGCTTGTCCAGCAGGTCGCAGCAGGGGGAATAGTCGCTCGACAGCAGATCCCCATAGCCGACCACCAGATCCGGGCTGTTCGGGTTGTCGTGGCGGAACTGCTGTGGGTTACGGGCCTTCCAGTCCTCGATGGGGTAATCGATGTCGAGGCGGCCCACCACCTTCGGCGCCTCCGGCTCCAGCAGCTCGCCCTCCAGTACGATACGCGCCACCAGACTCACCGCCTCGGTGAACCGCTCCGGGGCGATCTCCTTGTAGCCGCAGCCGAACCTGGACTTGAGCGCCGACCAGCAGCGCGTCGCCGCCCTGCCCCGTTCCAGTTCGGGCAACGCCTCGATGCGCGCCGCCACCAGCGCCTTGAGCGCGCCCTGCTGCTCGCCGGACAACCCGCCCGGCAACGCACGCGGTGCCGGTGCGCCGGACACGAACTGCTCCAGCGCCGCCTCCAGCCACAGCCGCAACGGTTCGGCCCGCGCCGGGCTGGCGTGATGCAGGGCCAGCTCCAGTCCGGGCCGGTCGATCAGGCCGAGGCGACGGTGGCCGACCTGCCGCTGCGCCTTGTGCTCGCTGCGCAGATGGCGGGTGAGGCAGTGGCCGTCGCGCATGTCCAGGGCGCGGGCCACATCGACGGCGACGAACCACAGCGCCGCGCCCTCGGGGACGATGCGGAACGGGCGGTCGTTGTAGGTGAGGTGGATGGGTTCGGCGGAGGTGGCCACCGTGCCCGGATTCACCGCCGCACCGATCAAGGCGCGCTCCATCTCGTTGAAGGCATTGATGTACGCCTCCTTCCACTTCGCCGCTTCCTTGCCGGTGAAGCCCATGCACAGGAAGGTGAAACCATCGCGGGTCAGGCGGAAGTACGGTTCCGGCTTGTTGTTCGCGCCGGGACGAGTACACGGCGCAAAATTGCGCTGTGCGAACTCAGGCGAGCAATCCAGGCTTTTGATCCGCCGCAGCACGTCTTTGTGCAGCTTGCCGAAGCGGGCAGCGATATCGAGGCTGGTGGTGGTCGGTTGGCCGTTGGCCAGTTCGACAAGGACCGGGGTTACAGCAGGTGCGATGGCTTTCATGGTGTGGATCCTGAGAGTTGTCAGTCGATCCACTCGCCCATCCGCCAAGATGGGTGAGCGGAACCGTGCGGGTTGGCGGACCTGTCTCAGGGCAGGCGGAGCACAAAGGCTCCCCACACACGGCCCGCCCATAACGGGTGTAGCCATGCTGCGGACATAAAAAAACCGCTCTAACGGCGGTCGTGTCCGCCCGAGATAACCGGGCCGCCAAGCCCAGGCTGCCGATTTGGCGGCAGCAGGGGAACCTTAGAGATAAGAACGCGGGCAGTCAATCACGGCTTCAGCTGGGATCGTTGGAGTGATAGCACATTGGACTTGCCTGAGCCTGCTGCCCGTGGTTATAACGCTCCACCACATTCGACATGACCGCGAAACCCACGGGCTAGAGGGCACCTCTAAAAACCCCAAAAAATTGAGATGCCGACCTGCATCGACCATAACAAATCAATAAGTTAGACATCATCCAGCGCTGAAAAACGAAGTTTTTAGAGGCACCCCTATTGTATTACTAATACAAATAGTCACACACAATTGATATTGGAGAGTATTTAAGTGCCAAACAAAGAAAAACTAAAATGCGGATTAATTATGCCCATATCATCAATCGATGGTTGCTCTGCCGAGCACTGGGGAGAAGTTAAGGCAGTCATCACCGAGGCAGTAGAGTCCATTCAAGAACATAGTTTCACTGTTAGCCTAGTCAGTGACTCTGATGAGTCGGGCGTAATCCAGAAGAGGATAGTTCAAAACGTATACAGCGCCGACATCGTTGTATGCGATGTCAGTGGTAAAAATCCAAATGTTATGTTTGAGCTGGGAATGCGATTAGCATTTGACAAGCCCACAGTAATTGTCAAAGATGACAAAACAGATTATTCATTCGATACAGGAATAATTGAGCATGTCGGATACCCAAGAGACCTGAGATTTTCTAAAATTGTCCTATTCAAAGAAAAGCTGGCCGAGAAGGTTAAGGCGACCTACCAGAAGTCGGTAGATGATCCAGAGCACTCAACCTTCCTTAAAAACTTCGGAAAGTTTCAAGTCGCCAATCTTAGCGAAGACATAGTCTCCACAGACAAAATGATACTAACCATGATGTCAGAGCTGCAAAGTCAGATATCTGACGTAAAGAGAAGCCTACATACACAAAGTCCAGCCTTAGAAAGATTCCCAGCATCATTCCACATAAGAAGAGCAATTAAAGACTTTGCAAAAGAACAAGACTGCAAACTGAATGACCTATTTGGCAGCGGCCACCTATATGATTATGTTGAAAGCAAAATAGATGCTCCTAATTACTTTGACAGCAGAGCGGAATTTATTGAGATGGTTGATACACAGCTTAGAAAGCTGACCACATAACGAAGCATTGCAGCAAGCAGGGTAGACAACGGCGCAGCCTTGTCTACCGATACCAACAGTGGGTAATCGCTGCGCAAGTTACCACTGACCGCTCTTAGGCCATTTCATGAAGATGCTCTTTTTCCTTGTTCCTACGAGCAAGGCGCGCCTGAATCAATGCTCCTGCGAGTACGCCAGTCAACCCCACTGCCGGGGTTACAAAAAGCAAGTAATCGTTGATCGTCATTCCATAACCTGAAATTTTATAAACCAGCGCGTAGCGTAGACAACGGCGCAGCCTTGTCTACCAATTTCAACGGTCCCCTCACCCACCACCCCAAAGCCCCACCCCATCGCAGTTGGAGAATTAGAAATTGGATTTCACACCCATCATCGCCCAGGTCTGGAAAGCAGCCATCTGGCTCGTGCCGCTGATGTTCTTGCTCGGCCTCCTGAAGTCGCCCTGGGCAAAGGGGTATATCGGCGAACTGCTGGTTCGCCTGTTCGCACACTGGCAACTGGACAAGCAGACCTATCGCCGCCTGCACAACGTGACGCTGCCGACCCCGGACGGCACGACGCAGATCGACCATGTGTTCCTCTCGCGCTTCGGCATCTTCGTGCTGGAAACCAAGAACATTTTGATGGTTCCCACGCTCCCGCGTGGGAACTGCCCCAGCAAGTAGGGTAGACAACGGCGCAGCCTTGTCTACCGATGCCAACAGTGGGTAATCGCTACGCGAGCTACTCACCCTACTGACCGCTCTTAGGCCATCTCCCTTCGTGGAGTCGGACAGTCTTTAACTTCTAGACTAAATAGCACCTGCGATATATCCGTAGACTGCACATCAAATCGCTTCATCCCTGCAGCGAGGCGCATGGCCAAACATAGCCTCGTAAATGCCAGTATCTCGCTCTCTGTCTGTAGCGTTGCCCCAGCCCGAATGAATATCGCAAGCTGTTTAACAACCTCAGCAGAGCCATATACGCAAATTCTCGACTTCGCATCCGCCAATGCAGCCAGACTACTGGAGACAACAGCTCTATCACCAAGCCTCTGGGCTACAGCAACGTTTGACACTGAGCTTAGGAAATCGACATAGGCTTTACTCTGCAGATCATGAAGATGCTCTTTTTCCTTATTCCTACGAGCAAGGCGCGCCTGAATCAAGGCACCTGCGAGTACGCCAGTCAACCCCACTGCCGGGGTTACAAAAAGCAAGTAATCGTTGATTGTCATTCCATAACCTGAAGTTTTATAAACCAGTGCGTAGCGTAGACAACGGCGCAGCCTTGTCTACCAATTTCAACGGTCCCCTCACCCACCACCCCAAAGCCCAACCCCATCGCAGTTGGAGAATTAGAAAGTGGATTTCACACCAATCATCGCCCAGGTCTTGAAAGTGGCCATCTGGCTCGTGCCGCTGATGTTCTTGCTCGGCCTCCTGAAGTCGCCCTGGGCAAAGGGGCATATCGGCGAGTTGCTGGTTCGCCTGTTCGCGCACTGGCAACTGGACAAGCAGACCTATCGCCGCCTGCACAACGTGACGCTCCCGACCCCGGACGGTACGACGCAGATCGACCATGTGTTCCTCTCGCGCTTCGGCATCTTCGTGCTGGAAACCAAGAACATGGGCGGCTGGATCTTCGGCGGCGAGCACCAGGCGCAGTGGACGCAGAAGTTCTACAAGAAGAGCTTCAAGTTCCAGAACCCGCTGCGGCAGAACTACAAGCACCTCAAGGCGCTGGAGGCCACGCTCGGCATTGCGCCGGAGCACCTGCACTCGGTCATCACCTTCGTCGGCGGCAGTACCTTCAAAACGGAGATGCCGGTCAACGTGACCGAGGGTGCCGGGTTCATCCGTTACATCAAGTCGTTCCGCCAGCCGGTATTCAGCGAGGCCGAGGTGTATGCGCTGCTGCGCGCCCTGCAGGAAAGCCGCTGGGCGCCGACGCTGGCCACCCACCGCGAGCACGTGCAAAACCTCAAGCGCCGCAGCGACCCCACCGCCGAGCGCAAATGCCCCAAGTGCGGCAGCCTGCTGGTGATTCGCACGGTGAAGTCCGGCGCGAAGGCCGGGCAGCAGTTCTGGGGCTGTTCTGGCTTTCCCAAGTGCAGGACTGTGCAAAGTCTCTGATGGCTGAGCGTGTAGGGTAGGCAGCGGCGCGGCCTTGTCTGCCCTACCGGACTGATCGCCCAGCCTGCAGGCATGGTACAGGGCGGCGAGCCAGGGTGGCGGGCGCCGTTCGGCTGGCTAACATTGCTCGTTAGTAACGCGCGGCGTTACCATGCCTGCCATGGCGATCAATTCATTCAAGTGCCGCGACACCGAAAGCCTGTTCGACGGTGATCGCGTGCGGCGTTTCGTGAACATCGAGGCCGTCGCCATGCGCAAGCTGGCGATGCTGAACCGCGCCGGGCGTCTGGACGATCTGCGAGTGCCGCCCGGCAACCGGCTGGAGGCGCTCAAGGGCGACCGGCTCGGGCAGTACAGCATTCGCATCAACGACCAGTGGCGGGTGTGTTTCCGCTGGTCGGATGCCGGCGCGGACGATGTTGAAATCGTGGACTACCACTGAGGAGGTGAGCATGCGCGAAGTAGCCTACCCACATCCGGGCGAGATTCTGCTCGAAGAGTTCCTCAAGCCCATGGGGATCACCCAGTACCGGCTGGCCAAGGAGATCGGCGTGCCGCAGCGGCGTATCGGCGAGATCGTGGCCGGCAAGCGCGCCGTGACGGCCGACACGGGCCTGCGTCTGGCGCGGTTCTTCGGGATGTCGGAAGACTTCTGGATCGGCCTGCAGTCGGACTACGACCGCGAGATGACCAAGGACGCCATTGCCGAAACGCTGGCGAAGATCCGCCCGTGGGCCGAGACGCATCCGGCGCACGCATGAAGCTGTAGCGCATAGGGTAGACAACGGCGGCCTTGTCTACCGATGCCAACGGTGAGTAATCGCTACGCGAGTTA
Organism: Azotobacter chroococcum; assembly: GCF_004339665.1. Taxonomy (GTDB): domain Bacteria; phylum Pseudomonadota; class Gammaproteobacteria; order Pseudomonadales; family Pseudomonadaceae; genus Azotobacter; species Azotobacter chroococcum. Next base: position 285,670 of record NZ_SMMU01000001.1, read on the forward strand.
CCCACCCTACCAGCCTGCTCCAGCCTCCACGAAACGCCCGTGCCGGTGAATCTGGATGACCCGCTACCGGTACAAACAACGGGCAATCGCTGCGCGGGCTTGGCCGCCCCGCCGGACTCGCCGATCCTGCCGGGGCGGCGCTTGGTGCCATCCGCTGTTTCGAATATTTCGCTTATTGCGATTTTCGTTTATTTCGTTTAGAAGTCGAGCATGCTTCGATGCTTTACCCAATACCTTTCTGGAGATGCTCATGACCCTCGCAGACTTCGATCGCACTATGTTGCCCGGCGACAAGGAGGTGGCGGCGGCCGTGGAGTCGCGCCGCCAGCTTGCGGCCTTTCTGTCGACGAAGCTGGAAACCCGGCGTATCGAGATCATGGACGACGAGCAGCGTCCGCATGAGTTGCAGGTGCCTGTCTTCGCTCTGCGCCTGCTCGATGAGCTCCTGGGCGAGCTGGCGATGGGGAATGCGGTGAAAATCGTGCCGATCCATGCGGAGCTGACTACTCAGGAGGCTGCCGATCTGTTGAATGTTTCCCGGCCTTATCTGGTGAAGCTGCTGGATGAGAACGTCATCCCGCACACCAAGGTCGGCCGCCACCGCCGGGTGAAGTTCGCAGACCTCATGGCGTACAAGCAGCGGCGGGACGCGGAAAGCCGTCAAGCGCTGGATGAACTGGCCGCGCAGGCTCAGGAACTGGGCATGGGGTATGAATGAGGCATTCTCCGTTCACCGCTGTCTACGACGCCAATGTTCTTTACCCGGCCCCGCTGCGCGACTTGCTGATGCGTCTGGCTCTGACGGGGGTTTATCGAGCGCGCTGGACAACTGAGATCCATGAGGAGTGGAAGCGCAATCTGCTGCTCAACCGGGCGGATCTCACTCGCGAGCAGCTGGATAGGACCTCCGCAGCGATGGATCGGGCCGTGCCGGATGCCTTGGTGACCGGATACGAGCCTCTGTGTCACTCCCTCGATCTTCCAGACCCGAATGACCGGCATGTGCTGGCCGCCGCGATCAAGTGCGGAGCATCGGTCATCGTGACCTTCAATCTGAAGGACTTCCCACCTGAGTTGCTGGAGCCGTTCGAGATCGAGGCCATGCACCCGGATGACTTCATCGCGGATCTGTTCGATCTGGATCAGGCAGCGGTGTTGCAGGCGGCTCAGGAGCAGCGCGCATCGCTGAAGAACCCACCACACACCGCCCGCGAGTTCCTGGAGCGACTGGCGCGTCAGGGGCTGACGCAGAGCGTCAAGCTGCTCTCGGGCTATGAGCGGCTGATCTGACGGGACAGCTTCTACCCGAGAGGATCACTCCACCGGCGGAGCAACGGTGATCAAGCGCAGGTTGACTTCATAGGGCCAGTCGTCCGGCGGGGCGACCCGCCGTTCGAGCGGCACGGCCTCCAGCGCGGCGCCGTCGGCGCGGTTGAACACCACGCTGAAGCTGCGCCCGTCCGGCAGGGTCAGGGCCATGATCTTGTTGGGGATGTCGCGCAGCACTTTCAGCGAGCGCACCACCGACAGCGGGGTCCACACGCCGCCGTTGCTTTTCAGGGTGATCGGGCGGCCGTACAGCTTGATCCCCTCCTGAATCAGCAGCGCGCCGCTGACCGAGCGCTCCTGCTCCTGGGCCACGGCATCCCATTCGAACTCGTCCACCCATTCGAACTGGTCGTCCAGTTCCACCGAGTCGAGCATCATTCACAGCGTCCTCAGGCCGGCGTCGGCCAGTATGTCGAGCAGTTGGGTCTGCTGGCCCACCGGCACCTGCACGTCGACCCGCCGCCCACGGGGGCTTTCCAGGCGGATGACGGTGGCGGGCTGAGCCTCGGTCGTGGCCGGTGCCGGCTCGGCGGCCTGCTGCTGCGCCTGGGCCTGGGCTTGCTGCTGCTCGCGCAGGCGCCGGTTGGCAGTTTCCGCCTCGATCTCCTGCAGGGTGGCGATGGCCCGGTTGAGGTCGGACACCGCCTGGCCGTTGCCGGCCGACTGAGCCTCGGCACGCTGGGCTTCCAGCTCGCGGCGGCGGTTGGCGAAGGCACGCCGATCGACCTCCTCCTGATCGCCGCGCAGCTGGGCCAGTTCGCTCTGCAGGCCGTCGAGGGTGTTGCGGCTGGAGTCGCCGAGCGCCCGCATCTGCTGCTCGGCGGCAGCCAAGGCGCTTTTCAGGCTGGACAGGTCGGAGCTGTCCAGCAGGCTCAGGCCGCGCTGGGCACGCTCGGCGCGGCGGATGAAGGACTCCAGGCTGATCGAGCCGTCTTCGTAGCCCTCCATCAGCGATTGCAGGGCCTTCTTCTGGCCCAGGTACGACACCTGCAGCTCGTGGCTGCGGATGAGGGTTTCCATGGCCCAGATGCCGGCGTTGGTGTGCGGCAGGGGCTTGGCCAGCTCGGTCTTGAGGAAGGCCAGCTGCTCATTGGCGCCGCGCAGGGATTCCCGGGTGGCGTCCAGGCTGCCGGTGTCGATCCCCCAATCCACGTTGTTGATGCCTTGCAGGGCATCGAAGGCCTTGAGCGCCGCATCGGTCATGCCGGCCAGCGGTTCGCGGGCCTGGCTGAGGATGCTGCCGAAGAAGTCCAGCCCCGCCCCGGCGTCCTCGGCGGCGCCGCCGATCTGGCGCAGCGAGCCTTCCGTCTCGGCGGAAGCATCGGCCATATCGGCGGAGGCTTTCTCGAAGCTGCGGCCAGTCGAGGCAGCGGCCTTCTTCACCTCGTTCATCCGTTCGGCCAGGGCGGCCTGAGCCTTGGCGAAGTCCTCGGCGCTGATCGCCCCGTCGCTGTAGGCCTTGCGCAGGCCCGTGCGGATCTGGCTGAAATCCACCTCGTTGGCCGCTCGGGCGATCTGCCCCATGATCGACTCGAGGCTGGCGAACTTGTCCTCGAGGCCGGCGAACTCGCCGGCCGTGGCACCGGCCCCGCGCTGGAGCTGCCGCAGCTTCTCGTTGAGCACACCGGAGGCACGGGCGTAGTCCTGCTGGCTGATGGCCCCGGACTGGTAGGCCTCGCGCAGGGCATCGCGCAGCCCGTCGATCTGGACAGTCGTGCTGCCGGCGTCGATCAGCTTGAGCGCTTCGGCCATGCCGCCAATGGCGGCCGTGCCCTCGGCTGCGGCGGCCACGGCAGCATCCTTGGTCTTCTTCTGGTTGGCGATCAACTCGTCGGCGTAGGCCTGATCGAGCATGCGCTGCTGATCGATCTTGGACTTGACGGCGGCGGTCTGGGCGGCGGCGCTCTCGGCGGCATGCCGGGTGGTCACGTCCCAGGCCGCCCGGATGTCCTTGCCGTCCTGCTCGATCTGCGCGGCGAAACCCTCGGTCAGGCCGTTGAGCGCGCCGCGGGCCTCGGCGATCCCCGCGCGGAGCTTGTCGCCACCAAGCATATCCGGCACAAAGTTGGCGACACGTCCCAAGTGGCTGAGCAGCAGGTCGCCGAAGGAGGTGGCGGCCAAGGCGGCAACCGAGAACCCGGAAGTAATGCCATTGAACAGGGTACGGAACGGCGCCACGAACAGTTGGACGCTGGTCGTCGTCTGGTCGAGTTTGGTCCCGAAGTCGTTCAGCCATTTCGCGCTGTCGTCGGACAGCTTCTTGAAGTCGGTCCCGAGCAGCTTCCTGCCGAACTCCTCGACCCGCCTGGCGCCGTCGATGAATGCCGTGCTGAGCGACTTGGCCAGCTTGTCCAGCCGGCCATCGCTGTCCATCTCGCGGATCGTGGTGAGCAGTTCGTCGAACTTGCCCTTGACGTAGTCCAGGGCCCCGGCCTGGGCGATGCGGTCGTAGAAGTCCTGAGCGGCATTTTTCAGCTGGCTGAGCTGGCCGGACAACCGGGACATGGCTGAGAGTGCCTGACCCTCGGCGCTCTTGCCCAGCTCGGCGATCAGGGCGGCGATCACGTCGCGGCCGAGCCGCCCCTCGGAGGACAGTTCCTGAAGCTGCGCGACCGTCTTGCCGGTGGCCTGTGACAGCAGCTGCCAGGCCGGGATGCCGCGCTCGACCAGCTGCGTGATTTCCTCCGCCTGCAGTTTCTCCTTGCCCCAGGCCTGCCCGAGCGCGATCACGATGCCCTGCAGGCGGTCCATCTCGCCGCCCAGCTGGGCATTCTTGTCGACCAGCGCCTGCAGGCTGCCATCCATCGGGTCGAGTCCGAAGCCCTTGAGCAGCGCAAAGGCATCGGTCACCTCCGCAATGGTCATCGGCGCGGTCTTGGTGAAGTCCTTTATCCAGGCAATGGCCTTCTCGCCCGACTCCATGCTGCCCATCAGTGAGTTGATGCGAAGCTCAAGGCCTTCCATCTGGTCGCCGGTCTTGAGCATGTCGGCAATGCCGGTGCGCAACAGGCCGATGCCGCGGTTGACCAGGCCGATGGCCGCATCGATACCGACGAAGGCGCCGGCGAAGGCCAGCACCTGGCGGGTTGCGCCGTCCAGCGCTTCGCGCACGGCAGCCAGGCGGGAGGCGTGCTCGGCGGCGCCCCGGGCCGCCGCTGCCTCTTGGCGCTCCAGCTCGCGCAACTGCTGGGTGTGCTGATCCAGGGCCTGCCGGCTGTCGCCCACCGCCTGGGCAAGACGCTGCTGCTCGTCAGCAAGCCTGTCCGTGTCGATACCGGCAGCCTTGGCGGCCTGCTCCAGATCGCCCAGCTGAGTGGTGGCCCGGTTCAGTTCGCGAGTGGCGCGGGCGGCCTCGCGCTCCGCTTCGCGCAGGGCAACGACCAGCCCCTCGCTCTCCGGGTCCTTGTCCAGCGCCTTGCGCAGGTCGTCCGCGCGCTGCTCGGCCCGCACCAGGCTGCCACGGGCCTGCTCGGCGGCACGCCCGGCGGCAGCCAGGCTGGCGGCCAGACCACGGGCCTCCCTGGCCTTGTCCAGCGCTGTACCGAGACGCTCGCCTTCCCGGCGCAGCGCTTCCAGGGCGTCGGCGCCCTGCTCCGCTGCGGGCGAGAGTTCGTCGCGCCCGCGCAGGACGAACTGGATCAGGCGGTCCTTGATGCCGGCCATGGGGTTTTCTCCGGGGAATAAAAAGGCTATGTCTGAGTTAGCTGTTGCAGCAAGCTAAGCTGATCATGACGTTTCCGCATGCGGGAGGTGGATCATGAAAGCGAGTCAGTTCACGCGATGGATCGCTCAGCTCTCCAGCCTCAGCCCAGAACAGCGTGAGCAGCTGAAGGCATGCCTGTCGGCACCAGGCAGCCTTCCGCAGGAGATGATCGCCACGCCCAGCAACTGCCCGCACTGTCAGTCCAGCGAATTACAGCCGTGGGGCTCCAGTGGCGGCCTGCCACGGTATCGCTGCAAGTTTTACGGCAAAACCAGCAACCCATTGACGGGTACACCGATGGCGCGCCTGCGAAAGCGCCATCTCTGGCAAGGCTATGCCGAGGCGTTGACCCAGAGCCTGACGGTACGCAGGGCGGCGAAACACTGTGGCGTCAGCAAGAACACAGCCTTCCTGTGGCGACACCGGTTCCTGACCCAGATCGCCGATCACCAGGCCCAGCATGAGTCCGGGATTGTCGAGGCCGATGAAACCTTCTTTCTGGAGTCTTTCAAGGGGCAGCGAGACTTGCCGCGCCTACCTCGCAAGCGCGGAGGCAGTGCGAAGCGACGCGGGTTGTCTGCCGAGCAGATTCCTGTCCTGGTGGTGCGGGATCGCAGCGGCCAGCATGCCGACTTTCAGCTGGAGAAGCTCGATGCCGTGCATGTCGGGGAGCGACTACGCCCCCTGATCGATGCTGATGCGATTCTTTGCTCTGACAGTGCCGCCGTCTATGCCCACTTTGCCAAGGCAGAAGGCATCACCCATCAGCCGGTCAATCCTAGCCAGAGGCGCAGGGTCGATGGGCCTTTTCACATCCAGAACGTGAACGCCTACGACAGCCGGCTGAAGGGCTGGATGACTCCCTTTCATGGGGTGGCCACCAAGTACCTGACCCATTATCTGGGATGGCGGCGCCTGCTCGAGCGCTACAAGGCGCAGCTCAATCCATTGATTTGCTTGAGGGAGGCGCTGGGGCGAGCAGCCATGCAACAGCTAACTCAGACATAGCCAATAAAAAACCCCGCCGGGGCGGGGTTCTAGTGTTCAGAGTGTCGTCAGTCGATCAGATAGCTACGATTTCTATAAGCAGAACGACCGGTGAAACCCTGGCAAGGTGCTTACCTGAAGATTCGGCGTCAGTGAGCAACGCCGAAGCGCAGGCTAGCGGGCAGCAGCTGAATGCCCGCACTAGGTTTAGTCGAAGCGTCACGATTTGTCCTTTGACTCCTCACTAGTCGGCTTGGTATCACGATCAAGCTCATGCATACGTCGATGAATAAACTCACGAGGAGTAACCTGGTTACTAGACGGATCCCTACTTGCTGGTTGCTCGCCCGCCTCACCAGTATCTGGGGTAACAATCTGTTTGATTTGCTTACGTAAACGCTCTGCTCTGGCTTTCCGAGCATCTTCTTCGTTCATACTCATACTCACTTACCCCAGAAGCGCAGCCTCATTCAACTTACCCTATTATAGACGCGACCAGGCCGACGGAGTTGGATAGGGGTTACTCTAGACAGTTGGGAAGCAGCAGACTCTAAGGGAGTCGCTTGCCTTACAATCTCCTCAATGCATTTGTGCAGAGAGTTTGCTTTCGCTTCCGAAGACTGATAAGCCACCTCCCTGGTTACTCCAGCCGCCATGGCTACCGTTCGTCCGGGTTGCATCGCTTGCTGTCTATACTGCCCTGTCAAACGATCAATCTGGCTTCTAATACTTCCATTTGCAGCTGATAGTGGACCAAGATCTCGAAAGGTAGATTGGTTACCAGCAAACCATATCTCCTGCCACCAATGGTCTGTCTCGGGATCCAACCAGCTCAAATAGCCGCCTCGAAGTACACCCCTTGGCTCTGAAATTGCATTCGTAAAAGAATATCTAACCCCACTAGACATAACCGGATCAAAAAAGCGCGGCGTATAAAAATCAGATACCAACACGCCATTAACAGAATAGGCAAATTCTGCCGCCTCGGATGGATCAGCAACCTCCACCAAGAAAAGTACGCGGCCTTGATCGGATTTGGGAGAGTCGCCCGGCACAAGACGGTCCCCAAATGGATCGACAAGCATCTCAAGACACTCATGACTTGCAGTCAGCGACCAAACATCATTGCTATCTGTTGCAGTAATGAGCGCAAACGGCTGACCGTCGCGGTCAAGATGGATACCAGCAGCATCGTAAGGAATGTCATCCATAACGATCATCGGCCAATAGCCTAACGGCATATCCTCAAGCCTCTCAAAGGGATCAACCGTCGCGTTGACTTCCCAAATTGGCTCAAGATCGCGCATGACCTGTCTCTGAAGTGCTGCGCTTGCAATAGCAAGTTCTCGCATAGAGACTCGCTTCGATTCCGAAATTAGAGCGATGTTTTGAATCAATGGAATTGCCATACCATTTCCCTCCTTCACTCAGAAGGCTCATCCTGGGGGTGAAGTCCTCTTTACAACGCCTAACTACTAGCTATACAGACGTACTGCATAAGAAGAGAACGCATTAGTTGATTTCGGCATCTCGAGTGCTCATGCACATACGTCGGCATATGTATCCATTCCAACGGCTCGAAAAAGCACCCCGAAAGCCACACAGTGCTGGGGATGAGCAACTCCCTGTAGCTGGGGCTCAAGATTAGACCATGCTAATTTCACTCGCCAGTTCGATATTTAATATCAGCTGACTATCTTTACGAGACAGTCCCCGCTTCTGATTGGAACCAAACACCTAGGCTTTCATGCTCATCTTCTTCGTAGATGACAAACATTCAAACTCGGTCGTCTTTTGACAGCCAGTAGTGAATGACCCACAAACCGCTTCGCCTTTCCTCTGCATCCATCCGACCAGCAAAGCTGCCGGCTCTGGGCAAACCGCCTTGGCGAGCAGGTTGGCCACCATGGCTGCCTTGTAGCTGGTGGTACTCGTCGTCAGTCAGGTAGTTGCCTATGGTTGCCATGAAGGTCGAGGTCTCGAAGGAAACTATCCAGCCCTAAGATCGCCCAAACGCCAATATTCAAAACTTGGAGCTGTATTAAATTTGGGATATTGCATGATTATCCTTGGCTTACTTTCCTCAATTAATCTTCTTCACCAGCTGCATCTCGCAGAATTTGGAGATACCGGTCGCGGTGATCAGATCGTCGGCCAGCAGCTCGGCCGGTGCCTCCAGGCGCAGGTATTCGGTGCCGAACACCGGCAGTTCGCTGGCGATGCCGAACTTCACCCGGCGCGGGCGCAGGGCGAACGGCTCGCCGGACTGGGCGTCGTTGAGGCCGGCGATGTAGAGCTCCAGCTCGACCTGGGAGCCAGCGAGCATCTGCACGGCGCTGGACTCCAGCCTGGTGTAGGTGGCCTTGATTCCGGCGGAGGTGATCAGGCTGTCGGCCAGGACGACGATGCCGTGCGGGGTCAGCAGGTAGTCGGTACCGGCGGCCAGCGCGGCATCGGCGGCGGTGACGACGGTGACCGGCTGGCTCATGTCCGGCAGGTTCTTGAACGGGACCAGTTCGCCCTCGACCCCGGCGCAGCCCAGCACCTCGGCGGTCACGGTGCCGGCGGCGATCTCGGTGATCGTCGCCTTGGTAACGCGGGCCAGGTTGGTGGCGGTGATGTCGAACATGCCGATGGTCGCGGTGACGTCGGTCACCTGTTCGCGCACGTTGCGGTTGCCGCCACCGCCGCGGTAGTTGGGCAGCGTGGTGCGGTTGGTGGCGAACGACAGGTTGAAGGTGTCGCAGTTGCCGATGTCCAGCAGCGGGTCGGCGGACTGGTAGGCGCGGGCGTAGACGATGCCCTCGCCCACGAAGGAACGGTCGATCTGGCTCATGGAAGGCTCCGGGGGTTATTTGAGCGGTTGGATGTAGGTGATCTGCAGCGGCATGACGTGAGCGGCCCAGCGCCGCCCCTCGCCGGGCGGCATGGGGCTTTCCGGCTGGAAGGCGGCCTGCTTGCACGCCGATGATGGTCAGGCCGGCCCTGGGGCCGGGCAGCGCGACCTTGATCGCCAGCCGGGCGGCGCGCAGGGCCGGGGCGAACTGAACGGCGGCGGGTCATGGCGGTGAGGTTGAGGGTGACGCGCTCGCGCACGCTGCCCTGGCCGATCCGTTCGACTTCCTCGGTCTGGCCCGGCTGGACGACGATGAGGTCGTCCGGTAGGCCGTCATCCTCTGCGTCGAGGATGCGCAGCACGCTGTCCTCGAGGACCAGGGCACCGAACTCGGGCACGTCGGCCAGGCGCGCGATCAGCTCCGCAACGATGGCGGATTGCAGGTCGATGGGCATGTCAGGGCACCACGTAGAAGGTGATCAGGTGGCCGTCGTCGCTGGCGATGCCGTCGATGTGCCAGGTCTTGCCGTCGAGCCGGAAGGCGCCCTGGCGGTCGAGGGGCTGCAGCAGGGCTTTGCGGACGGTGAGGGTGACGCTGCGGTCGAGGGCGCCGCTGGCGAGGTCGAGGCGTTCGACGTCGCGGTCGAGGATCAGCTCCAGGCCGCTGGCCAGCACGACGCCGGACGCGGACAGGTAGTCGCCCTGGCCGTCGCTGAGCGAGCCCATGACGGCCGCGTCGAGCGCAGCGGTCAGGCTGCCGAAGGGCGCCGTCATCAACTGGTCAGCTTGATGCTGGCGGTGGGCTTGGTGCAGATGTGCAGCGGGTTGGACTGCGCCTCGCCCATCACGCCCTTGTCGAAGGCCATGCGCTCGAGCTTGCCGTAGTACGGCACGCCGAGGGTGTTGACGGTCTCCATGTAGTTGGCCGGGGCGAAGATGGTGCGGAACAGGTCCGGTACGCCCTCGGGCACCAGGTAGGCCTCGTTGTCGGCGATGAAGGCGCTGCCGCCGATCTTGCCGCGGTAGCGGACCCAGAGGACGCCGCCGTACTCGAAGGCCTGGCGGCGATCGCCACGCAGGGCGGCGGCGGCCTCGTGGTTGAGGTAGGCCTCGCGGGCGCGGCCGTCGGCGATCAGCTCGGCCCAGAAGGTCTTGCCGCACCAGGCGACGGCGCCGGTGGAGGTGGCGTTGCCGAGGGCGTCCTCCTGTTTGTCCAGCGCCTCGACGATGTCGGCGTCGACGGTCGACAGCGCGGCATCGGGGTTGAAGCCGATGGCCTGGCTCTGCTGCACCAGGCCGAAGGCGGTGAACAGGTTGTGCAGCACGGTCACGCCGTCGGCGTCGACGATCTGGCCCTTGAGGGCGCCGACGCGCTGGTACTCGTGGGTGGCGGCCAACTGGTTGATCACCGGGGTGAAGCGGGCGTTGACCACGTCCTGCACGGCCTGCAGCTCGGTGCGCGAGCCGAAGGCGCGGATGCCCTGGATCTCGTCGGCGAGGATGGTGAACTGCTGCGGCAGGTGCACGCAGTTGAAGGGGACCAGCTGGCGTTTGCTGCCGTTGACCACCAGGGCCGGCGCTCCTCGGGGAGCGGCGGGCACCAGTTCGAGGGTGCTGCCGTTCTTCTCGATCTGCTGGGTGACGGTGGTGCTGCCCTCTTCGACGAACAGGCCGTGGTTGCTGATCTGGCCGGGGACGTGGGGGTCGTCGTTGAGGCCGGCGATCAGGTTCTGCACGCCGAAGGCTTCGTCTTCGAAGACGCTGATTTCTGCCATGGGATGGACTCCGGAAATGATGAACCCCGCCGCGGCGGGGTTGTGGGTGTAGGGGTGGTGGTCGAGATCAGCGGGCGAGGATGCCGAGGGCCAGCAAGTCGGTCTCGCCGGCGGTGTCCAGGCCGGTGAGCAGGGCGCGCTTGACCTCGGCGTCGCGGACGATGCCGACGCTGCGCTGGGGCGAGGCAGAGATGCCGACCGGGGCGTAGAGCACGGCAGCTACTACTTCGGTGCCGTCGGCAGCTGCCGGCGCATAGGGCGCGTAGAGGCCGGTGGCGGTTACCTTGCCGAGCAGCTGGCCGGCGGGTAGCACGGCGGCGGTGGCGGCCAGGGTGATGTCTTCGCGCGAGCGAGTGCCGTTGGCCTCCGAGAGGAGGACTTCGCCGGCATGGACGCCTTCGGTCTTGATGGTCATTTATGCGCTCCTTTCGAGGCTCGTTGGTTGCGGCGGGCGTAGATCGCACCGGGGTCGACGGCTTTCGCGCCGGTGGGGTTCGGCTCGGGAGCCGGTGGGGTGTTGTCGATTTCGCCGAGCCCGCTGCCGACCAGCTTGTCGAACAGCTTGGCGCGGGCGCCTTCGGCATCGAGGCCGGCGGTGATCAGGCCGCGGGCTTCGTCGGGCAGGCGGGCGGCGTTGCACAGTTCGCGCACGGCCTTGGCACGGGCCAGCTCGGCCTGCACGGCAGCGCGGCTCTTGAGGCCGCTGGCCTTGATCAGCACCTCGGTCAGGTCGGCGATGCCGGCCTGCTGGCAGCCGGCGGCCAGTTCGGCGGCAAGGGCCGCAGCGTCGGGTTCGGGCTGGGGTGCTGGATCGGGCTCGGGGGCCGGGTCGGGTTCCGGTACCGGTGGCAGGTCCTGCTGGGCCAGCAGCTCCTTGGGCGGGTGCTGGTAGCGGTTGAGGATGCGGCTCTGGCCGATGCAGGCCTTGACGCTGCCGCCGGCGCTGACCTCGTCGACGAAGCCCAGCGCCTTGGCCTCGGCGGCGGTGAGCCAGGTTTCGGCGTCGATCAGGCGACGCAGCTCGGCGTCGTCGATGGTCAGCGGGCGGTGCTGGTAGCTGGCGACGATGCCCTCAAGCGCCTGGTCGAGCATGTCGGCCAGCTTGCGCAGTTCCTCGCTGTCACCGGCCGCCCAGGTCCAGGGGTTGTGGATCATGAACAGGGCGTTGTCGGCCATGGTGACGCGGTGGGCCCCCGCAGCGGCGACGGTGCCAGAGCTGTAGCAGGCACCCTCGATGCTGGCGGTGGCGCGCTCGCCCAAGCGCTGCAGGGCGTTGTGGATGGCGATGCCGTCGAACAGGTCGCCGCCGATGGTATTGAAGCGGACGATCACGGGGGCGTTGCCATCGTCGGCGTCCTTCAGCGCCTGGATGAACTGGGCGGCGGTGATGCCCCAGCCGCCGATCTCGCCGTAGATGTAGACCTCGATGGTGCGCTGCTCGCCCTCGCCGGCTGCCTGGATGCGGTACCAGTGCTGGTCCTGCGGGCCGGCGGCGCCCGGCCCCTTGTTGAGGATGCGCGGGTGGTGCCGTTGGTGCTTCATGGGGTGGATTCCTCTCTGTCGTCTGGGGCGACGGTAGCGGTGCTGCCGTAGTGCAGCCCGAGCTGCTCGGCCCGGGCGTTGTCTTCGGCGTTCTCCTGGTCGATCTGCTCGGCGTCGTAGCCGCTGCGCAGGACCACTTCGCTGCGGCTGGTGAAGCCGGCGGCGACCTCCATCTGCCGGGACTGGACGTCTTGGACGGGGTGGATGTAGGCCCAGCCCTGCGGTACCCAGCGGGTGCGCAGGTATTCGCGACGGCGCTTGCCATAGTCGGGCAGGTACAGCGCGCCGGACAGGTAGGCCATGTCGAGCCAGGCGGCACGCACCGGGCGGCACAGCTGGTGGACGTAGAGGCCGAACTGCAGCTGCTCGATACGCCGACGGAACTCGTTGAGGATCACGCGCATAACGCGATCGTTGACCTCGCGCATGTCGCCGGTGAGCAGTTCGTAGGGCAGGCCCACGCCGGCGGCGGCGGCCTGCAGCTGTTGCCGCATGAAGTCGACGTAGGTGTTGCCGGCGTCCGGCGGGTCGCTGAACTCGACTTCCTCGCCGGGCAGCAGCTCCTGCATTGAGCCGGGCTCGAGACCGACCATGGGGGTGAAGCCGTCGCTGTCGAGCTGCGGAGCGGCGCCGGTGATCGGGTCGACCTGCTGGAAGGTGCTGTCCGCCGCGGGCTTGCGAATGAAACCGGCGAACAGATTGGCGACCTCCTGGCGGAACAGGACGGCGTCGTCGTAGTTGTCCAGGGACTTGAGCCGCAGCAGGATCGGGGCCAGGCGCGGGACGCCGCGCAGCTGGCCGGCCTCGGTCGGCTCGAAGATGTGCAGGATCTCGCTGGCCGGGACGCGCACCAGCTGGTGGTACTGGCCAGCCTCGAAGGCATCGCCGGGGTGCTGACGGTGCATCCAGTAGGCGACGCGCCGGCCGAGGCGGTCGAACTCGATGCCGGCCTTGATGCGGTTGCCGGTGCGGGTGATCTCGGTCTTGTCCAGGGGGACGAACTCGGGGGCCAGCACCTGCAGTTGCAGCGGGACGGCGAGCCCGTCCTCCGGGCGGCGCGGGCGCAGGCGGACGAAGCATTCGCCGCTCTCCTCCACCATCCGGGCGACCAGGGCCTGCAGGCCGTAGAAGTCGAGCAGGCCGTCGGCGTCGGCTTCGGCGACCCAGTCTTCCCACAGTTCGTGCAGGGCGCTGCGCAGGGCTTCGTCCTTGGTGCGCGCGCGGGGTGATGCCGGTGCCGATCAGGTTGCTGACGCGCCGGTCGATCGCGCTGTAGGCGTAGGGGTCGTTGCGCACGGCGGCGCGGGCACGCTTGCGCAGGTTGCGCAGCGCAGGCACCGCCAGGCTGTTTAACGCAGCGTCGGGCGCATCCCAGCCGGCAGCGCGACGGCCGGTACCGGCGCCGTCGTAGCTGGCCTTGATGCGCCTGGGGGTGAGCTTGATCCGGCCCATCAGATGCCCTTGCCTCTGCTGTAGAGTCGGGAAATTCGGGAGCGAGGCGCTACTGCGCGGGCCTCGGCGGCGGCCTCTTCGGCGTACCGGGCCTCGAGGGCGCGCAGGCTGTCGAGCTCGCCGCGCTTGAGGCTGCGGTCGCCGCGGCGCACTTCCTGGCCGTTGTCGAGGATGTCCTGGATCCGCGGCCCGCACTTCGGCCAGGCGTTGGGCAGCTGTAGTCATGGGTGGCCTCGGGTTATCGGCGTGCGTTGAGGTAGCCGCTGATAGATCGGCGGCGAGCCGGCGCCGGCGCTGCCGCTGTTGTAGCGGGCGCCGGGCTGGCGGGTTGCGATGCCGCAGGCGTGGCCGCCGGGGCAGTGTCCGTGGCGGACTCGGTGAACAGGTTGCCCTGGCCAACGTTCTGGCGGAGCTTCGCCCATTCGGGTTCGCGGTAACGGTTGAGGCCCAGCAGGTGGGCCATGGCCAGGTTGTAAACCAGCAGGTCGAGCGCTTCGTTGCGGTCGGCCTTGCCCTTGACCCACTCGATGCGCTTGTGGCCCTTCACGTAGCGGGCGATCTTGCGCTCGGCGACAGCCTGGTCGTAGAAGTCGTCCGGCAGATCCTTGGAGAAGTGGATCGCGCCGGGCCCTTCGCCCAGGCCATAGCGGTTGTAGATCCAGTCCTTGGCGGTGTCGGTGCCGATCATCCAGAGTTCAGCGCCTTCCTTGTGGGTGGTGCCCTTCCAGGTGACGTCGACCTTCGACGGGCGCTGGGCGAGCACCGGACGCCCTGCCCGGCTCGCGCCCTTGACGGCGAGGATGTTCCGCCAGCGGCGCAGGCGGGTGAACTGGTAGACCTCGTCGGTATGGTGGCCGCCGGAGTCGATGGCAGTCGCGCAGATCGCCAGCTCGACGCCCGAGTCGTGGCGGTAGCGGGCCTTGAGCTTGTCGTCGAGCAGCGCCCAGGTGCGCTCGTCGGCCGGGTCGCCCATGATCACCTGGTGGTCGACCACCCAGCGCTCCATGCCCTCGCCCCAGCCGATCACCAGCAGCTCCAGGCGGTTGTGCTGGGTATCGACGGCCGCAGTGAGTATCAGCGCGCCCCGGGGAACGCTGCCGAGGCGATAGTCCTCGGCGCGGGCCTTGAGCTCGCTGGCCTTGGTCATCTCCTGGGCGGCGTCCCACAGCCGGGCCAGGCGGGTGTTGTAGAACACCTGCATGGGTTCGAGGTCGCCCTTGTCCTGGGCGGCTTTGGCCTTGTCGTACTGCTTGGCCAGGCCGAGCCAGCTGACCCAACCCAGCGGCGCGTACAGGGCGTTGAGGGTGAAGCCGACCGTCTCGCCGTCGCCCTCGGCCTGGGCACGCCATTCGCCCCGGGCGAGCATGTCGCCCTTGTGGTGCTCGTCGATCAGGCAGCCGCAGTCCGGATTGCAGCACAGGTACTGCACCTGGCTGTAGTCGTCGCTGTACTTGAGGTTCTCCCACTCCAGCGTCTGCATCTCGCCGCAGTGTGGACACGGCACGTAGTAGTGGCGCTGGTCGCTCTGGGCGAACAGGTCGGCGATCCGCGAGGCGCCCTTGATGGTGGGCGAGCTGGAGAAGTAGATCTTGGCGTTGCGGCCGAAGGTGCTGGCCCGGGTCTCGGCCAGTTCGATCGGGTCGCCTTCGTTGTCGACGTCGACGTCCCAGCGGTCGACCTCGTCGCCGTAGATGTAGCGCGCGGCAAGCTCGGCCAGGTTGGAGGCGGAGCCGGCGGTGGTGGCGTACAGGGTGCCGCCCTCGAACTCCTTGGTGTCCATGGTGTTGCGCGAGTCGCGCGAGCGCGGCGAGGCGACCCGTTCGCGCAGCACCGGGGTGGCGTCGATGGTCTTGCCGACGCGGCCGCTGACCCGCTTGGCCAGGGCAAGGCTGGGCAGCAGCATGAGGATGTTGGCGGGAGCCATGTGGATGCAACCGCCGATCCAGTTGAGGGCGATCTGCGTCTTCATCAGCTGCGAGGCGACCATGGTCACCACGCGCTTGGCCGGGTGGCTGGGCGAGAGGCAGCGCATAGGCTCCCGGGCGTAGGGGGTGCGATCCGTGCGGTACGGGCCGGGCTCGGCGGCGCCGGTTTCGCGGGGGATGCGCATGTATTCGTCGGCCCATTCGTCGTCCCAGAGTTCCGGGTCGGGCTGCAGGCCTCGCAGGTAGGCCGAGCGGTACTGCTCGGCACCGTCGGCATACCGTTGGTTCATGGCGTCAGCTCGGCGGCTTGATGGCGTGTTCGAGGTCGGCGGCGCTCAGGCGGTTGGCGTCCTCGAGGACGCGGCGCAGGCCGGCTGTCAGCCGGCGTTCGAGTTCCTAGGGGTCGCTGATGGCAGCCAGCTCGGCGCTGATCTGCTTCGGCAGGCCGAGCAGCAGGTCGCGCAGCATCCGCCCGGTGGCGAAGGCGGCGTTCTCGACAGCCGCACGCTCGACAAGGTCGCCGTCGCTCTTGCGGGACTCGTTCTCGGCGAGACGCGCCAGGTAGTGCTCGCGGCGGGCGCGGGCCTTCTGGAAGTCGATGCCTTCGTTTTCGTCGACTCTGGGCGGCGGATCCAGTGACGGGGCGTTGGGCGTCAAGTGGGCGGTCACGCCGCGTTCGATGCGCTCGCGCTGGTGGCGGTCGGCGACGCCGGCCTTGCTGGGGTCGGCGGTGCGCTGGAGCAGAGCTTCGGTCGCTGCGACGTCGACCTTGCCGTCGGCCGTCATGACCAGCCGGCCCTGCTTGGCCAGCTTCGAGACGTAGGGCTTCGACCAGCCCTTGTGCGCCGCGAATTCGGACTTGCTCAGTGCAATCATGACGACACCTGTTAACCGTTCACCGGCAATCGTTAACCCGTTAACCCCCGTTAACTAACTTCCGGACCCAGCCGCTACTGCGTGAACGTGGTTCGAATTACCCTTGCCGATGGCTGGCTTCCAGGGTCCCCGGCTACATGGGCCAGGCCTGCGGCCTTCGCCTGAAACTGGTCGGCAGCCTGCCGGCCAGGGCATCGGTGACGGCCTTGTCGACGTTGACCGCCAGCCGCTCGTCCGCCATGCGCCGGACGATCCCATGGAAGTCCAGCCGCTGCCGGTAGCTGGGCTGCCCGACGAAGGCCAGGACCATCTGCAGCGTCCTGCCCCGCCGCTCCGCGATGCCGATCGGCACCTTGCCGCGGCGCATGACGAAGAACGCCTTGGCGTGCCCCTTGCGGAACGAGTGCCAGTTGTTCGAGGCATCGCCCGTGTAGCCCGGCCGATTCAGCAGCCGCAGCCCCGACAGGATCTGCATCATGTGCGCCCGGCTCATGTTGCCGTAGGCATCCAGGCGCGCCCCTTCGGCCGGAACGACGAACCGCCCGGCCGGCAGGATGCCCCGCCGCCTGAGCAGCATCTCGCTCTTCTTGTCGACGCGCGGCCCGCCGAACACCTGCGGCGCGACCCAATCCTCGGGCGCCTGGCCCTTGGCGTTGTTGTCCTTGTCGTCCTTCACCCAGATCGCCGCCTCCAGCGAATCGGGCCTGGCGTTGAGGATGCGCAGCGCATTCAGGGTGAACGGCGTCGGCCGGTCGAACACGCTCTCCATCTCGGCCCGCAGCGCGATCCGCGCCTGGTTGGCCGTGTGGTTCAGCGCATCGGCCAGCGCCCGCTTCGGCAGATCGCCGGCCAGCCGGTCCAGCGCGGCGAACGCCTCATCGAGGCCGGAACGCCTAATCGAGAACACGGCTCACGCCTCCCGATCCGGGCGCGGCAAGTCGCCCAGCCCCGCCCGCTTCGCCAGCCAGCGTGCATACAGCCCGCCGGCCACATCCGCGCCGATCACCCCGACCACAATGCCGATGCCACCGGCGATCAGGTGGTTGCCCCACAAGGCCACGGCGAACAGCATCGAGGCGATGCCGAGCAGCGCCGAGGCGGAGAAGCGCAGCACCACCCGCAGCAGGATCTGCCCCAGGGTCAGGTTGCCCCGGGACGCCCGCAGCATTTCGCCGGACAGCCCGGCCATGGAGATCAGAACCAGCATCCAGAAAGGCATGTCAGCCAGCGTGTGCTGCTCGGTCGACATCAGCGCTCCTTACCGATCGGACGGAAATAGAAAAACCCCGCCGCAGCGGGAACAGCGGCCCAACGGACGCTCAGACGGCCTGCCAGCGGACTTGACGCCCGAGCGAATGGGCCAGACCCTGTGCCGTTTTTGCACGCGGGTCTCTCTATGCTCTGGATCCCCTTCACCCTGGCAGCCGCCTTCACCCAGGCACTGCGCAACGCCCAGCAGAAACAGCTCAGCCGCGAAGTGAATGCGCTGGGCGTGACCCTGGCGCGCTTCATCTGGGCCTTGCCGCTGGCCGTGCTCTACCTGGTGCTGCTGTACGCCAGCGCCCCCGCCGAACTGCCGCAGTTCAGCGGCCGTTTCGTCTTCGACGTAGCGGCCGCCGCCTTCGCGCAGATCTTCGCCACCGCCCTCATGGTGCTGCTGTTCCAGCGCCGCAGCTATGCCACGGGCGTCGGCCTGGCCAAGAGCGAAGCCTTGCTGGCCGCGGTACTGGGCTCGATCTTCTTCGGCGCCCTGCTCGGCCCGGTCGGCTGGCTGGGCGTCATGGTCGGCTCGGTGGCCGTCTGGCTGATGAAAGGGCGCAGCGAACCCGGCACGCTGGACCTCGCGACCCTGCTGCTGGGCCTGGCGAGCGGCTTGTGCTTCGCCCTGACCACGCTGTGGGTGCGCGATGCCTGCCACCAGTTGCAGCTGCCCTTCATGCACACCGCCGCCTGGGCCCTGGTGTGGACCATCAGCATCCAGGTCGCGGCGCTGACCGGCTGGCTGGCCCTGCGCGACCCGCAGACGCTGGTGAAGCTGTGGAAACGTCCCTCGCTGGTCTTCCGCATCAGCCTGTCCAGCTCCATCGCCTCCCTGTGCTGGTTCACCGCGGTCAACCTGGAAGACGTCGGACTGGTGAAGACCCTGGGCCAGATCGAGGTGTTCTTCACCCTCCTGCTGTCGCATCACTGGCTCAAGGAGCAGGTCTCCCACCGGGAAAAACTCGGGCTGCTGCTCATCGTCGTCAGCGCCGTGCTGGTCATCCTGCCGGCGCTGTCGACCTGAACCCGGGCCGGCCGCAGCGATAGGTGCCGGCTTGCGCCGGCGCGGTGCTGGTGACCAGGGCGGGGAACCCCACAGCACCGGAGAAACGAAAAACCCGGCGCGGTGGCCGGGTTTGCTGGATCGGGTGGAGCCGCTTGCCGCGCCCGCACCTCTTTGAAATTAGCGACTTTCTACCCCTCGATTCCCATGGCAGCAAGCCCTTTTCACTGCCATACCCTCAATATCCCTGTTACGTCCGGCGAACGTCCCCTGTACGTCGGTAATTCTCCCTATCTGGATTTCGCTTTTCCCTTCCCACCCCATTCGTCCTATTCGAGAAAATCAGATAGGGCACCACAACTTATTGATTTATATAGAAATGTCCCATGTCCCATTGATATCTGAAGTCTATATATAGGGGGATAGTGGGAAATACACGCTGCGCGCCTGCGCGCATTTGCTCGGGCGCATACATGCGCGGGCTGTGTATGCGATGGGACACGGGACAGGCCCACTAACGGCACGCCCTGCACTTGTCCCATTGCCTTTGGCGCAATGGGACAGACGGGACAGGCAGAGGCGCACCTTTGCATCAGCCGCGCCCCTCCGGAATGCGATAGCCCCAAGGGCGGATGCCGTTCGGACGGCTCGCAGGCAGGCGTACACGCCGATATCCAAGCAGCAGCATGCACTGGCCGACCAGTATCTGCGTGGCCCTGTCACTCACCAGATCGGGCCTGCCGATGCCCTGTAGGATCAGAGCGACGGTCAGATCCTGAGGCCAGTCGCGCTCCTGCAGCAGGGTTCGTATCTGCTGCTGCATCTCATATTGCTTTTGCTGCGGTGCCGGTAAATCGCTGGATTCGAGCCAACCGGATGCCGACAGCTCGGCGGCCAGATCGACACCTGTCGCGCGCTGGGCAGCCAGATTGGCCCGTGTCGCCGCCAACTTGCGCGGCATCCCCATGTAGCGAGCGGTAGTGAACAAGGACCGGAAGGCGCGGCCGGCACTCACGATCTCGTCCGCCTCCACACGGGCGGACAGCGGCGCCGGGACTTCGTCAGGCTGCGCAGAGGGCACCATGTACATACCGTTGCGCCGCAGCGCGGGCAGCACTTCGCTGGTCACCCACTTCTTGAAGCGCTTTGCCTCTGCTTTATGGCTGCCAAGGATAGCGTTATAAAGGCCAGGCTCATTGATGATGGTGGCACCGCGATTTCCAAAACCTACGTTTCGTAGGTTCTGCTTTTCATCATCATCCAGACGACGAGTCATGGCCTCCGTATCTTTGTAGCCAAGCACTTCAGCCACATCCATGGCTACCCACCACGGCTCGCCATCGATCATCACGACGCGAACGCCTTTCCCCTCGAACGAAAACTCCATGGGCATGCTCATTGATTGCGTTCCTCATCCCGCAGACCGCCGATAGCAGCATTCACGACGGCCAGAGCTGACTCCAACAGATAAACCGTGATCCACGCCTTGTTGTCGCCTTCCTCCTGCGCTACTTCGTGGGCATTGCTCAGAGAGGTATCGAGTAGCGATGCGGCATACTCCAGAGCCTCGCGCACGGGCACGCCGGACTGCACCGCAAACAGCTTGCGGTTGCCGGGGGCGTAATCGGCGAAGGTCTGGGAACAAGTGATGGGCGTCCGGGACGGACTGGGGGCGTGATTGAGCATGATTGAACTCCTGTACTTGAGTGAGGAGTTCGCCACCGCCCGCTTCCACACGGAGATTGGTGACGAACCGCGCAGGGTGTGGAAGACCGGGGTACAGGAACCCGGCGAGCCCGAAGGCTCCCCTACGCGGCCCGCCATAAAGCGTTTCGCGGGCACAAAAAAAGCGCCTGCGAATTTGGGGGCGCTATCGCGCCTGTACTGATTCGGGCTTCCACACCCGGTCACGGATTTTGCCGTGACAGGCCGGAGGATAGGCCCGAGGCCAGCACAGGTCAACGGTGCAGTGATATTCCACCGCGTATCCGATGGCATTACATCGACCGGATTTGCTCCGCTTACCCCATGGCTATAGACTATTTTTGTAGTTACAGAAAATAAGCCATGGAAATCGAATTCGACCCCACCAAAGCGGCCAAAACCATGGAAGAGCGCGGGCTCGACTTCAGCAGAGCCGGCCAAATCTTCGAAAGCAAACACCTGACCAGACGCGATAACCGCGAAGACTACGGCGAGGAACGCTACAACACCGTCGGCTGGTATGACGACCGACTAGTCGCCGTAACCTGGACCCCTCGCGGCGAAGCGCGCCGCATCATATCGATGAGGCACATGCATGAAAAAGAGCAACGAAAAGTCCGCCATCTCCTGGATTGATCCGGACGATGCGCCTGAAATCACCGATGACTGGATTGCCGAGGCCGATCTGTTCAATGGCGACAAACTGATCCGCCGCGGCCGGCCGCGCAAACCCAACCCGAAAACCCAGGTGACACTCCGCTTGAACCCTGAGGTAGTGGAGTTCTTCAAGAGCACCGGGGACGGCTGGCAGACCCGGATGAACGACATACTGGAGGCTTTCGTCTCCGATGCGCGAGCGGGACACTCCAAGCCACCAGCCAAAGTCGATAAAAACGACGTGCGCGGGGACGGAAAACGGCCGTGATTCGAGGCCCCGCCCATCACGCAGCCCTCCTCTTCACCAGCTCCGCCCGCACGTGCTCGTGCGCCGTCCCCAGTGCCCGGTAGTAGGCACTGGTGCCGGAATAGCCCAGCGCCCGCGCCTTCTGGGCGGGCGTGCTGAGCGGGTTGCGCAGGTAATGCTCGTAGACCAGCAGGTTCAGGTCGTGCCGCAAGGCGTTGACGATCAGTTCGGTCACCGGGAAGCGCGGATCGTCCAGCCCGCGCGAGCGCTTGGTGGCCGGAATCACCACCCCCTGGCTGTCGATCAGGGTGCCGATGGTGCAGCGAACGTTGCCGCCATGACCGCCACGCGCAAGGCTCGCGACGCCCGTACCGTCGCCCACCAGTTGCGCGAGCTGGCTGCGGCCCTCGGGGCGGAACGGCAGGAGGTAGCAGCATGAAAGACAGCATCCAGCCCTATGCCTGGCTCGGCGCGGCGGGCGTCTACCGTTCGCAACTCGACGGCGCGGCCAACGGCGAACAGTCGCTGACGCCCCTTTACGCCAGCCCCTTTCCCGAGGCAGCCAGCCTTGCGGCCCGCGACGTGCTCACCGAGCGCCGCCGCCAGATCGAACAGGAACAGTGATGCCCCGAGCACGACGACCAATACACCCGCGGGCAACTCGCCAGCGCCGCCGCCAGCTACGCCACCTCGGCCTACTGGCACGCCATCGGCCACGACACCTGCGAGCCGCCACCGCGCTGGCCGTGGAGCGACTACAGCTGGAAACCCACCACCGCCCGCCGCGACCTGGTGAAAGCCGGGGCGCTGATACTGGCGGAGATCGAGCGGCTGGACCGGCTGGAGCGCATCCGGCAGGAGGCTGGCCATGCTTAACCTCAACGCCATCCGCGAGCAGGACAAGCTCCGTCAGCAGCTCGCCCAGGCCACGGCCGACTACCTTGCCGCCGGCGGCACCATCGACCAGCCGGCCGACATCACAGCCGGCCTCACCCCGGCCCACTGGCGCGACCACTCGGACACCGGAATCCCGGGAGCCAGCAAAACCGAGATCACCCGCCAAGAGCTGGCCCTTGCCGACCGCATCCGCGCCTACGCCGCAATCGGCATGAGTACACGGATGATCCGCAGCAAGACCGGCCTCAACACCACAACCCTGCGCAAGATCGCCAAGCGACACCGGATCGCCCTGCCAAGCGGCAAAGGCAGGGAGGCGGCATGACCTGCACCAACGAAGCCACCTTCGTCAGCTGGCGAGCCACCGCCCATGGCGGAAAGAAGAAGAGCAAGAAGGGAGAGAAACGCCGGTGAATACCGCATTCCTGCTGATGGCCCAGTACAACGGGCAGGCGATCATCCCTCTTGAATGGGTCTGCCGCGACTATTTCAACCTGACCGCCGATCAATTCCAGCGCAAGGCGCTGGCCGGTCAGATCACCCTGCCGATCGTGCGCATGGAGGGAGGACAGAAAGCTGCGAAAGGGGTCCACCTGACCGACCTGGCCCAGTACATCGACGCCAGGCGCGCCGACGCCGTTCGTGAGTGCGAAACGCTAAACCGCCGCCGCGCCTGACCGCTTGCGCCGATCAACCCACTCCCCGAAGGTCACCGACATGGCGATGACCTTCGGCAACCACTCCCAGCCAGCATACTTGTCGCCCTGTTCGTGCAGGTGCGTGTATCGCCTCAGGGACGTCCAGTTACGGTGCCCGCTCACGCTCGCGGCTCTCGGAATATCCCAGCCCATCTCGAACAGCCGGCTGACGCCTTCGTGGCGAAGATCATGGAAGTGCAGATCCTCGACGCCACAGATCTTGCACGTCCGGCTCCACGCCCCCTGAATGGCATCCGCCGTGTACGGGAAAATCTCCGGGTAGGTGCGTAGCATGCTCTGCACGATTGCCCAGGCTTCGTCCGGCAGCGAGCACCACACGTCGTTTCCCCACTTGTCGCCAGGGTTCTTCATGTCGCGCACCAGCACCCGCTGCCGTGCTTCGTCCAAGTCATCCCAGCGAATCCTGGTGATCTCTTCCTGACGCCGCGTCGAGAACAGCGCGAATACCACCACCTTGGCCATGGCTAGACTGGTGGGGCGCGACGCTTGCACCGCCACGAACTGCTGCAGCAAGGAGCCCAGCTCGGCGATCGTCGGGCGGCGATCGCGTTCGCGCGACTTGGTGTTGTAGCCAAGCTTCTTGATCACCCGCCGCGCATCGGCCATCGCACCCGCGTCAACCTCATAGCCCCAGGCCGGCCGCGCGATGGTCAGCACAGCGCCTATGTGCGACAAGTCGTTTCCAGCGGTCTGCGGCTTCACACTGCCGCCTTCCGGACTCATGCGCCACAGCGCATAGTCGACCAAGGCCTGACTTGTGAGCTCGCACTCGAGCAGACCTCCCAGGTGGCTAGCAGCCACGGCACGCAAAGTAGCCTCCTTGGTCTTGCCGAGCGGATTTTTAGGGTCGCGCTCACCGATATAGCGGTCGATCATCTCCGCCAGAGTGACCCTGCCACCGCGCCGCTCGCGCTCCAATGCGCCAGGCTCGCTCAGCTCGGTTTCCCGTCGCTTCGCCCAAGCCTCGGCCGCCTTCCGGCGACTGAAGCTCGCGCTCTCCTGATAGACTTGGACGCCATCGCGCTTGATCCTGATCTGCGCGGTGTACATCACGGAGCCGTCCTTGTTCTTCCGGGTACGGATGGTGGCCATGGTGGAAAACCCTTCGAGGTCGGTGGTAAATCTGATTTACCTGGTGGTAAATTTTACCACCGACCTTTTAGAAACGCCCGAAAACACCAGAAAATCCACGTAAATGCCCACTGCCGAAAGCCCGACGAAAACTAGCCAGAACCCAGAAACCACGCGCCCTGAGCCGTCCCGCCGCTTCTGCGTGGCGCCGATGATGGACTGGACCGATCGGCATTGCCGCTTCTTTCTCCGGCAGTTGTCGCAATATGCCCTCCTTTATACCGAGATGGTCACCAGTGGCGCACTGCTGCATAGCGATGCCCGGCGCTTCCTGCACCATGATCAGATGGAGCATCCCCTGGCACTGCAGTTGGGCGGCAGCGTACCTGCCGAACTGGCTGCCTGCGCGAAACTGGCCGAGCAAGCCGGCTACGACGAAGTCAACCTGAATGTCGGCTGTCCGAGCGACCGCGTGCAGAACAACCTGATCGGCGCCTGCCTGATGGGTCACCCAACGCTGGTAGCCGATTGCGTGAAGGCAATGCGCGATGCCGTAGCCATTCCGGTCACGGTCAAGCACCGCATCGGCATCGACGGCCGGGACTCCTACGCCGAGCTCTGCGACTTCGTCGGCCAGGTACGTGAAGCGGGCTGCCGGAGCTTCATCGTGCATGCCCGCATCGCTATCCTCGCCGGGCTGTCGCCCAAGGAGAACCGCGAGATACCGCCATTGCGCTACGAGGTGGCTGCACAGCTCAAGCGGGATTTTCCCGATCTGGAGATCATTCTCAACGGGGGGATCAAGACCCTCGAGGAGTGTCGGCAGCAACTACAGACCTTCGACGGCGTGATGCTCGGGCGCGAGGCCTACCACAATCCTTATCTGCTCGCCCAAGTCGACCGGGAATTGTTCGACAGTCCTCTCCCCCCGATCAGTCGGCGCGAGGCGCTGGAGCGCCTGCGCCCCTATATCCAGCGCCACCTGGACGAAGGCGGCGCCCTGCACCACATCACGCGCCACGTGCTGGGCCTGGGACAGGGCTTTCCTGGAGCGCGCCGCTTTCGCCAGTTGCTGTCGGTGGACATTCACAAGGCCAGCGATCCGCTGGAGCTGTTCGAGCAGGCGGCAGCCCTGCTCGAAGGGCGCTGAAGGCAGTTGCAGGGAACGTTGCGCCGCAACAGGCATCGAAGCGCTAGCCGTTCCACGACCCTCCCGCACAGGCCAGCGACTTGCCCATTGAGAGCGGTCCGGTGCTCGGGTAAGGTCAGGCAATCGCAAAAGGACAGAGCTCATGACATCCAAGCTGGAGCAACTCAAGCAATACACCACGGTGGTCGCCGACACCGGCGACCTGGACGCCATCGCCCGCCTGAAGCCGGTCGATGCCACCACCAACCCCTCCCTGCTGCTCAAGGCCGCTGCCCTGCCCCGCTACGCCGGGCTGCTGGAACAGGCGGTGGCAGGCTGTACTGGCGACCTCGGACTGGCCTGCGACCGCTTCGCTGTCGCCGTGGGCCAGGAGATTCTCAAGGTAATTCCCGGGCGCATCTCCACCGAAGTGGACGCGCGCCTGTCTTTCGACAGCCAAGCCACCATAGACCGGGCCGAACGGCTGATCGAACTCTACGGGCAGGCCGGTATCGCTCGCCAACGCGTGCTGATCAAGATCGCCGCTACCTGGGAGGGTATCCGCGCGGCCGAACGACTGGAGCAGGCCGGCATCCAGACCAACCTGACCCTGCTGTTCTCCTTCGCCCAAGCCGCCGCCTGCGCCGATGCCGGGGTGTTCCTGATCTCCCCCTTCGTCGGTCGCATCTACGACTGGTACAAGAAGGCGGAGGGACGTGACTTTGCCGGAGCGGAGGATCCCGGCGTGCAGTCGGTCACGCGCATCTACAACTATTACAAGGCCAACGGCTACGGAACCGTGGTGATGGGCGCGAGCTTCCGCAATCTGGGGCAGATCGAACAGCTGGCCGGCTGCGACCGCCTGACCATCAGTCCCGAACTGCTGCAACAACTGGCCGAGGAGCAAGGTCCAGTGGAGCGCAGGCTGGCTCCCGGTACCAGCGGGGAAGCCCGCCAGGTGCTGGATGAACAGACCTTCCGCTGGGCGCTCAACGAAGATGCAATGGGCACCGAGAAGCTGGCCGAAGGCATCCGCCTGTTTGCCCGTGATCAGCTCAAGCTGGAGGCACTGCTGGGCGGAAAGGTCTGACACGCGAGGCGGGCGGCGCTACCGGGTCGCCGCCCCGCCAGCCGAAGATCAGGGGTTATTGGCGCTCGAGAGCACTGACCAGATCATGGAAGGCCTCCCGATTGGACTCGTTGAGTCCCATCAGGATGCGGTGTGCCTCCAGCACCTTGGCCTTGACCACTTCCTCCGACTGATCCTGGGAAGGCAGCTCGGAAAGGCATTCCGGACAGGGAACCGGTCGGTCGACAATGTTGAATACCTGATCGAAGCCCATCGACTGCAGCAGACGGGTAATGTCCGGATGGGTCGTCACCACCGTCGGCAGCATGCCGACCTTCTGTCGGGAGAGGATCGAGAGCTTGGCCAGCAGCCCCAGCGTGGTGCTATCGATGCTCTGCGTCTCGGTCAGGTCGATGACAATGGCGGAGAAATTGAGGGCAGCGAAGATCCGCTCAATGGTGTCATCCAAGGCCGAACACAGGGTCAGCCGGATTTCTCCGATGAACTTGAGGACGAAGGTGCCGCTTTGCTCGGCGAACTGGATTTTCCCGGTACTCATGCAAGGTTCCTGTTCAACACCAGCAAGGCGATATCATCTGGCATTTCGCCCAGCTGGGCCAATCCCAATACCTGACGCAATCCATCCAGGCTGCCACCTGCGGCTCTCACACGCTCCGGCAGGACGGCTTCCTTTTCTTTGAGCGTCTCACCCGGCAAAAGATCCAGAACTCCGTCCGACACCAACGTCAGACTGAAGGATGCCGGCAGCTGCAGCTCATAGTTCTCATAGCTGGCATCCTGAAACAAACCGACCGGCAGTCCGCGCCCCTTCAGGTAGGTGGCCTCACCATTGCTGTAAAAGACGGGCAACGGCAGGTGTCCTCCCACGCAATAGGTCAGCCGGTCAGCGGCCAGATCGATCAGTCCACCGAGCATGGTCACATGCTTGCCCAGCTTGCAGTTGATCAGGCCGCGATTGATGTGAGAGAGCACATCGGATGGCTTGAAATCGGGGAAAGCGCCATTACGCCGGAATTCATAAAGCAGGCGTGTGGTCATGAACTTGAGCAGTACGGTGACGAAGGCGGAAGAGGCACCATGACCGGAGACATCGGCCAGATAAAAGCCTAGACGGCGCTCATCGATCCGAAAGTAGTCGACGAAATCGCCCGAAAGGTACAGCGACGGGATGATCTTGTGGGCAAAGCACAATCCATCCACTTCCCAGGGCGTTTCCGGCAACATGTTCAGCTGTACCTGACGCCCGGCATTCTGATCCTCCTGCAGGAGGCTCAAGCTAGCCTGAAGCTCCCGATTGGCGACCTCCAGCTTTTCCCGATAGCGGCGGTTTTCCAGACGAAGACGCGCCCGGTCGAGCGCCCGGCGCACCGAGTGCTCAAGTACGGCAAGGTCTTCCAGCGGCTTGATCAGATAGTCGGCAGCCCCAAGGCGCAAGGCCTCGACCACATCGTTCATGACGCCCGCACCGGACATGACGATGACCGGGGTCTCGCTCTGCTGCTCCCCCATCCGTCGAATCAACTCCAAGCCATCGATCTGCGGCATGCGCAGATCGCAGATGACCAGGTCGGGCTCCTCTGCCTCGAAGACTTCGAGCCCCTGCAGGGCGTTGCCGGCCTGCAGGACCTGAAAACCGCTGTCCTCCAGGTAGGCCGCAAGACTGGCACGGACGACTTTGTCGTCATCGATTATCAGCAGCTTGGCACTGGAATTGTGCATGGGGTATCCGGGCTGACTGCGCCAGGGATCGGGTTCGCGCACACCTCCGTCCCTTGCCAAAGCGCTAGTAGTGAGTTCGCTTCACGGCGCAGACGGTACTCCCATCCGCTTGGCGATTCAAGCGTGCACTGGTAACCATATTTGCCATTACCGCAGAAATGACAAGCCACCATAAAAAGCACGACTTGCCACATTCAACTTGACGAGTTTGGGGAAACTGCAAAAGCAAAAATGCCAGTCAGGAAAGACTGGCATCGGATTGGCGTTTCAAGACAAAGGGCTTAGAAATCGTCCTCCACCTTGCCATCCTGCACCTTGAACTCGCGGTTCTGCAGGTAGGCGTTGCGGATGAACACATATTTGTCGCCGGTGATGAGCTTCTCCGCCGACAGCAAACTGGCGCGGGTATCTACAACATTGAGACCGAACATGATGTTACGAGTCTGGATATCGTCATCCATATACGGGTAGGGTTTGGTGTAGGAGTCCACAAGCAGTCCTCCGGCATCGCGCACTGTGCTTGGCCCGAAGAACGGCAGAACCACATAGGGACCACTCTGCACGCCCCAGGCCCCCAAAGTCTGCCCGAAGTCTTCGTCGTTACGGTCAAGCCCCATCTTGGTCGCTACGTCGAAAAACCCCAGTACCCCCATGGTGCTGTTGAGCAGCAGCCTGCTGCTATCGACACCTGCATCATGAAACTTGGCCTGCAGCAGATCATTGGCCAGGTTACCGACATCACCGATGTTGCGATAGGCGTTGTGCACGCCATCCTCGAAAAACTGGGGGGTAATAGCTTGATACCCCTTGGCCACCGGTTTCAGAAAATAGGTGTCCAGGGTGTCATTGAAACGAAATATCGCCCGGTTGACACCCTCCCAGGGGTCTTCTTCGGCAACCGCTGTCATTAGGGGTAGCAGGGCCAGTCCGGCACACACTAGTGAACGGCCCAAACGTTTGGTCCGGTCGGCGGCAATCACACGCATTGCAGGTACCTCCTCCGCGAAAAATTATTCAATAGTGGCCGAGTATATAGTCTGCTATGCATTCAGGCAGCAGCAGAACCGCAGTTACAGATAAAACCAAAGTCATAGTCGGTCACAGGCTCTTGCATTCAGGCTGGCACCAGAGCCTCGCCGGTCATCTATATGTCACACATCGCCACTATCTTGGCTGCGCTGAAGCCAGCCCCGCGTTTTCGGGCTTTCTGGCGGCCGGTAGGACATCGGCTCAACACAAGGCCTTTCCGGCCGTGTGGCATCTCGGCCAGGATGAGGGGGAAGCGGTGTATCTATCCGAGAAGCGAGGCTCTGCCGCTCCAGCGGATCAGTTCCCTGCCGGCAAAGACAGGAAAACTCCGAAACCCTGTCCCCTTTGATCAAGATCAAGCAGGCACTTCCTGCCTGATCTATTCTTTACAAGGAAATTTCATAAGGGGGATTTGTCATGCCCGAAAATCTGCAGCGACATTTACAAGAATTGCGTGATCAACTGGCACAAAATCCGCCGATGAGCGCCGATGAGCGCGCCAGGCTGGCCTCTCTGATCCAGGACCTCGAACTGCAACTGGCCCGAGATGCAGGCGGCGTACCAGACGACAGCCTGGTGGACGGCATCAACCTGGCCGTGGAACGCTTCGAGGTCGAGCATCCGACGCTCGCCGCAACCCTGCGCAACATCCTACAAAGTCTGGCCAGCATGGGCATCTGACCCACGCACCGACAACCAAAAACGCCTCATCACATGTGCCTGCTCGTGCCCGAAAGTCTCATGCCTATCTTTCAGCGCATGATTGTAACCATTGCAGCTAAAGCATAAGCTCCTGCGCCATAACAAGCATAAGCTCCAGCAGTAGCAGCAAGGAAGGCTCCTCCCCATGAAAGACGTAAGTAGTAGCTGTCAAGACGGACTTTCCGCTTCTTCGTACTCACTGCGCCAATACTACTCGCGCATGCTGGCCTATATCTCCGCCGCTGCGAGCGTCGCCGCTGGCACTTATGCGCACTATTTCAGCTACGACATTCTCTGGCTGGTGCCCTACGCCCTGCTCTATCCCCCCTTAGCCTATCACCTCAGCCAGAGCTATCGCCTCGACTATCCGCAACAGACCGGCCAGGTCCTGCTGTTTATCGATGCAATGCATGTCGGGTTGGCGGCAGTGCTCCTAGGTTTCTCGATCGTGCCCAGCCTGATGCTTCTGCTGACCCTCAGCTTCAGTGCCCTCATGACAGGCGGCACACGCAATCTGGCACTTGCCGTGCTGGTGGCCCTGAGCACAATGCTACTGGCCAACATGCTGCTCGCACCTTCCTATAGGGGCTCCGCACCCGATCTGGTTTCCCTGGTGAGCGTTGCCTTCACCATGTTGTACGTCTGCATCACCGCCTGCTTCGTCCACCGGCAAAGCCAGAGGCTGATCCAGATGCGCGGTGAAATCAAGCGGGAACAGGAAAAGTCTGCCCAACTGGCCAGCAGCCTGGCCAAGTATCTGTCGCCTCAGGTCTGGGAATCGATCTTCACCGGCAGGAAGAGCGTGCGTCTGGAAACCCAGCGCAAGAAGCTCACTGTGTTCTTCTCCGACATCAAGGGCTTTACAGAACTATCCGAGGAGCTCGAGGCCGAGGCGCTGACCGACCTGCTCAACAACTACCTGAACGAAATGTCGAAAATCGCCCTGAAGTATGGTGGGACCATCGACAAATTCGTTGGTGACTCGATAATGGTTTTTTTCGGTGACCCTACCACCGAGGGCGCCAAAAATGACGCGGTCGCGGCAGTGTCCATGGCCATCGCCATGCGCAAGCACATGAAGGTGCTGCGCCAGCAATGGCGCGCCCAAGGCATTACCAAGCCGCTGGAAATCCGCATGGGCATCAACACCGGCTATTGCACGGTCGGCAACTTCGGCGCCGACACGCGGATGGACTACACCATCATCGGCCGCGAGGTAAATCTCGCCAGCCGCCTGGAAAGCGCGTCGGATACCGGGGAGATCCTCATCTCCCATGAGACCTATTCCCTGGTGAAGGACGTGATCATGTGCCGCGACAAGGGTCAGATCACGGTCAAGGGCTTCAGCCGACCGGTGCAGATCTATCAGATCGTCGACTTCCGTCGCGACCTCGGTGCCGTTTCCAGCTTTATCGAACACGAAATGCCAGGCTTCTCGATGTATCTGGATACCAACGACATCCAGAACTTCGACAAGGAACGGGTCATCCTGGCGCTGCGCCAGGCTGCGGAAAAGCTCAGAGACAAGGTGACCGTCTAGTCAAGAACGGCGCACCTCGCAGACCAGCGGATCTTCCGCTGCCAGAAAGGCCAGGGATGGCCTGCCGACCGGATGGAGCGAATCCGGTGCGAAACTCAACAAGCCTCCTCAATCCCTCCCAAGCCCTGTCGAAGTATCGGGATAGCCGTTTGCCTCTACCCGTGGAGCGGCCCTGCCCGAGCCTCTCCCAAGAACGAGCCGGAATCTTCGCCATGGCGTGATGGGGAGCGCGCACCAGGCGGAGCAGGCGGTGCTCGCAACAAAGCTAATCGACCAGGGCATCCACCCGGAATTCCGTGTGCGCCTGCGCTCGGCTACATGGTTCGCCATTCAGCAGCACCTGATGAGCCAGGAACTCGAGTGCCGAAGCACGCCAGGACTGCCGGCCCGCCAGTTCGGCACAATGCGCGCGATCCAGCGCCAGTGCGGCCAGACAGGCCTTGCCGAGATCCTCGTCGAGCATGCCGCTCACACCCGCCTCCACCACGTCCAGCGGCCCCGGCACCGGAAATGCCGCCACAGGAGTGCCACAAGCCAGTGCCTCCAGCATCACCAGGCCGTAGGTGTCGGTACGCGAGGGAAATACCAGCACGCCGGCCTCGGCGTAGGCCGCAGCCAGTTCCCGGCCATGGCGATAGCCGAGAAAGTGGACCTCGGGATAACGCGCTTGCAGTTCTGCGCGCTGCGGCCCGTCGCCGACCACCCGCTTTTCGCCCGGCAAGTCGAGCGCCAGAAAAGCCTCCAGGTTCTTCTCCGGAGCAATGCGCCCGACATAGAGAAACACCGGCCGCTCCGCTACCAGCCGCTCCGGCTGCGGAAAGAACAGGCGAGTGTCCACGCCCTTGCCCCAGATGACCAGACACGGCAGACGCCAATGCCTGAACTCCTCGCGCAGACGCGCGGTGCTCACCAGTACCGCGCGGCTCGGCCGGTGGAAGGCGCGCAGCAGGGCATAACCCCAGCTCAGCGGCAGCCATGGCCATCGGGTATGGACGTACTCCGGGAAGCGAGTGTGGATGGCCGTGGAGAACGCCATCCCGCGCTTCACCAGCCAGTGCCGGGCGGCCCAACCGAGGAGGCCCTCGGTGGCCAGGTGCACGCAATCCGGCCGAAACGCGCGGATTGCCGGCCCCACCCGCCAGAGATCCCAGACCAGCGGAATTTCCGGATAGGTCGGACAGGGCCGGGAGCGGAATTCGCCGGGCGACAGCAAGCGCACCTCATGGCCCAGCTCGCGCAACTCGCCGATCAGGGACTGCAGGCTGGTGACCACGCCGTTGACTTGTGGCAGCCAGGCGTCGCTGACGATCAGGACCCTCATGCGGCCGTCTCTACGACATTCGCCAGCTCGGCACCCTGCCGCACCAGGAGCGCCTGCTTCTCGGCCAGGCGATAGAGTTCGATGCTGCCATCCCAGTGCTCGATCAGCGCCGTGCAGGACTCCACCCAGTCGCCGCAGTTGAGGTACTCCACCTCGCCCAGGCGGCGGATCTCCGCATGATGGATGTGCCCGCAGACCACGCCATTGAAGCCGCGACGCTGGCATTCATGGGCGATGGCCTCCTCGAAATCGCCGATGAAGTTCACCGCCGTCTTCACCTTGTACTTGAGAAAGGCCGACAGCGACCAGTAGCCGTAGCCCCAGCGCTCGCGCCAGTGGTTGAGCCAGCGGTTGAGGACCAGGGTGACGCCATAGGCGGAGTCGCCGAGGAAGGCGAGCCACCTGTGGCAGCGGGTGACCACGTCGAACTGGTCGCCATGGACCACCAGCAGCCGCCGGCCATCGGCCGTGACGTGCTCGGCCTCGTCGACCAGATGGATGTTGCCCAGTATCAATGCCGAATAGCGACGCAGGAACTCGTCGTGGTTGCCGGTGACATAGATCACCGTGGTGCCGCGCTTGCTCATGGTCAGCAGGCGGCGGATGACATTGGTATGCGCCTGCGGCCAGTAGATGCCGCTGCGCAATCGCCAGCCGTCGATGATGTCGCCGACCAGATAGAGGGTATCGGCGCGATAGCGCTTGAGAAAGCTCGCCAGATGCTCGGCCTTGCAGTCCCGCGTACCAAGGTGCACATCGGAAATCCAGAGCGTACGGACGGATTGCTTGTCGGTCGGCTGAAAGTGGGCGCTGCTCATCGGCAATCTCCGGCGGGGTTTAACCGATCTTCCGCACCGGGGATGAAGACGCTGTGACGGCGCCGGGTCGATTCAGTGACAGCGCCCTGACGCTACCGCAAAACTCAGGGACGGTCGTTGTGACCAAGATCGCGGCCCGGAGCGATCAAGTCGCGCACGCGCTGCTTGAGCACCTTGGCCTCGGGAAAGCCGCCATCGGCCTTGCGCTCCCAGATCTGCACTCCGTCGCAGGTGATGCGGAACACCCCGCCGCGGCCCGGCTCCAGGCTGACTCGGGCGAGATCCTCGCCGAAGGTGCTGAGCAGCTCCTGGGCCAGCCAGGCGGCACGCAGCAGCCATTGGCACTGGGTGCAGTAGGTGATGAGAATTTCCGGCCTGGCCGTAGTCATGGCGCCTCCGGGAAACGGTGACCAGCTATCATGATAGCGCTGCAGCCTGGGCACGGGCCCCTGCCGGCCTGGACTACCGGAGCCCAGGCACGGCGCTTCAGCGCTTCTCCAGGTTGGCGAGGATCCGCGCATGTACCTGCTGGCAGAGACGCAGCTCCTCCGGATCGATCCCGGCGAAGAGTTCCTGGCGCAACTGGGAGGAAATCGCCTCGATCTGCTCGATCAGCGGTACCGCCACCGGATTCAGCACGATCCGCTTGGCCCGCCGGTCCTCGACCACCGCCTGGCGGCTGACCAGTCCCTGCGCCTCCAGGGTATCCAGCAACCGGGCCAGGGTCGGTCCCTCGACCGCCACGCTCTCGGCCAGCTCGCGCTGCGTCGGCCACTTCCCGACACGGGCCTCGAAGCGGGCCAGATGCAGCAGCACCAGCCAGCGCGCCTGCGACAGGCCCATTCCGGACAGCCGGCGGTCCAGCTCGGCACGCCAGGCACGCGACAACTGGGCAAGTTGCATCGCAAAGCGATGCTGATTCAAGTAGGACATGGGAAAAAGCTCGCACTAGTACTTGGACTAATTATTAGTTAGCTAACCGTAACCGCAAGCTGAACAATACGCCACGCGACTTTTCGTCAGAAGATGTAAATAAAGCAGCTCGGATGCAAGCCGTCGGTCAAGGATCGAGTTCGGCTTGCAAGGCTGCACGCACGCAGCGCAGCACCCCCTGCGACACCCGCCCAGCGAACTGCTCGGCCAGCGCCGCGACCGGCGGCAGCTCGCCATCGGCGTCGAGGAAGGCATCGTGGATTTCGCCCAGCAGCTCCTCGGGCAGGTCCAGCGCCTGCTCGAGGGTGAGCTGACGGCGGCCGATGGCCTCTGCCAGCAGGCTATAGACGTTCTTTTCGGTACAGTCCAGCTGGCCGGCGATCTGCGCCGGCGTCATGCCGGCACGCGCCAGGCTGACTAGTTCGTGGCGCAGGTCGGTCACCGGCTTCGGCGCCTCGCCGGCCTTGTTGAGCACTTCGAGGAAGGCCTCGCCATAGCGCTCCAGCTTGCGCGCGCCGACACCGCTGACCCGCGCCATCTCGGACAGCGAGCGCGGCTGGCTGCGCAGCATTTCCAGCAAGGTGGCGTCGGGGAAGATCACATAGGGCGGCACCGCGTGCTCCTCCGCCAGCTTGCGGCGCAGCGCGCGCAGCGCCTCCCATTGCTCGCGCTCGTCGTGGCGGACCAGCTGGCTGGCGGCGCTGGCCGCAGGCTTCGGCGCCTGTGGCTTGAGATCGCGGCGCAGCTCCAGGCTCATCTCGCCGCGCAGTAGCGCCCGGCAGCTCTGGTTCAGACGCAGGCCACCATAGCCATCCAGATCCACATCGGCCAGGCCACGGGCGACCAGTTGGCGGAACAGCGTGCGCCACTCCCCTTCGCCGCGCGCCTTGCCGACGCCGAACACCGACAGGTGCTGATGGCCCAGGCCGCGCACCTTGTCATTGTCGCGACCGAGCAGGATGTCCACCAGATGACCGACGCCATAGCGCTGGCCGCTGCGGTAGATGGTCGACAGCGCCTGGCGGGCGGCCTCGGTGGCATCCCAGGTCTGCACGCCGTCGACGCAGTTGTCGCAGTGGCCGCAGGGCTTTGCCAGCTCCTCGTCGAAATAGGCCAGCAGCGCCTGGCGGCGGCAGCGGGTTTCCTCGCACAGCGCCAGCATGGCGTCGAGCTTGTGCTGCTCGACGCGCTTGTGCCGCTCGTCGCCCTCGGAACTGCTGAGCATCTGCTTGAGAAAGATGACGTCCTGCAGACCGTAGGCCATCCAGGCGTCCGCCGGCAGGCCGTCGCGCCCGGCCCGGCCGGTTTCCTGATAGTAGGCCTCCAGCGATTTGGGCAGGTCGAGGTGGGCGACGAAGCGCACGTTGGGCTTGTCGATGCCCATGCCGAAGGCGATGGTCGCCACCATGATCAGGCCCTCCTCGTTGAGGAAGCGTTTCTGGTGGAGGGCACGCAGTTCGTTGGACAGTCCGGCGTGGTACGGCAGCGCCGGAAAACCCTGCTCGGAGAGGAAGGCCGCGGTTTCCTCGACCTTCTTGCGCGACATGCAGTAGACGATTCCGGCGTCGCCGCGACGCTCGGCAAGAAAGCCCAGCAGCTGCTTGCGCGGCTGATCCTTGGCGACGATGCGGTAGAAGATGTTCGGCCGGTCGAAGCTGGAGAGAAAGCGCTCGGCGCTCTCCAGATGCAGGCGCTGGACGATTTCCTCGCGGGTGCGCTTGTCCGCCGTGGCGGTCAGGGCGATGCGCGGCACTTGCGGGAACAGCTCGGCGAGCTGGCCCAGCTGCAGGTATTCGGGGCGGAAGTCGTGCCCCCACTGGGACACGCAATGCGCCTCGTCGATGGCGAACAGACCGATCGGCAGGCGCTGCAGGAAGGCCAGCATGCGCGGCTGCACCAGGCGCTCCGGGGCCAGATAGAGCAGCTTGATCTCGCCCAGACGGATCCGCTCGGCGATCTCGCGCTGCTCGTCGGCACCCAGCGTGGAGTTCAGCGCCACCGCCGGCACCCCCAGCTCGTCGAGGGTGGCGACCTGGTCCTCCATCAGGGCGATCAGCGGCGAAACCACCACTGCCAGCCCGTCGCGCAGCAGGGCCGGAACCTGATAGCAGAGCGACTTGCCGCCTCCGGTCGGCATCAGCACCAGGGCGTCGCCGCCGCGGGCGACGCGCTCGATGATTGCCGCCTGGTTGCCACGGAACGCGTCGTAACCAAAGACGTCCTTGAGAATGCGCTGAGCCTGTTCGAGCATGGACACTCCAAGCGGAACAACGAGACCGGGCGGCCTGTCGGGTTGAATCGACTGCACGGCTCCGGACGGAGCCGTATGAAGCGGCGCATTATACGTGAGGAAGCCGGCTATCAGTCCCGCTCCAGCCGTGGCCGAATGCCCCCGTGCGACTGCCCACGAAAAAAACCGCGCCGCGGCACGCCGCCGGGCGTTATCCGGGCTAAAATCCAGCCTCCCGAACCCTCAAGGTAGTCGCGCCATGTCCTTCGCCGAGCAATTGTCCCGCCTGCAAGCCTTTCTCGACGCCGACGACCTGCATGAAGAGGCGTTGGACTATGTCGCTGCCCACGGCTATCTGACCGCGCTGTCGATCTGCCCGGAACCCGTGCCCGAACACGAATGGATCGACGCCCTGTTCGCCGAGCCGCCGCACTACCGCAGCGACCTCGAGCGGGAGGAAATCGAGTCCACGCTGCTCCAGCTCAAGGCGCATATCGGCCGCCAGCTGGCCAGCGACGAGGATCCCGAGCTGCCCTGCGAGCTCGACCTGGGCGAGGCCCCCGACGACTCCGACCTGCGCGGCTGGTGCATCGGCTTCATGGAGGGAGTCTTCCTGCGCGAGGAAGCCTGGTTCGAGGACTCCGAGGAAGAGGTCAGCGAGCTGCTGCTGCCGATCATGATCGCCTCCGGCCTGTTCGAGGACCAGCCGGACTTCGCGGAAATCGCCCACGACCGCAAGCTGGTGGACGAGATGATCCAGCAGATTCCGGACCTGCTCACCACGCTGTTCCTGCTCTGCCATGCCCCCGAGGAAAAACCCGCGCTGCTCAAGCCGCGTCCTCACTGAGGGGGCGGAATGGCGCGGACCGTCCGCGAAAGCCGATCCCGCCTGGTGCGCCACGCCCTGCAGGCGGCCGGCCTACTCAGCCTGGCGCTGGGGGTGATCGGCATCTTCCTGCCGCTGCTGCCGACCACGCCCTTCCTGCTGCTGGCCACCGCCTGCTTCATGCGCAGCTCGCAGCGCTTCTATCTCTGGCTGGTCGGCCACCCCTGGCTGGGCCCCTGGATCCGCGACTATCTGGACGGCGAAGGCATTCCCCTCAAGGGCAAGGTCTACGCCGTCGGCCTGATGTGGACGAGCATCCTGCTGTCCTGCTACCTGATTCCGCTGCTCCCTGTCCGCCTGCTCATGCTGGCCAGCGCCGCGCTGGTCACGGTCTACATCCTCAGGCAGAAGACCCGGCCAATACGGGCCGACTGATCTATCCCGCCGGATCGCCGCCATGATTGCGCCGGTAGACCGCCTCCCCCATCGCCGCGATCTGCCCCTCGATCAAGGCCTCGAAGGGCCGCAGCATGGCATCGAAGCGCCCAGCCCCCTCGAGGATATTCAGGGCGCAGACGATCGCCTCGAGGGTCGACAGCGCCCCGGCCATGGGCGCCTTGCGCAGCCGGTAGCGCGACGACAGGCCCTCGGGCAGGGCGACCCGCGGCAAGGCCGCCAGCGGCGGATTGAGATGAAGTATCCGGCGCGCCTTGCGCCAGGTGCCGTCCGGCACGATCAGTTGCAGGGGCGGCCCGCCCTGCGCCAGCTCGGCCAGCGGCATGGCCTCTGCGCCGGGAAACAGCAGGCAGCTGCGCCAGGTGCCGTGCGCCAGCTCCGCTGCCAGCTCGGAGAAGGTCTCACCGACCCGCAGCTCGCCATTGCTCAGAGCCAGGCCGGCCAGGCGAGCGGTATTCAGGGCATGGGATACTTCGGCAGGGTGCTGCAGGATCAGCACCCGGGTGCGGCTGGCTAATCGGGGGACAAGTGCGCACAGGCAATGGCTCAGCGGACGCGCACAACGGGAACAACAGGGACGTGACATGGACTCTCCTCGGCGGAGCAGTCTGCCACAGGGGCGGAAAACGAAACAGGGCGCCCGCGGGCGCCCTGTCAGAGCAGCAGTCAGCGGCGGCGTGCGCGCTCCTCGGCCAGACGACGGCGTTCGTCGCTTTCCAGAGGAATGGGCTGCAGGCGCCCGGCGGCATCCAGACCGAACAGGGTAGCGAGATCGGCGAGCAAACGATTGAGCCAAGCGTTCATGACCAGTTCCTCCGGTTACGACCAAGTGGGGCATTCAGGCAGCAGTCGCACGGGCAATCTGCACCATCCTTGTTTTCAGGATAGCCCCAGTTTTCGCCCAACGGCCTGACCCGAATCAAAAAGCATGGGGCGAACCGCGCAGTGCGCGCCCGCAAGCGCAGCGGAAACAGGCTCCCACCACGCTCCAGCGGCCTTTACGGGAGCAATTCCTGCTCGCTGAACAGCCCCTCGAACAGCATGCTCGACAGGTAGCGCTCGCCGGAGTCCGGCAGGATCACCACGATGGTCTTGCCCTGCAGCGACGGCTCGTGCTCGGCCAGACGCACGGCGGCGGCCATGGCTGCGCCACAGGAAATCCCGCAGAGGATGCCCTCCTCGCGCATCAGGCGCAGGGCCATGGCCTTGGCCTCGTCGTCGGTGACCCGCTCGACCCGGTCGACCAGCGACAGGTCCAGGTTCTTCGGCACAAAGCCGGCACCGATGCCCTGGATCTTGTGCGGCGACGGCTTGACTTCCTCGCCGGCCAGGGTCTGGCTGATCACCGGCGAGCCGGTCGGCTCCACCGCCACCGAGAGCAACGGCTTGCCGCAGGTCTGCTTGATGTAGCGGGAAACGCCGGTGATGGTGCCGCCGGTGCCGACCCCGGCGACCAGCACATCCACCGCGCCGTCGGTATCGTTCCAGATTTCCGGGCCGGTGGTCTTCTCGTGGATCGCCGGGTTGGCCGGGTTGTCGAACTGCTGCGGCATGAAGTACAGCTCGGGGTTCGAGGCGGCGATCTCGGTGGCCTTCTCGATGGCGCCCTTCATGCCCTTGGCCGCCTCGGTGAGCACCAGCTCGGCGCCCAGGGCCTTGAGCACCTTGCGCCGCTCCAGGCTCATCGACGCCGGCATGGTGAGGATCAGCTTGTAGCCGCGCGCCGCGGCGACGAAGGCCAGGCCGATGCCGGTATTGCCCGAGGTCGGCTCGACCAGGGTCATGCCGGGCTTCAGGCGTCCGCTGGCCTCGGCCTCCCAGACCATGTTGGCGCCGATCCGGCACTTGACCGAATAGGCCGGGTTGCGCCCCTCGATCTTGGCCAGGATGGTCACGCCCTGGGGCGCCAGGCGGTTGATCTTGACCAGCGGCGTGTTGCCAATGGATTGTACGTTGTCGGCATAGATGCGGCTCATGGCGCGTTCCTTGTTGGTGTATGCGCGAAAGAAGGGCAAGCCTAAGTCGCCGTGCAGACGCCGTCCAGGGCCGGCATTCCTGTGCCGGCGCCTGCACGTTATAGTCGGGCGCCTGTCCAACCACGACAGGCCGGCGCACACCGGCGCCACCCCACGCGAGGATTCACGATGAAGTTCCAGGGCACCGCCACCTACGTGGCCAGCGACAGCCTCAGGCTCGCCGTCAACGCCGCCATCACCCTGCAGCGCCCGCTGCTGGTCAAGGGCGAGCCCGGCACCGGCAAGACCCTGCTCGCCGAGCAGTTGGCGGAGTCGCTCGGCACCCGGCTGATCGCCTGGCACATCAAGTCCACCACCAAGGCCCAGCAGGGTCTCTACGAATACGACGCGGTGAGCCGCCTGCGCGACTCGCAGCTGGGCGTAGACAAGGTCCACGACGTGCGCAACTACATCCGCAAGGGCAAGCTGTGGGAGGCCTTCGAGGCCGGCGAGCGGGTGGTCCTCTTGATCGACGAGATCGACAAGGCCGATATCGAGTTCCCCAACGACCTGCTGCAGGAACTCGACCGCATGGAGTTCTTCGTCTACGAGACCGGCGAGACCGTCAGGGCCCGCCAGCGACCGATCGTGGTCATCACCTCGAACAACGAGAAGGAGCTACCCGACGCCTTCCTGCGCCGCTGCTTCTTCCATTACATCGCCTTCCCCGACCGCGAGACGCTGCAGAAGATCGTCGACGTGCATTTCCCCGGTATCAAGGGCCAGCTGGTAGCCGAGGCGCTGGACCTGTTCTTCGAGGTGCGGGAGATCCCCGGGCTGAAGAAGAAACCCTCCACCTCCGAGCTGGTCGACTGGCTGAAGCTGCTGCTGGCCGACGACATCGACCTTGCGGCGCTGCGCGAGCGTGACCCGACCAAAGCCATTCCGCCGCTGGCCGGCGCCTTGGTGAAGAACGAGCAGGACACGCAGCTGCTGGAACGCCTGGCTTTCATGACCCGCCGCGCCAACCGGTAGCCCGGAACCCCCACGGGAGCCTGTTCATGCTGCTCAACCTGTTCAATGAAATGCGCGCGGCCAAGGTCCCGGTCTCGCTGCGCGAGCTGCTCGACCTGATCGAGGCGCTCGAGCAGCGGCTGGTGTTCGCCGACATGGACGCCTTCTACTTCCTGGCCCGCACCATCCTGGTCAAGGACGAACGGCATTTCGACAAGTTCGAC
This sequence comes from Azotobacter chroococcum, assembly GCF_004339665.1. Taxonomy (GTDB): domain Bacteria; phylum Pseudomonadota; class Gammaproteobacteria; order Pseudomonadales; family Pseudomonadaceae; genus Azotobacter; species Azotobacter chroococcum. The sequence continues at coordinate 326,639 of NZ_SMMU01000001.1, forward strand.
CGGGCCTTCACCGCCTATTTCCAGGGCCTGGAAAACCTCGACGCCCTGCTCGAGGCGCTGATCCCCGAGGAATGGCTGCGCAAGGAATTCGAGCGCCTGCTGAGCGACGAGGAGAAGGCGCAGATCCAGTCCCTGGGCGGTCTCGAGCAACTGCTCGAGACCTTCAAGAAGCGCCTCGAGGAGCAGAAGGAGCGGCACGCCGGCGGCAACAAGTGGATCGGCACCGGCGGCACCAGCCCGTTCGGCTCGGGCGGCTATCACCCCGAGGGCATCCGCGTCGGCGAGGCCGGGGCGCGCCAGGGCAAGGCGGTCAAGGTCTGGGAACAGCGCGAATACCGCAACCTCGACGACCAGGTCGAGCTGGGCACGCGCAACCTGAAGATGGCCCTGCGCCGCCTGCGCAGCTTTGCCCGCGAAGGGGCAGCCGAGGAACTCGATCTCGACGCCACCATCGCCCACACCGCGCGGGACGCCGGCCTGCTCAACATCCAGCTGCGCCCGGAACGGCACAACAAGGTGAAGCTGCTCCTGCTGCTGGACATCGGCGGCTCGATGGACGCCCACGTGAAGGTCTGCGAGGAGCTGTTCTCCGCCTGCCGCAGCGAGTTCAAGCACCTGGAGCACTACTACTTCCACAACTTCATCTACGAGAGCCTGTGGACGGACAACCGCCGGCGCCATTCCGAGCGCATCGCGACCCACGACCTGCTGCACAAGTACGGCCCGGACTACAAGGTGGTGTTCGTCGGCGACGCCTCCATGTCGCCCTACGAAATCCTCCAGCCCGGCGGCAGCGTCGAGCACTGGAACGAGGAACCCGGCCTGGCGTGGATGCAGCGCTTCACGGAAACCTACCGCAAGCTCATCTGGATCAACCCGTCCCCCGAACGCACCTGGAACTACGGCAGCTCGATACAGATCGTCCGCGAGCTGGTCGGACAGCACATGTACCCCCTGACCCTCGGCGGTCTCGAAGAGGGCATGCGCTTTCTGGCCAAGTGAGGCCGGCCGGGCCGGGGGAAAGGTAGCGGCTCAGGCCTCGCCGCGGGCGATGCACTCGCCCAGCCGCCAGAGCGTCCACTCGCCCGGCCGGTGGGCGATCCAGGTCTCGTTGGCGGTCAAAGGCTCGGTGGCCAGCACCGTCACCACGTCGTTCGGGGTGGTTTCGGCCTGGAAGTCCACCGTCAGCTCGGCATCCTTCAGCCGCGCCGGACCGAAGGGCGCACGGCGGGTGATCTGCGCCAGCTTGGTACTGCAGAAGCTGAACAGCCATTCACCGTTGCCCAGCAGGCAGTTGAACACGCCCCTGGCGCGGTACTCGTTGCAGGCCGCCACCAGGATCGGCAGCAGCGCCTGCGCCTCCACCGGCTCGGGAAAGGCCTGGCGCACCCGGTTGAGCAGGTCGCAGAAGGCCCGCTCGCTGTCGGTGTCGCCCACCGGCCGGTAGAAGCCCGCCGGCGGCTGGAAGTCCGCCAGCTGGCCGTTGTGGGCGAAGCACCAGTTGCGGCCCCAGAGCTCGCGCACGAAGGGATGGGTGTTGGCCAGGCAGATCCGCCCAACGTTGGCGTGGCGGATATGACCGATGACCAGCTCGCTCTTGATCGGATAGCGCTGCACCAGCCGGGCCACCTCAGAGTCGGCGCTTGCCGCCGGGTCCTGGAACAGCCGCACGCCGCGACCCTCGTAGAAGGCGATGCCCCAGCCGTCGCGGTGCGGGCCGGTGCGCCCGCCGCGCTGCATCAGGCCGGTAAAGCTGAAAACGATATCGGTCGGGACGTTGGCGCTCATGCCGAGCAGTTCGCACATCGCGGGGCTCCTCGCAGGCGGCCTGGTCCGGTTTCAGGGACGCGGGCCGGCACGCAGGCCCTGCGGCCTGCCGAACTCGCCGCGGGCCATCCGCTCGCGCAGGGTCGGTTCGTTCCCGTCGCCCGCTGGCGACGCCTCGACCAGGCTCCGACGGCGCCAGAGCAGCCAGCGCAATCCAGCCGCCAGCAGATACCCGGTCATAGCGATCATCCCGTAGAGCACCAGGTCGGCCACCGCGCGCCAGGCGTTGTTGCCGACGCCGAACAGCAGGTCGAGGGCGGTGATGGCGATGGCCGGAGCGAACAGCTCCTTGCCCGGATCGACGACGGTCGGAGTCAGCAGCAGCACCGTCATGGCCACCCGCAAGGGCTCGCACAGCCAGCGCCACATCCAGCGGGTCAACCGGAACCAGACCAGCAGGCAGCCGAGTGCGGCGATGCCGTAGACGGCCCAGGCAAGCAGATAGTCGTTTTCGATCATGGCGGTGTGAGACTGGCGGAAGGGTGCTTATGATAACGACATTTCCCCACCGCGACGCCACTGCCGGAAGTCGCGCCGTCGGACGCCAGTTGCCGCCAGGAGCCGCCATGCACGCCCCCATCGCCCGTGTCGAAAGCCATTCCGCCGACCCCTACCGCTGGCTGGAACAGCGCGACGACCCGCAGGTGCTCGCCTACCTGGAGGCGGAGAACGCCTATCTGGAGGCCCGGCTCGAGGATGTCGGCGCGCTGCGCGAGAGCCTGTTCCAGGAGATCAAGGGCCGCATCCGCGAAACCGACCTGTCCCTGCCGGTTCCCTGGGGAGCGTACCTGTACTACCAGCGCACCACGGCCGGTGACGAATACCCGCGCCACTACCGCTGCCCGCGCCCGACGGACGGCTCGCTGCAGACCGACGAGCGCCGCGAGGAACTGCTGCTCGACCCCAATGCCCTGGCCGACGGCGGCTACCTGTCGCTCGGCGCCTTCGAGATCAGCCCCGACCATCGGCGCCTGGCCTACAGCCTGGATACCAGCGGCGACGAGATCTACCGGCTGTTCGTCAGGGAACTGGACAGCGGCGAGTTGCACGAGCTGCCCTTCGAGGACTGCGACGGCAGCATGACCTGGGCCAACGACAGCGAAACGCTGTTCTTCGCCGAGCTGGACGACACCCAGCGGCCGCACAAGCTGTACCGCTACCGGCTCGGCGCCGACGAGGCCGAGCTGGTGTTCAACGAGCCGGACGGACGCTTCTTCATCCACTGCTACCGCGCCAGCTCCGAGCGCCAGCTGGTTCTCCTGAGCAACAGCAAGACCACCTGCGAAGCCTGGGCGCTGGATGCCGAACGCCCGCAGGCGGCCTTCGTCTGCCTGGCGCCGCGCCAGGAGGGTCACGAGTACTACCCCGACCACGGGCGCATCGATGGCGACTGGGGCTGGCTGATCCGCAGCAACCAGGACGGCATCAACTTCGCCGTCTACCAGGCGCCCGAAGGCTCGCCCAGCCGCGAGCACTGGCGGCCGCGGATCGGCCACGACGCAGCGCGAATGATCGAGGACCTCAGCCTGAATGCCGGCGGCTTCGTTCTCAGCCTGCGCGAGCAGGGCCTGCCGATCGTCGAGGTGCACCCGGCCGAGGCCACGCCCTATCGCGTCGAGCTGCCGGACGCCGCCTACAGCCTGGACGTGCAGGACATCCTGGAGTTCGACAGCCCGGCGATCCGCCTGCGCTACGAGGCGCTCAACCGCCCGGCGCAGATCCGCCAGCTGGACCTGGCCGGCGGCGCCCAGCGGGTGCTCAAGGAAACCCCGGTGGAGGGTCCGTTCGATGCCGACGACTACCTCAGCCTGCGGATCTGGGCCGAGGCGGCCGATGGCGCGCGCATCCCGGTCAGCCTGGTCGCCCGCCGCGACACCCTGGGCCGGCCCGCCCCGCTCTACCTCTATGGCTACGGCGCCTATGGCGAAAGTCTCGATCCCTGGTTCTCGCATGCCCGGCTGAGCCTCTTGGAGCGCGGCTTCGTCTTCGCCATCGCCCACGTGCGCGGCGGCGGCGAGCTGGGCGAGGCCTGGTACCGCGCCGGCAAGCTAGAGCACAAGGAGAACACCTTCGGCGACTTCATCGCCGTGGCCGAACGGCTGATCGCCGAGGGCTTCACCTCTGCCGACCGCCTGGCGATCAGCGGCGGCAGCGCCGGCGGCCTGCTGATCGGCGCCGTGCTCAACCGGCGTCCGGAGCTGTTCGCCGCGGCGATCGCCGAGGTGCCTTTCGTCGACGTGCTGAACACCATGCACAACCCCGAGCTGCCGCTGACCGTCACCGAGTACGACGAATGGGGCGATCCGCGCGACCCGGAAGTCCACGCCCGGATCAAGGCCTACGCGCCCTGCGAGAACGTGCGCGCCCAGGCCTACCCGGCGATCCTCGCGGTGGCCGGCTACCACGACAGCCGGGTGCAGTACTGGGAGGCGGCGAAATGGGTGGCCAGGCTGCGCGCCAGCAAGACCGACGGCAACCTGCTGCTGCTGAAGACCGAGTTCGGCGCCGGCCACGGCGGCATGAGCGGCCGCTACCAGGCGCTGAAGGACGTGGCGCTGGAATATGCCTTCCTCCTCAAGGTGCTCGGCCGCACCTGAATCTCAAAGCTGCTTCTCGCCAGGGTCCTTGCCTTCGGGGTGACGATGCTCGATCACCGCATTCATCTCCGCGCCAAACAGCAGCACCGCCGCGGAGATGAAGAAGTACAGCAGCATCACGATGATCGCCCCGACGCTGCCGTAGGTGGCGTCGTAATTGGCGAAATTGCGCACGTAGAAGCCGAAACCGAGCGAGGCCGCGATCCACACCAGCACCGCCAGCACCGAGCCGGGTGTGATGAAATGGAAGCGCTGCTCGACGTCCGGCGCCACGTAGTAGATGGTCGCCACGACCAGGATCAGCAGCAGCACCGCCAGCGGCCAGCGCAGCCAGGTCCAGAGGATGACGATCAGTTGCTCCAGGCCCACCCAGCCGGCCAGCCAGCCCATCACCTGCGGGCCGACGAGCATCAGGGCGGCCGCGCTCAGCAGCATCAGGGCGATACCGATGGTATAGAGCACCGACAGCGGAATGCGCTTCCAGGCCGGGCGGCCCTCCTTGACATCATAGGCCTTGTTCATGGCGAGCATGGTCGAGCGCACCCCGGCCGACGCCGTCCACAGGGCGGCCAATATCCCCACCGAGAACAGCCCGACCCGCTCGGTCTGGAATTGGGCGATGACCGCGTTGACCGTGTCCATCGCCTGCGCCGGCAGCAGCAGGGCCGCCTGCTGCTGCAGCCAGTCGAAGAACTGCTGCAGGTCGAGAAAGCCGATCAGGGCGATCAGGAACAGCAGGAAGGGAAACAGGGAAAAGAGCATCTGGAAGGCCAGCGCCGAGGCATAGGTCGGCATTTCGTCGGCCATGAAGTCCTTCGCCGCACACCTGAGGATCTCGGCCAGCCCCATCCCCCGCAAATCCAGCAGACGCATGCCGCCCCCTCCTGCTCCACATTTTCAGGGATAGACGTGCCGGATCGGTATCGGTGCCGGCCGGGCCGACCAGCGGCAAGGCCGGTGGCCGGCAGGGCTGGCAGATGAACGAGGCGGGCCGGCAACTGGCCCGCCCCGGGCTCACTGGAAGAACTTGGCCAGCATGCGCGAGACGAAGCTGCCCTCAAGGCTTTTCTTCACATCGCTCACGTAGTGCTTGTCGTCGCGCTTGATGTGGTTGGTCAGCCACAGTCCGATATCGCTGCGCACCTCCCGCGCCAGACGGATCGGATCCTCGCCCTTCTCGAAGCGCGCACCGTAGCCATGGGCGCGCTCCTTGAAACGCTCGTGCACCTGGTGATGGGCCTCGAGCAGCGGATAGCCGGCCCTTTCCATCAGGCTTTCCTCGAAGGTGTTGTGGGAAATGGAGTAGTCGATGATCGCCTTGATGACCCGCTCGATCTCCGGAACCGAGCGCAGGGCAATCGCCTGGTCGATCTCGTTCAGGTAGTCGAAGATACGCTTGTGCTGATCATCGATGATGTCGATGCCGGTTTCGAACTCGGCCGACCAGTTGATGTTGTAAGCCATTTTTATGCACGCACCTCGGCAAGACAGAAAGCAGGCGGTAACGCCTGCCGGAGTCCTGCAATTCACATGCCGCGTAATGTCACTTTAATGTCACACGAATAATGGCTGTTCTGGAAAGATTTCTTGACACCCCGGCGGGTCATCCAACCGGTATGACTGATACAAAGATCACAAAAGCGTGCGATTTTGTAACGAACCGCACAAAAGCGAGCGTTTTCTCACGGCCTTTTTTCGAGCGCCAGCAAGGGCGTATCCAGTACCTGCGACTTGCCGCCCATGAGGTTTTCGCTGATCGCGACGAAGTCGTCGGTGCTGACCCGCTCCATGCGGATCAGCCCGCTCACCACATCGTCCAGCGAATGGCGATTCTCGCTGCGCGTGCGGATCTCGGCGTCGAGCGCCTGCAGCAGGAGCACGGCACGGGCGGTTGCCGCACCGCCGACCCGCTCGCCGCGCAGGCTCTCGACCTTGCGGCTCCAGCGGGTCAGTTGCTGGCGAACCCGCTCGTAGCGATCCTCGCCGAGTCCGCCGGCGCGGCGCAGCAGCTCGATGGCGTAGTACTCGGCCAGCCCCTCGCTGATCCAGTCGCTTGCGTCGGTGTCGCGAATCCGCGCGAACACGTGCACCAGCTCGTGCAGCAGGGAGCTGGTGCCGTTCTCGCTGACCAGCGGGCGGTCGGCGTGCAGGTACAGGGAGCTGGGCGCCGACAGGCCGCCGCGCCACATCGGGTTGCCGGCGCCGACCACCAGCAGCTTGTCCGGCTCGCGCAGGAACACCGCCCGGTATTCGTCCCAGACGAAGGTCAACAGGGTCAGGATGTCCATCCGCCGCATCTTCTCGCCGAGCGGCGCCGCCACGCTGACCTCGCTATCGCCCAGGGTGGCGCGCCGGGTACCGAGCCGGCCGGCGATCAGCCAGCCGGTCGGCCGGTCGAAGCGACGCGCCGGGTTGTCGATGCGGAAACGGTTCTTGCCGATCCGCGGCCAGCCGGTCTCGACGCCCCGCCAGCCTTCGGGCAGCTCGAACTCCAGGCGCGCCACCAGTTCCACAGCATCCTGCTGCACCAGATGGGCGCTGGGTACCAGATCGTCGCCGCGCAGCAGCGCCCAGTGCTCGGTCATCCGCGCATCGAAGCGCCCCGATGCCCGCGCGTGGCTGACCTGCACCCGGTAGCTCAGGCTGCTCTTGCCTTCCGCAGGCTGCCAGGTACCGCTGCCGGGCTCATCCTGCTGCCACTGCCCGTCGGTCTGGAAATCGCTGTAGCGGCCCTGGTCGCCCAGCTCGAAGCGCAGGCTGCGGACCGCACTGCCCCGCTCCAGGGTCAGACGCACCTCGGCCTGGTCGCTCTCGGGTAGAAAACGCACGTGGTAGTCTAGATGGACCTTGTTCGCCGCCCACGCAGGGGCGGTCGCGAACAGCAGGACGACACAGAACGGCAGCTTCGGGCGGACGGGCATGGGCAGGCTCCTTGGCGGGACGGACGGGGCAAGTGTGCCGGCTGGCCGGGCGCGGTGGGAAGTGTCCGAACGGATCAGCCGGCGCGGAAGATCAGGTAGTCCTCCCAATCGTCCTCGGCCACCGCCGTTTCGCTGAGCATGCGTCCGGCCTGGGAAATCCGCTCGCGATGCACCGCCTGGGGATCGCCGCAGACCAGCGGGTGCCAGAGCGGCAGATCCTTGCCCTCGGAGAGCAGGCGATAGGCGCAGGTCGGCGGCAGCCACTGGAACTCGCCGGCCTGGGCGGGGGTGAGCTGGATGCAGTCGGGGACCGACTGGCGGCGGTTGGCGTAGTCGCGGCAGCGGCAGGTTTCCAGATCGAGCAGGCGGCAGGCGATGCGCGTGTAGTAGACGCCGCCGTCCTCCTCGTCCTCGAGTTTCTGCAGACAGCACAGGCCGCAGCCGTCGCACAGCGACTCCCACTCCCCGGCGTCGAGCTGGTCGAGGGTCTTGCGCTTCCAGAAGGGTTCGACTTTCGCCGCCATGGGAACTACCGCCACCTGTGCCGAAAAGGGCGGGCAGTCTAGCCACTGGCGAAGCTCCGGCCAAGAGCGGCGCGGCAAGCGGTCGGAGCCCGCAGGGCGGCCGCCGCTGCGCGCGCGGCGACCGCCCTCCCCGGGGTCGGAGGATGCCGCACCTCGGCCGGTCAGCGGACCAGACAGGGCTTCTTGTTATCGAAGCGCCAGCCGGGGATCAGGTACTGCATGGCGACGGAGTCGTCGCGGGCGCCGAGGCCCATGCCCTTGTACAGCTCGTGGGCCTTGTTCAACTGGTCCAGATCGATTTCCACGCCGAGGCCCGGCTTCTGCGGCACCCTGACCTTGCCGCCGACGATCTGCAGCGGCTCCCTGGTCAGGCGCTGGCCGTCCTGCCAGATCCAGTGGGTGTCGATGGCGGTGATCTTGCCCGGCGCCGCGGCGGCGACGTGGGTGAACATGGCCAGCGAGATGTCGAAGTGGTTGTTCGAGTGCGAGCCCCAGGTCAGGCCCCACTCGTGGCACAGCTGCGCCACCCGCACCGAGCCCTGCATGGTCCAGAAGTGCGGGTCGGCCAGCGGGATGTCCACCGACTGCAGCTGGATGGCGTGACCCATCTGCCGCCAGTCGGTGGCGATCATGTTGGTCGCGGTGGGCAGGCCGGTGGCGCGGCGGAACTCGGCCATCACCTCGCGCCCGGAGTAGCCGTCCTCGGCGCCGCAGGGGTCCTCGGCGTAGGCCAGCACGCCGTGCAGGTCGCGGCACAGGCGGATGGCTTCCTTGAGCAGCCAGCCGCCGTTGGGGTCAAGGGTGATTCGCGCCTCGGGGAAGCGCTCGGCCAGCGCGGTGACCGCCTCGATCTCCTCCTCGCCGCGCAGCACGCCGCCCTTGAGCTTGAAGTCCTGGAAGCCGTACCGCGCCTGCGCCGCCTCGGCCAGGCGGACCACCGCCTCGGGGGTCAGGGCCCTCTCGTGGCGGACGCGGAACCAGTCGTCGGCGGCCTCGGGCTCGCTGCGGTAGGGCAGGTCGGTCCGCTGGCGGTCGCCGACGTAGAACAGGTAGCCGAGCATCTCCACCTCGTCACGCTGCTGACCTTCGCCGAGCAGGGCGGCCACCGGCACCTCGAGGAACTGGCCGAGCAGGTCGAGCAGCGCCGCCTCCAGGGCGGTCACCGCGTGGATGGCGATGCGCAGGTCGAAGGTCTGCAGGCCGCGGCCGCCGGCGTCGCGCCCGGCGAAGGCCTGGCGCACCTGGTTGAGGAGCTTCTGGTAGTTGCCGATCGGCTGGCCGATCAGCAGGCTGCGGGCGTCCTCCAGGGTCTGGCGGATGCCTTCGCCGCCGGGAACTTCGCCGACCCCGGTGTGGCCGGCGCTGTCCTGGAGGAGGACGATGTTGCGGGTGAAGTAGGGGCCGTGGGCGCCGCTCAGGTTGAGCAGCATGGAGTCGTGGCCGGCCACCGGGATGACCTGCAGGCTGGTGATGACGGGGGCCTTGCCGGTTGCCTGGGAAAGCGGAGTGCTCATGGTGGATTCCTTATGGGCTGCGGGATGTGGCACTCCGTCCCGCGCCAATGGCGACGGCGCGGGACGGCGTTCGGTTTCAGGAGTGGGACTGGCTCAGCCTGGGGCTGGACAGGCCAGATTCATCGCTGGAAGCGGGCCGGGTGCGGGCGAAGAACACCACGATGGCCGCCAGCACCGAGGTCGCGGCCAGGGCGTAGAGGCCGCCCTGGATCGAGCCGGTGTGCTGTTCGAGCAGGCCGAAGGTGGTCGGCGCGACGAAGCCGCCGAGGTTGCCCACCGAGTTGATCAGGGCGATCACCCCGGCGGCGATCAGCAGCGCCGCGGCGACCCAGGCCTGCTGGAATTTCCAGCGGGCGGCCAGCCGGGCGAAGGCGTACATGCCGATGATCGAGATCAGCCAGGGAATCGAGTTGAAGAATCCCACCTCGACGCTGCTCAGCTCGCTCATCCGCTTGATGATGCTGGGCAGCCAGAAGGTGGCGGCGTAGATGGTCAGCTGGATGCAGAAGTAGATCACGCAGAACAGGACGATCTGCTGGTCCTTGAACAGCGCCCAGAGCGACGGCTTGACGCTGGTCGCCGCCTCGCGGGCACGCTGTTCCTCGTCGATGGCCGCGACCAGGGCGTCCTGCTCGGCAGGCTCCAGCCACTTGGCATCGTGCGGCCTGGAGTCCAGCCAGAACCAGACGAAACCGCAGAGCAGCACCGAAGCCATGCCTTCGATGAAGAACATCCACTGCCAGCCGAGCCCTTCGATCTGCAGCAGGGCGCCGGACAGCGGGCCGGAGATCAGCGAGGCGATCGCCGAGCCGCTGAGGAAGATGGCGATGGCCTTGCCGCGTTCGGCGGCGGGCAGCCAGCGGGTGAAGTAGTAGATCACCCCGGGGAAGAAGCCCGCTTCGGCGATGCCCAGCAGAAAGCGCAGGACGTAGAAGTGGGTTTCGTTCTGGATGAAGGCCATCGCCGTGGCGACCAGGCCCCAGGTCAGCATGATGCGGGTCAGCCAGGCACGGGCGCCGACCCTCTGCAGGAGCAGGTTGGAGGGCACTTCGAATGAAGTTGCCGGCGGCATCGAAGTCGGTGACCGGGAAGGACAGCAGGCCGGAGGAGAGGATGGACTTCAATTCTTGAGGGGTCATGGCGGATTGTCCTGCGCTGAGGGTTCTTGTTGGTTTACACGGCAAGCCAGGCACTCATATTGATAGACATCATACAAGTACTTGCAAAAATACCGCAAGTCGTCCAACAGGCTTTTCGTTAGGCGCACCGAGCGCGACCGCGCAGACCAAAGCCGCACAATCCGTGCAAAAACCCATAGAAAGCAGCATTTCAACACGCATAAATCAACGAACAAGCGCCCCGCCGACGCCCATTCCAGATACAGATCAAGGACAGCAAATACGCATACATATGTATGTTGTCATACAAGAATGGCGTCTGGACTGCCGGCAGCACGCGTTCTGGCGTACCCTCGGCGCAGCACTTGCCGGTTCGGCCCGGCGAAATCAGGCTTCTTGCAGATGGAAAACGCTCATTTGGACAGTACGAACATGCAGGGCACCTTCCCTGCCGCACCGCGCAAACGCTCGCGTAGCCTTGCCCACGACCTGGTCACGGAACTCACCCAGCGCATCCTGCTGGGGAAGCTCGGACCGGGCGACAAGCTGCCCTCGGAGAGCGAGATCGTCCGCGAGCAGGGGGTCAGCCGCACGGTCGTGCGCGAGGCCATCTCGAAGCTGCAGGCCTCGGGGCTGGTCGAGACCCGCCATGGCATCGGCACCTTCGTGCTGGAGCGCAAGCCGCAGACGCCGCTGGGCCTGAACGTCGAAACGGCGCTGAGCATGCGCGACATCCTGGAGCTGCGCCTCGGACTGGAGAGCCAGGCGGTCGCCCTGGCCGCCCGGCGGCGCACGGAAGAACAGCTGGCGGCGATGCGCCAGGCGCTGGACGACTATCAGGACGCGCTGGCCGGCGCCCGCAGCTGCGTGGAGGCGGACCGGCGCTTCCACCTGCTGATCGCCGAAGCCACCGGCAACCCCTATTTCGGCGAGATCATGCGCCACCTGGGCGAGGCCCTGATTCCGCGCAACCGGATCGACTCCAGCGCGCAGGGCGACAAAAATCTGGCCCGCCACGGCTACCTGGCCAACCTGGAGCACGAAGCCATCCTGAAGGCCATCCAGCGGCAGGATCCGGATGCGGCACGGGCCGCCATGTGGACCCACCTGAGCAACAGCCGCGAGCGCTTCGCGCCGGACGAGTGACGGCGAAGCGCGGTCGCCTGGCGAAGCCGATCCGCCAGGCCCGCCCGGTTCAGAGCGGGTCGTTCATCCGCAGCAGCTCGTCCGGCAGGTGCTCGATGTAGTTGTCCTCCTCCTCCTCCGGTGGCGGCATCTGCAGGTGGTAGCCCTGCTTTCCGAGATTTTCCAGCACCTTGTGGATGTCCTCGCGGGCCAGCGTGCGCTCCGGCGAGAGCACCAGGTCGAAGGCGTGCTGCGGCGTGCCGAAGGCCGCCAGCAGGGCTTCGGGCACCCGCGCCAGGGCGTCCTTCCTCTCCACGTAGAGATACATCTCCCGGCGCCGCGGACTCTTGTAGATGGAGCAGATGCGTTTCATGGTCGTTCTCCGCCGAGACAGTCGAGCAGGGCCTGACCCATCCGCTCGCGGCGCCAGCCGCGCAGCGTATCGGGCAGCCGGTAGGGGCCGTTGGGGAAGCCGCTTTTCAGCAGGGCTTCGAGAATCTTCTTGCGCAGCACCAGCTCCGGCGCGACCTGCAGGCGCGCGGCCTCGGCCTGGCCGACCGCCCGCAGCTTCTTGAGCAGTGCCGAGGCCTCCATCGGCAGGGGCTCGGGCAGGGGCTCGGGCCAGCTCTCCGGCGGCGTCGAGCCGCTTTCGCGGATCAGCCGGAGCAGGGCCTCGCCGTCCTGGCGCACCGTGCGCGGGTGCATGTCCTCGATGCGCCCGAGACCGGCCAGATCGGTCGGCTGGAAGCGCGCCAGCGGCCACAGGCTGTTCTCGCGCAGGATGCGGTTGCGCGGCTGGTCGCGCCGGCGCGCCTCGCGCTCGCGCCAGGCGTACAGCTCGCGCAACACAGCGAGCTGCTGGCGGCCCAGTTTCCAGGCCAGCCGGCCCTCGCGGTAGAGCTCCTCGGGCGCCACCTCGCGGCGCAGGTTGGCGACCAGCTCGGCGCCGTCCTCGAGAGTCCAGGCGCGCTTGTCCTCCGACAACCGCGCGGAGAGCGCGACGTAGAGCTCTGCCAGGTGCACGGCATCCTCGGCAGCGTAGCGGATCTGCAGCTCGCTCAGCGGGCGCTGCAGCCAGTCGGAGCGGGTCTCGCCCTTGGGCAGCTCGATGCCCAGTACCGTGTGCACCAGCCGGGAGTAGCCCATGGAAAAGCCGAGGTTCAGGTAGGCGGCGGCCAGCTGGGTGTCGAACAGCGGCTGCGGCAGGCTGCCGGTCAGGCGCAGCAGCACCTCCAGGTCCTCGCTGCAGGCGTGCAGCACCTTGACCACCGCCGGGTCCGCCAGCAGCTCGGCCAGCGGCCGCCAGTCGCCGATGGTCAGCGGGTCGATCAGATAGGCGCTGCGGCCGTCGCCGACCTGCACCAGGCCGGTCTGCGGATAGAAGGTGTCGACCCGCACGAATTCGGTATCGAGGGCGACGAAGGGCAACTGCCGCCAGCGCGCGCAGTGGCTGGCGAGGCTGGCATCGTCGCGGATCCAGTGAATGTCGATGGCCACGAAGGCTCCTTGTTGAGGCCGCGGCAGCAACGCCGCGCCGGGGCGGTCCCGACGCCGGACACGGCTGGCACGGCAGCATCCGTACTGCGAAATGCGGCACAGGGCCGCCGGAGGGCATGCAGTATATCCAGCGCCCCCTGCCCCGGCCAAACGGCTTGGTACTGTCACGTTGTTCTCGGTCGGCCACACACCAACAACGTGACAGTACCTCCTCCAGAGGACCGACTTGACCCGCGTTCGGGGTGGGCCCATACTGTTGTTAACGTTAACTCTAGCAACGGCTTCTCCCTCCGAACCCGTTCCAGGCCATCCATCGAACGTGTCGGAAAGTGGCCCCTTCATGTGAATAAAGTGCTCCTTTTTTCATATGCATGGGGTGCGAAGACCCCCGCTGTTTCCACGGCGGCGCACGGATTCAATTTCAGGCGACGGGTGTCTCGAAGCGCCCGCCTCCCCCCGCGAGAACCCGCGGAATTCCGAGGATCCGCATCAGCGCGCAGGTGGTCGCGCGCTCAGCGGAATCCGTTCCACCGAGAGCGGAGCCTCTCATTTTGCAAATCGATTTGGAGTTGACCAGCGCGGCCGAGGATTCCTCGAGTGGCGCATCCGCTCCTCAAGTTCTGCTGCGAAAACGCATCGAGGGTTTCGATGAACGCCTCGACGACAAGCCCTGATCGGTGCTCGACACCCAACAAGGAGAATCATGAACCGCAATCCCACCTCGAAGCACGCATCGGTCTGCGCGCTCGCCGCGCTGCTCGTCGCCGCGTTCGTGGCGGTGCTCGTGCTCGCGCCCGGTCCGGCGACCCCGTCAGGCCCCGAGCCGTCGAGCCCGCCGCCGGCCAAGTCCTCCGAATTCTCGCGGCCGGCCGACTGGTCGCCCCACCGGCCCGCGGTGCACCTCACCCCCGCCAAGCACTGGATGAACGATCCCCAGCGCCCGATCCTGATCGACGGCGTCTGGCACTACTACTACCTCTACAACGCCGACTACCCCAAGGGGAACGGCACCGAGTGGTACCACGCGACCTCGACCGACCTCGTGCACTGGCAGGATCACGGCGTCGCGATCGACAAGTACAAGAACGGCCTCGGCGACATCGAGACCGGCAGCGCCGTGATCGACACCGAGAACACTGCGGGCTTCGGCGCCGGCGCGGTGATCGCCGTCATGACCCAGCAGCACGAGGGCGTGCAACGGCAGTCGCTCTTCGTCTCGACCGACGGCGGCTACCGCTTCAAGGCGTACGACGGCAACCCCGTCATGGACAACCCGGGCGCCGAGCACTGGCGTGACCCGAAGATCATCTGGGACGACGCCCGCGACGAGTGGCTCATGGCGCTCGCCGAGGGCGACAAGATCGGCTTCTACACTTCGCCCGACCTGAAGCGCTGGACGTACCGATCGGGCTTCGAGCGCGACGACCTCGGCATCCTCGAGTGCCCCGACCTGTTCCGCATGTCGGTCGACGGTGACCCGGCGAACACGCGATGGGTGCTCGCGGCAGGCGCGAACGGTGCCAGCAAGGGCATGACCACGGGAACCGTGTACTGGACCGGCGACTGGGACGGCGAGCGCTTCACCGCGGATCGCGACGAACCGCGATGGCTCGACTCGGGCGCCGACTTCTACGCCACCGTGACGTGGGACGACCCGCGACAGGACGACGCCGAACGCCTCGCCTCCCGCTACGCCATCGGCTGGCTCAACAACTGGGCCTACGCCACCAAGCTGCCGACCGACGACTGGCATGGCGGCGCCGACTCGATCGTGCGACGCATCGAGCTGCGATCGGTCGATGGCGAGCCGCTGCTCGTCTCGCAGCCCGTCGACGCGCTCGACGAGCTCGCGGGCGACGCCGAGGTGCGTTCCAGGGTACGAGTGACGGCAGTCTCGGGGACGACGCTCCCCCAGCCGGAATCCGATGCCTACCGACTCCGGGTCGAGCTCGACGCGGCCTCGGGCGCCAACGAGGTGCGCTTCCGCGTCAAGGAGGGCGGCGGGCACTTCACGACCGTCGGGTACGACTTCGTGCACGGCGTCGCCTTCGTCGCGCGCGACGCGGATGCTGCGGCCGACCGGATGCCCGAGATCTACCGCGAGGTTCGTACGGCCCCGGCGCCGGCGCGCGACGGCACCGTCACCCTTGACGTCATCGTCGATGCGGCCTCGGTCGAGGTCTTCGTGAACGACGGCGAGGCCGTGCTCTCGAATCTCGCGTTCGGGGCCCCCGGCGCGAACGGGCTCTCGGTCAGGTCGCTCGGCGGCGACACCGAACTGCGCTCCTTCCGACTCACGCCGCTCGCGATTGCGCCGATTGAGCGGCATTATGGAGCAGGCACCCCAAGGCGACGGTGACTCACCTGGTGAGCCAGTGGCGCCCGCAGACTGAGCGCATGACGAATCCTCATGAGCCGGTGCCACGTCGCTCCATTTCCTGCTGAAGGCCGAAGCCCGGACGATGGCGCTGGTGCAGGTGCTGGCGTTGTCCGAAGACGAGGCAGTGAGTGGCGCTGTTCAAGCGGCACTGTCACGTTGTTGATGGGTGGCCGACCGAGAACGTAGTGCGAGGATGAACAGGTTGGCGACCTGAGCGTGGATCGAAGCGAAAGTCCAGGCACACACAGCGAAGCGCCCGGCTGGAAATCCAGCCGGGCGCCTCTTCGCCTCTTCGTGAGATCCGTTACTTCTTCAGCGGCTGACTCTGGCCGCCCGGATTCACATTGAGGTTCGCCGGGATGTCGGCCCAGCCGCCCAGCCCGTCGCCGTAGGCGCCGTAGGAGTAGTCGACCGCCGACGATGCCCCTTCGATGTCGATCTTCACAGTCGGTGCGAGGGTGCCGCCGCGCCGGAAGTTGCCCTCGGTGCCGATCGTGTCGATGAACGACTGCACCAGGCCGCCCGGCATTACGTAGTGCGAGTACGACTGGAAGTGGCCGAAGGGCTGGTTGTAGTCGGGAGCGAACGGGAACCCACCGTTGAAGTTGAGGTTCGTCGGGTTGCCGAGCACCAGCCCGGATCCCTGGTTCATCGGCTGGTAATCGCTGCGGATCCCGTTGCCCACGAAGCCGTACACGCCCTCGGGGCCATCAAGGCCGGCCGCGTAGGTGCCACGGTGGCTGATGGTGAAGAGGTAGTACTTGCCGTCCTTCATGTAGATCTGCGGCCGTTCGGTCTGGTCGGTCACGCAGTTCGCCGAGAGGATCGGCGGCAGGAACTCCCACTCGGTGAGGTCGGCGTTCTTCGCCTTCGCCAGACCGATGTTGCCGATCTGGTAGGTCGCACCCGACGCGTTCACCTGCTCGACGGTCTCGGCGTAGGGGTCGCCTTCCTGGTAGCCGAGGTCCTCCGCGTTGCACGTGGCAGACTCTCGCGGCATGGCCGAGTTGCCCTCGAAGACCATGAAGGTCTCGCCCGGGTGGGCCGGGTCCTCGAAGGTGAACGGGTCGCGGAAGTTGAAGTACGGGTTCTGCTCACCGGTCTGGTAGTAGGTACCGTCGGCCGACAGGAGCGGAATGACCTTGTCGAAGCCGGTGAACTTCACGCCCTCCTTGTTGGCGTGCACCTTGCCGACGCTGAGCGCGATCTTCGGGTCGTACGGCTTGATGTCCTTGCCCGCGGCGTCACGATAGAACGCGACATCCGTGAAGAACAGCTTGATCTCGCCGCCCGGGAAGATGCGCGCCGAGCCCGACCACTGCGTCTGGTGGCTGTACGACTGGTCCTCGAAGATCTGGCCGGTGACGCCCTCGTCGAAGACGAGACCGCCGTAGGTCCAGCCGCCGTTCGCCGGCCGCAGGTTGGCGGGGATGCCGGCCGGGCGGTAGAAGTAGCCGATCTTCGCGAACACGTGGCGCTCGTCGAAGACGAGGTTCCGGTCGGCGACGAGGGAGAAGATGATCTCCTGCCCGTTGACGCTGTACTGGTTCGCGTTGGCGTCGGTCAGGGGCCAGGAATCCCACACCCAGACCTGCTCGTTCGACATGTCGGGGAAGTCCTGCGGGACGTTGGGCATGGTGTATTCCGCAGGCATCGAGCTCTGACGCGAGACGGCCCTCGGGTCCGACATCCGCTTGATCTGACGCGCGTCGGCACGCGTCCACTTCGCGGTGAAGGTGCTCTCGGGCGCGAATGCCTCCTGCGTGTGCACGGTGGGCTCGGGGCCGGGCTCCAGGTGGGGAGCCGCAACGGCTGCCGTGGCACTGCCGAACAGCGTCGCCGCAGCGATCCCGCTGAGGAGAGATCGCTGAATACGTTGGTCGATGAGTAACATGATGTTTCCTTCGTTTTAAAAGCGGGTGCGATGCTAACATACAGATTGTTAACGTTAAATGTAGATTGTTAACGTTAAAAAATGTCTGTTAAAAATCTCAGCGGGATACCCCGATACTACTGGGATGAGACATTGCCATCCCAGTGACATCAACCGTGACCAGTTCGAGCAGGTTCGCCCCCTGCTGGAAAGTGCACGCAAGAAGACCGCCCCACGGAAAGTGGATCTGTACGACGTGTTCTGCGCGGTGCTGTAACTGTTGCGTACAGGCCGTCCAGGTGCAGCGCCCCGCTCAGGCCGACCCAGACGGCGAGCAGCAGCGCCGGCGCATCGCCGAGCAGCCCATGCAGGGCGACCAGCAATATCCCGAGCAGCAGCCCGACCAGCGGATACCACGGCAGCGAGCGGCCCAGCTGCGCCGGCCCCGGCCAAACGGCTTGGCGTTTGCCGCGGCGGGCCGCAGACTCGCAGCCTCTGGAAATTCCTTCACCGAACGACAAGGAGCCCCCATGTCCCACGCCCAATTGCTCAGTCCTGCCCAGCTGGCGGAACGCCTCGACCAGCCGGAGCTGCGCATCCTCGACTGCCGCTTCGCCCTCGAGGACCCGGCCTATGGCGCGCGCAGCTACGCCGAGGAGCACATCCCCGGCGCCCGCTTCGCCGACCTCGAACGCGACCTCTCCGGCCCGGTGCAGAAAGGCGTGACCGGCCGCCATCCGCTGCCCGAGCCGGCCCTGCTGGTCGAGCGCCTGCGCGCCTGGGGCATCGACAACGCCAGCCCGGTGGTGCTCTACGACGACGGCCCCGGCGCCTTCGCCGCCCGTGCCTGGTGGCTGCTCGCCTGGCTCGGCAAGCGCGACGGCGTGTACCTCCTCGACGGCGGCCTGAACGCCTGGCGCGCCGCCGGCCTGCCGCTGAGCGCCGAGCAGCCCGCCCCGGCCGCCGGCACCTTCCAGGGCCAGCCCGACCCCGACCTGCTGGTGGAGGCGCAGCACCTGCTGGCGCGTCTCGGCGATGTGCGGCTGACCCTGCTCGACGCCCGCGCCCTGCCCCGTTTCCGCGGCGAGGTGGAACCCCTCGACCCGGTCGCCGGGCACATCCCCGGCGCCCGCTGCGCGCCCTTCACCGACAACCTCGGCGCCGACGGCCGCTTCCTGCCGGCCGGACAGCTGCGCGAGCGCTTCGCCGCCTTTCTCGGCGAGCGCCCCGTCGAGCAGCTGGTGGCCTATTGCGGCTCGGGCGTCACCGCCTGCCACAACCTGTTCGCCCTGAGCCTTGCCGGCTATCCGCTGGCACCGCTCTACGCCGGCTCCTGGAGCGAGTGGCTGACCGACCGCTCCAGGCCGGTCGCCACGGGGGATTGAGTCGCTTCGCCAGGCGTCTTTCGGCGGCCGGTCTAAGCACCGGCCGCTATATGGCGACGAAAGCGCCGATGGAAATAATTTAAAAACAGCGGTTTACAGCCTAAAGGTCGCACTAGACTTCAAGTTGAGCGGCCAGCAGAGCGCCACGAGACTCCGCACTCCCGCTTCCGGCGAGACGCTTCACTGGACGATGACACCCCGCCGGACACCTTTTCCTTGCGAGACGCACCATGGGCATTGCAGCCAGTGAACTGAGCAAGCATGTGATCCGGCCGACCCTGCTCTACCTAGGACGCTCCTCCAGCGCTGCCGAAGCCCTGCTGCTGGGCATCGCGGCCAGCCAGTCGGCGCTCGGCGCGGCCCTGCACCAGCATCACGGCCACGGCCTCTACGGCATCCGCGAGGCCAGCCACCTGCAGGTCTGGGACCACTACTTGGCGCTGAACCCGGACCTGGCCAGCCATGTCCGCGGCCTGGCCAGCCAGCACGCCTTCCTGACTGCGCCGCACCTGGAGCTGACGGTCAACCTGCGCTACGCCACCGCCATCGCCTGGCTGCTGGTGGAAGAGCAGCAGCTGCCGCTGCCCGGCGCCGACGACCTGCCGGGCCAGGCCCAGATCTGGTGTCAGGTGTTCCAGCCCGGCGGCCGGCCCGAGGAATTCCTCGACGCCTGGCAGCGCTGCATCGGCAGTGCCATCCAGGCCGCCTGAAGCAGCCCGGCTCCCGACAGGCACCGGCCCACTGTGCTTGAATCGATGATGCCGAGTACAGCCATCGTCCTGGGAGAAGCCTCATGACCATCGTGGATTACGCGACCGGCATCCGCGCCTGCAACGCCTGCGCGGTAGCCTGCGACGCCTGCACCGAAGCCTGCCGGCAGGCCACCGACCCGCAGCCCTTGCGCCAATGCATCGAGCTCTGCCACGACTGTGCCGATGTCTGCCGCCTGACCGCCCTGCTGATGGCGCGGGAAAGCGAGTGGGCAACCGCCCTGTGCGGCCTCTGCGCCCGCCTCTGCCTCGCCTGCGCCGAGGAATGCGCCCGGCATCCCCTGCCCCAGTGCCAGGAATGCGCCCAGACCTGCCAGCACTGCGCCGACGAATGCGAAGCGCTGGGCGAGGCGGCGTAGGCAGTTCGCCCCTCAGAGCGCCAGCCCCACTACCACCGCACACTCCACCAGCTCCAGCAGCGCCCCCGCGGTGTCGCCGGTGGTGCCGCCGAGGCGCGCCAGCAGGCACTGGCGCAGCCAGAGAAACAGCGCCGCCGCCAGCAGCAGCGCCAGCACGCCGGCGCCACCGAACAGCAGCGGACAGGCCGCCGCCACGCCCAGCAGCACCGCCCGTCCTGCTTTTCGCGGCAGGTGTTCGGCGAGAGCTTGGCCAAGGCCGCCGGGACGCACGTAAGGGGTGGAGAGAAACAGCGCCAGCAGCGCACCGCGCCCGATCAGCGGCGCCAGCAGCAGCGCCGCGACCGCGCCCTGCCCGAGCAGCGCCAGCAGCGCGGCGAACTTCAGCAGCAGCACGACGACCAGCACCACCACGGCGATCGGCCCGCTGCGCGGGTCCTTCATGATCGCCAGGGTGCGCTCGCGGTCGCCGAAGCCGCCGACCCAGGCATCGGCGCTGTCGGCCAGACCGTCCAGGTGCAGCGCCCCGCTCAGCCCGACCCAGGCGGCGAGCAGCAGCGCCGCGTGCAGCGGCGCCGGCGCATCGCCGAGCAGCCCATGCAGGGCGACCAGCAATATCCCGAGCAGCAGCCCGACCAGCGGATACCAGAGCAGCGAGCGGCCCAGTTGCGCCGGCTCCGGCATGCCGGGCAGGCGGATCGGCAGACGAGTGAGGAACTGCAGGGCGATCAGCAGGGGCAGCGGCATCTTCAAAGCTCCTGCCAATTCGAACCGTCCAGGCGCAGGCGGTGCAGCGCGCCGTGGGCCACCGTCACCTGCAGCAGCGCGCCGTGCGGCAGGCCGCGGGCACGCGCCAGCAGCAGGCGCATCACCCCGCCGTGGCTGACCAACAGCAGGCGGCGGCCGGCGCACTCCCGACGCAGCCGCTCGACGGCCTGCAGCACCCGCGTCTCGAAGGCCGCCAGCGGCTCGCCGTCCGGCGGAGTGAAGGCGTAGGGGTCGTTCCAGAAGCGGCCCAGCGCCTCGGCGTCGGTCTGCATCAGCGCGGCGGCGCTGCGTCCTTCCCAGGCGCCGAAGTGCAGTTCGCGCAGGTCCGCCTCCAGCTGCAGCGGCAGGTCGTGCGCGGCGGCCAGCTCGGCGGCGAAGTCGGCACAGCGGCGCAGCGGCGAGCTGACCACGAGATCCCAGGGCCCGGCCGCGGTCGTCGCCGCCTCCATCTGCGCCCGGCCCGCGGCGGTCAGCGCATCGTCCAGGCTGCCGCGAAAGCCACCGCCGCATTCGGTTTCGCCGTGGCGCAGCAGATCGAGATGCAGGGTCATCGGCCGGCGTCCGCCACCGCCGCCTCGGCGAAGGTGGCCATCTCGCCGTGCAGCCGGCAGGCCAGCTGCAGCAGCGGCACCGCCAGCGCCGCGCCGCTGCCCTCGCCCAGGCGCAGGCCGAGCTCCAGCAGCGGCTCGGCGGCCAGCGCCTCGAGCACCCGGCGGTGGCCCGGCTCGGCGCCGCAGTGGGCGAACAGCAGCCAGTCGCGGCAGCCGGGATTCAGGCGCACGGCGAGCAGCGCCGCCACGCTGCAGATGAAGCCGTCCACCAGCGCCGGCAGGCCCTCCTGGGCGCAGGCCAGGTAGGCGCCGGTCAGCGCGGCGATCTCGAAACCACCGAGGCGCAGGAGGATCTCCAGCGGCTCGCCGGCATGCGCGCCGTGCAGCACCAGGGCGCGCTCGACGACCGCGACCTTGCGCGCCACCCCGACGGCGTCCAGCCCGGTGCCCGGCCCGACCAGCGCCGTCGCCGGAAGGTCCAGCAGGGCGCAGGCCAGGGCGCTGGCGGAGCTGGTGTTGGCGATGCCCATCTCGCCGCCGATGTACAGCTGCGCGCCGGCCGCCCGGGCACGCCGCACGCTGTCGCGCCCGGCTTCGAGGGCGTCACGGCCCTGCTGCGCGCTCATCGCCGGCCCGCGGAGGAAATTCGCCGTACCGCGCCCCAGTTGCAGGCGGCGCACGCCGGCCGGTGGCGGCTCCAGCGGCTCGGCCGTGCCGAGGTCGAGCAGCTCCAGCTCGGCGCCCAGCTGGCGGGCCAGCACGCTGATCGCCGCGCCGCCGGCGGCGAAGTTGCGCAGCATCTGCCCGGTCACCGCCTGCGGATAGGGCGACACGCCCTCCTCCGCCACGCCGTGGTCGCCGGCGAAGATGGCGATCCACAGGCGCTCGACGGCGGGCCGCTCGCAGCCCTGCAGGGCGGCCAGGTGGATCGCCAGCTGTTCCAGACGGCCCAGCGAGCCGCGCGGCTTGGTCAGTTGCTGCTGACGGATGGCGGCCAGGGTGCGGGCGGCCTCGTCCAGCGGGCGGGCGGCGGCCTGCCACCAGTCGTGGTTCATACAGGATCTCCCTTGAGGGTCATGGGCAGGCCGGCGACACAGAACAGCACCCGGGCGCAGCGCTCGGCCAGCGCCTGGTGCAGCCAGCCGGCCTCGTCCACGTAGCGCCGGCTCAGCTCGCCCAGCGGCACCACGCCAAGACCGGTCTCGTTACCGACCAGGATGATCCGCCCGGGCAATTGCGGCAGGCACTCCAGCAGCGCCTCGCGCTCCTGCGCCAGGCGCGCCGGATCGTCGGCCAGCAGCAGGTTGGTCAGCCACAGGGTCAGGCAGTCGACCAGCAGGCAGCGCTCCGCCCCGGCCTGCTCGCGCAGCACCCGGGCCAGCGCCATGGGCTCCTCGACCAGCGCCCAGCCGGCCGGCCGCCGCTGACGGTGATGCTCAATGCGCGCGGCCATCTCGCCGTCCAGCGCCTGGGCGGTGGCGACGTAGGTCACCGCCAGTCCGGACTCCGCGGCCAGGCGCTCGGCCAGGCGGCTCTTGCCGGAGCGGGCGCCGCCGAGGATCAGTTCATGCATCGTGATGCCTCTCGATTCGTTGTAGGGCGGGTGCAACCCGCCGGGTTCGGTGAGGCCTTTGCCATGTCTGGCGGGTTGCACCCGCCCTACCGGCTGATCGCCAGCAAGCTGGCGCCTACAAGCCACAGAGTTCGCGCAGCCGCGCCGTGTCCAGATGCGCCTCGACCAGATCGGCCAGGCGCTCGATGTCGCGCTCGCGCAGGGCGTGGTAGTCATGGGTGACGACCTCGCCCAGGCCGGCCCAGCGCAGCAGTGCGCTGCAGGCGGCGGGCGACTCGAACAGGCCGTGCAGGTAGGTGCCGAGCACCTGCCCGTCCGCGCTCAGCGCGCCGTCGCTGCGCCCGTCGTCGAGCCGCACCGCCGGCCGCTCGAGCCCCGCGCCGCGACTGATCCCGGCGTGGATCTCGTAGCCCGCGACCGCTGCGCCCTCCAGCGCCAGATGGCCGCGCACGTTGCGCAGCTGCTTCTCCTCTTCCAGCACGGTGTCCAGATCCAGCAGGCCGAGGCCCCGGCTTTCCCCCGGCGCACCCTCCAGGCCCAGCGGGTCGGCGATGCTGTTGCCGAGCATCTGCAGCCCACCGCAGATGCCGAGCAGCTTGCCGCCGTAGCGCAGATGGCGGCGGATCGACTCTTCCCAGCCCTGCGCGCGCAGGAAGGCCAGATCGCTGCGCACGCTCTTCGAGCCTGGCAGCACGATCAGGTCGGCCGGCGGGATGCGCTGGCCGGGGCCGACGAAGCTCAGCTCCACCTGCGGATGCAGGCGCAGCGGGTCGAAGTCGGTGTGGTTGCTGATCCGCCGCAGCACCGGCACCGCCACTTTCAGGCGCTCGCCCTCCTTGGCCACCTGGCGATCGTCGATGGCGTCCTCGGCCTCCAGATGCAGGTCGTGCAGGTAGGGCAGGACGCCCAGCACCGGCTTGCCGGTGTGCGCCTGAAGCCAATCGAGGCCCGGCTTGAGCAGGGCCAGGTCGCCGCGGAAGCGGTTGATCACGAAGCCCTGCACCCGCGCCTGCTCGCTTTCGGAGAGCAGCGCCAGGGTGCCGACCAGATGGGCGAACACCCCGCCCCGGTCGATGTCGGCGATCAGGATCACCGGGCAGTCGACCGCCTCGGCGAAACCCATGTTGGCGATGTCGTTGGCGCGCAGGTTGATCTCCGCCGGCGAACCGGCACCCTCGACCATCACCACCCGGTACTGCTCGCTCAGACGCCGGTGGGAGACCAGCACCGCCTGGCGGGCCACGCGCTTGTAGTCGTGGTAGGCGGCGGCGTCCATGCTGGTGACGGCGCGGCCGTGGATGATCACCTGGGCGCCGGTGTCGCTGCTCGGCTTGAGCAGCACCGGGTTCATGTCGGTGTGCGGCGCCAGGCCCGCGGCCTGGGCCTGCACCGCCTGGGCGCGGCCGATCTCGCCGCCGTCAGAGGTGACGGCGCTGTTCAGCGCCATGTTCTGCGGCTTGAACGGCGCCACCGCCACGCCCTGGCGCGCCAGCCAGCGGCACAGCGCGGTCACCAGGGTGCTCTTGCCGGCATCGGAGGTGGTGCCCTGCACCATCAGAGTGGCCATGAAGACTCCTTGCATGTAGGAGCAGATTCATCTGCGATCATCTTCACCCGGTCGCGAATGAATTCGCTCCTACCGGGACGCACCGGATCGGCCAGCGCCCGGGCCAGCCGCTGCCAGCCGGCCTCGTCCGCCGGCAGGCCGAAGCGCAGGCTGGCGGGCGTCTCGAACAGGCGCACGAGGATGCCGCGACGGGCGAGAAAGTCGTGTAGCTGCACGGCTTCGGGCGTGCGGACCCACTGGAACAGCGCGGTGCCGCCGTCCGGCGTCAGCCCGTGCGCATCCAGCATCTCGGCCAGCCGCTGCCCTGCCGCCTGCAGCTGGCCGGCGCGTCGTTCACGCGCCACGCCACTGGCCGGCCCCAGCGCTTGCCGGCCCAGCGCTCGCGCCGGGCCGCTGACCGTCCAGGGTCCGAGGCGCTCGTGCAGCCGCGCCAGCAGCGCCGCCTCGGCCAGCACGAAGCCCAGGCGGACGCCGGCCAGGCCGAAGAACTTGCCGAACGAGCGCAGCACGACCAGCCCCGGCCGCTGGCTATGGACCGCCAGGCTGTATTCGGGCGTGCAGTCCATGAAGGCCTCGTCGACCAGCAGGCAGCCGCCGCGCCGGGCCAGCCGCGCCTGCCAGTCGAGCAGCCGGGACGGCTCGAAGCGCTCGCCGGTGGGGTTGTTGGGGTTGGCCAGCACCAGAACGTCGAGTTCGTCGAGACGCGCCTCGATCTCCCCGCCAGCCAGAGGGATCAGCCGATGGCCGGCCCGTTGCCAGGCCAGGGCGTGCTCGGCGTAGCTCGGCGCCAGCACGCCGACCCGCGCCGGTGCGAATAGCTGGGGCAGCGCCTGGATCGCCGCCTGGCTGCCGGCCACCGGCAAGGCGTGGACGGCGCCGTAGCAGGCGCAGGCGGCCTCGGCCAGGCCGTCGTCCTCTTCCGGCAGGAGCGCCCAGGCGTCGAGCGGGATGGGCGGCACGGGCCAGGGCTCGGGGGCGATGCCGGTGGACAGGTCGAGCCAGTCGCTCAGAGGAATCCCGTAGCGCTGCGCCGCGGCGCGCAGGCGGCCGCCGTGCTCAAGCATGCAGCCAGTCTCCGAGCAGGACGAGCGCCAGCCAGAGCAGCACGCCATGCTGGAGCAGGCGCCAAGCCGCGGCGATGGTCCCGGCATCGGCCGGGCCGCCGGCGCCGAGGGTCGGGCGCTCGTGCCGCGCGCCGTGGTAGACCGCCGCGCCGCCCAGCTCGACGCCCAGCGCGCCGGCGCCGGCGGCCATCACCGGGCCGGCGTTGGGGCTGTCCCACAGCGGCGCCTGATGGCGCCAGCAGGCCAGGGCGAGGCGCGTCTTGCCGAGCAGCGCGTAGGTCAGCGCGGCGAGGCGCGCCGGGACATAGTTGAGGGCATCGTCGATCCGCGCCGCGGCCCAGCCGAAGCGCTCGAAGCGCGGCGTGCGGTAGCCCCACATGGCGTCCAGGGTGTTGGCCAGCCGGTGCAGCACCACCCCCGGCGCGCCGGCCACGGCGAACCAGAACAGCGCGGCGAACACCGCGTCGCTGCCGTTCTCCAGCAGCGACTCGCTGGCGGCGCGGGCCACGCCGCCGGCATCCAGCGCCGAGGTGTCGCGGCTGACCAGCCGGCCCACGCCACGGCGCGCCGCCTCCAGATCGCCGCGCTGCAGCGCCTCCAGTACCGGCCGGGCGTGTTCGCCCAGGCTGCGCAGACCGAGCGCGGCGTAGAGGGCAAAGATCGCCAGCAGCTCGCCGACCAGCGGCAGTTGCGCCAGCAGGCCGGCAAGCAGGGTCGGGGGCAGCACCGCCAGGGCCCAGGCGAGCAGGCCGTCGAGGCGGCGGCCGCGCTCCGCCGCGTTGAAGCGGCTCTCCAGCCAGTCGGCCAGTCGACCGAAGCCGACCAGCGGATGGCAGCGCCGCGGCTCGCCGAAGACCGCATCCAGCGCCACGCCGGCGAGCAGGCTCAATCCCAGGCTCATGGACGCACGCCCCAGCGGTTCTCGAAGAGCATCTCGGCCAGCGGCCTCTCCTCGGCCCAGCCCTGCTCCACCAGCATCGGCCGCGGATAGAAGCCCTCCACCGGGCCGAGGCAGAGCAGCGCCACCGGCTCGGCGCCAGGCGGCAGGCCGAGCAGCTCGCCGAGCGCCCGCGGCTCGAACAGCGACACCCAGCCCATGCCCAGGCCTTCGGCACGGGCCGCCAGCCAGAGGTTCTGGATGGCGCAGGACAGCGAAGCCAGATCCATCTGCGGCAGGGTGCGGCGGCCGAAGACGTGCGCCTCGCGGCCGTCCATCAAGGCGCCGACCAGCAGCTCGGCACAGTCGCCGATGCCCTCGACCTTGAGGCGCATGAACTCGTCGGCGCGCTCGCCGAGGGCCTCGGCGGTGCGCACCCGCTCGGCTTCCACCAGATCCTTGATGCGCTGGCGCAAATCGGCGTCACTGATGCGGATAAAGCGCCAAGGCTGCATCAGGCCGACGCTGGGCGCTTGGTGCGCGGCGTTGAGCAGGCGCGCCAGCAGCTCCGGCGCCACGCTGCCGCCACTGAAATGGCGCATGTCGCGGCGTTCGGCGATGGCGCGGTAGACCGCGGCGCGCTCGGCGTCGCTGAAGGCGTGGGGGTTCATCGCAATTCCCGTGGGTTCACCCGCGCCTCAGGGCCGCAGCAGCGCGGCCGCCGCCTGCGGCGCCGAGGGCAGGTAGAAATGGATGTAGCTGGCGGTCAGCCGCCCGCGGCGGTAGACCGCCTCGGCGGTGCGCCGGTAGTTGGGGCATTCGCCGTGGGCGACGGGCGTCAGCGCGCAGGCCAGGGTGGAATGGTGGTAGCTGTGCCCGCGCAGGCGCGCGCCGTCCAGCTCGACCTCCTGCAGCGCCAGGGCGGCCAGCTTCGGCTGCATCCAGGCCTCGCCGGGCAGCAGGCCGAGCATCGCCGCGCGCCGGCCGTCGAGGTCGGTCAGCGCGTCGAGCAGGTAGAGCATGCCGCCGCACTCGGCGAGGATCGGCCTGCCGGCCTCATGGTGGGCTCGGATCGCCGCGCGCAGCGGCGCATTGCCGGCCAGCCGGTCCAGGTGCAGTTCGGGATAGCCGCCCGGCAGATAGAGACTGTCGACCGCCGGCAGCGCGGCATCGTCCAGCGGCGAGAAGAACGCCAGCTCGGCGCCGAGCCGCTCGAGCAGCTCCAGGTTGGCCTGGTAGAGGAAGGCGAAGGCGGCGTCGCGCGCCACGCCGATGCGTACCCCGGCCAGCAGCGGCCCGGGCACCGCCTGTGCGGGCGCGGCGAAGGCCACCGGCGGCGGTAGGTCGGTGCCGGCGCTGGCGGCCAGGGCCGCGGCGGCGGCGTCCAGGCGGGCGTCGAGATCGGCCAGCTCCGCGGCCTGGACCAGCCCCAGGTGGCGGCTCGGCAGCTCGATCTCGGCGCTGCGCGGCAGCGCGCCGTACCAGGGCAAGTGCGCCGGCAGGCTGTCACGGAGGATCTCGCCGTGACGGGTGCTGCCGACCCGGTTGGCCAGCACCCCGGCGAACGGCAGGTCGGTCTGGAAAGTGGCCAGGCCATGGGCGACGGCGGCGAAGGTCTGCGCCATGGCCGCGGAGTCGATCACCGCCAGCACCGGCACGCCGAAGCGCCGCGCCAGGTCGGCGGCGGACGGCGCGCCGTCGAACAGGCCCATCACCCCCTCGATGAGGATCAGGTCGGCCTCCCCGGCCGCCTCCCAGAGCAGGCGCCGCGAGTCGGCCTCGCCGACCATCCACAGGTCGAGCTGGTGCACCGGCGCGCCGCAGGCGCGGGCGAGGATCATCGGGTCGAGAAAATCGGGGCCGCACTTGAACACCCGCACGCGCCGGCCCCGGTTGACGTGATGGCGGGCCAGGGCGGCGGTGACGGTGGTCTTGCCCTGGCCGGAGGCCGGGGCGGCGATCAGCAGGGCCGGGCAGTGGCGCTCGTTCATTGGAGCCTCCCGACGCCCGGGACCACGAACGAATCCGCGCCTGCATGGCATAGGGCGGGTGAAACCCGCCGGGTTCGATGGGATCTTCGCCATGCCTGGCGGGTTTCACCCGCCCTACGCGAGCCGTATGCATCCACTCGCCGCATCAGAACTCGATCCCCTTCTGCGCCTTCACCCCGGCCTGGAAGGCGTGCTTGACCAGGGTCATCTCGGTCACGGTGTCGGCCGCCTCGATCAGTCCGGGCGGCGCGCCGCGGCCGGTCACCACCACATGCTGGTGCAGTGGCCGCGCCTGGATGTCGGCGAGCAGCGGCTCCAGCTCCAGGTAGCCGTACTTCAGGGCGATGTTCAGCTCGTCGAGCAGCACCAGGTCGATCGACGGATCGTCGAGCAGCTCGCGGGCCACCACCCAGGCCTCGCAGGCCTTGTCGATGTCGCGCTGGCGGTCCTGGGTCTCCCAGGTGAAGCCCTCGCCCATCACGTGGTAACGCACCTGCTCGGGAAAGCGCCGGAAGAAGGCCTCCTCGCCGGTGCTGGCGGCACCCTTGATGAACTGCACCACGCCGACCCGCAGGCCATGGCCGAGCGCGCGGGCGACCATGCCGAAGGCCGCGCTGCTCTTGCCCTTGCCGTTTCCGGTGTGCACCAGCAAGAGGCCGTGCTCGTCGGTGGCCTGGGCGATCTTCCCGTCGACCACCGCCTTCTTGCGCTGCATGCGCGCCTTGTGGCGCGCGTCCCGTTCCGGCGACTCGCTCATCCGCGGGCTTCCTGCGCCCGCTGGGCCTTGAGGCGGGCGGCGAAGCCGGCGTAGAGCGCCGCGGCGAGGCCCACGTAGAGCGCCAGGTTGGCCAGGTTGCGCGGATAGTGGACGAGCACGCGCTGCACGAACTCGGCGAACGCCGGCTCCGGGTAGCGGCCGGAGAAGAAGTAGAAGCCACCCCCGGAGAACAGGTAGCCGACGAAGGCGCTGCAGATCACCGCCAGGCAGAGCACGGCCAGGCTGTCCAGCCGGTCCAGACTATCGCGCTGCAGCACGGCGAAGATCCGTCCGCCCAGCCACAGCGAGCCGTAGGCCGGAACCAGCAGCCAGTAGGCCGGCGACAGGCACCAGTCGCTCACGCCCATCCAGCCGGTGGCGACGAAATCGAGCAGCGTGGCTTCGAGGAACAGCGCCGGGAACACCCAGCGCGGGCGCAGCAGGGCGCCGGCGAGGAAGAACACCGCCCAGGAGGCGCTCGGCAGGTTGAGGGTGGCGAAGTGCTGACCGCGGGTCATGGCCATCAGCAGGGCCAGCGCCACACCGACGACCAGCTGGCTGCGGGGGGACAGGTTGAGCATGCTGCGTTCTCCTTGTGGATGGTTCCGGCCCGCCGGCCGGAGGCGCCTCACAGCGCCTGGTAACGGACGGTGAAATACACCGCCTGCCCCGGCTGGTTGTAGCCCAGGGCGGTTTCGTAATCGGCGTTCAGCAGGTTGGCGACGCGCGCCTGCAGACGCCATTCGGGGGTGATGCGGTATTCGCCGCGCAGGTCCACGGTGGCGTAGCCGGACAGTTCGTTGTCGTTGGCCACGTCGTCGTAGCGCCGGCCTTCGGCGTGCAGCGTGGCACCGACGGCGAAATCGCCGAGGCGCCGGTCCAGCTCCAGGTTGAACATCTGCGAGGCGCGACGCGGCAGCTCGTTGCCATCATTGTCGCCCGAACCGCTGTTCTCCGGCTCCAGCAGACTGTAGTTGGCGCTCCAGTCCCAGCCGAAGGTGCGGCTGCCGACCACCAGCTCGAGGCCGCGGATGCGCGCCTCGTCGATGTTCGCCGGCCCTTCGATGGAAGAATCGTAGACGATCAGATCGTCCACCTTGGTACGGTAGGCGTTCAGCGACCAGTGCCCCCAGTCGTGCGTGCCGGCCAGGCCGACCTCGACGCTGTGGGAGGTTTCCTCCTCGAGGTCGGGAATGCCGTAGAAGGGGTAGTACAGCTCGTTGAAGGTCGGCGCCTTGAAGGCGCTGCCGTAGCTGACGGTGGCGCGCAGGGCGTCGGTCAGGGCGTAGCCGTAGGCGATGTTGCCGGTCTCGTGCTGGCCGAACTGCTCGTTGTTGTCGCGGCGCAGGGAAATCTGCCAGTCGTGGCGGCCGTATTCGCCGAGGTACTGGATGAAACCACCGTTGTTCTCGCGGGAGTCCTCGTCGTAGTCGGTGCTGCCGTTGACCTCCTCGCGCTGGTAGTCGACGCCCAGGGTGAGGACGTGGCCTTCGGCCAGGGTCAGGTCGTTCTGCCAGCTGGCGCTGTCGCGGCGGCTGTCGAAGCGCGAATAGAAGCTGCCGTCCTGATAGGTGTCGGACTTGTCCTCGTTGCGCCCGGCCTGCAGGGTGACCTGCCAGAAGGCCAGCGGGCTGAAGCGGGCGCGGCCGCTGACCACGTTCTGCTCGCCGTCGGCGTTGGCGGAGAAACCGGCGGTGCTGCGGCGGTTCACCTGGTCGTAGTCGTTGTGCGACTTGGCGCGCAGGAAGGTGCCCTCCAGTTCCAGGCCGTTGTCGAAGCGCCAGCCGGCACGCAGCGCGGCCGAGTGGTTGCGGTAGCCGTCGGCGTCGTTCTCGTAGCCGCTGGTCCCGGGGCTCTTCACGTTGATGCCGTCGGTGTCCTCGCTGCTCAGGGCCAGGCTGTACCAGCCGTGGGCGTTGCCGCCGGAAACCCCGGCGCTGCCGGTGTAGGCGTCGTGGGTGCCGTAGCCGGCGGAGAAGAACGGCTTGGGCGCGCCGTCGCCGCCCTTGCGGGTGAAGATCTGGATCACCCCGCCGATGGCCTCCGAGCCGTACAGGCTGGAGCGCGGCCCTCGGACCACCTCGATGCGCTCGATCATCTCCACCGGCAGATCCTGCCAGGCGGCGGTGCCGGTGGTCACCGAGCCGACGCGCACGCCGTCGATCAGCACCAGCACATGGTCGGACTCGGTGCCGCGCAGGTAGACGGAGGTGGACTTGCCGTGGCCGCCGTTGTTGGCGATGGACACTCCCGGCACCTGCCTGAGCAGCTCGGGCACCGACTGCGCCTGGCTGCGCTCGATGTCGTCGCGCTCGATCAGGCTCACCGCAGCGAGGCTGTCGCGCAGGGTCTGGGCACTGCGTGCGGCGGTCACCACCGTGGCGTCGAGGCTCAGGGGCTCGTCGGCCGCCTGGGCCGGGGAAAGGGAAAAAAGGCCGAGCAGCGCGGACGCCGCCGGCCCGAAACAGGGCTTGCGAATCAAGATCGGTTCTCCGCCGCGCCACCCGCACGGCCTGAAATCAGCGAAAGCGGGCGGGAAAGCGCTCAGGCAAAACCTGCCTGCAGCCTTCTCCGCGCCGCCAGAAATCGCGACAGGCCGGTCTCCGGGCTCACGAGCGAAGCGCCATGCGGCGGCTTCCGAAACCACGCCTTCCCGTGCCCATGCGGGACACAGTGGCCTTACGGCGGTTTCGCGACTCGTCTACCGTTGCGGGGGCAGCGCCGGCCTTGTGTCGCGGATCATCGCGGCACGCACCGGCTTCCCTGTTTCACCCTTCGTGCGAAGGGCACCTGAAGCGAGGCGCGCAGGGTAGTGGAAACGCCGGCCGGGCACAATGAGACGGATCGTCCGGCATCATGAGATCCGCTCATGTTGCGATAGCCGACGCTCAGTCCTCCAGCGCAGCCAGCAACTGCGGCAGGATGCTGCCGGCCGGGCCGTGCAGGCAGAGGTCGGCATGCCGGCTGAGCGGCGTCGGCTGCGGATTGATCTCGACCACGAAAGCGCCGCGGCGCTTGGCCGAAAACGGCAGCTCGGCGGCCGGATAGACCAGGCTGGAAGTGCCGACGCTGAAGAACAGCCCGGCCCGCAGGCCGGCCTCGCTGGCCCGGCTCAGCACCTCGCCCGGCAGGTTCTCGCCGAACCAGACCACCGCCGGACGCAGCAGGCCGCCGCAAGCACAGTGCGGCAGGCTGTCGAGCGTCGCCGGCCAGTCGCCGCCGTCGGCCTCGCAGCGAAAGCACTTCAGCCGGTGGAGGTTGCCGTGCAGCTCCAGCGGCGCCGGGCTGCCGGCGCGCTGGTGCAGGCCGTCGACGTTCTGGGTGATCAGCGTGACCCCGGGCAGCCGCCGCTCCAGCTCGGCGATGGCCAGGTGCGCCGGGTTCGGTTCGGCGGCCAGACACTTCTCGCGGCGCCAGGCATACCACTCCCAGACGGTGCGCGGATCGGCGCGAAAGCCCTCCGGGCTGGCCAGCTCTTCCGGGCGGTAGCGCGCCCAGAGCCCGGTCTGGGCGTCGCGGAAGGTCGGGATGCCGCTCTCGGCAGACACCCCGGCGCCGGTGAAGAACACCACGCGGACGGCATCGCGCAGGCGGCGGGCGAGATCAGGAAGGGCGTCGTGCATGCTGGAACTCCTCGATGGTCGTTGGCGGCCCGCCGATCTCGACAACCGGCCAGCCCTTCGCATAGGTTGCCTTCTTACACCCACAACATGGAGCCGGTACAGGCATGAAAACCGCCATCGCCATCCGCCACGTCGCCTTCGAGGATCTCGGCGTCTTCGCCCCCGTGCTGCAAGAACTGGGTTACCAGATCCGCTATGCCGATCCCGGCGTCACGGACCCGACCGAGCTGGCCGCGCTGGACGTGGAGGCGGCCGACCTTCTGGTGGTCCTCGGCGCGCCCATCGGCGCCTACGATGAAGCCACCTATCCCTTCCTGCTAGCGGAGCTGGAGCTGATCGGCAGGCGGCTGCGCAGCGGCAAGCCGCTGCTCGGCATCTGTCTGGGCGCCCAACTGATCGCCCGCGTCCTGGGGGCGAAGGTCGCGCCGATGGGCGTCAAGGAAATCGGCTTCGGCGCTCTCCAGCTGACCACGGAAGGCGCCGCCGGCTGTCTCGGCGCACTGGGCGACGGCGGCACCGTGCTGCACTGGCATGGCGACATGTTCCAGCTGCCGCCGGGCGCTACCCTCCTCGCCCGCACCGAGATCTGCCCGAACCAGGCGTTCATGCTCGGCAATGCCGTGCTGGGCCTGCAGTTCCACCTCGAAGCCGATCCCGCGCGGATCGAGCAGTGGCTGATCGGCCATGCCGCGGAGCTGTCCGCCAGCGGGATCGATCCGGTGACGATCCGCCGGCAGGCGAAGGACGTGGGGGAAGAGCTGCGCCAGCGCGGACAGCAGGTGCTGCGCGACTGGCTCGCTGGACTGGCCTGACGGCCCGTCCGTCAGGGCTGACGCGCCACCGGCATGCCGCGCAGCACGCGCCGGGCGCCCAGGTAGCGCCCCTGCCAGTAGCCGTCGGCCAGGCGATCCAGACGCACCGTGCCACCGCTGGAGGGCGCGTGCACGAAACGCCCCTCGCCCACATAGATGCCGGCATGGCTGACCCGGCCGCTGCCGTCGGTGGCGAAGAACACCAGGTCGCCGCTGCGCAGGGCCCCGGGACGCACGCCGGGCGCGCGCATGGCGAGCATCTCGCGGGTCGAGCGCGGCAGGTGCAGGCCCGCCGCCTCGCGGTAGACATAGCTGATCAGCCCGCTGCAGTCGAAACCGGAACCCGGGGTGTTGCCGCCCCAGCGATAGGGCGTGCCGACCAGCCCAAGCGCGCGGACCAGCACGTCCTCCGCCGCCGGTGGGGGACCTGCATCGGGCAGCGCATCGGGCGTGGGAGAGCGGGCGGAGCAGGCCGCGAGCAACGCGGCGAGAAGGGCCAGGGCAAGGCGGGCCTGAATGGGCATGGGCGACAGTCCGATTGTCGAATCGCCCTACTCTGCCGACAGGCGGCAGCCCGCGCAAGCCACCGCCTGGCCATTCCCCCGACGCCAATGAAAAGGCCCGATCACGTCGCCGGGATCGGGCCTTGTCGAAAGCGGAGGCTTCAGTCGTGCTGCGCAGCCAGCACCATGGGGCGACCGGCCGGCGCCTGCCTGTCGTTGGACGCCATCACCAGGGCCCGCTTGGCCTGCAGGTAGCTGGCATTCCAGTAGCCGTCGCTCAGGCTGTCCACCCGCACGCCGCCGCCACGCCGGCTGGCGGAATGCAGGAAACGGCCATTGCCGATGTAGACGCCGACGTGACTGACCTGGCCGCGGCCGCGGTTGTTGAAGAAGATCAGGTCGCCGGGGGCCAGCTCATTGCGGGCCACGCGGGGCGCGTCGAGGGAGATCATCTCGCGGGTCGAGCGTGGCAGCTTGATGCCCGCCTCTTCGCGGAACAGGTAGCCGATGAAGCCGCTGCAGTCGAAACCGGTGTCTTCCGAGTTGCCACCGTAGCGGTAGGGCGTGCCGAGCAGGCCGAAACCGCGTACCAGAATGCTGTCGGCCATGGCCGGCAGACGATAGCCGTCGTTCAGCGCGGCCAGATCCTTTTGGCTGGGCTCCTGGGTCAGGGATACCCGCTTGGGAGCGGAGAAGTCCTGCTGCGGAGCCTGCCCCGCGCAGCCGGTCAGGAGAACGGCGAGCGCCAGGGGCACGAGGGTTGCGAGACGATTCAGCATGGGCAAACGCTTATCTAAAGGTCTAATGGCCGGCGACTATGCCTGTGACGAGAACGATTTACAAATTCTCCCTGTGCGGATTGTGACAAAAGAGGCGTTTTCGGATGCCCGCCGCACAGGCAGTGTCGTATTCCCCACACAACTCCACGGCACCCGCCAAAACCAGCCGAGCCCAGGATCTGCGCGGGTTACAGCCTGGACTAGAGGCCTTCTAGAGGGGATTTCTGGAGCTGCCGGCGTGTGTTTTCCCTGCGACAACCCGTCGCAAAATCATTTCGCCATCACGCGTGCGCTTTCGCGCTCGTTCCGGCTGGCTTTCACAGGGGAGCAGCGATAAGCGTGCGGTACTCAGCCGCGGGCAAGACGCTCCAGCAGGGCCGGCAGGACCTGGGATGCCCGCCCCGGCAGATGGATGTCGACGATGTCGCTGAGATCGGTCCGCTGCGGGTTGATTTCCGCGGTGAAGCCACCGGACTGCCAGGTGCACAGGACCGGCTCGACGATATAGGGAAAGCTCGCCGTGGTGCCCACTGCCAGCACCACATCGAAGCCGCGGGCGAGCTGTTCGGCGAGGGTCTGGCAGGCGTGCGCGGGGAGCATTTCCTCGAACAGCACCACCGGCGGGCGGAGCACCCCGCCGCACTGCGCACAGCGCGGCGGCAGCGGCCGCTCCAGGTGCTCGCGCAACTCGTCGCTGCGCCTGCCGCAGTTCTGGCAATACAGCGGCGCCAGTTCGCCGTGGATCTCGATCAGCCGCTCCGGCGGCGAGCCGGCCGCACGGTGGTAGCCGTCGATGTTCTGGGTCAGCACCCAGCAGCCGGGCTTGCGCCGCTGCAGCTCGGCGATGGCCATGTGGCCGGCGTTGGGCCGGGCCGCCAGGCAGGCGCGGCCCAGCTCGGCGAGGTACTTCCAGCACAGCGCCGGGTCGCGCCGCAGCATGCCGGCGGACAGCGCCGCCTCGATCGGCAGGCCTTCCGCCGTGCAGCCGTTGTAGAGGCCGCCGAGGCCGCGATAGGTGGGCAGGCCGGAGTCGGCGGAAAGCCCCGCCCCGCTGATAACCAGGATGCGCTCGGCGCGCCGCAGCGCGCCGGCGATCCGCTCGATACCGTCTTCCATTCAGTCTCCTTCGGACGGAAGCGCTCCCTGACCGCCCTCGCCAACCAATCGATGCCCGGCTCAGTGAAGCCCAGGAAGCGCCGGAGGGAAAAGACCTTCGGTCGCCTTCCCTGGCGACCGGCCCCCTTCAGTGGTTCACGGTGTGGGCGAGCATCACCGACAGCTGGCACATCGGTCGGCCGCTTTCCGCCTGCCAGCGGTTGAAGGCGGCCTGCACCGCGGCCAGTTCCTTCTGACTGGTCGGCGCCTTGTCGACGATGCCCTGGGCCTTGAGCGCGGCGACCACGTCCTCGGTGGGGATGAAGGTGTCCTTGCCGACCATGCGCAGCAGGCGCGGCGCCGACAGGCCGCCGAGCTGGTTGCCGTGCTTGGCCAGGTACTTCCACAGGCCGACGATATCGGCGACCGGCCAGTCGGCGATCAGCGCACCGAAGCTGCCCTGCTCCTGCGCCACCTCCAGCACGAAGCGGGCATTGAGCGGCACGCTCCTGAGCTTGGCCAGGTGGCGGATCAGCCGCTCGTCGTGCATCAGCCGCTCCAGATGCTCGGCGCCCATCAGCACTACCTTGTGCGGATCGAAGCCGAAGAAGGCCGCCTCGAAGGCCGGCCATTTGGCGTCCACCAGGCTGTGCTTGAGGCCGGCGCGAAACACCCGCAGGGCGATCAGCGACAGATAGCGATCATCGGGCAGCGCGCGCAGCTCGTCGGCGCTCTTCGGTTGCGGCAACTGCGCCTCCAGCGCCGCCGGCGAGCCAAAGCGGTTGAGACAGTATCCGTGCAGCCATTGGTAGTCGCGCATCCTGTGAGTCCGGTCCGTGAAAAGCGGCCGCACAGGTTGCCCGCAGGCGGTGCCGCTCCGCAAGTGCGCAGTGACGCGGAGCGGCGGCGATTCAGCCGCGCAGGCGCCGGGCGGCGTCCAGCAGCAGCCCTTCGGTGGCGCTCCAGCCGAGGCAGCCGTCGGTGATCGAGACGCCGTAGCGCAGCGCGCCGGACAGCGGCTGGCAGCCGTCGAACAGATGGCTCTCCAGCATCACCCCGCGCAGGCTCGCATCGCCGGCCAGGCGCTGCTCGAGCACGCTGTCCAGCACGGCCGGCTGGCGCAGCGGGTCCTTGCCGCTGTTGGCGTGGCTGCAGTCGACCATGATCCGCGCCGTGATGCCCTGGCGCTCCAGCGCCTGGCGGGCGCCGGCGACGCTGGCCGCATCGTGGTTCGGCCCGCCGTGGCCGCCGCGCAGCACCAGATGGGTGTCCGGGTTGCCGCGGGTCTGCAGCAGGGCCGGATGGCCCAGCTCGTCGATGCCGAAATGCCGATGGGCATGGGCGGCCGAGCGCATGGCGTCGCAGGCGATGCCCAGGCTGCCGTCGGTGCCGTTCTTGAAGCCCACCGGCAGGTCTAGGCCGCTGACCATTTCGCGGTGGATCTGCGACTCGCTGGTGCGCGCGCCGATAGCCGCCCAGCCGAGCAGGTCGTCGAAGTAGCTGGCCGCCAGCGGCTGCAGCAGCTCGTTGGCCAGCGGCAGACCCAGCTCGAGAATGTCCAGCATCAGCCGGCGCGACAGGCGCAGGCCTTCGGCCATGTCGCCGCTGCCGTCCAGGTGCGGATCGTAGACCAGGCCTTTCCAGCCGACGGTGGTGCGCGGCTTCTCGACGTAGGCGCGCATCACCAGCAGCAGCCGGTCGTCGACTTGCGGCGCCAGCTCGGCCAGGCGCGCGGCGTAGTCCCGTGCGGATTCGGGGTCGTGCAGCGAACAGGGGCCGACCACTACCAGTAGGCGCGGGTCGCGGCCGTCGAGCACGGCGCGGATGGCGGCGCGGTCGGCCTGGACACGTGCGGCGAGCGCAGGACTCAGCGGCAGGCGCTGGCGCAGCACGGCGGGACTGGGCAACGGCTGGGCGCTGCGGCGGGCGGGAACGGACTCGGCGGTGGCGAGGGGGCTGGTGGCGAGCTGGGCGGAAACGGATGCATTCATGATCTGGCGGTCCTTGGCCGGCGCGGGCGATCCCGCGGCGGCACTAGTCGATTGTTCGTTCGGTCGTTCGTTCGAGAGCGGTCGGGACGGCGGCGAAGCGGCTAAATCGCCAGTCATGGCGGTAATGACGGCAAGTGCTGCGATAGCTGGTCATCGGCGATTCCTCGTTGTGCGGGCCTTTGGCGGCCGGAAAAACAAAACCCCCGGTCTGGTTGCCGACCGGGGGTTTGCGAAAACTTCTGGTGGCGACCCTGCTTGCTGGGGCGCCTGCGGGGTATCAGGCGCGCCTGTGGCTAAACCAATACCCGAAGTAATAACCGGCAGCCGCGACCTGCCGCGCACGACCCGGCGCAGTGCGCGCGGCACCGGCGTGGACGAGGGACGGAAGATCGAGGCTGAGCGGCATGCTGTTCTCCATGAGATGTCCGAACCTTACTCCAGCGGCCCGGTGGTTTTCAACCGGGCCGTCCGGATGAGTCTCACAGGCTCATCACATCGACGAAGCGCGGCGTGGCCTCGTCGTCGATGCGCAGGCCGGCGAAGTCGAACAGCTTGCGGTCGGCCAGCTGCGAGGGGTGCACGTTCTGCAGGGCACGGAACATGATCTCGGTGCGCCCCGGCGACTGGCGCTCCCACTCGCGCAGCATCTCCTTGACCACCTGGCGCTGCAGGTTCTCCTGGGAGCCGCAGAGGTTGCAGGGGATGATCGGGAATTCCTTCAGCCTGGCGTAGGCCTCGATGTCCGTCTCGCTGCAGTAGGCCAGCGGGCGGATCACCACGTTGCGGCCGTCGTCGGAGAGCAGCTTGGGCGGCATGGCCTTCAGGGTGCCGCCGTAGAACAGGTTGAGAAAGAAGGTCTCGACGATGTCGTCGCGATGATGGCCGAGCGCCATCTTGGTCGCACCGATCTGGTCGGCGAAGGTGTAGAGGGTGCCGCGGCGCAAACGCGAGCACAGCGAGCAGGTGGTCTTGCCTTCGGGGATCTTCTCCTTGACCACCGAGTAGGTGTCCTTCTCGATGATGTGGTACTCGACGCCGATGGACTTCAGGTAGGCCGGCAGCACGTCCTCGGGAAAGCCCGGCTGCTTCTGGTCCATGTTCACCGCGACGATCTCGAACTTGATCGGCGCCACCTTCTGCAGGTAGAGCAGCACGTCGAGCATGGTGTAGCTGTCCTTGCCGCCGGACAGGCAGACCATCACCTTGTCGCCCTCCTCGATCATGTTGAAGTCGGTGACTGCCTCGCCGGCCAGGCGGCGCAGGCGCTTCTGCAGCTTGTTCTGATTGACCGAAAGGGTGCCCATGGTGCTGTGAATCCGGAAGGTACGAAAGGCCGGGCATTTTACGCGCAAATGATGCGCAACGGGCTGCCGGCCCCCGACTTGGCGCGAGCTGCCGTCCCCGGGCTGTAATAATGTAGCGTTATCACCCTTTCCCCAAAGAGAGCAAATCACTCTAAAGCCGCGATCTGCGCGGTTTCCAGACGGCTTCTATACTCCGATTGCAAGGTCGCGAGGCCGCATCGGAACTTGGCGCAGACGCGGGGGCACTCTGGAGCGGCCGTTAAAAATAAAAGAGGAGAGTTGGCATGATCAACCATGTCTGGGGGCTGTTCACCCACCCCGATCAGGAGTGGCAGGAAATCCGTGGCGAAGAGGAAAGCATCAGGCACATGTATCTCACCCATGTCCTGTTCCTGGCGGCGATTCCCGCCGTCTCGGCCTTCATCGGCACGACCCAGGTCGGCTGGAGCGTGGCCGGCGGCGAGCCGGTCAGACTGACGGTGGCGAGCGCTCTGCAGATGAGCGTCATGACCTACCTGGCGATGCTCGCCGGGGTGGCGATGATGGGCGGCTTCATCCACTGGATGGCGCGCACCTACGATGCCAATCCGAGCCTGACGCAATGCATCGTGTTCGCCGCCTACAACGCGACGCCGATGTTCGTCGGCGGGCTCGCGGCGCTCTACCCCAACCTCTGGCTGGCCATGGTCGTCGGCACTGTGGCGGTCTGCTACACGACCTACCTGCTCTACGTCGGCCTGCCGACCTTCATGAACATCCCCCGCGAGGAAGGCTTCCTGTTCTCCAGCTCGGTGCTCGCCGTCGGCCTGGTGCTGCTGGTGGCGATGATCGGCATCTCGGTGATCCTCTGGGGCTTCGGCATGGGCCCGACCTATACCAGCTGAACGCAGCCGCCTTCATCCGCAACCGCGAGGCCGCCCCCAGGGGCGGCCTCGGTGTCTCTGCGCCGGGAAAAGACGGGGCGAGGCGCCCCGCCGCGAGCGTCCGCTGGGAGGGTTCCGGGGAACGGGACCGACGGACAGGCGCGAGACAGCCCTGACCGCCGTCCGGCTTTCGGCATAATGGCGCGAACAGGAGGTATCGCCCCATGCCCGAATTGATTCTTGCCCGTGTCGACGCCTGCTTCTGCCAGGCCGAGGTCTTCTTCGAACGCCGCTTCGCGCGCCCGCAGGTCAGCCTGCAGCTGCGCGGCCAGAAGGCGGGCGTGGCCTATCCGCGGGAAAACCTGCTGCGCTTCAATGCCCGGCTGTACGAGGAGAACCGCGAGGATTTCCTGCGCCAGACTGTAGCCCACGAAGTGGCGCACCTGGTGGCCTATCAGCTGTTCGGAATGGGGATCAGGCCCCATGGGGAGGAGTGGCAGCGGATCATGCAGGAGGTCTACGACTTGCCGGCCAAGCGCTGCCACGACTATGCCGTGCAGCGCCGCCGGGCGACCCACTACCTGTACCGCTGCCAGTGCCCGGACGGCGAGTTTCCCTTCACCGCGCAGCGCCATTCGCTGGTGCTGCGCGGTCGCCGGTATCTCTGCCGTCGCTGCCGGGCGGTGCTGGAGTTCAGCGGCGAGCGGCGTCTTCAGTGACCAGGACCGGCTCGGCGGCGGCCTCGACGGCAGCCTCCTTGCCCTGGCTGGCCAGCTCACGCTGCATCTGCTCGCTGTCCAGCTGACCGACCCACTTGGCCACCACCACGCTGGCCACACCGTTGCCGATCAGGTTGGTCAGCGCGCGGGCCTCGGACATGAAACGGTCGATGCCGAGGATCAGTGCCAGACCGGCCACCGGCACATGGCCGACCGCCGACAGGGTGGCCGCCAGCACGATGAAGCCGCTGCCGGTGACGCCCGCTGCGCCCTTGGAGGCGACCAGCAGCACCGCCAGCAGGGTCAGCTGCTGGGTCATGTCCATCGGCGTATCGGTGGCCTGGGCGATGAACACCGCGGCCATGGTCAGGTAGATCGAGGTGCCGTCGAGGTTGAAGGAATAGCCGGTCGGAATCACCAGGCCGACCACCGACTTGTGGCAACCGAGCTTCTCCATCTTCTTCAGCATGCGCGGCAGCACCGACTCGGAGGACGAGGTGCCGAGCACGATCAGCAGCTCCTCGCGGATGTAGCGGATGAAGCGCAGGATGTTGAAGCCGTTGGCGCGGGCAATACCACCGAGCACCACCAGGATGAAGAACACGCAGGTGATGTAGAAGCACAGCATCAGCTGGCCCAGCTGCACCAGCGAACCGACGCCGTACTTGCCGATGGTGAAGGCCATGGCGCCGAAGGCACCGATGGGCGCGACCTTCATGATCATGTTGATGATGCCGAACATCACGTGGGCGATGCGGTCGATGAACTCCAGCACCGGACGGCCGAAGTCGCCCATGCGCTGCAGGGCGAAGGCGAAGATCACCGAGAAGAACAGCACCTGCAGGATGTCGCCGTTGGCGAAGGCGCCAACCACGGTGCTGGGGATCACGTTGAGCAGGAAGCCGATGGTGCTCTGCTCGCCGCCGGCCTTGGCATAGGCCGCAATGCTGCTGGCGTCCAGGCTCGAAACATCGACATGCATGCCGACGCCCGGCTGCACGATGTTGATCACCACCAGGCCGATGACCAGGGCCACGGTGGAAACGATCTCGAAGTACAGCAGCGCGATGCCGCCGGTCTTGCCGACCGCCTTCATGTCCTGCATGCCGGCGATGCCGCTGACCACGGTGCAGAAGATGATGGGGGCGATGGCCATCTTGATCAGCTTGACGAAGCCGTCACCCAGCGGCTTCATCGCCTCCCCGGTTTCCGGATAGAAATGCCCCAGCGCGATGCCGACGGCGATGGCCACCAGCACCTGAACGTACAGACTCTTGTAGAAAGGTTGTTGTTGATTGGACATTGCAAGGTCCTCACAAGCGACGCCTGAACTCCTTCCTGGATACGGACGCCACCAGACTGGGTACCTCCCTCCTCCGGGGAGATTCTTGTATCCCCGCAGGCGGGGCTGTCCAATCTGTAAGGCAAGGCATATGCCAGCCCACCAAAACAAAAAATATTCCTTTAAAATCAAAAAATTACAGAACAAAAACCCGGCCACGCAGCCCTGATCGGGCGGATATCCGCCGGCCAGGAGGCGAGATTCCGCCAGCGGCCAGCTAGGATTAGCAGCCATCGCCAAGACCAACGAAAGGGAGACATTCGCATGCATCACTACCTGCCCGGCCTGCTTCTGCTGGCCTTCAGCACCGCCAGTCTGGCGGAGATCCAGACCCGCGAGCTGACCTACCGAAGCGCCGACGGCACTCCGCTGGTGGGCTATTACGCCTACGACGATGCCCTCGAAGGCCCACGCCCCGGCGTCATGGTCGTGCACGAATGGTGGGGGCTGAACGACTACGCCAAGCGCCGCGCCCGCGACCTCGCCGGCCTCGGCTACAGCGCCCTGGCCATCGACATGTACGGCCAGGGCAAGAACACCACCCACCCCGCCGACGCCCAGTCCTTCATGCAGGCCGCCACGGCCAACGCCGAGAACGCCAAGGGGCGTTTCCTCGCCGGCCTGGAACTGCTCAAGGCCCAGCCGCAGACCGACGGCCGGAAGATCGCCGCGATCGGCTACTGCTTCGGCGGCCGGGTGGTGCTGGACATGGCCCGCCAGGGCGTGCCGCTGGCCGGAGTGGTCAGCTTCCACGGCAGCCTCGCCACCACCACGCCGGCCACCCCCGGCAGCGTCAAGGCCCGCGTGCTGGTCGCCCACGGCGAGGCCGACAGCTTCGTCAGCGACCAGGACATCGCCAACTTCAAGCACGAGATGGAGCAGGCCGGCGCCGACTACCAGTTCAACCGCTACCCCGGCGCCAGGCACAGCTTCACCAACCCCGACGCCGCTGCCCACGCAAGCCACGGCCTCGACGTCGCCTACCAGAAGGAAGCCGACGAGCGCTCCTGGGCCGACATGCAGGCCTTCCTCAAACAAGTGTTCCAATGACATGGGAAGAACGATGGCGCCCACGCTCCCGCGTGGGCGCCCGAAAAGCGCCGCCTTCCCCTATCCGCCCGAGGCCGCCCACGGCAGAATGCCGCGATGACCTTCTCCAGCCCCCTGCCCCCCTGCCTGAGCGAGCCGAGCGAGCGCTGGCCGCTGCCCCTGGCGCTGTCCAATGCCACGCTCAACAGCGCCCGCTTCGACCCGGCCCTGCTGCAAGCGACCGACTTCGCGGCCTGCGGCATCGCGCCGGTCCGCGGCGTGGCCAAGCGCCAGGCCGAATACCTGGCTGGACGCCTCTGTGCGCGCCAGGCCCTGCTGCGGCTGACCGGCCTTCCCGGCGTGCCGGCGGTCGGCGAGGACCGCGCGCCGCAGTGGCCCGCCGGGGTGGTCGGCTCGATCACCCACGGTGACGGCTGGGCGGCCGCCCTGGTCGGGCAGGCGGACACCTGGCGCGGCCTGGGGCTGGACACCGAACTCCTGATCCCGGCCGAGCGCGCCGGGCGTCTGGCCGAACAGATCCTCACCCCCGCCGAGCTGCGCCGCCTGCCCGGCACGCCCGAGGAGCAGGCCTGGCTGACCAGCCTGACCTTCTCCCTCAAGGAAAGCCTGTTCAAGGCCCTCTACCCGCTGGTCCGCCAGCGCTTCTACTTCGAGCATGCCGAACTGCTCGACTGGAGCCCCGGCGGAGCGGCCCGCCTGCGCCTGCTCGAAGGCCTCGGCCCGGACTGGCCGGCCGGCAGCCTGCTCGAAGGCCAGTTCGTCTACGAGGGCGAGCGGCTGCTGACCCTGGTCGCCATTCCCGCCGAAAAGCCCGGGCGGTAGGCGTCAGCCTGCGGACGACTGTATCGCCCTCGTCGAACCGTTCAGCCCCTTGACGGAAAAATCAGAAACACAAGATGTTGGGTTTGTATATACCAGCCAAAATCCTCCGCCAGCCCGTCGAATTCATCCATGCCGGCGACAAGCGGCCCAAGCCAAGAGCGGTGCGGCCTGCGCCAAAATACCCTCCTGTCACCCACCAACGACCCACACTTTATCCACAGGTTACCCCCATCGCTTTGCCTTGCATCGCCTTCCGAAACGCACCATCTTGTATTACTATTCGCCGCCGCATCTATATGTAGAGGTATGGACCGGGAAACAGCCTGCTCGTAAGACCTCTGGAAACTCCGGTCAACAGACGTTTCCACCCGGTTTCCCATGTCACCGGAGTCACGCTCAGCCAGCCGCGAATGCGGCTGGAATTGTTTTCAGCGGCAGGAATCACACCGACCAGACGAACATGCCGCTAGCGACACCACCACTAGATATTGTGGTTTCGACTCTGGATTTTGGACTAGAGTCAAGTCGCGGCACTGCATTCGAAACACCAGGAGGACGCCCGCCGCAGCGATCCATCCGCCGCCCCGTTGCGGGCCTGCGGCGAAGATATCGCTGTCCCGGGCGTCCGAGCAGACACCCCTCACAATGGAGATCTTCATGCATACCGACGCCACTCGCGAGACCCAGTCGCCCGGCGCACCGCGGACCGCCGAGTCGACCCCTGACCTGGCCACCACCGCGCCCGGCCAGCTGC
The DNA here is from genome assembly GCF_004339665.1 of Azotobacter chroococcum. GTDB lineage: Bacteria > Pseudomonadota > Gammaproteobacteria > Pseudomonadales > Pseudomonadaceae > Azotobacter > Azotobacter chroococcum. The sequence goes on from NZ_SMMU01000001.1 coordinate 371,331, forward strand.
GGGTGATCAAGCGCAACGGCACCGTCGTTGCCTACACCGACGACAAGATCACCGTGGCCATCACCAAGGCGTTCCTCGCAGTGGAAGGCGGCACCGCCGCCGCCTCGTCGCGCATCCATGAAACCGTCGCGCGCCTGACCGAGCAGGTCAGCACCACCTTCAAGCGCCGCATGCCCTCCGGCGGCACCATCCACATCGAGGAGATCCAGGACCAGGTGGAACTGGCGCTGATGCGCGCCGGCGAGCACAAGGTCGCCCGCGACTACGTCATCTACCGCGAAGCCCGCACCCAGGAGCGCAAGCGCGCCGCCGCCGTCCAGGAAGTCGCCCAGCCGCACCCGAGCATCCGCGTCGCCCGCGCCGACGGCGTCCTCGTCCCGCTGGACATGGGTCGCCTGGACACCATCATCGGCGAGGCCTGCGAGGGCCTGGCCGAGGTCGATGGCGGGCTGATCCAGAAGGAAACCCTGAAGAACCTCTACGACGGCGTGGCCGAGAAGGACGTCAACACCGCCCTGGTGATGACCGCGCGGACCCTGGTCGAGCGCGAGCCGAACTACTCCTACGTCACCGCGCGCCTGTTGATGGACACCCTGCGCGCCGAAGCCCTGGGCTTTCTCGGCGTCGCCGAGTCCGCCACCCACCACGAGATGGCCGACCTCTACGCCAAGGCCCTGGCGGTGTACGTCGAGAAAGGCATCGAGTTCGAACTGCTCGACCCGAAACTGCAGGGCTACGACCTGGCCCGACTGGGCGCCGCGATCGATCACGAGCGCGACCAGCAGTTCACCTACCTTGGCCTGCAGACCCTCTACGACCGCTACTTCCTGCACAAGGGCGGCATCCGCTTCGAGCTGCCGCAGGTGTTCTTCATGCGCGTCGCCATGGGCCTGGCCATCGAGGAGCCGCAGAAGGAAGAACGCGCCATCGAGTTCTACAACCTGCTGTCGTCCTTCGACTACATGGCCTCCACGCCGACCCTGTTCAACGCCGGCACCCTGCGCCCGCAGCTGTCCTCCTGCTACCTGACCACCGTGCCGGACGACCTCTCCGGCATCTACAGCGCCATCCACGACAACGCCATGCTGTCCAAATTCGCCGGCGGCCTGGGCAACGACTGGACCCCGGTGCGCGCGCTCGGCTCCTACATCAAGGGCACCAACGGCAAGAGCCAGGGCGTCGTGCCCTTCCTCAAGGTGGTCAACGACACGGCCGTAGCGGTCAATCAAGGGGGTAAAAGGAAGGGCGCGGTCTGCTCCTACCTGGAGACCTGGCACTTGGACATCGAGGAGTTCCTCGAACTGCGCAAGAACACCGGCGACGACCGCCGCCGCACCCACGACATGAACACCGCCAACTGGATTCCCGACCTGTTCATGAAGCGGGTGTTCGAGGACGGCCAGTGGACCCTGTTCTCCCCGTCCGACGTGCCGGACCTGCACGACCTGACCGGCAAGGCCTTCGAGGAACGCTACGAGTACTACGAGGCGCTGACCCAGTACGGCAAGCTCAAGCTGTTCAAGACCGTCGCCGCCAAGGACCTGTGGCGCAAGATGCTCTCCATGCTGTTCGAGACCGGTCACCCCTGGCTGACCTTCAAGGACCCGTGCAACCTGCGCAGCCCGCAGCAGCACGTTGGTGTCGTGCACAGCTCCAACCTGTGCACCGAGATCACCCTCAACACCAACAAGGACGAGATCGCCGTCTGCAACCTGGGCTCGATCAACCTGGTCAACCACATCAATGACGGCAAGCTGGACACCGCCAAGCTCGCGCGCACCGTGAAGACCGCCGTGCGCATGCTGGATAACGTCATCGACATCAACTACTACTCGGTGCCGCAGGCGCAGAACGCCAACTTCAAGCACCGCCCGGTCGGCCTCGGCATCATGGGCTTCCAGGATGCGCTGTACCTGCAACACCTCCCCTACGGCTCGGAGGCGGCCATCGCCTTCGCCGACCAGTCGATGGAAGCCATCAGCTACTACGCCATCCAGGCCTCCTGCGACCTGGCCGAGGAGCGCGGCGCCTACTCCACCTTCGAGGGCTCGCTGTGGTCCCAGGGCATCCTGCCGCTGGACTCGCTGGACATCCTCGCCGAGCAGCGCGGCGCCAAGTACATCGCGGTCGACCGCAGCAGCACCCTGGACTGGGCGCCGCTGCGCGAGCGCGTGAAGAAGGGCATGCGCAACTCCAACATCATGGCCATCGCGCCGACCGCGACCATCTCCAACATCGTCGGCGTGTCGCAGTCGATCGAGCCGACCTACCAGAACCTCTACGTGAAGTCGAACCTCTCCGGCGAGTTCACCGTCATCAACCCCTACCTGGTCCACGACCTCAAGGCGCGCGACCTGTGGGACGGGGTGATGGTCAACGACCTCAAGTACTACGACGGTTCGGTGCAGCAGATCGAGCGCATCCCGCAGGACCTCAAGGACCTCTACGCCAGTGCCTTCGAGGTGGAGACCAAGTGGATCGTCGAGGCCGCCAGCCGCCGGCAGAAGTGGATCGACCAATCGCAGTCGCTGAACCTGTACATCGCCGGCGCCTCGGGCAAGAAGCTCGACGTGACCTATCGCATGGCCTGGTTCCGCGGCCTGAAGACCACCTACTACCTCCGCGCCCTGGCCGCCACCAGCGCCGAGAAATCGACCATCACCACCGGCAAGCTCAACGCCGTGTCCTCGGTGATCGACGAGAGCCTGTCCGCCGCCGAACCCAAGCCGGCGCCGGTGCCGCAGGCGTGCAGTATCGACAACCCCGACTGCGAAGCCTGTCAGTGAGTGGCTAATCCGCGGTCCCCAGAGCGGACCCCGCGTCGTTGCGCGGCGGTCCGGCCCCCATCACGTACTTCAGTACGCTCAGGGGCTCCGAACCGCCGCGCGCCTCGCGCTGCCTCGCTCTGGAAACCGCTCGCCCCGTAGGGGCCTGCTTTCCATGCCCTCTCCCCGCCGGGGAGAGGGCCAGGGAGAGGGGAACAGCTTCCCCTTCCCTACAGATTCCGCGCTTCCCGCGCCGCGGGAAGCCATTCGACTTGCACCGACCGGCCCGCCCGGTCCCGACCAGGAGAACCCGCCATGCTCAGCTGGGACGAATTCGACCAACCCGAAGAAGGCGCCGCCGCCAAGCCGGCCGCCGCTGCCGCGCAGCCGCAGGCCGCCGCCATGAGCCTGGAGCGCCTGGACAGCGTCGGCGACGCCGCCGCCCACGACGCCCGCGCCATCGCCGCCGACGACTCCGACGCGGTGGCCCGCGCCAAGGCCGCGCTCAACGAACTGGACATCCGTGAGGGCCTCGAAGACCTCGAAGGCGCCGCCGCCCGCGTGCGCGTCGACGAGAAGCGCATGATCAACTGCCGCGCCGACCTCAACCAGCTCGTCCCCTTCAAGTACGACTGGGCCTGGCAGAAGTACCTCGACGGCTGCGCCAACCACTGGATGCCGCAGGAAGTCAACATGAACGCCGACATCGCCCTGTGGAAGAGCCAGGACGGCCTCACCGAGGACGAGCGGCGCATCGTCATGCGCAACCTCGGCTTCTTCTCCACCGCCGACTCGCTGGTCGCCAACAACCTGGCGCTGGCCGTGTACCGCCTGATCACCAACCCCGAATGCCGCCAGTACATCCTGCGCCAGGCCTTCGAGGAAGCGATCCACACCCACGCCTACCAGTACTGCATCGAGTCGCTGGGCATGGACGAGGGCGAGATCTTCAACATGTACCACGAGATCCCGAGCGTCGCGAAAAAGGCGTCCTGGGGCCTCAAGTACACCCGCTCGATCTCCGACCCGACCTTCGACACCGGCACCCCGGAAACCGACCGCCAGCTGCTGCGCAACCTGATCGCCTACTACTGCGTGCTGGAAGGAATCTTCTTCTACTGCGGCTTCACCCAGATCCTCTCCATGGGCCGCCGCAACAAGATGACCGGCACCGCCGAGCAGTTCCAGTACATCCTGCGCGACGAGTCCATGCACCTGAACTTCGGCATCGACATGATCAACCAGATCAAGATCGAGAACCCGCACCTGTGGGACGCCGACATGAAGGACGAAGCGACCCAGATGATCCTGCAGGGCACCCAGCTGGAAATCGAATACGCCCGCGACACCATGCCCCGCGGCGTGCTCGGCATGAACGCCGCGATGATGGAGGACTACCTCAAGTTCATCGCCAACCGCCGCCTGAGCCAGCTCGGCCTGCCGGAACAATACCCGGGCACCACCAACCCCTTCCCGTGGATGAGCGAGATCATGGATTTGAAGAAGGAGAAGAACTTCTTTGAGACTCGCGTCACCGAGTATCAGACGGGCGGGGCGCTGGCCTGGGATTGAAGTAGGGCTAACGAGCTTTGGCTTGCCGCCCATGGTGCACAACGCCCTGAAAGACACCGGTTTCATGCTGAAGGCCGCAGCCTACAAGTGGTTTGCCGGGATCGGCGAGGGAATGTTATGCACCAGATGGTGTGTTTATTCACACCATCTGGTGTCGAATAGTAATTGGCCGTCAGTAGGCAGGTTGCTACCAGGCTTGCACATGTGCGGAGAGAATTGATATGAAGATCGTTATAACTGGTCTCATGTTATTAATTGTATCGCTTGGAGCCCGTGCTTCGTCCATTGATCTCGTATGCACAAGCAAGAATGGATTTTCAATCACGCTCCAGATTGATGAATACGCCAATTCAGTCACGGTCGATACCGACGAGCAAGCAGAGGCGGTTAGGATCACAAAGGACACGATCTCGTTCTTCAATTCTACTGGTGGTGCGAAGTGGTATCACAGGATCAATCGCACAACCGGAATCCTCATGGTTACGAATGAAAACGCAGAGCTAGATTCGACTTACAACTGTGTCCAGTCAAATTCCAAATTTTAACGCCACTAGAATGAATCGTGCTGACGCCCAACAATTCGCTCCAGCCAACGTCCGCGGCTGAACTCCATCGTTAGGTAGCCAAGAGGAAACGCCATGTCGGACCCGAACGACAGAACCGACCTTAGGCAGAAGGCTGAAGAAGAGTTGCGCCTTCTCTATCAAGTCTCCGCGCAAGACCTGGCGTTTTTTAAAGGGCAGCAATGGTTAATTACGAACTACGGCATTCTCTTGTATGCCGCTCTTGTGGGCATACCGCAAATTCCAAACCTGTCCCTAAACTCCTGTGAGCGGCTAATTCTGTGTCTCCTTGCTACAGCACTTAGCGGTACCGGAGTATTTCTTTTGTGGAAACTCGAACGCTCGATAAAGGCCAGACGAGACAGATTAAGAAAAATCTTTAAGACTTTTACTAAATCGTTCTGCCTAGCATGGAAATCCAAATACAAAAATCCCGACGCCCCAACAACCTCAATAATGCTTGGGTGCATCCTGGTTATCGGGGCAGGAGTTGTCTGGTGGCTCGTTTACATAAAGGCTACCTAATCTTACTGCGTCACAAAAAAACACTCCGGCGTCCGGGCATTGATCGCTCCCACCTCGCCCCGTGACGCAAAGCGCCACCCACCCTGCTCCCACGCAGGAGCGTGGGAGCCATCAAGGATCGGGAGTCGGGGATCGGCTTCTGCCCGGTGAACGGATCGTTGATCGTTTGATGATCGTTCCCACGCTCCCGCGTGGGAGCGCAGCCCTCGACGCTCCCACATCCAGCCGCTACACCGCATGGGCCAGCCCCCCCATAGCGAGGTAGCCTGGAAGGGCCTTACCGCTTCACGCAGGTAAACAAGGCATTCCCGGAGGTTCCGCTCCAGGGAATGAGCTTTTCGTAATCATGCTCGAACACATGAACCTCGAAGTACGGTTGCAGCAGCGTCTGCAACTCGTCGAAGCTCACCGCGACCATGGGGTGTTCGTCGTGCCACACCTGGGTTTCGCCCGTCACGCTTCGTTCGATACGCAGTCTGAGCGACTGCCGCTCGCCCTGGCCGGCGTAGTTCCAGCCGGAACTGAAGCGGAACAGGCCGTCAGCGTGCCGTGCGGTGTGCGTCACGAATGAAGCGTTGTCGATCCGCCGCTTGTCGACCGCGTTGAAGCAGAAGAGCCCGTTGGCGGCCAGTGCGCGGTGCGCGCTGGCGATGCATGCCTTCAGCCTGTCGATTCCGCCGCTGTAATGGATGGAGTACAGAAAGCAGGTGATCAGGTCCTGCGGCTCGTCCACCGTGAAGGCGCACATATCCTGGCGGGAGAATTGCGCCTCCGGACAACGCATGACGGCGCGGTCCAGCATCGGCTGGTTGATGTCGAGGCCACTACCCGAATAGCCGGCATCGATGAAATGGCGGACATGCGGCCCGGTTCCGCAGGCCAGATCGAGATGCCGGCGCCCGCCATTGCCGAACAGTCGCTGCAGCCGGTGAACGCAGTGGCTTTGCGCCTGGTAGTCGATATCGGCGCACATCAGGTCGTAATAACCGGACAAGTCGTTATAAAGGGCATTGCCGGACATGATGACCTGATGTTCCAAGCGGAGCGTGGGGGCGCGCATCATAGCCCAACCCGGGCATGGGAGGCATTTTGATCGATTCCAGCCCGTCCCATGACGCAAAGCGTCACCCACCCGGCTCCCACGCAGGAGCGCGGGAGCCATCGGGGATCGGGAGTCGGGGATCGGCTTCCGCACGATGAACCGATCGAATGATCGTTCCCACGCTCCCGCGTGGGAACGCCCGCCCGGACGCTCCGGCGTCCAGGCATGGGGTACAAGGAGGCACCCATGGGCCGCAGCCGCTATGTGATTACCGAACCGGACCTTCCGCACTTTCTCACCTGCACGGTGGTGGACTGGCTGCCGCTGTTCAGCCACCCCGCCCTGGTCGACATCCTGCTGACCTGCTGGCGCTACCAGCAGCAACACCAGGGCCTGCGGCTCTACGGTTACGTGGTGATGGAGAACCACCTGCACTACCTGGCGCAGGCCAGGGATCTGCCCCGCTGCGTGGCCGGCTTCAAGTCCTTCACCGCCCGCCGGATCGTCGAGCACCTGCAAAGCATCGGCGCAGCGCAAGCGCTGGATCGGCTCGTGCGGGCAAGAAGACGCACAAGCACGACCGAGATTTCCAGTTCTGGCAGGAAGGCAGCCATGCCGAGCTGGTGTGCAGCGAGGCGGTGATGCGCCAGAAGCTGGACTACATCCACCACAACCCGGTACGGCGCGGCTATGTGGAACGGCCGGAACACTGGCGCTATTCCAGTGCGAGGAACTATGCGGGAGAGCCGGGGCTGCTGGAGATTGCGGGCTGGAGCTGAGGAGAAAGCCGTGTGCGTTCCCACGCGGGAGCGTGGGAACGATCGGCGACGATCACCGGGCGAGGCAGCCGTTCAGCGGCAGTTGCCGGCGCAGTTTCCCCGGGCGCAGGCCGGGGGTTCCGGGTTCTTCAGTGCCCGGCTGTTGACCACGCCGGCTGCGCTCATCAGCTTGGTTACCGGCGCATCGTCCGGGATCGATGGGTCTTCCGCCAGCGCGCTGGCGGCGCGCAGTTCGCCCCAGGTTTTCGGGCTCAGGGCCATCGGATGCTGGACTTCATATACCTGACCGTTGGCTTCGCAACGGTAATCGTAGGTCGGCATGGGTATTTCTCTCGCGGTAGATGCGTGCATCGGCAATCTGCGACAGCCGGCTTGAATGGCAGGAGCCGGCCGCCGCCATGCCCCTCCCGTACTGGAGAGGGGCGGGACAGGGCAGGATTGTACGCCGCACAGGGCGCCGTGGCCCAGTGACACCGGGGCAGACAACCGCGCAGCAAGTCGCCCGGACATCCCTGGTGGAAAACCGCTGCGCGGGTTTTCCACCCTACGGAGAAGTGTTCGATCCGCCAGCGGCAAAATTCGTCACACCGGCTTCAGCTCCAGCAACACGAACCCGCACACGATGCCGGCCAAGGCGATCAGATAGCCGATCCGATAGGCCCGATTCTTCTGTGCCTGGCGAACGGGGTCCAAGGGTTTCTTCTTTCTCACAAATCCACCTGCCTCTCGATAAAACCAAAACGAATGCGCGGCGACCGGCGGCTCTCGCGAGCCGGGGCAGCGACTCCACGGCAGGCGGGCCCGCCCTGCGCGACGTGGTCCTTTGTAGGGCGGCCAAGCCAGCTTGTCCAGCCGGACGAGCCCCGTCCCCGCCCAGCCTGTATCGCGAGCAGCCCGGGTATTCCCGCCGGAAAACCACTGCGCAGGTTTCCACCCTTCCCCGTTTCCCGCATCCGCAAACGAAAAGCCCCGGCACCTGGCCGGGGCTCCCCCAAACGCTCGCGCCTTCTACGCGACGCCAATCCTCTTCGCGAACGCCTCGATATCCACATGGTGGTCGAGCACCTCGCCCGAAGCCATCTCGATCAGGTACAGGCCTCCCAACTCCCCGTACCTGTCGCTGTCGGGCTGACAGCGCTTGATCTGCTGCTCCCCTTTCGCTGCCAGAAAATGATTGACCCTGGCCAACAATGCCAGGTTTACCCTTGCCGTGCTCATACCTGTCCCCAGTACCGGATCATCGTGGGGCGACAGGATGGGCGAAAGCGCTATATCGTTCAAGATATAAAAAATATCCGGCGGAGCCCGATCTCCCCTGCGCCGCACGACCCATGGCGTTTCGATCATTCCGCCCGCACGCCCATGAGCGGCGGGCCGCTACATCAGCGCGTCGATCAGCATCGCATTGGTATAGATCAGGCTGCCGTCGCTGGCGCGATGGCCCACCAGGTGGAACTGCCCGCGCCGGTCATCCTCCCGCAGGTAGACCCGCAAGTGGCAATCGGACAGTGGCCCGCATTCGGGCGGAGTGACCAGTTCCAGAGTACCCAGGTCGACATCGACCAGTGTCTCGGCTTCGCCAGTGCTCTGCAGGCGCTCCTCGGCCCGTTCCAGGTGCACGCGGTCGTCGCCGCCGATGTAGAAATGGATCAACCCCATGGGAACGGATTTTTCGGTGGGTTTGGTCTTGCACCAGCTCTCAATCTCGAAGCTGCTCATCGTGAGTTCTCCCGAGTCGAGTGAAAAGATGGGGCCTATGCCCGCCATTCAGAATAGTCATACTGGGCGATGCTGCGCCATTGCCTGCCCGCCGAGCACTCAGGGCGCCCCGAACAGCGCCGTCCAGTAGATCCCCGCATCGCTCTTTGGATCGGCCGCGTAGGCCGCGCCCAGCTCGCGGAACTGCGGGTTCATCAGGTTGGCGCAGTGGCCGGGGCTGGCCAGCCAGCCGTCGACCACCTTGCTGGCGTTGTCCTGCGCGGCGGCGATGTTCTCGCCAACCAGCCCGCCGGCGTAGCCGGCCAGTTCCGCCCGGTCGCTCGGGGTGCGGCCGTCGCGGTCCTTGTGATCGAAGAAGTTGCCGTTGGCCATGGCCCGGCTGTGGGTTTCGGCCGCCGCTCCCAGCACGGCGTTCCAGGCCAGCGGCTCTGCCGCGGCGAACTGCTGGCCGCCGCACTGGCGCGCCTGCGCGCGGGCGGCGTTGATCTGCTCGAGCAGCTTCTGCCCTTCCACCTGCCAGTCGCCCATGCGCCCGGCCAGGAGCGGCCGCGCCAGCACGATGCGCCAGTCGCGCTCCGCGCGGCTGATGCCGATATCGACGAACTGCGGGTCCAGCAGTACCTGGCAGTAGCTCTGTTGCAAGGTCTTCATGGCAGCCTGCGCGTCGCGCGGCCCGGACAGGCTGATCGACTGTGCGTTGACCAGCGGGTAGGCCGCTAGGCTCAGCGCCTCCCGCAAATCCCCGACGACCCCGGCCGGCAGGAGCAGCCGCGCATCCTCCGCCAGCGGCGGCAGTTCCCCAGACGCCTGGCCGGCACAGCTCTGCACCTGCGCCCGGTAGACGTTGATCGACTCCACCAGCCGCGCCTCCTCGTCGGCTCCGGCAGCGGCGGCGAACAGCAATCCCAGCGACAGAGCGGCAAGCCGCGCCACGAATGAAGCAATGCGCATGAAAACCTCCTTGATCCGTCTGCATCCATGATGCGCGATTGCGGGCCTTCTGATCACGCGCGGGGTTTTGATCGCTCCCAAGCGGCACCGTGACGCAGAGCGTCACCTACTCCGCTCCCACGCAGGAGCGTGGGAGTGATCGGGCGCGGAAGTCTGGAAACCAGCCAATAAAAAACCGCCGGCAGGCCCAGCCTGCCGGCGGTTTATTCTGCTGCGGACTCAGGCGATGCGCAGCTGCTCCTCGGCGAGGAAGTCCTCCTCCAGCAAGCGGTCACGACTGGCCACGCTGCCGGCGACTTCAGCACCGCCGGTGATGCGCTTGTTGCGCTGCTTGCCGAGCCGGTGGGCCAGGGCATGGCCGAGCTTTTCCATCGCGCCGTCCAGGGCGAATTCCAGGGACTCGGCCTTGTGGGTCACCGACAGCGGCTGGCGCCCCTTGGCACGTGCCTCGATCTGGCAGCGCTTGTCATTGGCCCCGGCCTTGTTGCCGTTCTCGTCGTTCAGGTGGATGACCACTCGGGTCAATTCCTCGTCGTAACGCTCGAATTTGCTGGCGACAGTGGCACGGACCCAGCCGGCCAGGCGGGCACTGCCTTCGATATGGTTATCGCTGTGAACCTGGAGTTGCATACGCCATTCCTTATTCAACCGATCAGCAATGGTGCCGCGTAGTACTCATGCGACGCCCCCAGACTACGCCAAACCGAGGTGCTTGGAAGGCCCTGCTGCAGAAAAAAATACTCGTTGCTGACCTGCATCAGAAGTCCGCGACAACGACTGCGGCGGGAATGGACGTGGAATCCGGCGCCGGCCTAGGATCGATTTTTTCAATCGCCTCCAGGCTTCACCGTGTTGCAGAGCGTCATGCCCTGCTCCCACGCAGGAGCGTGGAAACGATCAAAAGCCGCATAACGCAGCTACAATGGCACGCTTGTTTCGTACCGAATCTTGAAGCCATGTCATTACCCAAGCACCATCTGGAACTGCTGAGCCCGGCACGGGATGTGTCCATCGCCAGGGAGGCCATTCTGCATGGCGCCGATGCCGTGTATATCGGCGGTCCCAGCTTCGGTGCACGGCACAATGCCAGCAACGGCGTGGCGGAGATTGCCGGTCTGGTGGAGTTCGCCCATCTGTTCCGCGCCCGGGTGTTCGTCACCCTCAACACCATCCTGCACGACGACGAGCTGGAGCCGGCCCGCCAGCTGATCCGGCAGCTGTACGACGCGGGTATCGATGCGCTGATCGTGCAGGACATGGGCATCTTGGAGATGGACATTCCGCCCATCGAGCTGCATGCCAGCACTCAGACCGACATCCGCACCCTGGAAAAGGCGAAGTTCCTCTCGGATGCCGGCTTTTCCCAGCTGGTGCTGGCCCGCGAACTCAGTCTGCAGGAGGTCCGCGCCATCGGCGCGCAGGTGGACTCGACCCTCGAGTACTTCATCCATGGCGCGCTGTGCGTGGCGTTTTCCGGGCAGTGCTACATCTCCCACGCGCAGACCGGGCGCAGCGCCAACCGCGGCGACTGCTCGCAGGCCTGTCGCCTGCCCTACACCCTGAAGGACGATCAGGGCCGGGTGGTGGCCTACGACAAGCACCTGCTGTCGATGAAGGACAACAACCAGAGCGCCAACCTGCGGGCCCTGATCGACGCCGGCGTGCGCTCCTTCAAGATCGAGGGACGCTACAAGGACATGGGCTACGTGAAGAACATCACCGCCTATTACCGGCAGCGGCTGGATGCAGTCCTTGCCGAGCGTCCCGAGCTGGCCCGCGCCTCCAGCGGCCGGATCGAGCACTTCTTCGTGCCGGACCCGGACAAGACCTTCCACCGGGGCAGCACGGATTACTTTGCCACCGAGCGCAAGGTCGATATCGGTGCCTTCGATTCACCGACCTTCACCGGCCTGCCGGTGGGCGAGATCCTCAAGGTCCGCAAGAAGGATTTCATCGCCAGCACCACGGAGCCGCTCGGCAACGGCGACGGCCTGAACGTGCTGGTCAAGCGCGAGGTGGTGGGGTTCCGCGCCAGCGTCGTCGAGCCGCTCGAGCACTTCGAACAGGACGGCAAGCCCCACTGGCAGTACCGCATCGAGCCCAACGAGATGCCGGCGGAACTGAAGCAGCTGCGTCCGCAGCATGCGCTCAACCGCAACCTGGACCACAACTGGCAGCAGGCACTGCTGAAGACCTCCGCCGAGCGCCGCGTGGCGGTCCGCTGGCACGTCCAACTGAGCGAAGAACGGCTCGTCCTGACGGTGACCAGCGAGGAAGGCATCGGCGCCCAGGCCCGCCTGGCGGGACCCTTCGGTCTGGCGAAGAAGCCGGAGCAGGCGCTCGAGCAGCTGCGCGACCTGCTCGGCCAGCTGGGCACCACCCTCTACCATGCCGAGGGCGTAGAGATCGACGCGCCGCAGGCCTTCTTCGTCCCCAATTCGCAGCTCAAGTCCCTGCGCCGCGAAGCCATCGACGCGCTGACCGCCGCGCGCCTGGCGGCCCACCCGCGTGGCGGCCGCAAGCCGGTCAGCGTGCCGCCGCCGGTGTATCCGGAATCGCACCTGACCTTCCTGGCCAACGTGTACAACGAGAAGGCCCGCGCCTTCTATCACCGCTACGGCGTGCAGCTGATCGATGCGGCCTACGAGGCCCACGAGGAAACCGGAGAGGTGCCGGTGATGATCACCAAGCACTGCCTGCGCTTCTCCTTCAACCTGTGCCCGAAACAGGCCAAGGGCGTGCAGGGCGTACGCACCAAGGTCGCGCCGATGCAACTGGTGCATCAGGACGAGGTGCTGACCCTGACCTTCGACTGCAAGGCCTGCGAAATGCACGTCGTCGGCAAGATGAAAGGCCACATCCTCAACCTGCCACAGCCCGGCAGCACAGCCAGCATCGTCGGCCACATCAGCCCCGAGGATCTGCTCAAGACCATCAGGAACAAGCCGCAGAGGTAGTCCTGGCTGCACCTCTGCCTTTGCTCGCTCCCACGCTCCGGGCGTTTCGCTGTCCATGCGCGTACCGGAAAACCGCCGCGCGGCTTTTCCACCCGCAGCGCTACACGCTGCCTACCGACCGGGTGACCCTTTCCGGTAAACGCTGGCGTGCCAGTAGCCCCGCATCAGCAGATGCAGCGGCCCCGCCCAGCCGCGCTTGCGCAATTGCCGCGCGATGAGGACGTTCATGATGCCGTGCCCCATCAGCAACACGCTGCCGTGCGTCTCGGCCAGCCGGATAAGCCGCTCCGCCGCCGCGCCGGCCCGCTTGTTCGACTCGCCGATGGGCTCGGTGTGCCGGGCGAAGCCGCAGAACCAGGCGCTGCGAAACAGCAAGCGCCACAGGGAAGGCGGCAGCCGCGGGAACGGCAAGTCCAGGTAGGGCAGATGGGCTTCGGCAAACAGCGGATCGGGCTGCAGGCAGCAATCCACGTCCAGAAAAGCCCTGGACTGCACGCAGCGCGCAACGGAACTGCACACCACCGCCCCTGCCGAGCGGGCGAGCGAGACGAGCCTGTCGGGCACCTCATGGCCGGCCACGTCCGCCTCGTTGTAGCGCTCGAGCCAGCCCTTCATCTGCGCCGGGGTGCACCAGCTCGCCGCGGAATGCTCGGGCCGGCCGTGGCGCACCAGGATGATCTGCATGGATAGCCCTCCTTTTGTAGTGCATTAAAAAAAACACTACAAAACCATTGACACAACCATGCCTGTCCTTGGATGATGAAATCGCTTCCCTAACAGGGAGCCCTGGTAAGGGTGTTCGCAGCTTGCTCGGCCCACTCGCCGAGTCCTCGCGACTGTACTGCCCACAAGGCAGACTGATGAAGTTGACTGGCAGTAATCGTCATGTGGCGGCGAGAAGTGCTGGCGAGACATTCTGATGATGCTTGTGGCTGGCCGTACAACCCCTCACGGTCCGCTACCCCGCATCATCCGATACTCGCCCCCTCCTCCCCTCGTGACTCTGTCATGGCTTCCCCAGGCTCTGCCTCGTGTAGTTAGCTAAGATCAGCGCTACATAAGGCTCATGTTGTGATCTGAACCCAGCTGGCACGGCATGCAGGCCAGCGTCCCGATCCTCCGGGCGACGGACGACTGGCCTGAAACCGAACGACAGCACACGTACTTCGCAAAACGTTCGATCAATAGAGGACCTTGCACATGAACCTGAACAATGCACTCTCCCCCGAAGACCTGGCTCAACTGTTCGCCCAGCACAAGGATAAGGAAAGCCACATCCTGTGGGTCAGCGAGTCTGGCGAAGTCCGTCTCGATCGTCTTCCGGCCGGCATGGAGGAAGATGAATTCGAGAAATGCGTCCCCACCATGCGCGTCAGGCTCAGAACCTACCGCCGGGGAAAAGGCTACGTCGGCAAAAAGGCCGCGGCCGACAGGGACTTCATCGGGCGCGTTCATCAGACCCTGACGGAACACTGGCGCGTCGCGCGGAGCAATCCCGGTGTTCACTACCTGGACAGGTACTGCTGATCTGACAGCCGCGGTACGCACACCGCCCGACCGAGGCCCGTGTCCGCCGGGCCTCGTGCCCCGGGCAGGCTTCCCTCTTGATAGCTCCCACGCTCCCGCGTGGGAGCGCCTCTCCGGCGCTCTCCAGCCGGCTCGCACAAGCACTCTCCGCTAGCCGGCCAACGCCGCCCCGCTCCCGTACTAGACTGGAATCAATTCCACAACCAAGGCCCACGCCAGGGAGGTGACGATGCACGACCCGCGCAGTCCCCACTGATCCACTCCCCCTTTCCCTGGAGAGCGACGCCATGAGCAAAAGCCACGAATCGCACAAGGACACCAAGAAGAAACCGCTGAAGAGCGCCCAGGAAAAACGCCAGGCCAAGCGCATCAAGAAGTCCGAGCACACCCTGCTGGGCAGCCACGCCGCCACCTCCTGAACAGCGGCATGACCCGGCGCCGCGCGCCGGGTCGCAGGGCCTGACATCCTGCGCCCCGAGAACTTGCATGGCCGCCACATTAGGGTAGGCTGAGCGCCCTCATCGAACAGGAGTATCCCCATGGCCCGCGCCACCGCCCGTCACATTCTGGTTCCCACCGAGGCCAAGTGCCTCGAACTGAAAGCCGCCATCGAAGCCGGCGCCGACTTCGCCCAGGTCGCCCGCGACAACTCCACCTGCCCGTCCGGCCGCAGCGGCGGCGACCTCGGCTCGTTCGGCCCGGGCCAGATGGTGAAGGAATTCGACACCGTAGTGTTCAGCGCCCCGCTGAATGTCGTGCAGGGTCCGGTCAAGACCCAGTTCGGCTACCACCTGCTCGAAGTCACCAGCCGCCAGGATTGAGCCGGCGGGCGTCGCGCCGGGACTTCGTGGCCCGGCGCTGGCACCCCCATGACCGCCGGCATACCCCCTCTTCAGCACTACGGACTGCCTGCACCGAGCGCCCTGCCGCCGTTCATCAAGGCGAAGCAGCGCGGCGCCTTTCGCGCCAATAGCAGGCCAGCGGAAAGCGCGATCGCCAGGGTGATGAGGACGCTGGCCAGATAGTGCGCCAGCATCCAGCCGTCCGTCGGAGCCGGGATCAGGCGCCAGAGTTGGATCTTCACCGCGGCGATGAAGGGAAAGTGCATGGCGTAGAGGAAGAAGGCCAGGCCGCCGTAGCGTGCAAGGGCGGCGCCCGCCGGGGTCGCCGCCAGTTGCAGGACGATCCCCCAGCATGCCAGCACGCCGATCAGGCGCATGGCCCGAGTCGCCGCGTTCAGCCACTCGGGATGCGGACCTTCCCCACCCAACAGCAGGGGAGCCGCGGCCCGCAGCGCGACGAGAACGAGGTAGGCCAGCAGCGAAACCAGCGTCGAGCGCAGCCCCACTTCCAGCGCCATGCCGCGCATCCGCAGCCAGCCCCCCAGATAGAAGAAGAACACCACGTCGGCGCGAAAGAAGATCCGCAGGTCGCTGTCGGCCATCCACGCCAACCCCAGCATCGCCAGACCCAGGCTGGGCACATGGCGCAGCGACAGCCACAGGAGCGGACTGACCAGGACGGTCACACACAGGTCGCGCACAAACCAGAACTGGAATCCCACCGGATGCCGGGTGAGGCCGAATACGGCGTTGAGGTAGTCGAACCAGCCGGCACGCTCGAAGCGGATATTGAGCGCATCGAGCAGCGGGGCATCGGGGCGCCAACTGAACAGGAGCAGCAGCATCGCTAGGAATGCGGCGTTCCAGAACACCAGCGGAAGATACAGGGACGTCAGGCGGCGACGGATACGCCGCGCCAGCTCGAGGTGGGCGGCGTGACGCTCCTCCGCGAAGGAAAAGAACAGCCAGCCGGAGATCAGGCTGAGCAGGGGAACCGCGCTGAAAAAGAAGAACAGGATGAAGCTGTTGACGAAGGTCGCCAGCGGATGGTGCACGACGTCCATGCCGTGGAACGGGGAAACGGGCGAGTTCGGATACTCCAGGTAATGCAGGAATACCAGACCGACGATCAGCGTGATGCGCGCCAGTCCGATGGCGTGCGAGAGGTCCCGTGCGCCCAGCGGGCGTGCATCGCGACGCAGCCACCGCGCAAAGCCATCGCCGAACTTCACTGCCTGGAGTTTCACTGACGTGTCCTCCATGGTTGATGATCAGGGGCGAGTCATTGGTTGGGGACGGACACTCCGCTGGCCGGCCTCATCCCTCAGGTCCGGGCTCCCATGGCTGTCCACACTCCCGGGAGCCCGGGTCTCCAATCAAGTCCAAGACCGGCCGTGGCCGGCCTCAGGGTATCGTCGCGAATGGCGCGCATCACGGCCTTGAGGGATTCGGTCGGCGCAATATCGATGGCCTGCTCCATCAGGGCCGCGCCGCGAGACTTGTCGCCCTTGCGGTAGTAGGCTTGCCCCAGTCCCATGGTGAACTCGACTTCCATGATCCTGCGCACTTCGCCGGGCCAACCGGGGTAGCTGGCGTTCTTCACCAAGGCCTCGCCGAACAGGCTGTTCGATTCATCATAGGCCCCCTGCATCAGCCTCACTCGGGCCAGCTGAGCATAGACTGCCGGCCCGGCAATCGGGTCGGCGTCCAGAAGCAGCCTGGTGTAGCGCTCGGCCTTGGCCAGCACTTCCTTGTCGGGCGCCTTGCCGCTGGCGGATGCCTGCTTCAGGTAGGCGGCGGCCAGCTTGCGGTAGAGATTCGGCCTGTCATTGTAAGAAACCCCGCCTTCAAGAGCCTACTCGAAGGAAGCCGCTGCCTCGGCGTTCTGCCCCAGCCGGAACTGGCTGGTGCCCAGGAAATCCAGCAGTTGCGGGCTGCGCCCGGCCCTGGCCATCTTCTCCTCGAGAAAGGCGACGGCCTCGGCGTCGCGGCGGGCCTCCGCCAGGCAGGCGGCCTTGAGGGATACATGGTCGCGCCACTCTTTACCGGCGGTGTCCGCCGGCTCTTGCAGATCGTCGATCTGCAGGCAGGCCTTGAACCAGCCCTCGTCCTTGAGGGTGTCGATCGGCTCCTTCTGAAAAGGGGCGGCGAGAGCGACATTGCCGATCGACAAACTGGCGGCGATCAAACCACGTGCGAACTTAGACTTCACGCACAGTCTCCTTTGGCTGGCGAATCAGGGAGGAACGAACAAGGAGGCTGGAAATTAGCCGAGCACCGGGACGCTGTAGCCCTGGCCGTAAACAGCTTGACCAGGTCGCAGTAGCCGTCGATGTGGACCTTTGGGCAAGGCACTGCTTGTCCACCGACGGCCATGGCAGGCGCCGGGCTCAGAGAATGCCGTGAGGTGAGGCCGGTCGAGCGCCAGCCTACAGTTGTAACTGGCGGCTGATCTGCTCGATGCAGGCAGCGAGGCGCTGCTCGGCCTCGCGCAGCTGCTGGCCCTGCTGAATCAGCGGGACACAGAGGTTGAGGGCCGTCAGCACCAGCAGCTCGTCCTTGCTGGCGCCGGGAAAGCGCTGCCGGCTCTCCGCCAGACGCTCCTGGAGCAGGTCGGCGGCCTCCTGCAGGGCGCGCTCCTCGCTGGCGGAGGCCCTGACTGGGTAATCGCGCCCGAGAATCTTCAGGACACGGACGCCACTCTCCTTCATGCGACGCTACTGGCGCCGGCACGCTCTACCAGAGCCCGCAAACGGGCGAGCGTGGCGGCCTGCTTTTCTTCCTGTTCGAGGGCGGCCAGCTGAAGGTTGTCGTTCTCCTCCCTGGCCTGGCGCAGCTCCTGCTCAAGTTGGCTGCAGTTTTCGGCCAGCGTCCGGTTTTGTTGCAGCAGGTCGGCTACAACGCGTTCGAGTTGCGCGAGGGTCGTTTCAAACATGGTGTTTATCGGGATCCGTGGAGAAACGGGAAGGTTATCTAAGAACACCGGCCAGCGGAAAAGTTTTTGCTTCGGGTATTGCGGCGCCGTGACGCAGCGCCTCGCCTGTCCTCTCGTGCCGGAAGGTGAAGCGATCCGAGTCCGGCATTCAAGCATGCCCGAACCAGTGCAGCCAGGCCAGGCGCGCGGTCAGGGCCAGCACCACGCAGATGAACACCGGGCGGATGAACCGGGCCCCGCCGCCGATGGCGGTGCGGGCGCCCAGCCATGCGCCGGCCATCAGGGCACTGCCCATGCACAAGCCAAGCACCCAGGCCACATGGCCGGTGCCGATGAAGACGCCCAGGGCCATGGCGTTGCTGACGAAGTTCATGGTGCGCGCCACGCCGCTGGCGCGCACCAGATCGAGCGGGTACAGCAGCAGGGTGCTGATCGTCCAGAAGGCGCCGGTACCAGGACCGATGGCGCCGTCGTAGGCCCCCAGGGCCAGACCTTGCGGCCACTGGCGCCTTTTCGCGATCGGGACATCGGGGGCGTGGGCGCTGTCCGGCGTGCGACTGAACAGCAGGTACAGCCCGCAGGCAAAGACGACGACCGGCAGCATCTGGTTGAGCCACCTGGCCGGCAGGTAATGGGTGATGGCGGCGCCCAGCAGCGCACCGAGGGCGGTGGCGACCAGTGCACCATACCAGTGGCCGGACTGGAACAGGCCGCGGCGAATGAAGGTCAGGCTGGCGATGGCCGCACCGAAGGTGGAGCTGAGCTTGTTGGTGCCCAGCACCAGATGCGGCGGCAGACCGGCGGTCAAGAGCGCGGGAACCGTGATCAGCCCGCCTCCGCCGGCAATCGCGTCGATGAAGCCGGCGATGAAGGCCACACCCGCCAAGACGGCAAGGGTGGCGGGGTCCATGGCGATCTCGAAGGCAAAGGGCATGGGCTGGCGCGACCTATGGGGAAAGAGCGGCGCGGATGGTAGCGCGCCGCACCGACTGCCGCGAATGCAAGCGGGCAGATACCGGCTTTCCTGGCGGTTGTCGCCCTCACGGCCTGGCCGTGCGCCACAGCTCCGGCCAGTCGTCGGGGGTGCTGCCGGCACAGCGCTGCATCATCTGCGCGGACTGCAGCTGAAAACGCTCGCCGTCGAACAGCCAGCTGCCCGCGTCACCGCAATCGCCGAGGCCCCTGCCCTTCATGAAGTAGCCGAGTTCCCCGGTGCCCTCGTCGTATTCGACCCAGCCGCCGAGGCCTTCGCCGCCAAGCGGCAGGGGCTCGATGCGCAGCGGCTGCTGTGGATAGGGCGCTTCGCGGGCGACCCGGTAGAGGGCGAAGTTGCAGTTGTAGGCCGCACAGGAGGTCTGGATCAGCACCAGCGCCTCCCGCGTGTTGAGCGCATGGGCCTGCGCCTCGGGCTCCCGGCCGTCCGTGTTGGCCTCCTGCCATTCGCTGCGGGTGGCGGCCAGCACCGCCTGGGCGATGCGCTGGCGCTCGTCATCGGCCAGCGGCACGACACCGGGGAACGGACGCAGCAGCGGCAGCGGCGGCGCCTCCGGCACCTCGCGGTCGTCGCGCTCGCCAGGGCGGTACAGCGCGCCGCGGGTGTCGAGCCGGCCCTGCACCGAGTCCATCAACAGCAGCGCCGCAGAAAGGCCCGCGAGGGAAACCTCGGCCTCCTCGCCTGTCGTCACGTCCAGGCGCAAAGTCTCGCCATTGCGCCACTCGGCCAGCAGCGCGCGCGCCGTATCGCCCTCGCCGCGGAGGATCAGCGCGTCCTCGCCCGCCTCGCGCTGCAGGGCATCCGTCAGCGCATCCGGCAACGGGCGGTCGTCGGTCGACAGCGGGAAGTGCCCAGCCTGCCCGGCGTAGCTCAGGCGAACCCGCGGCTGGGCCTTGGGGCCGGCATCGCGGCTGACCACCAGGCGGAGCGGGCTGAAGCCGAAGGCCGCGGCGCTGATGGCCTGGCAGCTGCGCAGGTTGTCGCAGGCCACCACCCAGTCCTTGATCTCGCGGTACAGGGGCACCGGCTCCGGCGCCGCCTGGGCGGCGCTTCCGAGCAGGATCAGGATCAGGGGCGACAGACGCGGCATGGGAACTCCGTTCTTCATGGGGCGGTTTTGCCGCGCATCTTGCGCGCCAGGCCCCGACGCCACAAGCGCGCGCCATGGATGCTTCCGGCTGCAGACCAATGCCGGAACGCCCTCGCCCTGCGCTCGATAGCGGCATTTTTGCACCGAAACGCCAGCACTTCCCTGCTGGTACCGTCAGGATAAACAGCGGCATCCTGATCTATGCTCCCTTCGCCATAACCAAAAACCGGAGGGAACTCCCATGGGTCTGTTCAGCAAGATTCTCCATTCGCTCGGTTTCGGCGCGAAAGCCAAGTCGGCAGAGGCGGCACCGTCCGCCCCCTCGGCGCCAGCCGCCCCGGCAGGCAGCGGTACGGTGGATGTGGTGGGCAAGCTGGAAGGGCTGGCGGCCGGCCATCCGGAAAAGCTCAACTGGCGAACCTCCATCGTCGACCTGCTCAAGCTGCTCGATCTGGACAGCAGCCTGCAGGCGCGCAAGGAGCTGGCCAGCGAGCTGGGCTGCCCGCCGGAGAAGATGGGCGACTCGGCGCAGATGAACATGTGGCTGCACAAGACCGTGCTGCAGAAGCTGGCGGAGAACGGCGGCAACGTACCGCCCGAGCTGCTCGACTGATGAGCGCGCCCGGCCGGCAGGTGCCGGCCTGCCCGCGAGGCGCTAGAATCGCCCCCTTTCGTTCCCGGGCCGGCCGGGACTCACCCCTCGCAGCGAGAGAATCGATATGGGCGCCCAGTGGAAAGCCAGACCCAAGGAAATTGCCGCCAACGCCAAGGGCAAGATCTTTGGCAAGCTGGTCAAGGAAATCATGATTGCCGCACGCAACGGCGCGGACCCGGATATGAACCCCAAGCTGCGCCTGGCGGTGCATCAGGCCAAGAAGGCCTCGATGCCCAAGGACACCCTGGAGCGCGCGATCAAGAAGGGCGCGGGCCTCTCCGGCGAGGTGGTCAACTACGAGCGCACCATCTATGAAGGCTTCGCCCCGCACCGCGTGCCGGTGATCGTCGAGTGCCTGACCGACAATGTGAACCGCACCGTGGCGGAAATCCGCGTGCTGTTCCGCAAGGGTCAGTTGGGCACCTCGGGCTCGGTGAGCTGGGACTTCGACTACTTGGGCATGATCGAGGCGACCCCGGAGGGAGGCGCCGATCCAGAACTGGCCGCCATCGAGGCGGGCGCCCAGGACTTCGAGCCTGCCGAGGAAGGCGCCACCCTGTTCTACACCGAGCCGACCGACCTGGACGCGGTGTGCAAGGCGCTGCCGGAGTTCGGCTTCACCGTGCAGTCGGCCAACCTCGGCTACAAGGCGAAGAACCCGGTGAGCCTGTCCGGCGCCGAACTCGAGGAGGTCGAGGCCTTCCTCGAAGCCCTGGACAACCACGACGACGTGCAGAACGTCTACGTCGGCCTGAGCGCCTGAGTCCTCGCCAGATCATTCCCGCGCCGCCACCCGGGAACGATCCCGAACATATCCAGGCTTGTACTAGCCGGAGCTGAGGCTCCGGCAGCAAGTTCAGGATGCCTGGTGCCTCAAACTGCATTGGGCTCCCATATCAGCACGCCGTCGTCGCGGACCTCGATCACCTTGGTCAGCGCGGCCTCGGCCACCGCGTCGGCTTCGGAGGCCAGGTCGTAGCAGTGACCATTGGCCACTTGATGCACACGGGCGTTTTCGTCGACGCCACGGCGCTTGACGGCAATGACAGCCTGGAAGGCCTTGCCTGCGGGAATGGCCGAGGAAATGGCGTCGAACTTGGTGAAATGCTTGCGGGCCATACGACTCTCCGTTGGTGGGCGCTATGCAGTAATGGACAACGCGAGCCGGGGAAAGCTTCGACGGTCCAGCGGCGGCTGGCTGGATTTCGCCCCAAGCATGACATCGCGGCGACATGCAACCGTTTACTTGCAAATCCGTGCCACGTATAAACGGAACAAACTTCCACTCAACCCTTGATGCCACAGGATCCGAACATGGCCGAAAACCCGGTAAACATGGAAATCTTCGACATGGCCGATGAGTTCATCGCCGTTGCCAACCGTCTGCTCGAGGAGGAACAGAAGGATCTGGGGCAGATCAGTGCCGCTATCCGCTACGCCGCGGCCCGCTTCAGCGCCCACGAGGCCGCCTGCCGCTCCGGCGATCTGTCGGTCGACAAGGAAAAAGCCTTCAACTGGTACACCGAGCAGTTCAGCAAGATGCTGGCCGAAAACCTCGACCAGCATATCGAGATGGCCAAACAGCGCTGAACAGGCGCCGGACAGGCGGGACTTCCGAACCCGCCTGCCGACTCCCGCAGCACGTCCCGTTACGCCGGCCGCCGGAATACGACCAGCTTGGCCAGCAACCTCTGCACCACCTCGCCACGCTGATTCAGCGTCAGGCTTTCCAGGGCGACGATGCCGCGATCCGGCCTGGAGCGCGACGGCGTGATCGCCTGGATGCAGCTCTCCACATGCAGGATGTCCCCCGCCCGGGTCGGCCTAGGCCAGTCGATCTCGCCGCCGGCACCGATCAGCCCGTCGGCCAGCGGCATGCCGCTGGTGACCAGCAGGCGCATGGTGATGGCCGCGGTATGCCAGCCGCTGGCGGCCAGCCCGCCGAACAGGGTCTGCCGGGCCGCCTCGTCGTCCAGGTGAAAGGGCTGGGGGTCGAACTGCGCGGCGAAGGCCTTGAGGCCGGCCTCGTCCAGCACGAATTCGCCGCTGCGAAAGCGCGCGCCCACGGCCAGATCGTCCAGATAAAGGGTTGCTTCCCGCCGCATCTCGTTCATGTGCACTCCTTCTGTTCCATTGCAGGCATCCTCCCATGCAGGCTATAGCAAGGGCATGGTGTAGGTGACGATCAGGCGGTTCTCGTCGAGGTCGTTGCCTCGGCCGTCGTTGCGCAGCGTGGCGTTGCGCCATTGCAGGCTGAGGTTCTTGAGGACACCGCTCTGGAACACATAGTCGATGTAGGTATCGCGCTCCCACTCCTCCCCCTTGCTGCCGTCGGCCCGGCGGATGTCGCGGCCGCTGATGTAGCGGGTCATGAAATTCAGACCGGGAATGCCCAGGGCAGCGAAGTCGTAGGTGTAGCGCACCTGCCAGGACTTCTCGCCCGGGTTGGCGAAGTCGTTCACCTGGGCGAAGTTGACCAGGTAGGGGTCGGTTCCGGTGATGTAGGCGAAGCCGGTGTCGCCGATCATCTTCTGATAGCCAAGGCCGAAGCTGTGGGCCGTCAGCTTGTAGACGAACATGGCGTTGATCGCCTTGTTGTCCACGTTGCTGTCGCCGTCGTCGGACGAGCGCGCAAAGCGCAGGTCCGTCGCCAGGGACTGCCCGGCAGCGATGGGCAGCGAATGGTTCAGGGTGAAGAAGTGCTGGTGGTAGTTGTTGTCCAGGTTGGCATAGTCATAGGCAGTGGTCAGGTTGTCACTCCACTTGTACTTGACCCCGGCGAAGTCGAACTGGTCGGTGGCATCCAGTCCCTTCATGCCCTTGTTGATCATGGTGATGTCTTCGCTGGCACTGGAATTGCGCTCAATCAGGTGGGTCAGGCGACCGACATTCAGGGTCAGGCCGTCGATCTCCTGGGAAACCAGGCTCCCACCACGGAAATAGGTGGGAAACAGGCGCGTCTCGTTGGGCATGACCGTCGGCATCTTGGGAAACAGGCTGCCGTACCGCAGCAGGCTCCTGGAGTAACGCAGCTTGAGCGTGGCGCCCACCTTGCCGTAGTCGTTGGGCACGTCGCCATCATTATGCACCGGCAGCAGGCCGGTGCCCGCCCGCCCGGGACTGGAGTCGAGGCGGATGCCCCACATGCCGACGGCGTCGATGCCGAATCCCAAGGCGCCCTCGGTAAAACCGGACTCGTAGTTCAGCATGAAGCCCTGGGCCCATTCATCGGCATGGGACTGTCCCGTGCTGCTGCCGCCCTCCTGGCGGAAATCGCGGTTGTAGTAGTAGTTGCGTATCAGCAGGCTGGCCTTGCTGTCGGCGAAGAAATCGGCCAGCGCCAGCGAGGGCGTGCCGCCGGCCAGCGCCAGGCCGGAAAGGGAAAACACCATGCTCCGGAGATGGAAAGTCTTGAACATCGCGTCGTGATCCTTCTGTTTTGTTGTTCTTGTCACGGGCACGGTGGGCATCGCCACCGCTCAGCCATGACGGGCCGCCACGCCGGGAATCGCGCAGGCAAAGGCTGCCCGTCACGCCCCATTCGGCTGAATCGGGCGAGTTCCAGTCTTGATCGGGATGTCCGGGAGACGGTCGGCGGTGCGCCTGCCTAGCGACGTGCCGGTCGCGAGCCTGGCCGTACGGACTCAGGCCCGCCCGCCCCGAGGGACAGCCGCTTCAAGCGTGCTCGATGGGAATTCGGCAGGGGCGCCGGCCAGGGCCGGAAGAAGCAAGAGCGAAAGGCTTGACTGTTACGGCCAGGACCAGTGCGGTCGGACCGGATGGATGGCAACCGTTCAGGTCACCGCCATGACCTTCGATCGCGGGAGGCATCCCCGAGGGGATGACGGCTTTCCGTGCTTGCATGAGTCTTTTTCCGAATGATTGTTGTGAACTCATTGCCAGAATCACTGCCCGCCGTGCGGATGGCCAGATCGCCAGCCTGGCGGGGCAGCATTAGAGTGGCGGGCGGACAGTGGCACGACAATAACGCTTGCAGCCTAATTCTGGACATTTGCGGACAGCCAACGGCCAGCGTGATTCCAAGGAAGGCGCATGCGCGCCTGCCTGCAGGAGAAGCATGACGGTCAGGGGTGGAAAAGGCCTGGCGGCTTTTCCACCCGGTCGTGAAGCGGGATGCCGGCCCGTCAGGCGGCCTGGGGGAAGAGCGGCTTACCGTGGTCAAGGCACTGGTCGACCAGCCACTTGCCGTGGGCGATGGAGGCGTGCTGGGCCTGTTCCAGCTCGGCCATGAAGGCGTATCCGAGCGGCAGGGGCAGCCGGCGGGTGGTGCGGCCTTCGGGCGTGGTGATCTGGCAACCGCCGGCCCAAGGCATCGGACTGCCCTCATGCTCCAGAACGTCGGCGGTGATGATGTGGTCGCGGTAGGTGCATTGCATCAGGGTCATGGTATGAACCTCGCTGTCTGCCGGCCGCCCGCCCGCCGGCCAGGGCATCCGCTGCGCTGGCCGGCCGCAGATGCGGCCCGGATGGCGCCGCCGGACTTCGACGGCTCAAGCGCCGGCAGGAATCGCTGTCCTTGCGCCTTCCTCCTGCCCTGAGAGGGGTATAGCACAGGCGATTGCCGGCGAGCCGCCGCCAGTCGGCAGCCGGCCTATAGTTGCTGGTTAGCCAGGCGACGAGGCGGGCTCTTCGTGCCCAAGCTCCGCAGCCAACCCGCCTGGCGCTCGGGCACCGCCACAACAAAACGCACCCAAGCGCGGGAGAACACGCATGTCTGATATGGATCACCGACCGGGAGTCCGCGAAGCTTACCTGGTGAAACGTCATCTCAAACTCGAAGCTCTGGATGCGGCCAGGGCCGAGGCCATCGCGCAGGAGATCAATCGGCTGGTGGGTGTGGACAAGGTCGCGCTCGACAAGAGCAGCGGCCGTCTGGATGTTGCCTACGACGCCGCGCACCTGCGCATCGAGCAGTTGGAGGAGATCGTGCGCAGGTACGGCAGCGATCTCGATCATGGCTGGTGGACGCACTTCAAGGAGGGCTGGTACCGCTTCACCGACCAGAATGTCAGGGACAATGCCCAGCACGAGCCTTGGTCCCACCACAGGATAATGCCCAGAAGATAGGCGGGCCGCGGGACAACCGACACCGGCACACCGCCAGGCCTCCTGCCACCGGCCTGGCGAGCCGGCGCAGCCACTGCCATGCCTTGCAAAAAGCCTTACAATCCCCGCCCTTTTCATCCCTGTAGCCGAGGACACCTCATGAGCACCCTGCCACCCTGCCCCAAATGCGCTTCCGAATACACCTACGAGGACGGCACGCAGCTGGTCTGTCCGGAATGCGCCCATGAGTGGTCCGCCAACGGGACGGCCGAAGCGCCAGCCGAGGGCGACAAGGTGATCAAGGACTCGGTCGGCAACACCCTGCAGGACGGCGACACCGTTACCGTGATCAAGGATCTGAAGGTCAAGGGATCGTCCCTGGTGGTGAAGGTCGGCACCAAGGTGAAGAACATCCGCCTGTGCGACGGCGACCACGACATCGACTGCAAGATCGACGGGATCGGCGCGATGAAACTGAAGTCGGAGTTCGTGAAGAAGGTCTGACGCCTGGAAAGCAGGCACCTCGCGCTCGAGGCGCCGCGACTCCATGGACGGGGCAGCGCGCCCCATCCACGACCGCAGGTGCCACCTTCGGCGGCATCGCGGTCAAGCGCGCTCCCACAGGAAGCGGGAGCAGCCGGAAGGCCGGTCAGACGAAGTCTTCGTCGTCTCCGCCGAAGAAATCGCCACCCTCGCCCTCGCCGCTGTCGGCAAAGTAGTCCTCTTGCGGCTCATAGCTCTCTTCCGCGACCTGCGGTGCCGGCTCCGCGGCCGGCTCGGGAGCGGCTTCGGCCACCGCCGGCGCTTCTTCATCCTGAAACATGTCCATCAGCAGGTTGCCCAGCACCATGCCACCGGCCACGCCGGCTGCAGTCTGCAGCGCACCGGAGAGGAAACCACCACCGCCGCCCGGCTGGGGCGCATAGGCGCCGCGCTGGAAGCCCGGCTGCTGGCCGAAGCCACCCTGGCTGCCGTGGCCGGGCTCGCTCCAGCCCGAGGCCGCCGGACGGGCCACCGGTTGCGGACGGGCGACAGGCTGCTGGGGCTGCGGCTCGCTGCGGCCACCGCCGAACAGACCGGCCAGGAAGCCGCCGCTGCCCTGCTGGCGGCTGGCGTTCTGGGCCTGCAGCTTCAGCTGTTCGATCTCAGCTTCCAGTTCCTTGACACGACCGTCGAGCTGCTGGATGGCGCTTTCCTGCACGATGATCGCCTGGGCCATGTAGTAGGGAGCAGCCGGCTGACGGGCAACGTGCTCCTTGATCACGCTCTCAGCCTGCGGATCGCGAGGCGCGGATTGGCCTTCGGCATTGCGGAGGCGGGAAAACAGGCCATCGATCAGATTCTTCTCTTCAGACTGCATGGTTTTCTCTTGACTGGGTTGCCGATAGAAGATCGCATGCCGAAACGCATGCATGACTTACATATAAGGTCGAATACGGGAAAATCAAACGCACTTTGTATCGAAACTTTGAAAAACTCGAAAGAGAGCACTTAAATCGACAAAAAGCACGAAAATGAAGCTAAAAACAAAGAATCCGGCGACAATTACCAATCCGGAAAACGTAGCGCAATACTGCAACTGCGCTTGGGAAATGTCAAAGTCCAGCTATTACAAAAATTGTCCTCCCATTGGTGACATGCACTTCGATCGAGTGTCCAGCCATCTGCCATAACAGCCTCCTTAATTTACAAGCAATAAATCGCCACTGTTTCGAAGTGGCGCGCCATATATGGCTTCATGCTCCATGGCGCAGTCGGCTGCCGGGCAAGACTGCCAAGCAGCGGCCAGGCTTGCGTCTTCGGCATTCCAATCCGGGACAGGAGAACCCCCATGCTCGAAGCGGCCCAGCTACTCGCCACCCTCTGCTGCACCCTGTTCAGCGGCGCAGCGATCTACATCAACCTCGTCGAGCATCCGGCGCGCATGAGCTGCCCCACCGAGATCGCCGCGACGGTATGGGCGCCGAGCTATCGGCGAGCGACCCTCATGCAGGCTTCGCTGGGCATCGCCAGCCTGCTTTGCGGCGTGCTGGCCTGGCTGCTCGGCGGAGGCATCGCCTGGCTTGGCGGGGCGCTGCTGATCGGTCTGGTGGTGCCCTTCACCTTCGTCGCGATCATGCCGACCAACCACCGCCTGCTCGAACCCGGACGCGACCTGTCGTCGCCGGAAACGCGCCAGTTGCTCGACAGGTGGGGCCGGCTGCACGGAGTGCGCAGCGGCCTGGGCCTGGCCGCTTCCCTGGTCTATCTGCTGCAGTTGCTCGGTGCCTGAGACCCGCCGCCCAACGCTGGAGCCGCGCGCGCCCGGATCAGGGGCTGAAGCCGCCGGCCACCAGCAGCTCGGCGCCGCTGACGAAGGAGGTCTGGGGGCTGGCGGGCCAGGCGCTGGCGTTATCCTCGCCGCGGCCGTAGCGCTGCCCGGCGATGTTCAGCCGCACGAAATCGGCCAGCGGGCCGTCCGCCGGGTTCAGTTGGCGGCGAAGCGTCCGGACTGGGTGTTGGGTTTTCAGGACGAAGTTTGGGGCGCCGCTTCGCGCGTCCGTCCCTGAATGCCTGGAGCGAGGGGCCGGCCCTGCGCCTGCAGCAGCTGTCGGCGGATCCGCAGGATGCCGGACCCAAGGCGGCGAGTTGCTATGGTCTGCTGCGCGCCGACACGGGGCAGAGGCTGCTGCGTTTCGTCAGGGGCTGCCCGCTCAGCCAGGTGACGAGGACTTCCTCGACTGGGTCGGCAAGCGCCTGGCAATGGAGCGGGTCTGTACCCATTACGGTTGCACTAGGGAGCCAGACGCTCGCGAATCCAGCCGCCCTTTTCCAGGCGATAGTTGAGCCGGTCGTGCAGACGACTGGCACGTCCCTGCCAGAACTCGACGCGCTCGGGCAGCAGGCGGTAGCCGCCCCAATGCCCGGGGCAGTGCGGCGCCTGGTCGAGGAAGCGTTTCTCGGTCAGTGCCAGCAGATCCTCCAGCTCGACACGGTCGCGGATCACCTGGCTCTGCGGCGAAGCCCAGGCCCCCAGGCGACTGCCCAAGGGGCGCACCTGGAAATAGGCATCGGACTCCTGTGACGTCACCCGCTCCACCTGCCCTTCGATGCGCACCTGACGCTCCAGGGTGGGCCAGAAGAAGGTCATGGCGGCGAACGGCCGTGCCTTCAGTTGTTGGCCCTTGGCGCTGTCGTAGTTGCTGAAGAAGGTGAAGCCACGCTCATCCAGGCCCTTGAGCAGCAGAACCCGGCAATGCGGCCGTCCGCTGGCGTCCACGGTGGCCAGACTCATGGCATTGGGCTCGACCGGCAGTTGCTCGGTCTTCATCGCCTCGGCGAACCACAGATGGAACAGGGAAAAGGGTTCGAGCGGGGCATCGGCCTCGCAAAGGCCGGCGCGGGTGTAGTCGCGGCGCATGTCGGCCAGAGTCTGGGGCATGGCGGGGTCCTTCGGATGGATTAAGTTCGCGCAAATCTTAACCAGACCGCCGTCACTTCGCTTGATCTGAGGCAACCATCCGCCCCCCTGGGGCACCATACTGGGCCAGAACGGTAG
Organism: Azotobacter chroococcum; assembly: GCF_004339665.1. Taxonomy (GTDB): domain Bacteria; phylum Pseudomonadota; class Gammaproteobacteria; order Pseudomonadales; family Pseudomonadaceae; genus Azotobacter; species Azotobacter chroococcum. The sequence goes on from NZ_SMMU01000001.1 coordinate 400,852, forward strand.
GCAGGCTGCCGCGGGTGGCCAGGAACATCTCCACGCGGCGATTGAGGGAGCGCCCATCCTTGCTGTCATTGCTGGCACGCGGCGCGTCGTCGCCCATTCCCTTGTACATCAGGCGGTCATGGTGCAGGCCACTCATGCGGAAGATCGAGGCCATGGACTGCGCCCGCTCCTGGCTCAACTTGAGCGTCAGCGCAGGCGACCCGCTGCTGTCGCCATGCCCCAGCAGCAGCACGGCCACCTCGCGGTCCTGCGCCACCAGCTTGGCCACCCGACTGAGCGGTCCCAGGGTCGCCACCAGCAGCATGCTCGGCCGATCCGGATTGAACGAGCCGTCCACCGGGGCCGTCACGACCAGCAGATCGCCGCGGCGCTCCACTTCGAACTGGCTGCCCTTGACGGCCTCGCGCACACGCGCCTCGTGCTCCGCCGTCCAGACCCGACTTGCCCGGGACTCCAACTTGGCCGCCGGCGAAACGGGCTTGGCAGTCCGGGTGACGTAACGCTCCGGCTTGCCGGAGGAACTGCAGGCGGCCATGGCCATGCAGAGGATCAGGGTGCTGCTTTTAATGAGGAGTTTCATCGATAGATCCCGTCGTGGATAAGGTGGTAGGGACGATGAGGCGTCACGGGTCGTATGACGCTGGCAAGCCTCAGGTTAGAAATTGAGTCTGGCCGCAAGCTCGCCGCAGGCAAGGCATTGCCTTGACAGGCAGACGAGCGGTGTCAACCCAGGCATTTTCCCGCCAGGCGCGCCAGCTTCTGTGCCCGCGGGTCCATCAGTATGTAGGGCCCCAGGCTGTTGGTGACGAAGCCGAAGGCCAGTTCGCACTCGGGGTCGGCGAAACCGCAGGAGCCGCCAGCGCCCGGATGACCGAAGGCCTTGGGGCCGAGGCCGAAGGTGGCATTGGCCAGCGCGGGCTGGTCGAGCATGCAGCCGAGGCCGAAGCGGGTCGGGGTGAGCAGGGTGCGGTCCTCGCCGCAGCTGTGCTCGTGGGTCATTTCATTGAGCAACTCGGCCGGCAACAGGCGACCGTCGAGCAGCCCGGTATAGAAGCCCGCCAGGGAGCGTGCATTGCCATGGCCGTTCGCCGCCGGCTGATGCATGCGCCGCCACTCGGGCTTGTTGCTGCTGTTCAGGATCGACGGCGGGTTGGTGAAGGCGCGGGTGCTGAGGGCCTCCGGTTCACTCATCGTGACCTTGAGCAGGCGCTGGGCGGCGGTATCGCCAAGATTGCCCTTGCTCCGCCCGATATGGGCGACCCGGTGGAATTCGGCGTCGTCCAGCCCGACATGGAAATCCAGACCGAGCGGCCGGGCGATGCGCGCCGCGATCGAGTCGCCAGGCTCGCGGCCATCGGCACGCCGCAGCAGCTCGCCGACCAGCCAGCCGAAGGTGATCGGCGCATAGCCGTGTCCCTTGTCGTGCGCCTCCCACCAGGGAGCTTCGGCAACCAGAGCCGCGGTCATCGCCTGCCAGTCATAGAGCGCCTCCGGCGCCAGCGGGGCACGGATCGCCGGCAGTCCCGCCTGGTGGCAGAGCAACTGGCGCAGGGTGATGCGTGCCTTGCCGGCGGCGGCGAACTCGGGCCACAGCCGTGCCACTGGGGCATCGAGATCCAGCTTGCCCTCCTCCACCAATTGCAGGGCGGTGACCGCGGCGAAGGGTTTGGTGCAGGAAAACAGGTTGGCGATGGTGTCGCTCTGCCAGGCCTCGCTGCCCTCCCGGTCGGCGACCCCGGCCCAGAGATCCACCACGGTTTCCCCGCCGATCTGAATGCAGAGCGCCGCGCCACGGGTCTGGCCGTCCTCGAACAATGCGGCGAACGCTTCCTTCAGCGCCTCGAACTTGAGGTCGAAATAGCCTTGAACCTGCACCTTGTCTCTCCTGGCAGCCCAACCGTTCGTCATTCTCCCAGCCGCCACAGGGTTTTGTGAACTCCTGCACGGAATCTTTGTGGCGCGGTCACGGCGCCTTGGCCGGCGTCTCGGACCGAGCGCCGCCTTCGGCCGCCGGTTTGCCGGCAGCCGGTGCCGCGGCCGACTCGAGGATGCTCTCCACCTTCAGGTTGGCCTTGCGCACGGACTCGACGAAGCCGGAAAACGGCCGGTCGGTGACGCCGACCAGGCCTATATGGCCGTTTTCGCCGTCCAGCAGACGCCCGGTCACCGGCTGGTCGAGGTACTGGAACCAGTGCACGCCGACGATCGACGGCTCGGCCAGGGCGCGCTCGAGGAAGTGTGCGTAGGCCGGCCCACGCTCCTCCTCCTTGTACACCTCGGCCACGCCGCCCCAGAACGGGCCGCGATCCCGCGAGCCGAAATGGAACTCGCTGACCAGCACCGGCTTGTCCAGCGCGCGCAGGGCCTCGAAGTCATACCCGTGCTGAGGCTCGCGGGTATAGAAGTTGAAGCTCAGCACGTCGCAGTACCTGGCACAGGCGGCAACCGCCTCGGGGGTGGAGATGGCGAAGCGGCCGCCGAGCAGCAGATGGTCGGGGGCGTGCCATTTCAGCGACTCGGCGATGGTCTTGAAGTAGGTGTCGGCGAAGAGCTGCTGGAAGCGCAGCAGATCCTCCTCGATGGCCGGATGTTCGGGGCTCGGCAGCGGCGCCTCGAAGCCCGGGTCCTCCATCAGCTCCCAGGCCGGCAGCTCGATGCCCCAGGCGGCGGAGAGGCCCTGCTGGTTGCGGTAGCGGTCGCGCAGCAGCTTGAGGAAGGCGCGCTTGGCCGGCACGTCGGTGGTCTGCCGCAGGGTGCCATAGGCCAGCGCGTAGCGGGACTTCGGATCGGTGCCCGGCGCAGCCCAGCTGAGCTCGTTGTCGGCGAAATAGCCGACCACCCAGGGGTTGTTCCGGTGATCACGGGTGGCGATGGCGATGGCGCGCTCGGCGGCCATGGCGAAACGTGGATCGAAGGGGTCGGGCATGCCGCCCCACCAGTCGTGGCCGGTGGAGATGGTGGCGTAGTCGCCGCGGATCAGCAGCGGAATCGTGTAGGGCACCCGGCGCATCGCCCCCAGGGCAAGATCGCTCCAGTTGCCCAGGGTGTTGAAGCCCCAGGCCTGCAGGCGGTCCAGGGTTTGTCCGCGCCAGCGCTGGGCGTCGAAGAACTGGGTGACGCACGGCGGTGCAGCGGCGGGCTGCCCGGCGACCGGCGCGACAGCTGCCGGGTTGGCAGGTGCTTCCGCGGCGGGGGCTTCCGGCGGCGCGCGCTCCGGCTCGACAATCTCCGCCTCGGTGGCAGCCTGCACCCCGGCCGGCGTGCAGCTCTGGCCGTAGGTTCGATAGAGATTCGCCCGGTAGAAGTCGTACCAGCGTCCGTGGGCGAACTGGCGCCCGCCGTTGGCGCCGGTGGCCTGGCGGCTGTCGCCGGCCCCGTAGAAGGCGCCCAGCGGGGCGTCCTTGCCGGGCAGGTCGAGGAACATCCCCTCGCGCCCCTCGATGTAGGTGCGGCTGTTGCCGGAGGAAACGGTGTTCACGCCGAGGGAGAAGAACGGATGGCCCTCCGGCGTCACCAGGTACCAGCGGCCCTCGTGCCTGGCCACCCGGAAGAAGCCCGTGGCCTCCAGCTGCGGGCCCTTCAGCCAGCCGCCGAATCGGTCCAGCTGGGACCGCTCGGCCAGCCAGCGGCCGAGCTGCGCCTGCTCCTGCTCGGCTGCCGCCTTCAACTGCTTGTCGCTGCTGACCTTTTCCGGCCACTCGCCCCGACTGTACTGCCCATAGGCATCGACGATGCCACGGTAGACTTCCGGCTCGAGATCCTCGCGCACGCCGAAGCGGCCGAGCAGAATGCTCTGCTGCACGTCCGGCTTCTCCAGGGAGAGGGTCACCGCCTTCACCTGGCGGAGATCGATCTCGCCTTCCCGGCTGGTCGCCACGAGCAGGCGCTGGTTGTCATGGGTCCAGGGCATCGGCGGCGCAGCGCGCATGCCCTGCGCCCTGGGCGAGCTGGCGTGCAGCGGCAGCACCAGGGTCTGTGCCGGACCGGCCGGCAACGCGACGAGCGTCTTGAGGAACTTGCCGTCGGCGCTCTCGATGCTCACCTGCAGGGTCAACGCCCAGTCCATGGCATTCTGGATGCGCAGGCTGACCGCCCCGGTGCTGGACCAGTCCCAGCTGCCCTGCTGCGGGGTCAGGCGCAGGCTCGGCCCCTCCTGCGGATTGAAGGTGACCCGCCGGAGCAGCTCTCCCCCAGCCACGCCCTCCGCGGTCAGCTCGGGCAGGAAGGCGCCCTCGCCCTTGACCTGCACCACGTCGGTGGGACGCACGAAGTTGAACAGCACCTGCTCGTCGGCCGCCTGTGCAGAAAGGGGTACCAGACAACAGGCGAACAGCAGGGAAACCAGCGGACGGATCATCGAGTTCGCTCTCCAGCGGGACGGGAGGTGGACAATAAAGGTTGGCATGATGCCAGTCGCCCCTGCCGCGGTGAAGCCAAGGCGCTGACTGAATGGCCTATTTCAGCACGCTTCATGCAAGGGCATGACCGGATGCGACAGGGATCCGCCCATGCAGTTCGGCCGGGACCGGACATCGACAAGCAGACGCCCTAGCGTAACAAAGGGTAATGTGCTGGCGGATTCTCTATGCTGGGAAAAGCGGCATGGAATACCGAGCGGCAGCCCTTCATCGCACACCCTGGCGCGGATGTCTTTTGCTCCAGCGCAGTCCCGCCGCTTGCGTCAGGCCAGCGCCCTGTTGCTGTGGCGTGGCCACAACCTGCCGGGTGGCGCGGGTTCATCGCCGCTCTGGTGGCGGCCTCCAACCTGATGCTGCTGTCCCTGACCTTCGGCAGCCGCGGGGTCCGCCGCCTGCTGCCGGTCAGCCCGGCACGCCTGATCGGCTGCGGTCTGGCCTGTGCCACGGGAGCGGGGCTGCTCGGCCTGCTGGCCGGCGAGGCCTTTCTCGACGGGCTCTGGATGTTTCCCGGCGGCCTCCCGCTGGGCAGTCCCCTGCTGTTCGACCTGGGCGTATTTCTCACGGTGCTCGGCTCGGCCATGCACATGCAGGAGAAGCTGACGGGAGTACCGGACTGATGGAGTGGAGGCGGCATTGACTGCCGGCGGCCTGGCCGGCCTTGGCCCGTGGATACTTCTGGACCGCAATCTGAAGCGTGTGGTGCTGGGCATCGGCGTGCTGGGCAATGCCATCAATCTCGGCGTGCTCACCGCCGGCCAGGCGGAAGAGGAACCCGGCAGCGGCGGCCGGCGGGAGCCACCCTCATGAATATCCTGCTGGTTGCTCCCGTGCTGGTACCGCTCGCCACGCTGCTGCTGGGCATCCTGTTGGCGGGCCCGGATCCGGCTGGTAGCGCGACTCAGCATCGGCGGCTGCAGTCTGCTGCTGGTCGGCCTGACGCTCGTCTGGCTGGCGGCCAGCGATGTGCTGCTGTCCGGGCAACTGGGCGGCGGCAAGCGGCACCTGGCAGGCACCATGACCTACATGGCGCTGAACCTGTTCGCCACCCTGCTGTTCCTGCTCGCCGCCGGACTGCTCTACGGCAGCACCGGAACCCTCAACATGGGCGATCTGGCGCTGATCGTACGCGCCGGCGAGACGGCTCCGGGCACCACCGCCGCGCTGTTTCTGGTGCTACCGTCGTTCGCCATCAAGGCCGCACTGTTCCCGGTGTTCGGCTGGCTGCCGGCCACCTATCACGTACCGCTGATGGCTGTCTCGGCGCTGTTCGCCGGCCTCCTGACCAAGGTCGGAGTCTATGCGCTGATCCGCCTGGTGACCCTGCTCTGGCCCGAATACGGCCCGGCCCACGAGGCTCTGCTGTGAATCGCCTGCGCCACCATGCTGGCGGGCGTGCTGGGCGCCGCGGCACAGAGCGAAGTGCGGCGCATCCTGTCCTTATCGTCAGCCAGATCGGCTACATGATCCTCGGCCTCGCCCTGACCCACGCCACTGGCCCTGGCCGCCCTGTTCCGGGTCCAGGCGGTGCTGCTCGATGTCGCGGTGCTGCCGGCCCTGATGTCCTTCATCGGCACCACCGCCTGCGCCTTCCTGTTCCGCGAGGAGTCGGCAGAACACGAAGCACGCAACAAGAAGGAGAAGGGAGCGGCGGAAAAACGACTGAGCCTTGCCCAGCCCCGGGAGTGGCACACCGCTCTCGAGATGCAGCTTTGGAGGCGACTGCCACGGCGATCCTGATCCGCAGCCGCGTCAGCCGATCTCCCGGCGAAACGGCGGCAGCGCATCGAGGATCGCCTTGCCGTAGCGCTGGGTCACCACCCGCCGATCGAGCAGGGTGATGGTGCCGCGGTCCTGCTCGGTGCGCAGCAACCGGCCGCAGGCCTGGACCAGGCGCAGCGAGGCGTCGGGCACGGCGATCTCCATGAATGGATTGCCGCCGCGCGCCTCGATCCACTCGGCCAGCGCCGCCTCCACCGGATCGTCGGGCACAGCGAAGGGGATCTTGGCGATCACCACGTGTTCGCAGTAGGCCCCGGGCAGATCGACGCCCTCGGCGAAACTGGCCAGGCCGAACAAGACGCTGGGCTCGCCCCCGTCGACCCGCGCCTTGTGCCGGTTCAGGGTTTCCTGCTTGGACAGGTTGCCTTGGATCAGCACGCGCCTGCGCCAGTCGCGCTCGAGGCCGTCGAAGACGTCCTGCATCTGCCGGCGCGAGGAGAACAGCACCAGGGCCCCGCGCGCGCCCGCCACCAGCTGCGGCAGTTCGCGGACGATGGCGGCGGTGTGCGCAGCGACGTCGCGCGGGTCGGCCTTGAGGTCCGGCACCCGCAGCAGGCCCGCCTCGGCATGGGCGAAGGGGCTGGGCACCACCGCGCTGACGGCGCTCTTCGGCAGGCCGGCGCGCATGCGGAAGCGGTCGAAGCTGTTCAGCGCGGTCAGGGTGGCGGAGGTCACCAGCGCGCCATGGGCGATGCTCCACAGGTGGCGGCGCAGGGTCTCGGCGGCGAGGATCGGACTGGCGTCGACCTCGATGTCGTGCAGCGCGCCGCCCTCGGCCAGGGTCAGCCAGCGCGCCATCGGCGGGCTGTCCTCCGGGTCCTCCGCAGTGAAGGCGGTCCACAGCTGCCAGTTGCCCTCGGCCCGCGCCAGCAGGCTGCCGAACAGCGGATACCACTCTTCCGCCTGGTGGCTGGCCAGGCCCGTGCCGGGCTCGCCGTCCATGGCCTCCTTGAGCAGCTCGGTGAGCCGGGTGAAAGCCTCCATCAATCGGGAAAAGCCCTTCTTCAGCTCGCAGCCCAGCTCGCGCAGGTGCTCCGGCACCACCCCGCCGACGAAGCGGTGGCGCGGCCGCTCGCGGCCGTCCATGTCCTCGCCGGCACGAAAGTCGGCGAGCTGTTCGCAGGCGGCGAACATGAACTGCTGCTGGGTGCGCAGCTCGCGGGCCAGCTCCGGCACGCCCTCGATCAACCGCCCCAGCTCGCCGGGCAGCGGATGCTGGGCGAGCAGCCGGGTCAGGTTTTTCTCCACCTGCCCCAGCCAGTCGGCGGTCGAGCGCAGACGGGTGAAGTGGGCGAAGTGGCCGATGGCCTTGTCCGGCAGGTGATGGCCTTCGTCGAACACGTAGAGGGTTTCGCGCGGATCGGGCAGCACGGCGCCGCCGCCCAGCGCGAGGTCGGCGAGCACCATGTCGTGGTTGGTGACGATCACGTCGACCTTGGTCATGCCCTCGCGCGCCCGGTAGAAGGCGCACTGCTGGAAGTTCGGGCAGTGCCGGCCGGTGCACTGGCTGTGGTCGGTGGTCAGCCGCGACCAGGTGTCGTCCTCGATGGCCTGCGGCCAGGCATCGCGGTCGCCGTCCCAGCGGTTGCCGGCGAGCTTCTCGATCATCTGGGTGAACAGCTTCTGGCTGGCCTCGTCGACGTCGATGCGAAAGCCTTCCTCCTCGAACAGCTGGGCGGTGGCGCTCTGCGCCTGCCCCTCCTGCAGCAGCAGGTCGAGCCGGGACAGGCACAGGTAGCGGCCGCGCCCCTTGGCCAGGGCGAAGCTGAAGCTCAGGCCGCTGTTGCGCATCAGGTCGGGCAGGTCCTTGTTGACGATCTGCTCCTGCAGGGCGACAGTCGCGGTGGCGATCACCAGGCGCTTGCCGGCCGCCTTGGCCGCGGGAATCGCCGCCAGGCTGTAGGCCACTGTCTTGCCGGTGCCGGTGCCGGCCTCCACCGCGACCACCGCCGGCTCGCCCAGGCGCCGGCCTTCGTCGTCGGTGACGATGGCGCCCAGGACCCTGGCCACCTCGGCGATCATCAAGCGCTGACCGTAGCGCGGCTTGAGGCCCTTGGCTTCGAGAAAGCGGGAGTAGGCACCCTGGATCTGTGACTTGAGTTCGGCGCTGAGCATTCCGCTTCCCGAATCGAAACTGGACAAATTTTCAGTATGCAAATCGGCGGCTATGATAGCGCGCGTTGCGTGGACCACCACCGGAGATTGCCGAATGACGCCCTATTCCCTCGCCTACACCCTGCATGTGCTGCCCGCCCTGATCTGGGTCGGCGGCATGTTTTTCGCCTGGATGATCCTGCGTCCCGCCACGGTCAGCGAGCTGGATACGCCGGCTCGGCTGAAGCTCTGGCCGGAAGTATTTCGCCGCTTCTTCCAGTGGGTCTGGGTGGCCGTGGTAGTACTGCCCCTCAGCGGCATCGGCCTGCTGCACCTGCGCTTCCCCAGCCTTGAGACGGCACCCGCGTACGTGCACATCATGATGGGCCTGTACCTGGTGATGCTCGCCCTGTTCCTGCGCGTGCAGCTGCTGCAGCTGCCGCAGCTGCGCAGGGCCGTGGAGCTTCGCGACTGGCCGGCCGGCGGCGCGGCGCTGGGGCGGATCCGCCGGCTGGTGGGATTCAACCTGCTGATCGGTCTGGCGCTGGTCGCCATCGCCGCCGCCCGGCCGACGTTCTGAAACGCCCGGCCGCCGAAGTCATGGCCGAGGCCGACTGTCCTGCGGCGGTGCATACACATGGAGGATGCCGAACAGCAGTATCTGCAGACGGCTTCTCCAGCTCGGCGGGACGGCCTCGGCGCCACGCCGGGACAGCATCAGCGCGAGCACCCGGGCGAGCAGCAGCACTCCGCCGCAGAGCGGCAGCAGCAGGTCGAAGGGCTTGTTCAGCGGCACCAGGAAAGCGCCGGCAAGCGCCAACCACAGCGTCAGGTTCAGGGCCTTTCCCATAGTCAACAACAGTTTCATCGCGCTCCCGTCATGCGATCCTTGTCCGATCCGTCAGGCGTCGCCGCCAGCACGGAACGCCGATTGCCTTACTCTTGAACCTCAGCTGCACTCCCGATCGAGGATCTTCGATGACCGACAGCTTTTCTTCCCGCACGCCGCAGCAGGCCCTCGCCGCCCTGCTCGAGCGCTACGCCCCGGACCGGCTGCTGCTGGTCGGCGCCAGCGACCTGCCCGCCCTCGAGGCCTTCCGCAACACGCATCCAAAGGCCCAGGTGACCCACTGCGCCGCCGGCCCGCTGCCGGCCGAAGTCGCCGCCCAGCGCTACGAGCTGGCCGTGCTGGTCGACTGTCTGGAACACCTGCCCCGGCGCACCGGCCTGGAACTGCTCGGCGGCATTCGCAACCTGAACGCCAACCGACTCGCGGTACTGGTCGACCTGGCGGCGTGCGGCTGGCAGGATACCGACTTCTTCGCCCTGGCGCTGCAGGCCAGCGAGCGTTTCCGACGTGACGAACAGACCCTCTCTCTGTTCACCTACGACCTCTACGACTACAAGCAGATACCGGACTGGCTGAACGCCAAGTTCTGGGCCAACCCGGAAAATTTCGGCAAGTACTGGTGGTGAACGGATGACCAGCCACTCCACGCCGGAGCGGAGCCCGGACTGCCCCTGCGGCAGCGGCGCCCGACTCGACGAATGTTGCGGCCAGTATCTGGCCGGCACTCCCGCCCCCAGCGCCGAACGCCTGATGCGCTCGCGCTACAGCGCCTACGTGCTGGGCGACATCGACTATCTGCGGCAGACCACCCTGCCGGCCCAGCAGGCGGGTCTGGACGCCGAGGCGATGCGTGCCTGGAGCCTGCAGAGCACCTGGCTAGGCCTGCAGGTGGAAAGGGCCGAGCCGCCCGCCGAGCGGTCGGCGCATGCCTTCGTCACCTTCAGCGCACGCTGGCGGGATGTCTCGGGCGGGCACATCCATCGCGAGCGCTCCGCCTTCGTGCGGCATGCCGGCCGCTGGTACTTCATCGACCCGACCGTCCCGCTGCAGGCGGGGCGCAACGATCCCTGCCCCTGCGGCAGCGGAATGAAGTTCAAGAAATGCTGCGCGGATGCGCTGCACCAGGCCGCGCAGGGACCGGATGGGTAGTCCCCTTCCTGGCGAAGGCGGCAAAACGCCAATTATTAAGAATAATTCTTAATTGTTGAGTACACTCGTCACCCCACCATTCCCCATCCCCGACATCGGGTGTATACGGTGACGATCCAAGGAAACATTGCATGCCCCTGTCCGACCGAGGTGCAGGCGCCCTCGAATCAGGGGGTCTCCAGGCGCAGATGGGAGATATCGGGCGCCGGGCCGGCCGACCGCGCCGGAGCCTGTCCCATGTCGCTGCCGACCGGAGCCAGGCTCAGAGCGCTCAGGTCCAGACGCGGCGGCGGCGCTTCGGGCTTCGGCGCCTGCAGGTCGGCCCCCGCCGGAGCGACTCCGAAATCCGGAGCCTCGACCGCGGTGAAGGCCGCCATGTAAAGATCCCGCGGCGCCACCACGAGAGGCTTGCGGGGAGATTCGGGCCGATTGGCAGGAAGGTCGGTTTCCTGCCCTGGGGCAAGCAGCGCCGCCGTCTCCATCGGCAGAATGTCCGCCAGGGCACCGGCCCGCTCCAGGGTGGTCCGGTACTTCTCGGCCTCCTCGGCCGCCAGATTGCCCTTGAGGGATACACGCCGGCCGGAAAACAGGGCGGCAATGCGTGCGGCATCCGCACGGAACAGTTTGGCCAGATTGGCCTGCACCTGCTCCCGAGAAGCTCCGTGCACCAGCTGGCCGGAAAAAACGATCTGATAGCGGCTCATGGTCATACTCATGTCCCAATCGTCTGGCAGTATGGCGCAGTTTTTTTTCGGCCAACAAGCTCGGGCAGCAGGCAAACGGGACTTCTGCGAAGCAGATCATCCCGCCGCCGGGCGGATCCGGCAACGGTTGCAGCCAGGCCGCTGCTTGTTACACTGAGGCCCCCTTTGGAGTGCAGCATGTTTTTCCAGGCGCAAATCACAAGAACTCTAGGCCTGTTGGGGTTGCTCGGTCTGCTTTCCGGTCTCGCCGGCTGTTCCACCTGGGTGACCGGGGCCTTCAAGGATCCCGATGTCCAGCTGGTCAAAGTCGACGTCGTCAAGGCCCGCCTGCTGGAACAGCAGTTCATCCTGCGCTTTCGCGTCGACAATCCCAACTGGGCGAGCCTGCCGATCCGCGGCCTGGACTATGAGGTGTTCCTGAACGACATCCGCCTGGCCAAGGGGGAGTCGAGCAAGTGGTTCACCGTACCCGCCCGCGGTCGCGAGGAGTTCGACGTCCTGGTCACGACCAACCTCTGGCGACATATGAAGAGAATCGTCAAGCTGCTGGAAGAACCCGACCGGCCGATCCAGTACCAGTTGCAGGGCAAGGCCAAGACGGGGCTGCTGTTTGGACGCAAGGTGCTGGTTTCCCGCTATGGCGAGATCACCCCTGGCGACTACATCCGGGACTGATCGCCCATGAGTCCATTGATCGTCGGCCTGCTGCTGGCCGCCCTGCTGATCGTGCTGGCCCTGAGCGTTGTAGCCTTCGTCCTCTGGCGCCGGGTGTGGTTGCGCCAGAAAGCCCGCAAGGCCGCCGAAGCAGAGCGCCAGGCGCAGCTCGCCGAGCATCTGCGCATCCTCGCCGGCAGCCTGCTCGATGGGCAACTGCCCCTGCTCGAGGGCGCCATCCGCATCAAGAGCCTGCTCGAACACTACGACCCACCGCTGAACCAGAGCGAACGCCTACAGGTTTTCCACGAACTCTGCGAGGCCACCGCCCACATTCCCACGCATGAGGCCTGGAAAGCCCTGAGCAGGGCGGAGCGGCGCCAGTACGAGGTGCTGTTCAGCAGCCTCGAACTGCAGCACAAGGCAGCGGCCCGCAGCAGCGCGCGCTGGCTGCTGGAGGAAGGGCTGGCCACGCATCGCTGAAAACCCCCAGCCGGCTTGCAAGCCGCAGGCCGGCTCCCTACCTTAGGCGCCCATCCCGTACCCCCGGGTCGCCCGCCTGCCCGTCATTTGCGCGACCCCATGCTCGAAGGAACCCGCCGCATGTGCCTGCGCCCGTTTCGCCCCCTGTCCCGCCTGACCCTCGGCGCCGGACTCGCGTCCCTGCTCGCGCTCGCCGGCTGCCAGACGATGGTCGACCAGCGCCATGCGGACAACCTGCCGCCTGCGCAGGGCGTACAGCACATTCAGGGACTGACGGACAGCGTGGTGGTGCGGCGCAACGCCCTCGGCATGCCGCTGATCGAAACCCGCAACGAGCACGACGCCCTGTTCGCCCTCGGCTACGTGCACGCCAGCGATCGTCTCAGCCAGATGGTCGGCCTGCGCCTGATGGCCGAAGGACGGCTGGCCGAAATGCTCGGCCCGGGCGTCCTCGACATCGACCGCTTCATGCGCGCGATGGGCCTGCGGCGCCATGCCGAAACGCTCTACCACAATGCCTCGCCCCGGCTGAAGCAGGACTTCGAGGTCTACGCCCGGGGGGTCAATGCCTTCCTGTTCCGTCACCGCGAGCGGCTGCCCATGGACCTGGCCGAGTCCGGCTACCAGCCGCCGTATTGGAACGCCGAGGACTCGGTGCTGCTGTTCTGCCTGCTGAACTTCAGCCTGTCGACCAACCTGCAGGAGGAGATCGCCGCGCTCACGCTGGCGCAGAAGCTCGGAACGGATCGGCTGGCCTGGCTGACGCCGATCTACCCGGACGATCCCCTGCCGGTCGAGGAGGCGGACAAGCTCAAGGGCCTCGCCCTTGGCGGGCAGATCCCCGGCCTCACCGCGCTGGAGCAAGCGGCCGGACAGGTCGCCGCCGTGAACATGCTGGGCGTCGCCGCCTCCAACAACTGGGCGATCGCGCCACGCGGCAGCCGACTAGGCAAGAGCCTGTTGGCCAACGACACCCACCTGCCGCCGGCCCTGCCCTCGCTGTGGAACTTCGTGCATGTCCGCACGCCGCAACGCCAGACCGCCGGCGTCTCGGTCGCCGGCATCCCGGCGGTGATCGCCGGTTTCAACGGCCAGCTGGCCTGGGGCATGACCATGGTCATGGCCGACACCCAGGACCTGTTCCTCGAGCGGATCAGGAGCGAGGGCGGGCGCCTCCACTACCTCGCCGACGGCCAGTGGCTGCCGGCCCGCGAGCGCCAGGAGACCTTCCTCGTCAAGGGCGCGCAGCCAGTCCGCGAAACCCTCTACGAGACCCGCCACGGCCCGCTGCTGAACAGCGTGCTCGGCGAGCGCAAGCATCCGCTGCAGCCCCTGTCGGTGAGCAGCGGCCATGGGCTGGCGCTGCAGACGCTGCCCATCGACGACGACCGCAGCTTGGACGCCTTCTTCCAGCTGTCCCGCGCCCGTTCGGTGGACGAGGCCTTCAAGGCGACCGGCGAACTGCGCGCCATGGCGGTGAACCTGATGTTCGCCGATGCCGAGCACATCGGCTGGCAGGTGACCGGACGCTATCCCAATCGCCGCGCGGGCCTCGGTCTGCTGCCCTCCCCCGGCTGGGACGGCGCCTACGACTGGGACGGCTTCGCCGATCCCATGCTGCATCCCTACGACCAGGACCCGGCACAGGGCTGGCTGGGTACCGCCAACCAGCGCACGGTGCCGCGCGGCTATGGCATGCAGCTGTCCAGCACCTGGTACTACCCGGAGCGCGCCGAACGCATCGCCGAACTGGCCGGCCGCGGTCGCCACGACACGCAGAGCATGATCGCCATGCAGTACGACCAGACCACGCGCTTCGCCGCCAAGCTCAAGAGCATGTTCGAAGCACCGGGCATGGCCAAACCACTGCGCCAGGCCATCGACGCCCTGCCGCCGGCCGAGCGCGACAAGGCCCGCGAGGCCCTGAGCCGGCTGCTCGCCTTCGACGGCCGGTTAACAGCCGACTCGGCGGACGCCGCCCTGTACGGCGCCTTCCTGCAGGAGAGCGCGCGGCAGACCTTCCTCGACGAACTCGGCCCGGACGACAGTCCCGCCTGGCAAGCCCTGCTGCAGATGTCCGGCCTCTCCTACTCGGCCCAGGCCGACCACCTGCTCGGCCGCGAGGACAGCCCGTTCTGGGACGACATCGCCACCCCGCCGCCCGAGGACAAGCCGGCCATCCTCGCGCGCAGCCTGGCGGCCGCGGTGAGCCACCTGGAAAGCCGGCTCGGCAGCGAGCGCGGTGCCTGGCAATGGGGCAAGCTGCACCGCTATCAGTGGACCAGCGACAGTACCCGCATGGCGCCCTACCTCGGCGCCAGCCAACGCACCGCCATCCACGCGCTCGGCGACTACCTGGATGGTGCCGCCCGTCCTGCCGGCGGCGACCATGGCACGCTGAACGCTTCCGCCTATCGCTGGGGACAGGATTTCGACAGCCGCCTGATCCCGGCCATGCGCATCGTCGTCGACTTCGCCCGCGAGGAGCCCATGCTCGGGCTGAACAGCACCGGCCAGTCCGGCAACCCGGCCAGTGCGCACTACAAGGACGGCATCGATGCCTGGCTCGAAGGGCGCTACATGAGCTTTCCCTTCAAGGCAGAGAATCTGGACAAGACCTACGGCAGCCAGCGTCTGCTGCTGGTGCCGTAGGCTCGAGGTGGATTGGCCCGAGGGGCCGGGAACGAACTGATCCCGATACCATCCTCGCTGGTACTCGGGGAAGTTTTGTCTTTAGACGTTCAGCCCGTCAGGTGCCGGACTGTCTTTCTTTCCTGGGGCGCCGCCGCGCCTCAGCCCGTTTTCAGGATGCCGCTCAGGGTGATGCCGTAGCGCTCGAACAACTGCAGCGCCGGCTCCTTCGCGCCGTTGCCACCGCCATTGTCGCGGCGCTCGAAACCTTCACGCCTCGCCAGTTCCAGAACTTTCCGGCTCGCTTCCTCCACGCTGGGCTTGGCCGGTGACTCGGTCACCATCTTCACCGTATTGCCATCCTTGTTGAATGTGATCGACCAAATAGCCATGTCGTATTCCTCCGTTTTCGCCATCAATGCGGGAATGCGGGTAGACATCCCGGTCCAGTCTAGAAGTCAGACTAGACCCTCTCTGCACAACTCGCCACTTGGCCAAATATGACTAGGCTTTTCTGAGGATCCTGCCACAGCCCGTCGACAGGCTCGCCCGACGAGGCCAGGGCTTCAGGAGGCTTGCATGAAAGAGCTTTTCGAGGCCCGGGAGCCTGTGGAGCTGCTGGGCCGCCATGCCATTTCCCTGCCTGCGCTCGACAGCGAGGCGTTCGCCAGCCTGTTCGACCGCTACGGCGATGCCCGGGTGGTGCTGATCGGCGAGGCCAGCCACGGCACCTCCGAGTTCTACCGCACCCGCGCGGCGATCACCCGGCGACTGATCGAACGGCACGGCTTCAACATCGTCGCGGTCGAGGCCGACTGGCCGGACGCTGCCCGGATCGATCACCAGGTGCGCCGGCAGCAGCCGCCCGACTGGGAGCGCCAGGCCTTCCAGCGCTTTCCCGTCTGGATGTGGCGCAATCTGGAGGTCGCCGAGTTCTGCGACTGGCTGAGCCATTTCAACCGGGACCTGCCGTACGAGCAGCGCGTCGAGTTTCGCGGCCTCGACGTCTACAGCCTGGGCGCCTCGATCGGCGCGGTGCTGGACTACCTGGACAGGACCGATGCCCAGGCCGCCCGGGAGGCGCGCCAGCGCTACGGCTGCCTGATGCCCTGGCAGGATGCGCCGGCCCGCTACGGCCGCGATGTCCTCTACGGTACCCAGTCCTGCGAGGAGGCGGTGGTCGAGCAGTTGCGCAGCCTGCTCGAGCTGCGCCTGGAGGCGCTCGGCCAGGATGGCGAGGACTTCTTCGACGCCACCCAGAACGCCCGCGTGGTGCGCGCCGCCGAACACTACTACCGGATCATGTACCACGGCTCGAGCGCCTCCTGGAACCTGCGCGACCGGCACATGTTCGACACCCTGCGCAGCCTGCTGGAGCACCGCGGCCCCGCGGCCAGGGCGGTAGTCTGGGCGCACAACTCGCACATCGGCAATGCCGACGCGACGGCCATGGGCTGGGCCGGCGAATTCAACATCGGCGAACTGAGCCGCACCGCCTGGGGCAGGGATGCTGTGCTGATCGGCATGGGCACCGACCGCGGCGAGGTGGCCTGCGCCAGCGAGTGGGACGAGCCGATGCGCATCAAGAAGGTTCGCCCCGCGCGTCCGGACAGCTGGGAGCGCCTGTTCCTGCAAACCGGCATCCCCGCCTCCTTCACCGACTGGCGTGACGACGCACCCGCCGAGCTGCGTGCGGTTCTCTCCGAAACCCTGCTGGAGCGCGCCATCGGCGTGATCTACCGGCCGGAGAGCGAGCGTCAGAGCCATTACTTCGAAGCCGTGCTGGCCGAGCAGTTCGATGCCTGGATCTGGCTGGAGGAAACCCACGCCGTCACGCCCCTGGGGCCCCACCAGCCGCAGGTGGGGCAGGCCGAAACCTACCCGTTCGGAGAATGAGCCCATGCACGCAACCAGCCATGCCCCCCACCTGTTCCTCGACCGCCGCAGCGCCGGCCTGGAGCTGGCCGACGCGCTGCTGTCCCATGCGGCCGAACGACCGCTGGTGCTCGCCCTACCCCGTGGCGGTGTTCCGGTCGCCTTCGAGGTCGCCCGGACGCTGCGTGCCGAACTGGACATCCTGCTGGTGCGCCGGATCGTCGCGCCCGGACACAGCGGCCTTGCGCTGGGTGCGGTGATCGACGGCGCCAATCCGCAGTTCGTGGTCAACGAGGAAGTGGTGCGCCAAGTGCGTCCGCCGTCCGGCTGGTTCGAGCTGGAAATGCAGCGCCAGCTGCTGGAGCTGGAATGCGCCCGGAGACTGTACTGCAGCGAGCCCCCCCCTCCGGTGACCGGCCGCTGCGTGATCCTGGTGGATGACGGCATCGACACCGGCAGCAGCGTGCGGGCCGCGCTGAAGGGCCTGGCCAAGTCCGCCCCCGGGCAGTTGATCCTGGCCGTACCGGTCGCCCCACGTGAAGTCGTCAAGGACCTGCAGCCGCTGGTCGACGAGCTGGTCTGCCTGGCCATGCCCGAGCCCTTCGGGGCGATCTGGCGGCACTACGGCGACTTCGGCGAAATCAGCGATCAGGAAGTCGTCGACCTGCTGGCGGAGGCTCGGCACAGCGCCCGCTGATCAGGCGCCGTGCCCGACGGGGCGCTCAGACCACCGGCGCCGGCGGCGGCTGGTCCGGCCGGGTCGGCTCTCCCGGCTCGGTCGGCTGCGTCGGCACGCCGGGCTCGCTGGGCTGCCCTGGTCCTCCCGGCTCCGGATCGCCGGAAGGATTGCCGGCCAACCAGGGCCGATTGGGCAGCGCCTGCGGCGCTATCGAGGGTTGTTGAAGGGGTTCGCGGTGCTGACGGATCTCCATGATGACCTCCGACGGTGGGGGCGGCGAGCTGCCGACCCGATGGCTACAGTCGGTAGAACCCGCCGGAGAGGAGTAATTCCCGAAATTGGACGGCGAGCCTGGCGATGCGATGCCGCCGGTCATGCCTTCTACGAGCCTTGATCCCGCCCCGTGCGCCCCCCGCACTACTGGCCAACGGACGCCAGCGCCTGAACTATGCTCTAGCGCGCACGCTCCCGCTGCAGAAGCATTCGTCCCGCCCCCTCTGAATCGCCCAGACCGCCCGGACAGGATGCCCGTGCCCTCAAGGAAAGGAACTCTCCATGTCGCCGAAAAGCTCCCTCAGCCAGCAACCTCGGAAAACCCTGCGCGCCGGCCGGACGATCAGGCCGCTGCCGGCGAAGGCGCGCGGCCGCATGCCGGACAGGCTCCAGCCGCTCGTCTGACCACCCCGCCATGCGGCTCCGGCTCGCCCCGCTCCCGCTGCTGGCGACCTGTGTCCTGGGCGGCTGCATCCGCCTGGGGCCGGACTTCCAGTCGCCCCGCGAGCCCTGGGTCGACCACTGGGACAGCGAGATGCTGGCCCAGGCCAGCACCCTGCGCGTGCAGCCGGACAACCGCCAGTGGTGGACGGGCCTCGGCGACCCGCTGCTCGACCGGCTGATCGCCCACGCCGATGAGCACAATCCGGACCTGCGCATCGCCGGCCTGCGCATCCTCGAAGCCCGGGCGCAGCTCGGCATCGCCCTCAGCGGCCTCAGCCCCCAGTTGCGCCAGGTCACTGCCGAGGCGCTCTACCTCGACCGCCGCCAGTACGGCGGCGTCAATCCGCAGGACCGCCATGCCTGGCAGTACGACGCCGGCTTCAGCGTCGGCTGGGAACTCGACTTCTGGGGCCGCTACAGCCGCGCCATCGAGTCCGCCGACGCCGCCTACTTCGCCGCCCAGGCCAACTATCAGGACGTCCTCGTGCTGCTGCGCGCCCAGGTCGCGCAAACCTATTTCGCCCTGCGCACCGCCGAGGCCCGCCTGCGCATCGCCCGCGAAAACACCGAGCGGCAGAAGCGCAGCTTCGAGATCACCGAGCGCCTGTTCCTGAGCGGCAACAGCGACGAACTCGATCTGCAGCAGGCCAAGACCCAGTACCTCGGCACCCTGAGCACCGTGCCGGAGTTCGAGACCCTGGTGCGGCAGACCCGCAATGCCCTCTCGGTACTGATTGGCGTCCCCCCCAACACATTGCCGGAACTCGCCGTACACACGGGCCTGGTCCCCCTGCTCGACCGCGCCCTGCTCGACGACGTACCCGCCAACCTGCTGCTGCGCCGCCCGGACGTGCGCGCCGCCGAACTGCAGGTGGCCGCGCAGTCCGCCCAGGTCGGGCTGGCCGAAACCGACCTCTACCCGTC
The DNA here is from genome assembly GCF_004339665.1 of Azotobacter chroococcum. GTDB lineage: Bacteria > Pseudomonadota > Gammaproteobacteria > Pseudomonadales > Pseudomonadaceae > Azotobacter > Azotobacter chroococcum. The sequence goes on from NZ_SMMU01000001.1 coordinate 419,809, forward strand.
CCTGAGCCTGTTCGGTGCGATCGGCTGGTCGGCCAGCTCGCTGGATGGCAGCTCCGACAGCCGCGATCTCATCGGCGGACCCAGCCTGCTGTGGAACGTCTTCGACAACGGCCGCATGCGCAACAACGTGCGCGTCCAGGACGCCCGCCTGCAACAGCTGATCGAGGCCTACCGCGACCGGGTGCGCCAGGCCGCGCGCGAGGCCGATGACGCCGCCACCGGACTGGTCAAGGCGCTGGAGCGCGAGCGCACCCTGCGCGAGGCGGCGATCAGCGCCCAGCGCGCACTGACCCTGGCCAGCGCCCAATACCGCGAGGGCTACACCGACTTCCAGCGCGTGCTGGACGCCCAGCGCGCCCTGCTGGCCCAGCAGGACAGCTACCTGGTCACCCGCAACGCCGCGATAAGCAGCCTGATCGACCTCTACAAGGCCCTCGGCGGCGGCTGGTACAGCGAGCGGCCGCCCATCGATGCGGCCAGCCGCGAACAGATGGCCAAACGCACCGACTGGGGCGACCTGCTGGACGAGGTCAGTCCCCCTTCCGACAAGGCAGACAGCCATGACTGAAACCCCGCAGCCCCCCATCGAGACGCCCGCGCCGCCGCCCGCCGCAGCACCCGAGCCGGCCGACCCCAGCCGCCGCGGCGTGCGCTGGAGCCTCGTGCTGATCGTCCTCAGCCTGCTCTGGTATCTGTGCGCCGACCGCTACACTCCCTACACCCAGCAGGCCCGGGTGGAGGCCCTGGTGGTCGGGGTCGCGCCCGAGGTGGCCGGCCGCGTGACCGGCGTCGCGGTGCGCAACAACCAGAGCGTGGAGGCCGGCCAACTGCTCTTCGAACTGGACCCGGAGCCCTACCGGATCGCCGTCGAGCGGGCACGCGCCGAGCTGGAGAGCACGCGCCGGCAGGTCGGCGCCGGCACCGCCGGCATCGATGCCGCGCTGGCCGGACTGCGCGCCGCGCAGGCCAACGAACTCAAGGCCCGGCAGGACAGCGAGCGCCTGGCGCGGCTCTACCGCGAGGACTCCGGCACCATCTCCCTGCGGCGCCTGGAGGTTGCCCAGGCGACCCTGGAACAGGCCGTCAGCCAGGTCGCCGCGGCCCGCGCCGAGGTCCAGCGGGCCCGCGAACAGGAAGGCGGCAGCGGCGCGGACAACGCCACGCTGCGCAGCGCCGCCGCCGCCCTCGAGCAGGCCGAACGCGACCTGGCCAACACCCGGGTCCGCGCCAGCTCCGCAGGACTGATCACCGACCTGCGCGCCGAGGTCGGCCAGTACGCCGGCACCGGCAATCCGGTGCTGACCCTGATCGCCATCGACGACCTGTGGATCAGCGCGGAAATGACCGAGAACAACCTGGGCCACCTCGAACCCGGCACGCCGGTGGCGATCGTCCTCGACGCCCTGCCCGGAGCCGTGTTCGAAGGGCATGTGCGCAGCATCGGCTTCGGCGTCAGCGTCGGCCAGGGCAGCCCGCCCGGCAGCCTGCCGACGGTGCAGAACAACCGCGACTGGCTGCGCGCCGCCCAGCGCTTCCCGGTGATCGTCGAGTTCGCGCCGGGCGAGCTGGCCGATCCCCGGGCGCTGCGCATCGGCGGCCAGGCCGAGGTGATGGCCTTCCCCAGCCCCGGCAATCCGCTCAATCCGCTCGGCCGCGTCTTCCTGCGCCTGATGAGCTGGCTGTCCTATGCCTACTGAAGCGCCCGTCCGCCGCCTCGATCCGCGCCCGCAGCGCGCCCTGCGCCTGGCCTTCGGCACGGCCGCCTGCCTGGCCACGAGCTTCGGCCTGGCCCTGCCGATCCCCTTCCTGCCACCCGTGCTGACCCTGTTTCTGCTGGCCATGCGCAACCAGCCGCTGCCCCTCAAGGCCAGTCTCGGCCTGGCCGTGCTGGCGGCCGTCACCACCGGCGGCGGCCTGCTGCTGATCCCGCTGCTGCGCTACTACCCGGCCAGCGGCGTGCTGCTGGTCGCGCTGTGCCTGTTCCTCTGCTTCGGCTATGCGCTGCGCGGCGGCAACAACCTGGTGTCGACCTTCCTGATCATCGGCCTGACCCTGGTGTCCGCCACAGGCGCCAGCGCCTTCGCCATCGCCCTGACGGTCATCGAGGCGCTGGTCAAGGGGCTGCTGCTGACCAGCCTCTGCGTGGCCCTGGGTCACTGGCTGTTTCCCGAACCCAGCGGACTCGCCGAGCCGCCCGTTCGCCCGCCAGCCGACCCGCAGCAGACCGCCTGGATCGCCCTGCGCGCGACCCTGGTGGTGATCCCGGCCTTCCTGCTCGCCCTGATCGATCCGGGCAGCTATGTGCCGCTGGTGATGAAGGCGGTGAGCCTCGGCCAGCAGGTGTGCGGCACCAGTGCCCGCGACGCCGGACGCGAACTGCTCGGTTCGACCCTGCTGGGCGGCCTGCTGGCGGTGTGTTTCTGGTCGGCGCTGAGCCTTTTCCCGCACCTGTGGATGTTCTTCCTGTGGACGCTGCTGTTCGTCCTGCTGCTGGCGCGCCGCCTCTACCGCGTGACCGACAACCGGCAGACGCCGGGCTTCTGGCTGAACGGCGCCGCCACTCTGATCATCCTGCTCGGCCAGTCGGTACAGGACAGCGCGGCCGGCAAGGACGTCTACACCGCCTTCGCCGTACGCATGGGGCTGTTCATCGCCGTCACCCTGTATGCCTGCGCGGCGGTCCAACTGATCGACCGGCGGCGTCTGCGCCCGCACCCCGCCGCCTGAAAGGAGTTCGCCATGCTGCTCAATCTGTTGATCGGAATCGCCGTCATGCTGATCTGCCTGCTGTTCCAGGCGATCTTCGTGGGCATCTGCCTGCGCCGCTATGTGCGTTTCCGCCAGGACCACGAGGTATTCGGCAGGTCATTGCAGCAGATCGTCCTGCTCGCCCTGGTGATGCTGCTGGCGATGTTCGGCAACCTCCTGCAGATGGCCGCCTGGGCCGGGCTGTTCGTGCTGCTCGGCGAGTTCGCCGACTTTTCCACCGCGCTGTATCACTCGGCGGTGAACTTCGCCACCCTGGGCTACGGCGACATCGTCATGTCCGAGCGCTGGCGCCTGCTCGGCGCGCTGGAGGCGGCCAACGGCATCCTCATGTTCGGCGTTTCCACCGCGATGATGACCGCGGCGCTGACCGACCTGATCCGGCACGGTCGGGACAAGCCGCCCGGGTCGCCGTGAACTCCCCGGCAGGTGACGGCAGGCGCCCGGGCAGTGGATACTCCCGCCCTGGCCAGGACGCCTGTCTCCCTCTGTCTCCATTACAAGAAAAGCATCATGGATCGATCGAAAATCGCACTGTTCATCGACGTGGAAAACCTGACGCACTGGCTGAAGAACAACGGCCCGGACCTGCTGATCACCGAACTCAGCGCCATCGGCCAGTTGATCGTGCGGCGCGCCTACGGGAACTGGGGCAATCCCTGCGTGCAGGGCTTCCAGAGCGAACTCAACCGGCTCGGTTTCGAGCTGATCCACAACTTCCATCCGGTCAGCAAGAAGAACTCCTCCGACATTCAACTGACCATCGACGTGATCGACTACGCCCACAACCTGCCGGGCATCCAGTGGTTCGTCCTGGCGACCGGGGACTCGGACTTCTCGCCGCTGTTCCGCAAGCTGCGCGAGATGGGCAAGGAGGTGATCGGCGTCGGCCCGCGCTCGCCGCTCAGCGAGAGCGTGAAGACCTCCTGTTCGAAGTACCTCTACACCGGCACCGAGCACACGGCCAGCAAGAAGGAGCTGCGCTCGAACACCGACGACGCCATGGATCTGGCCGAGAAGATCCTCAGGGCCGCCGACCAGACGCTGCCGCTCTCCACCCTGAAGAACGGCATGCTCAGCGTCGACAGCGCCTTCAACGAGCGCGATCTCGGCTATCGCTCGTTCATCGACTTCCTCAAGGCGATCGACTCGATCGAGGTCACCCAGGACGGCAAGAACAAGTCCTGGACCGCGACCCTGAAGGGCAGCGACCCGGCCGGCGAGGCCCGCGAAGGGAACCTCCAGGACTCCCTGGTGAGAAGCTACGAAAGACTGCTCCGGAAGAAACAGTGGCGCCTCACGTCCAGCAAGGCCCTGAACGAGGTCTATCAACTCGCCCGCCATCATCCCCAGCAGAGCAAGGAGCGGATCACCGAGGAGGCCCGCAAGCACAGCCAGATGCTCACCAGCGTCGAAATCAACAAGGCATTGATCATCCTGGTCCGCTCGAAGGTGCTCCGGGTCAGCGGCTTCAGCGACGCCGGGGAAAAGCTGTGGAGCATAGCTCCCGAGCTGAACCTCGCGCGCACCGTGGATGCGGCCATGCTTTCCCGGCTGTTCTCGGCCTGCCGGGAAAACGGCACGAAGATCGAAAAGGCCGCACTGCGCGACCTGCTCTATGGGAAATACGACGACAATGCGCTCGAACAGCTCATCGAACAGGCATCGGCCCTGCAGGAAAAGGCCGAGGCCTGAATCGATGACGAAGGGCTGCCCACGGACGTCATGCGCCCACGCGGGCGATCAGGCCTTGGGCAGGGTGACCCCGGTCTGTCCCTGGTACTTGCCGCCGCGGTCCTTGTAGGACACCTCGCAGGGCTCGTCGGACTCGAGGAAGAGCATCTGCGCCACGCCCTCGTTGGCATAGATCTTCGCCGGCAGGGTGGTGGTGTTGGAGAACTCCAGGGTCACGTGGCCTTCCCATTCGGGCTCCAGCGGGGTGACGTTGACGATGATCCCGCAGCGCGCGTAGGTGCTCTTGCCCAGGCAGATGGTCAGCACGTTGCGCGGAATGCGGAAGTATTCGACGGTGCGCGCCAGGGCGAAGGAGTTCGGCGGAATGATGCAGACGTCGCCCTTGACGTCGACGAAGCTCCGCTCGTCGAAGTTCTTCGGGTCGACGGTGGCCGAGTGGATGTTGGTGAATACCTTGAATTCGTTGGCACAGCGCACATCGTAGCCGTAGCTGGACACGCCGTAGGAAATCAGCCGCTCGCTGCCCTCGGTGCGCACCTGGCGCTCGACGAAGGGCTCGATCATGCCCTGCTCCCGGGCCATGCGGCGAATCCACTTGTCCGATTTGATGGTCATGACGGCAGTCCTGCAAAAAATGAGGTGCGCATATTAACGGCTGTCCCGACGCCTTCAAAGCGCCAGCCGCCGGCCTAGTACAGACGCGAAAACAGCAGGCAAAGAAGCCGCAGGAGCAAGCAATCCGGCCCGTACACGCCACTCAGCAGGGTATCGATGCGTTGCACGTGCCCGTACAGACGCTGTCTGGCCGCTTCCTGCCCGAGCAGGGCGACCAGGGTCGACTTGCCGGCATCCTTGCCCGGGTCCTTGCGCAGTGGCGCATCCGACGCGCCGTCGCAGAGGTCGTCGTACAGCTGGAAGGCCTGCCCCAGCTCGAGCGCCGCTTCGCGCAGGGTCATGCGCACGTCATCGCGGGCATGCGCGACCTGCGCCGCCATCTCCAGGGCCGCGGCGAACAGCGCCCCGGTCTTCAGGTGATTGGTTTCGGCGATCTCGCCGACCCGGCGCGGCCGGCCGCCTTCGCGCAGATCCTGATACTGGCCGCGCACCAGCCCCTGTGCCCCCACCGCGTCGGCGAGCACGCCGACCAGCCGGGCACGCAGCAACGACGGCAGCTCGGATGCACTGGAAATCACCTTGAAGGCCTGGCCGAGCAGCGCCACCGCCGTCAGCACGGCGATATCCTCGCCGAAGCGTACATGCACGGTCGGCAGGCCCCGGCGCAGACGCGCATCGTCCATGCACGGCATGTCGTCGAGCACCAGGGAGGCGGCATGGACCATCTCCAGCGCGCACCCCAGGTCCAGCAGCGGCGCCTCGCGGGCGCCCAGCTGGCTTCCTGCCAGCACCACTATCAGCGGACGTACGCGCTTGCCGGGCGAGAGCAGCGCAGCCTTCATCGCCGTGCCGATCAGGTCGCTCTCATCCGCGGAAGTGGACAGCAGATGCGCCAGGCGCCGGTCGATCCGCCCACGCAGCGCGCCGAGGTCGTCGGCGAAGGTGTCATCTTGGAGTGGCACAAGTGAAGTTGCCATAAGGTCCAGAAACTCCGTTTTCTGAAAAGGCGGGCGGAAGAAAGAATGCTAAAATTCTTGTACATATTTCCAATTCTGTACAATCCTGACGGAAAGATTTCCCGACCCCCGCAGTCCCACTCCACCGAACCAGGGAACAGCGATGGCAGGAGACGAACTGGCGGCGCGCAAGAACGACCATCTGGATATCGTCCTCGACCCGGCCCGGACCAAGCGACACGGCAATACCGGCTTCGCCGCCTTTGCCTTCGAGCATTGCGCGCTGCCGGAGTTGCACCTGCAGCAGGTCGACTTGGGCACGAGTTTCCTCGGCCGCCCCCTGCGTGCGCCGCTGCTGATCAGCTCCATGACCGGCGGTCCCGCGCGGGCGGCGACCATCAACCGGCATCTGGCCGAAGCGGCACAGGCGCTCGGCATCGCCCTGGGCGTCGGCTCCCAGCGCATCGCCCTGGAAACCGGCGCCGACCACGGCCTGACCCGACAACTGCGCCAACTGGCTCCGGACGTGCCGCTGCTGGCCAATATCGGCGCGGCGCAGTTGGCTGCCGGCTTCGGCCTGGAGGAGGCACGACGGGCGGTGGACATGCTCGAGGCCGACGCCCTGATCGTGCACCTGAACCCCTTGCAGGAGGCTGTACAGCCGGAAGGCGACCGCGACTGGCGCGGCGTGCTCGATGCCATCAGCCATCTCACTGCCCGGCTGGGCGTACCGCTGGTGGTCAAGGAGGTCGGCGCCGGCATCAGCGCCCCAGTCGCGCGGCGCCTGGTCGAAGCCGGCGTCGCAGTGATTGATGTGGCCGGCGCCGGCGGCACCAACTGGGTCACGGTCGAGGCGCAACGGGCACGCACCCCGGCCCGGAAGCAAATCGCACTGGCCTTCGCCGACTGGGGCATCCCCACCGCCGAGGCGCTGTGCGAGGTGCGCCAGGCTTGCCCGGGGACGCCACTGATCGCCTCGGGCGGGATACGCGACGGCGTGGACGTGGCCAAGGCGATCCGTCTGGGTGCCGATCTGGCCGGACAGGCCGCCGCCGCGCTGCCCGGCGCACTGTGCTCAAGCGAGGCGGTGATCGAGCATTTCAGCGTGATCATCGAGCAGTTGCGCATCGCCTGCTTCTGCACCGGCTCGGCGGACCTGGCGGCCCTGCGCTTGGCGCGCATACGGCAGGTAGCGCCGCCGCACTAGAAGCTGGAGTTCAAGGATGAGCCACTTCGCCGTCATCGCACCACCTTTCGCCGGCCATTTCTGGGCGCTGGAAGCATTGGCCGAATGCCTCATCATGCGCGGGCACCGGGTCACCTTCGTCCAGCAGGAGGATGCCCGCGCCCTGCTGCGCCAGCCGCACGTCGAGTTCGCCGCCCTCGGCCAGGCCTCGCATCCGCCCGGCTCGCTCGCCACGGTCATCAGCCATGCCGGGCATCCCGGTGCTCCGTTCGGCCTGCCGCCGCGCGACAGCCTGCACCAGTGCCTGTCGCCCTTCGCCCAGATCAGCCAGACCCTCGCCGGCTTCGACTTTCCGCGCCAGGAGGCCCCGGCGCACTTCCACCCGGTCGGCCCGCTGCGCTCACCGAATCAGGGCACGGCGCCGCTGGACCTGCCAGTCGCCCCTGGGCGGCCGTTCGTCTTCGCTTCGCTCGGCACCCTGCAGGGCGGCCGTTTCGGCCTGTTTCGGCGTATGGCCGCAGCCTGTCGCGACCTGGATCTGCAACTCCTGCTGGCGCACTGCGGCCGACTGGACCCCGGCCAGGTGCGCGCACTGCACGCGGCGGGCGCCACCTGGGTGACCGACTTCGCCCCTCAATGTGCGGCCCTGGCCCAAGCCGATGTGGCGATCACCCATGCCGGACTGAACACCGTGCTCGATGCCCTGGTCGCCGGCACGCCGATGCTCGCCCTGCCGATCGCCTTCAATCAGCCAGCGATCGCCGCCCGGGTGGTGTATGCCGGCGCCGGGCTGCGCGCCTCACCGCTGCTGGCCCAGCGCAGCACGCTGCGTCGCCTGCTGCGCCGGCTGCTGGACGAGCCAGCCTTCGCCGAGCATGCCACCCGGATCGGCGCCGAGGCGCGACAGGCGGGCGGTGCCGAGCGCGCCGCCGACATCGTCGAGGCGGTACTGAAAAGCGGCCGGCCGGTTCTCCATGCCGCGGCCTGACTACGACCTTATCCTGGTCGGCGGCGGCCTGGCCAACGGCCTGATCGCCTGGCGCCTGGCCGAGCTGCGCCCGGCGCTGCGCCTGCTGCTGCTGGAGCGGGGCCCGGTGCTCGGCGGCAATCACACCTGGTCGTTCCATCAGGATGATCTGACCCCGCAACAGCACGCCTGGCTGGCGCCGCTGGTGAGTCACCGCTGGCCCGGTTACGAAGTGCGCTTTCCCGAGCGACGGCGCATCCTGCACAGCGGTTATGCGTCGATCACCTCCACGCACTTCGACGCCCAGCTGTGTGCACGCCTCGTCGGTCAGGTGCAGTTGGGCAACAAGGTGCACAGCCTGAATCCGCAACGGGTGGAGCTGGCGGACGGCAGCAGCCTCGGTGCCCGCGCGGTGATCGACGGCCGCGGCCCGCGTTCCAGTCCGCACTTGGCGCTCGGCTACCAGAAATTCCTCGGCCGCGAGGTGCGCCTGACGGCGCCGCACGGGCTGGACATGCCGGTGCTGATGGACGCCGGCGTCGCCCAGCGCGAAGGCTACCGGTTCGTCTACCTGCTGCCCTTCGGCCCCGACCGCCTGCTGATCGAGGACACCTACTACGCCGACGGCGAGACTCTGGCCCCCGCAGCCCTGCGCGCACGGATCGACGAGTACACCGCGCAGCATGGCTGGCGCATCCTGGAGGTGCTGCGCGAGGAACAGGGCGTGTTGCCGATCATCCTCAGCGGCGATCTCGAGGGCTTCTGCCGGGAAATGGGCGCCCAGCCGTGCAGCGGTCTGGCCGCCGGCCTGTTTCACGCCACCACCGGCTATTCGCTGCCGCATGCGGTGCGCCTGGCCGAGCGCATCGCCGCCCTGCCACAGCTCGACGCCGCCAGTCTGGCTACAGAAATACAGGCGACCCTGCGCGCCGAGTGGCGCCGCCAGGGGTTCTTCCGCCTGCTCAACCGCATGCTGTTCCTCGCCGGCGCGCCGGAAGACCGCTGGCGGGTCATGCAGCGCTTCTACGGCCTGCCGGAGGCTCTGATCCGGCGCTTCTACGCCGGCCGTCTGCATGCCGGCGACAAACTGCGCATCCTCGCCGGCAAGCCGCCGGTGCCCCTCGACCAGGCGCTGTGGGCGGCGCTGGCCGGGGATCTGCATCGACAAGGGAGTTGAAATGAGCACAGGGAAACACGCCGTGGTGATCGGCGCCGGCTTCGGCGGCCTGGCTCTGGCCATCCGCCTGCAGGCCGCCGGGATCCAGACCACGCTCCTGGAGAAGCGCGACAAGCCGGGCGGCCGCGCCTACGTCTACGAGGACCAAGGCTTCGTCTTCGATGCCGGTCCCACGGTGATCACCGATCCCTCGGCGCTGGAAGAGCTGTTCATATCAAGCGGCCGGCGCCTGGCCGACTACGTCGAGCTGCTGCCGGTCAGCCCCTTCTACCGGCTGTGCTGGGAGGACGGTAGCCGCTTCGACTACGTGAACGACCAGGCCCTGCTGGACAGCCAGATCCGAGCGCGCAACCCGGCGGACGTCGACGGCTACCGGCGCTTTCTCGACTATTCCCGGGCAGTGTTCGAAGCCGGTTACCTGAAGCTCGGCAGCGTGCCCTTCCTGACCTTCGAGCGCATGGTCATGGCCGCGCCGCAGCTGGTCCGGCTGCAGGCCTGGCGCAGCGTGTACGGGATGGTGTCGTCCTTCATCGAGGACGACCAGCTGCGTCAGGCCTTCTCCTTCCATTCGCTGCTGGTCGGCGGCAATCCCTTCGCCACCTCCTCGATCTATGCGCTGATCCATGCCCTCGAGCGGCGCTGGGGCGTGTGGTTCCCCCGCGGCGGCACCGGCGCCCTGGTGCGCGCCCTGGTGCAACTGTTCGAGGAACTCGGCGGGCGACTGGAGCTGAACGCGCCGGTGGCGCGCCTGGCCGCCGAGGGCAAGCGCCTGAACGCGGCGATCTGCGCCGATGGCCGACGTTTCGCGGCCGATGCCGTCGCCTCCAACGCCGACGTCGTGCATACCTACCGCGAACTGCTCGGTCAACACGAGCGCGGCCGCCGGGAGGGCCGGCGGCTCGCGGGCAAGCGCTTCAGCATGTCGCTGTTCGTCGTCTACTTCGGCCTGAAGCGCCAGCACGCGCATCTGCAGCACCACACGGTGTGCTTCGGCCCGCGCTATCGCGGCCTGATCGAGGAAATCTTCAAGGGCACGGCCCTGCCCGAGGACTTTTCCCTCTACCTGCACGCGCCCTGCGTCACCGACCCCTCGCTGGCGCCGCCGGGCTGCTCCGGCTTCTACGTGCTGGCGCCGGTGCCGCATCTGGGACGCGCCGCCATCGACTGGACGCAGGAAGGGCCGCGCTACCGCGACCGCATCCTCGCCTACCTGGAGCGCCACTACATCCCGGACCTGCGCCAGGACCTGGTGACCTGCCGCACCTTCACCCCGCTGGATTTTCGCGACGAGCTGAACGCTCACCTGGGCTCGGCCTTTTCCCTGGAACCCATCCTGACCCAGAGCGCCTGGTTCCGTCCGCACAACCGCGACGACGAGATCGCCAACCTCTACATCGTCGGCGCAGGCACCCATCCCGGCGCCGGCCTGCCCGGGGTGGTCGGCTCGGCCAAGGCCACCGCGGGACTGATGCTCGAGGAGCTGAGCGGATGAACGATCTCCTGTTCGAACACGCCAGCCGGAGCATCGCCGCAGGCTCGAAGAGCTTTGCCGCCGCCGCCCGGCTGTTCGATGCATCGACCCGGCGCAGCACGGTGCTGCTCTACGCCTGGTGCCGGCATTGCGACGATGTGGTCGACGGCCAGTCCCACGGCTTCGGCAACGGACTGCCCGGCGCCGATCCGGCCTGTCTCGCCCAGCTCGAGGAGGCCACCCGCCGCGTCTGCGCCGGCGAGCCCCCCGCCAGCCCCGCCTTCGCCGCGCTGCAGGAGGTGGTCCGCCGGCACGGCATTCCCGAGCGTTACCCGCTCGATCACCTGGCCGGCTTTCGCATGGACGTGGAAGGCCGGCGCTACCACAGCTTCGCCGACACCCTGGACTACTGCTACCACGTCGCCGGGGTGGTCGGCGTGATGATGGCGCTGGTCATGGGGGTGCGCGACGAGGACACCCTGGATCGCGCCTGCGACCTGGGCCTGGCCTTCCAGCTGACCAACATCGCCCGCGACATCCTCGACGACCACGCCAGCGGCCGCCTCTACCTGCCGGCGCAGTGGCTGGACGAAGCCGGCGTGCCGCCCGAGGCGCTGAGCGCCCCCCGGCACCGCCCAGCGCTGGCACATCTGGCCGGGCGCCTGGTAAATGCAGCCGAGCCCTACTACGCCTCGGCGCTCGGCGGATTGGCGGCTCTGCCGCCGCGTTCGGCCTGGGCCGTCGCCACGGCGTGGGCGGTCTATCGGCAGATCGGGATCAGGGTGAAGGCGGCCGGTTCCGCTGCCTGGGACTCGCGCCTTGCCACGAGCAGGACGGACAAGCTGTGTCTGGCCTCCGTCGGCGGCTTGCAGGCGCTGGTCTCGCGCCTCGGCAGGCCTAGTCCGCGGCCCACGGGCCTGTGGACCCGGTCGCGGCCGGACCCTGCAACGGCCCGCCATGCAGGCGTCGCAGTTCCCCCCTGAGAATGTCCAGCCTGGGCGCATACAGGAAACCGAAGGAGACGCAGCCATCGCGTCCCGGCACCGCATGGTGCAGCCGGTGCGCCTGGTACAAGCGCTTGAGATAGCCGCTGCGCGGCACGTAGCGCAGCCCCCAGCGCCGATGCACCAGGGCGTCGTGGGCGAGGAAATAGAGAAGGCCATAGAGGGTCATGCCGGCGCCGATCCACTGCAGCGGCCAGAGACCGGCGGTACCCAGGGCGATCAGCAGGATGGCGAGGCCGGCGAACACCAGCGCATAGAGATCGTTCTTCTCGAACCAGCCGTGGCGTGGCTCGTGGTGCGAGCGGTGCCAGCCCCAGCCCCAGCCGTGCATCACGTACTTGTGCGAGGCCCAGGCCACCGCCTCCATCATGGCGACGGTGGCGAGCACGATGAGGGTGTCGAGCAGCAGGCGCATGGCGGACCTTCGGCAGTGGAGGTGCCCTCAGTCTAGAAGACGCCGGCTGCGGACAACCCCGGACTTCAATCCTCGCTGATCACGATCTTCGGCATCGACTGGGCGACGATCTGCCCGCTCTGGGCGATGCGCGCGCCGACGGTGCGGGCCATCTGCTGGTAGATCAGGCTGACCGGACTGTCCGGATCGGCGATCACCGTCGGCCGGCCGGCATCGGCCTGGCTGCGAATGTCCATGGACAGCGGCAGGGAGGCGAGCAGCTCGACGTTGTACTGCGCCGCGAGCTTCTCGCCGCCGCCCTCGCCGAACAGATGCTCGGCATGCCCGCAGTTGGAGCAGATGTGCACGGCCATGTTCTCCACCACGCCGAGCACCGGGATGTTCACCTTGCGGAACATCTCCACGCCCTTTTTGGCATCCAGCAGAGCCAGGTCCTGCGGCGTGGTGACGATCACCGCGCCGGCCACCGGCACCTTCTGCGCCAAGGTCAGCTGGATGTCGCCGGTACCGGGCGGCATGTCCACCACCAGGTAGTCGAGGTCGTCCCAGTCGGTCTGGGTGGCCAGTTGCAGGAGCGCGCCGGAAACCACCGGCCCGCGCCAGACCATCGGCGTGTTGTCGTCGGTGAGGAAGGCCATGGACATCAGCTGCACGCCGTGGGCCTGCAGCGGCACGAAGGCCTTCTGGTCGCGGACCTGCGGACGGGTGCCCTCGGGAATGCCGAACATGATGCCCTGGCTGGGGCCGTAGATGTCCGCATCCAGCATGCCGACCCGCGCGCCCTCGCGAACCAGGGCCAGGGCCAGGTTGGCGGCGGTGGTGGACTTGCCCACCCCGCCCTTGCCGGAGGCCACGGCGATGACGTTCTTCACCCCATGCAGTCCCTGCACCTGCCCCAGCGCCTGATGCGGAGCGATCGTGCAGTCCACCTGCACCCGGGCCTCGCGCACGCCGTCGAGATTCCTCAGGCCGGCCTCGAGCAGTTGCGCCCAGCCGTCCTTGAACAGCCCGGCGGCATAGCCGAGCTCCAGGCGCACGCTGACCTGGCCATCCTGGATGGCGATGTCGCGGACGCAGCCGGCGCTGACCGGGTCCTGGTTGAGATGCGGGTCGAGGTACTGACGCAGCGCGGTTTCCACCGCTTCACGGGTGACGGACATGGGGTGCTCCCGAAAAAGACCGAGTAAAACAGATGGCCATGATAGCCGAGGTCGGCCCGGGCGCCATGCTCAGGCGGCAGGCGCGACGAAAGACGCCTGCCCGCCGGCTTTCGCATGGCACCCCTGCGGGTGAAAAAAAACCGCCGCGGCTTTACACTCGCGGACTTTCCTTCCGCAATTCCGACCGCACAGACCATGTCCGAAGCTCGCCAGATTCTCGTCACCAGCGCCCTGCCCTACGCCAACGGCTCCATCCACCTGGGACACATGCTCGAGTACATCCAGACCGACATCTGGGTGCGCTTCCAGAAGCTGCGCGGCAACCAGTGCGTGTACGTCTGCGCCGACGACGCCCACGGCTCGGCGATCATGCTGCGCGCGGAGAAGGAAGGCATCACCCCGGAACAGCTGATCGCCTATGTGCAGGCCGAGCACAGTGCCGACTTCGCCGACTTCCTGGTCGACTTCGACAACTTCCACTCGACCCACGCCGAGGAGAACCGCGCGCTGGCCGAGCTGATCTACACCCGCCTGCGCGACGCCGGACACATCGCCACCCGCTCGGTAACCCAGTACTTCGACCCGGACAAGGGCATGTTCCTCGCCGACCGCTTCATCAAGGGCACCTGCCCGAAGTGCGGCGCCGAGGACCAGTACGGCGACAACTGCGAGAAGTGCGGCGCCACCTACGAGCCGACCGAGTTGAAGGACCCGCGCTCGGCGATCTCCGGCGCCACCCCGGTGCTCAAGGACTCCAAGCACTTCTTCTTCAAGCTGCCGGACTTCGAGGCGATGCTGAAGGACTGGACCCGCAGCGGCAGCCTGCAGGATGCAGTGGCGAACAAGATCGCCGAATGGCTGGACGGTGGCCTGCAGGAGTGGGACATCTCCCGCGACGCGCCCTACTTCGGCTTCGAGATTCCCGGCGAGCCGGGCAAGTACTTCTACGTCTGGCTGGATGCGCCGATCGGCTACATGGCCAGCTTCAAGAACCTCTGCGCGCGCCGTCCAGAGCTGGACTTCGACGCCTTCTGGCGCAAGGACTCCAGCGCCGAGCTGTACCACTTCATCGGCAAGGACATCGTCAACTTCCACACCCTGTTCTGGCCGGCGATGCTCGAAGGCGCGGGCTTCCGCAAGCCGACGCAGGTTTGCGTCCACGGCTATCTGACCGTCAACGGCCAGAAGATGTCCAAGTCGCGCGGCACCTTCATCAAGGCACGCACCTACCTGGACCACCTGAATCCCGAGTACCTGCGCTACTACTACGCCAGCAAGCTGTCGCGCGGCGTGGACGACCTCGACCTCAACCTCGAGGACTTCGTGCAGAAGGTCAATTCGGATCTCGTGGGTAAAGTGGTCAATATCGCCAGCCGCTGCGCCGGCTTCATCCACAAGGGCAACAATGGGGTGATGGTCGACGCCAACCCCGAGCCGGAACTCTGGGACGCCTTCCAGGCCGCCGCTCCGGCCATCGCCGAGGCCTACGAGCACCGCGACTTCAGCCGCGCCATGCGCGAGATCATGGCCCTGGCCGACCGCGCCAACGCCTGGATCGCCGACAAGGCGCCCTGGGCACTGAACAAGGTCGAGGGCAAGCAGGCCGAGGTCCAGGAAATCTGCGCCTTCGGCGTCAACCTGTTCCGCCAGCTGGTGATCTTCCTCAAGCCGGTGCTGCCGAACCTCTCCGCTGCCGCCGAGAGCTTTCTCAACGTCGCCCCGCTGACCTGGCAGGACCACGCGCTGCGCCTAGCCAACCACCCGCTGAACCCGTTCATCCCGCTGATGACCCGTATCGAACCCGCGAAGATTGACGCCATGATCGAAGCCTCGAAGGAAGACCTCGCCGCCCAGAGCACCGAAGCCGCCGCCCCGCAGGGCAACGGTGAACTGGCCAAGGAGCCGCTGGCCGCGGAAATCAACTTCGACGCTTTTGCGGCGGTGGATCTGCGCATCGCCCTGATCGAGAAGTGCGAGTTCGTCGAGGGCGCCGACAAGCTGCTGCGCCTGACCCTGGACATCGGCGACGCCAAGCGCAACGTGTTCTCCGGCATCAAGAGCGCCTACCCGGACCCGAGCCAGCTGGAAGGCCGCCTGACCCTGTATGTCGCCAACCTGGCGCCGCGCAAGATGAAGTTCGGCCTGTCCGAAGGCATGGTGCTGGCCGCCGGCCCTGGCGGCAGCGAGATCTTCCTGCTCAGCCCGGACGCCGGCGCCAAACCCGGTCAGCGCGTGCACTGAGGCCCGCCGGGGTGGAGAGTTTTCCACCCCGCCCCCGCGCTCCAGAAGCCTTCGCCGGACAACCCTCGCGGTTGTCCGTTCTGGCGTCTTCCCGGATAATGGACACCTTTTCTCCCCGACTCCAGCTCGCACCACGGTGCCCCCGCGATGACCGAACTCGTTCTGATCCTGGTTGGCGCCATCCTGGTCAACAACTTCGTGCTGGTGCAGTTCCTCGGCCTCTGCCCGTTCATGGGCGTGTCGAAGCGGATCGAGACCGCCATCGGCCTCGCCCTGGCCACCACCTTCGTGCTGACCCTGACGGCCATGTGCAGCTACCTGCTGCAGCAGTACGTGCTCGAACCGCTGGAGCTGGACTACCTGCGCACCATCGCCTTCATCCTGGTGATCGCCGTGGTGGTGCAGTTCACCGAGATGCTGGTGAACAAGACCAGCCCGCTGCTCTACCGCGTGCTCGGCATCTTCCTGCCGTTGATCACCACCAACTGCATCGTCCTCGGCGTGGCCCTGCTCAACGCCAACAAGGCCGGCTTCGGCTTCCTCGAGTCCGGCATCAACGGCTTCGGTGCCGGTCTCGGCTTTTCCCTGGTGCTGGTGCTGTTCGCCGCCCTGCGTGAGCGCATCGCCATCGCCGACGTGCCCAAACCCTTCAAGGGCGCCGCCATCGGCCTGGTCACCGCCGGCCTGATGTCCCTGGCCTTCATGGGCTTTTCCGGATTGATCAAGCCATGAGTGCCGTTTTCGCCCTGCTCCTGCTGTGCCTGGTCTGCGGTGCCATTCTCGGTTACGCGGCGGTGCGCTTTCGCGTCGAGGGCAACCCCATCGCCGAGCAGGTCAACGCGCTGCTGCCGCAGACCCAGTGCGGACAGTGCGGCTACCCCGGCTGCAAGCCCTACGCCGAGGCCATCGCCGCCGGCGACAAGATCAACAAGTGCCCGCCCGGTGGCGAGGCGACCATCCAGGCTCTGGCCGAGTTGCTGGACCTCGAGCCCGAGCCGCTGGATGCCGCCGAAGGCGAGAAACCGCAGATGGTCGCGCGCATCCGCGAGGCCGAATGCATCGGCTGCACCAAGTGTCTGCAGGCCTGCCCGGTGGACGCCATCGTCGGCGCCGCCAAGCAGATGCACACGGTGATCGCCACCGAATGCACCGGCTGCGATCTTTGCGTCGAGCCCTGCCCGGTGGATTGCATCGAGATGGTCCCGGTCGCGGGCACCCTGCAACACTGGAAATGGGATCTGCCCCTGCCTCCCGGCCGGCTGATCGCCAGCGATCGGGAGCGGACGGCATGAGTGACGTGAAGCTCTGGGATTTCCATGGCGGCATCCATCCGCCGGAGCGCAAGGCGCTCTCCAACCGCACGCCGATCCAGCCGGCGCCGTTGCCCGCCCGCCTGATCCTGCCACTCGGCCAGCATATCGGCACGCCAGCCGAGCCTATCGTCGCGGTCGGCGAGCGGGTTCTCAAGGGCCAGCCGATCGCCGCCGCCAGCGGGCGGGTCAGCGCTCCGTTGCACGCACCGACCTCCGGCACGGTGGGCTTCATCGGTTTGCAGCCCTATCCCCATGTTTCCGGCATGCTCGCGCCGGCCATCGTGATCGACAGCGACGGTCTGGACGAGTGGACCACACTAGAACCCTGTGCCGACTACCGCAGCCTGGAGCCGGCGCTACTGTTGGAGAGGATCCGCCTGGCCGGCATCAGCGGTCTGGGCGGCGCCGGCTTTCCCACCGCGATGAAGCTGACGGCACGCCCGCAGGAAAAGATCCACACGCTGATCATCAATGGCGCCGAGTGCGAACCCTATATCACCGCCGACGACCGGCTGATGCGCGAAAGGGCTGCCGAACTGGTCGTCGGCATCGAGATCCTCGCCTGGCTGATCCAGCCCGAGCAGGTGCTGATCGGTATCGAGGACAACAAGCCCGAGGCCATCGCTGCAATGCGGACAGCCATCGGCGAGCGGCCGTTCAGCCTGCGGGTGTTGCCGACCAAGTATCCGTCCGGCGGCGAGAAACAACTGGTCGAGATTCTGACCGGCCAGCAGGTGCCGAGCGGCGGCCTGCCGGCGGACATCGGCATACTCTGCCAGAACGTCGGTACCTGTGTCGCCATCCATGACGCGGTGCTCCTAGGCCGCCCACTGATCTCGCGCATCGTCACCCTGACCGGCGAGGCCCTGGCCCGACCGATGAACGTCGAGGCCCTGCTCGGCACACCAGTGAGCGAGCTGCTGGCCTTCGCCGGGCTGGACGAGACGCGCATGGACCGCTTGATCATGGGCGGTCCGATGATGGGCCTCACCCTGCCCTCGCTCGACGCGCCGCTGATCAAGACCAGCAATTGCCTGCTGGCGCCGACCCGCAGCGAACTGCCGCCTCCGCCAGCGGCGCTGCCGTGCATCCGCTGCGGCGCCTGCGCCGACGTCTGCCCGGCCAGCCTGCTACCGCAACAGCTGCATTTCTTCACCCTCGGCCAGGGGCACGAACAGCTCAAGACACACAACCTGTTCGACTGCATCGAATGCGGCGCCTGCGCCTACGTCTGCCCCTCCAACCTGCCGCTGGTGCAGTACTACCGCGCGGCCAAGGCGGAAATCCGCGAACTGGAGCAGAAGCAGCACAAGGCCGAGCACTCCCGGCGGCGTTTCGAGCTGCGTCAGGAACGTCTGCGCAAGGCCGAGGAGCAGAAGGAAGCCGAACGCCAGGCCCGCGCCGAAAAGGCCGCGCGGGCCAAGGCGGTAGAAGCGGAAAGCGCTTCGGTGCCCCATCAGGAAGTTCTGCCGGCCAACCCGGCGGCCGGGTTCTCCGATCTCCAGAAAAGGCTGAAGATCGAGGCGAGCATGGCCCAGGTCGCCTTGAAAAAGGCCGAAAAGCAGCTCGCCGCCCACGTTACGGCAGAGCTGGAAGCCCAGGTGGCCGAGTTGCGCGCCGCCGCCGAAGCGGCGCAGAAAGCCCTGGCGGCCGCCACGGCCGCAGCGCCGGCAGGCGCCGATGCGGCGCTGAAGAAAGCCAAGATCGAACTGGCGATGAAGCGTGCCGAACTGAAAAAGGCCGAGAAAGCCGACGCCGATGAAACCGAACTGACGCGGCTGCGCGAAGCCCTGGCCGGCGCCGAGCGGAACCTACATGCCGCCGAGGAAGCCTCGGACAAGCCTGCGCCGCAGCTGGTGCGCACCAACAAGCGTCCGCTGGACGAAAAGTTGCGGGCCCTGAAGACCGAGCTCGCCTTCGCCCGTGCCGACCTGCGCAAGCTGGAGCGCGACGAGGCTGCCGATCCGCCTGCGCTGGAGTCGGCACGGACGCGTCTGGCCGAAGCCGAACGGCGGCTGGCGGAACACCAAAGCGAATAACCCGGCTGCGGCGTCCATCCAGCGAGCCGGATCGCCGCGCCCCAAGGCAAGTACACAACGGAGCGCCAATGGCCCTGCCCCGCATCACTTCGCCCCATGCCACAGGCAGCAACCGTACCCGTCAGATCATGCAACTGGTGCTGCTCGCCACCCTGCCTGGGGTCTTGGCGCTGACCTGGCTATATGGCTTCGGCACCCTGATCAACCTGCTCTGGGCGAGCGCCGCAGCGCTCGCTTTCGAGGCGGCCGTTCTGCACCTCCGGCAGCGTCCGGTCGGCTTCTTTCTCAACGACTGCAGCGCCCTGCTCACGGCCGTGCTGCTGGCTCTGGCCCTGCCGCCCTACTCGCCTTGGTGGCTGACCCTGACGGCCTGCGGCTTCGCCATCCTGTTCGGCAAGCACGTCTATGGCGGGCTGGGACAGAATCCCTTCAACCCGGCGATGGTCGGCTATGTGGTGGCGCTGATTTCCTTTCCGGTGGAAATGACCGCCTGGCCGGCGTCCCATGCCGTCGGCTCGCTTGAAGGCCTCCAGCAGATCCTCGGCATCGCCGCCCTGCCCGATGGCTGGAGCCAGGCCACAGCCCTGGATGTGCTGAAGACCAATCGGAGCCTGACCATGGAGGAGCTCTGGGCGCAGAATCCGGCATTCGGCTACCTGGGGGGCCGGGGAGCGGAATGGGTCAACCTGGCCTTCCTCGCCGGCGGGCTGTTCCTGCTCCGGCGCCGCCTGTTCGGCTGGCACGCGCCGGTCGGCATGCTCGGCGCGCTGTTCGTCATGAGCCTGCTGTTCTGGAACGGCTCGGGCTCCGACTCCAACGGCTCGCCGCTGTTTCACCTGCTGAGCGGTGCGACCATGCTGGGTGCCTTCTTCATCATCACCGACCCGGTGAGCGGCGCAACCAGCAACCAAGGGCGGCTGATCTTCGGGATTGGCGTCGGCATCCTCGTCTATGTGATCCGCGCCTGGGGCGGTTATCCGGACGCGGTGGCCTTCGCCGTGCTGCTGATGAACCTGGCCGCGCCGACCATCGACTACTTCAGCCGTCCGCGCACCTATGGGCATCGCAAGGCGGAACGCGGCTTCAAGGTGGGAGACTGAACCATGCCCATGCCTGAAATCGGCCGCTCGATGTTGAAGAACAGTCTGGTATTGGGGCTATTCGCGGTGGTTACGGTCGGCGGTGTCACACTGCTCCAATGGGGTACGGCCGGCCGGATCCAGGCCGCCGAACGCCAGGCCCAGAGCCGCGCCCTGGGCGAGATTCTCCCGGCCGGCAGCTACGACAACGATCTGCTTGCCAGCAGCATCCTGCTCGACGAGCCGCAGCTCGGCCATCGTGGACCGCAACCGGCCCATCTCGCCCGCAAGGATGGACAGACCACCGCAGTGATCCTCCGGGCCACTGCGCCTGATGGCTACAGTGGTGCTATCCACCTGCTGATCGGTATCCAGGCCGACGGTCGGCTGGCTGGAGTACGGGTCATCGGCCACCGGGAAACCCCCGGCCTGGGGGATCGGATCGAACTGGCCAAGGCCCCCTGGATCCGCAATTTCGAGGGTAAATCCCTTGAGAACCCGGCCGAATCCGGATGGGCCGTGAAGAAGGACGGCGGGGAATTTGACCAGTTCTCCGGGGCTACTGTTACGCCGCGGGCCGTGGTCAAGGCAGTCCATCAGGCCTTGCAGTATTTCCAGGCCAACAAGGCGACACTTTTGAACACACAGCTCTCCGAGCGGCAAGGGAGTACACCATGAGCAATCCCAGCTACCGTGAACTGAGCGTCAACGGACTCTGGAAGAACAATCCGGCGCTGGTGCAACTGCTCGGGCTCTGCCCACTGCTCGGTGTAAGCAACTCGACCGTCAACGCCCTGGGACTCGGGCTGGCCACGGTGCTGGTGCTGGGCTGCTCCAACGTGGCCGTATCGCTGGTGCGCAGTGTGGTGAATACCGCGGTGCGCCTGCCGGTCTTCGTGATGATCATCGCCGCACTGACCACCTGCATCGAACTTCTGATGCAGGCCTTCACCTACGAGCTCTACCAGATCCTCGGCATCTTCATTCCGCTGATCACCACCAACTGCGTGATCCTCGGTCGAGCCGACGGTTTTGCCGCCAAGCATTCTCCCCTGCTGGCCGGCTTCGACGGCTTGATGATGGGGCTGGGCTTTGCCGCTGTGCTGGTCGTGCTGGGAGGGTTGCGCGAACTGTTCGGCACTGGTGGACTGTTTGCCAACATGCATCTGCTGTTCGGCCCGGCGGCAACCGATTGGCACATCGTGCTGATCGACGACTACAAGGGGTTTCTGCTGGCCATACTGCCGCCCGGAGCCTTTATTGTGCTCGGCCTCTTGATTGCACTGAAGAACCGGATCGACGAGCAGCGTGCCGAACGAGCCAAGGCCATGCAACCACAAGCTCCCGTAGCCAACCGCCGCGTGCGGGTAACCGGAGCGATCGAGTAAATCCCCAGCCTGAAATCCGCCCAATCATGAACGCTGCCAAACGCCGGGAAATCTTTCGTCGCCTCCAGGAAGACAACCCCACTCCGACCACGGAACTGGTCTACAACACACCATTCGAACTGCTGATCGCAGTGATTCTCTCTGCTCAAGCCACTGACGTCGGGGTGAACAAGGCCACCGCCAAGCTCTTTCCAGTGGCCAACACTCCGGAAGCCATCTTCGCTCTGGGCGTTACGGGACTGAGCGAGTACATCAAGAGCATCGGCCTGTTCAACGGCAAAGCCAAAAACATCATCGAGACCTGTCGCATCCTCGTCGAGAAGCACAACAGTCAGGTTCCGGACAATCGGGAAGACCTGGAAGCGCTGCCAGGGGTCGGCCGCAAGACAGCCAATGTGGTACTCAACACGGCTTTCCGGCATTTCACCATGGCAGTGGATACGCACATCTTTCGGGTCAGCAACCGCACCCACATTGCGCCCGGCAAGAATGTACTGGAGGTCGAGCGCAAGCTGATCAAACTGGTGCCCAAGGAGTATCTGCTGGACGCCCACCACTGGCTGATCCTGCATGGTCGTTATGTCTGCAAGGCCCGCAAGCCGCTATGCGGCAGCTGCCGCATTGAAGATCTGTGCGAGTACAAGCACAAGACATCCGACGATTAACCTTTCTTTGCAATCGCCGCAGATCAATTGAAAAAATCTTTTTTACCCTCATAGACTTTGCCGCTATAAGAGGCGCCATAGCGCCCGTAGCCTGGAGTGAACGTATGGCCACCGACAAAGCCGATATTGAGCTCGATGAAGATTTTGCTGCCGAGGAAGCAGACGATACTGGAGCCGAAGTTGAAGTTGCCAAGACCAATCTGACCAAGCGCCGGATCATAGACAACTACCTCGAAGAGCGCCGCTTGCAAAAAGACCTTGCCGACTACGACTTTGATATATAAATGCGAGCCTTTTCTTGAGGCTTAATTTATAGCCGGACTGGAGGCAGGCGAATGTAGCTGCAGCCGCCTACCTCAGCTTAACTCTGACATTACCACTTGCTATAAAAAGCTCATATTTGGAAGCGCCATTGCGCCCGTGGGATCGAAGTGATCCCCCTCTCCTCCATACCCAGCTAGGTAGTGGCCTTATATGAAAATGGCCCGTGCCTCTCCTTCTTGCTTGCCTTGGCTATCAAGGGCGTAAGCACAAGCATTTGCCAATGCATCAAATACAATACTCATAATTTGCCTCTTTGGAACACTTCTTTCTAGAATCCTCTCTGACACTCCATTCATACAAGGATTAAACATGCGTCTTCTACATACCATGATTCGCGTAACCAATTTGGATAAGTCGATCGACTTCTACACCCGTGTTCTGGGCATGAGCCTTCTTAGAAGACATGACTATCCTGATGGGAAATTCACTTTAGCCTTCGTTGGATATGGAAAAGAAGAGGAAAATGCAGTCATTGAATTGACCTATAACTGGGGCGTTGATAAATATGAGATGGGTACTGCTTTTGGTCATATTGCCATAGCTGTCGATGACGCCTACAAGGCTTGCGAGGATATCAAGCAAAATGGCGGAAACGTAATCAGAGAGGCAGGCCCTATGAACCATGGGACGACAATCATTGCTTTTGTGTCTGATCCAGACGGCTACAAGATTGAGCTTATTCAAGAGAGCCATGCATAAATAAGGTAATCCCCCGGCTTAGTCGGGGATTACCTTATTTGCATGATGTTGGCGTTGATGCCGTGGATCAGCGCCACGCTGGTGCCGGAGGCGCCGGGTTGACGGCACGACCGCCTGTCTCGGCGGAATCAGATAGATGATATAGTCGGAGGCTTACAGCTAGCTTTGTGAGACAGCAAAAACCCCCGAGCCATGGCTGGCTCGGGGGTTTGCAATGGGCGCTTGACGATGACCTACTCTCGCATGGGGAAACCCCACACTACCATCGGCGATGCGTCGTTTCACTGCTGAGTTCGGGATGGGATCAGGTGG
>NZ_SMMU01000002.1 GCF_004339665.1 Azotobacter chroococcum
TCGGTGATCAGGATGTCCAGGCTGTCGCTGGCGGTCTGGCCGTTGGCGTCGGTGAGCAGCAGGGCGAAGGAGTCGAGCACGCTGGTGTCGCCGGCACTGTGGTCCTGGGCGCCGTCCACCCTGTAGCTGTAGCTGACGCTGCTGCCGTCGAAGCCGGTGAGGGTCAGCAGGCCCTTGGCGGTGTCGATCGTCACCGGGGTGCTGCCGAGGGCCTGCAGCTGGGCCAGGGTCAGGGTGGTGCCGCCGATCTGCAGGCTGGCGATGCCGGCCTCGCTGGCGACGCTGAAGCTGCCGGTGACCGGCTCGCCGGCGTTCTCGGCGATGCTGGCGTCGCCGGCGAGTGCGCTGTTGCCGTCGGGCACTTCGATAAGTGGCTCGCCGAGCGGCTGGACACTGATGGTGGCCGTTGCCGGACTGGCGTCTGTCAGGCCGTCGTTGTCGACGGCGGCATAGGTGAAGCTGGTTTCACCGTTCCAGTCGGCATTCGGCACGAAGGTGAGAGTGGCGGCATTGCCGGAGGCCGGCACCACGCTGCCGATGGCCAGCACGGTGGTGCCGAGCATCAGCGTGCCGTTTTCCGGCAGCGACTGGATGACGAAGGAGGCGACGCCGCCGTCGGCGTCGGTGCCAGAGAGGGTGACCGGGACCTCGCTGTCCTCGTTTCCGCTGGCGACGCTGTCGAAGGTTTCGGGGGCATCGTTCAGCGGGGTGACGCTGCCGCTGACCGTGGCGGTGGCCGTGGCGTTGCCGTCGCTGACGGTGTAGTCGAAGGCGGCCGGGCCGTTATAGTCGGCGGTTGGAGTGAACACCAGTTGGCCATTGTTGAGGGTGACGCGGCCGTTGTCGACCTCGACGGTCTGGCCTTCGGCGATGGCCTGGCCGTTGACCGCGGTGACGGTCAGCTCGTCGCCGTCCGGATCGGAGTCGTTGGCGCGTACGTCGATGGCGACGCTGCCATCTTCGGCGACGGTGAAGCTGTCCGGGGCGGCGAGGGGGGCATCGTTCACCGGCATGACGTTGCCGCTGACCGTGGCGGTGGCCGTGGCGTTGCCGTCGCTGACGGTGTACTCGAAGGTGGCCGGGCCGTTGTAGTCGGCGGCCGGGGTGAATACCAGTTGACCGTTGCTGAGGGTGACGCGGCCGTTGTCGACCTCGACGGTCTGGCCTTCGGTGATGGCCTGGCCGTCGACCGCGGTGACGGTCAGGGGATCGCCGTCCGGATCGGAGTCGTTGGCACGCACGTCGATGGCGACGCTGCCGTCCTCGGCGACGGTGAAGCTGTCCGGGGCGGCGAGCGGAGCATCGTTCACCGGCATGACGCTGCCGTTGACCGTGGCGGTGGCCGTGGCGCTGCCGTCGCTGACGGTGTAGTCGAAGGACGCCGGGCCGTTGTAGTCGGGGTCCGGGGTGAACAGCAGCTGGCCATTGCTCAGGGTGACGCGGCCGTTGTCGACCTCGACGCTCTGGCCTTCGGCGATGGCTTGGCCGTTGACCGCGGTGACGGTCAGCGCGTCGCCGTCCGGATCGGAGTCGTTGGCGCGTACGTCGATGGCGACGCTGCCGTCCTCGGCGACGGTGAAGCTGTCCGGAGCGGCGAGGGGGGCATCGTTCACCGGCATGACGCTGCCGCTGACCGTGGCGGTGGCCGTGGCGGCGCCGTCGCTGACGCTGTACTCGAAGGACGCCGGGCCGTTGTAGTCGGGGGCCGGGGTGAACAGCAGCTGGCCGTTGCTCAGGGTGACGCGGCCGTTGTCGACCTCGATGGTCTGGCCTTCGGCGATGGCCTGGCCGTCGACCGCGGTGACGGTCAGGGGATCGCCGTCCGGGTCGCTGTCGTTGGCACGCACGTCGATGGCGACGCTGCCATCCTCGGCGACGGTGAAGCTGTCGGGAGCGGCGGAGGGGGCATTGTTGGCGGGTACAGGCTGTGTCTCGTCCTCGTCCGGCTGGTCGAGCAGGTCCCGTTCCACGGGACCCTCGAAGGCATTGCCGATGCCCAGGGTCGGGTAGCCGATGATCGGGTCCAGCTGCTGGCCCGTCTCGCTCAGGACGATGAAGGTATGGCCGCCCCCCGAAGCGTTGGTGCCGCCCGTGGCGCCCGGACCGGCGGCGGTGGGTTCGAGTCCGGTGGTCGGGTCGAAGCCCTCGGCGATCGCCCGCTCCAGATCGGAGGCGGGCTCATCGGTCGCCTGCTCAGTGTCTTCGTCGTTCTGCGCCACAGCCTGCCAGGTGCTGGAACTGCCCAGCCGGAGGGTTTCGCCGTTGGCCAGTTCCAGCACCACCGAGCCATCCGCTCCGGTGAGGATCTGCTCGCCCGGCAGCAGCCGTTCCCCTTCGAAGAGCGGCCGCTTGATGCCCTCCGTGGTGAGGACGAAAACCTGCCCTGTGACGCTTTTGACGACGGCAACTGCACTGCTCATACCGATGCTCCATGCGCTTGCTGGAATGGCCTTTACGCTCGGGACTGACGTATTTCAATGACTGCAGTCAATAAAGTGACGACATCGGTTCCTGGCGAATTGATATTGCCAAAGTATTGACCCTGGCAGCAGTGATCCTAAACAATAGGGGCTAATATGTCACTTCAATATCAGTCTGGCATCTTGGTGATATCAGTGCTGCCGCAGGACCCTAAAGCGAGCCGGTTTGGCTGACGTTTCGCTTCACCCGTCCTGCCAGGCGAAATCAGCCGGTCGCTTGAAAGGAATCCCAAGCATGAAGCGTTTCACAGCCCTTCTCCCCCTGGCACTGGCCATTTCCCTCCCGGCCAGCGGGCAGACCTTGCAGGAAGCCATGCGCAGTGCGCTGGAATACCATCCGGAAGTCCAGTCGGCGCTCAACGCCCGGCTGTCGGTGGACGAGCGCCTGAAGGCGGCCAAGGGGGGCTATCTGCCCAAGGTGGACCTGCTGATGGGCTACGGCTGGGAGGGTTCCGACAACCCGACCACGCGCGGCGACGGAGACCATCGAAAGACCCTGACCCGCGGCGAGTCGTCGCTGAGCCTGCAGCAGATGTTGTTCGACGGCTTCGCCACCGACAGCGAGGTGGCGCGTCAGCGGGCCACGGTGAACTCGCGGGCCCTGGAGCTGATGGGCGTCTCCCAGCGCACCGCGCTGAAGACCGCCGAGGTCTACCTGGATGTGCTGCGGCGCCAGGAATTCGTCCGCCTGGCCGAATACAACCTGCGCAGCCACGAACGGGTCTACGAGCAGATCAGCCAGCGCAGCGCCCGCGGCGTCGGGCGCATGGCCGACCAGGAGCAGGCCGAGGCGCGCCTGGCGCAGGCGCGCAACAACCTCATCACCGAGCAGACCAACCTGGCGGACGCCAAGGTCAACTACTTCAGCGTGGTCGGCCGGCCGGCGGAGAGTCTCGCGCCGCCGGAGGGGCTGAACGGGCTGGTGCCGGAAGACCTGCTGGCCGCGCGCCAGGAGATGGTGCAGAACAACCCCTTCCTGCGTTCCTCCGAAGCCGACGTGGATGCCGCCGATGCCCAGTATCAGACCGCCAGGTCCACCTACTACCCGCGCTTCGACGTGGAGCTGGCCAACGGCTACAACGACGACCTGGACGGCACCAAGGGCCACGACAATTCCTGGCAGGCGATGGTGCGCATGCGCTACAACCTGTTCCACGGTGGCAGCGACAAGGCCGACATCCAGTCCAAGGCCCACCAGATCGACGAGGCCAGGGACATCCGCAACAACACCCTGCGGGTGCTGAACGAGGAGATCGGCCTGGCCTGGAACGCCATGCGCAACGCCCAGCAGCAGTACCCGATCTCCGAGCAGTACGCCGAGCGCGCCCGCCGCGTGCGCGATGCCTACCAGCAGCAGTTCACCATCGGCGAGCGAACCCTGCTCGACCTGCTCGACAGCGAGAACGAACTCTTTACCTCCTCGCGCCGGCGCGAGGACATCCGCTTCACCTCGATGTACAGCCAGTACCGGGTCAAGGCGGTGATGGGTTCGCTGATCCAGAGCCAGGGCGTGGTCGCGCCTATGGCCGCAGCGCCGATGGACGACGTGCGGGCCCGGGTGGCCTTGCCGAACATTGATTGAGGAACCCGCGCAGGGGCATGCCATGAGCCAGTCCGAGGAGGCGCTCGACGCCGGTCAGTCGCAAAGCCGTGGCGATCCCCGCGATCGCTGGGACGATCCCCTGCTCGACAGCCTGCTGACGCTCTGCAGCCTGCATCAGAGGCCCGCCAGCCGGGCCATGCTCAGCGCCGGCCTGCCGCTCGCCGGGCAGCGCCTGACCGTCGAGTTGCTGCCGCGCGCCGCGGCCCGCGCCGGTCTGCGCGGGCGCTGGCTGCGCCGCAGCCTGCGGCAGATCCCGAAACTGGCCATGCCGGCCCTGCTGCTGCTGCACGAGGGGCGCAGCGCCCTGCTGCTCGGCTGGGACGCGCAGGGCCGGGCGCGCCTGCTGCTGAGCGAGAGCGAGGGCGGCGAGGTCGCGGTCGACGCCGCGCTGCTCGAGGAGGACTACGCCGGCCAGGTGTTCTTCGCCCAGCCGCGGCACCGCCTCGACCCCCAGCGTGGGGAGCTGATCCCGCGCACCCGCCACTGGTTCCGCGACACCCTCGCGCGCTCGCGCTGGCTCTATGCCGATGCCCTGGCCGCCAGCCTGCTGATCAGCCTGATCGGCCTGGTCACCCCGCTGTTCGTGATGAACGTGTACGACCGGGTGGTGCCCAACCAGGCCGAGGCCACCCTCTGGGTGCTGGCGATCGGGGTGGCCGGCGCCTACTGCTTCGACCTGCTGCTGAAGACCCTGCGCGGCTTCTGCCTGGACCTGGCGGGCAAGAAGACCGACCTGATCATCTCCGCCACGCTGTTCGAGCGGATCGCCGGCATGCTCATGAAGTGCCGCCCGGCGCGGGTCGGCACCTTCGCCCAGAACATCCACGAATTCCAGAACCTGCGCGAGTTTCTCGCCTCGCTGACCCTGGCCAGCCTGATCGACCTGCCGTTCACCCTGCTGATCCTCGCCGTCATCGCGCTGATCGGCGGGCATCTGGTGTGGATTCCGCTGCTCGCCTTCCCGCTCGTCGCGCTGCTCGGCTGGCTGCTGCAGCGGCCGCTGGGCGAGACCCTGGAGCGCAGCATGGCGCTGTCCGCCGAGCGCCAGTCGGGCCTGATCGAGACGCTCGCCGGGCTCGACGCGGTGAAGGTCAACAATGCCGAGAGCGAGCGCCAGTACCTGTGGGAGCAGACCATCGGCGCCCTGAGCCGCCTGGAGCTGCGCGCGCGCATGCTCTCCGGCCTGGCGCTGAACGGCACCGTCCTGCTGCAGCAGCTCAGCGGCACGGCGCTGATCGTCGCGGGGGTCTACCTGATCATCGACGGCCAGCTCAGCATGGGCGGGCTGATCGCCTGCTACATGCTCGGCAGCCGGGCCTTGATGCCGCTGGCCATGCTCTCCGGCCTGCTGGTCCGCTACCAGCAGGCCAGGGTCACGCTGCGCACGGTGAACGACATGCTGGCCCTGCCGCAGGAGCGCAGCGAAGAGGAGCAGCCGCTCAAGCGCCAGACGCTGCAGGGCGCCCTCGAGTTCCGTGCGGTGGACTTCCACTATCCGGGCCAGCAGCAGGCCGCGCTGAGCGGCGTCAACCTGCTGATCAGGCCCGGCGAGAAGGTCGGCATCATCGGCCGCAGCGGCTCGGGCAAGAGTTCACTGGCCCGGCTGGTAGTCGGCCTGCATCAGCCCGATGCCGGCAGCCTGCTGGTCGACGGCGTCGACATGCGCCAGCTGGACATCGCCGACCTGCGCCACAACATCGGCTACGTGGCCCAGGACATCCAGCTGTTCTCCGGCACCCTGCGTGACAACCTGACCATGGGTGCGCGCTACGTCGAGGACGGACTGGTCCTGCAGGCCGCCGAGCTGGCCGGCGTGCACGAGTTCGCCCGCCTGCATCCGCAGGGCTATGCGCTGCAGGTGGGCGAGCGCGGGCAGAACCTGTCCGGCGGCCAGCGCCAGTGTGTGGCCCTGGCCCGGGCCCTGTTGCTCGACCCGCCGATCCTGTTGCTCGACGAGCCGACCAGCGCGATGGACAACACCAGCGAGGAGCGCCTGCGCCAGCGGCTGGCCGGGGTGCTCGGCGACAAGACGCTGCTGCTGGTGACCCACCGTACCTCCATGCTCGCCCTGGTCGATCGTCTGCTGATCGTCGATCGCGGGCAGATCGTCGCCGACGGGCCGAAGGCGGCCATCATGGAAGCGCTGAAGAAGGGGCAGATCCGTGTCAGCTGAGCAATCGACGAGCGTGCCCGCCGCGGAGCGCACCGGCTTCTCCGGCGGCCTTTTCGGGCAATCCGAGGCGCCGCTGCCGGAGGTCGGCCGGGCGCTGGTCGAGGACGCGCCGCGGCTGGTGCGCCTGACCATCTGGGGCATCCTCGGCTTCGTGCTGTTCTGCCTGGCCTGGGCGCACTTCGCGATCATCGACGAGGTGACCCGCGGCGAGGGCAAGGCGATTCCCTCCACGCGCCTGCAGAAGATCCAGAACCTCGAGGGCGGCATCGTCGCCGAGCTGTTCGTCCGCGAAGGACAGGTGGTGAATGCCGGCGACCCTCTGCTGCGCCTGGACGACACCCGCTTCACTTCCAACGTCGGCGAGAGCGAGGCCGAGCGCCTGGCGCTGGCCATGCGCGTCGAACGTCTTTCCGCCGAGGTCGACGGGCGCGCCCTGGAGGTGCCGGCGGAGGTCCGGGAGAAGGCCCCGGGGCTGGCCGACAGCGAACTGGCGCTGTTCCGCAGCCGCCAGCAGCAGCTCGGCGACGAGATCGCCGGCCTCGAGGAGCAGCTCACCCAGCGCCGTCAGGAGCGCCGCGAGCTGAGCTCCAAGCAGGCGCAGTTCCGCAACAGCCTGGGCCTGCTGCGCCAGGAGATCAACATGTCCGAGCCCTTGGTGGCCTCCGGGGCGATCTCCCAGGTCGAGGTCCTGCGCCTCAAGCGCGCCGAGGTCGAGAGCCGCGGCCAGCTGGATGCCACCACCCTGGCGATCCCGCGGGCGGAGGCGGCGATCAAGGAGATCGAGAGCAAGATCGGCGAGACCCGCGGGCGCTTTCGCAGCGAGGCGCTGACCCAGCTCAACGAGGCGCGCACCGAGCTGGCCAAGCTGGCCTCCAGCGGCAAGGCGCTGGAGGACCGGGTGCGCCGCACCCTGGTCACCTCGCCGGTACGCGGGGTGGTCAAGCAGCTGCTGGTCAACACCATCGGCGGGGTGATCCAGCCGGGCAGCGACATCCTCGAAGTGGTGCCGCTGGACGACACCCTGCTGGTCGAGGCGCGGGTGCGCCCGCAGGACATTGCCTTCCTGCATCCCGGCCAGGAGGCCATGGTCAAGTTCACCGCCTATGACTACACCATCTACGGCGGCCTCAAGGCCCGGCTGGAGCACATCAGCGCCGACAGCATCACCGACGAGGAGGGCAACAGCTTCTTCCTCATCCACCTGCGCACCGAGAAGAGCCACCTGGGCAGCGACGACAAGCCGCTGCTGATCATTCCCGGCATGGTCGCCTCGGTGGACATCATCACCGGCCAGAAGAGCGTCCTCAGCTACCTGCTCAAGCCGATCCTGCGCGCCCGCGCCGAGGCGTTGCGCGAGCGCTGAGCCGTTCACGGTCCCGCCCTTCGCCTCTCCCGGGGGCGAGGCTGCTCCCGCCTGACCAAGAGCAGGCCGCCAGTGAGCCGAATGAGCGGTCATGGCTCGCTATGGGCCCATACGCCGCTGCCGGGCGCCTTTGTCCGTCATTGCGGCACCATGGGTGCAAGCGCAGGCTTCGCGTCGCCAGTACCTGTGCGAACAGACAGCGGCGGGACAGCGCATATAAATTGTGTGGGTTACCTGTCGCTTTTGGGATAACCGGCTATCTTGATATCACGGCGCTGTTACAGCAGTGGCACTGTGCCTGATTTCATTTACTACACAAGGAAGGAAGTAGTGGGTTTTACCGGCACCTTCGTGGTCGGAGGCGGCTTTGTCTCCTCTCCACGCAGTGCCTCATTGGGGACATCTCATGTGCGATCCAAGGATGGTCGATGCGCAGCGTTTCTCTCTGGCGATTCCGAAACTGCACGATGAGTTGGCGCAACTGTGTAGGGGAAGTTTGTACTGGCTGGCCTGCGCCCGGGTTGAGGATGCCGACAGGCTGTGCCGCCAGATCCTGGCGGGAATGGGAGCCGGCACACGTGCCGCGCTAGTGGTTGGCGGGCGCTCGCCCCAGTTGCTGACCCTGGGGCTGGATGCCCGCCAGGGGCCGACCGAGCTGGCTTCCTGCAGTTTTTCCGAGCATCAGGCAGCCGCCGTCCTGCAAGACCTGCCGAAGGAGTTGGAGCGCGCCCTGCGCCCACGCGGACGGCTGTTGCTGCTGTCGGTGCCGGCGCAGGCCTGGAGCGGCTTCGACCAGGGCTGGCTGCAGGCCTGGTGCATGCGGATGCGTACCTGGCTGGCCGCGCGTGACTGCAGCCTGCTGGTGGTGACCCATGCCGGCTCGGCAGCGCTGTATTTTCGCCTGCAGACGTGCAACGAGTATCTGGCTGGGCTTGCACAACTGTACTGGCAAACCGGGGCCATCCATTATCTGGTGCATTTCTGGCGCAACGAGTGGGGCGTGAGCGGCAGCTGCGCCCTGGAGCTGGTGGAGGGGGCCGCAGGCTTTGCCGTGCGCGTCCAGCCCGGAATGCCGGCGCTACCGGACGCCGGCGACCAGCAGCTGTGCCTGGCCCTGCGCGAGATCCTCGAGGGGGCGCCGGCGCTGTCCGAGCACTGGCAACTGTTCGACGAGCCGCAGGCCCTGCTGGCCAGGGCGATGCATGCCCAGGCTGCCAGCGTGCTGCTGGCGATCGCCGGCAACGATCGCGTCGGCGAACTGGCTCGCCAGCTGTATGCGTTGCGCCAGCACCGCGGCGCGGCGCTCAAGCTGGTGGTCCGTGAGCTGGCGCCTTGCCTGCGTGGCCCCGACGAGCAGGTGCTGCTGGGCTGCGGGGCAAATCTCGTCGTGCCGTGCGGCACCCGCCTGCCGCGCTTCCTGACGCTGCTCGGCACTGTGCAGGGCCAGCTCTGGCGGGGGCGTCTGCCGGCAGACATCGAGGAGTTCCTGCGCCATCGACAGCCGCCGCCGCAGCGTGGTGTGGTGCCGGGTGGACAGTTCGTGGCTCAGGTACGCGAGATCCTCGCTCTCGAACGGTCGGACGAGGCCCGTCATCTGCTCCTGGCGTTGAGTCCGGTAGCGGGGCTGAGTGTGGCGCAGACCTTGGGCCAGTGCCGGCTGCGCCGCTACGGCGATTTCGCCTGCATCGGCGGTGGGCGGCTGTATCTGTTCCTTTTCGGCTGCCCGTCCGAAGGCCTGGAAATGGCCTTGGGCCACGTGTTCCGCCTGCCTTGGCGCGAGTTGTTCAGCGAATACGAGGTGCTGGCGGGTGTGGATGCCCTGTGGCTGGACTGGCCCGCTGGGGCGTTGCCGAACGAGGCGCCGCCGAGCGCAGCGATCGCCCCGGCGTCTCAGTCTGCCGGCCATGAGCTGCTGCCGGCGCCTCGACAGGTAGTGCTGCCCAACGTTCTGGGGGCGCCATGAACTATTCCGACGCCTTGCAATTGATCGGAGCCACCATCCTGCTGACCCTGCCGCTAGGCCTGCTGCTCGGCCATCTGGGTGGCCACCTGCCAAGGCTGGTCGAACGGCTTCTTCCGCCTCGCTATCTGCAGATCCACCCCGTCCGCCGCCGTCAGCCGGCGGATGCCCCGGCGAGCGAAGACCATGAGCCACGCTGAGCAACTGCTGCCGGGCTCCGTGCAGTCATCCAGCGCCTGGGCTGGGCTGGGAGCCTGGAACCTGTACTTCCTGTTGAAGCTCCTGCTGCTCTGGCAGGGGCTGCTGAACTTTCACGTACTGCCCAACCTGCTTTTCGCCGGCGTGCTCCTGCTGCCCCTGCGCCATGACTGGCCGCGGCGGCTGCGGCGCTGGCTGGCAATGCCGGTAGCCGTGGCGCTGTTCTATCACGACACCTGGCTGCCACCGCTCGAGCGCCTGGCTGCGTTGGCCGACGTGCTGGATTTCTCCGCCGAGTATCTGCTGGAGCTGGCGGGGCGCCTGGTCAACTGGCAACTGCTCGGGCTGTGCCTGCTGCTGGTGGTGGCCTACTGCCTGCTAGCGCCCTGGCTGCGCCTGACCAGCATCAGCGTGATCGGCATGCTCTGGCTGGCGTTGCAGTCGCTGCCGGGCGCTTCCGGACTGACGTCGGCGGCGAATGCCGGCGCTACGGCGGCGACGGGGCCCCTGGATGGCCATGGGCCGGGTATCCAAGCCGGCACAGCCGGCAACGAACCGGTCGATGGGCGTGTTCTGGACGTCTATCTGGAGCGCTTCTACCGGGGCGAGGCTGGGCGCAGGACGCATTTCGTACCCGCTGCCGCAGGGAGCGCGCCCTTCGATCTGCTGCTGCTGAACATCTGCTCGCTGGCCTGGAGCGACCTGCAGACCTCGGGCTTGAGCGGCCATCCCCTGCTGCAGCGGATGGACATCGTTTTCGACGAATTCAACTCGGCCAGCGCCTACAGCGGCCCTGCCGTGATCCGCCTGCTGCGCGCCAGCTGCGGACAGACCTCGCATGCCGGCCTGTACCAGCCGCCGGACGAGCAGTGCCTGCTGTTCGAGAACCTCAAGACACTCGGTTTCGGCACCGAGATGCTGCTCAATCACAATGGCCGCTTCGACGGTTTCCTCCAGGAGGTACAGGCCGAGGGGCGGATGCCCGCGCCGATGGCCCTGACCAACCGGTTGCGGCACCGGATGGTCGGCTTCGACGGTTCGCCGATCTGGCGTGACCAGGAGGTGCTCGGCGGCTGGTGGCAGCAGCGCCGGGGCCTCGACAGGCCGCGGGTGGCGCTGTTCTACAACAGCATCAGCCTGCACGACGGCAACCGCCGGGTCCATGAGAGTGGGCGTACCCAGCGCGCGGATTACGCGAGCCGGGCCCGGCAGCTGCTGGACGATCTGAGCGCCTTCATCG
This sequence comes from Azotobacter chroococcum, assembly GCF_004339665.1. Classification (GTDB taxonomy): domain Bacteria; phylum Pseudomonadota; class Gammaproteobacteria; order Pseudomonadales; family Pseudomonadaceae; genus Azotobacter; species Azotobacter chroococcum. The sequence goes on from NZ_SMMU01000002.1 coordinate 11,018, forward strand.
AGGAACTGCAGCGCAGTGGGCGGCGCGTTGTGCTGGTGCTGGTGCCCGAGCACGGGGCGGCGCTGCACGGCGATCGCATGCAGATCGCCGGCATGCGCGAAATCCCCAGCCCGGCGATCACTCATGTTCCGGTGGGGGTCAAGCTGATCGGCATGTCGGCGCCGCCGCGCGGCGAGCCGCTGCATGTGCGCGAGCCGAGCAGCTATCTGGCCCTGTCGGAGCTGATCGCCCGCCTGCACGAGGGGCGTGCGGACGGGTCCGAGGGCATCGACTGGACCACGCTGCTCGACGGGTTGCCGCAGACGCCGCGGGTGGCGGAGAACGCCGGCACCGTGGTCCTCGACTATCAGGGCTCCACCTACATCCGCATCAAGAACGAGTGGTTGCCTTATCCACAGTGACTCCAGGGAACGGAGGGTCTGCCATGCATGGCCGAGTGCGCATGAAGCGCAACAACGATATCGCCAACCTCAAGGAGGCCCTGCGCCTGCCCGGGTTGGCCTATGTGGACTGTGCCGCCCGGCAGGAGCTGAGGCTCGCGTTGCAGCGCTGGCCGCTGCTGGCCGAGCTGCTGGCGGCGCGGGGGGTGGAGCCATGACCGCTCCGGCTACCAGCCTGACGCTGCGCGGGGTGCGCGGCGGCGTCGGGGTCAGCTCGCTGCTGGCGGCGCTCGGCCATGCCCTGGAGGGCCTGGGCGAGCGGGTGCTGCTGGTGGACATGTGTCCGGAGAACCTGCTGCGCCTGCACTTCAATCTGCCGCTGGGTGAGAAGGACGGCTGGGCGCGCGCCACGCTGGACGGCCATCCCTGGAGTGCGTCGGCATGGTGCCTGGGAAACCACATGCACCTGCTGCCCTACGGCTGCCTGACTGTTCAGGAGCAGGCGCAGATGGAGGTGTACCTGCGCCGGGAGCCGGAGTTGTGGGCGCGGCGCCAGGCCAGCCTAGCCAGCCATTTCGACTGGATCCTGTTCGATCTGCCCCAGCGTCTGCCCGGGCATTGCCTGCTCGGGACGTGCGACCTGTCCATCCTGCTGCTCGAAGCGGATGTCGCCTGCCATGTCCTGTTGCAGCAGCCCATGACGGAGGGCCTGCTGCTGGTCAACCGGTTCGACCCGGCCAGCACGTTGCAGCGCGATCTGCTGCTGGTCTGGCAGCAGACCCTGTCCAGCCGTCTGCTGCCTCAGGTCATGCACCTGGATACGGCCATGCCCGAGGCGCTGGCGCACAAGCAGCCGGTCGGCCATTACGCCCCCTCCAGCCTGGTGGCGCTGGACGCCGCGAGTCTGGCCACCTGGCTTCTGACCCGCCGTGCGCCGCTTGCCGGCGAGCGGGCAGTTCCGACCGGCAGTGCCGAGCAGCGGGTGACGCTGCATGCCAAGGCGGGCGTCGAGCCGGCTGCAGGGGGCTGAGCATGGTCGATCCTGTCAGGGACGCTGCCCGGCCCGGGGAGCGCCCTCGCGGTCTGGCGGCCATCTGGCCGTACCGCTACCTGCGCGAGTGCCGCGGCGCTACGGCTGCTACCGCCATGCTGCTTTGTGTGCTGCAGGCGCTGGCCTGGCTGGTATTGCATCTGGAATCGCCGGTCTGGCAAGCCGTCCGGCGCGACCACGGGCGCTGGTTCCCGCACCTGGCGAACAAGGTGCCGACTCTCGGCGATCCATTGCGCTATGGACTGCAGGGCCTGTGGCTGTTGCTGACTCGCCCGGTCGTCTTGCCGCGGTTCATTGTCTGGCACCGACTCTGGCACAGTGCCACGGCTCCGCTGCGGCGGCTGCGTCTGTGGCATGGGCTGATCCTGGATCGGCTCAGGCGGCGTCTGCAGAACGGCCGCATCGAAACGGCGACGGAGACGGTGCTGGCCGGTCTGAGCTGCCGCCAGCGGGGCGTGCTGGCCGGCGTGCTCGGGCTGCTCGGAACGGCACTGGCGCTGCTGTGCATCACCGAGCCCTTCGGCTCTCAGGCGCAGCTGCTGTTCAGCCTGCTGCTGTGGATGCTGGCCATGGTTCTTTGGCGTCTGCCGGGGACCTTTCCCACCCTGCTGCTGATCCTGCTGTCGGCGATCGTCTCGTGCCGCTACCTGTGGTGGCGCTACAACTCCACGCTGCACTGGGACAGCGCGCTGGATCTGACCCTGGGGCTGGTCCTGCTGGCCGCGGAGACCTATGCCTGGCTGGTGCTGATGCTCGGCTATGTCCAGTCGAGCAGGCCACTGCGACGCAAGCCGGCGCCATTGCCCGTCGACACGGTGCGATGGCCGACCGTGGACCTGATGATTCCGACGTACGACGAGGACCTGGCGGTGGTGCAGACCACCGTGTTCGCCGCCCTGGGAATCGATTGGCCGGTCGGCAAGCTGCGCATCCACCTGCTCGACGACGGCCGGCGCGAGAGCTTTCGCCGCTTCGCCGCCGAGGTCGGGGTGGGCTACATCACCCGCCCCGACAACCGCCACGCCAAGGCCGGCAATCTCAACCATGCGCTGCGCGTGACCGATGGCGAGCTGGTGGCGATCTTCGACTGCGACCACGTACCGGTGCGCTCCTTCCTGCAGCTCACCGTCGGCTGGTTCCTGCGCGACCCGAAACTGGCGCTCGTGCAGACCCCTCACCATTTCTTCTCGCCCGACCCCTTCGAGCGCAACCTGGGCACCTTCGGGCGCGAACCCAACGAGGGAGAGCTGTTCTACGGCCTGCTGCAGGACGGCAACGATCTGTGGAATGCCGCCTTCTTCTGCGGCTCCTGTGCGGTGCTGCGGCGTGCGGCGCTGGAGGCAATCGGTGGGTTCGCCGTGGAAACTGTCACCGAGGATGCCCATACCGCCCTGCGCCTGCATCGCCACGGCTGGAATTCGGCCTATCTGCGCATTCCCCAGGCCGCCGGCCTGGCCACCGAGACGCTGGCGGCGCATATCGGCCAGCGCATTCGCTGGGCACGCGGCATGGTGCAGATCCTGCGCACCGACAATCCCTTGTTCGGCAAGGGCCTGAGTCCGCTCCAGCGGCTGTGCTACATCAATGCCATGCTGCATTTCCTCGCCGGCCTGCCGCGCCTGGTGTTCCTCACCGCGCCGCTGGCGTTCCTGCTGCTGCATGCCTACATCATCTACGCACCGGCGCTGATGATCCTGCTCTACGTGCTGCCGCACATGATCCACGCCAGCCTGGCCGGCTCGCGCCTGCAGAGCGATTACCGGCACATCCTGTGGGGCGAGCTGTACGAGACGGTACTGGCCTGGTACATCGCGCGGCCGACCACCCTGGCCCTGTTCGCGCCGAAGCTGGGAGCCTTCAACGTCACCGCCAAGGGTGGGTTGATCCCGGACGGCTGGTTCGACTGGCGCACGGCCCGGCCCTACCTGACGCTCGCCGCGCTGAACGCGCTCGGTCTGGGATTCGCCGTCTGGCGTCTGCTCCAAGGTCCCGCCGAAGAGATCGGGACCGTGCTCATCAGCGGCCTGTGGGTGCTCTTCAACCTGCTGATCATCGGCGGCGCCGTGGCGGTGTCCGCCGAAGTGCGCCAGGTACGCCGGAACCACCGGGTGACGGCGGTGCTGGAGGCGGTTCTGCGCCTGCCCGATGGCCGCGCCTACCCGTGCCTGCTGAGCGACTATTCGGTCGGCGGTGCCGGCATCGAGCTGCCGCAGGCCCTGACGCTGGCCCAGGGCTCGCCGGCCACGCTGCTGCTCGCGCGCGGGCGTCGCGAGTTCGCCTTTCCCTGCACCCTCAGCCGCTGCCTCGGCCGGCAGATCGGCATCCGCTTCGACGGCCTCAGCCGCCAGCAGCAGATCGATCTCGTCCAATGCACCTTCGCCCGCGCCGACGCCTGGCTGAACCGCACCGAGCGATACGGCGAGGAGCGCCTGCTCGGCAGTGTCGCCAGCGTGCTCCGTCTGGGCGGCAGGGGATATCTGCGGCTGTTCGAGCATGCCCCCGGGCGGTTGCGTCGACTGCTGCGGCCCGTGTCGAGGCTGCTGCGCTGGCTGTCCAGTTTCCTGCCGCGCTCGCCGCTCCCGGCTTCCTCCATTCCACCTTTTCTGCACATGGAAGTGTCGAAAGCATGAAGAATCGAACTTCGATCAAGTTCTGGCTGGCAGGTCTGTGCCTGCTGGCCATCGGCAACAGCCTGGCAGAGCCCAAGCCGGCGCCCCGGGCCGAGGTGGCACCGAGCTGGCGCACCACCTACAGCTTCGAGCAACTGGGCCGGCAGGTCGACTCCCTGCTACTGGGGATTCGCAACAGCGACCAGCTGGAGTTCCGCCTGCGCCGCGACCGCCTGGTCAGCGAGGCGACGCTGCAGCTCGACTACACCCCTTCACCCTCGCTGCTGCCGAACCTGTCGCACCTGCGCGTCTACCTCAACGACGAGCTGATGGGCGTGCTGCCGGCGACCGGCGCCCAGCCGGGGCAGCGCGTCAGCCAGCAACTGCGTCTCGAGCCGCGGCTGCTGGGCGACTTCAACCGTTTGCGCCTGGAGCTGGTCGGCCATTACACCGATGTCTGCGAGGATCCGGCCAACAGTGCCCTGTGGCTGAGCCTCGGTCGCCAGAGCCGGATCTCCTTGGTCGAGCAGCCCTTGATCCTGAGCAACGACCTGGCGCATTTCCCGGCCCCCTTCTTCGACGAGCGCGACATGCGCAAGTTGGTGCTGCCGGTGCTGTTCGCCGGTTCGCCGACCCTGGGCGAGCAGCAGGCCGCGGCGATTCTGGCTTCCTACTTCGGCAGCCTGGCCGGCTGGCGTCGCGCCAGCTTCCCGGTGCTGTTCGAGCAACTGCCCGAGGCAGTGCACGAGCCGGGCCAGCCGGCGCTGGTGTTCGCCACCAATGCGCGGCGCCCGGCGTTCATGGCCGACCTGGAGCGTTTCCCGCCGGTCGAGGGGCCGGTGGTGGAGATGATCGGCCATCCCCGGGACCCCTACGCCAAGCTGCTTCTGGTGCGCGGGCGCGACGAGCAGGATCTGGTCAGGGCGGTCACCGCCCTGGCCGTGGGCCGCGAACTGCTGCGTGGCCAGCGGGTCGCCTTCGACCGGCTGCCGGCACTACCGGCGCGTCGGCCCTACGATGCGCCGAACTGGGCGACTACCGAGCGCCCGGTACGTTTCGCCGAATTGCTCGAATATCCGCAGCAGCTGCAGGTCAGCGGCCTGCAACCGCCGCCGATCAGCCTCGAGCTGAACCTGCCGCCGGACCTCTTCGTCTGGCGCAACCAGGGTATTCCCCTGAGTACCCGCTATCGCTACAGCACGCCGACACAGGCTGACGATTCGCGCCTCAGCGTCAGTTTCAACGGGCAATTCATCAGCAGCGTGCCGCTCGTCGGGCGCGAACCGGGCCGCGTGCTGGCCGGACTGCCGCTGGCCGGGCTGGTCGGCGGCGATGGTGCCCAGAACGAGAGGCTGCTGCTGCCGGCGCTGAAGATCGGCGAGCGCAACAGCCTGCGCTTCGACTTCAACTTCGCCAGCCAGCTTGGCAGCAGCCAGCGCGAGCGCTGCCAGACGATCCTGCCGGTGAACGTGCAGGCCGTCATCGACGAAGGTTCCACCATTGATCTGTCCGGTCTCCACCACTACATGGCGCTGCCCGATCTGCGCGCCTTCGCGCGCAGCGGCTTCCCCTTCAGTCGCCTGGCCGACCTGTCGGAGACGCTGGTGCTGGTGCCGTCGCAACCCAGTGCGGTCCAGGTCGGCACCCTGCTCGATGCGCTCGCCGGCATCGCCGCGCATGTCGGCTATCCGGCCCTGGGCGTGCGCCTGAGCGACGGCTGGGCGCAGGCCCAGGGCCTGGATGCCGATCTGCTGCTGCTCGGCCCGCGGCCGGCCTCGCTGCACGACAGCCCCGACCTCGACGCGCTGTTCGACCTGGCGCGTGGCTGGCTGCAGCAGGCCACCGCCCGGCCGACCGCCGCTCCCGAGGCCGGCGCACAGGCGCCGCTGGCAGCCATCGTCGGCATGCAGTCACCCTTCCATCCGCAGCGCAGCCTGGTCGCCCTGCTGGCCTCGTCGGCGGACGATCACGCCCTGTTGCGCGACACCTTGGGCGATGTCGGCAAGCTCGACGCAGTGGCCGGCTCGCTGGCGCTGATTCGCAGCAGCGGCGTGAGCAGCCAGTTCGTCGGCAAGCGCTACTACGTCGGCCAGTTGCCCTGGTGGCTGCTGCTCTGGTACCACCTGGCCGAACGACCGTTGCTGCTGGCCGTGCTGGCATCGCTGGGCATCGTGCTGCTGGCCTTCCTGCTGTGGGCGGCGCTGGGGCAGCGGGCGCGGCGCCGCTTGGGAGAGGGATGACCGATGCTGCGTGCCTTGTGCTGCGCCATGGCGCTGGCCATGGCCGGGCGTGCCGCGGCCGCGGACTGTACATGGCCGGCTTGGGACGCCTTCAAGCGGGATCTGATCAGCGCCGATGGCAGGGTCATCGACCCTTCCTTGCCCCAGAAGCCCACCACCTCGGAAGGGCAGAGCTATGCGCTGTTCTTTGCCCTGGTCGCCAACGATCGCGAGAACTTCGCCCGCCTGCTCGAGTGGACGCAGAACAACCTGGCCGGTGGCGATCTGGACCGGCACCTGCCGGCCTGGTTGTGGGGGGACGACGGCAAGGGGCGCTGGACGGTGCTCGATGCGAACAATGCCAACGATGCCGACCTGTGGCTGGCCTACAGCCTGCTGGAGGCCGGGCGGCTCTGGCAGGTGCCGGACTACCTGGGGCGCGGCGAGCGCCTGCTCGCGCGCATCCAGGCGCAGACCCTGCGCCGGCTGCCGGGGCTGGGGGCGCTGCCCTTGCCCGGCGATCTGGGATTCGAGGCGGAGCAGGGCTGGCGGCTCAATCCCAGCTATCTGCCGCCGCAGCTGCTGAGGCGTTTCGCCGCCAGCGACGCGCGCTGGGCCGAAGTGGCCATCGGCGGCCTGCGCCTGCTGCGCGAGGGTGCCCCCCTGGGGCTGGCTCCGGACTGGCTGCTATGGCGCCACGAGCAGGGCTGGGCAGCCGATCCCAAGTCCGGCAGCCGCGGCAGCTACGACGCCATCCGCGTTTACCTGTGGGTCGGCATGCTGGGCGAGGGCGCGCCGGAGCGGGCCGGGCTGCAGCGGCATTTCGCCCCCATGGCCGAGTTGACCGCGCGGCTGGGCGCGCCGCCGGAAAACGTCGATACCACCAGCGGCAAGACCAGCGGCAGCGGTCCGGCCGGTTTCTCGGCGGCGCTGCTGCCGCTGCTGGCGGCCAGCGAACAGCACACCGCATTGCAGCAGCAGCGCGATCGCCTGCATCGCCATCCGCCGCGTCGCAAGAACTATTACAACCGGGTCCTGGCGTTGTTCGGCATGGGCTGGGATGAGCGTCGTTACCGTTTCGACGCGGACGGCCGACTGCTGCCGTCCTGGGAGGATGCATGCGCAACCGAAGGGAATTGACCCACCTCTTGCTGCTGCTGGGCGCTTTGCAGGGAGTGAGTCTGGCGCAGGCCCAGCCGGGCGTGCAGGAGGGGCAGCAGCAACGGCTGATCGAGCAGATCCGGGTAGGCGAGGCGCTGTATCGCGACGATCTGGTGCGCGATTCGCTGACGCGCCTGGAGTCGATTGCACCGGATGCTCCCGAGGCGCTGGCGGCCGGCATCCGCCTGGCCCTGCGCCAGCAGGATCAGGGCCGGGCCGAGACGCTGCTGGCGCGCCTGGCCGAAGTCGCGCCCGGCTCGCCGCCGTGGCGCCAGTCGCAGCTGCTGGTGAGACTGAGCCAGCCCTGGGGCCGGCAAGCCCTGCAGGAGGCCCGCCTGCTTGCCGCTGCCGGCCGTGCCGACGAGGCCCTGGCGGCCTACGACAAGCTGCTGGCCGGCGCCCCCTTGGATCTCGAGCTGGGCGTGGAATACTGGAAACTGCGCGGTGGTCTGGCGGGGCAGCGTCCGCAGGCGATCGAGCGCCTGCGCGAACTGGACCGCCAGTATCCCGGCAATGCCGCCCTGCGCCAGAGCCTGGCCGGCCTGCTGTTCGCCCAGGCGCGCAACCGCGAAGCGCTTCAGGTGCTGCACCAACTGGCCGACGATCCGCGGGCGAGGAGTGCGGCGGCGCAGCGCGAGTTCGATTATCTCGACGAGCTGGAGCCTGGCACGGAAAGCGTCGCCGGCTGGCAGGCGTTCGTCGATCGCTACCCGGATTCTCCCCTGCGCGCCGAGGCCGCGGCGGCGCTGGCGCGCCAGCGCACGCTGCTGGCCGATCCCGGCTGGCAGGCGGCCCAGCGCGGTCGGCGCCTGCTCGAGCAGGGCCATGACGCCGAGGCACAGGTGCAGTTGCGCCAGGCGCTGCGGAGTTTTCCACAGGACGGCGGTCTGCACGGTGCCCTGGGCCTGGCGCAGATGCGCCTGGGGCAGCGCGAGGCGGCGGATGCCTCGTTCCGGCAGGCCTTGCGTCTGGACAGGGACAGCCGGCGTATCGACAAGTGGAGCGACCTCAGGGCCGCGAACCGCTATTGGCTGACCCTGCAGCAGGGCGAGGCGGCGCTGGCGGCGAAGCGCTTCGGGCAGGCCCGCAGCCTGTACGGGAGCGCCCGGCGGCAGCGGCCGCGCGAGGTCGGGGCATGGCTGGGGCTGAGCGAGGTGGCGCTCGCCGAGGGACAGACGGGCGAGGCCGAGCGCCTGCTGCTGCAGGCGCGCCAGCTCGCCCCGGACCACGAAGGCGTGCTGCACGGGCTCTATCGGCTGTACCTGGCGCAGTCGCCGGACAGGGCCCGTGTCTGGCTCGACAGCCTGTCACCGGAGCAACAGCGCGGCTTCGCCGGGCAGCGCCGCACCCTGCGCCTGCAGCAGCTCCGCCAGGCCGGCGAAGCCGCCCGCGCCCGCCAGGACTGGGCGCAGGCCAGTGCCTCTTTGCAGCAGGCCGTCGAGCTGGATCCCGACGATCCCTGGCTGGCCTATCACCTGGCCGGCAGCCTGAGCGAGCAGCGCCGCCATGGCGAGGCCGACGCGGTGTTCGAGCGCCTGCTGCAGCGCCAGGGGCGCGATCCGCAAGCCCGCCATGCCCACGGGCTCTACCTGGCCGCCAGCGCGCGCGACGCCAGTGCGCTGAGCAGCCTGGAGGCGATCCCGCAGGCGCAGTGGAGCGACGACATGCGGGCGCTGGCGGCGCGCCTGCAGCGGCGCTACCTGCTGGCGCGGGTCGAGGCGCTGCAGGCGGCCGGTCAGGAGCGGGAAGCCATCGCCCTGCTGCAGGCCCAGGCCGCCGACGGGCCGCTGCTGGCCGAAGGTCTGCTGCGCCTGGCCGACCGGGCACGGCAGCGTGACGACCACGCCCGGGCCCAGGACCTCTACCGGCAGGTGCTGACGCGCGATCCGGCGCATGCCGAAGCCCGTCTCGGGCAGATCGAGAGCTGGCTCGAACTCGGCGAAACGGCCCGTGCCCGCCGTGCCCTGGAGCAGGCACCGCCGGAGTTTCCCGCCGCGGAGATCGGTGCGCGCCGCCGGCTGGGCAACGCCTGGGCAGCGGTGGGCGAGCGCCAACGCGGCACTGCGCTGCTCGAGCAGCTAGCCGGCGAGCAGCAGGCACCGGATGTCCTGCTGCATCGCGACCGGGCACGCCTGCTGGCCTCGATCGAGCCGCAGCGGGCGCTGGATGTCTACGCCCGCGCCATGGGCGACGCCGGTCTGCTGACGAGCGGGCAGACGAGCCCGCGCGACGACCGTGCCCTGACCCTGGCCAGCCGCGAGCAGGATGAGGACGACTGGCTGCGGCGCAGCCTGCGCAGCGATGTCGACGAGCTGTATCGGCGGCAGAACCCGACGTTGCGCCTGCAGCACGACCATGCCTGGCGCGAGGACAGCACCACGCCCGGGCTATCCGACCTCGAGACCGATACCAGCATCGTCCAGATCGACTGGCCGTTGGCGGGCGGTCAGGCCTTTCTGCGCGCCGAGCAGGTGCGCATGGATGCCGGCAGCTTCGATACCGATGCCGATGGCCGGCATACCGAGGAATTCGGCACCTGTTCCTTCCAGGGGCGCGACAGCGCCGGCCGCTACCAGGCGCTGCCCGGCTGCCTGGGCGGCTCGCAGACCGACAGCGGCACCGCCGTGGCCATAGGGTGGCGCAACGAGCGCCTGGTGGTCGATTTCGGCCGCTCGCCGCAGGGCTTCGAAATCGACAACTGGCTGGGCGGGGTGACCTACGACTGGGATTTCGCCGGGCTGGGCTGGTCGCTGACTGCATCACGGCGGCCGCTGACCAACTCGCTGCTGTCCTATGCCGGCAGCGTCGATCCGCGTACCGGCATCCGCTGGGGCGGGGTCACGGCCAATGGCGTCAGCTTGGGCCTGAGCCATGACCGGGGCGGCCGCCACGGCGTCTGGAGCCAGTTCGGCAGGCACTGGCTGCACGGCAAGAACGTGGCCGACAACGAGCGCACCACGGCGATGGCCGGCTACTACTACAAGCTGATCGACCGCGCCGACACGCGCATGCGCCTCGGCCTGACCGGGATGTACTGGCACTACGACAAGGACCTCGGCGACTACAGTCTCGGCCAGGGCGGCTATTACAGCCCCCAGCACTACTATTCGCTCGGCGTCCCGGTGAGCTACGCCTGGCGCAACAGCGACTGGTCGGTGTTGCTGGAGGGATCGCTCGGCTGGTCGTACGCGGTCACCGACGATAGCGAGCGCTACCCGCTGCAGCGCCTGATCGCCCGGCCGCTGGCCGAGATCATGGCGCAGTCCGAACCGGCGGCCTTCGGCCGGGACAACTTCCGCCAGGACGGCGGTCGCAGCGATGCGCTCAGCTACCGGGCCCAGGCCCTGGTCGAGCGGCGGCTGAGCGATCACCTGGTGCTGGGCGGCGGATTCACCCTGCAACACAGCAGGGACTATGCGCCGCAGCGCGTGTCGCTCTACCTGCGCTATACCTTCGAACCCTGGCAGGGCAACCTGTCGCTGGTGCCCAGTCCGCTGATTCCCTATGGCGACTTCAGGTAGCGGCGTCTCGCCCGCCCGTCCGCACCCCGTGCCGTCGCGCGCGGCGCAAGGTGGCGCTCCGGGTAAAATCTGCTAACAATGATCGGCCGAACGGCCGCCAGGGCAGCGTCATATAATGGCGTCCGACCGTCGCCAGGAGTCCCGATGAACAGCACAGCCAGCGCCACGCCGGAAGGCGAAAAGATCCTCGTCGTCGACGACGACCCCCGTCTGCGCCACCTGCTGGATCGCTTCCTCAGCGAGCAGGGCTACCGCGTGCGGGCGGTGGAGAACGTCGAGCAGATGGACCGCCTGCTCGGCCGCGAAATCTTCAACCTGGTGGTGCTCGACCTGATGCTGCCCGGCGAGGACGGCCTGTCCGCCTGCCGCCGCCTGCGCGAGCGCGACAACCCGGTGCCGATCATCATGCTCACCGCCAAGGGCGACGAGAGCAGCCGCATCCAGGGGCTGGAGCAGGGTGCCGACGACTATCTGGCCAAGCCGTTCAACCCCCGCGAGCTGCTGGCGCGGATCAAGGCCGTGCTGCGCCGTCAGGCGCCGGTGGTGCCGGGCGCACCGACCAGCGAGGACGAGATCGTCAGCTTCGGCGACTACCGGCTGTCGCTGGCCACCCGCGAGCTGATGAAGGGCGACCAGGTGCAGATGCTCACCACCGGCGAGTTCGCCGTGCTCAAGGCGCTGGTCCAGCATGCCCGCGAGCCGCTGACCCGCGACAAGCTCATGAACCTCGCCCGCGGCCGCGAATGGGACGCCCTGGAGCGCTCCATCGACGTGCAGATCTCGCGCCTGCGCCGGCTGATCGAGCCGGACCCGTCCAAGCCGCGCTATATCCAGACCGTCTGGGGCGTCGGCTATGTGTTCGTCCCGGACGGCACCAAGTCGTAGGACGGAAAACGGCCGCAGGCCTTTTCCGTCGCCAGGCCGAGAGGTGGAAAACCGCTTGGCGGGTTTTCCACCCTGACGCTGATTCCGTGATTGCCTACCGATGAAAACCCCGCTCTGGTTCCCGCAAAGCTTTTTCGCCCGCACCCTCTGGCTGGTGCTGATCGCGGTGCTGTTCTCCAAGGCGCTGACCCTCGTCTACCTGATGCTCAACGAGGACGTGCTGGTGGATCGCCAGTACAGCCACGGCGCCGCGCTGACCCTGCGCGCCTACTGGGTGGCGGACGAGCGCGACCAGCCGCGTATCGCCGAGGCGGCCGGCCTGGTGCGCGGCGCGCCGGAAAACGTACCGCTCGGCGAGCACCACTGGCCGTACAGCGAGATCTTCCAGCGCCAGATGCAGGACGAGCTGGGCCCCGAGACCCAGGTGCGGATGCGCGCCCAGCCGAACCTGGCGCTCTGGGTCCATGCGCCCAACCTGGGGCCGGACTGGGTGCGCATCCCCATGTATCCGCACCCGCTGCGCGGCCAGCGGATCTGGAGCGTGCTCGGCTGGTTCCTCGGCATCGGCCTGCTGTCCACCGCCGCCGCCTGGATCTTCGTCCGCCAGCTGAGCGCGCCGCTCAAGCTGCTGGTCTTCGCCGCCCGGCAGATCGGCCAGGGGCGCAGCGTGCGCCTGCCGGTCAGCGACACGCCGAGCGAGATGACCGAGCTGTACCGCGCCTTCAACCAGATGGCCGCCGACGTCGAGCAGGCCAGCCGCGAGCGCGAGCTGATGCTGGCCGGGGTGTCCCACGACCTGCGCACCCCGCTGACCCGCCTGCGCCTGTCCCTGGAGCTGCTCGGCAACGACTCCGAGCTGACCGAGGACATGGTGCGCGACATCGAGGACATGAACGCCATCCTCGACCAGTTCCTCGCCTTCATCCGCGACGGCCGCGACGAGCCGGTGGAACAGCTCGAGCTGGGCGAGCTGGTGCAGGAGGTGGTGGCGCCGTTCAACCAGAAGGACGAGAAGGTGCGCCTGGCCCTGCAGCCGATCCCGCCGTTCCCGCTGCGCCGGGTGTCGATCAAGCGGCTGCTCGGCAATCTGGTGCAGAACGCCCTGCGCCACGGCGGCGAGCAGGTCGAGGTCGCCGTCTATGTGGCGGGCGACCAAGGTGCGCCCTACGTGGTGCTCAGCGTGCTCGACCGCGGCGCCGGCATCGACCCGGCCGAGATGGGCGAGATCTTCAATCCCTTCACCCGCGGCGACCGCGCCCGCGGTGGCTCCGGAACCGGCCTGGGCCTGGCCATCGTCAAGCGCATCGCCGCCCAGCACGGCGGCAGCGTCGAGCTGCGCAACCGCCCGGGCGGCGGCCTGGAAGCGCGGGTCTGCCTGCCGCTGGGGTTAATGCTGCCGCGCGACGCGGTGTGAGCAGTCCGCGTGAAAACTACTGCGCTCGGCCATGCTGCGTTGAAATCAGGCTCAGAAGCCGCTTGCGGCTAACGCACTTCAGTGCGGCCCCGAAGGGGCGAGCGGAGCGAGTCATGCTCATTTACAACGCGTAAACTGCGCTTCTTCACCTGATTTCGCCTTGCCTGGCCTTCGCTCGCTACGTTTTCACACGGACTGTGAGGAGCGCTCGCCAGGGCAACGCATGCGTTGCCTGTTTCTGGCTCAGCCCTTGCCGCGGGTCCGGGTCAGTCCGTGCTCGGCGTTTTTCTCCAGGTACTCGATGATCATCCCCGCGACGTCCTTGCCGGTGGTGGTCTCGATGCCTTCCAGGCCGGGCGAGGAGTTCACCTCCATCACCAGCGGGCCGTGATTGGAGCGCAGGATGTCCACGCCGGCGACGCTGAGGCCCATGATCTTGGCCGCGCGGATGGCGGTGGAGCGCTCCTCCGGGGTGATCTTGACCAGGCTGGCGGTGCCGCCGCGGTGCAGGTTGGAGCGGAACTCGCCGGGCTTGGCCTGGCGCTTCATCGAGGCGATGACCCGCTCGCCGACCACGAAGCAGCGGATGTCGGCGCCGCCAGCCTCCTGGATGTACTCCTGGACCATGATGTTCTGCTCCATGCCCATGAAGGCCTCGATCACCGACTCGGCGGCCTTCTGCGTCTCGCAGAGCACTACACCTATGCCTTGGGTGCCTTCCAGCAGCTTGATCACCAGCGGCGCGCCGCCAACCATCTCGATCAGGTCGGGAATGTCGTCCGGCGAGTGGGCGAAGCCGGTCACCGGCAGGCCGATGCCCTTGCGCGAGAGCAGCTGCAGCGAGCGCAGCTTGTCCCGCGAGCGGCTGATCGCCACCGATTCGTTGAGCGGGAACACGCCCATCATCTCGAACTGGCGCAGCACCGCGCAGCCGTAGAAGGTCACCGAGGCGCCGATGCGCGGGATCACCGCGTCGAAGCCCTCCAGCGGGCGGCCGCGGTAGTGAATCTGCGGCTTGTGGCTGGCGATGTTCATGTAGGCGCGCAAGGTGTCGATCACCACCACCTGATGGCCGCGCTGCTCGCCGGCTTCCATCAGGCGGCGGGTCGAGTACAGGCGTGGGTTGCGCGACAGCACGGCGATTTTCATTGGGCACCAAGCAGCTTGGGGAAAAGGGGTTTGTCCTGCACGTAGGTCAGCGCCGGATTGACCACCAGCTGGCCGTCGATCAGCGCTTTCGAACCGAGCAGCACGCGGTAGCGCATGGCCTTGCGGCAGGTCAGGGTGAACTCCACCGGCCAGGCACGATCGCCGAGCGCCAGGGTGGTGAGGATGACGTAGCGGGTCTGGGTCTGGCCATTGGAGCTCTTGATGGTCTTCACGGCCACCAGGGGCGCCTGGCAATGGCGGTGGCGCAGTTGCACCAGGGTGCCGAGGTGGGCGGTGAAGCGCACCCAGGGCTTGCCGTCGCGCTCGAACTGCACCACCTCGGTGGCATGCAGGGTCGAGGTGCTGGCACCGGTGTCGATCTTCGCCCGCAGTCCGGCGACGCCGAGCTCGGGCAGATCGATCCATTCGCGCAGACCAATCACCGAAAGATGGTCGAATGTCTTCAAGAAGGCGGCGCTCCAACAGTCGGTGTGAGGCATTCTAATCGGCACGACCGACAATCGCACCTGTCTGCGCCGGCCCCGACGGTCGGCCGAATCGGCATGGGAGAGGTGATCTGCAAGCATGAACGAGAAAGATGACGAAAAGGTTCGCCTGGACAAGTGGCTCTGGGCGGCGCGTTTCTACAAGACCCGGGCGCTGGCCAAGGAGGCCATCGAGGGCGGCAAGGTGCATTGCCGCGGCGAGCGCTGCAAGCCCTCGAAGGAGCCGAAGATCGGCGAGGAGCTGACCATCCGCACCGGCTTCGACGAGCGCACCGTGGTGATCCGTGCGCTCAGCGCGGTGCGCCGTGGCGCCCCCGAGGCCCAGCTGCTCTACGAGGAAACCGCCGAGAGCCAGGCCCGCCGCGAGGAAGCCGCGGCCCTGCGCAAGGCCGGCGCCCTCGGCCTGGAGACCGCCGGGCGGCCGAGCAAGAAGCAGCGCCGGCAGCTGTTCCAGTTCCGCCAGGATCATTAGGCGGCTCGTCCGGCAGTGCTCATGGGGCGCATGGAATGGCTGTCGGACGCTCTGGCACGGCGCCGTAGGCGACCCGCGGAATGCCGCCGAGACGGCGCTCGAGCAGGGCGGCGAGGGATTCGTCGGGATCCAGGCAGGCGTCGCCGAAATCCTCGCCCAGGTTGCAGGGGTGGCTGATCACCTCCAGGGTGCCCTGCGCCGGCAGGGGCTGGTCGCGCAGGTCGGCCGGGGTGCAGACGTGCTCGACGCAGCGTCCGGCCAGTTGGCGCAGGCGCCGGTTGAGCAGCGCCTTGAACAGCCGCTTGGCCGGGCCGAGGTTGCCGCCCAGGTTGCGCGCCAGGCGCAGCGGCACGCCCTGGGCGGCGGCGAAGCGCGCCAGCCGCTCGCCGACCGGCCAGATGTTGTGCACGTGCTGGTGGGAGTCCAGATGGCTGGGCCGCACCCCGTGGTCCAGGCAGCGCTGCCATTGCGCCTGCAGCTCGTCGTCGATCGCCGCGCGCACCGCCCGGTTCAGCCACAGGCGATGGCGCGGCAGACGCAGCTCGAACTCGCCGGATGCGTTGCAGAAGCAGTTCTGGCTGGCGATGGCGCTGCCCAGCGGGCGGCCGTAGGTGAGGTTGACGTGCAGGCCGACCCGGCCGTGCAGGCCCTCGCTGTGGATCAGCGCGCAGGCCTGGGCGAACGCCGGCATGTTCGCCATCAGGGTGGCGGAGCTGATCAGGCCGCGGCGGAAGGCGCGGACGATGACGGCGTTCTCTTCCCGGTTCAGGCCGAAGTCGTCGGCATTGATGATCACTCGGCTGGGCATGGGCGTTCTCCGCTGCTGCGCGGGGGCTGGTCCGCGGACTGCAGGCGGCGGGCCTTGACGGCGCTCCACAGACGATGGGCCAGGCCCAGGGCGATGCCATCGGGGCGCCAGGAGTAGAAGCTCCAGCGCAGCTGCAGGAGCTCGCCGGTCATGCGTTCGTGCAGCTGGTGGCTGGAGCCCTGCAGGCTGACCCGCGAGGCGTCGATCCACTGCCAGCCGTCCTCCAGCCCCCAGCGAATCCACTCGTCCAGCAGCAGGCGGCCGCTGCCGAGTTCGGCGTACTCCGGCAGGAAGGCCAGGTTGTAGTCGTACAGCCGGCCGCGCTCCAGCAGCCCGAGGCGGTAGCTGATGCAGCGCTCCTGGTGCTCGAGCAGCACGATGCGCACCAGACCGGCCGCGGCCAGCGCGCCGAAGGCCTCGCGCATCCATTGCCGGCGCCGTTCACCGGAGAAGATGCCGACGCTCTGCTCGCCCTTCCAGCTGGCCTGCTCGACCGCGGCGATGGCCTCCAGCGCGGCGCCGATGCTCGCGCCGTCCGGGGTCAGGCGACGTATCCGGGCATCGCAGGCGGCGGCGCGCTTGCGTGCCCGGCGCAGCTTGTAGCGCAGGTCGCCGGACGGCTCACGGTGGTCGCCTTCGTCAATCGCGTGCACCGGCACCCGGCAGCTCGGGCGCCGCTCGTGGGTCGAGCTGGCGACGGCCCAGTCCTCGAGCAGGGCTTCCTGTTCGCCGCCCTCGACCAGTTCGTGCAGTTGCAGGAGGGCGTGCGGCAGGTGCCGGCGGATGGCCGTCCGCACCTGGCGGCGGCCGTCCGCGTCGAGCCGGCAGAGCAGGGCGATGCGGTCGCTGAGCGGATGGCCGAGGTGGCGCAGCACCGTCCAGCGCAGGCCGAAGCGGCGTTCGCGGGCGCAGACCAGCGGCAGGCACAGGCGCAGCTCGTCGCCCGCCCAGGCCAGCAGCACCTGCAACTCCTGTCCCGGCTCGAGGGCACGTTCGGCGGCCTGCAGCCAGCCGAGCTGGTTGAACGGAGTGGCCTGCGGCACCTGGGCCTGGAGTCTGGCGTAGGCGCCACGGGGAAAGTCGGCGGCGCAGAGGCCGGTCATCCATTGCAGGCGATAGTCCATGATGAGGTCCGTTCTCGCTGGTTCTCGCTGGGAGCTGCTTGGCATGCTGTACAGCAGCGTAGCAGCTGGACATACCGACGGTTTGAATCACATGGATACGTTTCCCGCGTCGCGCCGCGCACCTGGCGTCTATAGTCCTGAACGGACCTGCGTAGGAGCGGCGCCAGGCGGTCCCGGCCGGTTCTTCCCGCCACGTTTGTGTGGTGCCGTGCAGGATGCACAAGATGATGAAGCAGAAAGCCTTCGAGCAGGATTCCGGCCTGCCCCTCTATGGCGGCTACCGCATCGCGGTGGTCCGCTCCCTGGAAGATGTCGGGCCTTGGCTGGCGGACTGGGAGGCGCTGGCCCGCTCGTCCGGCGAGCCCAACGTGTTCTATTCGCCCTGGGCCCTGCTGCCGGCCCTCGAGCACCTGGCCGGCGACAAGCGCTTCGCCCTGCTGTTCGTGATCCGTCCGGGCGGGCCCGATACCGCGGACAGGCCGGTGCTGGACGGCTTCTTCCCGCTGCTCGAGCCGGTCGGTTGTGCCCTGCTGCCGCTGAAGGTGGCGAGGATGTTCCGCCACCGCTACTGCTTTTCGGTGGCGCCGCTGGTGCGCGAAGGACGCGAGCCGGCGGTCATGCGCGCCTTCCTGCGCTGGCTGCAGGCGCACCGCCGCCAGTATCCGCTGTTGCTGCTGCGCGATGCGCCCGCCGACGGGCCGCTGGCCGCGGCCCTGCGCAGCACCCTGGCCAACGAGGGCCGGCATTTCCACGAGGGCGCCCGGCGCTCGCGCGCACTGATCGAGCCGGGCGACGATGCCGAGGATTACCTGGAGCGGGCCCTGTCCGGGAAACGGCGCAAGGAATACCGGCGGCTGGGCCGGCGCCTGGCCGAGCTGGGCGAGCTGCGCCTGCGCGTGCTGCAGTCGCGCGGCGAGGACCTCGGGGCCTGGCTGTCGGCCTTCGTCGCGCTGGAGGCGAAGGGCTGGAAGGGCCAGTCGCGCTCGGCGCTGGGCTGTCGCGCCGCCTGTCGCCGCTACTTCGAGGAGGTCGCCACGGCCGCCCATGCGCGCGGGCAGCTGCGGATGCTTGAGCTGTCCCTGGATGGCCGGCCGCTGGCGATGCTCTGCGACTTCCTCGCCCCGCCGGGGGCCTTTGCCTTCAAGGTCGCCTTCGACGAGGACTACGCCCGCTATTCCCCCGGCGCGCTCCTCGAACTCGAGTGCATCCGCCTGTTGCACGAGCAGAAGGCGCAGGGCATCCGCTGGATGGACTCCTGCGCGGCGCCGGAGCATGGCCTGAGCAACAGCCTGTGGCTGGAGCGCAAGCCGCTGTGCACCTTCCTGCTCAGCAGCGGCTCGCTCCTGGCTGATTGCTGGGTCGAGCTGTATCCCTACGGGAAGCGCCTGAAGGGGTGCTGGAGGCGATACCAGGCGAGGCTGCCGGACTGGCTGCCAAGCTGGTCGCGCACCGCCGGCGGCTGATGGCAGAGGCGCAGGCAGCCGAACAGCCTGAACACCCGGGTCTGCCAGCCGAGCGGCTGGAAGCCCAGGTGTTCGAGCAGCTTGCGGGCGCGCGCATTGCGCGCATCGACCACCGCCCGGGCATGCGGGTGGCCGGCCGCCCGCAGCCGTTCCCAGAGGTGCTCCTGGCCGCCGAGGATCAGCGCACTGCCGCGGTGACCGGGGGCGACCTCGACGGCGAACAGGTAGGCGCCCGGCGCCGTGACCGGAAACCAGCAGCGATAGTAGTGGCGGTCGTAGTAGTCGCGGTCGCTGTACCAGACGAAGGCGCAGACGTTGCCTTCGTCGTCCAGGGCGGCCAGGCCCTGCACCCCGGCCTCTTCGAGCAGGTCGCCGATCACTGCCCGGTGCTGGGGAAAGTGGCGTTCGAAGGCCGGCAGCAGCTCCCGGCCGATCGGCGGGTAGCGCCAGTGGTGCTGGCGTTGCAGCCTTGGCGCCTCCAGGGTCAGGTCGCGCTCCATCCAGAGCAGGCGCCGCTGGCCGTACAGGTAGCGTGCGCAGAGATGGTGCAGGCTGCCGGACAGACCCTTGCGTTTCACCTTGCCGGCCAGATCCCTCGGGTTCATGGTGCCTCCCATTCGAGGACGAAGAGGGTTTCGCCCGGCAGGCTGAAGCGCCATGGCTGCTCGGAGCAGTCGAGGCGGCCCTCGCCAGGCTCTGCCGTCGCGCTCAACAGGTGCAGGCGGGGCGGCTCCTGATCGCGGCAGGTCAGCGGCTCGCCGCGCAGCCGTACTTCCTGATGACGTGGCGTCTTGTTCACGCCGAACAGCACGATCCGGACGCCGGAGCGCATGGCCAGGACATCCACCTCGAAGGCGTCGTTGTCCAGGCGCAGGACCTGCTCCTGCCAGTGCCGCTGCATGAAGACCATGGCCTCGCCGACCGGCTTGAGGACGTAGCGGCCGTCGTCCGACAGGCCGATCATGCCCTTGGCATGGTTCTCGTTGTCGGTGGCGGGAAACCAGTCGAGCAGCTCCAGCAGGCCGTCCTGGGCCGCGTTGACCGCCACCGAGGCCCACCAGAGCGCGGCGATCCCGGTTTCCTGCTCGTAGGGGCTGACGCTGTTGCCGCTGGACAGGTTGGTCTGTTCCAGCAGCAGCGCCTTGCGCGGCCGGCCGCGCTCGTCCAGGCCGACCAGCTGCGCGGCCTGGCGCACGGCGTTGCGATAAACGCCGGTGGCGCGCAGGTCGCGGACCATCCATTCGTGCCAGGAGAGGGCGTCGATCCACTCGCCGTGCTCGGCCAGCAGCTGTTGCGCCCAGTCCAGGCCGCGCCGTGCGCTGGCGCCATTGAGGCTTGGGCCGTTGATCAGGCGCGAGGAAGACGGCACGGCGAGGCGCACCCCGGCTTCGCGGGCGCCGGGGTGCTCGCGGAGCAGCGGGGCCATCCGGGCGAAATAGGCGGCGAAACTGGCGTAGTCGGGGTAGTTGAGGTTGGGCTCGTCGGCCAGGGCCAGGTAATGGGTGCCCTTCCCGCCGAGGGCGACGATGCCGTCGAGCCAGGCCTTCAGCCCGCCGCGGCTCATCTCGTTGGCGGCGAGCAGCGGGCGCCGGCCGCTCTGCGAGAGCAGGGTGATGTCGGTGCGGATGCCATAGCGGTTCAGGTACAGGGGACGGAACTGCTCCTCGCGCTTTGGATTGCGGGTCATCGCATCGACGAAGCTGTAGTAGCTGGCGGCGCGCGGTGCCAGCCGGGCGAGCAGCTCGGGCGCCTCGGGCGGTGTGTAGGGCAGGGCCACGCCGAGTTTGGGCGTCGGGCCGAGGACTTCGCCGTGCAGCTCGAGCCCGACCTTGCCGGGGGCGAGCTCCGGGCTGAACAGGTGCTCGGGGCGCTGGGCGAACAGGTTGGCGCTGCCGTCCAGCCAGAAGGCGGCCTTGCCGCGTCCGCGCAGGCGCAGGCTCCAGACCTGGTCCTCGGCGGATACGGGCAGCGCGATGCGGTCGCTCCGGCGGTACTGGAGGTCGCGCGACAGCGGCAGATAGAGGCTGTGGCCGTCGCTCAGGCGTTCGGCGTACAGGCCCTCGACGCCGCCGTGGTACTTGCCGGCGAGCAGCGCGCGCTCGCCGCCGCGCACGCGAAAGTACAGGCGCGTGCCGGCCGGCAGTTCGGCGCAGAAGTGCAGCTTGACCGGCTCGAACAGTGCGGCGGTGTCGTCGGCATGCCGGACCCGGTAGCGGCGGAAGCTGTAGCCGGGGATTTCCAGGCGCTGGTCGCCGTCCTCGGGACGCAGCGCCCAGTGCTGGCGGCCGCGGATCTCCTCGGCGCCGATGTCGCGGCGGGCCAGCAGGCGTCCGTCGCCGGCCTGCAGGTAGAGGCGCTCGGCGTTGGCCTCGGCCTGCCAGGCGGGTTGCCAGTCGACCTGCAGGCTGTCGCCCTGTTGAGCGCGCAGGTACAGCGCGCCGTCGCGGATGCCGGGCCACTCCTGGGCCCGTGCATCCGGTAGCAGCACGGCGAGCAGCAGGCCGCCGAGCAATGCGCATCGTCCGTTCATGTCGCCGTCCCCAATTGGGCGCGCAGCAGGCGCAGGTCGCTGGGCAGGATCAGCAGGGTCTGGCCGATGCCGACGCCGCTGACCCGCCAGTAGAGCAGCAGCATGGCCAGGGCCAGGGCGCCGTAGGCGACCGACGAGGCGATTGCCGCGCCGACGATGCCCCAGCGCGGAATCAGCAGCAGCGCCAGCACCAGGTTCAGCGCCGCGGCGCCGCCGGCGAAGATCGACAGGGTACCGGGCCGTTCCTTGCCGAGCAGGTCCAGGTGCAGGATGCTCGAGTAGCACAGGCTGAACATGCCGGGCAGCAGGGCCAGCAGGGCCGGATAGGCCGGCCGGAAGGCGTCGCCGAACAGCAGCACGATCAGCCACTCGCCGGTCACGGCCAGGCACAGGCAGGCGGCGAGCATCGCGGTGCCGGTCAGGCGCAGCGCCAGCGGGGTGAGTCGCTCGATGCCGTCGTCCTGCTGCAGCAGGCGCTTCATCAGCGGGGTGGTGACCGCCTCGGGGACGATGAACAGCAGCTCGGCGGCGGCGGTGGCCATGGCGTAGTAGCCGAGCTGCTCGCTGTCGAGCAGCAGGCCGATGAGCAGGTAGTCGGCGCGCATCAGCATCTGCTGGAACAGCACGTCGGGGTGGCTCTTGCTGCCGAAGCGCAGCAGCTCGCCCTGGCTGGCCGGATCCCAGCGCAGGCGGATGCTGTGGTAGCGGGCGAGCAGGCAGAGGCCGGCCGCCACCACCAGCGCCAGGCCGCCGAGCCAGCCGATCAGCGCGGCGCTCAGCGCGGCGTCCGGCCACGTCCAGATCAGGGCGAGGAACAGCAGCAAAGGCGCCAGCGACTCCAGAAGGCGCAGACCGTTGAAGGTGCCGACCCGACCGTCGGCGTTGTGCAGGGTGAGCAGGGCGCTCTTCAGCACGAACAGCGGCACGGCCAGCAGCAGCAGCCAGGCGAAGGGGCCGAGCTGGCGCATGATCTCCAGGTCCTGGCCGAACGACTGCAGCGCTTCCACGCCGAGCAGGGTTGCCAGCGCCGAGGCCAGGCAGCCGTAGAGCAGCATCAGGGTCAGCAGCAGCCCCATCGGATGCTGGCGCGCCGCCTGGTAGCCGAGGGCGGTGTTCAGCCCGCCGCTGGTGGCCGCGCCGATCAGCTCCGGCAGGGCGCTGAGCAGGGCGAACAGGCCGCGGTCGGCGGGGCCGAGGATGCGCGCCAGCAGCACG
Source organism: Azotobacter chroococcum (assembly GCF_004339665.1). Taxonomy (GTDB): domain Bacteria; phylum Pseudomonadota; class Gammaproteobacteria; order Pseudomonadales; family Pseudomonadaceae; genus Azotobacter; species Azotobacter chroococcum. The sequence continues at coordinate 33,525 of NZ_SMMU01000002.1, forward strand.
TTGCGCAGCAGACGCAGGGCGAGCATCGCCAGTTTGGTGCCGATGCTGAACAGCAGTTGGCGAATATAGTCACTGGACTTCATTCCGGACTTCCTGCAGGCCGCTGGCCTGTACTGCCGATTGCTCGGCGCCCTGGCGGCGGACGCCTTGCAGGATGCGCCAGCCGAGCAGGGCGGGCCGACAGGCGACCTGGTGGCTGACGCCGATGCGCGGCAGCGACAGCGAGACCGCCTGCCGGCTGCGCTGCAGGCCGGGCCGGGTGCTCAGCGCCTGGCTGTAGCCCAGCCGCCTGAGCGCGGCGCAGACCCGCGCGTCGTGGTCGCCGTTGGGGTAGCAGTAGACCGGCAGTGGCCGGCGGCAGTGCGCGGCGAGGGCTTCGTGCGAGCGGCGCAGATCGAGCTCCAGGCTGGCGTCGTCGAGTCCGGTGAGGATCGCATGGCCGGCGCCGTGGGGGCCGAAGCGCACCAGCCCGGAAGCCTCCAGCGCCTGCACCTGCCGCCAGTCCATGGCGTGCGGCCCGGGTGGGGGCGGGCAGCTGTCGGCGAGTTCCTGCAGGGTGGTCGCCGGCAGGCCTTTCAGGCGCTGCAGGAACTGCGCGAGGACCTGGCTGCGGTGTTGCTCGGAGCGCGCGGTACGCAGCGCGTCCGGCAGGTTCAGGTGCTGGCGCAGGCGGGCACCGAGCTGCTCGCGGGCCTCCTCGCCGAAGCTGCCCCAGAGGGTTTCGCCGATGGCCTCCCACCAGTAGCGCCGCGGGCTGTCGATGAAGTCGGTGGACAGGAAGATGCTCGCCGGCAGCCCGTGCTGCAGCAGCAGCGGGAAGGCATGCTCGGCGTTGTCGCGCCAGCCGTCGTCGAAGGTCAGGGCCAGGCGCGGCGGCCCGTTCGCCGGGGCTGCCGGGTCGAGCAGCTCGGTGAGCGGCACGCAGTCGAAGTGCCGCTTGAGCCAGTGCAGCAGGTTGCCGAAGGCCGGTTTGCCGATGCACAGGGCGTTGCGGTGCGGCAGGGCCGCCTGCGCATCCTCGGCCAGCACCCGGTGCAGCATCAGGATGGTGCCGGTCCCGCGCAGCAGGCGGCGTCCCGCGGGGGTGTCGAGGCAGAGCCAGCCGGTAGCGGCCTTGATCAGCTGCGTGAAGGGCACGAGACCTCCTTAGCGGTTCTGTTGTGGGTTCCAGTGCTGGTAGCGTTGCCCGCCGAGGAACTGCCAGACCCCGGCGCTCATCGCCGCCAGGGTCACCAGCAGGTAGGCGGCCAGGTGGAAGGGCTTGGGCAGGCGCCGGTGCTGGCCGAGCAGGCCGATCACGGCCACCGCGTAGCCGGCGAGCTGGGCGAGCAGGGCGAAGCGGTAGAAGGCGCCGGCGTCCCACAGCCAGAGATTGCTCAGCAGCAGCGGAATCAGCAGGACCGGCGCCAGCCGGCGGATCAGCTTGTGGCTGAGCAGGCCGAGGGCGAGCAGGCCGTGGCGGTGCGGGGCGAGCAGCGCGCGACGGCGGGCCAGGCTGCGCAGGCCGCGGGTGGTGATCCGCCGGCGGCGGCGGAACTGACTGTCGGCGCTCTCCACGCCGACATCGACGACCCGCGCGGCTTCGGCGAAGACGATGCGCTGGCCGGCGACCGGCGCGCAGGTGCTCAGGAAGAAGTCGTCGGTGACATCCGCCGGTACCGTCTGGAACAGGCTGCGGCGCAGGGCCTGCAGACCGCCGTCGGCCGAGGCCATGCAGCCGGTGCGGCTCTCCAGGCGGCGCAGCCAGGACTCGTAGGCGCGGTACAGGCGGTCGCCGACGGCCAGCGCCTTGCCGGCGGCAGGGATGGTCACGTTGCCGGCGGTGGCGCCGACCCGCGGGTCGGCAAAGGGCGCGACCAGCTGGCGCAGGGTGTCGCCGGTCCACAGGGTGTCGGCGTCGCTGAACACCAGGATCTCGCCGTCGGCCACGGCCACCGCGTTGTTCAGCGCCCCGGCCTTGCCGCTGCGCGGCAGCTCCAGCACGCGGATGTCGTCCCAGGGACGGAGCTGGGCGACGCGCCGGGCCAGCGTCACGGTGGCGTCGCTGGAGCCGTCGCTGGCGACGATGATCTGCCGCCGCTCGCGCGGGTAGTCGTCGTCGAGCAGCGAACGCAGCTTGGCCACGATGTGCCGCTCCTCGTTGTAGGCGGCGACGATCACGCTGACCCGCGGCAGCTCCTGCGGCGCGCCGGCCGGCGCGGGGCGGCGGAACAGGGCGCACAGCGCCAGCAGGGCCGGATAGCCGAGGTAGGCGAAGAGCGGCAGGCAGAGGCACAGCCAGAAGATCGATTCAGCCACGGGAAGGCCTCCGTGCGCTCAAGTTGGTCAGGCCCATCAGCAGGGCGATACCGGCGACATGCAGGCGCAGCCAGTGCAACAGCGCCAGGCGCGCCGCCAGCAGCGGGCGCTGCCGGGTGTAGCGGTGGCGCAGGCTGAGCAGGCCGGCCGGCAGCCAGCCCAGGGCGAAGGCGCCGAGGGCGGCAGCCGGCTGGCCGAGCAGCAGGCAGACCAGGGCCAGTGCGTCGAGCGCCCAGTGCCCGGCCGCCAGCAGCGGGAAGCGCAGCAGGCGCAGGCTGGCGCGCCCCTTGCGCAGCAGCTGGGCCTGGCTGCTCTGCCGCCAGAGTTCCTTGCCCAGCCATTCGCTCCAGCTGCCCTCGTAGCCCCAGTTCAGCACTGTCGGCCGCGGCAGGCTGAGCAGGCGCGCCCCGGCCTGGCCGAGGCGCAGGCCGAGGTCCTTGTCCTCGCCGCTGCGCAGGCGCTCGTCGAAGCCGCCGACGCGCTCGAACCAGGCGCGCTCCAGGCACAGGTTGGCGGTCGGCAGCCAGTCCAGCAGCGCCGGCCGGTCGCGCTCGGCGGCCAGCCGCTGCAGCCAGGCGCGGGCGTACCAGGGCGCCTCGGGCGGCGCCTGGTGGACCAGGCCGAGCACGTCGGCGCGGTCCTCGGCGCGCACCGCGCACCAGGTGGTCAGCCAGTCCGCGGGCATCTCCATGTCGGCATCGAGAAAGGCCAGGCAGTCGCCGCTGGCCGCCGCGGCGCCACGGTTGCGCAGGGCGCCGATGCTCACCCCGGGGCAGTCCAGCACCTGCGCGCCGAGGCGCCGGGCCAGCGCCTGGCTGCCGTCGCGGGAGCCGTTGTCGGGGACGATCAGCTCGTATTCGAGGCCGGCCTGCTCGGCGGCGCGCCGCGCGGCTTCCAGGGTGCGGCCGAGGCGCTCGGCCTCGTCGAGAGTCGGCACGATGATCGAGATGCGCTTCATGGCCGTACCTCCGCGGCGTCGTCGTCCGCCTGCCGGCGCAGGAAGCTGGCGATCCCGAGCATCACCCAGAGGTACTTGTGGCTCGGTACGCTGAGGAAGAACAGGAAGCAGCCGAGCGCCAGGCAGGACAGGCCGAAGTGGGCGGCCAGCGCCGCCCGCTCGGGGTCGCCGCGGCTCAGCCAGTGGCGGCGGGCGAGCTGGCAGTTGCGCAGGCTGAGCAGGATCAGGCCGACGAACAGCAGGCCGCCGGGCACGCCGACCTCGCTGAACATGCCCAGGTAGGTGTTGTGCGCTTCGCGGAACAGTTCCACCGGCAGCCCCCGGATGGAGAAGGCGATGGCGTAGCCGGTCTTGGCGAACTCCAGGGGAAAGGTGCCGGGGCCACTGCCGAGCAGCGGGTGTTCGGCGATGATCTGGCTGCCCACCACCACGTAGGCGCTGCGCCGGGCCAGCGAGGTGTCGGCGTAGGCCTTGACCCCCGACTTCAGGCTGGCGAGGACCTCCAGGCGCTGGATGAAGCTGTCCGGCAGCAGCGCTGGGGCGAGCGGCACGGCGATCGCTGCGGCCAGGATCAGCCCGCCGAGGTGGTAGGTCAGCAGGTGTTTCAGGCGTGCGCGATAGTGCCAGGTGGCGATGGCTGCGGTGAGCAGCACCACCAGCAGGCCGGAGCGCGAGCCGGTGCGGCCGAGGCCGGCTAGCAGCAACAGCAGCGGCGCCAGCCAGAACAGCCGCTGCGGCCAGCGCGGCGCGCGCACCACCAGGAGCAGCGCCAGCGGAAGGGCGACGCTGATCAGCAGGGCGAAGTAGTTGGGGTCGGCGAGCAGGCCAATGGCGCGGCTGGCCGGCTGGGTGCTGGTGGAGAGCAGGGCGACCACGCAGGTGCTGGCCACCGACAGCACCAGCACGCGGGCCAGGGCCGGCAGGTCGAAGTCGCGGCCGAACAGCACGGTGAGGCTGAACAGCACCAGGCCGACGGCGAGCTGACGCAGCTGCTGCAGCGACAGGCCGAGGTGGCTGCTGAACGCCAGGCTGAGCAGGTACCAGGCCAGGAAGGCCAGCAGCAGCGGCCACAGGTTGCTGCGCAGGTGCTGCAGCGACAGTTGGCGCAGCAGCACCTGCAGGGCGGCGATGGCGATCAGCGCGAGGCCGAGCAGTTTGCTCAGGGTCAGACCGGCACCGTCGCTTCCGGCGGCGGCATCGGCGGCGGAGAACAGGCCTTCGAAGGGCACCAGGGCGAGCATCACCAGCAGGCCCCAGACCGGCTTGCGGTAGAGCACGGCGAGGGCGGCGAGGGCGGGAAACGCCAGCGGCGCCAGATAGGGCCAGGGGCTGGCCAGCAGGAGCAGGCAGGCCAGGCCGAGCAGCAGAGCCAGGGGTAGCGTCAGGACCATTGCCTTACTCTCCGACTGCGTTGCGGTACAGCTGCCGCCAGCGCTCGGTCTGGGCCGGCAGGTGGTAGTGGCGCAGCTGGGCGAGTCTGGCCTGTTCGGTCAGCGTCCGGCACAGCGTCTTGTCGAGCAGCAGGCGCGCCACCTGCCGGGCCAGTTCGTCGACCTCGCCGGGCGCGACGAGTAGGCCGGACGCCTCGTGGTCGAGCACGTCGGGAATGCCGCCCACGGCGAAGGCGGCCACCGGCACGCCGGCCTGCATGGCTTCCAGCAGGACCATCGGCGTACCCTCGGTGCGCGAGCTGATCACCAACACGTCGAGGGCGCGCAGCCAGGCCGGCAGGTCTTTCCGGTAGCCGGGCAGGAGGATGCGCCCGTGCAGGTCGGCGTCGTCGATGCTCTGCTGCAGGGCCTCCTGCTGCGGACCCTCGCCGAGCAGTACGGCGTGCAGGCGCGGATTGCGCCGGCACAGGGCGATGGCCAGCTCGACGAACAGATCCGGGCCCTTTTCCGCGCTGAGGCGGCCGACGAAGCCGATCAGCGGGGCCGGGGGGGCTGCCGGCGGCCGCAGGTAGGTGACCGCGGGGGCTGGCGGCAGGCCGTTGGGCAGCACGTGCAGCTTGCCGGCGCGCACCCCGGCCTGGCGGTGCAGGCGGGCGATGCTGTCGGCCACGCAGACCACTGCGCGGACCTGCGCGGTGCGGCACAGGCGCAGGCTGAGCCAGGCGTAGAAGCGCTGCTTGCGGCTGCGCGGGGTGAAGCCGTGCTGGGTGACGATCAGCGGCAGGCCGAGACAGAGCGCGCTCAGCCAGCCGTAGACCAGGCCCTTGAAGCCGTGGCCGTTGAGCAGCGTTGGCCGAGCGTCCGACTGCCCCAGCTGGCGCAGCAGGCTGCCCAGGCCGGTGCAGCGGCTCAGCTCCACGCCGGCCTCGCGAAAGCGCTGGGCCAGCGGCTCGGGGCCGTCGAGCAGGAGCACCCGGTGCTGGCCGGGCGCGTACTGGCAGTGCTCGAGGAGCATCCGTTCGAGACCGTAGAAGCCGCCGCTGCTGAGCAGGTGGGCGATCCGCAGCGGCGCCTCCTTCTGACGGGTGCTCAGTCGCTGGCCCAGTGTCGAATCCATGGCAGGCTCCCGGGTTTGTGCGGATTGGGCAGCGCGGTGGGCTGCGTGTCGTTGATGGTCATCAGCACGGGCAGGCCGAGCTGGTTCGGCAGCTGCTCGGGATGCTTGAAGCGATGGTCGAAGAACTCGCGGATGTAGCCGGCGGCAATCGCCAGCAGCAGGGCGGTGAGCAGGCCGAGGGGAATGATCTGCAGGGGCTGGGGAAAGCTCGCCGCGGTGGGCTCGAAGGGCCGGCTGAGGACCTTGGCGTTGGACTGGCCGCCGTCGAGCAGGGCGCGGCTGCGGCTTTCCTCGTAGCGCTGGGTGTAGGTGAAGAAGGCCTGGTGCAGGGCCTCGATCTCGGTGTTGAGCTGGCGCAGGCCGCCCTGCGCGTCCTGCAGTTCGCGAATCCGCGCCTGGTATTCCGTGATCCGGGTGGTCTTCTGGGCGATCACGCCGGAGAGGACCTCCAGCTCCTTCTGGCGCTCGCTGATGCGGTTGCCGATCACCTGGAGGAACTGCTGGCGGGTCCGGCTGATCTGCGCGTAGAGGTTTTGCATCGGCGCGCTGTTCGGGTTGTAGACGTCGGTTTCGGCGCCGTACTGGCCGATCTGCTCGATCAGCCGGTCGCCCAGCTGACGGATTTCGCGGTCTTCGAAGGACGCGTTGTTGAGGGTGTTGGCGAAGGTGTAGGGAAAGCCGTAATCGGTCAGCCTGGCCTTGCGTGCCATGGCCAGGCTGTTCTGCAGGTAGTCGACCCAGCGCTGGTTTTCCAGCAGGCGGTCGCGGTACTGGTTGAGGGCCTGCTCTTCCTGGTTGATGGCGTTGAGGCGGAAGGTGATCTCCTCCTCGGGATTGGCCGCGTTGACCCGTCCGAGCAGGGCCAGGCGCTGGCTCTCGAGATCGCCCAGCTGGTTCTGGTACTGGGCCTTCTTCTGCTCGTAGAAGGCTTCCGGCAGGTCGTTGGAGTGCAGGGCGTGACGGCGCATCAGGTAGGTGTCGAGCAGGCGGTTGACGAACAGGGTGCCGAGGGCCGGCTCGCCGGCCCGGTAGTGCACGGCGATGACGTTGGAGCCGGGCAGCGGGACGACCTCGAGGTCCTCCAGGGTGGCTAGGGTCAGCTCGTCCAGGCGGCTGTCGCGCACCGGTTCGGCGGCGAAGCCGAGGGCGGCGAGCAGCGGGTCGAGCAGCCGCTCGCGCAGGGGGTTGATCAGGTAGTCGCGCAGCGGGTTGAGCAGCACCTGCTTGAGCAGGCCGTCCTCCTCGGCGAAGTGGCCTTCCTGGCGCAGCGAGTCGAGGGTCGCCCGGACCAGCTCGGGCGAGCGCAGGATGCTGCTTTCGGTTTCCATGTCGGCCAGGGTCGGCGGCAGGAACTTGTCGGTTTCCTGCTGCAGGCTGGCGCTGTTGGGCTCGGTCTGCGCCACCTTCTTGGATTGCACCAGGACTTCCGCACTGATGTCGTAGGTCGATCTGAGCAGGAGCGGCAACAGCAGGACGAGGGCGGCGAAGGCCAGGAACACCCGCTTGATCAGCCGGCGGTTGGCGTACAGCGTGTAGAGGAGCGGATAGAGCGGGTTTTCGTGTCTGAGGGTGTCCATCGCTAGTTGTCTCCATCATCCTTGTTGTCGACCTGATAGGAGAAGCCGAAGTTGAAGCCGCTGAAGAGCATCACGTCGGCCAGCTGGCGCATGGTGTCGCCGGCGCTGGTCAGGCCGCTGCGCGGCACGAAGAGCAGGTCGTCCGGCTGCAGGTAGGCGACGCTGTCGGCGTCGTTGTCGAGCAGTTCCTCGAGGTCGTAGGTGCGCGATACCACCTGGTCGCCCCGGCGGTGCAGGACCAGCACCGAGTCGAGGTCGGCGGTGACCGGGTTGTGGCCGCGCGCCATGGTCAGCGCCTCGAGCACCGAGATCGGCCGGCGCACCGGATAGGCGCCGGGCTGGCCGACCTCGCCGAGCACGTAGATCTCGTTGGCGGCGGTGGCCTTGAGCAGCACGTCGACCTGGATCGGCCCGACCTCCTCGCGGTAGCGCTCGTTCAAGAGCTTCTCGAGCTCGTCTCGGCTCATGCCGCTCAGGCGGATGCTGCCGAGCATCGGGAAGGTGGCGCGGCCGTCGGCGCCGATGGTGATGTCCCGGCTCATCCCGCTGTTGGGGCTGAACAGGGTGTCGCGCAGGTGCTGCGCGCGGGTCTGCGCCTTGGCCACGGAGACGGTGATCAGCGGCGTGCGCAGGGTCTCCCGGTAGCGCTCGACCATCTGCGCCTGGGCTTCCTCGACGGTCAGCCCGGCGACCTTCAGGCTGCCGACGTATTCCAGGTTGACGGTGCCGTCGGGCATCACCGTCTTGATGCCGGTCAGGCCCTTGGCGGTGGCGAACTGGATCTCCAACTGGTCGCCGGGCTGGATGCGATAGGCGTTGGGCGAGTCCATCTCGATGTGGAAGATCACGTCGAGGACATCCTGCGGGCGCAGCACCTGGGTCACCGGGATCAGTTCGCTCTGCGTGGCCTGCTCCTCGGGGGCGGTGAGGATGTAGGCAGGGATCGAGCGCTGGCTGCTGCAGCCGGCCAGGGCCAGGAAGGCGAGCAGGGGGAGGATTGGTTTGTGCATGGTGGCGTCCGTCCTGTGGGTGCGATCCGTGATCAGAGCAGCCTGTAGAGCCACTTCGGCATGTAGAACCGGCGGGCGTTGAATACGCTGCCGAGCAGCTTGGCGTTGGCCTGGCGCAGGCGCTGCACGGCGGCCTGAGCGACTTCCAGGCGGGTTTCCTCGGCGCGGACCACCAGCACCACGGCGTCGGCCATGGCCGCCAGGGTCAGGCCGCTGGTGCCGCTGTAGACGGCCTCGGCGTCGACCACCACGAAGCGGTAGCGGGAGGCCAGGCAGTCGAGCAGGTGCTGCAGGTCCTCGGCGGTGAAGCGGCCGGCCGCCGGCGAGGGCTGGCCGAGCGGCAGCAGGTCGAAGGGCAGTTCAGGGTGCTGCTGGATGCAGCGGCGCAGCTCGCCTTCGGGATTCTGGCTGTGCAGCAGCTCGAACAGGCCCGGGTCGGCCGCCATGCCCAGGCGCGAGCTGAGGCCGGTGGCCGAGGGGCTGGCGTCGACCAGCAGCAGCTTGCCCTTGGCGGAGTGGGCCAGTTGCCGGGCCATGCTCAGGGCGCTGGTGGTGGTGCCGCAGCCGCTGGTCGGGGCGATCATCAGCAGGGTCCGGCAGTTCTGGTCGAGTAGCGTGGCTGCCAGGTTGACTTCGCTGGGACTGAGGACACGCTGGTCCTGCTCCAGCAGGAGCGTGGTTTGCTCGGAACGGAGCATGGTCATGGGCTGACTCCTGAGGCGTGCACGGCCTGAAGAAAGGGAAGGTTCAGCTGGCGCCATGGCCGTAGAACACTTCGAGGGGGGTTTTCAGGAGAATCCACAGGTCCAGCAGGGGACCCTGTCGGCGGATGTAGGTCATGTCGAGCTCGACCCGGTCGTCGAAGTCGACGTCGCTGCGCCCGGAGATCTGCCAGAGGCCGGTCATGCCGGGGTAGATGCTCAGCCGGCCGAGGTGGTGCAGGTGGTAGCGGCTGGCGTTGAACGAGGTAGGGCGCGGGCCGACCAGGCGCATCTCGCCACGCACCACGTTGATCAGGTTGGGCAGCTCGTCGAGACTGGTGCGGCGCAGCCACTGGCCGATCGGCGTCACCCGCGGGTCGGCGTCGATCTTGAAGTCGATGGCGTCGGGGCCGTGCTTGTTCAGGTGGCGCAGCGACTCCTTCAGGGCCTCGGCGTCGGCCACCATGCTGCGGAACTTGAACATGCCGAAGCGGCGCCCGCGAAAGCCGGTGCGCTGCTGGACGAACAGCACGGGGCCCGGGCTGCCCAGCCTGATCAGCAGGGCGATGCCGAGCAGCAGGGGGGAGAGCAGGAGCAGCAGGAGGAGGGCGGCGAGCGCCTCGCTGACGCGCTTGGTGCGGGACAGGGTCCAGGGGCGGCCGCCCTGGCGTCCGCTGAGCCAGCCGCAGTTGTGGACCCAGAGGGCGTTCTCGATCTTTTCGCGCTGCGAGGGATCGGTGCGTTTTTCCTTGAGGCGGTACTGGCTATCCTTGGCGAAGCTGGGTTGTTGGAACGAGTTTCCCGGGGCATTCATTGCGCATTACCTCATGCGGCAGATCCCCGGCCATGGCAGCGGATGAGAGCGCCGCGGCATCGGGACTGCCGATCCTGTAGTAGTGGCAAAACCAGGATACGAAGCGGGCGAGGCCTTCTTCGAGACTGACCTGGGGCTGAAAGCCGGTGTCCCGTTGCAATTCCGAGACGTCGGCATAAGTGTCGAGCACGTCCCCGGGCTGCAAAGGCAGCAATTCTCGTTGGGCCTTGCGGCCCAGATGCCTTTCCAAGGTGTCAATGTAGTCGGTGAGGGCGATCGGTCGATGCCCGCCGATGTTGTACAGGCGCCACGGCGCCATGCTGCTTTCCGCGCGGGGCCGTTCGCGGTCCCAGTGCGGATCGGGCTGGGGCGGCTGCGCCAGCAGCCGCACCAGCCCTTCGATGATGTCGTCGATGTAGGTGAAGTCGCGCCGGTGCTGGCCATGGTTGAACAGGCGCAGCGGCCGCCCCTCGACGATGGCCTGGGCGAACTGGATCGGCGACATGTCCGGCCGGCCCCAGGGGCCGTAGACGGTGAAGAAGCGCAGGCCGGTGGCGGGAATGCCGAACAGGTGGCTGTAGCTGTGGGCCATCAGCTCGTTGGCCTTCTTGCTCGCAGCGTACAGTGACAGGGGGTGGTCGACGTTGTCCTGCACCGAATAGGGGGTGTGCTGGTTGGCGCCGTACACCGAGCTGGACGAAGCGTAGATCAGGTGCTGCACCGGCTGCTGGCGGCAGCCTTCGAGGATGTTCAGGAAGCCTGCCAGGTTGCTCTGCACGTAGTCCTGCGGATGGCTCAGCGAGTGGCGCACGCCGGCCTGGGCGGCCAGGTGGACCACCACTTCCGGGCGCTGGCTGGCGAACAGGTCGGCGATGCCGGCGGCATCGCCGAGATCCAGCCGCCGCAGCGGAAAGTCGCCGGCCTCCTGGCATACCCAGCGCACCCGGTCCTCCTTCAGGGCCGGGGCGTAGTAGTCGTTGAAGTTGTCCAGGCCGATGACCTCATGGCCGTCGAGCAGCAGCCGGCGCACGCAGTGGGCGCCGATGAAGCCGGCCGCGCCGGTGACCAGGACCTTCATTGCGCACCTGCCCGGGGGGCGACCTGCGGCAGGCCGATGCCCAGGTAGCGCAGGCCGGCGGCAGCCAGCTGCTGGGGGTTGTAGAGGTTGCGCCCGTCGATGACCAGGCGGTCGCGCAGCTTGTGCGCGAGCAGCTCGAAGTCGACCACCCGGAAGGCCTTCCACTCGGTGCAGATGACCAGCGCGTCGGCGTCCTGCAGGGTGTCGTCGCGGGTGGCGCAGAGCACCAGGTCGTCGCGGTAGCCGTACAGGCGCCGGCATTCGGACATGGCTTCGGGGTCGAAGGCGTGCACCGTCGCGCCCTCGCGCCACAGGGCCTCCATCAGGCAGCGGCTGGGCGCCTCGCGCATGTCGTCGGTGTTGGGCTTGAAGGCCAGTCCCCAGAGGGCGATGGACTTGCCGGCCAGTCCCCCGGGATAGAGCTTCTGCAGCTTTTGGAACGGCACCAGGCGCTGCGTCTCGTTGACCTCCTGGACGCTCTGCAGCAGGCGCAGCGGCTGGCCGCTGGCTCTGGCGGTGTGCAGCAGGGCGCGCAGGTCCTTGGGAAAGCAGGAGCCGCCGAAGCCGCAGCCGGGGTAGATGAAGTGGTAGCCGATGCGCGGGTCGGAGCCGATGCCGCGGCGCACCGCCTCGATGTCGGCACCCAGTTGCTCGGCCAGGTTGGCCAGCTCGTTCATCAGGCTGATGCGCGTGGCCAGCATGGCGTTGGCCGCGTACTTGGTCAGCTCGGCGCTGCGGTTGTCCATGAAGATCAGCTTGTCGCGGCTGCGGCAGAAGGGCGCGTAGAGCTCGGCGAGCTGGGCGCGGGCCTGCTCGTCGTCGCTGCCGACGATGATCCGGTCGGGGCGGATGCAGTCGTTGACCGCGCTGCCCTCCTTGAGAAATTCCGGATTGGACACCACCCGCACCGCCAGCTGGCCCTTGCCCAGGCGGTCGAGTTCGTCGCGGGCGACCGTCTCCACCTGGCTGGCGGTGCCCACCGGCACGGTGGACTTGATCACCAGGGTGCGGTCGGCCTGCATGTGGCTGGCGATTTCGCGGGTCACCCCCAGCACGTGGCGCAGGTCGGCGGAGCCGTCCTCGTCCGGCGGGGTGCCGACGGCGATGAAGATCAGCTGGCCGTGAATCACCGCATCGCTGGCCTGGGTGCTGAAGGACAGCCGGCCCTCGCGCAGGTTGTCGTCGATCATGGCGGACAGGCCAGGCTCCTGGATGGGCGGAACCGCCCGCTGCAACTGCTGGATCTTCAGCTCGTCGATGTCGACGCAGAGAACCCGGTGGCCGACGTCGGCCAGGGCAGCAGCCTGAACCAGGCCGACGTATCCGGTACCGAAAACACTCACGTCCATGTTGGCGTGCCTCGTTGGGGGAGTGCGGTGTTACAGGTATAGGCGGTCGTACAAGGAGACTGTCAAGCAGGCGGCTTGATGTCTGTCTGACACTCCCTAGATGGCATAACAATGGCCATCACCCTCCTGTAACCTATTCAATTCCTTATATTTTTCTGAGCTGTTGAAGTATTGGTTAGGAGCGGGAAATTATCATTTCACCCGACGAGCGGTACTATCGTGTCGAAACGGGAGATGATGGAAAACTTGGAGGCTTCCCGCTTTCTTTCTAGAATTTCCCTGCGAGTCGGCCGCTTGTGGCGATTTTGCTTTTTCCGACTCCGAGGACTGGCTGCAGGCCAGCTCTGTTCCCCGACATGGCCAGCCGATATGCCCGATTTCGATTTCACCCAACGCTTTCTCTTTGACGACACCGACGTGCGCGGCGAACTGGCCGACCTGCGCGGCAGCTACGCCGAGGTGCTGGCCAAGCACCCCTATCCCGAGCCGGTCGCCCAGCTGCTCGGCGAGATGCTCGCCGCCGCCGCGCTGCTGGTCGGCACCCTCAAGTTCGACGGCCTGCTGGTGCTGCAGGCGCGCTCCCCGGGGGCGGTGCCCCTGCTCATGGTCGAGTGCTCCAGCGACTGCGAGGTGCGCGGTATCGCCCGCTATCACGCCGAGCAGATCCCGGCCGGCGCCGGGCTGCGCGAGCTGATGCCCGAGGGCCTGCTGACCCTGACCGTCGATCCCGCCCAGGGGCAGCGCTACCAGGGCATCGTCGAACTGCAGGGCGACAGCCTGGCCGACTGCCTGTCCGGCTATTTCGCCAGTTCGGAGCAGCTGCCGACGCGCTTCTGGCTCAATGCCGACGGCCGTCGCGCCCGCGGCTTCCTGCTCCAGCAGTTGCCCGGCGACCGCCAGAAGGATGCCGAGGCGCGCGCGGCCAGCTGGGAGCACCTGGTCACCCTGGCCGATACCCTGACCGCCGAGGAGCTGCTCGCGCTGGACAACGAGACCCTGCTGCGCCGGCTCTACCACCAGGAGGCCGTGCGCCTGTTCGAGCCGCTGCCGCTGCGCTTTCGCTGCAGCTGTTCGCGCGAGCGCTCGGCCAACGCCCTGTCCAGCCTGGGGCACGCGGATGCCGAGCAGCTGCTGCGCGAGCGCAGCGGCCTGGTGGTGGTCGACTGCCAGTTCTGCAACCAGCGCTACGAGTTCGATGCCAGCGACATCGCCCAGCTGTTCGCCGGCGGCGGCAGCGAGGCGCCCTCGGCGACCCGACATTGAGCGGCCGGGCCGCCCGTGATCGGCCGGCCCGGATGCACGGATTTTTCGGCAAAGGCCTGCTCCGGCAAGGGGGGGCAGGGGCCTGCTTGTCTTCGAAAAACCTCGGCAGCGCCGGTCGCGTTCCGGCCGATGGTGTGACGGCAGGGAACCTTTGCCAGACTAGCGGCTCCTACTGTGTCGTCGGCTTTTCTGGTATGATCGCCGCACTTTTTTTATCTTTTCCCTGTAGCGTGACCGGATGTCGCGCTACAAAACGTATGGAGGAATCGGCCACAAGCCGATCGGACGCACATGACGCAAGCCACTCAAGCCGTGTTTACCGACATCAGCGCCGCACAATTGGTAGAAGAAGCCCTCCGCCGCGGAGAAGGCGAACTGGCCGCCAACGGTTCGCTGGTGGTTCGGACCGGCCATCGCACCGGGCGATCCCCGAGCGACCGCTTCATCGTCGAGGAACCGGGCACTCAGCACAAGATTGCCTGGGGCAGCATCAACCGTCCCTTCCCCAGCGACAAGTTCGACGCCCTCTGGTCGCGCGTCGAAGCTTACCTTGGCGAACGTGACCGCTTCGTTTCGCACGTCCATGTAGGCGCCAATCCTGAATACTACCTGGCGGTCAAGATGACCACCGAAACGGCCTGGCACAACCTGTTCGGCCGCTGCCTGTTCATCAACCCGGAAAAGTTCAACCCCGCCGGCAAGGGTGAATGGCAGATCCTCAACGCCCCCCACTTCGAGTGCGTGCCGGAGCGCGACGGCACCAATTCCGACGGCTGCGTGATCATCAACTTCGCCGCCAAGCGGGTCCTGCTGGCCGGCATGCAGTACGCCGGCGAGATGAAGAAGGCAATGTTCTCCGTGCAGAACTTCCTGCTGCCGGAAGTCGACGTGCTGCCGATGCACTGCGCCGCCAACACGGGCGAGGAGGGCGACGTGACCCTGTTCTTCGGCCTGTCCGGCACCGGCAAGACCACCCTGTCCGCCGACCCGAGTCGCTACCTGATCGGCGACGACGAGCACGGCTGGGGCGAGGGCACCGTGTTCAACATCGAGGGCGGCTGCTATGCCAAGTGCATCGACCTGTCCGAGAAGAACGAGCCCGTCATCTGGAAGGCCATCCAGTTCGGCGCCGTGCTGGAGAACGTGGTGCTCGACGAGCGTTCGCGCCAGCCCGACTACGCCGACAGCAGCCTGACCCAGAACACCCGCGCCGCCTACCCGCGCGAGCTGATCGAGAAACGCGTGGCGGACAACCGCGCCGGCGAACCCAATGCGGTGATCTTCCTCACCTGCGACCTGACCGGCGTGCTGCCCCCGGTGTCGATCCTCGACAACGAGCAGGCGGCCTACCATTTCCTGTCCGGCTACACCGCGCTGGTCGGTTCCACCGAGATGGGCTCCGGCGGCGGCATCAAGTCGACCTTCTCCACCTGCTTCGGTGCGCCCTTCTTCCCGCGCCCGGCCGGCGAGTACGCCGAGCTGCTGATCAAGCGCATCCAGGGCTACGACTCCAAGGTGTACCTGGTCAACACCGGCTGGACCGGCGGCGGCTACGGCGTCGGCAAGCGTTTCAACATCCCGACCACCCGCGGCGTGATCGCGGCGATCCAGAGCGGCGCGCTGATCGGCGTCGAGACCGAGCGCCTGCCGATCATCAACCTGGACGTGCCGAAGGTCGTGCCGGGGGTCGACACCGGGCTGCTCAACCCGCGCAACACCTGGGCCGACAAGAGCGCCTACGACGAGGCGGCGCGCGCCCTGGCCAGGCAGTTCATCGAGAACTTCAGGAAGTTCGACGTCTCCGACGCCATCCGCGACGCCGGCCCGCTGCTGTAAGCCGCAGCGCGTGGTGAAGAAGCCGCCTCCGCAGACTGTGTGAAAACCTGGCAGTCGGTGGGGCGGATGAGGACAA
This sequence comes from Azotobacter chroococcum, assembly GCF_004339665.1. GTDB lineage: Bacteria > Pseudomonadota > Gammaproteobacteria > Pseudomonadales > Pseudomonadaceae > Azotobacter > Azotobacter chroococcum. Next base: position 48,993 of record NZ_SMMU01000002.1, read on the forward strand.
TGCCCGTATCGTAAGATGCGGGCATTGTCATTTATGGCTTGCATCCGCGGCCAATCCCCCGACCAGGGCAGCCTCGGCGCGCCGGCAACTGAGCATCAAGCAGCTCAAGCGTCAGCAGGCGGCCCTGTCAGGCCCTGATGGAGGCGCAGCAGTAGCCAGGTCGTCGCCCAGGGCCTTTCGCTGGCGCTGGCCGAGCCCATGGCCGAGCCCAGCACGGTGGTCAGCCTGGTCACCTACGCCCTGCACAGGCGGGTCGACTGGATGCTGGGCATTTCCCTGGCGATCGGCGGTCTGTTCGGCGTTGGCTGGGGCGTGCGGATGGCCCATGCGTTGCCGGAGCGGGCATTGGTTCTGCTGTTCTGCGGTCTTATGTCGTTCTGCGCACTGCTTCTGCTGCTCGACTAATGCAGCCGGTGCAGCCGGCACGGCAAGGAGGGAGTCCCGTCAACTCCTGTACCCCACGTCCCTGTGGGGACAGGAAGGCTGCGCATCAGGTCTTCAGGAGGCAGCCGGCGGATAGTTTGCGATAGGCGACGACCTTGGTTTCGCCGGCGGAGTCCAGGTAGGTCATCCTGGCGTCGACGATCCTGCAGACATAGGGATCGTAGGGCGTCTCGATGGAGATGACCCTGGCGATATCCAGGGGGAGGCCGTAGCGGTACTGCTGGACGGGCGGTTCGGCGGCCTGGGCGAGGGAGGCCGCGCAGCAGAAGGGCAACACCAGATACGAACGTTTCATGTCGATCACTGTCGTTCTCAGGAGGTGACTGCACGGAATGTCAGAAGAAACCTTACCGGGTTGCCAACTGCGATCGCCGGTGCAATCACGCGGGTGAGCTCATGGATCGGGAGGTTCCATGACTCCACCGCGAGCAGGACGCCGATCGGGTGGAATTCGATCCAGCCATCACCAACGTCATTGGCGAAAGGTTGTAGCCGAGCGGTGCGAAGGCCTCGCTAGCCGCCTGTACCAGCCTCTCGTCGCCTGGCCAACCGGGCCTCTTGCAATCCGCTATGAGCGGAGGCTTCCCGGATCAGGGGTTTCATCGGAATGGTTCCCAGCGACGAAACAGCACGCTGGCATTGACACCACCAAACCCGAACCCGTTTGACAGGGCGTACTGGATCGGCATTTGCCGCGCGACCAGGCCAACCAGATCGAGTCCGTCAGCCGCGTCGTCGGGATCAACGAGGTTCAGCGTGGGCGGGACGATCTGATCGCGTAGCGCCAGGATGGTGAAGATGGCCTCAATCCCGCCTGCCGCCCCCAGTAGATGACCGGTACTGGATTTGGTCGATGTGATCGCCACGCCCGATCCGGTCCCGAAGACGGACCGAATGGCGGCCAGCTCGCCCCGGTCTCCAACTTGAGTGGAGGTCGCATGTGCATTGATGTGCTGCACATCGCCCGAGGCAATACCGGCCTGCCGCAACGCCTGCTCCATTGCGCGTCGAGCGCCGCTACCGTTCTCCGGGCCGGCGGTCAGGTGATAGGCATCGGCGCTGGTGCCGTAGCCGACCAGCTCCGCCAGTGGCCGTGCGCCGCGTGCCAGCGCATGTTCCAGCGATTCGATCACCAGCAGGCCGGCGCCTTCGGCCATGACGAAGCCATCCCGGCCGCGGTCGAACGGACGCGACGCTTGCTGGGGGCGGTCGTTGAATCCAGTGGACAACGCACGCGCCGCAGCAAAGCTTCCGAGCGTGACGCGATGGATCGCGGCCTCGGTCCCGCCGCACACCGCAATATCCGCTTCGCCGCTACGGATCAGTCGGGCCGCATCACCGATGGCTTGCGCCCCGGCCGCGCAGGCGGTCACCGGTGCCCCGAGCGGCCCCTTGAAGCCGTGCCGGATGGAGACGTGCCCGGCCGCCATATTGGCGAGAAACGAAGGCGCGGTGAATGGCGAGAGCCGGCGCGGCCCGCGTTCGTCCGTGGTGCGCACGGCTTCGGCGATGGCACCGAACCCACCGACACCGGATGCAATGATGGTCGCGGTTCGCTGCCGCTGTTCCTCGTCTGCCGGCTGCCAGGCCGCCTGCGCCAAGGCTTCCTGAGCGGCAACGAGCGCAAACTCGATGAAGCGATCCATCTTCTTGCGCTCCTTGGCGGCGACGATTCGCTCCGGGTCGTAGCCCGCCTGTCTGTCCTCTTCCAGCGTTGGCACCCGCCCGCCTACAGCGCAGCCGGTACCATCGGCCAGATCGGCAGGCAGGGCACGGATGCCCGACTGTCCCGCCAACAGACGGGACCAGACCGTCTCGGTGCCGCACCCCAGTGGTCCGACGGTACCTGTCCCCGTCACCACGATACGAACTGCATTACGGACACTCATCGTCTACCTCGCTTGTCACACGGTCGGCGCCTCGCAGCGAGCACCGTTTGCTTCTTTCTGGCCGCATATCGGTTATCGCTGGTAAGCGAACACAACTACATCCGATCACCTCAAGCCCCGGTCATGCGTGCTGCGCCTCCATGGGGCGGGTGACTGTGCCGGGCCCGATCTTGAACCAGATGGAATACATGGCCGGCAGGAACACCAGGGTCAGTACGGTTCCTGCGAACGTGCCGCCGATCAGCGTGTAGGCAAGCGTTCCCCAGAACACCGAATGGGTCAGCGGGATGAAAGCCAGGATTGCCGCCAATGCGGTCAGGATCACCGGGCGGGCACGCTGCACGGTTGCTTCGACGACCGCACGAAACGGATCCAATCCCGCCTGCTCGTTGTGGTGGATCTGCCCGATCAGAATCAGCGTGTTGCGCATCAGGATGCCTGATAGCGCAATCAGACCGACCAACGCATTGATGCCGAATGGCTGCTGAAAAAGAATCAGCGTAGGCACCACGCCGATCAGCCCCAGCGGACTGGTGAGAAAGACCATGGCCATCGCGGAAATCGAGCGCACCTGAAAAATGAGGATGATCAGGGTGATCGCCAGCATGATGGGAAACAGCGGCAACATCGCCACCGTCGCCTTGCCTGACTCTTCGATGGAGCCAGCCTGCTCGATGCGATAGCCGCTCGGCAGTTTCTCCATGACGGGCTGGAGCTGCCGGGTAATTGCTGCCGACACGTCCGGCGGCTGCAGGCCATCGGCAATGTCGCCCCGCACGGTGATCGTCGGCATGCGGTCGCGCCGGCGCATGATCGGTTCCTCCGTGCGCACATCGACCTTCCCGACCTGCGACAGCGGGATGCGTTGCCCGTTGACGCCCGCCAAGGTGAAGTCCGCGATCCTGGCCGGATCGAAGCGGGTGTCCCCGGCCGAACGGGCCACTACCTGCACCGTGCGGATGTCCTCGCGCACGGCGGTAACGGGCACACCGCTCAGCAGGAACTGCAGTTGTTGCGCGACGGCGCTGGAGGTCAGCCCCACGGCCTGCAAGCGGTCCTGCTGCAAGGTGAAATGCAGCGTGGGCGTGCGCGTGCCCCAGTCGGTGTTGACCGTGCGCATCATCGGGCTGGCATTCATGACCTGCTGCACGTCGGCGGCGATGTCGCGCAGCTTTTCCGCATCCGGGCCGGTGACGCGGTAGGCGACCGGAAACGGCGAATACGGGCCGAACACGAGTTGGGTGACACGCACGCGCGCCTCGGCGGCGAGGCCCTCGGAAATCGCCTGGCGCAGACGATGTTTCAACGCCTCGCGCTCTTCCTGGTTGTCCGTGCGGACCACGATCTTGGCAAATGACGGATCAGGCAGTTCCGGCCCCATTGCCATGTAGAAGCGCGGCGCGCCCTGGCCGACGTAAGCCGTGACGATCCTGGCTTTGTCCTGCCCGGCCAGCCAGGCTTCCACCTTCGCCGTGGCGGCGCTGGTCTGGGCGATCGAGGTGCCGTAGGGCATCTGCACCTCGACCAGCACCTCGGGCCGATCGGAGATCGGAAAGAACTGCTTCTTGACCAACCCCATGCCGAGTATGGCCAGGACGAAAAGGCCGACCACCGCACCGGCGACCAGCCACTTGTGTGCGATGACGCGCCCCAGCACCCGGCGAAAGCGGTTGTAGCGCGGCGTATCGTAGAGCGCCTCGTGGCCGCCTTCGACCTTGTTGAAGTGAGGCAGCAGCTTGACGCCGAAGTAGGGCGTGAAAACCACCGCCACCAGCCACGACGCAACCAGTGCGATGCCGACGATCCAGAACATATTGCTGGTGTATTCGCCCGCCGTGGAGCGGGCGAAGCCATTGGGCATGAAGCCCACGGCCGTCACCAGCGTGCCCGACAGCATCGGCGCGGCGGTATGGCTCCAGGCATAGGCGGAAGCGGCGATGCGGCTGTAGCCTTCCTCCATCTTCACCACCATCATTTCGATGGCGATGATGGCGTCGTCCACCAGCAGGCCCAGGGCCAGGATCAGGGAGCCCAGGGTGATGCGGTCGAAGTTCTTGCCGGTCGCGGCCATCACCACGAAGACCACCGCCAGCGTCAGCGGCACGGCCGCGGCGACCACCACGCCCACACGCCAGCCCATGCTGATAAAGCTCACCAGCATGACCACCAGCAGCGCGACGAAGAACTTGACCATGAACTCATCGACCGCTGAGCTGATGTTGACGGCCTGATCCGTGACCTTGCTCAGGCTCATGCCCAGCGGCAGCTCGGCGTTGATCGCACGCACCTCGCTGTCCAGCGCCTTGCCCAGGCCGAGACCGTTCCAGCCTTCGCGCATGACGATGCCCAGCAGCAAGGCAGGTTCGCCGCCGTTGCGAATCATGAAAGTCGCCGGGTCTTCATAGCCACGCTTGACGGTGGCGATGTCCGACAGCTTCAGCGTGCGGCCCTGCGCCACAACCGGCGTGTCGCGGATCTTCTGCAATTCGTCGAAGGCGCCGTCCAGGCGAATGAACACCTCCGGCCCCTTGGTTTCCACCGAGCCCGCCGGCGTCAGGGCATTCTGGCTGTTGAGCGCGGCGAACACCTCCTGCGGGCCGACGCCCAGGGTTGCCAGGCGCTCATGCGAGAACTCGACATAGACGCGCTCGGACTGCTCGCCGACGATGTTGACCTTCTTCACCCCCGGCACGTGCAGCAGCCGCTGGCGCAGCGCCTCCGCGTCGCGTACCAGCAAGCGCTGCGGCTCGCCCTTGGCCTTGAGGGCGAACAAGGCAAAGGTGACATCCGAGTATTCGTCGTTGACCATCGGCCCGATCACGCCAGACGGAAGCTCCTTCGCCTCGTCGCCGACCTTCTTGCGGGCCTGGTAGAACTCCTCCGGCACTTGCGAAGGCGGTGTGCTGTCGAGCAACGTCAAGGTCGTGAAGGCCAAGCCGGGTCTTGTGTAGGTCTCGGTGCGGTCGTACCAGCGCAGCTCCTGCAGGCGCTTTTCGATCTTCTCGGCGACTTGGTCCTGCATTTCCTGTGCGGTGGCCCCGGGCCAGGCGGTAATGATGGTCATCACCTTGACCGTGAAAGCTGGGTCTTCCGCCCGGCCCAACTTGAAGAACGCAATGAGCCCGGCCAACGAAATCAGACAGATCAGGAACAAGGTGATGGAGCGCTCACGTACGGCGAGCGCTGACAGGTTGAAACGGCCTTCGCTCACGGACGGACTCCCTCGGCCGCCGCGACGGCGGCTTGACCAGCCACCCGCACCTGCTGGCCGTCGTGCAGCAGGTGCGCGCCGAGCGCGACTATCCGCTCGCCTTGCTTGAGCTGACCGGTGATGCGTGCCCCCTCATCGTCCAGGTGCTGGACCACGACCGGCTGCCAGTGAACCTGCGTTGGTTCGCCCTGGATGACCCACACTCCGGGGCCCTTGCCTGCGTCGTACAGGGCGCCGATCGGTACCCGCAAGATGCCTTGCATGGAGGAATGCCCAGCCGGGATCTGCAGGGTGACCGTGGTGCCCAACGGCGCGTTGGCCAGTTCCCCTTCCAGCACATAGCGCGCCTCGAAGGTGCGGGTCAGTCGATCTGCGGCATCCGATAGCTGCCGGAGCTTGGTCGGAACGCTAACGTCCTCTTTGCCGAAGAGCGTGGCCTGTGCGGCGGAACCGACCGCCGGGCGCAGGGTTTCCGGCAACTGGATAACCGCTTCACGGGGCCCGGCATGAGCCAAGCGCACCACGACTTGGCCGGCATTGACGACTTGGCCGGGTTCGACCAACGTTTCCATGACAATGCCATCGGCATCGGCCAGCAACTCGGCATAACGGGTGGCGTTGAGGGCAACTTCAGCCTGGGCCTCGGCCGCACTGAGCTGGGCCTTGGCGGCATCCGCCGCAGCCTTGACCTGATCGTAGGCCGAAGCCGATATCGCGCCGGTTCCGCGCAGGTTGCGGTAGCGGGATTCATCCTCAGCCGTTTGCTGCGCCCGCGCTCGCGCAGCAGCGACAGCCTCCCGCTGCGCATGCGCTGCGAGCTTCAAATCGACGGGATCGATGCGCATGAGTGGCTGACCGCGTTTGACGGTTTGTCCCGTATCCACAAGCCGCTCCAGCACCTTGCCGGAGACGCGAAAGCCCAGGTCGCTCTGAACTCGAGCAGCTACGGTCCCGGTGAAGGCGCGTGGCGCAGGGGTTGCCCCCTGAACGATGGCGACACGCACCAGCGGCGCTTCGGCGCGTGGATCGGATTGTGTTTTTTCGCCGCAGGCGACCAACGCAAACGGCAATACGCAGATGACGGTTGGTAAAAAGAGGCGGCGCCGGAGCATGAGAGTCCCATCGACGAATCGGTCAGGACTCCACTCTGAATCTAGTGACTAAAATAGTCAATAGTCACAAGGCCTCCCCGTCTCAGGGCGACAGGCTGCGCAGCACCAGGCCAGACAGCTGGGCGGGCGCTTCGTCGGTGTAGTCGAAGCTATGCTGCAAGAGCAGCGGGTTGAGGTAAGGACGCATGACCAGATAAATCGCCATCACGGTTTCATCGAGAGGCGTCTTGCGCTCGAAGTCTCCGGTTTGCCGACCTTCCTGCAAGATGTCCTGAAGCAACTTCCGAATGCGCTCTTCATAAGCGAGCGCCGCCTGCCAGCGCTCGGTTGCCGCCGAAGCCGCAATCTCGTAGAGCTTACGGTCCTGGAAAAACAGGCGAAGGCTCGCCGCGACGATCGCCTTGAACATCCGCCGCAGCTTCTCCGGCGGTCGATCGGCCTCATCGACGGCCGCTCTGACCTCGGACTCGATCTGGCGCAGGCAATTCGCGCAGATCATCTCGCCAATGGCCTGCTTGGACTCGAAGAACTTGTAGATGTAGGCCTTGGAAAAACCGATAGCTTTGGCGAGATCGGAGACGGTCGTCTTCTCGTAGCCATACCGGCTGAAGTGCTCGGTAGCTGCGACAACGATTTGATCTCGCACCTCGTGATCGGCCGGGCCGCGGGCCGAAACTGAATTAGTGACTGTTTTGCTCATGGTTTACAGCTTACTGCCAATCTTAAAAGGGGATAGCATGTGACCAATATGTATTATGGTCACCATTATTCTGCTCGCCATATCTCCTGCTCCGGAAGAAGCCCATGCTACCCAGGCGCACCCTTGCCATGCTCATCAGTGCCAGCCTCTCGGCAGGCTGCGCCATCGGTCCAGACTACGTTCGCCCCGACATGCCCTTGCCGGAACGATATCTGGGCCAGGCGGCAGTAGATCAACGGCATGCCACTGCCAGCGCCGATCTCGTCGCATGGTGGACGGGTTTCGGCGACCCGCAACTAACTCGATTCGTGATACTTGCGCTGGAGCAGAACCTCGATCTCGCGCAGGCGCCCGCTCGCGTCGCTCAAGCGCGTGCGGGACTCGGGGCGGCAAATGCCGCCTTGTTGCCTTCCGGCAACATCAACGGCCAAGCAGCCAGAACCTACCAGTCGGTTGAAACGCCGTTGGGGCAAGTCCTTGACTCGACGCCCGATTTCGACCGCTATGGCAATGCCTACGAAGTCAATCTTGGCGCGAGCTGGGAACTGGACCTATTCGGCGGCCTGCGTCGTGGGCGCGAAGCGGCGCTTGCCGAGTACCTGGCTTCGGAGGCCGACGCGACTGCAACACAGTTGGCTGTGGCGGCACAGGCCGTCGACATTTACATCAGCATCCGTGGATTGCAAGCCCGCCTTGCCGTATCGAACGCGCGAATCGGCGTCGCCATCGCCGAGTATTATCCCAAGCTCTCCCTGAGTGGACTGATTGGCAGCGCGACATCGGTGTCCGGTGGCAGCCTGTTCAGTAACGGTGCCAGCCAGGCCGCCGGCATGCTGGGCCTGCGCTGGCGTCTGTTCGATTCCGGCTGCATCAGCGCGCAGATCCACTTGGCCAGGGGCCAGGAGGCCGAAGTACTGGCATGCTTATCTGCATGCAACCGAGGACGTAGAAAATGCCTTCTCGGCTCTGGCTACCGTACTTGCCCGGGGGAGTGGACTCACTCGGGCGCGCGCGAGGAGCTTCGTTTGCGGCATACCAAAAAGGTGTCGTCAGCCTGATTGAAGTCCTGAAGGCCGACGAAGACTTGCTACATGCTTCCGATGCGCGAGCCCAGGCGCAGACGGAATCAGCGCGAGTAGGCGTCGCTGTCTTCAAGGCACTTGATGGGGGGTTGGCAATCCCGCAAGTCCGAAACGGTAGCAACCAGGTAACAGACGGTCAGCGAAAACGATGTCCGCTCTGGGGCGGATAGCGCCCATTGCTGGGGGCCCGGCGCCTGATGGCGCTACTGGCCTGAGCGGACTTTTGTCCGCTCTCAGGATCGGGCAACAGTCCAGAAGCAAACGCCCTGAGCAAGTCGGGACGTTTGTTTAAGCCGCTGTAGCGTGTTTTCCACGGTCTGTCCGGGAGGCTTTTTCACGGCCGCTTCCCGACGCTCCATCGCCATGCCCGCCTGTTATGCTCAGAAGCGGCATCTCGATGGAGTGGGGCATGGGCATGGAGCAGGGCGCTTTCCAGCTCTTGGGCTATCTGCTGGTGCTAATCCAGGCGCTCGGGGTGGCTGCGGCCGTCCATGCGGTGTTCACCGTGCGTACCGCCCAGGGGGCCATCGCCTGGGCCATCTCCCTGCTGTTCATGCCCTATCTCACCCTGCTGCCCTACCTGGTGTTCGGCCGCAGCCGTTTCGATGCCTACATCGAGGCGAGGCGCCAGGCCGACCTGCAGATGCACCGGGCGATGGCCGAGCTGGACTGGCGGCCCTGGGTCGAGGAGGCCCTGACGGCCCACGACAGCGAGGCCGCGCAGAACCTCAAGGTGCTGGCGCGCCTCGGCCGCCAGCCGCCCCTGGCGAACAACCGGGTGCGCCTGCTGATCGACGGCGAGAATGCTTTCGCGGCGATCTTCGAGGCCATCGCCCAGGCGCGCGAGGTGATCCTGCTGCAGTTCTTCATCGTCCGTGACGACCATCTCGGCCGGCATCTGCAACGCCTGCTGCTGGAGCGGGCCGCCAGCGGTGTGCAGGTGTTCTTCCTCTACGACCGCATCGGCTGTCATGCCCTGCCGCGCCGCTATGTGCAGTGCCTGCGCGAGGGCGGGGTGGCGATGCATGCCTTCTCGGTCTCCGCGCACAGCGGCCTGCTCAACCGCTTCCAGCTGAATTTCCGCAACCACCGCAAGCTGGTGCTGGTCGACGGCCGGCGCGGCTTTCTCGGCGGGCTGAACGTCGGCGACGACTATCTTGGCGGCAATCCGCAGCTTTCCCCCTGGCGCGATACCCAAGTGGAGCTGAGCGGCCCCGTGCTGGCCTGCCTGCAGGAGTCCTTCGCCGAGGACTGGTTCTGGACCACCCGGCAGTTGCCGCCGCTGCTGCTGCCGGAACGCTATCCCGCCGGCGGGGTGCTCTGCCAACTGGTCGGCAGCGGCCCGGCCGATCCCCAGGAAACCGGCTCGCTGCAGTTCGTCGCGGCGATCAATGCGGCGCGCCGGCGGATCTGGCTGGCCAGTCCCTACTTCGTGCCCGACGAGTCGGTGTTCGCCGCCCTGCGCCTGGCGGCGCTGCGCGGGCTGGAGGTGCGCCTGCTGCTGCCGTCGCGGCCCGACCACCGGGTGGTCTATGCCGCCTCCAGCCTGTATGCCTTCGAGGCGCTCGAGGCGGGCATCCGGGTGTTCCGTTACCTGCCGGGCTTCATGCACCAGAAGGTGCTGCTGATCGACGGCGATACCGCGGCAGTGGGCAGCGCCAACCTGGACAATCGCTCGTTCCGGCTGAATTTCGAGCTGACCCTGTTCACTGTCGATGCCACCTTCGCCGCGGAGGTGGAATGCATGCTGCAGACGGACTTCAGCCGCTCCCGCGAGCTGGATCGGGAGGAGAGCCGCCGGGCGCACCGCCTGAAGCGCCTGGGCATGCGGGTGGCACGGCTGATTTCGCCGATCCTCTGAAACGAAGAAGCCCGCCATGGGGCGGGCTTCTTCTGAGTCCGGATTGCACCGCTATCAGTCGTCGTGACGATGGCGACGCTTGTGCTTGTGCTTGTGGTGGCCGCGGTGATAGCCATTGTCGTGGTAATGGTGGTGGTGCTCGACGCGGCGGCGACCGCCATGGTCGTCGTCGTCGTCATCGTCGCCATAGGCGTTGCCCAGGGCGCCGCCGCCGGCGCCTCCGAGTGCGGCGCCGATCACGCCGCCGGTACGGCCGCCGACCGAATTGCCGATGACGTTGCCGCCGGCCGCACCGAGCCCGCCGCCGATGGCCGCTTCGGTCCGGCTGCGGCGGTCGGCGCCGATCCCGGCGCCGGCTGCACCGCCAACCCCCGAGCCGATCACCGCGCCGGTGGAGCCACCCAGGGCGCCCCCGACAACCGAGCCCAGTGTGCCGCCCAGTGCGCCGCCGACAGCTGCCTCGGTGTTGCCGCCAGCGAATGCCGCGCCGCTGGCCAGGCCGAAGGAGAGCAGGAGTATGGGTGCGTACTTCATGACGTGGGGAACCTCAGTGGGGATGACGAGGCGATCCTCTCCGCCGTGAAGGCTTTGTGCAAGCATTTTCTGCCGATCTGCAGGATTTTTTGTTGCTTTGTAACTCGTTGTTTGTTAAGGGGAACTTTGCGAAATCGGGACTGTCAACCCTTTTCTGCAGGTCGTTTCTGCCTTTTTCCCAGCCTTCCGGCGACCGTCGTGATCCGCTCTGGCACGGTCTTTTCCCTGGCTCAGCAAAGCCCCTCGCACAGCGCCGGATAGCTCTCCACGGCGGTGAATTCCCCAGTGTCCTTCGGTCCCTGCCGGCTGTCCGGCTGGCGTACCGCCAGCAGATGGGCGATGCCGTAGCGCCGGGCGCTGCGCAGGACCGGCAGGCTGTCGTCGATGAACAGGCTGCGTGCCGGCGCGAAGCCGAAGTCCTGCTGCAGGGCGAGCCAGAACTGCTGGTCCTCCTTGGGAAAGCCGTAGTCGTGGGAGCTGATCAGGCGGTCGAACCAGGGGGCCAGTTCGACCCGCTCCAGCTTCAGCGACAGCGAATCGCGGTGCGCGTTGGTGATCAGCGCGACGCGCTTGCCGGCCCTGCGCAGGGCGGCGAGGAAGCGGTCGGCGTCCGGACGCAGGGCGATCAGGTGGGCGACCTCGCGCTTGAGCTCGACGACCGACAGCTTCAGCTCGGCGCTCCAGAAGTCTAGGCAGTACCAGGTCAGCCGGCCGGCATGTTCGCGGAACAGCGGCAGCAGTTCCTGCTCGGCCATCGCGCGGCTGATGCCGTGGTGCTCGGCATAGCGTTGCGGCAGGTGCTCCAGCCAGAAATGGTTGTCGAAATGCAGGTCGAGCAGGGTGCCGTCCATGTCGAGCAGGACGGTATCGATTTCGCTCCAGGGTAGCGGGGGCATGGCGGCTCTTGTCGGGTGGAGGCTTCGGGAAGCGTGGCATGCGAAGGACCTGCGCGCTATCGGCCAAGGGCGAGCCGCGCCGCAAGCCGGGGTATGATACCCAGCCACAGGGCTCCAGAAGAACGTCCAATCGAGCCTCCCATCCAGTCGAGGAATGACTATGCGCCAGAAACCCACCGTACTCGTTCGAGCGATCGTCGCGACCAGCCGCCTGTTTCGCGTCGAGGAACTGCAGCTGCGCTTCAGCAATGGCGTCGAGCGCACCTATGAGCGTCTGGTGGGCACCGGCAGCGGCTACGGTGCGGTGATGATCGTCGCGCTGATCGACGACCAGCACGCCCTGCTGGTGGAGGAATACTGCGCCGGCACCGACGATTACCAGCTGTCCCTGCCCAAGGGGCTGATCGAGCCGGGCGAGGACATTCTGGTGGCGGCCAACCGCGAACTGAAGGAGGAGGCCGGCTACGGCGCTCACCATCTGGAGTACCTCACCGAGCTGTCCCTGTCGCCCGGCTACATGACCCAGAAGATCCAGGTGGTGCTGGCCCGCGACCTCTATGAAAAGCGCCTGCCGGGCGACGAGCCGGAGCCGATGCGGGTCGAGCGGGTCAACCTGCGCGAGCTGTCCGATCTGGTCCGGCATGCGCAGTTCAGCGAGGGGCGGGCCCTGGCCGCGCTCTATCTGGCGCGCGATCTGCTGGTCCAGCGCGGAGTCCTGGTCCTGTGAGCCCTGTCCCGTTCGCCCCGCTGATCGATCTGGTGCGCCAGGCCGGCGCCGCCATCCTGCCGTACTGGCGCGTGGATATCGAGGTGCAGGAGAAGGCCGACGCTTCGCCGGTGACCGCCGCCGACCTGGCCGCGCACCGCGTTCTCTGCGCCGGGCTGCAGGCGCTCGAGCCGGGAATACCGGTGCTCTCCGAGGAGGACTGCGCGATTCCCCTAGCCGAGCGCGCCGGCTGGCGTCGCTGGTGGCTGGTCGACCCGCTGGACGGCACCAAGGAGTTCATCGCCGGCAGCGCGGAGTTCACCGTCAACGTGGCGCTGATCGAGGACGGCCGGGTGCTGTTCGGGGTGGTCGGCGTGCCGGCGACTGGCTGCTGCTACTTCGGCGGCGCCGGGCTCGGCGCCTGGCGCAGCGACGCGCCGGGCCTGCAGCAGCCGATCGGCGTGCGCAGCAGCCCGGACGAGGCTTTCACCGTGGTCGCCAGCCGGCGGCACAGCAGTCCGGCCCAGGAACGCCTGCTGCAGGGGCTCGGCGCGCGTTTCGGCAGCCTGCAACTGGCCAGTGTCGGCAGCTCGCTGAAGTTCTGCCAGGTCGCCGAGGGCCGCGCCGACTGCTATCCGCGCCTGGCGCCGACCTCGCAGTGGGACACCGCCGCCGCCCAGGGCGTGCTCGAAGGCGCCGGCGGCGAGGTGCTGGACCTGCAGGGCCGGGCGCTGGACTACGCGGCGCGCGCCGACTATCTCAACCCGTCGTTCCTGGCCCTGCCGCTGGCGGCGGACTGGCGCGACGGGCTGCTCGCGCTGGCGCGGACACTGGAGTGAAGGGGGAGGGCGGGGGCGCGGCCCCCGCCGGGCGAGGCTGTCTCAGTCGAGCATGTCGCTGAAGCGCTCATCCTTCTTGAAGCGGATCGCCTGGCTGAAGCCGGGCAGCTTGATCCCTTCCTCGCTCAGTTCGATGGCGTGGTCGTCGATCATGTCCTGGCCGAAGTTGTAGAGGATGTCGAAGCGCCCCTGCAGGGCCTGCTCGTCGTAGCGGCGGGCGGCCTCGCGGGTGGTTTCGCGGCGTGCGCAGTAGTCGGCGAAGGCGGCCTCGCCATGGCGCTTGCGCAGCATCTTCTCGGTGATCCGCGGCGACAGCAGCACGCCGGTGGCGTTGTTGCCGCCGAAGCCCTTGGAGTTGATGAAGCAGACGTCCAGATCGTCGCGATGCACGTCGCGCGTGGACAGGCGCAGATGCTTGTCATGGACATCGTCGGCAAAGCGGTCGACGGTCTTGATGCCCGGCAGCAGGCCGTACTTGAAGGTACCGAGGGCGGAAATCAGCTGGTCGCCGCTGGCGGTGGCCAGGGAGTGGCCGACATAGGCTTTGACCGCGGCGACCGGCCAGTCGGCGATGCCGAAGGCCCCGGCGACGCGGTCCAGCAGCTCCGACTCGGTGACGCGGTTGGCCGGCGTACTGGAGCCGTGGGCATGGACGAAGCTGCGCTGGCGCACGCCCTCCTCGCCGACCAGTTGTATCGCGCTGGCCACCGCCTTGGCCAGGGTCAGGTAGTTGCCCGGGCCGGGGGCGGAGATGGACTTCTTGAAGCCGTCGGCGTTGACGAACACGTCCGGCGCCGCGCCGTGGATATCGGCGCCCAGCTCCAGGGCCAGGGCATCGTCCATCAGCACCACGTACTGCGCCGCCTCGGCCAGGGTGAACCCGCAGTTGGCGCCGAAGGGCCGGCTGGCGCGGCGGAAATCCACCTCGTCGCGGCCTTCGATATGGCGCAGGCCTTCCTCGGTGGCCAGGGCGCCCATGGCCGCATAGCCCTCGACGATCTCCGGGGTGATGGGCGCCTCGGCGTTGCCGACGATGACCACCCGCGCCTGGCCGGAGGTAATGACGTCGATACCCTTCTGCAGGTTGTAGAGGAAGGTGGCGCAGGCGCCGGTGATGCTGCCGGTGATGCCGACGCTGCCCAGCACATAGGCGTTGATGAAGTCGGTGGGCATGCTGTTGAAGCCCAGCGGCAGCTGCTTGGCGGAGACGCGGTGACCCTTCAGGCGCGACTGCAGCAGGCCGCCGTAGCCGTTATCGTCGAGCTGGCTCATGATGCTGCTGGAGAACACCGCCACCTCGTCGGGCTGCACGTGGTCGAGAATGGTCTGCCAGTCGATGCCGATGGAGCGCAGCGCGTCGGTGGCGGCCACCACCGACAGCTGCAGGCCGCGCGGGTGGAAGCGCGAGTTGTAGAGTTCCCCCGGCTCGAAGCCGGTGGGCAGCTGGCCGGCGGACTTCACCGGCAGCTCGCGGTAGCTGTCGACCTTGAATTCGCAGCTGCCGTGGATGGTCACCCGTACCTGGTTACCTTCGAGGGGCTCGACGCTCCAGCTGGCCGGCAGTGGCTCCGGTAACTGCTTGGTGCTGGTGGTGAAGTGCAGCGGCTCGCCTTCCCCGGACAGCGTCAGGCTCTTCTGCCAGTGGGCGGCGTCGACGTCGAAGTACTGCTTCTCGATGCGCCGGATCAGGGTGGAGGCGAGGATCTGCTCGCCGTGGCGGCGTTCGATCTCGGCCGGGGTGAGGGGCGCGCCGTCGCTGCCGCGGTACTCGCCGTCGACCACGCTGACCAGCTTCATCATCACCGCCAGTCCGGCGAGGGTTTCCTGGCGGGTCTGGGGGTCGAGAGACTCGATGACGGTGCGACGGAAACCGTGGTGGAAGGAGCTGCGACCGGCTGAGTTGTAACCACCAAAACCAACGATGACAGGTAAGCGAGACATAGCTCGAAAAACTCCTCACGCAAGAGAACTGCAGGCTCCGGAATTAGGGGCCGGTCACTGCCAGATTGCCGATCCGCTGTACGGCCCGAGGCTCGGACCTGCCGGATCGGTCACGCCGAAGCGGAATTTGGGATGTCCAGGTTGACGAGATCGTCAACGATCGAGTCACGATCACCGCAGGACGTTCGTCGCTTGGCTTTCGCGGCGGCCCGGGGCGAGGCATCGACGGGGGATCTTAGCCGATTGTAGCCCTGGACTGCAGAGGGGGAAGGCGACGACCGCCGCCAGTGTGACGGCGGTCGTCGGGGCAGTCACAGACCGGCGGCGGCGCGCAGCGCCTCGGCCTTGTCGGTGCGCTCCCAGGTGAAGGCGGTGAAGGTGTCGTCGCCGACGGTCATCTCGACCGGCGTGCGGCCGAAGTGGCCGTAAGCCGCGGTCGGACGGTACATCGGGTGCAGCAGGTCGAGCATCCGGGTGATCGCGTACGGGCGCAGGTCGAAGTGCTCGCGGACCAACTGGACGATGCGCTCGTCGCTGATCCTGCCGGTGCCGAAGGTGTTGACCGAGATGGAGGTCGGCAGGGCCACGCCGATGGCGTAGGACACCTGGATCTCGCAGCGCTCGGCGAGGCCGGCGGCGACGATGTTCTTGGCCACGTAGCGGCCGGCGTAGGCGGCCGAGCGGTCGACCTTGGACGGGTCCTTGCCGGAGAAGGCGCCGCCGCCGTGGCGGGCCATGCCGCCGTAGGAGTCGACGATGATCTTGCGCCCGGTCAGGCCGCAGTCGCCCACCGGGCCGCCGATGACGAACTTGCCGGTCGGGTTGATGTGGAACTGGGTGTCCTTGTGTAGCAGCTCGGCCGGCAGGGTGTGCTTGATGATCAGCTCCATCACCGCTTCCTGCAGGTCGGCCTGGCTGATCTCCGGGTTGTGCTGGGTGGACAGCACCACCGCGTCGATGCCGACCACCTTGCCGTTCTCGTAGCGGCAGGTGACCTGGCTCTTGGCGTCCGGGCGCAGCCAGGGCAGCAGGCCGCTCTTGCGCGCTTCGGCCTGGCGCTCGACCAGACGGTGGGAGAAGCAGATCGGCGCCGGCATCAGCACCTCGGTCTCGTTGCTGGCGTAGCCGAACATCAGGCCCTGGTCGCCGGCGCCCTGGTCTTCCGGCCTGGCGCGGTCGACCCCCTGGTTGATGTCCACCGACTGCTTGCCGATGATGTTGACGATGCCGCAGGTGGCGCCGTCGAAGCCGACATCGGAGCTGTCGTAGCCGATGTCGACGATCACGTCGCGCACCAGCTGCTCGAGGTCGACCCAGGCGGAGGTGGTGATCTCGCCGGCGACGATGGCCACGCCGGTCTTCACCAGGGTTTCGCAGGCCACGCGGGCGTGCTTGTCCTCGGCGATGATGGCGTCGAGCACCGCATCGGAGATCTGGTCGGCGATCTTGTCCGGATGGCCTTCGGACACGGACTCGGAGGTGAAAAGGGAATATTCGCTCATCGATCGGTTCCTGTTGTTTACCGGTGGCTGAGTCGGCCTCGCGGCCGTGTCATGCAATGTTCAATGGGGTCACTGTCGTTCGCCGGCGCCCATCGGTGACTTGGCGAAGTGCCGTATCTGGATCTGGAAGCCGTTGCGCAGGCCGATGTACAGGCTTTCGCCGGGCTCCAGGCCGGCCTCCGCGGCCCAGCGCGCCAGCTCGTCCTGGTCGAAGCCGAGCCAGAGGTCGCCGCAGGCTTCGCGGGCCCAGGCCTGGTCATGGCGGCACAACTCGGTCAGCAGCAGGCTGCCGCCCGGCCTGACCCGTGCGGCCAGCCACTTCAGCGCTTCGGCCGGTGCGGCGAAGTGATGCAGCACCATGTTCAGCACCACGCAGTCGGCGCGCTCCTGTCCGTCCTGCAGCGCATCGGCGAGCTTCAGCTCGACGTTCTCCAGGCCTTCCTGGGCGCAGCGCTGGCGCGCCAGCTCGAGCATCGCCGGGCTGTTGTCCAGGGCCGTCACCTTCGCGAAGCGCCGCGCCAGCTCCGGCAGCAGGGCGCCGTCGCCGGGGCCGACCTCCAGCGCGCAGGCCGAGTCGGCGAAGCCCAGGGCATCGAGCAGGGCCAGCAGGCTGTCGCGGTACTGCGGCAGGCCGGCGATCAGGTCCTGCTGGGCCTGGAACTTGTCCGCCATGCGGCTGAAGAAGTCGCGGCTGACCGCGGCGCGCTGGGCATGCACCTCGCCGATCCGCGTGCGGATCGCGGATTCCAGCTCCAGTGCGTCGACCTCCGCCAGCAGCGCCGCGCGCAACATGCCGCCGAAGCCGGCGGCGGCCGGCAGGGCGCGGCGGTAGAAGATCGCGTTGCCCTCGCGGCGCGTCGCCACCAGCCCGGCCTGGGCCAGCACCTTGAGGTGGTGGCTGATGCCCGACTGGCCGATGGCGAAGATCTGCGCCAGCTCCAGCACGCCGAAGGAATCGCTGGCCAGCACGCGCAGCACCCTGAGGCGCAGCGCGTCGCCGCCGGCCTTGCAGAGGGCGGCCAGCTCGTCGCAGTCGTCGTCGCGGCGGAGGGTGGGGACACGCAGGTTCATGGGGCAGGCAGTCTAGTCGGTCGATTTTCGTCCAGCAAGGCTGTATCAAAAAGTTTTGATATTGCCGTCGGCATTCGCAGGAGAAGGGCGTCCGTCAGGAACCCAGGCAGACGGGGAGGCGGGTCTGCGACGGGCTGCTAATCTGGCGGGTTACGGCCACTTCGACCATCTGCGATTGCCGCTGCCCGTGCGGCTGGGCGAAAATAGCCGACTTTTTCGATTCAGTACCCCCGCAGGAGATTCAGCGATGCCCAGCCGTCGTGAGCGTGCCAATGCCATCCGTGCCCTCAGCATGGATGCCGTGCAGAAAGCCAACAGCGGCCACCCCGGCGCCCCCATGGGCATGGCGGATATCGCCGAAGTGCTGTGGCGCGACTACCTCAGCCACAACCCGGGCAACCCGCAGTGGGCCGACCGTGACCGTTTCGTGCTGTCCAACGGCCATGGCTCGATGCTGATCTATTCGCTGCTGCACCTGACCGGCTACGACCTCTCCATCGACGACCTGAAGAACTTCCGCCAGCTCGGCAGCCGCACCCCCGGCCACCCGGAATACGGCTACACCCCCGGCGTCGAGACCACCACCGGCCCGCTCGGCCAGGGCCTGGCCAACGCCGTCGGCATGGCTGTAGCGGAGAAGGTGCTGGCCGCACAGTTCAACCGCCCGGGCCATACCATCGTCGACCACCACACCTACGTGTTCCTCGGCGACGGCTGCCTGATGGAGGGCATCTCCCACGAGGTCTGCTCGCTGGCCGGCACCCTGGGGCTCAACAAGCTGATCGCCTTCTACGACGACAACGGCATCTCCATCGACGGCGAGGTGCATGGCTGGTTCACCGACGACACCCCGGCGCGCTTCGAGGCCTACGACTGGCTGGTGATCCGCAACGTCGATGGCCATGACGCCGACGAGATCAAGACCGCCCTCGAGACCGCGCGCAAGAGCGAGCGGCCGACCCTGATCTGCTGCAAGACGGTGATCGGCTTCGGCTCGCCGAACAAGCAGGGCAAGGAGGAGTGCCACGGCGCCGCGCTGGGCGCCGAGGAGGTCGCCCTGACCCGCGCCGCGCTGGGCTGGAGCCATGCGCCGTTCGAGATCCCCGCCGAGCTCTACGCCGCCTGGGACGCCAGGGCCGCCGGCGCCGCCCGCGAGGCCGAGTGGAACCAGCGTTTCGCCGCCTACCAGGCCGAGTATCCGGCGCTGGCCGCGGAGTTCCTGCGCCGCAGCCGCGGCGAGCTGCCGGAAGGCTTCGCCGCGAAGGCCGCCGAGTACGTCGCCGAAGTCGCTGCCAAGGGCGAAGCCATCGCCAGCCGCAAGGCCAGCCAGAACGCGCTGAACGCCTTCGGCCCGCTGCTGCCGGAATTCCTCGGCGGCTCGGCGGACCTGGCCGGCTCCAACCTGACCCTGTGGAAGGGCTGCCAGGCGCTGAAGGCGGACGACGCCTCCGGCAACTACCTGTACTACGGCGTGCGCGAGTTCGGCATGAGCGCGATCATGAACGGCATCGCCCTGCACGGCGGTTTCATTCCCTACGGTGCCACCTTCCTGGTGTTCATGGAATACGCCTGCAACGCCGTGCGCATGGCCGCGCTGATGAGGCAGCGCGTGCTGTTCGTCTACACCCACGACTCCATCGGTCTTGGCGAGGACGGCCCGACCCACCAGCCGGTCGAGCAGCTGGCCAGCCTGCGCAGCACGCCGAACCTCGACACCTGGCGTCCGTGCGACGCGGTGGAGTCCGCCGTGGCCTGGAAAAGCGCCATCGAGCGCCAGGACGGCCCGAGCGCCCTGGTGTTCAGCCGCCAGAACCTGCCGCACCAGACGCGCGAAGCCGGGCCGCTGGCCGATCTCGCCCGTGGCGGCTACGTGCTCAAGGACTGCGCCGGCGAGCCGGAGCTGATCCTCATCGCTACCGGTTCGGAAGTCGCCCTGGCCGTGCAGGCCTTCGACAGGCTGAGCGCCGAGGGGCGTCGGGTGCGCGTCGTCTCCATGCCCTCGACCAGCGTGTTCGACCGCCAGGACGCCGCCTGGAAGCAGGCCGTGCTGCCGCTCCAGGTCGGTGCGCGGATCGCCATCGAGGCCGCGCATGCCGACTTCTGGTACAAGTACGTCGGCCTGGAAGGACGCATCATCGGCATGACCAGCTTCGGCGAGTCCGCCCCGGCCGGCGCGCTCTTCGAGCACTTCGGCTTCACCCTCGACAACCTGCTGGCCACCGCCGAGGAACTGCTCGAGGACTGATGTGCCGGCTCTCCTCTCCCGCGTGCGGGGGAGGAGGCAGGGGAGAGGGCGTGGCCGGCGCCCCCGTCTCCCCGACCT
This sequence comes from Azotobacter chroococcum, assembly GCF_004339665.1. Taxonomy (GTDB): domain Bacteria; phylum Pseudomonadota; class Gammaproteobacteria; order Pseudomonadales; family Pseudomonadaceae; genus Azotobacter; species Azotobacter chroococcum. Next base: position 69,104 of record NZ_SMMU01000002.1, read on the forward strand.
TCTCCCCTGCGGGGGAGCGGGAGCGAATCGCCTACCGCCGAGACCTGTCATGTCCAACCCTCCCTACCGCGTTGCCCTCAACGGCTATGGCCGCATCGGCCGCTGCGTTTTGCGTGCCCACTATGAGCGGGGCGCGTCGGCGGAGTTCCGCATCGTCGCCCTCAACGACCTGGCCGACCAGGCCAGCGTCGAATACCTGACCCGCTTCGACTCCACCCACGGGCGCTTCCCCGGCGCGGTGCGGGTGGAGGGCGACCGGCTGTGCCTGAACGGCGACGCGCTGCAGGTGCTGCGCGTCCCGACCCCGGAGGCCGTCGACTGGGCGGCGCTGGGCATCGACCTGGTGCTGGAGTGCTCCGGCGTCTATCACAGCCGCGCCGACGGCGAGCGCTTCCTGCGCGCCGGTGCGCCGCGGGTGCTGTTCTCCCAGCCGATGGCCAGCGAGCACGACGTCGACGCCACCATCGTCTACGGAGTCAACCAGCAGCGTCTCGCGGGCGACGAAAAGCTGGTTTCCAATGCCTCCTGCACCACCAACTGCAGCGTGCCCTTGCTGAAACTGCTGAACGAGGCGATCGGCCTGGAGTACATCTCCATCACCACCATCCATTCGGCGATGAACGACCAGCCGGTGATCGACGCCTACCACCACGAGGACCTGCGCCGCACGCGCTCGGCCTTCCAGTCGGTGATCCCGGTGTCGACCGGCCTGGCCCGCGGCATCGAGCGCCTGCTGCCGGAACTTTCCGGGCGCATCCAGGCCAAAGCCGTGCGCGTGCCGACGCTCAACGTCTCCTGTCTCGACATCACCCTGCAGACCGCCCGCGACACCTCGGCCGAGGAAGTCAACCGCGTGCTGCGCCGGGCTGCCGAGCAGGGCCCGCTCCAGGGCCTGCTGGACTACACCGAGCTGCCCCACGCCAGTTGCGATTTCAACCATGATCCCCATTCGGCCATCGTCGATGGCAGCCAGACCCGCGTTTCCGGCCCCCGGCTGGTCAACCTGCTGGCCTGGTTCGACAACGAGTGGGGGTTCGCCAACCGCATGCTCGACGTCGCCAGCCACTGGCTGAGCGTCGCCGCAGCACGACAATGAAATTCTCTGCCCGTAGAAGGACCGACCGTATATGACCGTGTTGAAGATGACCGACCTCGACCTCAAGGGTAAGCGCGTACTCATCCGCGAAGACCTCAACGTGCCGGTGAAGGACGGCGTGGTGACGAGCGACGCCCGCATCCTCGCCGCCCTGCCGACCATCCGGCTGGCGCTGGAGAAGGGCGCGGCGCTGATGGTCTGCTCGCACCTGGGCCGGCCCACCGAGGGCGAGTACTCCGCGGAGAACAGCCTTCAGCCGGTTGCCGACTACCTGTCCAAGGCCCTCGGCCGCGAGGTGCCGCTGCTCAAGGACTACCTCGACGGCGTGAACGTCGAGCCGGGGCAGGTGGTGCTGTTCGAGAACGTGCGCTTCAACAAGGGCGAGAAGAAGAACGGCGATGAGCTGGCGCAGCAGTATGCCGCGCTCTGCGACGTGTTCGTCATGGACGCCTTCGGCACCGCCCACCGCGCCGAGGGCTCGACCCACGGCGTCGCCAAGTTCGCCAGGGTCGCCTGCGCCGGCCCGCTGCTGGCCGCCGAGCTGGACGCGCTGGGCAAGGCGCTGGACAACCCGCAGCGGCCGATGGCGGCGATCGTCGCCGGCTCCAAGGTGTCCACCAAGCTCGACGTGCTCAACTCCCTGAGCCAGGTCTGCGACCAGTTGATCGTCGGCGGCGGCATCGCCAACACCTTCCTCGCCGCGGCCGGCTACAAGGTCGGCAAGTCGCTCTACGAAGCCGATCTGGTCGACACCGCCAAGGCCATCGCCGCCAAGGTCAGCGTGCCGCTGCCGGTGGACGTGGTGGTCGCCAAGGCCTTCGCCGAAGACGCCGAGGCCACCGTCAAGGCCATCGCGGACGTCGCCGACGACGACATGATCCTCGACATCGGCCCGCAGACCGCCGCGCAGTTCGCCGAACTGCTGAAATCCTGCAAGACCATCCTGTGGAACGGCCCGGTCGGGGTGTTCGAGTTCGACCAGTTCGGCAACGGCACCAAGGTCCTGGCCCAGGCCATCGCCAACGGTGACGCCTTCTCCATCGCCGGCGGTGGCGACACCCTGGCGGCCATCGATAAATACGGCGTGGGCGAGAAGATCTCCTACATTTCCACTGGGGGTGGTGCCTTCCTCGAGTTCGTCGAGGGCAAGGTGCTGCCGGCCGTGGCGGTGCTGGAAGAGCGCGCCAAGTAATACCCGTGTCTGGATGGCTCCCACGCTCCGGCGTGGGAGCCATGCCCGGGACGCTCCGGCGTCCCGGTGCATGGACGCAGGAGCGTCCGGGGAGGCGTTCCCACGCGGGAGCGTGGGAACGATCAGCTCGCTCCTACGGGCGCGCTACCCGAAATTCTTGACCCTGGCTGTGCCCCCGCGGCCGGCCGGGCAGCGATCCAACGATCATCATTGGGAGTAGAAAGATGGCACTTATCAGCATGCGTCAGCTGCTGGACCACGCCGCCGAATTCGGCTACGGCGTGCCGGCCTTCAATGTCAACAACCTCGAGCAGATGCGCGCCATCATGGAAGCGGCCGACAGGACCGACTCGCCGGTGATCGTCCAGGCTTCCGCCGGTGCGCGCAAATATGCCGGTGCGCCCTTCCTGCGCCACCTGATCCTCGCCGCCATCGAGGAATTCCCGCACATCCCGGTGTGCATGCACCAGGACCACGGCACCAGCCCGGACGTCTGCCAGCGCTCGATCCAGCTGGGCTTCAGCTCGGTGATGATGGACGGCTCGCTGCGTGAAGACGGCAAGACCCCCGCCGACTACGAGTACAACGTCCGCGTGACCCAGCAGACCGTGGCGTTCGCCCACGCCTGCGGCGTCTCCGTGGAAGGCGAGCTGGGCTGCCTGGGCAGTCTGGAAACCGGCCAGGCCGGCGAGGAGGACGGTGTCGGCGCCGAGGGCATCCTCGACCACAGCCAGATGCTGACCGATCCGGAAGAGGCGGCCGCCTTCGTCAAGGCCACCCAGGTCGACGCCCTGGCCATCGCCATCGGCACCAGCCACGGCGCCTACAAGTTCACCAAGCCGCCGACCGGCGACATCCTCGCCATCGAGCGCATCAAGGAGATCCACAAGCGCATCCCCGACACCCACCTGGTGATGCACGGCTCCAGCTCGGTGCCGCAGGACTGGCTGAAGGTGATCAACGAATACGGCGGCGACATCAAGGAAACCTACGGCGTGCCGGTCGAGGAAATCGTCGAGGGCATCAAGTACGGCGTGCGCAAGGTCAACATCGACACCGACCTGCGCCTGGCCTCCACCGGCGCGATCCGCCGCTTCATGGGCCAGAACCCCAGCGAGTTCGACCCGCGCAAGTACCTGGCCAAGACCGTCGAGGCCATGCGCGACGTCTGCATCGCCCGCTACGAAGCCTTCGGCACCGCCGGCCACGCCTCGAAGATCAAGCCGATCTCCCTGGAAGGCATGTTCCAGCGCTATGCCAAGGGTGAGCTGGCGGCGAAGGTCAACTGAGCCCCGGCTCCACCGTCGTCCCACAAGGCCCGCTGTGTGCGGGCCTTGTGCTTGTAGGTCCAGTATGGGCGCACTCTGGGCGGTGCCAGGAAGCTCGGGCCATTGATGCCATACGTTTTTTTCCAAAGCATATCAGTTGGTTCATATTTAGAACGATTTGTGCTTTGCCTGTACTGGCAACTACGAAACCTTCCTCGCCTGGCAGGTGCGGCCGGACTGGCTGATGCTCGCCAGCATTGGTTGGCAGGACTGGTCGGAGTTCGGCGCCGTGGGCGTGGAGATTGACTCCGCCAATCCGCAAAGCTTCTCCGTCGAGCGCGAGTACAAGTACATCTGGTATCTCTCGTTGGGTCTGCAGCATCGGATCAATGCGCGCCTGCGCTGGAATGCCGGCATCGGCTACGATAGTTCGGCGGTGGACGACAGGGACCGCACCCTGGACAACCCCATGAACGAAACTTGGCGCCTGGCCACCGGCTTCAACTACCGGCCGGGTGATATGGAGGTCGACCAGCAGAGGCGCAGCACCGATGTCCGGACGTTCGGGGAGTATTCCAACGCTGCCCTACACATCATCGCGGGAGGGGTGGTCTAGCGGTTCTGAGCGCGTGCCGTGTCATTTCAGCGCGCCTCCTTCGATTCCACCTGTGGTCGGCCCTGCATACGATTAAGGTGGATAATGTCCACGGTCGGCACTGGACAATCGGGCACAGGCCCTATCCGGTGCCCGATGCCCTGCACGAGCGCTCTGCGAGCTTTCCGGATCAGGCCCGCTCCGCCGCCAGCCAGGCCTGCAGCGCCTCCACCACCAGCCGGTGATCGTCCCACTGCGGCAGGCCCGATAGGGTCAGGGCGCCGATCAGTTCCCCGTTGCTCAGGCGCAACGGGAAGCTGCCGCCGTGGGCCGCATATTTCCGCGCGTCGATATGGGGCTGGGTTTCGAATTCCCGCCCTTTGCTGCGGTTGTACTCCCCCAGGTACATCGAGCTGTGCCCGAAGCGCAGCACCGTGTTGCGTTTGCGCCGGACCCAGTCATCGTTGTCGGCACTGGAACCCGGCAGGGCGGCGCTGAAGGCGACCCGGCCGTAGGCGTGGATCTCCAGCACGGCCGGGGCCTGGACGGCGGTCGCGAGCCGATGCAGCTGCTGGCCCAGTTGCCAGGCCGCGTCCAGGTCGAAGGCGGGCAGTTGCAACTGCGCTTCCTGCGCCAGCAGTTCGGACGGGGTCATCGGCTCATCTCCAGGGTACGGCCCTGTTGATGGCTGCGGTAGGCCAGCTCGATCAGGCGGATGCCCTGCAGGGCGTCCGCAGGAGTGACCGGCGGTGGCAAGCGCCGCTGCAGGGCCTGCGCCAGTTGCTGGTAGAACAGTTGGTAATTGCCGGCCAGGGTCGGCAGCGTCCGGCTCTCGTGTTCGGTATGGATGCTGCCATGCTGGCTCGCCGGTTCCAGCCCCCAGTCCGGGCCGCCCGGCAGCGCGCCGGCGCGCAGCGCATCCTCCTGGGGATCGAGCCCGGACTTGTGGTAGCTGCCTTGGGTGCCCTGCAGCACGAAGCGCAGGGTGGGGGCGGCGCAGAATGGGCTCGAATGCAGCACCACCTCCTTGTCCGGATAATGCAGTTGCAGGTGGAAGTGGTCGGTGGCCTCGGCGCCGGCGCGCAATTCGCGGCAGCGGGCGCTGATGGCCTCGGGCAGGCCGAACAGCACCAGCGCCTGATCGATCAGGTGGGGGCCGAGGTCATAGAGAATGCCGCCACCCGGGACGGCCTGCTCGCGCCAGCGGGCCCTCGGGATCGGGCGGAAGCGGTCGAAGTGGGATTCGAAATAGCGGATCTCCCCCAGCTCTCCCGTGCGCAACAGCTGTTGCAGGGTCAGGAAGTCGCCATCGAAGCGGCGGTTGTGATAGACCGCCAGAACCCGCTGCTGGCGTGCGGCCAGGGCCAGCAACTCTTTGCCTTCCTCCGCCGTCACCACGAAGGGCTTCTCCACCAGCACATCCTTGCCGGCCAGCAAGGCCTGCCGGGCCAGGGAAAAATGACAGTGGTTCGGCGAGGTGATGACCACCAGCTCGGCGTCGCTGTGGGCGATCAGCTCGCTGCCATCCGGGTAATGCTGCAGCTGCGGATGATCCTGGCGCAGCTGTTCCTGGCTGCTGCTGATGGCCACCAGTTGCAGTTCCGCCTGGTTGCGAATGAAGGGCAGGTGGAAGGTTCGGGCCGAGAGCCCGTAGCCGATAACAGCAGTCTTAATCAACGGAAGCCTCCAGGGTGACGATCGGGGTTTCGAGGTCGGCGAGTGCCTGACGCAACGGCCCGGCGGGCAAGGCATCGCAGATCAGCAGGTCCAGCCGTGCCAGGTCGCAGACCTGGTGCAACTGCTGCTGAGCGAACTTGTCGGCGCTGCCGACTGCGATCAGATGTTCGGACTGGGCGATCGCCCGGCGTTTCAGCGCGGCTTCGGCGGCCGTCGGGGCGCTCAGTCCGTGCTCGTTCAGGGCGCAGATCCCCATGACGGCGTGTTGCAGCCGGAACTGTCCCAACTGCCGTTCGGTTTCCGTTCCCAGCATCATGCGCTGCAGCGGATCAAACTCCCCGCCCAAGCCATGGAGGCTGAGCGCCGGGTTCTGGCTCAGCACCTGCAGCGCATCCAGCGCGGCGCTGACCAAGCTGAAGGGCCGGGACTGTGCAGCCAGCAGTCGGGCCAGTTCCAGCAGCGTGCTGCCACCGTCCAGGTACAGGCTGGCGCCGGGCCGCAGCACCTCCAGGGTTCGCCGGGCGAGCGCCGTTTTGATCTCGTTGCGCGGACGCTGCAGAAAGGGCAGCGGCTCCGGGGCCGGCTCGAACAAGCGTGCGCCGCCGCGAATACGCTGAAAGCGGGGCTGCTCGGTCAGCTTGATCAGGTCTCGCCGGGCCGAGTCGCGGGAAATACCGAAGTGCTGGCAGATCTCGTCCAGGGTGATGCGCTGCTGCCGTTCCAGCAGTCCGGCGATGACATCGAGGCGTTCTTCCTGGGTCACGGCAATCATGCTAGGTGGTTCTGCGTTTTTAAGTGATTGCAAGCCTATTCAACCAGTAAATCTTGGTCAAATGCTTTGTTTGTAAGTTGTTGTAAGTGTATATGCGTAAAAAAGGAGGAGGCGGCGTGACAAGCCGTCCTGATGCAGCCTTACTGCTGCTCCCGGCGATGCCTTCCCGGCACTCGAAGAGAACCACTTGATGACCGTACTGAAATACCTCGCCGCCTATCCCGTCCATCTGCAGGACCAGGTCCGCCGGCTGATCGCCGAGGAGCGCCTCGGCGGGTACCTGGAGAGGCGCTATCCCGGCCGCCACGACGTACAGAGCGACAAGGCGCTGTACGCCTACACCATGGACCTCAAGCAGCAGTACCTGCGCAATGCACCGGGCATCGACAAGGTGCTCTACGACAGCAGGCGGGACGTGCTGCGCAACGCCCTCGGCCTGCACACCGCGATCTCGCGGGTGCAGGGCGGCCGGCTCAAGGCGAAGAAGGAGATCCGCGTGGCCACGCTGTTTCGCGAGGCGGCGCCGGAGTTCCTCGCGATGATCGTGGTGCATGAGCTGGCGCACCTGCGCGAGTTCGACCACAACAAGGCCTTCTACCAGCTCTGCGAGCACATGCTGCCCGGCTACCACCAGCTGGAGTTCGACCTGCGCGTCTACCTGACTTGGCGCGAGCTGCCCGGGCAGGACACCCTGGCGGGCCGCTGAGTCCCTCTCCCCGTCCGGCAAAATGCACGCTGCGCTGGCCTGCGGTCTTGCACTTTGCAAGACGTTCTTCTGTTCTTCATTTGCAACTCACTGATTAAAAAGGAAATTACTGCTGGCATGAGAGTTGCCCAAGCTTTGCCGCGGAACCACACGATCAGGGAGTAGCTTCATGAAGCAGATAGTAGAAACGTTTGTCGCCGCTTTTCCCGACTGCGAGGTCCTTCTCGAGCGGCGTCCGGACGGCAGCCTGCTGCTCACCCTGCAGCAAGGGGAGCGTCTGGTGCTGCGTCGCGCCCTGTCCCTCGCCCAGCTGCGAAACCGCCTGCAGCTCGACGGGGTGATCGGCTCGATCCAGCGCGACCTGGCCATCGAGGCTGGCCAGGCGCCGATGCTCGCCATGTTGCAACGCCAGAGTCGCCTGCGTCTGCCCACCTACGCCTTGACCTGATACGGAGGGACGCCCGCCGTCCCCGCGGGGCATTCACCTGTCCGGCCCGGCCTCCTGCCGGGCCTTTGTCTGGGCAGGGCGCACAAATTTCCTGCAGTTTCTCCGGCCATCTTTGCCGTGTCCTGCCGACCTGCTTTACTGGCGGCCCGCGCCAGGTCCGCCAACCCGCCTGGCTCTTCCCCAACAAGGAGTTCCCCATGGCTGGTAGCAGTCTGCTAACCCTGATCGACGATATCGCCACCCTGCTCGACGACGTCTCGGTGATGACCAAGCTCGCGGCGAAGAAGACCGCCGGCGTGCTCGGCGACGACCTCGCCCTCAATGCCCAGCAGGTCGCCGGCGTGCAGGCCGAGCGGGAGCTGCCGGTGGTCTGGGCGGTGGCCAAGGGCTCGCTGCTGAACAAGGTGATCCTGGTGCCCGCCGCGCTGCTGATCAGCGCCCTGGCGCCCTGGCTGATCACTCCGCTGTTGATGCTCGGCGGCGCCTTCCTCTGTTACGAGGGCTTCGAGAAGCTGGCGCACAAGCTGACCCACAGCGCCGCCGAGGACGAGGCCGAGCACGCCGAGCTGACCGCCGCGCTGGTCGATCCCAACATCGATCTGGTCGCCTTCGAGCGGGACAAGATCAAGGGCGCGATCCGCACCGACTTCATCCTTTCCGCCGAGATCATCGCGATCAGCCTCGGCACCGTGGCGCAGGCCGCCTTCACCACCCAGGTCGCGGTGCTGGTGGGCATCTCGCTGATCGTGACCGTCGGCGTCTACGGGCTGGTCGCCGGCATCGTCAAGCTGGACGACCTCGGGCTTTACCTCGAGCGCCAGCCCGACGCGCTGCTGAACCGTCTCGGCCAAGGCCTGCTGGCGGCTGCGCCCTGGCTGATGAAGGCCCTGTCGGTGGTCGGCACCGCGGCGATGTTCCTGGTCGGCGGCGGCATCCTGGTGCACGGTCTGCCATTCCTCGCCCACTGGCTGCATGGTCTGGAGGCCACCACCAACGGCTTGCCGACCGTCGGCAGCATCCTCTCGGCGCTGCTGCCGACTCTGGCCAACGCCGTGGTCGGCATCGTCGCCGGCGGCCTGGTGCTGGCCGGCGTCACGCTGGTCAAGCGCGTGCTGAAAGCCTTCGGCCGCTGAGGCGTGCGGGCCCCTCAATCGACCTCCAGTACCTCGTAACACCGGCGCACCCCGGCCAGCGCCAGCTCGATCTCTTCCCCTTCGCCCCGGCCGAGCAGGCGCTGGCCGAGCGGCGAGCGCGGGGTGATGACCATCACCTGCCGGTCGCCGGCCTGCACCTTGAGGCCGGCGGCGTCCGGGCCGAGAAACAGCGTCTGCTCCCCGCCCTGCCCATCGACCAGGCGCACCAGGGCGGTCAGCTGGATACCCCGTTCGGCATCGAAGGGACGCAGCTGCAGGTTCTGGTAGAGGCTCAGGGCCTGGCGGATTTCCTCTACCCGGCGTGACTGGCCGGCCGCCAGATAGGCGGCCTCCAGCCCACGGGTGTCGTACTTGTTCTCGGCGAGACTCTCTTCGTGGGTCGCCGCTTCGTGGGCCGTCTGCGCGGCCTGCCGGGCGAGGGCGAAGTCGTCCTCCAGGCGGGCGAGGATCAGCTGCAACAGGTGGGTTTTGGTCATCGGAAGGCGTCGGGAAAACGGGGGATCGGAGCGCGCTGGCGCCCGTGTGGACGCCATTGTGCCTGAAGGGTGAAGGACGGCGCGGGCCATCCGGGGGATGATGCCGTGGCGTCATCCCCCGGTCGAGTGCCTCAGAGCGTGCGCAGGAAGGCCACCAGGTCGGCCTTTTCCTCCGCGCTCAGGCCGCGCTGCAGCACCAGGTTGAAGAACTCCACGGTGTCGTCCAGGGTCAGCAGGCGGCCGTCGTGCAGGTACGGCGGCGAGTCCTTGATGCCGCGCAGCGGGAAGGTCTTGATCGGCCCGTCGGCCTTGGCCAGGCGGCCGTTGATGTTCTGCGGCTCGAAGAAGCGCTCGGTCTTCAGGTTGTGCATCGAGTTGTCGGTGAAGTAGGGCGGCGCGTGGCAGCCGGCGCAGGCGGCCTTGCCGTAGAACAGCGCCTCGCCGCGCAGCTCCTGCTCGCTGGCCTGGCCGCGGATCAGCCGGCCCTCGACGCCCAGCTTGGGCGCCGGCGGGAAGTCCAGGATGTTCTGGAACTCGCCCATGAAGTGCACCTGGCTGCCGCGCTCGAGAATGTTCACCCCCTTCTTGGTGGCGATCACCGGGTCGCCGTCGAAGTAGGCGGCGCGCTGCTCGAACTCGGTGAAATCCTCCACCGATTTCAGTGCGCGCTGCGAGCCGAACAGCCGCTGGATATTCACCCCGCGCAGCGACGGGGTGTCGATGCGATGGCGCAGCTCCTGCGGGCGGATGTCGCCGACCAGGTGGGTGGCGGCGTTGGTGTGGCCATTAGCGTGACAGTCCAGGCAGGCCACGCCGCGGTGCGGGTGCTCGCTGCGGCGGTCCTCGGTGGCGTTGAACTGCTGCTGCGGGAAGGGTGTAAGCAACAGGCGCAGGCCTTCGAGCTGCTTGGGATTGAGGATGCCGTTGAACAGCTCGTGGAAGTTGAACAGGGTCACCTGCTTGCCTTGCGACACGTCGCCCAGATCCGGGCGGGTGGTGAGAAAGATCGGCGCCGGGAACTCGGGCAGGAAGTGGTCGGGCAGGTCGAAGTCCAGATCGAAGCGGGTCAGGTCGCGCTGCTCCTGCTTATTGATCTCGTCGATCATGAACTGCGGGAAAACCATGCCGCCCTCGCCGTGCTTGGGATGCGGCAGCGGCATGAAGCCGGCCGGAAACAGACGCTTGCCGCGGATGTCCTCGGGACTCATGCGTCCCAGGTCGTCCCAATTGGTGCCGCTGGACAGCTTGACCCGCACGCCGCCCTGCACCGGCTTGCCCCTGCTCATGGTGACGCCCTGGACGGGCTTGTCGGCGAGGTCGTAGCGCGCATCCAGCAGGCGGCGTTGGGTCTGCGCCACGCCGGCTTTCTCGCCCGCGAGACGGTTCTTGGTGGACTCGAAATCTTCTGTGATCGCCACCGGCGAATAGCTGCTCGGCTTCTCCTCCGGTGCGGCCTGGGCGCTGCCGGCCAGGTTCAGGACCAGGGCGAAGGGAATCGCCAGGCCTGCTGTTACTGTTGTTCTGCTCATGAAGTTCTCCCAGCGATGGATGTTTCGAGGGAACAGCAACAGGTATAGCCGAGCGTACCGGGGAAGGCGAAAGGCCGGGAAAGTGCCCGGCCGCCGGCGATCAGTGCGCCGGACTCTGCTGCAGGGGGACGGCGAGGCTGCGCAGCGGCGCCAGCTGGCCGGCGATCAGCGCCAGCTGGCTCTGCACCAGGCGCAGGCGGTCGTCCTGCTCCTCGGGCAGCTGTTCCAGGCGCTGCGCCAGCGCCTGCTCGGCCTCGTTGCGGACGGCCAGCGGGCGGTTGCCGGCGAGCGCCCGGGCGATTTCCTCAAGGCTGTCGGCCAGGCGTCCGGCGGCCTCGTCGAGCAGCGGGCGGCACTCGGCCTCCGGCAGTTGCTCGCGGTGCGCGCCGAGCGCCGAGAGGTAGCCCAGCAGGGTGTGGGAGAGGACCAGGAAGCGGAAGCCGACATCCGCCTCGTGGCGGAACTGGCCGGGCTCCATGAGCATCCCGGCGAGGGTCGAGGACAGCGCCGCATCGGCGTTGTGCGCGTCGCGCCGGGCCAGGCGGTAGGCCAGGTCGTCGCGCTTGCCGCTGCGGTACTGCTGCATCAACTGGCGCAGGTAGCGGGCGTTGCAGGCCAGGGTGTTGGCGAGCACCCGGTTCAACTGGCGGTCCTGCCAGTCGGGGAGGATCAGGAACACTGCGAGGCCGGCGATCAGACTGCCAAGCAGGGTGTCGACCAGCCGCGGCCAGATCAGCCCGTAGCTGTCGCCGACCTGGTTGAAGCAGGACAGCACCAGCAGGGTGATCGCCGCGGTGGCCAGGGTGTAGTGGCTGGCCCGGGTGGCGAAGAACACCACCCCGGCGAGCACGGCGAACAGCGACTGCACCAGCAGGCTGGGGAAGAGCTCGAACAGCGCCCAGCCGGCCAGCAGACCGAGCATGGTGCCGGCGATGCGCTGACGGACACGGCGGCGGGTGGCGCCGAAGTTGGGCTGGCAGACGAACAGGGTGGTCAGCAGGATCCAGTAGCCTTGGGTCGGGTGGATCAGGTGCAGCAGGGCGTAGCCGGCGGAGAGCGCCGCGGCCAGGCGCAGGGCGTGGCGGAACGGCCGCGATGCCGGCGTCAGCTGTTGGCGCAGGCGACTCAGGGCCTCGCCGAGCGACTGCGGCTCGCGGTCGAGCAGGCTGCTGTCCTGGGCCTCGGCCAGGGCGTCGGGGTTGCGCGCGTCGTGCAGCAGGCGATCGAGGTGGGCGAGGTTGTCGGCCAGCGCGCCGAGCGAGCGCAGCAGGTGGCGCCAGGCTGGATTGCTCTGCAGGCGCAGGTGCGCCAGCGAGGTCTGCAGGTCTTCGAGGGCTTGGCTCTGGTCGAAACAGTCGAACGGCTGGCGCAGCTCGATGGCCCGCGCCAGGGCCAGGCAGGACTTGCCCTGCTGGCGTATCACCAGGCGGCAGCGGAACAGCACGTCGCTGTGGAAGAAGGCCTCGGCCAGTGCGTTGTAGGGATAGTGCGAGGAGCTGGCGCGCTCGTGGAGGTCCTGGGCGAGAAAGTACAGCTTCAGGTAGCGGTTCACCTGCGGCGTCGGTCGGCCGTTGTCGACCCGGTGCAGGATGATCTCCTTGGTTGCGTTCAGCGCCGCCACCACCCGGCTGTTCTGCTGCGCCAGGGCCAGGCGGCGCTTCTCCACGTCGAGATGGCGCACCGGCTCGAACAGCGACGCCTTGAGCTTCAGGTATTCGCCCAGCTCGCGGAACACCCGGGCCAGGCTCTGCTGGATCGGCTGGTGGCTGAACAGCGCCTGCCAGATCACCGAGAGCCCGCCGTACCAGGCGGCGCCGGCGACCAGCACCAGCGGCTCGCGCCAAAGGTCGAGCGGCGGCCCGCCGCGCTGGTCGATGCCGATCATGGTGTAGATCGCCAGGATCAGCGTGCCCGAGGCGATGGTGGCATAACGCTCGCCCAGCGCCCCGAGCATGGTCAGGCCGAAGCTGGACAGCGCCAGGGCGGCGGCGAACCACCAGGGATGGGGGAACAGCAGCTCCACGGCGAAGGCCGCCGCGGCGAAACAGGCGAGGGTGACCAGCAGCGCCTGCAGCCGGCCCTCCCAGCTGTCGTCGGTTTCCGCCAGGGCGCTGGCGATGATGCCGAGGAACAGGGGGATGAGCAGGTCCATGCGATCTAGAAACCAGCACAACGCCATGCTGCCGGTGAGGGCGATGAACACCCGCAGGCTGTAGCTGAAAACGTGGTGGGCCCAGAGCTGGCGGAGGGACTGGCTGAGGGAGGTCGAGGGCATGGGGGCGGCCTGGTGGTGGGGGCGGGTCATTGTAGACATCGGGGGGAGTGGGGTGGGAGGCCGGTATGCGGCCTCGTCAGGGCAATCGCGCTACATCATCCCTATTGCCTTGGATGACGATTACCGGTGGCGGATGTCGATCCACGGTCAGGGGCAACTGGATGCGCTTGCCTGCCTGCTGAGCTTCCGGATGCGTAAAGGTTTCGATTTCAAATGCCCGATCGAAATGATGACGGAAGTCATGGCAATGCAGCATGATGTGCCTGCTTCAATTCAGTAGCCGTGTTGCACTCAGTTTCTGCATCCGCAATTTTGCCCGATGTCTTCGTGGCTCCTTTCTCTCAAAAGTTGGAGCATCCGGATAATCGGATGCGGTTCAGGTTGTTGGGTTTTTAGAGGTGTCCCGCTATGATGCCGGTGTCATATTGAGGTAGAGCCCCAAATGCTGACTTTGTTAAAGCTCCTTCAAGATGGTCGTTTCCATTCAGGGCAGGAAATTGGAGATGCATTATGTATTAGTCGAAGTGCCGTCTGGAAACAGATGCGGCGCTTGGAGGCTGAGTTTGGGGTTCGGTTGAGTCGGGTGCGGGGGCGTGGTTATAAACTAACTAATCCACTGGCTTTATTGGCCGATCTGACGCTGCGTGAAAGGGGCTTGTCTGATATTTGGCCTTTTTATATTTATGAAACCCTGGATTCAACCAATACTGAAGCGGCTAGACTTTTAACGGCGGGGGTTGAGCCTCCTTTTCTGGTTCTGGCCGAAAGACAGACGGCCGGGCGGGGGAGGCGCGGTCGTGTTTGGCAAAGCCCATTTGGGGTAAATGTTTATTTTAGTTTGGTAATTCGAGTTCAAAAGGGAGCTCGTCAGTTAGAGGGGTTAAGCCTCGTGGTTGGGTTGGCGGTGATGCAGGCGCTGCGAGCATCGGGCCTTGGCGAGGCTGGACTGAAATGGCCGAATGATATTTTGGTGCAAGGGAAAAAGATCGCAGGAGTCCTCTTGGAGTTGACTGGTGATCCTGCGGACGTATGTGATGTTGTTGTGGGTGTTGGTGTCAATGTCAATATGGAAAGTGAGAGCGGTATTGAGCAGCCTTGGACCTCGATGAGGTTGGAGCTCCAGCATCTGATTGACAGAAATGATTTGGTCTGCGCGTTGAGTCGGCACTTGCACGGGTATTTGGCGCGTCACGCGGAGTTGGGCTTTGCTGCGTTTCAAGAGGAGTGGGAATCGAGCCACTTATGGCAGGGGCGCGAGGTGGTGTTGATTGCGGGTACGCAGCGGATCGAGGGCTTGGTCTTGGGGGTTGATCATGTGGGCGCTCTACGCCTGAGCGTCAATGGGGTGGAGCAGCGGTACAGTGGTGGCGAGATTAGCTTGAGGTTGTGTGATGATCATCGAGCTTGACTGTGGCAACAGTTTTATAAAGTGGCGAATCATTGATGCGGCCTCTCAAGTGCTCCTGAGTGGAGTGGTTGGATCGACTGAGGAACTGGCCCGTGCTCTGGAGGGGGCGCGAGTATCCCATGAGCTTTATCATTGCCGCATGGTCAGTGTGCGTAGTGATGAGGAGACTGCTTGTCTTGAGCAGTGTCTTGCTCAAAAGTTTGGACTCCGTGTGTTGACTGCTCGGCCGGCATCTTGCTTGGCGGGGGTGCGTAACGGATATGTAAATTATGAAAGCCTGGGGCTTGATAGGTGGATGGCTGTTATTGCTGCCTATCATCTTTCGGCGGGTGCCTGCCTGGTGCTGGATCTGGGTACTGCAGTCACGGCTGATTTTGTTGCTGCCAATGGCGACCATAAGGGAGGGTTTATTTGTCCCGGGCTGCCGCTGTTGCGTAGTCAGTTGCGCACGCATACCCGGCGCATTCATTACGATGCCGTTGCTTCTAATCAATTCATGGCTGAGCCGCTTGCTCCGGGGCGCTCTACAGCTGAGGCGGTTGAGCGTGGATGTGCCTTGATGTTGAAGGGGTTCGTGCGTTCCCAGTTGGAGTTGGCAATGGCGTATTGGGGCGATGATTATGAAGTCTTTCTGACGGGCGGAGATGCCTCCGTGGTCGCGGATGTTTTGCCTCGTGTAAGAGTGGTGCCGGATTTGATTTTCATCGGGCTTGCCATTGCTTGTCCCATTTCTTCCTGAGGTCATGCATGCGCTGGCTTTTCCTCTTGCTGCTGGTGTTGAACCTCTTTTATTGGGTCTGGAGTGAGCGATTCAGCACTCGGGGGGCGCATGAGAATCCCGCTTCGCCGTCTCTTGATGTGAACTCAGGAATTCAGCTTGTCAGTGAGTCGAGGGTCGCTACGCGAGCGAAGGCAGGGGAGCCCAGAAAGGAGGTGTGCTTATTTCTGGGGGGATTTCAGTCTGAGGAAAGGGGGCGCCAGGTTGTGCAGCGGCTGCTAAGCCTCGACGTCGCCTCCAGTGTGGAGCGGGTCGAGCGTATTGTGGCAACGGACTACTGGGTGTACTTGCCGCCGCTGGCCTCTCGGCAAGCATCCTTGCATCAGTTAAGAGAGCTGCAGGCAAAAAAAATAGACAGCTACGTCATTACTCAGGGCGATCTGGTCAATGGCATCTCGCTGGGGGTTTTTTCTCGCGCTGAGCCCGCCAAGGCTGCAATGCAGCACTTCAGGGATGCTGGCTATGAGCCTATGGTGCGTGAGCTGTCGCGGGTACGGCATGATTATTGGGTAAAGGTGGCGCCCGAGGGTGCCCGACTGTTTGATGAGAGGCTAATGGGGATCCTTGCTCGATCCTTTCCAGGGCTGCAGCATCAACAAAAAGAGTGTGAGGGGGTTGCAAGTCCTGGGCAGCTTGAATAGAATTGCGCCCGCTTTCAGGCGGCGGCCGATACAGGCGGCGCTCAGGAAAGTAGCGGTCAAGTGAGCTAAGCTCAAGTTTTTAAAGAAAAAACTCTTGACAGCATCTTGGCGGCAAGCAATAATGCGGCCATGTTTTGGAGGGGTTCCCGAGTGGCCAAAGGGATCAGACTGTAAATCTGACGTCATAGACTTCGAAGGTTCGAATCCTTCCCCCTCCACCAGATTTTTAGCATTAGCCTGATGGCTGTGCGGGTATAGTTCAGTGGTAGAACCTCAGCCTTCCAAGCTGATGATGCGGGTTCGATTCCCGCTACCCGCTCCATGTTTGGTTTTTGCTTGGTTTCCGCTCATGTAGCTCAGCTGGTAGAGCACACCCTTGGTAAGGGTGAGGTCAGCGGTTCAAATCCGCTCATGAGCTCCAAAATATTAAAAGGCAGATATGAAAATATCTGCCTTTGTTTTGGTGGTGTGATTATCGCGGGGTGGCCTCGGTGGCTAAAGAAAAGTTCGAACGTAACAAGCCGCACGTCAACGTCGGCACCATCGGTCACGTGGACCATGGCAAGACCACTCTGACGGCCGCCCTGACCAAGGTCTGCTCCGAGACTTGGGGTGGCTCCGCTCGTGCCTTCGACCAGATCGACAATGCTCCGGAAGAAAAGGCGCGCGGTATCACCATCAACACTTCCCACGTTGAATACGATTCCGCAACCCGTCACTACGCGCACGTCGATTGCCCCGGTCACGCCGACTACGTGAAGAACATGATCACCGGTGCTGCCCAGATGGACGGCGCTATCCTGGTCTGCTCGGCTGCCGACGGCCCCATGCCGCAAACCCGCGAGCACATCCTGCTGTCCCGTCAGGTGGGCGTTCCCTACATCGTCGTGTTCCTGAACAAGGCCGACATGGTCGACGACGCCGAGCTCCTGGAGCTGGTCGAGATGGAAGTGCGCGATCTGCTGTCCACCTACGACTTCCCGGGCGACGACACTCCGATCATCACCGGCTCTGCCCTGATGGCCCTGGAAGGCAAGGATGACAACGGCATCGGCGTTTCCGCCGTGCGCAAGCTGGTGGAAACCCTCGACTCCTACATTCCGGAGCCGGTGCGTGCCATCGATCAGCCGTTCCTGATGCCGATCGAAGACGTGTTCTCGATCTCCGGTCGCGGCACCGTGGTGACCGGTCGTGTTGAGCGTGGCATCGTCAAGGTGGGTGAGGAGGTGGAGATCGTCGGTATCCGTCCGACCACCAAGACCACCTGCACCGGCGTGGAAATGTTCCGCAAGCTGCTCGATGAAGGTCGTGCCGGCGAAAACATCGGCGCCCTGCTGCGCGGCACCAAGCGTGAAGACGTGGAGCGCGGCCAGGTTCTGGCCAAGCCGGGCACCATCAAGCCGCACACCAAGTTCGAAGCCGAAGTGTACGTGCTGTCCAAGGAAGAGGGTGGTCGTCACACTCCGTTCTTCAAGGGCTACCGTCCGCAGTTCTACTTCCGCACCACCGACGTGACCGGTAACGTCGAGCTGCCGGAAGGCGTCGAGATGGTGATGCCGGGTGACAACATCAAGATGGTCGTCACCCTGATCGCTCCGATCGCCATGGAAGACGGTCTGCGCTTCGCAATTCGCGAAGGCGGTCGTACCGTTGGCGCCGGTGTGGTTGCCAAGGTCATTGAATAAATCGTTGATCTTTTCTTCTGGGGCTGACAAGATAGTCAGCCTTGTCAAAGTTTTAGGCCAGTAGCTCAATTGGCAGAGCGGCGGTCTCCAAAACCGCAGGTTGGGGGTTCGATTCCCTCCTGGCCTGCCAGATTTCACAGGATTTCTGGCATTTCTTATGGGGTCTCTCGGATGAATGCCAAGGCTGAAGCTAAAGAGTCTCGCTTTGATTTGGTGAAGTGGCTCGTGGTGGTGGTCTTGGTCGCAGTGGGTGTAGTTGGTAATCAGCTATACTCCGAAGAGTCCATCCTGTATCGCGTTATCGCATTGCTGGTTCTGGGGGTTGTGGCGGCCTTCGTTGCGCTCAAGACCAGTAAGGGGCAGGCTTTTTTCTCTCTGGCGAAAGAAGCGCGTGCCGAAATTCGCAAGGTTGTCTGGCCGACCCGTCAAGAGACTACGCAGACCACGTTGATCGTGGTGGCTGTAGTTCTGGTGATGGCGCTACTGCTGTGGGGGCTTGATTCCCTGCTTGGTTGGCTGGTCTCCATGATCGTTGGTTAAGGGTGCATTCGTGGCTAAGCGTTGGTACGTCGTTCATGCCTATTCGGGCTACGAAAAGCATGTCATGCGCTCGCTGATCGAACGGGTCAAGCTTGCTGGGATGGAAGATCAGTTCGGCGAGATTCTGGTTCCCACCGAAGAGGTGGTGGAAATGCGGAACGGCCAGAAGCGGAAAAGCGAGCGGAAGTTCTTTCCAGGTTACGTGCTGGTCCAGATGGAGATGAACGAGGCGACGTGGCACCTGATCAAGGACACGCCTCGTGTCATGGGTTTTATTGGCGGTACTGCCGACAAGCCTGCCCCCATTACCGACAAGGAAGCTGAGGCTATTCTTCGTCGAGTGGCTGACAGCGGTGATCGGCCAAAGCCGAAGACCTTGTTCGAGCCGGGTGAGGTGGTGCGTGTCATCGACGGCCCTTTTGCAGATTTCAATGGGGTCGTGGAAGAGGTCAATTACGAGAAGAGTCGCATCCAGGTAGCGGTGCTCATCTTCGGTCGCTCCACGCCAGTGGAGCTGGAGTTCAGTCAAGTCGAAAAGGCGTAGCTGAAGAACTCGCCCCATACCCCGCAGTCGCAGGCTGCGGGGTTTTGTCGTCACTAGGGCAATCGCGAAAGCAATAGGGGAGCCTTCGGGCGTTTGAACCCATAACTGGAGTTTTGCATGGCTAAGAAGATTCAGGCTTATATCAAGCTGCAAGTGAAGGCCGGCCAGGCCAACCCGTCGCCGCCGGTCGGTCCGGCTCTGGGTCAGCATGGTGTGAATATCATGGAGTTCTGCAAGGCGTTCAACGCCAAGACCCAAGGCATGGAACTGGGTCTGCCGACTCCGGTGATCATCACCGTCTATAGTGACCGCAGCTTTACCTTTGAAACCAAGAGCACCCCGGCATCCGTCTTGCTGAAAAAGGCGGCCGGTATCTCCAGTGGTTCTGCTCGCCCGAACACCCAGAAAGTCGGTACCGTGAACCGTGCTCAGCTGGAAGAGATCGCCAAGGCCAAGCAGGCCGATCTGACGGCCGCTGACCTGGAGGCTGCTGTGCGTACCATCGCTGGTTCCGCGCGCAGCATGGGCCTGAACGTGGAGGGTGTTTAAATGGCTAAGCTGACCAAGCGCCAGAAGGCGATCGCTGCAAAGGTAGAGGCAGGCAAGCAGTACGGCTTCGAAGAAGCTGCCGCTCTGCTGGCAGATCTCTCCACCATCAAATTCAAAGAATCTGTAGACATCGCCATCAATCTTGGTGTGGATCCGCGTAAATCCGACCAGGTTGTGCGTGGCGCCACCGTGCTGCCGAACGGCACCGGCAAGAGCGTGCGCGTTGCCGTGTTTACCCAGGGCCCTGCTGCCGAAGCAGCCTTGGCCGCTGGTGCCGACAAGGTAGGCATGGACGAGTTGGCTGCCGAGATGAAGGGCGGCGATCTGAGCTATGACGTGGTCATTGCCTCCCCGGATGCAATGCGTGTCGTTGGTCAGTTGGGCCAGATCCTCGGCCCGCGTGGTCTGATGCCGAACCCGAAGGTGGGTACCGTGACCCCCGACGTAGCTACGGCCGTGAAAAACGCCAAGGCTGGTCAGGTGCGTTTCCGCACCGACAAGAACGGCATCATCCACGCTTCGGTGGGCAAGGTCGATTTCGAGCCGATCAAGCTGAAGCAGAACGTCGAAGCCCTGCTGAGCGACCTGAAGCGCCTGAAGCCGTCCACCTCCAAGGGCGTCTACGTCAAGCGTGTGACCCTCAGCACGACCATGGGGCCGGGGCTGGTCATCGATCAGGCTTCCCTGGAAGCCTAAGCATTGAGCGTGGCGGACTGTTCCGTCACGCCAACTATTGGGGTCCCTGCCTGGCGGGGGCTATCCAAGACCGTAGGCGGCGCAAGCCTTAAACCCTCAGCCTACGCAGATGGTGCTCCCGATTCGTACCGAATCAGACACCAAAGCGCGTCCGGCTCTGCTGGGCGAAACGGTAACATCCAGGAGTAAACCCGTGGCAATCAAACTCGAAGACAAGAAGGCCATCGTCGCTGAAGTCAACGAGGCTGCCAAGGCTGCCCTGTCCGCTGTCGTGGCCGATGCCCGTGGCGTGACCGTCGGCGCCATGACCGGACTCCGTAAAGAGGCCCGCGAGGCTGGTGTGTACGTGCGAGTCGTGCGTAACACCCTGGCCCGCCGCGCCGTCGCAGGCACTCAGTTCGAGATCCTGAACGACGCGTTCAAGGGCCCGACCCTGATCGCTTTCTCCAACGAACATCCGGGTGCTGCAGCCCGTATCTTCAAGGAGTTTGCCAAGGGTCAGGACAAGTTCGAGATCAAGGCCGCTGCATTCGAGGGGCAGTTCCTCGCAGCCAACCAGATCGACGTACTGGCTACCCTGCCGACCTACAACGAAGCCGTTGCACAGCTGATGAGCGTGATTCAGGGCGCTACCAGCAAGCTGGCCCGTACCTTGGCGGCAATTCGCGACCAGAAAGAGGGTGCGGCTGCCTGACCGGCATCCGGCTGCTTTCGAACTCATATTTAACTTTGATGGCCGTGAAAAGGCCGTCTATCCCTAACAGGAATTAGAGTCATGGCTCTGACCAACGAAGATATCATCAACGCCGTTTCCGAAATGTCCGTCATGCAGATCGTCGAGCTGATCAAGGCGATGGAAGAGAAGTTCGGCGTGACTGCTGCCGCTGCCGTGGCTGCCGGCCCGGCTGCCGCTGCCCCGGTTGCTGAAGAGCAGACCGAGTTCAACGTCATTCTGACCGAGGCTGGCGAAAAGAAAGTGAACGTGATCAAGGTCGTTCGCGAGCTGACCGGTCTGGGTCTGAAGGAAGCCAAGGCTGTTGTCGACGGCGCTCCGGGCGTGGTCAAGGAAGGCATCTCCAAGGAAGAGGCCGAGGCTGCCAAGAAGGCCCTGGAAGAAGCTGGCGCGAAAGTCGAGCTCAAGTAAGCGACGATCTTGCGTCTACGGCCTGCGCGCGTTGCGTAAGGCTGATGGCTGGTGGCTGGAGCCACCGGCCTTTTTCCGTTATGGGTGGCTTGCCTGTCTGCCGCCACCCGTGACCTACCACCTCAGAGGGTGGCGCAGGCAATCAGCCTGCACGATTTCTGGCAACTCCCCTTCGGAGAGGCCAAACAAGCAGGTGACCAAGCTGGGGAACGCTGATGGCTTACTCATACACTGAGAAAAAACGTATCCGCAAGGACTTTAGCAAGTTGCCGGACGTCATGGATGTGCCTTATCTCCTGGCTATCCAGTTGGATTCCTATCGCGAATTCCTGCAAGCCGGTGCGAGCAAGGACAGGCTCCGCGACGTTGGTTTGCATGCAGCCTTCAAGTCCGTTTTCCCGATCATCAGCTATTCCGGCAATGCTGCACTGGAATACGTTGGCTACCGTCTGGGCGAGCCGGCCTTCGACGTCAAGGAGTGCGTACTGCGAGGCGTGACCTTCGCCGTACCGCTTCGCGTGAAGGTGCGCCTGATAATTTTCGACAAGGAATCTTCGAACAAGGCGATCAAGGACATCAAGGAGCAGGAAGTCTACATGGGGGAAATCCCCCTGATGACCGAGAACGGCACCTTTATCGTCAACGGTACCGAGCGCGTGATCGTTTCTCAGCTGCACCGTTCCCCGGGTGTGTTCTTTGATCACGACCGCGGCAAGACCCACAGCTCCGGCAAGCTGCTGTATTCCGCACGGATCATTCCCTACCGCGGCTCTTGGCTCGACTTCGAGTTCGATCCGAAGGATGCAGTGTTCGTCCGTATCGACCGTCGCCGCAAGCTGCCGGCCTCGGTGTTGCTGCGTGCGCTGGGATACACCACCGAAGAAGTGCTGGACATCTTCTACGACACCAATGTGTTCCATGTGACGGAGCAGGGCCTCAGTTTGGAGCTGGTGCCGCAGCGTTTGCGTGGCGAAATTGCCGCGTTCGACATCAAGGACGCTGCCGGCAAGGTCATCGTCGAGCAGGGGCGACGCGTCACCGCTCGTCACATCAATCAGCTGGAAAAAGCCGGCATCAAGGAACTGGATGTTCCGCTGGAATATGTCACCGGCCGCACCTCGGCCAAGGCCATCGTGCACCCGTCCACCGGCGAGATCATCGCCGAGTGCAACACCGAGCTGACCCCCGAACTGCTGGTGAAGATCGCCAAGGGCCAAGTCGTGCGCATCGAGACTCTCTACACCAACGACATCGATTGCGGCCCGTTCATTTCCGACACCCTGAAGATCGACTCGACCACCAATCAGCTGGAAGCATTGGTCGAGATCTACCGCATGATGCGCCCGGGCGAGCCGCCGACCAAGGATGCCGCCGAGACCCTGTTCAACAACCTGTTCTTCAGCGCCGAACGTTACGATCTGTCCGCGGTGGGGCGCATGAAGTTCAACCGCCGCATCGGTCGCGAAGAGATCGAGGGGGCGGGTGTGCTGAGCCGCGAGGATATCGTCGACGTGCTCAAGACCCTGGTCGACATCCGCAACGGCAAGGGCATCGTCGATGACATCGACCACCTGGGCAACCGTCGCGTGCGCTGTGTCGGCGAAATGGCCGAGAACCAGTTCCGGGTCGGCTTGGTCCGCGTCGAGCGCGCGGTCAAGGAGCGCCTGTCGATGGCCGAAAGCGAAGGCCTGATGCCGCAGGATCTGATCAACGCCAAGCCGGTGGCGGCCGCGGTCAAGGAGTTCTTCGGCTCCAGCCAGCTGTCGCAGTTCATGGACCAGAACAACCCGCTGTCGGAAATCACCCATAAGCGCCGCGTTTCCGCCCTCGGCCCGGGCGGTCTGACCCGCGAGCGCGCCGGCTTCGAGGTGCGCGACGTACACCCGACCCATTATGGCCGCGTGTGCCCGATCGAAACGCCTGAAGGTCCGAACATCGGTCTGATCAACTCCCTGGCTGCCTATGCCCGTACCAACCAGTACGGCTTCCTGGAGAGCCCGTACCGTGTGGTCAAGGAAGGGCAGGTAACCGACCAGATCGTGTTCCTTTCCGCCATCGAGGAAGCCGACCATGTGATTGCCCAGGCGTCGGCGACGCTGGACGAGAGTGGTCGGCTGATCGACGAGCTGGTAGCTGTCCGCCATCTGAATGAATTCACCGTCAAGGCGCCGGAAGACGTCACTCTGATGGATGTCTCGCCGCGTCAGGTGGTGTCCGTCGCCGCTTCGCTGATTCCCTTCCTCGAGCACGACGACGCCAACCGTGCGCTCATGGGCTCCAACATGCAGCGTCAGGCCGTGCCGACCCTGCGTGCCGACAAGCCGCTGGTGGGCACCGGGATGGAGCGCAACGTGGCGCGCGACTCCGGCGTCTGCGTGGTAGCCCGCCGTGGTGGGGTGATCGACTCGGTCGACGCCAGTCGCATCGTGGTGCGCGTCAATGACGACGAGGTCGAAACCGGCGAAGCCGGTGTGGATATCTACAACCTGACCAAGTACACCCGTTCCAACCAGAACACCTGCATCAACCAGCGTCCGCTGGTCAGCAAGGGTGACCAGGTCTCGCGCGGCGACATCATGGCCGATGGTCCGTCCACCGACATGGGCGAGCTGGCCCTGGGGCAGAACATGCGCGTGGCGTTCATGCCCTGGAACGGCTTCAACTTCGAGGACTCCATCTGCCTGTCCGAGCGCGTGGTCCAGGAGGACCGCTTCACCACCATCCACATCCAGGAACTGACCTGTGTGGCGCGTGATACCAAGCTTGGCCCGGAGGAGATCACCGCGGATATCCCGAACGTCGGTGAGGCTGCGCTGAACAAGCTGGACGAGGCCGGTATCGTCTACGTCGGTGCCGAGGTCATGGCTGGCGACATCCTGGTCGGCAAGGTCACCCCGAAGGGCGAGACCCAGCTGACTCCGGAAGAGAAGCTGCTGCGGGCGATCTTCGGCGAGAAGGCCAGCGACGTGAAGGACACGTCCCTGCGCGTACCGACCGGCACCAAGGGCACCGTGATCGACGTCCAGGTGTTCACTCGTGATGGCGTCGAGCGCGACTCCCGTGCCCTGGCCATCGAGAAAATGCAGCTGGACGAGATCCGCAAGGATCTCAACGAGGAGTTCCGCATCGTCGAGGGGGCAACCTTCGAGCGTCTGCGGGCCGCTCTAGTCGGCGCCATGTGCGAAGGCGGGGCCGGCCTTAAGAAGGGCACCGAGATCAGCGACGAGATCCTCGACGGACTCGAGCATGGCCAGTGGTTCAAACTGCGCATGGCCGACGACGCGCTCAACGAGCAGCTGGAGAAGGCCCAGGCCTACCTGTCCGATCGTCGCCAGCTGCTCGACGACAAGTTCGAGGACAAGAAGCGCAAGCTGCAACAGGGCGACGATCTGGCACCGGGTGTGCTGAAGATCGTCAAGGTCTACCTGGCCATCAAACGCCGCATCCAGCCGGGCGACAAGATGGCCGGCCGTCACGGCAACAAGGGTGTGGTGTCGGTGATCATGCCGGTCGAGGACATGCCCCACGATGCCAACGGCACTCCCGTGGACATCGTCCTCAACCCGCTGGGCGTGCCGTCGCGGATGAACGTCGGGCAGATCCTCGAAACCCACCTGGGGCTGGCAGCCAAGGGCCTGGGCGAGAAGATCAACCGGATGCTTGAGGAGCAGCGCAAGGTCGCCGAGCTGCGTCAGTTCCTTGCCGAGGTGTACAACGAGATCGGCGGGCGCAAGGAGGAAGAGCTGGATTCTCTGAGCGATACCGAGATCGTCGACCTGGCAAACAACCTGCGCGGCGGCGTGCCGATGGCTACGCCGGTGTTCGATGGCGCCAAGGAAAGCGAAATCAAGGCCATGCTGAAGCTGGCCGATCTGCCGGAAAGCGGTCAGATGCGCCTGTTCGATGGGCGGACCGGCAACCAGTTCGAGCGTCCGACCACCGTCGGTTACATGTACATGCTCAAGCTGAACCACCTGGTCGACGACAAGATGCACGCGCGCTCTACCGGTTCCTACAGCCTGGTGACCCAGCAGCCGCTGGGTGGCAAGGCGCAGTTCGGCGGTCAGCGTTTCGGGGAGATGGAGGTCTGGGCGCTGGAAGCCTATGGCGCCGCCTACACCCTGCAGGAAATGCTCACCGTGAAATCGGATGACGTGAATGGCCGGACCAAGATGTACAAGAACATCGTGGACGGCGATCACCGCATGGAGGCCGGCATGCCCGAGTCCTTCAACGTGCTGATCAAGGAAATCCGCTCGCTCGGCATCGACATCGAACTGGAAACCGAATAACCACGCACCGTCCATGCGGTGCCCGGCGCTAGCCGGCCACCGCCGGTTCGTGAGGAGGAAAGGCCTTGAAAGACTTGCTGAACCTTTTGAAAAACCAGGGTCAACTCGAAGAGTTCGATGCCATCCGTATCGGTCTGGCTTCGCCCGAGATGATCCGCTCCTGGTCCTTCGGTGAAGTGAAGAAGCCGGAGACCATCAACTACCGTACCTTTAAGCCGGAACGCGACGGCCTGTTCTGCGCCAAGATCTTCGGCCCGGTGAAGGACTACGAGTGCCTGTGCGGCAAGTACAAGCGCCTCAAGCATCGCGGCGTGATCTGTGAGAAGTGCGGGGTGGAGGTCGCCCTGGCCAAGGTGCGTCGCGAGCGCATGGCGCACATCGAGCTGGCCTCGCCGGTCGCCCACATCTGGTTCCTCAAGTCGCTGCCGTCGCGCATCGGCCTGCTGTTGGACATGACCCTGCGCGATATCGAACGCGTGCTCTATTTCGAGAGCTACGTGGTGATCGATCCGGGCATGACCACGCTGGAGAAGGGCCAGTTGCTCAACGACGAGCAGTACTTCGAGGCCCTCGAGGAGTTCGGTGACGACTTCGATGCGCGCATGGGCGCCGAGGCGGTCCGCGAACTGCTTAACCAGATCGACCTGGAACACGAGATCGGCCGCCTGCGCGAGGAGATTCCGCAGACCAACTCGGAAACCAAGATCAAGAAGCTGTCCAAGCGGTTGAAGCTGATGGAGGCCTTCCAGGGCTCCGGCAACCTGCCGGAGTGGATGGTTCTGACTGTGCTGCCGGTGCTGCCGCCGGACCTGCGTCCGCTGGTGCCGCTGGACGGTGGCCGCTTCGCCACTTCCGACCTGAACGATCTCTACCGTCGGGTAATCAACCGCAACAACCGTCTGAAGCGCCTGCTCGACCTGGCTGCGCCGGACATCATCGTGCGCAACGAGAAGCGCATGCTGCAGGAGGCGGTGGACGCCCTGCTGGACAACGGTCGCCGCGGTCGGGCGATCACCGGCTCCAACAAGCGCCCGCTGAAATCCCTGGCCGACATGATCAAGGGCAAGCAGGGCCGTTTCCGCCAGAACCTGCTGGGCAAGCGTGTCGACTACTCCGGCCGTTCGGTGATCACCGTGGGCCCGACCCTGCGTCTGCACCAGTGCGGTCTGCCGAAGAAGATGGCGCTCGAGCTGTTCAAGCCGTTCATCTTCGGCAAGCTGGAAACCCGTGGCATGGCCACCACCATCAAGGCGGCCAAGAAGATGGTCGAGCGTGAGCTGCCCGAGGTTTGGGACGTGCTCGCCGAAGTCATCCGCGAACATCCGGTGCTGCTCAACCGTGCGCCGACCCTGCACCGTCTGGGTATCCAGGCGTTCGAGCCGGTGCTCATCGAGGGCAAGGCGATCCAGCTGCACCCGTTGGTCTGTGCTGCCTACAATGCCGACTTCGACGGCGACCAGATGGCCGTGCACGTCCCGCTGACCCTCGAGGCCCAGCTGGAGGCGCGTGCGCTGATGATGTCGACCAACAACATCCTCTCGCCGGCCAACGGCGAGCCGATCATCGTGCCGTCGCAGGACGTGGTGCTGGGTCTGTACTACATGACCCGCGAAGCGGTGAACGCCAAGGGCGAGGGTCGCGTTTTCGCCGACCTGCAGGAAGTCGACCGGGTGTTCCGGGGCGGCGAGGCATCACTGCACGCTCGCGTGAAGGTGCGGATCAACGAGACTGTCAAGCAGAAAGACGGCAGTCTGGTTCACAACACTCGCATCGTCGACACTACCGTTGGCCGTGCGCTGCTGTTCCAGGTCGTACCGGCCGGTCTGCCGTATGATGTGGTCAATCAGCCGATGAAGAAGAAGGCGATCTCCAAGCTGATCAACCACTGCTATCGTACGGTGGGCCTGAAGGATACCGTCATCTTCGCTGACCAGCTGATGTACACCGGTTTTGCCTTCTCGACCCTGTCGGGGGTTTCCATCGGAGTGAACGACTTCGTCATTCCGGCGGAAAAGGCGCGGATCATCGATGGCGCCACCGAGGAAGTGAAGGAGATCGAAAGCCAGTATGCCACCGGCCTGGTGACCCAGGGCGAGAAGTACAACAAGGTGATCGACCTGTGGTCGAAGGCCAACGACGAAGTGTCCAAGGCGATGATGGCCAACCTCTCGAAGGAGAAGGTCATCGACCGCAATGGCAACGAGGTCGAGCAGGAGTCGTTCAACTCCATGTACATGATGGCGGACTCCGGTGCGCGGGGTTCCGCGGCGCAGATCCGCCAGCTGGCCGGGATGCGCGGTCTGATGGCCAAGCCCGATGGCTCGATCATCGAGACCCCGATCACCGCCAACTTCCGCGAGGGCCTGAACGTACTGCAGTACTTCATCTCAACCCACGGCGCACGAAAGGGCCTGGCGGATACCGCACTGAAAACTGCGAACTCCGGCTACCTGACCCGTCGTCTGGTTGATGTGGCCCAGGATCTGGTCGTGACAGAGGTCGATTGCGGCACCGAACAGGGCCTGCTGATGACTCCGCACATCGAGGGCGGCGATGTGGTCGAACCGCTCGGCGAGCGCGTGCTGGGCCGAGTCATCGCCAAGGATGTGTTCCGTCCCGGGACCGACGAAGTTATCGTTCCGGCCGGCACCCTGATTGACGAGAAGTGGGTCGAGTTCATCGAGGTGAACACCATCGACGAGGTGGTCGTGCGTTCGCCGATCACCTGCGAGACCCGCTACGGCATCTGCGCCAAGTGCTACGGCCGCGATCTGGCTCGTGGGCACCAGGTCAACATCGGCGAGGCGGTCGGTGTCATCGCCGCCCAGTCGATCGGTGAGCCGGGTACCCAGCTGACCATGCGGACCTTCCACATCGGCGGTGCGGCCAGCCGGACCTCGGCAGTGGACAATGTCCAGGTGAAGAACGGTGGCAACATCCGTTTGCACAACCTGAAGCACGTCGAGCGCGCCGACGGCAACCTGGTCGCGGTGTCCCGCTCTGGCGAGCTGGCCGTGGCCGACGACTTCGGTCGCGAGCGCGAGCGCTACAAGCTGCCTTACGGTGCGGTGATTTCGGTGAAGGAGGGCGACAAGGTCGATCCGGGCGCCATCGTTGCCAAGTGGGACCCGCACACCCACCCGATCGTGACGGAAATGAAGGGTACCGTGACCTTCGTCGGCATGGAGGAGGGCATCACCATCAAGCGCCAGACCGACGAGCTGACCGGTCTGACCAACATCGAGGTGATGGATGCGAAGGACCGCCCGGCCGCCGGCAAGGATATCCGTCCGGCCGTGAAGCTGGTCGATGCCAATGGCAAGGAGCTACTGTTGCCGGGGACCGACGTACCGGCCCAGTATTTCCTGCCGGCCAACGCTCTGGTAGGGGTGGCCGACGGTGCCGAAGTGGGGGTGGGTGACGTAATCGCCCGTATCCCGCAGGAAACCTCGAAGACCCGCGATATCACCGGTGGTCTGCCGCGGGTGGCGGACCTGTTCGAGGCGCGGCGTCCGAAGGAACCGTCGATCCTGGCGGAAATCAGCGGCACCATCAGCTTCGGCAAGGAAACCAAGGGCAAGCGCCGCTTGGTCATCACCCCGAACGATGGCAGTGATCCGTACGAGGAGCTGATTCCGAAGTGGCGTCACCTCAACGTCTTCGAAGGCGAACAGGTGAATCGCGGCGAAGTGATCTCCGACGGTCCGAGCAATCCGCACGACATTCTGCGCCTGCTGGGAGTTAGTGCGCTGGCCAAGTACATCGTCAATGAAATCCAGGACGTGTACCGCCTGCAGGGTGTGAAGATCAACGACAAGCACATCGAGACCATCCTCCGGCAGATGCTGCGCAAGGTCGAGGTTGCCGAAGCCGGCGACTCGAGCTTCATCAAGGGCGATCAGGTGGAGCTGACCCAGGTGCTCGAGGAGAACGAGCAGCTGGCGACCGAGGACCGCTTCCCGGCCAGGTACGAGCGCATCCTCCTGGGTATCACCAAGGCGTCGCTGTCGACCGAGTCGTTCATCTCCGCCGCTTCCTTCCAGGAGACCACTCGCGTGCTCACCGAGGCAGCGGTCACCGGCAAGCGCGACTACCTGCGTGGTCTGAAGGAGAACGTCGTTGTCGGTCGGCTGATTCCGGCCGGCACCGGTTTGGCCTACCACAGCGAGCGCAAGCGCAAGCGCGATGCCGAGAAGCCGGTGCGGGTGAGCGCGGAAGAGGTCGAGGCCGCGCTGACCGAGGCGCTCAACACCAGCGGCAGTTGACTGCCAAGGCCTGGGCGGCGAGCTGCCTGTCGGGCCTTGCCTTGACGGGGTCCGGGAGTCTCTTTAGACTTACGGACCCCTAAATTTGGCAGGGCGAATCGCTCTGCCATTTTGTTTATGTCGAAAGACAACAGTGGAGCTAGTAGATGGCAACTATCAACCAGCTGGTGCGTCAGCCGCGCAAGCGTCTCGTCGACAAGAGCGACGTGCCTGCGCTGCAGAACTGCCCCCAGCGCCGTGGCGTGTGCACCCGCGTGTACACCACCACGCCGAAAAAACCGAACTCGGCACTGCGTAAGGTCTGCCGTGTGCGCCTGACCAACGGTTACGAGGTCACCTCCTATATCGGTGGCGAGGGGCATAACCTGCAGGAGCACAGTGTAGTGCTGATCCGTGGCGGTCGTGTCAAGGACCTTCCGGGTGTCCGTTACCACACCGTGCGCGGTTCGCTGGATACCACCGGCGTGAAAGACCGCAAGCAGGGCCGTTCCAAATACGGTACCAAGCGTCCGAAGTAATTCGGTGCGCCAATTTTCTATTTGTTGAGTCGATAAGAGTAAGGTCGGACGTGGCCTTGGTGGCTACCGTTCCGAGCTAACCTGAAGACCGTTTGAGGGCTTATCAATGCCAAGACGTCGTGTAGCAGCCAAGCGTGAGATTCTGGATGATCCGAAATACGGAAGCCAAATTCTTGCCAAGTTCATGAACCACGTGATGGAAAGCGGCAAGAAGGCGGTTGCCGAGCGCATCGTTTACGGCGCGCTGGATACCGTCAAAACCCGCAAGAACAGTGATCCCCTGGAAATCTTCGAAAAAGCACTCGACGCCATCGCTCCGCTGGTCGAAGTGAAGTCCCGCCGCGTGGGTGGTGCGACTTACCAGGTTCCGGTCGAGGTTCGTCCGTCGCGTCGCAATGCGCTGGCCATGCGCTGGCTGGTGGACTCCGCACGCAAGCGTGGCGAGAAATCCATGGCCCTGCGTCTCGCTGGTGAGCTGCTTGATGCCTCCGAGGGCAAGGGCGCTGCTGTGAAGAAGCGTGAAGACGTGCATCGCATGGCCGAGGCGAACAAGGCGTTCTCGCACTATCGTTTCTGAATTCAGCCTCCATCTACGAGGACCTCATTGTGGCCCGTACAACCCCTATCAATCGCTACCGTAACATCGGTATCTGCGCCCATGTGGACGCAGGCAAGACGACGACTACGGAGCGGATCCTGTTCTACACAGGCGTCAACCACAAGATGGGCGAGGTGCATGATGGCGCCGCCACCATGGACTGGATGGTGCAGGAGCAGGAGCGCGGTATCACCATTACCTCCGCTGCGACCACCGCCTTCTGGCAGGGCTCGACCAAGCAGTACGACAACTATCGCGTAAACATCATCGATACCCCCGGTCACGTGGACTTTACCATCGAAGTGGAGCGCTCACTACGTGTGCTGGACGGCGCTGTGGTGGTGTTCTGTGGTACCTCCGGTGTCGAGCCGCAGTCCGAAACCGTATGGCGTCAGGCCAACAAGTACGGCGTGCCGCGTATCGTCTACGTGAACAAGATGGACCGTGCTGGTGCCAACTTCCTGCGCGTCGTCGAGCAAATCAAGAAGCGTCTGGGTCACACTCCGGTCCCGGTACAGCTGGCCATCGGCGCGGAAGAGAACTTCCAGGGTCAGATCGATCTTCTCAAGATGAAGGCAATTTACTGGAACGAAGACGATCAGGGTATGACCTACCGCGAGGAAGAGATTCCGGCGGAGTTGCAGGGGCTTGCCGAGGAGTATCGCTCCAACATGGTGGAGGCTGCTGCCGAAGCCAACGAAGAGCTGATGAACAAGTACCTTGAGGGTGGCGAGCTGTCGATCGAAGAGATCAAGGCTGGGCTGCGTCAGCGCACCATCGCGTGTGAGATCGTCCCGGCTGTATGTGGTTCCTCCTTCAAGAACAAGGGTGTTCCGCTGGTTCTCGACGCCGTTATCGAATTTCTTCCGGCTCCGACCGAGATCCCTGCAATCAAGGGCGTGCATCCCGATAACGAGGAAATCGTCGACGAGCGTCATGCTGACGATAACGAGCCGTTCTCGGCGCTGGCGTTCAAGATCGCTACCGACCCGTTTGTGGGTACCTTGACGTTTGCTCGAGTGTACTCGGGTGTTCTCAGTTCTGGCGACTCGGTTATCAACTCGGTCAAGGGCAAGAAAGAGCGTGTGGGGCGTATGGTGCAAATGCACGCCAACACTCGCGAAGAAATCAAGGAAGTGCGTGCTGGTGATATCGCGGCGCTGATCGGTATGAAGGACGTCACCACTGGTGACACCCTCTGCTCGATCGAGAAGCCGATCATTCTCGAGCGTATGGACTTCCCTGAGCCGGTAATCTCCGTGGCGGTCGAGCCGAAGACCAAGGCTGACCAAGAAAAGATGGGTATCGCCCTTGGCAAGCTGGCACAGGAAGACCCGTCTTTCCGCGTCAAGACCGACGAGGAAAGTGGTCAGACCATTATTTCCGGTATGGGCGAGTTGCATCTGGATATTCTGGTCGATCGCATGAGGCGCGAGTTCGGTGTCGAGGCTAACATCGGCAAGCCTCAGGTGGCTTATCGCGAGACCATTCGCAACAAGTGCGAGATCGAAGGCAAGTTCGTGCGACAGTCCGGTGGTCGTGGCCAGTTCGGTCATTGCTGGATCCGTTTCGAGCCGGCTGACGAGGGTCAGGAAGGGTTGCTCTTCACTAACGAGGTTGTGGGTGGTGTGATTCCGAAGGAATACATCCCGGCGATCCAGAAGGGTATCGAAGAGCAGATGAAGAACGGTGTGGTTGCGGGTTATCCGCTGCTTGGTCTGAAGGCCGCCGTATTCGATGGCTCCTACCATGACGTTGACTCCAACGAAATGGCGTTCAAGATCGCGGCCTCCATGGCGACCAAGCAACTGTCCCAGAAGGGCGGTGCGGTGCTGCTCGAGCCGATCATGAAGGTCGAGGTGGTTACTCCGGAAGACTACATGGGTGATGTCATGGGCGACTTGAACCGTCGCCGTGGTCTGATCCAGGGTATGGAGGACACCGTCTCCGGTAAGGTCATCCGCGCCGAAGTCCCGCTGGGCGAGATGTTTGGTTACGCTACCGATGTACGTTCGATGTCCCAGGGACGCGCCAGCTACTCCATGGAATTCTCGAAGTACTCCGAAGCTCCGGCCAACATCGCCGAAGCTATCGTCAAAAAACAAGGTTGATTCAGCCCTTTAAGTAAGAGGTTTACTGTCGTGGCTAAGGAAAAATTCGAACGTAACAAACCGCACGTCAACGTCGGCACCATCGGTCACGTGGACCATGGCAAGACCACTCTGACGGCCGCCCTGACCAAGGTCTGCTCCGAGACTTGGGGTGGCTCCGCTCGTGCCTTCGACCAGATCGACAATGCTCCGGAAGAAAAGGCGCGCGGTATCACCATCAACACTTCCCACGTTGAATACGATTCCGCAACCCGTCACTACGCGCACGTCGATTGCCCCGGTCACGCCGACTACGTGAAGAACATGATCACCGGTGCTGCCCAGATGGACGGCGCTATCCTGGTCTGCTCGGCTGCCGACGGCCCCATGCCGCAAACCCGCGAGCACATCCTGCTGTCCCGTCAGGTGGGCGTTCCCTACATCGTCGTGTTCCTGAACAAGGCCGACATGGTCGACGACGCCGAGCTCCTGGAGCTGGTCGAGATGGAAGTGCGCGATCTGCTGTCCACCTACGACTTCCCGGGCGACGACACTCCGATCATCACCGGCTCTGCCCTGATGGCCCTGGAAGGCAAGGATGACAACGGCATCGGCGTTTCCGCCGTGCGCAAGCTGGTGGAAACCCTCGACTCCTACATTCCGGAGCCGGTGCGTGCCATCGATCAGCCGTTCCTGATG
Source organism: Azotobacter chroococcum (assembly GCF_004339665.1). Lineage (GTDB taxonomy): Bacteria > Pseudomonadota > Gammaproteobacteria > Pseudomonadales > Pseudomonadaceae > Azotobacter > Azotobacter chroococcum. Next base: position 102,739 of record NZ_SMMU01000002.1, read on the forward strand.
CCGATCGAAGACGTGTTCTCGATCTCCGGTCGCGGCACCGTGGTGACCGGTCGTGTTGAGCGTGGCATCGTCAAGGTGGGTGAGGAGGTGGAGATCGTCGGTATCCGTCCGACCACCAAGACCACCTGCACCGGCGTGGAAATGTTCCGCAAGCTGCTCGATGAAGGTCGTGCCGGCGAAAACATCGGCGCCCTGCTGCGCGGCACCAAGCGTGAAGACGTGGAGCGCGGCCAGGTTCTGGCCAAGCCGGGCACCATCAAGCCGCACACCAAGTTCGAAGCCGAAGTGTACGTGCTGTCCAAGGAAGAGGGTGGTCGTCACACTCCGTTCTTCAAGGGCTACCGTCCGCAGTTCTACTTCCGCACCACCGACGTGACCGGTAACGTCGAGCTGCCGGAAGGCGTCGAGATGGTGATGCCGGGTGACAACATCAAGATGGTCGTCACCCTGATCGCTCCGATCGCCATGGAAGACGGTCTGCGCTTCGCAATTCGCGAAGGCGGTCGTACCGTTGGCGCCGGTGTGGTTGCCAAGGTCATCGAGTAATCGATGAGGTGATAGAAAAAGCCCCTTTTGGGGCTTTTTCTATTGCTGATCATTTTATTGACACCTTGGGGGAGCATCCGTACAATTGCGCCTCCTTTTATCGGGCGTATTCCGCTCGGTAGGGTGGCAACTTCGAGTCTGAGGTCAAAATGCAAAACCAACAAATCCGTATTCGGTTGAAGGCTTTTGACCATCGCCTGATTGATCAATCTACCCAGGAAATCGTGGAAACCGCGAAACGTACTGGTGCTCAGGTGCGTGGTCCGATTCCTCTGCCTACTCGCAAAGAGCGGTATACCGTTCTGGTTTCGCCGCACGTCAACAAGGATGCGCGTGATCAGTACGAAATTCGTACCCACAAGCGTGTGCTGGACATCGTTCAGCCGACCGACAAGACCGTCGATGCGCTGATGAAGCTCGATCTGGCGGCTGGCGTGGAAGTGCAGATCAGCCTCGGCTAAGACCGTTCAGGTTTTGGTCGTGTAACGCTCTGAAATGGGCGGCCATAGCGGGTGAAAGCCCCGTACACTCGAGAGGTTCAAAAAATGACTATTGGTGTAGTCGGTCGTAAGTGCGGCATGACCCGCATTTTCACCGAAGAAGGTGTCTCCATTCCGGTTACGGTCATTGAGATCGAGCCGAATCGCGTGACCCAGTTCAAGAACGAAGAAAGCGACGGCTATCGTGCAGTGCAAATCACTGTTGGCGAGCGCCGTGCTTCGCGTGTGACCAAGGCGCAGGCTGGTCACTTCGCCAAGGCGAATGTCGCTGCTGGTCGTGGTGTCTGGGAGTTCCGCCTCGAAGAGGGCGAGTACCAGGCCGGTGATCAGATCACTACCGAAATTTTCCAGGCAGGACAGTTGGTGGATGTCACCGGTCAGTCCAAGGGTAAAGGCTATGCCGGTACCATCAAGCGCTGGAATTTCCGTGGTCAGGACAATACCCACGGCAACTCAGTCTCTCACCGTGTTCCGGGCTCCATCGGCCAGTGCCAGACTCCTGGCCGTGTGTTCAAGGGCAAGAAGATGTCCGGTCATATGGGTGCCGAGCGCGTGACTGTGCAGTCCCTGGAAGTGGTTCGTGTTGATGCCGAGCGCAATCTGCTGCTGGTCAAGGGTGCTGTTCCCGGCGCTACCGGCGGCGATGTGATCGTGCGTCCGGCAGCCAAGGCTCGCGGTTAAGGGGGAAGCTGAGATGCAATTGAATGTGAATGGCGCTCAGGCGATCGAAGTCTCTGAGCGCACTTTTGGCGGCGAATTCAACGAGACCCTCGTGCACCAGGCTGTCGTTGCCTATCTGGCGGGTGGTCGCCAGGGCAGCAAGCAGCAGAAGAATCGCTCCGACGTCAGCGGTGGCGGCAAGCGCCCCTGGCGCCAGAAGGGCACCGGTCGTGCGCGTGCCGGTACCACTCGTGGTCCGATCTGGCGTGGCGGCGGCATGACCTTCGCCGCTCGTCCGCAGAATCATGAGCAGAAGCTCAACAAGAAGATGTACCGTGCCGCTCTGCGCTCGATCCTGAGCGAGTTGGTACGCCAGGATCGCCTGGTCATTGTTGAAGATTTCGCCGTGGATGCCCCGAAGACCAAGAGTTTGGTGAGCAAGCTGGGTAGCCTGGGCCTGAACGATGTGCTGATCGTCTCCGATGCTGTGGATCAGAACTTGTATCTGGCTGCCCGCAACCTGCCGCATGTCGATGTTCGCGACGTTCAGGGTTCCGATCCGGTCAGCCTGATCGCGTATGACAAGGTGCTGATCACCGTGCCGGCCGTGAAGAAATTCGAGGAGCTGCTGGGATGAACCAGGAACGCGTATTTAAAGTGCTGCTTGGTCCGCACATCTCCGAGAAGGCCACCGTGCTGGCGGAAAGCAAGAAGCAGTTCGTTTTCAAGGTTGCCACCGATGCAACCAAGCTGGAAATCAAGAAGGCTGTCGAAGCTCTGTTCGAAGTGAAGGTCGCCCGTGTCACCACCCTGAATGTCCAGGGCAAGACCAAGCGCACCGCTCGCGGTCTGGGCAAGCGCAACGACTGGAAGAAGGCGTACGTCGCTCTTCAGGCCGGCCAAGATCTCGATTTCGCCAGCAGCGCTGAGTAAAGGGGTGCATCATGGCAATCGTTAAATGCAAACCGACTTCCGCTGGCCGCCGCTTCGTGGTCAAGGTGGTCAACCAGGAGCTGCACAAGGGTGCCCCCTATGCGCCGCTGCTGGAGAAGAAGTCCAAGTCCGGCGGCCGTAACAACAACGGTCGCATCACCACCCGTCATATTGGTGGTGGTCACAAGCAGCACTATCGCCTGGTCGACTTCCGTCGCAGCAAGGATGGCATTCCTGCCATCGTCGAGCGCATCGAGTACGACCCGAACCGCACCGCGCATATCGCACTGCTGAAGTATGCCGACGGCGAGCGTCGCTACATCATCGCACCGAAGGGCGTGGCGGCTGGTGACCAGCTGATCTCCGGCGTGAACGCACCGATCAAGGCGGGCAATACCCTGCCGCTGCGCAACATTCCGGTCGGCTCCACCATTCACGCTATCGAGCTGAAGCCGGGCAAGGGTGCGCAGATCGCCCGTTCTGCCGGTGCTTCCGTGCAGCTGGTTGCGCGTGAGGGTGCCTACGTGACCCTGCGTCTGCGCTCTGGCGAGATGCGCAAGGTCCTGGCTGATTGCCGTGCGACCCTGGGCGAGGTGTCCAACTCCGAGCACAGTCTGCGCTCGCTGGGCAAGGCCGGTGCCAAGCGCTGGCGTGGCGTTCGCCCGACCGTTCGTGGCGTGGCGATGAACCCGGTCGACCACCCGCATGGTGGTGGTGAAGGTCGTACCTCGGGTGGTCGTCATCCGGTGTCGCCGTGGGGCTTCCCGACCAAGGGTGCGAAGACCCGGTCGAACAAGCGCACCGACAACATGATCGTCCGCCGCCGTAAGTAACTAGAGGGATACGACTGTGCCGCGTTCTCTGAAAAAAGGTCCTTTCATCGATCTTCACCTGTTGAAGAAGGTCGAAGTGGCGGTGGAAAAAAACGATCGCAAACCGGTCAAGACCTGGTCGCGTCGTTCGATGATCCTGCCGCAGATGGTCGGTCTGACCATTGCTGTGCATAACGGCCGTCAGCATGTCCCGGTGCTTATCAGCGAGGATATGGTCGGTCACAAACTAGGCGAGTTTGCTGCTACCCGTACCTATCGTGGTCATGCGGCAGACAAGAAAGCCAAGCGTTGAGGGGTAAGGAAAGATGGAAGTAGCCGCTAAGCTGTCGGGCGCTCGAATCTCCGCCCAGAAAGCCCGCTTGGTCGCCGACCAGATCCGCGGGAAGAAGGTGGGCGATGCGCTCAACCTCCTGGCTTTCAGCAGCAAGAAAGCCGCCGAGATCATGAAGAAAGTGCTGGAGTCGGCCGTTGCCAACGCCGAGCACAACGAGGGCGCAGACGTGGATGACCTGAAGGTTTCCACCGTTTTCGTCAACGAGGGGCGTTCGCTTAAGCGCATCATGCCGCGCGCCAAGGGCCGTGCTGATCGCATCGTCAAGCGGTCTTGCCATATCACTGTCAAGGTTGCGGACAAGTAACGGAGTCGATCAGATGGGTCAGAAAGTACATCCCGTTGGCATCCGCCTGGGAATCGTCAAGGAGCATACCTCGGTCTGGTATGCAGATAAGCGCACTTATGCCGATTATCTGTTCGCCGACCTGAAGGTGCGTGAGTACCTCCAAGACAAACTAAAAAGCGCGTCCGTGAGCCGTATCGACATCGCTCGTCCGGCTCAAACCGCACGCATCACCATCCACACCGCTCGTCCCGGCATCGTGATCGGCAAGAAAGGTGAGGATGTCGAGAAGCTGCGTCAGGACCTGACCAAGCAAATGGGTGTGCCGGTGCACATCAACATCGAAGAGATCCGCAAGCCGGAGCTTGACGGTATGCTGGTTGCTCAGAGCGTAGCCCAGCAGCTCGAGCGTCGCGTAATGTTCCGTCGCGCCATGAAGCGCGCCGTGCAGAACGCCATGCGCATTGGTGCCAAGGGCATCAAGATCCAGGTGAGTGGTCGTCTGGGCGGTGCCGAAATCGCCCGTACCGAATGGTATCGCGAAGGCCGTGTGCCGCTGCACACCCTGCGCGCAGATATCGATTACGCCACCTACGAAGCGCACACCACCTATGGTGTGATCGGCGTCAAGGTTTGGATCTTCAAGGGCGAGGTCATTGGTGGCCAGCATGAAGAGCTCAAGCCGCAAGCGCCTGCGCCTCGCAAAAAAGCTGCTAAGTAAGAGGAGTACGCAACATGCTGCAACCCAAGCGTACAAAATTCCGCAAGCAGATGACCGGCCACAACCGTGGCTTGGCTCACCGTGGTAGCAAGGTCAGCTTCGGCGAGTTTGCCCTGAAGTCCGTGAGCCGCGGTCGTCTCACCGCTCGCCAGATCGAGGCTGCACGTCGCGCCCTGACCCGTCACGTCAAGCGTGGCGGCAAGATCTGGATCCGCGTATTCCCCGACAAGCCGGTTACCAAGAAACCCCTCGAAGTTCGTATGGGTAAGGGTAAGGGTAACGTCGAGTACTGGGTAGCCCAGATCCAGCCGGGCAAGGTGCTCTACGAAATCGAGGGTGTTTCCGAAGAGCTGGCGCGCGAGGCTTTCGCCCTGGCAGCAGCCAAGCTGCCGCTCGCCACCACTTTTGTTAAGCGGACGGTGATGTGATGAAAGCGAATGAACTTCGTGAAAAATCGGCTGAGCAACTGAGCGAGCAATTGCTCGGCCTGCTGCGTGACCAGTTCAATCTGCGCATGCAGAAGGCAACTGGCCAACTGGGGCAGAGTCACCTGCTCTCGCAAGTGAAGCGCGATATCGCTCGCGTCAAGACTGTGCTCAACCAGCAGGCAGGTAAGTGATCATGGCTGAAGCTCAGAAAACCGTTCGTACGCTGACCGGCCGTGTCGTAAGCGACAAAATGGACAAGACCATCACCGTCCTGATCGAGCGCCGCGTGAAGCACCCGATCTACGGTAAATACGTGAAGCGTTCGACCAAGCTGCACGCCCACGACGAAACCAACCAGTGCCGTATCGGCGACACGGTCACCATCCGCGAGACCCGTCCGCTGGCCAAGACCAAGTCCTGGATGCTGGTGGAAGTCGTCGAGCGCGCGGTGGAAGTCTAAGAGACTAAGGGTCGGAGAAAGTTATGATTCAGACTCAATCCATGCTCGACGTGGCCGACAACAGCGGTGCCCGTCGCGTCATGTGCATCAAGGTGCTGGGCGGCTCTCATCGCCGTTACGCCGGCATCGGCGACATCATCAAGGTGACCGTGAAGGAAGCGATTCCGCGCGGCAAGGTCAAGAAGGGCCAAGTCATGACGGCTGTGGTGGTTCGCACCAGGCACGGTGTCCGCCGTCCCGATGGCTCCATCATCCGCTTCGACGGCAATGCGGCAGTCCTGCTGAACAACAAGCAGGAGCCGATCGGCACTCGCATCTTCGGGCCGGTTACCCGTGAGCTTCGTTCCGAGAAGTTCATGAAGATCGTCTCGCTCGCCCCTGAAGTGCTGTAAGGAGAAGCCGTCATGCAAAAGATTCGTCGTGACGACGAGATCATCGTCATCGCCGGCAAGGACAAGGGCAAGCGTGGCAAGGTGCTCAAGGTTCTCGCGGACGACCGTCTGGTCGTCGGTGGGGTCAACCTGATCAAGCGCCACAGCAAGCCGAATCCGATGCTGGGCGTCCAGGGCGGTATCGTCGAGAAGGAGGCGCCTCTGCACGTCTCCAACGTGGCCATCTTCAATGCTGAAACCAACAAGGCTGATCGCGTCGGTTTCAAGGTCGAAGACGGCAAGAAAATTCGTGTCTTCAAGTCGACCCAAAAGCCGGTTGATGCTTGAGCACTGCTAGGTAGATAACCATGGCACGACTAAAAGAGATTTATCGGAAAGAAATCGCGCCCAAGTTGAAGGAAGAGCTTCAGCTGGCCAACGTGATGGAAGTTCCGCGCGTTACCAAAATCACCCTGAACATGGGTCTTGGCGAAGCTATCGGCGATAAGAAAATCATCGAGAACGCAGTTGCTGACCTGGAAAAAATCACTGGTCAAAAGCCGATCGTCACCTATGCTCGCAAGTCAATTGCGGGCTTCAAGGTTCGTGAGGGCTGGCCGATCGGTGTCAAGGTGACGCTGCGTCGCGATCGTATGTACGAATTCCTGGATCGTCTGCTCGCGATCTCCCTGCCGCGTGTGCGTGACTTCCGCGGTCTGAATGCCAAGTCCTTCGATGGTCGCGGCAACTACAGCATGGGCGTCAAAGAGCAGATCATCTTCCCGGAAATCGATTACGACAAGATCGATGCGCTGCGTGGTCTGGACATCACCCTGACCACCACTGCCCGTACCGATGATGAAGGTCGCGCTCTGCTGCGTGCCTTCAACTTCCCGTTCCGCAACTGACTGGAGCAGGCAATGGCCAAACAGAGCATGAAGAACCGCGAGCTGAAGCGACAGCAAACGGTTGCCAAGTACGCCAAGAAGCGTGCCGAGCTGAAAGCTATCATCGCCAACCCGAACTCCGCTCCGGAGCAGCGTTGGGAAGCCCAGATCGCCCTGCAGAAGCAGCCGCGTGATGCCAGTGCCTCGCGCCTGCGCAACCGCTGCCGTCTGACCGGTCGTCCTCATGGCGTCTACCGCAAGTTCGGTCTGGCTCGCAACATGCTGCGCCAGGCCGCCATGCGCGGTGACGTGCCGGGTCTGGTCAAGGCCAGCTGGTAAGTACATCTCGGACTCGCGAAGCCTTCGTCGAGTCCGGGCTATCTGAGTCAAGCCCCTTTTGGGGCTTGATTCTTTTCTGGACAGCCTCTAGGATGTTCGGCTCTCCTGACTTTTGATTTTTATCTGTAGTCAAGGTCCGGGGCTCAGGCCGCAAGGCTTTCTTTCTGTATCAGGAGCAATTAGCCCATGAGTATGCAGGACCCGTTAGCGGACATGCTAACTCGTATCCGTAATGCCCAGATGGCTGAGAAGACCGTCGTGAGTATGCCGTCTTCCAAGCTGAAGGTGGCTGTGGCCAGTGTTCTCAAGAACGAGGGCTACATTTCGGATTATCAAGTCAGCAGCGATATCAAGCCGCTGCTGTCTATCGAGCTCAAGTATTTCGAGGGCCGTCCGGTCATCGAGGAGCTCAAGCGCGTGAGTCGTCCTGGCCTGCGCCAGTACAAGTCCGTCGATCAGCTGCCGAAAGTGCGTGGCGGTCTGGGCGTTTCGATCGTGTCCACCAACAAGGGTGTGATGACTGATCGTGCGGCCCGTGCTGCTGGTGTTGGCGGCGAAGTGCTCTGCACTGTGTTCTAAGGGGGGGAACAGCATGTCTCGCGTTGCTAAGAACCCCGTCAAGCTGCCCGCTGGCGTAGAGATCAATCTGGCCGGTCAGCAGCTTTCGGTGAAGGGAGCCAAGGGCTCTCTCGAATTGAATGTGCATCCTTCCGTCGAGGTCATCCAGGATGCCGGTGAGCTGCGTTTTGCTGCCCGCAATGGCGATCAGCAGAACCGGGCCATGGCCGGTACCACTCGTGCACTCGTCAACAATATGGTGATCGGTGTCAGTCAGGGCTTCGAGCGCAAGCTGCAGCTGGTTGGCGTTGGTTACAAGGCGCAGGCCAAGGGGCAGATCCTGTCCCTGGCGCTTGGCTTCTCCCATCCGGTGGACTATGAGCTGCCGCAAGGCATCACTGCGGAGACTCCCAGCCAGACCGATATCCTGATCAAGGGCATCGACAAGCAGCTGGTTGGTCAGGTGGCGGCCGAGATTCGCGACTTCCGTCGTCCCGAGCCGTACAAGGGCAAGGGTGTGCGGTATGCCGGCGAAGTGGTCCATCGCAAAGAAGCCAAGAAGAAGTAGGGCATAGCAAATGAGCGTAAAGAAAGAAACTCGTCTGCGTCGCGCCCGCAAGGCGCGCCTGAAAATGCGCGAGCTGGAAACCGTACGCCTCTGCGTGTATCGCTCTTCCCAGCATATCTACGCCCAGGTCATCACGGCCGACGGCGGCAAGGTTCTGGCTTCTGCCTCGACCTTGGACAAAGAACTGCGTGACGCTGCCACCGGCAACGTCGATGCGGCCAAGAAGGTTGGCCAACTGGTAGCCGAGCGTGCGAAGGCCGCTGGCGTAACCCAGGTGGCATTCGACCGTTCTGGCTTCAAGTACCACGGTCGTGTCAAGGCACTGGCCGATGCTGCTCGTGAAGGCGGGCTGGAGTTCTAAGTTATGGCGAATAACGAGCAAAAGCGCGACGAGGGCTACATCGAGAAGCTGGTCCAGGTCAATCGCGTCGCCAAGACCGTCAAGGGTGGTCGCATCTTCACCTTTACCGCGCTGACTGTCGTTGGCGATGGCAAGGGCCGTGTTGGCTTTGGTCGCGGCAAGTCCCGCGAGGTCCCGGCTGCTATCCAGAAGGCCATGGAAGCTGCCCGCCGCAACATGATCCAAGTCGATCTGAACGGTACCACTCTGCAGTATCCGGTCAAGTCCGCCCATGGCGCTTCCCGGGTCTATATGCAGCCTGCCAGCGAGGGTACCGGGATCATCGCCGGCGGCGCCATGCGTGCCGTTCTCGAGGTTGCGGGTGTGCAGAACGTCCTGGCCAAGTGCTACGGTTCGACCAATCCGGTGAACGTGGTTTACGCCACCTTCAAGGGTCTGAAGGAAATGCAGTCCCCCGAGTCGGTGGCCGCCAAGCGTGGCAAGAGCGTCGAGGAGATTCTCTGATCATGGCAACCGTCAAAGTCACTCTGGTCAAGAGCCTGAATGGTCGTCTGGCCAATCACAAGGCTTGCGTCAAGGGCCTGGGCCTGCGTCGCATCGGTCACACTGTCGAAGTTCAGGATACCCCTGAAAATCGCGGGATGATCAACAAGGCCTATTACCTGCTGCGTGTGGAGGGTTAATCCATGCAACTGAACGATCTGCGTTCCGCGCCGGGTGCCCGGCGCGAGAAGCTGCGTCCGGGTCGTGGCATCGGCAGCGGCCTCGGGAAGACCGGCGGCCGTGGCCACAAAGGGCAGACTTCCCGCTCCGGCGGCAAGATCGCTCCCGGGTTCGAGGGCGGTCAGCAGCCTCTGCATCGCCGTCTGCCGAAGTTCGGCTTCACTTCCCTGAAAGCCATGGATCGTGCGGAAATTCGCACTTCCGAGCTGGCCAAGTTGGACGGTGATGTCGTGACTCTGCAGGCGCTGAAGGATGCCGATCTGGTCAATCAGAACGTCCGTCGCGTGAAGGTCATGCTGTCTGGCGAGGTAAGTCGGGCCGTTACCCTGAAGGGGATCGCCGTCACCAAGGGTGCGCGTGCGGCCATCGAAGCAGCTGGCGGTAAGATCGAGGACTAAATGGCTAAGCAAGGTGCTCTCTCCGCACTCAGCAATGGCGGGCTGTCCGAGCTCTGGGCTCGGCTGCGGTTCCTGTTCCTGGCGATCATCGTCTATCGCATAGGCGCGCATATCCCGGTGCCAGGAATCAATCCCGACAGGCTGGCGGAACTGTTCCAGCAGAACGAGGGAACCATTCTTAGCCTGTTCAACATGTTCTCCGGTGGCGCGCTGGAGCGGATGAGCATCTTTGCGCTGGGGATCATGCCGTATATTTCGGCATCGATCATCATGCAGCTGATGACCGTGGTCAGCCCCCAGCTGGAGCAGTTGAAGAAGGAGGGCGAGGCCGGTCGTCGCAAGATCAGCCAGTACACCCGTTACGGGACACTTGTTCTGGCGATTATCCAGGCCTTCGGCATGTCCGTCGGTCTGGCCAGCCAGGGTGTCGCCTTCGCCGCCGATTTCAGCTTCCACTTCGTGGCTGTGACCACCTTCGTGGCTGGTGCGATGTTCATGATGTGGCTGGGTGAGCAGATTACCGAGCGAGGCGTCGGCAATGGTATCTCGATGCTGATCTTTGCCGGGATCGTGGCCGGTCTGCCGGCAGCGATCGGTCAGTCGTTCGAGTCTGCCCGTCAGGGTGATATCAATATCATTGCTCTGCTGTCTGTCGCGCTGCTGGCTGTGGCGATCATCGGCTTTGTGGTTTTCGTCGAGCGTGGCCAGCGACGTATTGCGGTGCACTATGCCAAGCGTCAGCAGGGTCGCAAGGTTTTTGCTGCGCAGACCAGCCACTTGCCGCTGAAGGTGAATATGGCGGGGGTCATTCCGGCCATTTTCGCTAGCAGCATCCTGCTGTTCCCAGCTTCGCTGGGGTCCTGGTTTGGTCAGTCGGAAGGCATGGGCTGGCTGCAGGACATTGCCCAGGCCATCGCGCCCGGTCAGCCATTGAATATCCTCCTGTTCAGTGTGGGGATCATTTTCTTCTGCTTCTTCTACACTGCGCTGATGTTCAATCCCAAGGATGTGGCGGAAAACCTGAAAAAATCGGGCGCTTTCATTCCGGGCATCAGGCCGGGTGAGCAGTCGGCGCGCTATATCGATGGTGTACTGACCCGCTTGACCATTTTTGGCGCTCTCTACATGACGGCGGTCTGTCTGCTCCCACAGTTCCTGGTGGTGGCAGCCAACGTGCCGTTCTATCTTGGCGGGACTTCGTTGCTGATCGTGGTGGTGGTTGTGATGGACTTCATGTCGCAAGTACAATCGCACCTCGTTTCGCACCAGTACGAATCCCTGATGAAGAAAAGCAACCTGAAGGGCTATGGCGGCGGCATGCTCCGCTGATTCGCCCATAAGGTTCGAGGAGTTGGTGATGAAAGTTCGTGCGTCGGTGAAAAAGCTGTGCCGTAACTGCAAGATCATCCGCCGCGACGGTGTCGTGCGCGTGATCTGCAGCGCGGAGCCGCGTCACAAGCAGCGCCAAGGCTGAGTGTGAACCTCGCGTGATGAACCCGGCAGCTAGTGTGCTGCCGGGTTGATTCTTTTTTATTACAGCGCTAGTATCCTGCGCCCTATTTCTTGGCTTCCAGGGCGTGGGTAGCTGTCAATTGGAGTTCCACTGAATGGCCCGTATCGCAGGCGTCAACATTCCAGATAACAAGCATACTGTTATCTCGCTGACCTATATCTATGGTGTCGGTCGTACCACTGCACAGGCTATCTGTGCCGCTACCGGCGTCAATCCGGCAGCAAAGATCAAGGATCTCTCGGACGAGCAGATCGAGCAACTGCGTGGCGAAGTAGCCAAGCTCACCACCGAGGGTGACCTACGCCGCGAAGTCAACATGAAAATCAAGCGCCTGATGGATCTGGGCTGCTACCGCGGCCTGCGTCATCGCCGTGGCCTGCCGGTTCGCGGTCAGCGTACCAAGACCAACGCCCGTACCCGCAAGGGTCCGCGCAAGCCGATCCGCAAGTAATCGCGTTCGCGAATCGACAGGAATTTAATCATGGCAAAACCTGCTGCTCGTCCTCGTAAGAAAATCAAAAAGACCGTGGTGGATGGCATTGCCCATATCCATGCGTCCTTCAACAACACCATCGTGACCATCACCGACCGTCAGGGCAACGCGCTGTCCTGGGCGACCTCGGGTGGTTCCGGTTTCCGCGGCTCCCGTAAGAGCACTCCGTTCGCTGCCCAAGTGGCTGCCGAGCGTGCCGGCCAGGCTGCTCTGGAGTACGGTCTGAAGAACCTCGACGTGAACGTCAAGGGTCCCGGTCCGGGTCGCGAATCCGCCGTGCGCGCCCTCAATGCCTGCGGTTACAAGATTGCCAGCATCACCGACGTGACCCCGATCCCGCACAACGGTTGCCGTCCGCCGAAGAAGCGTCGCGTGTAATAGGAGACAGTGAAGAATGGCTCGTTACATTGGTCCCAAATGCAAACTGTCCCGTCGCGAAGGCACTGACCTGTTCCTGAAGAGCGGCTCCCGTGCGCTCGAGTCCAAGTGCAACGTCGAGTCGGCTCCCGGTGTTCATGGTCAGCGCCGTGGTCGTCTGTCCGAGTACGGTTCCCAGCTGCGCGAGAAGCAGAAAGTCCGCCGTATCTACGGTGTGCTGGAGCGTCAGTTCAGTGGTTACTACAAGGAAGCCAGCCGCCGCAAGGGTTCCACCGGCGAAAACCTGCTGCAGCTGCTTGAGTGCCGCCTGGACAACGTCATCTATCGCATGGGCTTCGGCGCCACCCGTGCCGAATCCCGCCAGCTGGTTTCGCACAAGGCCATTACCGTCAATGGCCAGACCGTGAACATCCCGTCCTACCAGATCAAGGCCGGCGACGTCGTGGCCATTCGCGAGAAAGCCAAGAATCAGCTGCGCATTGCTCAGGCTCTTGAACTCTGCGCCCAGCGCGGCCGCGTCGAGTGGGTTGAAGTGGATACCGAGAAGAAGTCTGGCGTGTTCAAGAGCGTGCCGGCCCGCAGCGACCTGTCTGCCGACATCAACGAAAACCTGATTGTCGAGCTCTACTCCAAGTAAGGGCTAGAAAATAGGTATATCCATGCAGAGTTCGGTAAATGAGTTCCTGACCCCCCGCCACATCGATGTGCAGGCGGTCAGTCCGACCCGCGCCAAGATCACGCTCGAGCCTCTCGAGCGCGGTTTTGGTCATACCCTGGGCAATGCCCTGCGTCGCATCCTGCTGTCCTCCATGCCCGGCTGCGCAGTGGTCGAGGTTGAGATCGACGGCGTGCTTCATGAGTACAGTGCCATCGAAGGCGTGCAGGAAGATGTCATCGAAATCCTGCTCAACCTGAAGGGCCTGGCCATCAAGCTGCACGGTCGCGACGAAGTCACGCTGAGCCTGAGCAAGAAGGGCCCAGGCGCGGTCACCGCTGCCGATATTCAGCTGGATCATGATGTCGAAATCGTCAACGGCGGCCATGTAATCGCCAACCTGGCGGACAACGGCGTACTGAACATGAAGCTCAAGGTGGCTCGTGGGCGTGGCTATGAGCCCGCCGATGCCCGCTTGAGCGACGAAGACGAAAGCCGCAGTATCGGTCGTCTGCAGCTCGACGCTTCCTTCAGCCCGGTCCGTCGTGTTGCCTACGTGGTGGAAAACGCCCGTGTCGAGCAGCGCACCAACCTGGACAAGCTGGTCATCGATCTGGAGACCAACGGTACCCTGGATCCCGAAGAGGCCATCCGCCGTGCCGCGACCATTCTGCAGCAGCAGCTGGCCGCGTTCGTCGACCTCAAGGGTGACACCGCACCGGTGGTGGTCGAGCAGGAAGACGAGATCGATCCGATCCTTCTGCGTCCGGTCGACGATCTGGAGCTGACCGTACGTTCGGCCAACTGCCTGAAGGCGGAGAACATCTACTACATCGGTGACCTGATTCAGCGCACCGAAGTGGAGCTGTTGAAGACTCCGAACCTGGGCAAGAAGTCCCTGACCGAAATCAAGGACGTTCTGGCTTCCCGTGGTCTGTCCCTCGGTATGCGCCTCGACAACTGGCCGCCGGCAAGTCTGAAGAAGGACGACAAGGCTACGGCCTGAGCGTCATAACCACCGAACGAACAAGTTTGGTAAGGAATTTAACCATGCGTCATCGTAAAAGTGGCCGTCATCTGAGCCGCACCAGCGCACACCGCAAGGCCATGTTCCAGAACATGGCGGTGTCGCTGTTCGAGCACGAACTGATCAAAACCACCCTGCCCAAGGCCAAGGAACTGCGTCGCGTCGCCGAGCCGCTGATCACCCTGGCCAAGGAAGACAGCGTCTCCAACCGTCGCCTGGCCTTTGATCGTACCCGTTCGAAGTCCGCCGTCGGCAAGCTGTTCAACGACTTGGGCAAGCGCTATGCCAACCGTCAGGGCGGCTATCTGCGTATCCTGAAGTGCGGTTTCCGCGCCGGCGACAACGCCCCCATGGCCTATGTCGAGCTGGTGGATCGTCCGGTTGCCGAGGCTGTGGAAGCAGCTGCCGAGTAAACGTGGACGAGCGACAAGAAACCGGGCCCAGTGCCCGGTTTTTTGTTGTTCTCGAAAGTGCTTGAGCGGCACGGTCCGTTCTCCGGGGCGCCGCCACGCATTACACCCGATCCCGTTCTAGCAGTGGGGCGAGGAAGCGCCCGGTGAACGACTGCGGCATCGCCGCCACGGCTTCCGGCGTGCCACGGGCAATGATCTGCCCGCCGCGCGAGCCGCCTTCCGGACCGAGGTCCACCAGCCAGTCGGCGGTCTTGATCACGTCCAGGTTGTGCTCGATCACCACCACGGTGTTGCCGTGGTCGCGCAGGCGGTGCAGCACGTCGAGCAACTGCTGGATGTCGGCGAAGTGCAGGCCGGTGGTTGGCTCGTCGAGGATATACAGGGTCTTGCCGGTGTCGCGCTTGGACAGTTCGCGCGACAGCTTGACGCGCTGTGCCTCGCCGCCGGAGAGGGTGGTGGCGTTCTGTCCCAGCCTGATATAGGACAGCCCTACGTCGATCAGCGTCTGCAGCCGACGGGCCACCGCCGGAATCGGATCGAAGAGCTCGCGGGCCTCCTCGATGGTCATCTCCAGCACCTCGTGGATGCTGCGTCCCTTGTACTTCACCTCCAGGGTCTCGCGGTTGTAGCGCTTGCCCTTGCAGACGTCGCAGGGCACGTAGATGTCCGGCAGGAAGTGCATCTCCACCTTGATCACACCATCGCCCTGGCAGGCCTCGCAGCGCCCACCCTTGACGTTGAAGGAGAAGCGTCCCGGACCGTAGCCGCGCGAGCGGGCCTCCGGCACGCCGGCGAACAGCTCGCGGATCGGGGTGAAGAGGCCGGTATAGGTCGCCGGGTTGGAGCGTGGTGTGCGGCCGATCGGGCTTTGGTCGATGTCGACCACCTTGTCGAGATGCTGCAGTCCGTCGAAGGAGGTGTATGGCGCAGTCTCCAGGGAGGTGGCGCCGTTCAGCGCGGTGGCGGCGAGCGGGAACAGGGTGTTGTTGATCAGCGTCGATTTGCCCGAGCCGGATACCCCGGTGACGCAGGTGAACAGGCCGACCGGGATTTCCAGGTCGACGTTCTGCAGGTTGTTGCCGCGCGCGCCCCTGAGCGTCAGCAGCTTCTGCGGATCGCGCGGCGTGCGGTGGGCCGGCACGGCGATCTTCATCCGGCCGGAAAGGTACTTGCCGGTCAGCGAGTCGGGGTGGGCCATCACCTCGGCGGGCGTACCCTCGGCGACGATCCGCCCGCCGTGCACGCCGGCGCCGGGACCGATGTCGACCAGGTAGTCGGCCAGACGGATGGCGTCCTCGTCGTGCTCCACCACGATCACCGTATTGCCGAGGTCGCGCAGGTGGGTGAGGGTGGCCAGCAGGCGCTCGTTGTCGCGCTGGTGCAGGCCGATGGAGGGTTCGTCGAGGATGTACATCACTCCCACCAGGCCGGCGCCGATCTGACTGGCCAGGCGGATGCGCTGCGCCTCACCGCCCGACAGGGTGTCGGCGCTGCGGTCCAGGGTCAGGTAGTCGAGGCCGACGTTGACCAGGAACTGCAGGCGCTCGCGGATTTCCTTGAGGATCTTCTCGGCGATCTCGCCACGCCGGCCGCTCAGCGACAGGCCGGCGAAATAGCTGCGGGCCTCGCCTACCGGCAGCGCGGTGACCGCCGGCAAGGTCTTTTCGCCGATCCAGACATGCCGTGCCTCGCGGCGCAGGCGGGTGCCGCGGCACTCCGGGCAGGGCTGAGTGCTGAGCAGTTTGGCCAGCTCCTCGCGCACACTGGCGGACTCGGTCTCGCGGTAGCGGCGTTCGAGGTTGGGAATGATGCCTTCGAACGGATGCGCCCGGATGACGATGTCGCCGCGGTCGTTGAGATAGCGGAACTCGATGCTCTCGCGGCCGCTGCCCTGCAGCAGGACCTTTTGCTGGGCGGCCGGCAGCTCCTCGAACGGTTCTTCGAGGCTGAAGCCGTAGTGCGCGGCCAGCGAGCCGAGCATCTGGAAGTAGTAGACGTTGCGCCGGTCCCAGCCGCGGATCGCGCCTTCGGCGAGGGACAGCTTGCCGTTGACCAGCCGGCGCGGATCGAAGAACTGCCTGACCCCCAGGCCGTCGCAGGAAGGGCAGGCGCCAGCCGGGTTGTTGAAGGAGAACAGCTTGGGCTCCAGCTCGCCGATCGAGTGTCCGCAGTGCGGGCAGGCGAAGCGCGCGGAGAAGATGATTTCCTCGCCTTCCTCGCCCTCCATGGGGGTGATCAGGGCGATGCCGTCGGCCAGTTTCAGCGCGGTCTCGAAGGACTCGGCCAGGCGCTGCTGCAGGTCGCCGCGGACCTTGAAGCGGTCCACCACCACCTCGATGCTGTGCTTTTTCTGCTTGTCGAGTTTCGGCAGCTCGTCCAGTTCAAAGAGCTTGCCGTCGACCCGGGCGCGGATGAAGCCCTGGGCGCGCAGCTCCTCGAACACCGAAAGATGCTCGCCCTTGCGCTCGCGGACCACCGGGGCCAGCAGCATCAGTTTGCTGCCCTCGGGCAGTGCCAGCACCTGGTCGACCATCTGACTGACGGTCTGTGCCTCCAGCGGCACGTCGTGTTCCGGGCAGCGCGGGATACCGACCCGGGCGTAGAGCAGGCGCAGGTAGTCGTAGATCTCGGTGATGGTGCCGACGGTGGAGCGCGGGTTGTGCGAGGTGGACTTCTGCTCGATGGAAATCGCCGGCGAAAGACCCTCGATGGCATCGACATCGGGTTTTTCCATCATCGACAGGAATTGCCGGGCGTACGCCGAGAGAGATTCCACGTAGCGGCGCTGGCCCTCGGCATAGAGGGTGTCGAAGGCCAGCGAGGACTTGCCGGAGCCGGACAGGCCGGTGATAACGATCAGCTTGTCGCGGGGCAGGGTGAGGTCGATGTTCTTCAGGTTGTGGGTGCGCGCCCCACGGATCAGGATCTTGTCCAAAGCGGCCTCGCATGGCGGGCGGAAATCCGCGAGTATACGGCGCGCCGCAGGCGGCTGGCATGGGCTGGCCAGGCAGCGGCTGGTAGAATCGTGCCTTTTCACGAGGACTGGAGCATGCACGACCGCGAGCGCATGAGTGGCAGCGAAATCCGGGCGGGAGGCGGACTGGCGCTGGTGTTCGCCTTTCGCATGCTGGGCATGTTCATGGTGCTGCCGGTGCTCGCCACCTATGGCATGGACCTGACGGATGCTACGCCGGCGCTGATCGGCCTGGCGATCGGCGCCTACGGGTTGACCCAGGCGCTGTTGCAGATTCCCTTCGGCATGCTCTCCGACCGCATCGGTCGTCGTCCGGTGATCTATGCCGGCCTGGTGATCTTCGCCGCCGGTGCGGTGCTGGCGGCCACTGCCGACTCCATCTGGGGGGTCGTCGCTGGACGTGTGCTGCAGGGCGCCGGGGCCATCTCGGCGGCGGTGATGGCGCTGCTCTCCGACCTGACCCGCGAAC
Source organism: Azotobacter chroococcum (assembly GCF_004339665.1). Taxonomy (GTDB): domain Bacteria; phylum Pseudomonadota; class Gammaproteobacteria; order Pseudomonadales; family Pseudomonadaceae; genus Azotobacter; species Azotobacter chroococcum. The sequence goes on from NZ_SMMU01000002.1 coordinate 120,564, forward strand.
AGCATCGCACCAAGGCCATGGCCATGATCGGCATGAGCATCGGCCTGTCGTTCGCCGCGGCCATGGTGATCGGCCCGCTGCTGACCCGTGCCTTCGGGCTGTCCGGGCTGTTCTGGGCGACCGCCGGCCTGGCCCTGCTCGGCATCCTGCTCGTCGCTGCACTGGTGCCTAAGGCGCCGCAGGTCCTGCAGCACCGCGAATCAGTCGTGGCGCGCCAGGCGCTGGGCGCCACGCTGCGCCATCCCGACCTGCTGCGCCTGGATTTCGGCATCGGCGCGCTGCATGCGATCCTCATGGCCACCTTCATCGCCCTGCCGCTGGCCCTGGTGGAGCAGGGCAGCTTGCCCCGGGAGGAGCACTGGTGGGTGTACCTGGTCGCCCTGCTGGTGGGCTTCTTCGGCATGGTCCCGTTCATCTTCTACGCTGAAAAGAAGCGTCGGATGAAATGGGTGTTCTGCGCGGCGGTGGCGGTTCTGCTGTTCTGCGAGCTGTATTTCTGGCTGCTCGGTGGCGGCCTGGTGGCGCTGGTGGTGGGAGCGGTGGCGTTCTTCACCGCCTTCAACCTGCTGGAGGCCTCCCTGCCGTCGCTGGTCAGCAAGGTCGCCCCGGCCGGAGGCAAGGGCACGGCGATGGGCGTATATGCCACCAGCCAGTTCCTCGGCGCGGCGCTGGGCGGCATCTTCGGCGGCTGGCTGTACCAGCAGGGCGGACTGGGTGCAGTGTTCGTCGGCTGTGCGCTGCTCTGCGCCCTATGGCTGGCGATAGCTGTTACCATGCGCGAACCTCCCTACGTCACCAGCCTGCGCTTGCCGCTGTCGCCCGCGGCCCTGCGCGATGCGGCCCTGCGCGAGCGCCTGTTGGCCGTGCCCGGAGTGGCGGATGTCATGGTGGTGGCCGAGGAGGCCGCCCTCTATATCAAAGTGGATACCCAAAAACTGGACCGCACGTCCCTCGAGCGCCTGATCGACCCGGCGCCGGCGCGTGCTGAAGCCTAGGAGAACGTTATGGCCCGTGGGGTTAACAAAGTCATTCTGATCGGCAACGTCGGCGGCGACCCGGAAACCCGGTATCTGCCCAATGGCAATGCGGTCACCAACATCACCCTGGCCACCACTGACGCCTGGAAGGACAAGCAGACCGGCCAGCAGCAGGAGCGCACCGAATGGCACCGCGTGGTGTTCTTCGGCAAGCTCGCCGAGATCGCCGGCGAATACCTGCGCAAGGGCTCGCAGTGCTACGTCGAGGGGCGTCTGCAGACCCGCAAGTGGCAGGGCCAGGATGGTCAGGACCGCTACACCACCGAAATCGTCGTCGACATGAACGGCACCCTGCAGCTGCTCGGCGGCCGCGGCGGCAACGCCGACGACGCCCCCCGCGCGCCGCGTCCCCCGCGCGAGCCGCAGCAGCAGGCCCAGGCTCCGCAGTCGCGTCCCGCCCCGCAGCAGGACCGGCAGCCGCCGGCGCCGGACTACGACAGCTTCGACGACGACATCCCGTTCTGAGCCCGCTTTCCCGCCTGCCATGCGGCAGGCGGGGATTCAGATCTCTCGGTCCTTCACGCGCGCCTTGTCGCCTCAGGCGGCGCAAAACGCTCGGCATAGAGCGCCGAAACCCACTCGACGAAGACCTTGACCCGCGGCGACAGCTGGCGGTGATAGGGATAGAGCACCGAGACCGGCAGGCCGGGGCTGGGCCAGTCCGTCAGCACCTCCTCCAGCCTTCCGCTGCGAGATGTTCCTCCACCCGGAAGCGCGGCACCTGGATCAGTCCGCAGCCGCCCAGCGCACAGGTGCTGTAACACTCCGCGTCGTTGACCGAAATCCAGCCGCCCACCTCGAACTCCGCCACCTCACCGTCGATCAGGAAGCTGAAGGGGTAGCGGATGTTGGGATTGCTGGAGAAGAAGCCCACCGCCTGATGGCCCGCCAGCTCGGCGGGGTGGGCGGGGCAGCCGTGGCGCTTCAGGTAGTCCGGGCTGGCGCAGACCACCTCCGGCATCAGCGCCAGGCGCCGTGCCACCAGCGAGGAGTCGCGCGGGTTGCCGGCGCGCACCACGCAGTCGATGCCTTCGCCGACCAGGTCAACCAGGCGGTCGCCACTGCTGATGATCAGCTCGATCTGCGCGTAGCGGCGGCGGAATTCCTGAATGCGCGGCAGGATGATCAGGTTGGCATGGGCGCCGTGGAGGTCCAGGCGCAGGATGCCGCGCGGGTTGGCCAGTGTGGTGCTGAGGGAGGACTCGGCGTCCTCCAGATCGCCGAAGATGTGCTTGCAGCGCTCGTAGAAGACCTGTCCGTCCAGCGTAGGGCGCACTTGGCGGGTGGTGCGCTCCAGCAGCCGCGCGCCGAGTCGTTCCTCCAGTGTCTTGATGGCGTGGGTGGCCGTGGCGCGGGGAATGTCCAGGGCGCCGGCCGCCCGAGTGAAGCTGCCCTGCTCGACGATGCGAGTGAAGAGCTGCAGGGTGTCGAATCTGTCCATGGGCACCGCAATTGTTGTGGTTAATTGAATAATCCTGGCAATTCCTGCGCATTTATCCAAGGAGTCCCGGCTACCAGAATCACTTCCAGCAGGGACGGCCTTCGTCGCCCCGTCACGCAGGAGTGAAGTCATGCAGACAGTCAACAAGGCGGCCATCGTCACGGGAGCTGCGCGCGGCATCGGTCGGGCCATCGCCCGGCGCTTGGCGCAGGACGGCTTCGCGGTGGCCGTCAACTACGCCGGCAACCAGGTCATGGCCGAGTCGGTCGTGGCGGAAATCGTCGCCGCCGGCGGCCGGGCCATCGCTGTGCGCGGTGATGTGGCCGAGCCGGCCGATATGGAGCACCTGTTCGCCAAGACGCGGGTGACCTTCGGGCGCATCGACGTGGTGGTCAACAGTGCCGGAATCATGTCCTGCCTGACGATTGCCGATGGCGATCTCGAGCAGTTCGACTGGGTGATCCGCACCAATCTGAGCGGCGCCTTCGTCGTGCTCTCCCAGGCGGCCCGGCAGGTGGGGCGTGGCGGGCGAATCATCGCTCTGTCGAGCAGTGCGATCGCCAAGTCCTTTCCCGGTTATGGTCCCTACATCGCCAGCAAGGCGGGCGTCGAGGGACTGGTGCAGGTCCTGGCCAACGAGTTGCGCGGGCGCGAGGTCAGCGTCAACGCCGTGGCGCCGGGGCCGGTCGCCACCGAGCTGTTCTTCGCCGGCAAGAGCACGGAACAGCTCGATCAGCTGAGCAAGCTGCCGCCGCTGGAGCGCCTCGGCGCGCCTGAGGACATCGCCGCGCTGGTGTCCTTTCTCGCCGGCCCGGACGGCGGCTGGATCAATTCCCAAGTGCTGCGCGCCAACGGCGGCTTCGCCTGAGCCCGGACAGTCAAGGAGGCATGCGATGCCCCGTATCCTGGTTCCCGATCATCTCAAGGTCACCGTCGGCGAGTCGGCGCTGGCGAGCCTGGCTGCCTCAGTCAGTGGGGTGCTCGTCGAGGTGCCGTCATCGGCTGGATCGCCTTCTTCACCCGCGGCGTCACGGCCCGCCACGGCCACTCCCTGCTCTGGTTACCTTGTCGGTACACAGGCACAGGGCAGGGGGCCGGTACGGCGAGTGGCGGCCCGTGGCGCAGGCGGTAGTGACGTACAGGGTTGAAAGCCGCACAATACCGTCCAATTGCTAGGGTTGGCTTGGCCGCCTTGGCGCCGATCAGTGCAGATGACGAACCGTTTTCAGTCTTTCCATGTATCCATTCCTTCTGCCAGCCCAGGATAATCTCCTCCCATGCATATGCGCCTGATGCTGCTGGGGGGCGGCAGTGCCCTGGGGCGGGCCCTGATCCACCTGGGCGCCGAGGCCGACATCAGCTTCCTGGCTCCCCGTCCGCCGGAGCAGGGCTGGGATTCGGCCAGCCTGACCCTTCTGCTCGACGAGACCCGGCCCGATGCGCTGGTCAATCTCGCCTACTACCACGACTGGTTTCAGGCCGAGACCCTCGAGGCCGCGCGTCTGGCGACCCAGGAGCGCGCCACCGAGCGTCTCGCCGAACTTTGCCAGCATCATCAGATCATCCTGCTGCAGCCTTCCAGCTATCGGGTCTTCGACGGTACCCGAGCCACGGCCTACGGCGAAAAGGACGAGCCCATGCCGCTCGGGCTGCGCGGGCAGTCCTTGCTGCGCATCGAGCAGGGCGTGCGCTCGATCTGTCCCCGCCATGTGCTGCTGCGTTTCGGCTGGCTCTACGACGACAGCCCCGACGGGCTGCTCGGGCGTTTTCTCCTGCGTGCCGAACGGGAAAGCGTGCTGGCGCTTGCCGACGACCGACGCGGCAACCCGACGCCGGTGGACGATGCCGCGCGGGTGATGCTCGCCGTGCTGAAGCAGCTGGACTGCCGGGCGCCGCTGTGGGGTACCTACCACTATGGCGGGCACGAGGCGACCACTGCTCTGGCATTCGGCCAGGCGGTCCTTGGCGAAGCGCGCGTCCACCGTCGGCTGGCCGTCGAGGACATCCAGGCCCAGCCGCACGCGGCGAGTCCGGATGCGGCCGAAGAGCCGCAGCATGCGGTGCTATCCTGCAAGAAGATTCTCAACACCTTCGGCATCAAGCCACGCGCCTGGCGCGCCGGTTTGCCGAGCCTGCTGGATCGCTATTATCGCCATGTCTGATCTGCCCGTTCTGGTCACCGGTGGGGCCGGCTTCATCGGCTCGCATCTGGTCGATGCGCTGCTCGCCAGGGGATATTCCGTGCGCGTGCTGGACAACCTGTCGAGCGGCAAGCCGGGCAATCTGCCGCTCGGCGATCCTCGCCTCGAACTGGTCGAGGGGGATGTCGCCGATGCCGGCCTGGTGCGGGACATCATGGTCGGCTGCGGCGCGGTGGTCCATCTGGCCGCCGTGGCCTCGGTGCAGGCCTCGGTGATCGATCCGGTGGGGACCCACCGGAGCAATTTCATCGGCACCCTGAATGTCTGCGAGGCGATGCGCGAGCATGGCATCAGGCGTGTACTGTTCGCCTCCAGCGCCGCGGTCTACGGCAACAACGGGGAAGGGGAGGCCATCGACGAGGACACGCCGAAGGCGCCACTCACCCCCTATGCGGCGGACAAGCTGGCCAGCGAGCATTACCTTGACTTCTATCGCCGCCAGCACGGGCTGGAGCCGGCGATCTTCCGCTTCTTCAATATCTACGGGCCGCGGCAGGATCCTTCGTCACCCTATTCGGGGGTGATCAGCATCTTCACCGAGCGGGCCGCCAAGGGCCTTCCGATCACCCTGTTCGGCGATGGCGAGCAGACCCGCGATTTCGTTTATATCGCCGATCTCATCGGGGTGCTGCTACAAGCCCTGGAGGCGCCGCAGGTCCTGCCCGGAGCGGTGAATGTCGGCTTGAACCGCAGCCTCAGCCTGAACCGGCTGCTCGAGGAAATCTCGGCGCTGTTCGGCGGTTTGCCGGAGGTGCGCCGGGAGGCTGCGCGTCCCGGCGATATCCGTCACTCGCGGGCGGACAACCGGCGCCTGATGGAGCGCTACCGGTTGGCCGAGCCGACGTCGATGGCTGCCGGCCTGGCCTGTCTGCTGGGGCGTGCACGGCCCTGATGGCCGGTGCTGGAGGTGGCTTTTATGGTGCCGCGGGGAGTGACAAACGAAAAAGGCGCCCGGTTGGCGCCTTTTTCGTTGCTGGGGCTGGTTCAGAACTTGTAGCCCAGGGCGACCATGTAGACCCAGGGGTTGACGTCCACGTCGACGGTGACTTTGCTGTCGTTCAGGTAGGTGGTGGCCTTGGTTTCGATGTCGATGTAGCGCACCTGGGCGTTGAGCATGAGGGTGTCGGTCAGCATGTAGTCCACGCCGATCTGCGCGGCCAGGCCGACGGAGTTCTGCATGTCCAGGCCGCTGAAGCCCTTGCCTTCGGCGGCCTTGCCCAGCTTGGTCTCGAAGATGTAGGTGTAGTTGACGCCTACCCCGACGTAGGGCTGGATGGTGGCGTTGGGCGACAGCGGGTAGTAGACCAGGCTGACGGTCGGCGGCAGCTGCTTGAAGTCGCCGAGGCGGCCGTCCAGGTTGCCGGGGAGGCCCTTGCCTTTCACTTCGTGGGTGAAGGGAGTAGCAGCCAGGTATTCGATGCCGACGTGGTCGGTCAGCATGTAGAGGTAGTTCAGACCGAGCTGGGTATCACTGTCGAGGGTGGCCTTGGTACCGGAGAGCTTGCCGGCGCCGGCGAGGCGGATGTCCTCGCTGTCTTCGCGCGGGTCGACGGTGACCGCACCGGCCCGCAGGATGATGTCGCCGCGCTCGTGCGCAGTGGCATAGGGGGCTGCCAGAGCCATGGTAACCAGGGAAAGGGCGAACAGTGAGTTACGCATGGTCTTGCTCCTAAAGGCCCCACAGGTTTGTTGGCCTTTAATATGTTTGGTTCTTGGGGCTCATATTAGGCTGCTCGTGCCGGGCTGTTTTGATTCAACTCAATAAATAATGGCCACTATGTTCATGCCAATTATTGGGGGGCTGAGTGATTGTTTGAGTGCGCTTGACTCATGTCAAAAGGGGCAGGGCCGGCCTGCCGGACGGTCTTTGCTGCTGGCTGTTGTTTGATTTGGATCAAGGCCATGTTCTGGGCATGGTTCCCTGCTTCCCGGATTGAATTGAGGGAGAGTTTGTACTGATGTTTGTCGGAAAAGGCTCTTCGAGGTGAGGGGTTCTTTGATCTGTATCAATGCGTGGATAAGAAGTGTGGGGGCTGGTCGCTGAGGGGGCAGAAGAGGACGCTGGCAAGAGGTCGGGCCATGCTGCAGCTCTGCTGTCGTGCTGCGTTGTGCGGAGGTGGCAGCAACGAAAAAGGCGCCCGGTTGGCGCCTTTTTCGTTGCTGGGGCTGGTTCAGAACTTGTAGCCCAGGGCGACCATGTAGACCCAGGGGTTGACGTCCACGTCGACGGTGACTTTGCTGTCGTTCAGGTAGGTGGTGGCCTTGGTTTCGATGTCGATGTAGCGCACCTGGGCGTTGAGCATGAGGGTGTCGGTCAGCATGTAGTCCACGCCGATCTGCGCGGCCAGGCCGACGGAGTTCTGCATGTCCAGGCCGCTGAAGCCCTTGCCTTCGGCGGCCTTGCCCAGCTTGGTCTCGAAGATGTAGGTGTAGTTGACGCCTACCCCGACGTAGGGCTGGATGGTGGCGTTGGGCGACAGCGGGTAGTAGACCAGGCTGACGGTCGGCGGCAGCTGCTTGAAGTCGCCGAGGCGGCCGTCCAGGTTGCCGGGGAGGCCCTTGCCTTTCACTTCGTGGGTGAAGGGAGTAGCAGCCAGGTATTCGATGCCGACGTGGTCGGTCAGCATGTAGAGGTAGTTCAGACCGAGCTGGGTATCACTGTCGAGGGTGGCCTTGGTACCGGAGAGCTTGCCGGCGCCGGCGAGGCGGATGTCCTCGCTGTCTTCGCGCGGGTCGACGGTGACCGCACCGGCCCGCAGGATGATGTCGCCGCGCTCGTGCGCAGTGGCATAGGGAGCTGCCAGGGCCATGCCGACCAGGGAAAGGGCGAAGAGGGATTTGAACTTGGCCATGGCGAACTCCCGAAGAAGTATTTGCGTGTTGGAGTTGATATTAATAACTCCCGTCAGGCCGGTTTTGATTTGCCTCAATAAAGCTCTTGGTTCCACTTTACTTTGGATGGGTGGATGAAAAGTGATTGTCTGCGAAAGGGAGATGAGGATTTTAAGTTGTTGGAAAGATAACTTTTGCGAGCGGCAAAGTTTGCCTGGCAAATAATTCCTGTGAACTTTGCCGGGAGAGTTGTCATTATCAAAAAATATCGACGGATGACAGAAGGGAAGAGCGGGAGCAGGGTTTCCTGCTGCTAGTGCATGAGGCGGAAATGATCTTCCGATGTCGACAGAGGATAGGTTGTCCGGCCGCACCCATGTTGACCTGGCGCAAGAAAAGTTCCGTGACATTCTTGGTTTTCTGAAAAATTGTGACGCAGTTCGCGCGAAGCGGCGTCCTCCCCCGAGAGACCAAGGGGGGCGGCCTGTTGCAGGCCGGCCTGGAGGCTCTTTCCAGAGCGCTGCCAGGCTTTTACAGGTTGCCTTGAGTGGCTTTTTTGCAGGTGATAATTTTTCTCTTTTGTGATCTGTGCCTTGTTGAGGACGCCCCGTATGAACCCTTATCCCCACCGCCTGCTGACAGTAGTCTTGCTGCTGGCCAGCTTGCCGCTGTCGGCGGCGTCGCTGGATGCTGCGCTGGATGAAAGCCAGCGTCTGGCCGAGGAGGCGAAGGCCTCGCAAGGCCGTATCGACGCGCTGGACGATGCCAGTCGGGACATGCTCAACGAGTACCGCGCCGCGATCCAGCAGGCCGAGGCCTTGAAGGGCTACAACGCGCAGATGCGCGAAATGACCGCCGCCCAGAGCAAGGAGCTGGCCGGTTATCAGCAGCAGCTGGACGGCATCGAGCGCACCCAGCAGACGGTGGCGCCGCAGATGCAGCGCATGGTCGAGGTGCTCGGCGAATTCATCGCGGCTGACCTGCCGTTCCTCCCGGAGGAGCGCGGCGACCGTCTGGCGCAGTTGCAGGAGCTGTTGCCGCAGCCGAATGTCTCCCTGGCCGAGAAGTACCGGCGGATCCTCGAGGCCTACCAGATCGAGAGCGACTATGGCCACACCCTCGAGGCTTGGCGGGGCGAGCTGCAGGCAGAGGGCGGCCTGCGCAGCGTCGAGTTCTTCCGCCTGGGCCGGGTGATGCTTTATTACCAGACCCTCGATGGTCACGAGAGCGGCTGGTGGAATCCGCAGACCCGCCGCTGGGAGATCCTCGACGGCAGTGCCCGGCGGCCCCTGGCCCAGGCCATCGCCATCGCCCGCCAGCAACAGGCTCCCGCCTACCTGCACCTGCCCGTCAAGACCCTGGCCCTGGAGGCCAAGCCATGATTTGCCGTCTCGCCTTCGCCCTTGCCCTAAGCCTGCCGACCCTGGCCCTGGCCCTGGCGGCGGACTCCTTGAGTCCCGATCAGTTGCTCGAGCGCATCCGCAGCGAGCGTGCCGCCGAGCTCAGTGCCATGGCCGAGCGGGAAAAGGCCTTCCTCGCCGAGCGCGGCGAGCAGGCCAGGTTGCTCGCCGCTGCTCGTGCCGAGCTGGATGCGCAGAAGGCCGAGGCCGAGCGCTTGAAGGCCGAGTTCGACCGGCAGGCGGCCCAGCTGGCCGAGCAGGAAAAACAGCTGGCCCTGCGCGCCGGCAGTTTCGGCGAGCTGTTCGCCGTGGTTCGCCAGAGCGCCGGGGATATCGCCGGGCAATGGCAGGACAGCCTGCTCAATGCGCAGTACCCCGAGCGTCTGGCGCGCCTCAGGACACTGGCGGAAAGCAATGTCCTGCCGTCCAGCGAGGATCTCGACGGCTTCTGGATGACTCTGCTCGAGGACCTCGCCGCCAGCGGCCGGGTCGAGCGGGTGGAGCTGCCGGTGGTGGGGGCCGACGGCCGGCGCGCGACACAGCCGGTGCTGCGGGTCGGCACCTTTTCCACCTTCGCCGATACCGGCTTCCTGCGCTACGACGCCGATGCCGGCGAGCTGCTGGTCGTGCCGCGCCAGCCGGCCGGCGATGGTCTGCTGAAAAGCTATCTGCAGAGCGGCGAGGCCCTCGCCGAGCTGCCCGTCGACGCCTCCCGCGGCACCCTGCTGGCCCAGCTGCAACGCGAGCCGGGCCTCTGGGATCGCGTCCAGCAGGGCGGTCTGGTCGGCTGGGTAATCCTCGGCCTCGGCGTGCTCGGCCTGTGTCTCGCCGCCTGGCGGATGATCTACCTCGCTGGCGTGTCGCGCAGCATCAGGGCGCAGCTGCGGGACCTCGGCACTCCCCGCGACGACAATCCCCTCGGTCGGGTGATCGGCGTGCTCGGGCCGAAGCCGCAGCTGGGCGACCTGGAAACCCTGGAGCTCAAGCTGGACGAGGCGATCCTCCTGGAAGCACCGCCGCTGGAGCGCGGCCAGGGCCTGATCAAGCTGATCAGCGCCGTGGCTCCGCTGCTCGGTCTGCTCGGCACCGTGACCGGCATGATCGTCACCTTCCAGGCCATCACCCAGAGCGGCGGCGGCGATTCGCGGCTGATGGCCGACGGCATCTCCCAGGCCCTGGTGACCACCGTGCAGGGACTGGTGGTGGCCATCCCGATGCTGTTCCTGCACAGCCTGCTGGCCGGCCGCAGCAAGGCGCTGGTCCAACTGCTGGAGCAGCAGAGCGCCGGTCTGGTCGCCCTGCACCTGTCGGGAGTGCCGCGCCGTGACTGATCCATACATCTATTGGCTGCGCCTGATCGACCGCGGTCATGTGCTGCTCGACTTCATGGCCGCCGGCGGGCCGGAGATGTGGGTTCTGGCGGGACTCTGCGTGATCTACTGGACGCTGGTGTTTGAGCGCCTGTGGTTCATGCGCCGGGTATTTCCGCGCTGGGCCGAGGCGCGCCGCGGGGACTGGGGGGTGATCAGCCAGCGGCCCGGCACCTGGCAGCGCGCGGTGCGCACCGCCTGGCTGGCCCAGGCCCGGCAGAGGCTCGCCGGCCCCCTGCGCTTCGGCAAGGTCCTGGTGGCGCTGTACCCGCTGCTCGGTCTGCTCGGTACCGTCAGCGGCATGATCGCGGTGTTCGACGTGCTGGCGCTGAGCGGGGCCGGCAATCCGCGCAGCATGGCCGCCGGAGTCTGGCGAGCGACCCTGCCGACCATGGCCGGCATGGTCCTGGCCATTACCGGACTGTTTAGTCTGGCGCGGCTGGAGCGCAGCGCTGAGCGCATCCTTGAGCAACTGGCCGACCAGTTGCGCCACGATTGAACCTGTCCGTTCACGGAGAGATCGACGATGAAGATGCGCCGCCACCATTACCAGCAGGACGAGGAAGTCGGCATCGATCTGACCCCGATGCTCGATGTGGTCTTCATCATGCTGATCTTCTTCATCGTCACCAGCTCCTTCATCAAGGAGTCCGGCGTCGAGGTCCAGCGTCCGCAGGCGGATACCGCCAGCCCGCAGGACAAGGGCAACATCCTGATCGCGGTGACCGCCGACGGCCAGGTCTGGATCGACAAGAAGGCCGTGGACGTGCGCAGCGTGCGCGCCCATGTCGAGCGCCTGCGCGTCGACCAGCCGGAGGGTGTGGTGGTGGTCCAGGCCGACCGCGACGCACGCACCGGACTGGTCGTGCAGGTGATGGACCAGGCGCGCCAGGCCGGGGTGACCGACGTGGCGTTGGCGGCCGGCACGGGAGCGCCCTGATGCGCCTGCCGCTGTCCTTCGCCGCGGCCTGCCTGGTGGCCCTGGCGCTGTTCTCGCTGATGCTCGGCCTGATCGCCCCGCCCAGCCGCAAGGTGGCCGAGGATCCGCTCACCGTCGGCCATTTCGTACGGATCGGGGCGACCGAGCAAAGCCGCGCGAGCGCCAGCCGGCAGCCGGCACCGGACATGCCGCAACCCAAGACGCCGCCACAGCCGCCGACCCCGGTGACGCCGACTGCCGCCGCGCCTGCGCCCAAGCTGCCCAGCCTCGACCTGGAAATGCCGACCCTGTCCAGCAAGATCAGCGTCGCCAGCGCACCGGCACCGAGCCTGGAAGGACTTGCCGCCGCGGCCGCGCCCGCGGCGGCCTCCGCGGCGCCCGCCGGGGCCAGCGGGGCGGCCAGCGGTGCCGAGGCGGGCGCTGACAGTGCCGGTCCGCTCGGCGGTCCGGAAAGCGAGGTGAGGCCGCTCAACGACGTCCGTCCGCGCTACCCGCGGATGGCCCTGCAGCGCAATATCGAGGGGCACGTCAAGCTGGCCTTCACCATCACCCGTGCCGGCGCGGTGGAGAACATCCGCGTGCTGGAAGCCTCGCCGCGCAACGTCTTCGAGCGCGAGGCGCGCAGCGCCGCCGCCCGCTGGCGCTTCGCGCCGCGTACCGAGAACGGTCTGGCGGTCGACCGCGAGGCGGTCAAGACCCTGTACTTCAAGATTCAGCGAGGTGATTGAGATGCATCGCCTGCTTCTCCTGCTGCTTCTGCTGAGCGCTTCGGTGCAGGCCGCGCAGAACATCGACCCCGCTGTATTCCAGGCGCTGCAGGCGGCGCAGGCGGCGCAGCAGAAGGGCGATCATGCGGCAGCCCGGAGCGCCCTGAAGGGCGTCAAGGCGGCTGCGGGCAGTCTCGAGGAGGCGCTGCTCTGGCGTAGCGGCGGCTACCTGGCCTGGGCCGAAGGCGACAACGGACGGGCCATCGAGCTGCTCGCCAAGGCTCTGGCCAGCGGCAGGCTGGACAAGGAGGTGGCGGCCGGCGAGCGCCTCAACCTGGCCAGGCTGAATGCCGTCGAGGGGCGCGATGCCAAGGTGGTTGAGCTGCTTGCGCCGGTTTCCGCCAAGGCCGGTGAAGACGTCCTGCTGATGCTGGCGCAGGCCTATCAGGGCCTGGGGCAGCACGACAAGGCCCTGCCGCTGGCCGAGCGCTACGTGCAGGCCAACCCGGCGGCGGCGGGCAACTGGCTGCGCTTCCTGGTCGCCGCCAACCTCGATCTCAAGCGCTGGGCCGCCGCCGAGCGCTGGCAGCGCCAGCTGCTGGTCCGCCATCCCGAGGATGCCGGCCAGTGGCGTCAGCTGGCGGCCCTGCAGCAGATGAGCGGTGCCGAGCACAAGGCGCTGGCGACCCTGCGCGCGGCCTACACCAAGGGCCTGCGCTTCAGCGAGCGCGAACTGGACAATCTGGTGCTGCTGGCCGGCAGTGCCGGACAGCCTTGGCAGGGCGCCAGGCTGCTCTCCGCCCTGCTGCAGGACGGCATCCTGCCGCGCACCCCGGCCCGCGAGGAGCGCCTCGGCCAGCTCTGGTGGCAGGCCCGCGACCGCAAGCGGGCGAGCGAGGTGTTCGGCCGTCTCGCCGCCAGCTCGAACAATCCCAGGCACTGGTTGAGCCTCGCCCAGCTGGAGTTGGAGCAGGCGCACTGGAGTCCCGGCCTGGAGGCACTGACGCGCGCCGAGCAGGCCGGCGCGGGACGCAGCCAGGTAGGCCCCTGGCGTGAGTGGGCGGAAGGCGAGCTGGCGTTCGAGCGCGAACGGCACTGGGCCAACACGGACTGAGCGCTGCCGCTTGTCCTTCAGGCGGCGCACGGGACAGTCGGCGATCCAGGTTGGCCGAGTGTCCCGCCCGTATTCATTGCTCCATCTCGTACGGATAGACCTTGCTGGTGGTCATCCGGTAGCCCGCCTCGGCCAGCTCGCTGCTGGTCTGCTCGACCTGCAGCCGTCCCTCCACCCAGTACGGCTGATACAGCACCTCGAGCTGCACGCCGGGCTCGTTGCGTACATGCACGATCTGGTTCGACGGCGGCGGCGGCACATGGATGCAGGCGCCGAAGAAGGGCACCAGCAGGAATTCGCGGACGCGGCCGTCGCTGGCAGTTTCCAGCGGCACCAGATAGCCGGGCAGGCGGACCAGCTGACCGTCGAGTGCCTTGACCACCGGCGCCGACGGCGAGGCCTGGGCCGCCGGCGGCGCGGATTCGTCGGCCAGCCCGTCGTTGCCCTGGCTCTCGTGCATCGGCGCCTGGGGTTCCGGCACCGGTGGCGTGCCTTCCGGGATCATCTCGGTCCAGGCCAGGTCGCGGGGCTCGGCCGCCCACAGCGGCGTGGCGAGGGCGAGCAGCAGGACAAGCAGAAGGCGTCGCATCGGGATTCCTCACAGACGAATGGACAGGCCGTCGGCCAGCGACTGGCGGTAGGCGCGCCAGGCCGGCACGCCGCCCAGCGGCAGGGCGGCGAGCAGAATGGCGCCGAGCAGCAGCCATTCGTAGGCACTCGGCGCAGCGAACGGCAGATACAAACCGTAGGCCGCCTGCAGCGGTCCCTGGGCCAGCAGGATGCTGAGATAGAGCAGGGCCAGGCCGAGCAGCACGCCGGCCAGGGTCAGCGCGAAGGCCTCCAGCACCAGCAGTCCGGCGATGTGCCAGGGGCGCGCGCCCAGCGAGCGGAGGATCGCCATCTCCCGGCGGCGCTCGTTGAGACTGGCGAGGATCGCCGTGAGCATGCCGATCAGCCCAGTCAGCACGACGCACAGCGAGACCACGAACAGCGCCTGCTCCGCGGTGCCCATCAGGCTCCACAGCTCCTGCAGGGCGACGCCGGGGAGGATCGCCAGCAGCGGCTCGCCCAGGTAGTCGTTGATTTCCCGCTGCACGGCGAAGGTGGCGATCTTGCTGTCGAGACCGAGCAGGAAGGCGGTGATCACCTTGGGTTGCAGAGCCATGCGGCGCGCCTGCTCGGCGTCGATGCGCGCGCCGCCCCGGGCCGGTACGCCACCGCGCCAGTCGACGTGCAGCGCCTCCATGCCGGCCAGGTTGATGTGCAGGGTGCGGTCGACCGGCGTGCCGGTGCGGCCGAGGATGCCGACCACGCGGAACGGCTTGTCCTCGTGGCGGGTCAGGCTGAGCCTGGCCACGCCGTGGGCCAGCACGAGCTCGTCGCCCGGCTGGTAGTGCAGTGCCTCGGCCACCTCGGCGCCGAGCACCACCTCGAACGGATCGGTGGCGAAGGCGCGGCCCTCGCTCAATGCCAGTGGCTGCTGGCGGCCGTAGCGGTAGTGCTCGAAGTAGGCCGGCGTGGTGCCGAGCACCCGGTAGCCGCGGTGCGAGTCGCCGAGCGACAGCGGGATCGCCCACTTCACCCGCGGGTGGTCGGCGAAGTGCCGGAAACTCTCCCAGCGGATGTTGTTGGTGGCGTTGCCGATGCGGAACACCGAATAGAGCAGCAGGTTCACCGGACCGGAGCGGGCGCCGACGATCAGGTCGGTGCCGCTCAGGGTGCTGGCGAAGCTGGCGCGGGCCTCGGTGCGCACCCGCTCGACGGCGAGCAGCAGGCACACCGACAGGGCGATGGCGAACACCGTGAGCAGGGCGGTGAAGCGGCGGTTGGCCAGGCTGGCCAGGGCCAGGCGCAGCAGATGCATGTCAGATCTCCCGGGGCCGCGCGGCGCGGTTCAGTTCGAGCAGCGACAGGCTGCGCCCGAACAGCCCGGCCAGGCTCTGGTCGTGGCTGACGAACAGCAGGCTGGCCGAGGCCTCGCGGCACTCGGCGAAGAGCAGGTCGAGGAACGCCTGGCGGGCGTCGGCGTCCAGCGCCGAGGTGGGCTCGTCGGCGATCACCAGCTCCGGCTGGCCGATCAGCGCGCGGGCGGCGGCGACCCGCTGCTGCTGGCCGATCGACAGCTCCGCGGCGCGGCGCTCCAGCAGGGCGGCGTCGAGGCCGAGGTGTTCCAGCAGGCGGGCGGCCGCCCGCTCGACGCTGCCGTGGCGCTGGCGGGCCCGCTCGGCGCGCAGCCTGGAGAAGCGGCAGGGCAGCTCGACGTTGGCGCGCACCGAGAGGAACGGCAGCAGGTTGAACTGCTGGAAGATGTAGCCGGTGTGGTCGACCCGGAAGTGATCGCGGGCCGCCGCGGAGAGCGCGCCCAGCTCGGTGCCGAGCAGGCGGATGTGGCCGCGGCCCGGTTTCTGCACGCCGCCGAGCAGGCCGAGCAGGGTGGTCTTGCCGCTGCCGGAGGGGCCCTTGAGGAACAGGGTTTCGCCGCGCCGCAGGTGGAACTCGGGAATGTCCAGCAGCTCGGGCTGACCCGGCCAGGCGAAGCCGAGGTCGGACAGTTCGATCAGGGGTGTGCTCATGGTGTCGGCCGAGGCGATCGGTGGGGCGCCCGGCCGCGACGTCAGAACGTCAGGCCGCTGCGCTCGGGGCTGAGCTCCAGGCCCTGCTGGCCGCGGGGGCCGATCAGCTGGACCTGGATCTTCTGCGTAGCCGGAAATGTGCCGAACAGCGCGGCGAGATTCAAGCCCTGCAGCGCGTCTGCTGCGCTGCATTGCAGGCGATAGCGGGCCTCGATTTCGCTGTGCTCCTGCCCGCCGGCCCCGGTCGGCTCGAACAGGGCACCGTGCAGGCTGTGCTCGCGGACCTGGCAGCCGGCCGCGGCGGGGACGCCGAACAGACCGAGCGGCTGCTCCAGGCGGGCGCGGGCCGCGGCCAGCATGACCCGGTCGGCGTCGCTGCGGGGGGCATGCTCGAAGCCGAGCAGGTTCATGGCCGGACTGGCGAACTCGATTTCCAGGACATCGCCGTCCAGCGCCAGGTTGAGCCGGGCGCTGCCGTGCTCGTGGGCGGCGAGGGCTTCCCCGTGTCGCGGCTCGTGGTGGTGATGGGCGTCCTCGGCCTGAGCGAGGGTAGTCAGCAGGGCGAGGGGCAGGGCGAGCAGCAGGCGGGGCATGACGGTCTCCGGGCCGGAATTTCGTTACTTTATAACGAGTTTGCCCGGGCCTCGCCAGCCGTGCCTGGGCCACCATGCTTGGCGGGGCGCAGGCGGCGTGGGAGCATGACGCTCTTCATCGCGAGGAGCTGTGCCCATGCTGAGAATACGCGGACACATCGGCGAATGGCCGGTGGACCTGAGTCTGGAACTGGACGACGAGGACTGGGCGCGCCTGGGCGCCCGGCTGACCGCCGGCAATCCCGGCGCACCTGCCGCTCCGGCGGCGGAGCCGGGCGACCGCCTCTGGCAGACTGCCCAGCAAGTGTTGCGCAGCGCCGGGCAGATGGAGGGGCCCGCACTGCTCAACCAGCTACAGGCGCTGGCCGGCAGCGCCGAGGCCGGCAAGCGCCTGCTGGTGCGGCTGCGCCACTGTGCGCAGGTCCGCATCGAGAACGCTCCGGACGCGCCGATCTACCACTGGGCGGAATGACGCCCGCGCCTCAGTAGAGGGCCTGGTACAGCTTGCGGCGGTAGGTGGCGACCAGCGGGTGGTCGCTGCCGAGCAGGTCGAACACCTGCAGCAGGGTCTTGTGCGGCAGGCCGTCGGCATAGCTGCGGTTGCGCACGAACAGCCGCAGCAGGCCGTCCAGCGCCGCCTCGTATTGCTGCCGCGCCAGCTGCTGGATCGCCAGCTGGTAGGCGGCCTCGTCGTCATTGGCATCCTGGGCCAGGCGGCTTTTCAGGGTAGCGACTTCCGGCAGGTCGGCGGCCTGGCGCAGGAAGGTCAGCTGGGCGCGGGCGCCGGCCAGGGCCTGCTTGTGTTCGTCGCCCTTCACGGCGTCCAGCACCGTCTCGGCCTCGCTCAGCTCGCCGCGTTCGGCCAGGCAGCGGGCATAGAGGATCAGCGCGGCGCCGTTCTCGTTGTCCTCGCCCAGCAGCGCCACGAGCAGGTTCTCGGTCTCGCCGATCTGCCCGGCGGCGAACAGCGCCAGGGCGACCTCCATCGGGTCGGCCTCGGGAGCGGCCGGCATCTGCACGTGAGGTTCGAGCATGGCGAGGATGGCCGATTCCGGCTGGGCGCCGGCGAAGCCGTCCACCGGCTGGCCATTCCTGAACAGCACCACGGTCGGCAGGCTGCGGATGCCCATGCGCATCACGGTCTGCTGCTCGACGTCGCTGTTGACCTTGGCCAGCAGCAGCTCGCCCTGGTAGCTCTCGGCGATCTTCGCCAAGAGCGGCATCAGTGCCTTGCAGGGCGCGCACCATTCGGCCCAGAAGTCCACCAGCACCGGCTTGTGGAAGGAGTTTTCGAGGACCAGCTGGTCGAAGCTGGCGTCTGTGACGTCGAAGATATAGGGGGTTTCGCTCATCGGAACTCTCGGCAGTGGGCTGGAATGGAATCCAGCATGGTAAGTGGGGGCGCGCAGCGGGGGAAGCAAGGCAGGCGCGGCTGGATTGCCCTCAGGCAGCGCGCTGGGCGTGGTACAGGCTGACCTGGCGGAACTCCGCCGGCTCGGCCAGATCCGGCCAGGTGCAGGCCTCGAGGCTGGCCAGGCGCCGGTAGCGCGGATGGGCGAAGTCGCGCACCCGCGAGTCCGCCACCAGAGCCTCGCGGCCGCGGGCAAGGAACTGGTCGAGCAGCGGCAGGTTGGCGCGGTCGTAGAGTACGTCGGCGACCAGGATCAGGTCGAAGCGGTCGGCCTCGGCGAAGAAGTCCGCCGAATAGCCCAGCTCCACCCCGTTCAGCGCGGCATTCGCCCGGCAGGCGGCGAGCGCCAGGGGGGCCAGGTCGCAGGCCACCACCTCGGCGGCGCCCAGCCGGGCCGCGGCGATCGCGGCGACGCCGCTGCCGGCGCCGAAGTCCAGCACACGCCGGCCGTGCACCCATTCCGGACGCTCGGCGAGCCAGCGGGCGAGCGCCAGGCCGCTGGCCCAGCAGAAGCTCCAGTAGGGCGGCTCCGCGAGGATGCGCCGGGTTTCCTCCGGGCTGAAGGCGCGCGCCATGTTCGCCGGGTCGATCAGCCAGAGGCGCAGCGCGCTGCCCGGCAAGTCCTGCGCGACCAGCCGGGCGTCGCCGAGCAGGCCGCCCAGCGCCGCCTGCAGCTCGGCCGGCGCGCTCACGGCGCGGGGACCAGCTGCAGGGGGCCGAGCATCTGGCTGTCCGTGCCGGAAACGGTGCGCGGCGGCAGGCGCAGGATCAGCCGGCCGGACTGGCTGGCCCGGCCGCGCAGCTCGACCCGCAGGCCGGGGCTAAAGGGCTGCGGCTCGAAGCGCAGGCTGAACGGCAGCGCCTGGCCGTTGCCCGAGAGATGGAGGTTGCCGAGCTCCCCGCGCGGACGGCCGCGCTCGTCGACCACCAGCAGCGCCAGTTCCACCTCGCTGTTCGCCGGCGCGCCGAGCAGGCTGCCGCGCAGCTCGCGCTGGCCGGCCTGCAGCGGCTGGGGGGCGGCGCTGGCCTTGCGTTCCGACGGGGCCGAGGGGGCTTGCGGGATTTCCTCTTCGGGCTGGCTGGAGCAGGCGGCGAGCAGGAGGCTCAGGCCGAGGAGGGCGAAAGGGCGCGACGACATGGGGGCTCCTTGGCGGGGGTTGCGGCTGGGCGTCTGTATAGCGCAAAGCCCGTGGCTTGTCTTGGGGACGGGATGCGCTACCATGAACCTCCTTTTTGCGATAGCCCCCGCCCATGCATTGTCCCTTCTGCAGCGCCCACGACACCAAGGTCATCGACTCGCGGCTGGTCGCCGAGGGTGATCAGGTGCGCCGCCGGCGCGAGTGCCAGGCCTGCGGCGAGCGCTTCACCACCTTCGAGACCGCCGAGCTGGTCATGCCCCGGGTCATCAAGCAGGACGGCAGCCGCCAGCCGTTCGACGAGGACAAGCTGCGCGCCGGCATGCAGCGGGCGCTGGAGAAGCGCCCGGTGAGCGTCGAGCGCCTGGAGGCGGCGATCGGCCGGATCAAGCACGAGCTGCGTGCCACCGGCGAGCGGGAGATCAAGTCGCGGGTGCTCGGCGAGCTGGTGATGGCCGAGCTGCGCAAGCTCGACGAGGTCGCCTACATCCGCTTCGCCTCCGTCTACCGGCGCTTCCAGGACCTCAACGAGTTCCGCGAGGAAATCGAGCGCCTCTCCCGCGAGCCGTCCAAACCATGAACCACTATCCGTACATGGCCCACGCCCTGGAACTGGCGCGCCGGGGGCTGTATTCCACCCATCCCAATCCGCGGGTCGGCTGCGTGATCGTCGCCGGCGGCGCGGTGGTCGGCGAGGGCTGGCACGTGCGCGCCGGCGAGCCGCACGCCGAGGTCCACGCCCTGCGCCAGGCCGGCGAGGCGGCGCGCGGCGCCACCGCCTACGTCACCCTGGAGCCCTGCAGCCACCACGGGCGCACGCCGCCCTGCGCCGAGGCGCTGGTCGCCGCCGGGGTCGGCCGGGTGGTGGCGGCCATGCAGGACCCCAATCCGCAGGTGTCCGGGCGCGGCCTGGGGCGTCTGCGCCAGGCCGGCATCGAGGTCGAGGTCGGCGTGCTGGAGGCCGAGGCGCGCGAACTCAACGCCGGTTTCGTCAAGCGCATGGAGCGTGGTCTGCCGCTGCTGCGGGTCAAGCTGGCGATGAGTCTGGACGGCCGCACGGCGATGGCCAGCGGCGAGAGCCAGTGGATCACCGGGGCGCCGGCGCGTGCCGCGGTGCAGCGCCTGCGCGCCCGTTCCAGCGTGGTGCTGACCGGTGCCGACACGGTGCTCGCCGACCATGCCCGGCTCACCGTGCGCGGCGCGGAACTGGGGCTGGCGCCCGAGCAGGCCGCCCTGGCCCTGCAGCGCCCGCCGCTGCGCGTGCTGGTCGACGGGCGCCTGCGGGTGCCGCTGGACGCGCCCTTCTTCCAGGCCGGACCGGCGCTGGTGGCAACCCTTGCAGCCGAGCGCGAGGCCGCCTACCGCGCGGCCGGCCACGAGCTGCTGGCCGTGCCGGGCGAGGAGGGCAGGGTCGACCTGCCGGCGCTGCTGGCCGAACTGGCCGCGCGCGGCGCCAACGAGGTGCTGGTGGAGGCCGGGCCGCGTCTGGCCGGGGCCTTCGCCCGGCTGGGGCTGGTCGACGAGTACCGGATCTTCGTCGCGCCCAAGTTCCTCGGCTCGAGCGCCCGGCCGCTCCTGGAGCTGCCCCTGGAGCGCATGGCCGAGGCGCGCGAGCTGAAGATCCGCGACATCCGCGCGGTGGGCGACGACTGGCAGATCATCGCCGTGCCCGCGCTCTAGCGCGCCCGCCCGACCAGACGCCGGTGGCCGGCGGCGCGCGCCTTGTGGTAAAAAGCGCCTCCGGGCCGCACGGCCCGACGTTCTCAGGGCGGGGTGGAATTCCCCACCGGCGGTGATGACGCACAGCGTCCAGCCCGCGAGCGCTTGCCACGGGGCGACCCCGCGCAAGGTCAGCAGATCCGGTGCGATTCCGGAGCCGACGGTCAGAGTCCGGATGAGAGAGAGCGGGATGTTCCGCCACGCGCAATCCGCGCGCGCGATCCCTTTCGATCTGCATGCCCTGTTTTTCCGAAACAGGAGATCGTTCCATGCACCATGTTCTGCTGCAGCGCGCCGGAGGGACTGCATGTTCACCGGCATAATCGAAGCCATCGGCACCGTCCGTGCCCTCACCCCCAAGGGCGGCGACGTGCGCGTCTACGTCCAGACCGGCAAGCTCGACCTCGGCGACGTCAAGCTCGGCGACAGCATCGCGGTGAACGGCATCTGCCTGACCGCGGTGGAGCTGCCCGGCGACGGCTTCTGGGCCGACGTCAGCCGCGAGACCCTGGCGCGCACCGCCTTCATCGACCTCAAGGCGGGCAGCCGGGTCAACCTGGAAAAGGCCCTGACCCCGACCAGCCGCCTCGGCGGCCACCTGGTCAGCGGGCACGTCGACGGCGTCGGCGAGGTGCTGTCCCGCGAGGAGAACGCCCGCGCCGTGCAGTTCCGCATCCGTGCGCCGCGCGAGCTGGCCCGCTACATCGCCCTCAAGGGCTCGATCACCGTCGACGGCACCAGCCTGACGGTCAACGGCGTGAACGGCGCCGAGTTCGAGCTGACCATCGTGCCGCATACCTTGGGCGAAACCATCATGGCCGACTACCGGCCGGGCCGGCAGGTGAACCTGGAGGTCGACCTTCTGGCGCGCTACCTGGAGCGCCTGATGCTCGGCGACCAGGCCGCCGAGCCCAGCGCCTCCGGCCTCACCACCAGCTTTCTGGCCGAGCACGGCTACCTGAAGTAATCGAGGAGTGGCCTGATGGCTCTCAACAGCATTGACGAACTGATCGAAGACATCCGCCAGGGCAAGATGGTCATCCTCATGGATGACGAGGATCGCGAGAACGAGGGTGATCTGATCATGGCCGCCGAATGCGTGCAGGCCGAGCACATCAACTTCATGGCGAAATACGCCCGCGGGCTGATCTGCATGCCGATGACCCGCGAGCGCTGCGAGACCCTCAAGCTGCCGCTGATGGCGCCGCGCAACGGCTCCGGCTTCGGCACCAAGTTCACCGTCTCCATCGAGGCGGCCGAGGGCGTCACCACCGGCATTTCCGCTGCCGACCGGGCGCGCACCGTGCAGGTCGCCGCGGCGAAGAATGCCCAGGCCGACGACATCGTCAGCCCCGGGCACATCTTCCCGCTGATGGCCCAGCCGGGCGGCGTGCTGGCCCGAGCCGGGCATACCGAGGCGGCCTGCGACCTGGCGCGGATGGCCGGCTTCGAGCCTTCCGGGGTGATCTGCGAGATCATGAACGACGACGGCAGCATGGCCCGCCGTCCCGAGCTGGAGGTCTTCGCCGAGCAGCACGGCATCAAGATCGGCACCATCGCCGACCTGATCCACTACCGGCTGATCCACGAGCGGACCATCCAGCGCATCGCCGAGCAGGAGCTGGACAGCGAGCTGGGCCGCTTCCACCTGGTGAGCTACCGCGACGCGGTGGAAGGCGACGTGCACATGGCGCTGATCATGGGCGAGATCCATGCCGACGAGCCGACCCTGGTGCGGGTGCACAACATGGACCCGCTGCGCGACCTGCTGATGGTCCGCCAGCCGGGCCGCTGGAGCCTGCGCGCGGCGATGGCCGAGGTGGCCCGCGCCGGGCGCGGCGTGGTGCTGCTGCTCGGCCATCCGCTGGAGGCCAACGAGGTGCTGACCCTGCTGCGCGAGGGCACGCCCAAGTCGCCGAACACCTACAGCACCGTCGGTGCCGGCTCGCAGATCCTGCGCGACCTCGGCGTGCGCAAGATGCGCCTGATGAGTGCGCCGATGAAGTTCAACGCGATATCCGGGTTCGACCTGGAGGTTGTAGAATACCTGCCCGCCGAATGATCCCCACCGGAACCGCCCGCCTTTTCCCTGCCCCCGTCGGCAGGGGGCGGGCGGTTCCGTCTGGAAGGCCGGGACCGATTGTTTGCGGAGCCGCCGAGGGCGCTCCGGTTCTTTAACGAGACGAGATTCGCCATGACCCTGAAGACCATCGAAGGTACCTTTACCGCCGCCAAGGGCCGCTACGCCCTGGTGGTCGGCCGCTTCAACAGCTTCGTCGTGGAAAGCCTGGTGCAGGGCGCCATCGATACCCTGGTGCGCCATGGCGTCGAGCAGAGCGAGCTGACCATCATCCGCGTACCCGGCGCCTTCGAGATCCCGCTGGTGGCGCAGAAGGTCGCCCAGCGCGGCGAATTCGATGCCATCATCGCCCTCGGTGCGGTGATCCGCGGCGGCACTCCGCACTTCGACTACGTCGCCGGCGAGTGCACCAAGGGCCTGGCCCAGGTGTCCCTGCAGTTCGGCGTGCCGGTCGCCTTCGGCGTGCTTACCGTCGACTCCATCGAGCAGGCCATCGAGCGCTCCGGCACCAAGGCCGGCAACAAGGGCGCCGAAGCTGCCCTGTCCGCCCTGGAAATGGTCAGCCTGATGGCGGCCCTGGAGGCCAAGTGAGCGTGAATCGCGACGACGGCCAGAGTGGGCCGGGCGCCAAGCCGGCCAAGGGCAAGGTGGCAGCGCGCCGGCAGGCGCGCGTCCTGGCCATGCAGGCGCTCTACCAGTGGCACGTGGCAGGTCAGCCGCTCAACGAGATCGAGGCGCAGTTTCGCGTCGACAACGATTTCAGCGCGGTCGACGGTGCCTACTTCCACGAGATCCTGCACGGCGTGCCGCGTCAGAAGACCGAGATCGACGAGGCCTTCGCGCCGCTGCTCGATCGTCCGCTGGCGGAAGTCGATCCGGTGGAGCTGGCCATCCTGCGGCTGTCCACCTATGAGCTGAGCAACCGTCCGGACGTGCCCTACCGGGTGGTGATCAACGAGGGCATCGAGCTGGCCAAGGTGTTCGGCGCCACCGACGGACACAAGTTCGTCAACGGCGTGCTGGACAAGCTGGCGCCGCGCCTGCGCGCGGACGAAGTCCGCGGCGGCAGGCGCTGAGTGCGCCGATGGGCGAGTTCGAGCTGATCCGCCGCTACTTCGCCGCCGCCGCCTGTGCGCAGGCGGCGCCCGGCGTGGCCCTCGGCATCGGCGACGACTGCGCCCTGCTGGAGGTGCCCGCCGGCGAGCAGCTGGCGATCTCCACCGACAGCATGGTCGCCGGGGTGCATTTCCCCGATCCCAGCGATCCCTTCCTGCTCGCCCAGCGCGCCTTGGCGGCGGCCGCCAGCGATCTGGCGGCGATGGGCGCCACGCCGCTCGGCTTCACCCTTGCCCTAACCCTGCCGGCGGCCGATCCGGCCTGGCTGGCCTCCTTTGCCCGCGGCCTCGACTGCAAGGCGCGCGAGTGCGGCCTGGCGCTGATCGGCGGCGACACCACCCGCGGTCCCCTGTGCATCACCCTGACCGTGTTCGGCCGGGTGCCGGCCGGCCTGGCGCTGCGCCGGGACGGCGCGCGTCCCGGCGATCTCGTCTGCGTCGGCGCTCCGCTCGGCGATGCCGCCGGCGCCCTGGCACTGGTGCTCGGCCAGCGCCAGGCACCCGCCGAGACCGCCGGCCCCCTGCTCGCGCGCTACTGGTCGCCGCGGCCGCAGCTATCCTTGGGACTGGCGCTGCGCGGCCGGGCGAGTGCGGCGCTGGACGTGTCCGACGGCCTGCTCGCCGACTGCGGGCACATCGCCGCGGCCTCCGGCGTGGCCCTGTGCATCGAGCGCGACCGGGTGCCGCTGTCGGCGCCGCTGCGCCGCCTGCTCGATGCGCAGGCGGCGCTGGCCTGCGCCCTTGGCGGCGGCGACGACTATGTGCTGGCCTTCACCCTGCCGCCGCGCTTCCTCGCCGCCCTGCAGGCCGAGTGGCCGCTGCGGGTGATCGGCCGGGTCGAGGCCGGTTCGGGCGTGCACCTGCTGGACGACGCCGGCCGGGAAGTCGAACCACCGGCCGGGGGCTATCAACATTTCGGGAGTCCGCGTGACTGAATCCGTGCGCGTGCCGCCGTCGGTGTGGCGCAATCCCTGGCACTTCCTGGCCTTCGGCTTCGGCTCCGGGACCCTGCCGAAGGCCCCCGGCACCTGGGGCTCGCTGGTCGCGCTGCCCTTCGTGCCGCTCTGGCAGATGCTGCCGGACTGGGGCTACTGGCTGCTGCTCGGGCTGACCATGCTGTTCGGTTTCTGGCTGTGCGGCAGGGTCGCCGCCGATCTCAGGGTGCACGACCACGAAGGCATCGTCTGGGACGAGATGGTCGGCATGTGGATCACCCTCTGGCTGGTCCCGGAAGGCTGGCAGTGGCTGCTGCTGGGCTTCGCGATGTTCCGGGTGATGGACATCCTCAAGCCCTGGCCGATCCACTGGATCGACCGCCACGTGCACGGCGGCGTCGGCATCATGCTGGACGACGTGCTGGCCGGGGTCTTCGCCTGGCTGGCGATGCAACTGCTGATCTGGGGGCTGGCCTGGTTATGAGGCGGCTGTGGTCGACCCTGCTGCTGTGTGGCTGTCTGCTGGGTGTCGCGGCTGCCGAGGCGTGGGGAACGCCGCTGGCCGGGCTGAGTTCACCGGAGGAGATCCTGCTGGTCGGCGTCGAGCGCAAGGGTCATACCGGTGCCGATGCCAGCGGCCTGGTCTGGGAAGTCCTGCGTCTGGTCTTCGAGCCGGCCGGACTGCGGGTGCGCACCGACACCGTGCCCTATATCCGCGCAGTCGGCCTGGTCACCCGCGGCGATGCCGATGCCTGGGTCGGCGCCTATCCGGAGGAAACCGCCGGGGCCCTGTTTCCCAAATGGCACTATGCCGCCGAGGTGATCGCTGCGCTGGGCCTGTCCCGGGCGCCAGAGCCGCGCCTGGAGGATCTGGGCAATTTCCGCCTGGCCTGGATGCGCGGCTATGCCTTCGACAAATACCTGCCGCGGCTGCAGCGCTACCAGGAGATCCAGCGCTACAACGGTTCGCTGGCGATGCTCCGGCTCGGCCACGCCGACTACCTGATCGCCGCCCGGGCCGAGCTCGAGGGCGTGCTCGCCTGGGCGGAGAACCCCGAAGCCTACCGCATCACCGACCTGACCCTGCTGCCGTTGTATCCTGGCTTCGCCGACACGCCACGCGGCCGCGAACTGGCCGCGCTGTACGACCGGCGCATGGCCGAGCTGGTGCGTTCCGGCGAATTGCGACCGATCTTCGCCCGCTGGCAACAACCGTATCCGTTCGATTGACGACTCCCGGAGGCAGGGATGCTGCACGTTCGCTGGTTCACCGCCATTCTGCCACTGCTCCTGGTCGCCGGCCTGGCGGTCGCAGCCGAGGTCCGGGTGGTGGGGCTGTTCCCCGGCGCCGCGGTGGTCAACGTCGACGGCCGGCGCCAGCTGCTCAAGGTCGGTCAGGAGGGCCCCGGCGGCGTGCAGCTGCTGGAGGCCGACGGCCGCGGCGCACTGCTGCGGGTGGAGGGTGTCGAGCGCCGCTACGAGCTGACCCGCGACTACGGCACGGGCGAGGGTTTCGCGCCGCCGGGCAAGGCGCGCCTCGGCGTCGCCCGCGGCGAGGGCGGCCACTACTGGGTCGCCGGCGCCGTCGATGGGCAGCCGGTGCAGTTCCTGGTGGACACCGGGGCCACCACGGTGGCGCTCAGCGAAAGTCAGGCCAGGCGTCTGGGCGTCGACTATCGCGGCGGCGGGCGGCCAGTGCGGGTGAGCACCGCCAACGGCACGGCCCAGGGCTGGCAGGTCAAGCTGAACCGGGTCAAGGTCGGCACCCTGGAGGTGCTCGGCGTCGAGGCGGTGGTCCTGCAGGGCGACTCGCCGGGCACCGCCCTGCTCGGCATGAGCTTTCTCAACCGCGTGCGCTGGCGGGAGGAGCAGGGGATGCTGATGCTGGAGTCGAAGCTGTAGCGGCGACTCCTCCAGCGCATCGCTTCCGGTCAGTCGACGGCATTCCGGCTGCGCCGCCGGGCGGCGTGGCTGTTACAATGACCGCTTGACGCATTTTTCAGGAGTCCTTCCGGTGTCCGTCGTCTTCGTCGCCGCATCCAAGCTGCCCACGCCGTTCGGCGTCTTCACCATGCATGGCTTTCTCGACGAAGCCACCGGCAAGGAGCATGTGGCGCTCACCCTGGGCAAGGTGGACGACGGCGCGCCGGTGCTCGGCCGCCTGCATTCCGAGTGCCTGACCGGCGACGCGCTGTTCAGCCTGCGCTGCGACTGCGGCTTCCAGCTGGAGGCGGCACTGCGCGCCATCGCCGCCGAAGGCCGCGGCGTGCTGCTCTACCTGCGCCAGGAAGGGCGCGGCATCGGCCTGCTGAACAAGATCCGCGCCTACAAGCTGCAGGATGCCGGGGCCGACACCGTCGAGGCCAACGAGCGCCTGGGCTTTCGCGCCGACCAGCGCGACTACGGGATCTGCAAGCCGATGCTCGAGCACCTGGGCATCGCCGCGATCAAGCTGATGACCAACAACCCGCGCAAGGTCAAGGCGCTGGAAGGCTCCGGCATCCGGGTGGCCGAGCGGGTGCCGCTGCAGACCGGACTCAACCCGCACAATCAGAAGTACCTGCAGACCAAGGCCGGCAAGCTCGGCCATCTGCTCGGCAGCCTGCATCAGGGCGAGGTGGAAACCCAGGCCGGCAGCTGAAGTGGAGCTCGCCGCGCGGCCTGACGCCCGCCGCCGCTGGCGGGTGCGCCTGGCCTTGCGCTGGTGGGGCCAGCTGGGGCTGTGCCTGCTGCCGATGCTGGTGCTGGTCGCCTTGCGCGAGCCGGCTGCCGCTGCGCCGGCGCAATCGGGGCTGCCGCTGTTCGGCCTCGGCCTGCTCTCCCTGTTCGTCAGCCTGCCGCTGTTCCGCGCCTACAAGCATGCCCTGATCGCGACCGGACGCGCCCTCGACAGCGCCGCCGAGCCGGACGCCTGGGCGCGCCTCGCCGCCTGCCGGCAACGCGCGCTGTTTGGCGCCGGGCTGCCGGCCTGGAGCGGCGCCGCGGGGCTGTGGTTCGGCCTGGAGAGCGTTGCGGCGTTGCTGCTGTGCGGCGCCAGTCTGGTTCTGCTGCTGCTCTACCGCCTGCCCCGGCAGCTGGCCTGATGCGCTTCTGGCCGGTCCTGCTGCTCTGTCTCACCCTGCCGCTGGCGGCGGCCGAACGGGTGGTCAGCCTGGCGCCGTCGCTTACCGACATGATGCTGGAGCTGGAGGCCGGCGACCGCCTGGTCGGCGTGCTCGACGGCGGCGAGCGGCCGGCGGCAGTGGCTGGCCTGCCTTCGCTGGGACGCTGGGGGCGGCTGGAGATGGAGACCCTGCTCGCCCTGCGCCCGGACCTGATCCTGCTCTGGCCGGACAGCATCGGCGCGGCGCAGCGCGAACAACTGCGCGGCTTCGGCATCCCGGTTTTCGAGGCGCAGCCCCGGCGCCTGGAGGACATCGCTGGACAGCTCGAAGCGCTCGGTGCGCAGGTCGGCCGTGCCGAGCGGGGCCGCCAGCTGGCCGCGCAGCTGCGTCTGCAACTCGCCGAGCTGCGCCGCCAGTATCGCCGCGAGGTGCCGCTGCGGGTCTTCTACCAGGTCTGGGACCGGCCGTTGTACAGCATCGGTGGTACGCAGATCATCAGCGACGCGCTGCAGGTCTGCGGCGCGCTGAACGTCTTCGCCGACCTCGACCTGCCGGCCCCGCAGCTTTCCCTGGAGGCGGTGCTGGCGCGCGATCCCGAGGTGATCCTGGTCAGCCAGCCGGAGCAGCGCGACGCTTGGCAGGCCTGGCCGCAGCTGGAGGCGGTGCGCCGCGGGCAGGTCTGGGCAGTGCCCGAGCGCAGCCTCGAACGGCCCAGCCTGCAGATGCTGGCGGCTACCCGCAAGCTGTGCGAGTTGCTGCGCCAGGCCCGCCCCTGAGCAGCTAGCTGAGCGCGGCGATCAGCTCCGCCTTGCGCATCCGCGAGCGGCCCCGGACGCCCTGTTCGGCGGCACGTTCGAGCAGGGCGGCCCGGGTCATGGCGCTCAGCGAGGTGCTGCCGGATTGCTGGCGGTCGCGTGCCGAACCGCGGTTGGGCGACTGCCCGCGGCGGGTCGCAGCGGCACGTCGCGCCGAGTCCTTGCGGTCGGCGCGCTTGGCGGTCTCGCTCTTGCGGCTGGCGGAGCCGCCTTTCTCGCCGCCGCCGGACTGCTTGTTCACGGTCGCCCAGGCGCGGGCTTCGGCCTCCTGCTCCGGGACGCCACGCGACTCGTAGCTCTCCTCGATATGCGCGGCCTTGCGTTTTTGCTTGTCGCTGTACTTGGACTTGTCACCTTGGGGCATGATTGCGCTCCTCGATTCGGTGGTCACAGAGAGTTTGACTGGCGCGGGACGCAAAGTTTCGCGGTCTGCAAGCGACGACTTGCAAGGCGACCGGCCTTATTCTTGCCGTATCGAAGCTGCATGAGTGGACGTTGCATGGGCAAGGCGCTCGAAACCCGTTATCCGATCCTGCTGGTGCATGGCCTGCTCGGCTTCGTGCGCCTGCCGGGGCATTCCTACTGGAACGGCATCGACGTGGCGCTGCGTCGGCAGGGGGCGGCGGTCTATCCGGTACGGCTGTCCGGCGTGCACGACAACGAGGCGCTGGGCGAGCAGCTGCTCGAGCGCATTGCCGCGATCCGCGCTGCCAGCGGCGCACGCCGGGTCAATCTGCTCGGCCACAGCCAGGGCGGCCTGAGCGCCCGCTATGCGGCGGCGCGACGCCCGGACTGGGTGGCCTCGGTGACCACCGTGGCCACGCCGAACCAGGGCTCCGAGGTGGCCGATCGGCTGCGCCATCGCGTGCCGCCCAGCGGTCGGAGCGAGCGCCTGCTGGCGCGCGGCTTCGAAGGCCTGGCACGGCTGATGGAGCGGCTGGAATGCGCCGAGCCGGGAGTCTGCCTGCCCCTCGACGGGCCGGCCTCGCTGCTGGCGCTGACCAGCGAGGGCATGGCCGGCTTCAACGCCCGCTACCCGCAGGGGCTGCCCGCGCGCTGGGGCGGCGAGGGCGCCGGGGAAGTCGACGGGGTGCGCTACTACTCCTGGAGCGGCACCCTGCAGACCCGCGACGATGCCGTGCTGGACCTGGACCCCGGGCATGTCCTGTGCCGGCAGCTGGCCCGCTGCTTCGTCCGCGAGGCCGAACAGAACGACGGCCTGGTGGGGCGCTTCAGCTCGCACCTGGGCAAGGTGATCCGCTCCGACTATCCCTTCGACCACCTGGATGTCATCAACCGCTGCGGGGGACGCCGGGAGGGGGAGGACAAGCCGCTCGGCGTGTACCTCGAGCACCTGGCGCGACTGGCCGAGGCCGGGCTCTAGGGCGCGCCCTAGCGCAGCTCCAGCGTGCGTCCGTCGAGGATGAGGCGCTCGGCGCGCATCTCCGCGCTGCCATCCTTGTGCGGATGACCGACCAGGATCACCGGCCTGCCCGGTCGCAGATCGTTCTTGATCACGCCGCGCGACAGCAGGCGCGAGGAGGGACCCAGCACCACCTTCCACTCCTCGCCCCGGTAGTCGACCCGTACCTCGGTCTGGGGACTGCGATACAGCACCTGTTTCAGGGGGGCTTCGATGGTCAGTCTCTGCCCTGTGTCGTAGGAGTCCCAACCCGGGCTCGCCAATCCCATGGAGGCGCCGAGAATCAAGGCGGCACCGAGCAGCAGCGCAAGGAGGAGGACCAGCAGGAGGCGATTGTTGTGCATGATGGGCACCTTGGTTCGAAGCAGCGGCGACCCCAAAACCATAGGCCAGAATCCGCCGGCCCGGCGCCTTTCAGCCGTAGCGCCGTCGCGCCTCGATGGCCAGGCCGCTGCCGATGCTTCCGAAGCGGTCGCCCTCGACCAGCCGGGCGTTCGGCAGCAGCGCGGCGACGCTTGCGCGCAGCGCCGGCACGCCGCTGGAGCCGCCGGTGAAGAACAGCGTGTCGATCCGTTCCCGGCCCACCCCGGCGCCGGCCAGCAGGTTTTCCAGGCTGGCGCGGACCCGCTCCAGCAGCGGCTCGATGGCCTGCTCGAGGAGTGCTCGGTCGAGTTCGGCGGCCAGCTTCGCCTCGATGCGCCCCAGGTCGATGCGGTGTCGTTCGCTGTCGCCGAGGGCGATCTTGCCGTCTTCCACCTGCATCGCCAGCCAGTGCCCGGCGCGTTGTTCGATCAGCCGGAACAGCCGGTCGATGCCCGTGGGATCGAGGATGTCGTAGCGCATGCTCGCCAGCGCCCGCTGCGAGGCCTGGGCGTAGACGGCGTTGATGGTGTGCCAGGTGGCCAGGTTGAGGTGCATGCTGGTCGGCATCGGCGCGTCGCTTTTCATCCGGCTGCCATAGCCGAACAGCGGCATCACGCCCTGCAGGCTGAGCTGCCTGTCGAAGTCGGTGCCGCCGATGTGCACGCCGCCGGTGGCGAGGATGTCGTCCTGCCGCTCGGCCAGGACGCGGCGCTCGGGAGCCAGGCGCACCAGGGAGAAGTCCGAGGTGCCGCCGCCGATGTCGACAATCAGCACCAGCTCCTCGCGCGCGATGACCGACTCGTAGTCGAAGGCCGCGGCAATCGGCTCGTACTGGAAGGACACCTCCTTCAGGCCGAGGCTGCGCGCCACCTCGCTCAGGGTGTCGGCGGCCTCGCGGTCGGCCTGCGGATCCTCGTCGACGAAGAACACCGGGCGGCCCAGCACCGCTTCCTCGAAGGGCCTTCCGGCCTCCGCCTCGGCGCGCCGCTTCAGCTCGCCGAGGAACAGCTTGAGGATTTCCTTGAACGGCAGTGCGCTGCCGAGCACCGTGGTCTCGCTTTTCAGCAGCTTGGAACCCAGCAGACTCTTCAGCGAGCGCATCAGGCGGCCTTCGTAGCCTTCCAGGTATTCGTGCAGGGCCTGCCGGCCGAACACCGGGCGGCGCTCCTCGAAATTGAAGAACAGCACCGAGGGCAGGGTGATCCGGCCGTCCTCCAGGGGGATCAACGCCTCCCGGCCGGGGCGCAGCCAGCCGACGGTGGAGTTGGAGGTGCCGAAGTCGATGCCGCAGGCGCGGGCGGGCAGGGCGGTGGTCATGGCGCGGGCTCGGGCGAAAAAAGGGGCGCGCATTCTAGCAGGCCGCCGCCCGGCGTCTGCACCGGCCGGTCAATCAGGGATGGAGGGCGTGGCGGTAGCTTTCCTTGCGCTCGACCCACTGCTCGATCAGGGCGCGCAGCTGGGACAGCTCCACCGGCTTGGCCAGGTGACCGTCCATGCCGACCCGCTGGGCATGGTCGCGGTGCTCGCTGAGGATGTGCGCGGTGAGCGCGACGATCGGCGTGTGCGGGCGACATTCGCGGGCTTCCCAGGCGCGCAGCTGCTCGGTGGCGGCGAAGCCGTCGAGCACCGGCATCTCGCAGTCCATCAGCACCAGGTCGTACTGCCGGGCCTTCATCGCCTGCAGGGCTTCCTCGCCGTTGCTGGCGGTGTCCGGCTGCAGGTTGAGCTTGCGCAGCATGCCGCGGATGACCTTGGTGGAGATGCTGTTGTCCTCGGCGACCAGGATGCGGAAGTCGCCCGGCACTTCCAGGGGCGCGTTCTCCGTCAGGCCGCTGGCCGGCGGACGGGCGTCGCGGCGCTTGCCGAGCTCGTCGGCGAGGGTGGTCTTCAGCGTGTAGCCGGCCACCGGCTTGGCCAGGCTGCAGGTGATGCCGGCGTTGCGGGCGAAGATCCGTCCCGGCGCATCGCTGAGGCCGGTCAGCATGATCAGCAGGATGTCGTGGTTCAGGCCGGGGTCTTCCTTGATCCGCTGCGCCAGCTGCAGGCCGCTCATGCCGGGCATGTTCTGGTCGAGCAGCGCCGCGTCGAAGTATTCCCCCAGGTGGGCCTTGGTGCGCAGCAGGGCCAGGGCCTCCTTGCCGGAGGATACCGCGCTGACCTTCATGCCCCAGGCGCCGCACTGCTGCAGGAGGACTTTGCGGCAGGTGTCGTTGTCGTCCACCACCAGCAGGCGGGCGTCCTGCAGCGGACCGTTCAGGTCGGCGGCCGGGCGCTCCAGGCTGGCGGGATCGAGCGGCAGCGACAGCCAGATCGTGCTGCCCGTGTCGGGGCCGATGTCGATACCGTAATGCCCCTGCATCAACAGGACGAGCTGGCGGGCGATGACCAAGCCCAAGCTGCCGTCGATCTGCGCCGCGGAGAGCAGGTCTTGGCTCTGCAGTTCGCTGTGCAGCAGGGCTTCGCGGCGGCTCTCCGGCATGGGTTGGCCGCTGTCCTGCACGGCGATGTGCAGGCGCGGCTGCGAGCCCTCGGTTTCCAGGGACACCTTGAGGAGGATTTCCCCTTCGTCGGTCTGCCGGAAGGCATTGTCGATCAGGGTCAGCAGGATCTGACGCAGACGCGTCGGATCGCCCTTGACCAGCCGTGGCACCTGCGGCTGGACGAAGCTGATCAGCTCGACGCGGCGCCTTTCCGCCTTGGCGCGGAAGATGCCCAGGCAATCCTCGATCAGGCCGTTGAGGTCGAACGACACCTCGTCCAGCTCGATCTGCCCGGACTCCAGGCGGGAGATGTCGAGGATGTCGTTGATCAGGCTGAGCAGCTCGTTGCCCGAGCTGTTGATGGTCTGCACGTAGTCGTACTGCTTGGCGGTCAGCGGGGTACCCAGCAGCAGCTCGGTCATGCCCAGAACGCCGTTCATCGGCGTGCGGATCTCGTGGCTGAGCTTGGCCAGGAATTCGCTCTTGGCGCGCAGTTCCGCGCTGCTCGCCGCCTCGCTGGTACGCCAGGCGGCGCGGTCCTGCTCGATCTTGCGCTGCCGCTCGGCCAGGGCGAAGCCGAGCACCAGGCCGCTGGCGGCGCTGAAGGCGAACAGCGCGAGGACCTGCCAGCAGGGGCCGAACTGGCTGTAGTCCAGCAGCATCGACAGATAGGCGCTGAAGCCCAGGTGGAAGAGCAGCATCCCGACCAGCACCAGGCGTGCCGGGCGATAGCCGCGCAGCCAGTGGTAGAACGCGCAGGCCGTCGCGGTCAGGCTGGCGAGCAGGATCAGGCCGCTGCGCAGTCCGTCCTGCGGCGACGGGCCGTCGAGCACGGCGGCCAGTGCCAGCACGGCGACCTCGCCGCGCAGCAGCCAGTCGAGCAGGCGCGGACGCTCCACCTGGTCGAAGAAGCTGCAGGTGAACTGCAGCAGGAAGAGGAAGCTGAGCAGGGCGGCGATGTCCGCCACCGGTATCTGGTATGCCCCGAGCGACGGCAGCCAGGCACGGAGCAGGCCGAAATGCGCGATGGCGCTGATCAGGAGTGCGCCCTGCATGGCCGCCAGCCAGAGATTGCAGATCGCCTTGTTGTAGCCGAAGCGGATCAGGTTGTAGAGCATCCCCAGGGCCAGGGCGCTGAGCAGGGCGCCCAGCGCGTAGGCCAGCTTGCTCTTGTCCAGCAGGCCGGCCGTATCGATGTGGTCGAACCAGGCCGGTGCAGCCTGCCGGGGGGCCAGGCGCAGCCAGACCTCGCGCGCTGTCTGGTCTGCCGGCAGGGTGAAGAGGTGGGCCTGTTCGGCGGTGGCCAGGCCGTTCAGGGGCATTGCCCCGGTTTCGACCCGGCGTTCGGGGGCGCCCCGGTTGGTCAGGAAGAAGTCGACCCGGTCCACCCGCGGGGCGAGCACCCAGATCCAGCGGGGATCGTCGTGGCCGGCGACGGGCAGATGCAGCCAGGCGGCCTGGTCGGCCGGCAGGGTGAG
Source organism: Azotobacter chroococcum (assembly GCF_004339665.1). GTDB lineage: Bacteria > Pseudomonadota > Gammaproteobacteria > Pseudomonadales > Pseudomonadaceae > Azotobacter > Azotobacter chroococcum. The sequence continues at coordinate 154,831 of NZ_SMMU01000002.1, forward strand.
GGAGTGGTGGGCGAGCGGGGCGAAGTGGTCGCGCCGCTCGATGACATCCTTCAGCGTCAGGCTGGCCGACTCGTCGAGGAGGATCCGCCAGTCGCCATTTGGCATGGCGGTCTCGCCCGAGCGCAGCAGGCTGCCCGCCAAGGTCGGCAAGGCCGCAAGCACGACCAGCAGCAGACCGATTATGAGCGTTGTGGCATTCCAAGGCCGGCGCACGACGAAGTCCCTTCCAGAGTGAGTGGCCAAATTATAACCAATGGCCTGAAGCAAGGTAACAAGCAAAAAGCTATCGTCCGATGGCCTGTTCGCTGCATCGGGTCGTTTGCCGGGACCGGGCGCAGGCCTCAGCCCTCGCGGGCAATCGCGCGGTAGCCGATGTCCTTGCGGTAGAAGCAGCCGTTCCAGCGGATCTTTTCGGCCAGGCGGTAGGCCTGCCGCTGGGCGTCGGACACGCTCGCGCCGATGGCGGTGGCGCACAGCACGCGCCCGCCACTGGTGACGATCTGGCCGTCCTTCAGCGCGGTGCCGGCGTGGAACACCTTGCCGTCGAGCTTGGCAGCCTCGTCGAGGCCCTCGATCACCTCACCCTTGGCATAGTCGCCCGGGTAGCCGCCGGCGGCCAGCACCACGCCCACGGTCGGTCGCGGGTCCCAGGTCGCCTCGACCTTGTCCAGCGCCCTGGCCAGCGCGGCCTCGACCAGCAGCACCAGGGAGGACTCCAGGCGCACCATGATCGGCTGGGTTTCCGGGTCGCCGAAGCGGCAGTTGAACTCGATAACCTTGGGCGCGCCGCTCTTGTCGATCATCAGGCCAGCGTACAGGAAGCCGGTGTAGACGTTGCCCTCGGCGGCCATGCCGCGCACGGTCGGGTAGATGATCTCGTCCATCACCCGCTGGTGCACCGCGGCGGTGACCACCGGGGCCGGGGAGTAGGCGCCCATGCCGCCGGTGTTCGGGCCGCTGTCGCCGTCGCCGACGCGCTTGTGGTCCTGGCTGGTGGCCATCGGCAGCACGTTCTCGCCGTCGACCATGACGATGAAGCTGGCTTCCTCGCCGTCGAGGAACTCCTCGATCACCACGCGCGCGCCGGCGTCGCCGAAGGCGTTGCCGGAGAGCATGTCGCGCACCGCTTCCTCGGCTTCGGCCAGGCTCATGGCGACGATCACGCCCTTGCCGGCGGCCAGGCCGTCGGCCTTGACCACGATCGGCGCGCCCTGCTCGCGCAGGTAGGCCAGCGCCGGTTCGACCTCGGTGAAGTTCCGGTAGGCGGCGGTGGGGATGGCGTGGCGGGCCAGGAAGTCCTTGGTGAAGGCCTTGGAGCCTTCCAGCTGGGCGGCGCCGGCGGTCGGGCCGAAGATGGCGAGATCGCGGGCGCGGAACAGGTCGACCACGCCTTTCACCAGCGGCGCTTCCGGGCCGACGATGGTCAGTTGCACGTTGGCGGCGGCGAAGTCGGCCAACTGCTCGAGGGCCAGCACGTCGATGGCGACGTTCTCGCACTTGGCCTCAAGGGCGGTGCCGGCGTTGCCCGGGGCGACGAAGACCTTCCCGACGCGCGGATCCTGCGCCACTTTCCAGGCCAGGGCGTGCTCGCGGCCGCCGCTGCCGATGATCAGTACGTTCATATTTCAAGCCTCATGTGATCGTTCCCACGCTCTGCGTGGGAATGTCGCTGTGGACGCTCTGCGTCCGATGCCTTGGGACGCGGAGCGTCCCGGGCTGCGTGCCCACGCAGAGCGTGGGTACGATCAGTTCTTAGTGACGGAAGTGGCGCATGCCGGTGAACACCATGGCGATGTTCGCTTCGTCGGCCGCGGCGATCACCTCGTTGTCGCGCATCGAACCGCCCGGCTGGATCACCGCGCTGATGCCGGCCTTGGCCGCGTTGTCGATGCCGTCGCGGAAGGGGAAGAAGGCGTCCGAGGCCATCACCGCGCCCGCGACCGGCAGGCCGGCGTGCTCGGCCTTGATCGCGGCGATGCGCGCGGAGTTGACGCGGCTCATCTGGCCGGCGCCGACGCCGACGGTCTGGCGGTTCCTGGCGTAGACGATGGCGTTGGACTTGACGAACTTGGCCACCTTCCAGGCGAAGATCAGGTCGTGGATCTCCTGCTCGGTCGGCGCGCGCTTAGTCACCACCTTGAGATCGGCTTCGCTGATCATGCCGATGTCGCGGCTCTGCACCAGCAGGCCGCCGTTGACGCGCTTGTAGTCCAGACCATTGATGCGCTCGGCTGGCCACTGGCCGCACTCGAGCAGGCGCACGTTGGCCTTGGCCGCCAGCACTTCGCGGGCCTCGGCGGACACGCTAGGGGCGATGATCACCTCGACGAACTGGCGCTCGACGATGGCCTTGGCGGTTTCACCGTCCAGCTCGCGGTTGAAGGCGATGATGCCGCCGAAGGCCGATTCGCTGTCGGTGGCATAGGCCAGGTCGTAGGCCTTGCGGATGCCGCCCTCGTTCTCCGGGACCACGGCCACGCCGCACGGGTTGGCGTGCTTGACGATCACGCAGGCCGGCTTGACGAAGCTCTTCACGCACTCCAGCGCGGCGTCGGTGTCGGCCACGTTGTTGTAGGACAGCTCCTTGCCCTGCAGCTGGCGCGCGGTGGCCACGCTGGCCTCGGCCGGGTTGGCCTCGACGTAGAAGGCCGCGCTCTGGTGCGGGTTCTCGCCGTAGCGCATGTCCTGCGCCTTGAGGAACTGGCTGTTGAAGGTGCGCGGGAACTCGACGCGGCCTTCGGTCGACAGGGTCTCGGCCTGCTGGTCGATGGTGCCCAGGTAGTTGGCGATCATGCCGTCGTAGGCGGCGGTGTGCTCGAAGGCCTTGAGCGCCAGGTCGAAGCGCTGGGCATAGGTCAGGCCGCCGTTCTTCAGGGATTCGACGATGGCACCGTAGTCGCCGGCGTTGACCACGATGGCGACGTCCTTGTGGTTCTTGGCCGCGCTGCGGACCATGGTCGGGCCGCCGATGTCGATGTTCTCGATGGCCTCGGGCAGGCTGCAGCCGGGCTTGGCCACGGTGGCGGCGAACGGGTAGAGGTTGACGGCGACCAGGTCGATCGGCGCGATGCCGTGCTCGGCCATGACCGCACCGTCGAGGTCGCGGCGGCCGAGGATGCCGCCGTGGATCTTCGGATGCAGGGTCTTCACCCGGCCGTCCATCATTTCCGGGAAACCGGTGTAGTCGGCCACTTCCACGGCATTGACGCCGTTGTCGCGCAGCAGCTTGAAGGTGCCGCCGGTGGAGAGGATCTCGACGCCGAGGGCGGCGAGCTCACGGGCGAAGTCGACGACGCCGGTCTTGTCGGACACGCTGATCAGCGCGCGGCGGACGGGAAGGCGGGTGGTCTGGTCGGTCATCTCGGGTTCCATCAGGACAGGAGTGAATGGAAACGGGAGCGGCCCTGCCGCTCCCGTTTCGGACGGATAGGGTTACAGCAGGTCGTACTGCTTGAGCTTCTTGCGCAGGGTGCCGCGGTTCAGGCCGAGCAGTTCGGAGGCCTTGGTCTGGTTGCCCTTGACGTAGTGCATCACGGTTTCCAGCAGGGGAGCCTCCACTTCGGAGAGCACCAGGTTGTAGACATCCGTGACGGCAGCGCCCTCAAGATGGGCGAAGTAATTGCGCAGCGCCTTCTCCACGCTGTCGCGCAGCGTCTGGCCCGCCTCGCTCGGCGTGTTCAGGTGCTGTTTCAGATTGGCGTTGTCACTCACGGGTGTCGTTCCACTCTCTAAAGTCTCGGTCGTCGTCGTCATGCGGCCACCCCATCTCCGTCTTCGTGAGGTTCGGCGAAGAATCGCCGAACCTGGGCGCTCTGCGCGTCCGTGGTATCCAAGCGGTTGAACTGGGTGCGAAATTCCCGTGCGCCGGGCAGGGTCGCCAGGTACCAGCCGACGTGCTTGCGGGCGATGCGCACGCCCAGCTCCTCCCCGTAGAAACAGTGCAACGCGGCCAGGTGCTCGAGCAGAACGGGTTCCACCTCTGCAGCCGTCACCGCCGGCAGGCGCTCGCCGGTTTGCAGGTAGTGCTCGATCTCGCGGAAGATCCATGGCCGCCCCTGGGCGGCGCGGCCGATCAGCAGGCCATCGGCGCCGGTGGCATCGAGCACCCGGCGGGCCTTCTCCGGCGAGTCGATGTCGCCGTTGGCGAACACCGGGATCGAAACCGCCTGCTTGATCGCGGCGATGGTGTCGTATTCGGCCGCGCCACTGTACAGGTCGGCACGGGTCCGTCCGTGCACGGCGAGGGCGGCGATGCCGGCCTGTTCGGCGAGCCGGGCCACGCTGACCCCGTTGCGGTTGGCATGGTCCCAGCCGGTGCGGATCTTCAGGGTCACCGGCACCTCGACGGCGGCCACCACCGCCTGGAGGATCTCGGCGACCAGCGCCTCGTTCTTCATCAGCGCCGAGCCGGCGGCCTTGTTGCAGACCTTCTTCGCCGGACAGCCCATGTTGATGTCGATGATCTGTGCGCCCAGCTCGACGTTGCGGCGGGCCGCCTCGGCGAGCATCTGCGGGTCGCCGCCGGCGATCTGCACCGAGCGCGGCTCCGGCTCGTCCTCGTGCGGCAGGCGCAGGCGGGACTTGCGGCTGTTCCACAGGCGAACGTCGCTGGTGAGCATTTCCGAGACCGTCATGCCGGCGCCGAGCCGGCGGCACAGCGCGCGAAACGGCCGATCGGTGACACCGGCCATGGGCGCCAGGATCAGTCGGTTGGGCAAAGTGTAGGGGCCGATACGTACCGCCGACATAGGTCTTCCCTGCTGGAGACGGGTTTCAGGTCGAACGGGGACCGCAAAAAAAGGGTGGGCATGATACCTGCTCTCCATGAATGGATAAAGGCTGTTCTGCACAAAATATGAACAGCAGACAGGCAAGCACCCACGACCGGCGGGCAGCCTGATGGCTACCCTCCAGGCAGCAGTGTCACTCCGGAGAGTGAAAGCTTAGGCTGTAATTCACCGCCTGTGTGCCGGGGTCGAGAATCTCCAGGGAGATATGGATCGGCGTCTGCGGCGGCATTTCCTGCTGCCCGGCCAGTTCGCCGCTCAGATACTCGCTGGGCTTGAAGCGCCGGGTGGCGACGGGTTGGCCGTTGATGTCGGCGAAGCGCAGCTCGAGCAGCGGGAAGGGCTGGGCGAAGGCGGCGCGGTTATAGAGGATCGCATCCACCGCCAGGGCGCCAGCGAAGTCGGGGTGGTGGCGCACCACCAGGTTGCTGCTCTTGATCTGGCCGATGTCGACCAGCGGCGGCAGGCTGCAGCCGAGGGTGGGGCACAGGCGCTCGAACCAGGGCCGGTAGCGGTCCTGGCGGACCAGTTCGTCGTAGTGGAACCAGACGTACTGGCCCGCCAGCGCGCCGATCGCGAGCAGGTTCAGGGCGATCCAGCCGAGGCGGCGGCCCCAGGACTGGCGCGGCTTCCGCCATTCCAGGCGGAGGGGCTCGTCGGCCAGCTCGAGCAGGCCTTCCTCGGGACGCTCCGGCTCGCTGCGCTGCAGCGGGCTGGCGGGCGACGGCTGGCGCGGCCCGGGCGGGGCGGCGGGCGCTTCCCGGGAAGCGGGCGGCGCGGGCGGCGCGGGACGGGCCGGCTTGTCGTCCGCGACGGGCGGTTTCAGGGTCAGGGTCGGTTCGGCGCGCTCGCCCGGGCCGCTTGGTGTGACCAGCAGGCTGCCGGTCGGCGGCAGCAGCGGTTCGACGGGTTCCTGGCGCGGTCGGGCGGGTGCAGGTGCAGGTGCAGGTGCGGTGGGCCGCGGCGCCGGGGGCGTGGCGTCGGCGCTCTGCAGGCGCGCCATCAGCTGGCGCTCCTGGCTTTCCAGCTTGGCCAGCTCCTCGTCCAGGTCGAGGGTATCCAGGTCCAGATCGCCCAGGTCGAGCTCGTCGTAGTCCCAGTGGGGCGCCGGCGGGCGCTCGGCAGCCGGCGGGCAGGCCGGGGCAGTGCCGACGGTCGGCGCTTCGCTGGCTGCGGGCGGAGGTGGGGCCGGGTGCTCGACGAGGTGCTTGGCGGCGTTGAACACCTGTAGGCAGGAGCCGCAGCGCACCGCGCCGCGGGCGGCGTCGAGCTGCGCGCGGTTGATGCGGAAGCGGGTCTGACAGTGCGGGCACTGGGTGGCGAAGGTATCTGTCATGCGGCAAGCCGGCAGTCGGCGGTCTGGACTGAACGGGACGGTAGTCTAGGGCTTGGCGTCGATTGTTTCCACGCGGCAACGCAATCGTGGAGGCAAGCGATGCCAGCCCCTGGCGCAGCCAGTGGACCCGGGAAGCAGGAAATCAGCGCCGTACGCCGCTGATACGTACCCAGCCATCCTTCTCCGCCGTGGGGTCGAGGGCGAAGGCATCGGCATAGGCGGCACGCACTTCCTCGGCCTGTTCGGCGAGGATGCCGGACAGCGCCAGGCGGCCGCCCGGTTTGACCAGCGAGGTGATCTGCGGCGCCAGTTGCACCAGGGGGCCGGCGAGGATGTTGGCCACCACCACCTCGGCCGGCTGCTGCGGCAGCTCGGCCGGCAGGTAGAGCGGAAAGCGTGCCGGGTCGATGCCGTTGCGCGTGGCGTTGTCGCGCGAGGCCTCCAGCGCCTGCGGGTCGATGTCGGTGCCGACCGCCCGTTCGGCGCCGAGCAGCAGTGCGGCGATGGCGAGGATGCCCGAGCCGCAGCCGAAGTCCAGCACGTTGCAGCCGGCCAGTTCCTGGCCGTCCAGCCATTCCAGGCACAATGCGGTGGTCGGGTGGGTGCCGGTGCCGAAGGCGAGGCCGGGGTCGAGCAGCAGGTTGACCGCCTCGGGTTCCGGCGCCTGGTGCCAGCTCGGCACGATCCACAGGCGGCGGCCGAAGCGCATCGGCTGGAAGTTGTCCATCCAGCTGCGCTCCCAGTCCTGGTCTTCGATGCGTTCGACCTGGTGCTCGGGCAGCTCGCCGCCGCGCAGCAGGCGCAGGTGGGCGAGCAGGGCGTCTGCGTCGGTGTCGGCCTCGAACAGCGCCAGCAGGTGGGTGTGCGACCAGAGCGGGGTGGTGCCGAGGTCCGGCTCGAAGATCGGCTGGTCCTCGGCGTCCATGAAGGTCACCGAGACCGCGCCCAGCTCGAGCAGCTGATCTTCCAGCGCACCGGCCTGGTCGGGGGTGATGGCGAGACGGATTTGCAGCCAGGGCATGGGGGAGGCCTCTTCGGGAATGGGCGGAAAGGCGCGCAAGCTTACTGGAGGGGCGGAGGCTCTGCCAGTGTGGGGCGGTAGGGTGGAAAACGACCGTAGTCTTTTCCACCGCCGGTGCAGGGAGTCTGGTGGAAAATCCCGGCGCGAGTGTTCCAGCCTGCGATCATCGTTGCAGCGGAAACGACAGGGGCCGCCCGAAGGCGGCCCCCATCATGGTGCGCCGGCGCGTGGCTCAGTGCTTGTCCAGACCCAGTTTCTTTTCCAGGTAGTGGATGTTCACGCCGCCCTGGCAGAAGCCAGGATCGCGGGTGAGCTCGCGGTGCAGCGGCACATTGGTCTTGATGCCGTCGACGACGATCTCGTCCAGGGCATTGCGCATGCGCGCCATGGCCTCGTCGCGATCCTTGCCGTAGGCGATCAGCTTGCCGATCAGCGAGTCGTAGTTCGGCGGTACCGCATAGCCGCTGTAGAGGTGCGAGTCGACGCGGATGCCGTTGCCGCCCGGGGCGTGGAAGTGCTTGACCTTGCCCGGGCTGGGCATGAAGGTCGCCGGGTCTTCGGCGTTGATCCGGCACTCCAGCGCATGGCCGCGGATCACCACGTCCTCCTGGCGGATCGACAGCGGCTCGCCGCCGGCAATGAGCAGCATCTCCTTGACGATGTCGATGCCGGTGACCATCTCGGTGACCGGGTGCTCCACCTGCACGCGGGTGTTCATCTCGATGAAGTAGAAGCGGCCGTCCTCGTAGAGGAACTCGAAGGTGCCGGCGCCACGGTAGCCGATCTCGATGCAGGCGCGCACGCAGCGGTCCAGCACCTCGGCACGGGCCTGCGGGTCGATGCCCGGTGCCGGGGCTTCTTCCAGGACCTTCTGGTGGCGGCGCTGCAGCGAGCAGTCGCGGTCGCCCAGGTGGATGGCATGGCCCTGTCCGTCGGACAGCACCTGCACTTCCACGTGGCGCGGGTTCTCCAGGAACTTCTCCAGGTAGACCATGCCGTTGCCGAAGGCGGCCTCGGCCTCGGTGCGGGTCAGTCGCGCCGACTTGATCAGGTCCTCTTCCTTGCGCACCACGCGCATGCCGCGCCCGCCGCCGCCGCCGGCGGCCTTGATGATCACCGGATAACCGACCTGCCGGGCGATGGCCAGGGCGGTCTCCTCGTCTTCCGGCAGCGGACCGTCGGAGCCGGGCACGGTGGGCACGCCGGCCTGCTTCATGGCGTTCTTGGCCGAGACCTTGTCGCCCATCAGGCGGATCACCTCGGCGGTCGGGCCGATGAAGGCGAAGCCGGATTTCTCCACCTGCTCGGCGAAGTCGGCGTTCTCGGCGAGGAAGCCGTAGCCCGGGTGGATTCCGTTCGCGCCGGTAACCTCGGCGGCGGCGATGATGGCCGGGATGTGCAGGTAGGATTTGGTCGCCGGGGCCGGACCGATGCACACGGTCTCGTCGGCGAGGCCCAGGTGCATCAGCTCGCGGTCGGCCGTGGAGTACACAGCCACCGTCTTGATCCCCAGCTCCTTGCAGGCGCGCAGGATGCGCAGGGCGATCTCGCCACGGTTGGCGATCAGGACTTTTTCCAACATCGCAGGGTCTCCGCGGTTCAAACGATGGTGAACAGCGGCTGGTCGTACTCTACCGGCTGACCGTTTTCCGCCAGGATGGCTTCGATGACGCCGCCGACTTCAGCCTCGATGTGGTTCATCATCTTCATGGCTTCGACGATGCACAGGATGTCGCCCTTCTTCACGCTCTGGCCGATCTGGACGAAGGAGGGAGCGCTCGGCGACGGCGAGCGGTAGAAGGTACCGACCATCGGCGAGCGGACCACATGGCCGTTCAGCTTGGGAGCCGCCGGCGCGGCGGCTTCGGCCGGCGCAGCGGCGGCGATGGCCGGGGCGGGCATGGCGGCAGGCATGGCCGCCATCGGCGGTGCGGCATACATCGGCTGCGGAGCGTTCTTGGAGTGGCGGCTGATGCGAACCGATTCTTCGCCTTCGCGAATCTCCAGCTCGTCGATACCGGACTCTTCCAGCAGTTCGATCAGTTTCTTGACTTTGCGGATATCCATTCGAAATAACTCCGGGTGCGAATCAGGGACGTTCAAGTTGTTCGAGGGCGGCCTCCAGGGCCAGACGGTAGCCACTGGCGCCCAGGCCGCAGATCACTCCTACGGCGATGTCGGAAAAGTAGGAGTGATGGCGGAAGGGCTCGCGCTTGTGCACGTTGGACAGGTGCACCTCGGTGAATGGGATGCTCACTGCCAGCAATGCGTCACGCAGGGCGACACTTGTATGGGTGAAAGCCGCCGGATTGAAGATGATGTAGTCCACATTCTCCAGCCGGGCGGCATGGATGCGCTCGATCAGCACGTGCTCGGCGTTGCTCTGCAGGTGCAGCAGGCGATGGCCGGCCTCGCTGGCGCGCCGCTCCAGGTCCTGGTTGATCTGCTCGAGAGTGGTGGCGCCATACACGCCGGGCTCGCGGGTACCCAGCAGATTGAGGTTGGGGCCGTGCAGCACCAGTAGGGTGGCCATGTCGGTTGTTGTCCTTGCGTACTGAGTGATGGGGCTCGGCAACGGGCCGGCCCGTCCCGCAGACGGCGGGTTGGCTGGGGCGCCGTTCCGTCGGGACCTTCAGCCGGGCATTTTAACCGGAATTTGCCGCATATTACCTGCGACTAATCGTAGATGTCCTGCAGGATCAGTGCTGGGATTGACTTTCCCGCAGGCGTTGCGCAAACGCCGCGGCGTCGATCTCGCCGACCACCCGCAGCGCCTCGCGTTCCGTGCCGTCGGCGGCGAAGAACTGGATCGCCGGCGGGCCGAACAGCCGGTAGCGGTCCAGCAGCGCACGCTGCGCCGGGGTGCCGGCGGTGATGTCGAAGCGGATCAGCCGGTAGTCGCCGAGCTGCGCGGTGACCTGCGGGGCGGCGAACACCTCGCGCTCGATCACCTTGCAGCTGATGCACCAGTCCGCATACCAGTCGAGCAGCAAGGGCTGGCCGGCGTGCTTCGCCTCGGCCAGGGCAGCGTCCAGATCCTCCGGTGCGCTGACGGTCCGCCAGGCGCCGGCGGCCTGCGCGGCGGGTGTGACGGACAGCGGCGCGCTGCCCAGCGGGCGCAGCGGATCGGACTCGCCGCGCAGCGCGCCGGTCCAGCTGGCCAGGGCATAGACCAGCAGGACCAGCCCGGCCAGTTGGCCGAGCTTCTGCCGGTGGTTCTTCTCGGTGAACTCCAGCGTGCCGAGAAACAGCGCCACCCCCGCCGCCAGCAGACCCCACAGGGCCAGCGCCAGCGGGCCGGGCAGCACCCGCTCGAGCAGCCACACGGCGACCGCCAGCAGCAGCACGCCGAAGGCATTGCGCACCGCGAGCATCCACGGACCGCTCTTCGGCAGCAGGGCGCCGCCGCCGGTGGCGAACAGCACCAGCGGCGCGCCCATGCCGAGCCCCAGGGCAAGGAGCTTCAGGCCGCCGCCGAGGGCATCGCCGCTCGAGCTGATATAGAGCAGCGCGCCGGCCAGCGGGGCGGAGACGCAGGGCGAGACCAGCAGGCTGGACAGCACGCCGAGGGCGGCGGCGCCCCACAGCGAGCCGCCGCGGGTCTGCCCGGCGAGCCGCTCCAGCGGGGCGCCGAGCGCCTGCGGCAGACGCAGCTCGTAGACCCCGAACATGGCCAGGGCGAACACCACGAAGAACAGCGCGAAGGGCGCCAGCACCCAGGGCGACTGCAGGCGCGCCTGCAGGTTCAGCTCGGCGCCGAACAGCCCCATCAGCGCGCCGAGCACGGCGAAGCAGGCGGCCATCGGCAGCACGTAGGCCAGCGACAGGACCAAGCCGCGCGCACCGCCGATCTCGCCGCGCAGCACCACGCCGGAGAGGATCGGCAGCATCGGCAGCACGCAGGGGGTGAAGGTCAGGCCGAGGCCGGCGAGGAAGAACAGCGCCAGCTCTCGCCAGCTCCGGGCCGTCGTATTGGCGCTCGGGGCGGCCCCGCTCGAGACGCCCGCCTCAGAAACTCCGGCGCCGCCGATCTGCAGCCGTTCGGTTTCCGGCGGGTAGCAGAGCCCCTTGTCGGCGCAGCCCTGGTAGCCGACCTGCAGGCCGAAGGGCTGGCCGTCCGGGTTGTCCACGGGCAGCTCGACGTCGAGCACGCCGTAGTAGACCTCCGTCTCGCCGAAGTACTCGTCGTTCTTGAGCTGCCCGGCCGGCAGGCGGGGCGCGCCGAGCGCGACCCCGGGCGCGTCGGTGCGGAACTGCAGGCGCTGGCGGTACAGGTAGTAGCCCTCGGCGGCGACGAAGCGCAGCCGCACGGCCTGCGGCGTGCTCTCAACCAGGCTCAGGCGGAAGGCCTCGCGGACCGGCAGGAAGTCGCCGCGGTTGTCCAGTCCGCCCAGCGTGGAACCCGGCCGGCTGTCGAACAGGCCGGCGGCGGCGGGCAGGGCGAGCAGCAGCAGGAGCAGGGGCAGCAGCAGGCGGCGCATGGCGTTCTCGCAGAAACGTGCAGAAATACAAAGGGCCGGATGATACCGGAGGCGGCGAAGCGCTGCAGGCCATGGCGCGGCGCGCGGCAAGCGCCACCTTGGTCGCAGGCCGGTGCGGCGCCGCCCTGTCCCGGTGCTCTGCCCATTAGTGCTAGGCTTGCGCGGCGAGCCCGAGGGCCCGCCGACTTTTCGAATCACGAAGGATTTTGCCATGCTGGACTGGAAAGAAAGCGCAAGTCGTGCGTACGGTGGGGCCGACAGCGCCCTGCGGCGTGTCGTCGGCAACCACTGGCTGGGCCGCGCCCTGGCGCTGCTGCTCGCCCTCTACCTGCTGGTGACCGGGTTGCTCGGCTGGTACTGGAGCCTGGAGCCGGATGCCTTCCCGGTACAGGAGAACGCCCAGACCGCTGCCGAGCAGGCGCAGCGCAAGTTCGTCAAGGGCTACACCACCGTCGAGACCCTGAGGGCCGTGGCCGGCACCCTGCTCGACAAGCCCGGCGGCTATCTGACCAACGACCTGTCTCCGCCCGGCATCTGGCTGGACAACATGCCCAACTGGGAATTCGGCGTGCTGGTCCAGGTGCGCGATCTGGCGCGCTCGCTGCGCAAGGAAATGGCCCGCTCGCAGTCGCAGTCCACCGAGGATACCGACCTGGCCAAGGCCGAGCCGCGCTTCAACTTCGACAACCGCAGCTGGGCGCTGCCGGCTTCCGAAACCGAATACCGCGCCGGCCTCAAGCTGCTCGACAGCTACCTGGCGCGCCTGGGCGACCCGGCCAAGCCCGGCGCGCAATTCTTCGCCCGCGCCGACAACCTGAGCGGCTGGCTGGGCGACGTCTCCACCCGTCTCGGCTCGCTCTCCCAGCGGCTCTCGGCGAGTATCGGCCAGGAGCGTCTGGATTCCGACCTGGTGCCCGACGAAGCGACCGGCCAGACCCAGCAGGGGGAAGTCATCGAGACGCCCTGGCTGCAGATCGACAACGTGTTCTACGAGGCCCGCGGCCAGGCCTGGGCGCTGTCGCACTTCCTGCGCGCCATCGAGGTGGACTTCGGCGACGTGCTGGCGCGCAAGAACGCCACCGTCAGCCTCCAGCAGATCATCCGCGAGCTGGAGGCGGCGCAGGAGCCGCTGTGGAGTCCGATGGTGCTGAACGGCGGCGGCTACGGCGTGCTGGCCAACCACTCGCTGGTGATGGCCAACTTCATCTCTCGGGCCAACGCCGCGCTGATCGACCTGCGCGCGCTGCTTTCCCAGGGCTGATGGCCATCTCCGCACGGGAGGCGGCCCACCGGGCCGCCTCCGACGCCGAACGGGTCGCCTGGGTCGACACCGACGATCGCCCGCTCGGCGCGCTGCCCCGCGCCGAGCTGCGCGAACGCGGACTGATCGGCCGCGGTACCTTCATCCTGCTGTTCAACGGCGCCGGGCAGCTCTGCGTGCACCGGCGCACCCTGAGCAAGGCGATCTATCCCGGCTACTGGGATGTGGCCGCCGGCGGCATGGTGCAGGCCGGGGAGGAATACGGCGAGTCCGCCGCCCGCGAACTGGAGGAGGAGCTCGGCATCGCCGGCGTGGAACTGCGCGAGCACGGCCGCTTCTTCTTCGACCAGCCGGACAACCGCCTGTGGTGCGCGGTGTTCTCGGCGATCTCCGACGCCCCCCTGGTGCTGCAGCCCGAGGAAGTCCTGGAAGCCCGTCTCATCCTGCCCCACGCGGCCCTAGGCGAGGCCCTGGAGCGTCCCTACTGCCCGGATTCGCTGCAGGCGCTGCGCCGTTACCTCGGGCTGGCCTGAGCGTTCGCGATCTTCCCCGCCCCTTGACCCGGCGCATCCGCCCGCCCGCGCCGACTCCCTACACTGTCGACGATTCCCACAGCAGCCGGCCCGCCGGGAGTGGCGGCGCCGGTCGAACGGCAGGAGCTTTCACCCATGAAAATCGTGATGTTCAGTGCGCAACCCTACGACGAGCGCTCGTTCGACGAGGTGCTGCAGCGCGACTATGTGTCCCGCGGCTTCGAGCTGGTCTACCAGAAGGCCGCGCTGTCCTTGCAGACCGTGGCGCTGGCCCAGGGCGGCGAGGCGGTGTGCGCCTTCGTCAACGACCAGCTCGATGCGCCGGTGCTGGAAACCCTGCACGGCTACGGCGTGCGGGCGATCCTGCTGCGCTGCGCGGGGTTCAACCACATCGACCTGGAGGCCGCCCGCCGGCTGGGGCTGTTCGTCGCCCGGGTGCCGGCCTATTCGCCGGAGGCGGTGGCCGAGCACGCCATCGCCCTGATCCTGACCCTCAACCGGCATACCCACCGCGCCTACAACCGGGTGCGCGAGGGCAATTTCATGCTCGACGGCCTGCTCGGCTTCAACCTGCACGGCAAGACCGTGGGGGTGGTCGGCACCGGCAAGATCGGCCTGGCCACGGCGCGCATCCTCAAGGGCTTCGGCTGCCGGGTGCTCGGTTACGATCCGTACCCGACGGACGAGTTCGCCGCGCTCGGCGAGTACGTGGCGCTCGACGTCCTGCTCGCCGAATCCGACGTGGTCAGCCTGCACTGTCCGCTGAGCGACGCCACCCGGCACCTGATCAGTGCCGCCAGCCTGGCGCGGATCAAGCATGGCGCCATGCTGGTCAACACTTCCCGCGGCGGCCTGATCGACACCCGTGCGGTGATCGCCGCGCTCAAGTCGCGGCGCCTCTCGGCGCTGGCCATCGACGTCTACGAGCAGGAGAGCCAGCTGTTCTTCCACGACCGCTCCTCGGACATCATCGACGACGACGTCTTCACGCGGCTGATGACCTTCCCCAACGTGATCGTCACCGGCCACCAGGGCTTCTTCACCGTCGAGGCGCTGCGCGAGATCGCCGAAACCACCCTGCACAACCTGGACTGCTACGCCGGCGGCCGCAGCTGCGGGAACCTGCTGGCGGGCAATGCCTGAGCGACGACGGGCGGGCGGATGGCAGTGCGCGTTCATCTACCCGCCGTCTGCCACCGTCTTCGGCATTTCACACGCTTGCCGCTACACTGGCCCCTCGTTTTCCGCGCATTTCCGAGGAGCCAGCCTTGGCCAAGAAAGCCTCTTCACTCGCCGCCCTGGGCGGTCTGGTCTATTCCACCGACAGCGGTCGCCACTGTCCCGACTGCGGCCAGCCGGTCGCCGCCTGCGTTTGTAGCCAGAGCCAGGCGCCGGCCGGCGACGGCATCGCCCGGGTGCGCCGCGAGAGCAAGGGCCGCGGCGGCAAGACGGTGACCACCGTCAGCGGCGTGCCGCTGGCCGGCGACGCGCTGAAGGAGCTGGCCAGCGCCCTGAAGCGCCGCTGCGGCACCGGCGGCGCGCTCAAGGACGGAGTCATCGAGATCCAGGGCGAGCACGTCGAGCTGCTTCTCGAGGAACTCGCCAAACGTGGCTTCAAGGCGAAGAAATCCGGCGGCTAGGCTGTATCAGACATCTGCACAGGAGCAATCCATGGCACGACGTACACGCAAGGACGACGGCAGCCAGTGGACCGTGGCCGACAGCCGCGCCGTCTACGGCATCCGTCACTGGGGTGCCGGCTATTTCGCGATCAACGAGCGTGGCCATGTGGAGGCGTGGCTGAACCGCGCCGCCGACCAGCCCATCGACCTCGTCGAGCTGCTCGGCCAGCTGCGCGAGGCCGGCCTGTCGCTGCCGCTGCTGGTGCGCTTTCCGGACATCCTGCAGGACCGCGTGCGCCAGCTGACCGGCGCCTTCGACGCGCACATCGCGCGCCTCGACTACCAGAGCGGCTACACCGCGCTGTACCCGATCAAGGTCAACCAGCAGGAGGCGGTGGTGGAGAACATCATCGCCACGCCGAACGTCTCCATCGGCCTGGAGGCCGGCTCCAAGCCGGAACTGCTCGCCGTGCTGGCGCTGGCGCCGAAGGGCGGCACCATCGTCTGCAACGGCTACAAGGACCGCGAATTCATCCGCCTGGCGCTGATCGGCCAGAAGCTCGGCCATTCGGTGTTCATCGTCATCGAGAAGGAGTCGGAGGTGCAACTGGTCATCGAGGAGGCCGCCGAGCTCAAGATCGTGCCGCAGCTCGGCCTGCGCGTGCGGCTGTCCTCGCTGGCTTCCTCGAAGTGGGCCGACACCGGCGGCGAGAAGGCCAAGTTCGGCCTCTCGGCGGCGCAGCTGCTGCGGGTGACCGAGCGCCTGCGCGGCGCCGGGCTGGAGCAGGGGGTGCGCCTGCTGCACTTCCACATGGGCTCGCAGATCGCCAACCTGGCCGACTACCAGGCCGGCTTCAGGGAGGCCATCCGCTACTACGGCGAGCTGCGCGCCCTCGGCCTGCCGGTCGACCACGTCGACGTCGGCGGCGGTCTGGGCGTCGACTACGACGGCACCCACTCGCGCAACCCCAGCTCGATCAACTACGACATGGACGACTACGCCGCCACCGTGGTCGGCATGCTCCAGGAGTTCTGCAATGCCCAGGGCCTGCCGCATCCGCACATCTTCTCGGAGAGCGGCCGGGCGCTGAGCGCGCATCACGCGCTCCTGGTCGTGCAGGTCACCGATGTGGAGCGCCACAACGACCAACTGCCGGAGATCGCCGACCCCGACGGCCTGCCGGAAACGCTGCGCTGGCTGGTCGAGCTGCTCGGCCCGACCGACGACGAGATGGTCACCGAAACCTACTGGCGCGCCACCCAGTACCTCGGCGAGCTGTCGCGCCAGTACGCCGACGGCAAGCTGTCGCTGGCCGACAAGGCGCTCGCCGAACAGTGCTACTACGCGCTCTGCCGGCGCCTGCACGATGCGCTGAAGGCCCGCCAGCGCTCGCACCGCCAGGTGCTCGACGAACTCAACGACAAGCTGGCGGACAAGTACATCTGCAACTTCTCGGTGTTCCAGAGCCTGCCGGACACCTGGGCGATCGGCCAGGTGCTGCCGATCCTGCCGCTCGACCGGCTCGACGAGGAGCCGCTGCGCCGCGCCGTGCTGCAGGATCTGACCTGCGACTCCGATGGCAAGATCAAGCAGTACGTCGACGAGCAGAGCATCGAGACCAGCCTGCCGGTGCACGAGCTGCGCGTGGGCGAGGAGTACTTCCTGGGCATCTTCCTGGTCGGCGCCTACCAGGAGATCCTCGGCGACATGCACAACCTGTTCGGCGACACCGACTCGGTGAACGTCTACCAGCGCGCCGACGGGCGCATCTACCACGCCGGCATCGAGACCCACGACACCATCGAGGACATGCTGCGCTACGTGCACCTGTCGCCCGAGGAACTGATGACCTACTACCGCGACAAGGTGGCCGGCGCGCCCATCGGCGCCCGCGAGCGCGCCCAGTACCTGGACGCCCTGCGCCTGGGGCTGACGCGCTCGTCCTACCTGTCGGGCTGAGCGCTGCGCGGTAGCGCTCAGATCTCGTCCAGCAGGCGCCGGGCGAACAGGCCCATGGCCAGGGCGCGCAGCGCCATGAAGGCGAGGAAGGCCAGCCACAGGCCGTGGTTGCCGAATCCCTGCAGCAGCCAGGCCAGCGGCAGCGCCAGGGCCACGGCGAGCAGCATGGCGTCGCGCATCTCGCGGGCGCGGGTGGCGCCGATGAACAGGCCGTCGAGCAGGTAGCTCCACACCGCGACCGGCGGCAGCGCGGCGAGGTAGGGCAGGTAGGCCTCGGCCAGTTCGCGCACCGCCGGGATGTCGGTCTGCAGGCGGACGAACAGCGCGCCGCCGCTCAGGAAGAACAGCGAAAAGCCCAGGCTGGCCAGCAGCGACCAGAGGCCGGCGACCGCCAGCGCCCGCTGCAGGGCGGCGCGGTCGCGGCGGCCGATGGCGTGCCCGCACAGCGCCTCGACGGCGTGGGCCAGGCCGTCCAGGGCGTGGGCGGTGAGCAGCAGGCCGTTGAGCAGCAGGGCGTTGGCCGCCACCGTGGCGTCGCCGAGCCGGGCGCCCTGCACGGTGATCAGGAAGAACACCAGCTGCAGGAGCAGGCTGCGCAGGAAGATGTCGCGGTTCACCGCCAGCAGCGGGCGCCAGCTCGCCCAGCGGCGCAGGGCGTCCCAGGGCAGCCGGCCGGGATGCCGGCGCAGCGCCCGGCGGGCCAGCGCCAGGCCGAGCAGGGCGCCGCTCCACTCGGCGAGCACCGAGGCGCGGGCGGCGCCGGCCACGCCCCAGTCGAGGCCGAGGACGAACCACAGGTCGAGCGCCACGTTGCCCAGGCTGGTGAGCAGCAGCATGGCCAGCGGCGCACGGGCGTTCTGCGCGCCGAGCAGCCAGCCGATCAGCGCGTAGCTGGCCAGTACCGCCGGCAGGCCGAACAGGCGGATGTGGAAATACTCGCGGCTCAGCGCATCGAGCGCCGCCGAGGGCTGCATCAGGCCGAGGGCGAGTTCGCCGAAAGGCAACGCCAGCAGGCCCAGCAGCAGGGCGAAGACCGCGGCGAGCAGCAGGCTCTGCAGCAGCACCTGGCGCAGCGCGGCGCCGTCGGCGCGGCCGCAGGCCTGGGCAGCGAAGCCGGTGGTGCCCATGCGCAGGAAGCCGAAGGCCCAGGCCAGCAGGGTGAACAGGCTGCCGCCAACCGCCACCGCGCCGAGCTGGTGGGCGTGCGGCAGGTGGCCGATCACCGCGCTGTCGACCAGGGTCACCAGCGGCGTGCAGAAGTTGGAGAGGACCATGGGCGCGGCCAGCGCCCGGACCCGGCGCCGGGTCGGCGCGTGGCGCCAGGCTGCGGCCAGCGCGCTCGCGCTCACTGGATCAGCCAGCTGAGCACCCAGAGTCCCAGCAGCAGGCAGAGCGCCCCGCTGACGAAGGCGCGCTTGAGCAGCGCGCGCACCCCGCCGGCCAGCAGCGCCAGGCCGACGACCAGGGCAACGAAGCCGAGCAGCGTGGGGTTCATGCCGAGGGTGCGCGACAGGCCTTCGAGAAAGGACGCGCCGGCCCGGGCGATCGAGCCGAATAGTCCGCCCAGCCCCTCGACGAGGTGGCGGAGCGCCGCGCCCACCGCCTCGCCGAGCCATTCGAAGAAGCTTTCCGTTTGCATTGCATCCCCCTGCCGAACCGAGAAAAGTGCCGGGCCGCCGGCTCTCTCGCCCTGGCGGAGTAGAGCGGGCGGCCGCAAAAGCCGGGCAAGGATAGCGCGTCGGGCGGACGCTTTCAGCGCAGCAGCAGGAGTGGCGTCCGTGACCGGTGCAGCATGTGGCGGGTGGTGCTGCCGAGCAGCAGGCGGCGAATCCGCGAATGGCCGTAGGCACCCATCGCCAGCAGGTCGATGGCGCGCTCCTGCTGATAGGCGTGCAGCACCGGTTCGAGCTTGCCCTCGCGGATCGCCGGAATCACCAGGAAGCCGGCGAGCTCCAGCTGGGCCTGGGCCTCGTGCAGCGCGGTGCGGGTCAGCGCGTTGTCCTCGCCGACCATCAGCAGATGCAGCGGCAGGCCCTTGAACAGCGGGCTGGCGGCCAGCGCGTCCACCGCCTGGCGGGCGCTCGGGCTGGCGTCGTAGGCGAGCAGCAGGCTGTCCGGCGCCTTGAAGTCGTCCGGCGCGACCAGGATCGGCCGGGCCAGGGCGCGGGTCACGTTCTCCAGGTGGCTGCCGATCGGCTGGCCGGCCTGCTGCCGGCTGTCCTCGCCCTGGCGGCCGATCACCAGCAGGCGGAGGTCGTCGGCCATCTCGACGAGGGTCTCGACCAGGTCGCCGTGGCGCTGGCAAAGCTCCGGCGCCTCCAGGCCGGCGGCGAGGGCGCGGTCGCGGGCCGCCTCCAGTACCGCCTGGCCCTGCTCCAGGGCCACCTTGGCGCGCCGCTCGTCGAGGCGGGCCAGCTCGTCGAGCAGGTGTTCGCGGCTGCCCAGGCCGATGGCGCCGCTGAGGTCGCCCGGACCCGGGTAGCGCTCGCGGTCCAGCACGTGCAGGAAGGTCAGCGGCCGGCCGAGGCGCCGGCTGGCCCAGATGGCCCAGTCGCAGACCGCGGCGGTGGCGGCGGAGCCGTCGATGCAGGCGAGTATCCGAGTCATGGGTTGGCTCCTTTCTCAGTGTTCCATGAGGGTGTCGATGGCGTCGGGTTTGTCGTGCACGGCAAAGCGGTCGACGATGGTGGCGCTGGCCTCGTTGAGGCCGAGCACCGTCACCTCGCTCCCCTCGCGGCGGAGCTTGAGCACCCCCTTGTCCAGGGCGGCCACTGCGGTGATGTCCCGGAAGTGGGCATGGGACAGGTCGATGGTGACCCGGTTCAGCACTTCCTTGAAGTCGAAGGCGGCGACGAACTTGCTCGACGAGCTGAAGAATACCTGGCCGACCACCCGGTAGGTGCGGGCATGGCCATTATCCCGGCTGGTGCTGTCGATGCGCAGGAAGTGGCCGACCTTGTTGGCGAAGAACAGCGCCGCCAGCAGTACGCCGACCAGCACGCCGTAGGCCAGGTTGTGGGGGTACACCACCACGGCGACGGTGGCGAGTATGACCAGGTTGGTGGACCTGTATCAGCGGATACAGGGTGATCATCAGCAGGGCCATGGCGCCGGTGGCGCGGAGATCATCCCCGGCCGGCCGCCGGCGAAGGCGGTGACCACGGCGATGCAGAAGGAGGCGTAGAGGCTGACCTTGGGATCGACCCACGGCGATGATGGAAAAGGCGATGGCCTCGGGGGATCAGCGCGAGGGCCACCACCAGGCCGGCGAGAACATCGCCGCGGACATTGAGCTGCCAGGTGTCTCTGAGGGATTTCAGCATGGAGTTTTCCTGTCGGAACGAATGAACACAAAAAGAAACGCAGCCTTCCCGGGCGGGAATGGACGCGTCGATCGGCAAGATTTTTCGTCAGGCAAGCAAAACGAGCGGCGCATCGGCAGGGCGAGCGGGCGCTCGGGCACCTGCGGCGGGCGCAGGTCGGAGGAGGGGGCGAAGCGCTATGGCGGCGTGGGCAGCCAGCGGGCGGTGGAGCGGCCGGTCATGCTCGGCACGGGGGTTCGGATTCTTTCGACGGGGCGGACTAACTATAGGCTAAGCGACCTGAAGTTAGGCGACGGCCGATAAACCTTTGGTTAGTATGGCCTTAGCAAATCTGCAGTACTGGCGATGCATACTGCATCACAATTTCGTTTCGCTACGAGCATACCGCCATGATCGCGATTGCCAAGGGCTTGCTGGGACGGCTGCCGATGATACATCCACGGATCTGGATCGCGTTGTTGCTGAGCCTGCTGCTGGTGCAGCAGGTGCAGGACCGGCAATTCGACGAGCGCCTGTATTTCTGGGCGAAGAACGCCTGGCTCGAGGCCTGCTCCCTGGGTCCCGATTTCTGCCTGTCGGACTACGAGGTGCGCCTTGAGGCGCTGCCGGTCGCCGGCGTACGCAACAACCTCTCCGGGCTGAGCTACGACGACGAACGCAACCACCTGTGGGCGGTGATCAACAACCCGGAAGAGTTGCTCGCCCTGAGCCTCGAGGGCGAGGTGCTGGCGCGCTATCCGCTCGAAGGCTTCAAGGACGTCGAGGGTGTGGCCTACCTCGGCGGCGGCCTGCTGGTGTTCACCGAGGAGCGCGACCAGGCACTGGTCGCCGTGCCGGTGCCGACCGGCCCCGGCGCCCTGGTGCGCAAGGACTACCGGGCGCTGACCCTGGGCTTCGACAATCCCGACGGCGACAACCGCGGTTTCGAGGGCGTCGCCTATGACCGCCGCGGCGACCGCCTGTTCGTGGTCACCGAGCGCGCGCCGCTCAAGCTCTACGAGATCCGCGGGTTCAAGGCCAGTCTGTCCGGCAACTTCAACCTCAAGGTGCTCGACCGCTCCGCCTGGCTGAACGAGAAGTTCGTCGGCACCGGTCTGGCCTCGGTGGAGTACGACCAGAGCAGCGACCACCTGATCCTGCTCAGCGACGAGTCGCGGATGCTGGTGGAGCTGGACGGCCGGGGCGATACGGTCAGCCTGCGCTCCCTGTGGCGCGGCTCCGCGGGACTCGAGAAGAACGTCCCGCAGGGCGAGGGCGTGGCCCTGGACGAGTACGGCAGGCTCTACATGGTCAGCGAGCCGAACCTGTTCTACGTCTTCGACCGCGAGGACTGATCCGCCGCCGTCGTCCGCCGTTCCCGCCTCCGCTGCCGGTTCGCCCGGCACTTCTCCTTTCCTTCCTCGTCTTCGCCGCCGGCGGCCCAGGCCGCGGCGGGCGCCTGCCGTTGTCCTGAAGAAAATGGAACTCCGTTCTTGAATGCTTTTGTGGATTTGATTAGTTTTCGGAATGAAGTTCCAAAAAACGCATGAGCCCGTTTGCCTGTCTGGCGTGCCAGGTACGGACGCCCGGCTGCCGATCCGCCAGGAGACCCTAACAATGAGAACGATCCTTCAAGAGATTCAGGACGGCGAAAGCTTCGACATCGTCGTCGTCGGCGCCGGCGGCGCCGGCATGTCGGCCGCGCTGTTCGGCGCGCTGCAGGGCGCCAAGGTGCTGTTGCTGGAGAAGACCGAGTACGTCGGCGGCACCACGGCGTTTTCCGCCGGCACCACCTGGATTCCGGGCAGCCACCATGCCGCCGGGATCGGCGTGCATGACGACAGCCTGGCCAAGGCCGGCGGCTACCTCGATCTCGCAGTCGGCGAGCGTTCTCGCGCCGAGCTGCGCCGGGTGTTCCTGGAGAACGGGCCGAAGGCGGTCAGGGCCATCGAGACCGGCACCTCGGTGCGCTACCGCGCCCGTCCGCTGCACCCGGACTACATCTCCGACCTCGAAGGCTCGACCCTGCGCGGCCGCGCCCTGGAGCCGCTGCCCTTCGACGGCCGGCTGCTCGGCGAGCGCTTTCGCCTGGTACGCCCGCCGATCCCCGAGTTCACCGTGCTCGGCGGCATGATGATCGACCGCGACGACGTCAACCACCTGCTCAAGCTGACCCGCTCCTTCGCCTCGTTCCGCCACGCGGTCAAGCTGCTCTCCCGGCATGCCCTGGACCGCCTGCGCCATCCGCGCGGCACGCGCCTGGTGATGGGCAACGCGCTGATCGCCAGCCTCCTGCATTCGCTGGACGCGCGCGGCGTGCCGGTGCTCATCGAATGCCGGCTCGAGCGCCTGCAGCGCGGCGCCGGCGGCATCGAGGCGCTCGAGGTGACGCAGAAGGACGTGAAGCGGCGGATCGTCGTCAAGGGCGGGGTGATCCTCGCCTCCGGCGGCTTCAACCGCCATCCCGAGCGGCGCCGGGCGCTGCTGCCGGGCAGCGATCCGCAGTGGTGCCCGGGGGCGCCGGGGCACACCGGCCAGGCCCACGACCTCGCCGAGGCGGTGGGGGCGCGCTACGGCGCGCCGGGACTGAGCCATGCCTTCTGGGCGCCGGTGTCGATCCGCAGGCGCGCCGACGGCAGCACCGCGGCGTTCCCGCACTTCATCCTCGACCGCGGCAAGCCGGGGATGATCACCGTCGACCGCGAAGGGAAGCGCTTTCTCAACGAGTCCACCTCCTACCACCTGTTCGGCATCGGCATGCGCGAGGCCGGGGTGGCGCCGGCCTATCTGGTCACCGACGCCGAGGGCCTGCGCAAGTACGGCCTGGGCATGGTGCGCCCGGGCGGCAAGGGGCTGAAGCCGTTCCTCGCCGACGGCTACCTGACCGCGGGCGCGACCCTCGCCGAGCTGGCCGGGCGCCTGGGCATCGACGCCGCCGGGCTGCAGGACAGCGTGCGCCGGATCAACGACTACGCGCGCAGCGGCGTCGACCTCGACTATCGGCGCGGCACCACCGACTACCAGCGGGTCAACGGCGACGCGGCGCAGCAGCCCAACCCCAACCTCGGGCCGATCGGCACCGCGCCCTTCTACGCGGTGCGCCTCTATCCCGGCGACATCGGCGCCGCCACCGGCTTCGCCACCGATACCGACGCCCGCGTGCTGGACCAGGACGATACGCCGATCGACGGCCTCTACGCGGTCGGCAACGACATGCACTCGATCATGGGCGGCACCTATCCGGGACCGGGCATCACCCTGGGGCCGGGCCTGACCTTCGCCTACCTCGCCGCGCAGCACGCCGTGGCGCGGGCCAAGACGCCGCTGGCCCGGGAGGCGAAGTCCGCCGCCGTCTGAGTTCTTCCGGCAAGGCGATATTCGCCAGGCACCGGTTCTGCGCCGGCTGTCCGGCGAATACCTGTCGCGGCCAGGTCTGGCGCGACGTCAGTCCCGGCGCGCCGGGACGTCGGCCGGGCGCGCCCGGTCCGCCGCGATCAGTCGTTCCGGGCCGAGCGCGCCGATGGCGTAGCCCTGCGGGTGCGTCCGGTTGGGCCGGTGGGTGAAGAAGCACGGCTCGCGCCGGGGCGGCAGCCGGCGCAGGATCCGCCCCCGCAGCCTGAGCGTGCCGTCGACCAGTCCGCGCATGCCCGGCAGCGGGCGCGGAAAGCCGAACGCCTCGAGCATGGCGTCGTCGAGCAGGGCGTAGACCGCCTGACGTACCAGAGGAGCGAGAGGGGCCGGGTACCAGGAGGCGAACAGGTCGCGGGTCGCGGCGCCGACCCGCCGGTTCGCCTCGTGGTAGCGGAACGCCTCGTCCTCGTAGGCGCGCGCCCAGGCCTCGAAGGCCTCGTAGCTCGGCGGGATGTCGCGGATTCCCATCAGGATCCCGACCCCGCGCCAGAAGTGGTAGTAGCCGAGCCTCTCGTTGCGGCAGGTCGGTCGCCAGCCGTAGCGGTCGATCCAGCGGATCGGTTCGTAGAGGAGGGTCGAAAGCACGTAGAGGAACTCGTGGTTGGCGATCCTGTAGTGGCCGTGGGCCCAGTTGATGCGCTCCAGCGCCTCGCGGCCCCTGCCGCTCTCGTAGCCCCACTCGCAGACCTCGGCGATCAGCAGGGCAGTGTCGTCGAAGCGCCGCTGCGCATGCCGCAGGAACTCGCCGGTACGCTCGAGCAGCCGGGAGATGCCGGGTACGCAGTAGGTGCGGTAGAGCGCGAACTCGAGCGCCTTGGTCGAGTCCCAGCAGAACTCGTAGCCGAACGAGAGGTGCACGATGCGCTGGCAGTCGCGCTCGGGGTCGAGGCCTTCGATCTCGCGCAGACGGTCGAATCGCCTCGCGGAGCCTCCTGCCGGCGGTTCTGCGCGGGGCGTGGTCGAGCTTGGGTGGCGGGTCATGCGGGGCCTGCGGATCTCTGCCGGTCGGGCCGGCAAGGATACCTTGCCGTAGGCGCAGGGATGCACAACGGCGCCGGGATGTAGTGGAATGCGTCCGGCAGGCACCTCACCATGATCGAGTTCCGATGAGCAGAAAAGCTTCGAGCCCCCGTCCGGGAGGCAATCCGACCCTGATCGACGTCGCCCGGGTCGCCGGCGTCTCGCCGATCACCGTCTCGCGCGCCCTGGGGCGCCCCGAGGTGGTCAGCGACGCGACCCGCCGGCGGGTGCTGGAGGCCGTTCGCGCCACCGGCTACGTGCCCAACCTGGCGGCCGGTTCGCTGGCTTCGAGCCGCAGCCGCCTGGTGGCGATCCTCCTGCCGACCATCGCCAACTCGATCTTCGCCGATACCGTGCAGTCGCTCACCGAACGCCTGGCCGGCGCCGGCTACCAGACCCTGCTGGGCCTCACCGGCTACCTCCCCGAACAGGAGGAGGCGCTGCTCGAGGCGCTGCTGGGGCGTCGCCCGGACGGCATCGTGCTCACCGGCACCCAGCACACCGAGGCCAGCCGCGAGCGGCTGAGGCGTACCGGCATTCCGCAGGTGGAGGCCTGGGACCTGTGCGCGCGTCCGCTGGACATGCTGGTCGGCTTCTCCCACGAGGCGGTCGGCCGCGCGGTTGCCGATTACCTGCTCGGCAAGGGCTACCGGCGCATCTCGGTGGTCAGCCTCGACGACCCGCGCGGGCTGCGCCGCTACCACAGCCTGCTGCAGGCGCTGGCGGAGCAGGGCATCGGCGAGGTCGCGGCAGAAATCCTTCCGGCACCGGCGACCCTGGCGGAGGGCCGCGAGGGGCTGCGCCACCTGCTGGAGCGGGGCCAGGCCGGGGAGGTGGTGGTCTGCAGTTCGGACACCCTGGCCCAAGGCGTGCTGGCCGAGGCGGCGAGCCGGCAGATTGCCGTGCCCGGGCAACTGGCGGTGATGGGCTTCGGCGACCTGTCCAGCGCGGCCCATACCCATCCGCCGTTGTCGACGGTGCGCATCGATGGCCCGCGGATCGGCCAGAGCATCGCCGAGGCGCTGCTGGCGCGTTTCGCCGAGCCGGGCCTGGCGCGCAACCCGCTGCGCATGGATGTCGGTTTCGAGCTGATCGAGCGCGCCAGCACCTGAATCACGGCGCTTGAATGATTGCGCAATCATCCGAGAATGGCTCAGGTCCCCGATGAGCCGGGGGCCGCATGACCGGCAAATATTCTGGCAAGCAGCGCCGGTCGTGCGTTCATCGTCCTTTTCCGAACGAGGAAGTTGCATGAACGACAAGCCCGCCATCCCCTGCGCCGACGACGACCGCATTGCCTGGCTGCGCCTGCGCTCGGTGGCCCTGCCGCTGGCCACTCCGATCAGCGACGCCAAGGTGCTCACCGGCCGGCAGAAGCCGATGACCGAGATCGCCATCCTGATCGCCGAGATCGAGACCCGCGCCGGCCACCGGGGCCTCGGCTTCAGCTATTCCAAGCGCGCCGGCGGGGCAGGGCAGTTCGCCCACGCCCTGGAAGTGGCGCCCAACCTGATCGGCGAGAACCCCAGCGACATCGCCCGGCTGTGGGACAAGCTGTGCTGGGCCGGCGCCTCGGTGGGGCGCAGCGGCCTGGCGACCCAGGCCATCGGCGCCTTCGACGTGGCGCTGTGGGATCTCAAGGCGCGTCGCGCTGGCCTGTCGCTGGCGCGCCTGCTCGGCGCCCAGCGCGATTCGGTGCGTTGCTACAACACCTCTGGCGGTTTCCTCCACACACCGCTCGATCAGTTGCTGAAGAACACCGATATCTCCCGCGAGAAGGGCATCGGCGGCATCAAGCTCAAGGTCGGCCAGCCGGACTGGGCGCTGGATCTGCATCGGGTCGGCACGGTGCGCCAGCATCTGGGCGATGCCTTCCCGTTGATGGTGGACGCCAACCAGCAATGGGATCGGCCCACCGCGCGGCGCATGTGCCGGCGCCTGGAGCCGTTCGATCTGATCTGGATCGAGGAGCCGCTGGACTGCTACGACGCCGAGGGCCACGCCGAGCTGGTGCGCCAGTTCGACACGCCGATCGCCACCGGCGAGATGCTCACCAGCCCGGCCGAGCACTGGGAGTTCATTCGCCAGCGCGCCGCCGACTTCCTCATGCCGGATGCGCCGCGGGTCGGCGGCATCACCCCCTACCTGCGGGTGCAGACGCTGGCCGAGCAGGCCGGCATGACCCTGGCGCCGCACTTCGCCATGGAACTGCACGTGCACCTGGCGGCCACCCACGCGCGCGAGCCCTGGGTCGAGCACTTCGAGTGGCTGGAGCCGCTGTTCGAGGAGCGCCTGGAGATTCGCGACGGACGCATGCTGGTGCCCAATCGACCCGGCCTGGGCCTCAGCCTGAGCGAGCGGGTGGCCGGCTGGACGGTGCAGGAGGCCGAAGTCGGCCAGCGCGCATAGCAGGCCGTCAATTTGCGGCGAGCGGCTCCTGCTGGGCTTCCCGAGCCGCCTGGCGCACGGCTTCGCGCACCGCGGCGAAGGCCGGGTTGTCGTTGTCGTCGCGCCAGACCAGGTGCAGCTCGCTGCACACCCCGCCCGGCAGCTCCAGGGCACGGAAGCGCACCCGCTCGAAGCGCACCGCGCTGGCGCCGCGCGGCACCAGGGCCAGGCCCATGCCGGTGTTGACCAGGGCGAGAATGGTCAGGGTGGAACCGAGCGACTGCACGTAGTCCGGCTCCACGGCGCTGGAGCGGAACATGCCGGTGAGCAGTTCGTTGAACGGCTGCCAGGCGCCATGGGCATAGATGATGAAGGGCTGGCCGTGCAACGCGGCCAGCGTCGGCGTCGTGGCTTCGGCCAGCGGATGCTCGGCGGGCACGGCGAGGACGAAGGGCTCGCGCACCAGGCATTCGCCGATCAGCCCCGGTTGGTTGAGCGGCGCGCGCACGATGGCCAGGTCGATGCGCCGTGTGCGCAGTGCCTGCAATTGCTCGAAGGTGGTCATCTCCTGCAGGGCGATCTGCACCTCGGGGCGCTCGCGCCGGGTCTGCGCCACCACCCGCGGCAGGAAGTCGTACACCGCACTGGCGACGAAGCCGATGCTCACCGTGCCGCTCTCGCCGAGGGCGGCCTGGCGGGCGCTCTGCGCCGCGCGATGGGCCTGGTCGAGCAGCGCCTGGGCCTCGACGAAGAAGGCGCGGCCAGCGGCGGTCAGCGCAACCGAACGGGTGCTGCGGGTGAACAGCGCCACGCCCAATTGATGCTCCAGCAACTGGATTTGCCGGCTCAGCGGCGGCTGGGTCATATGCAGGCGTTCGGCGGCGCGCCGGAAGTTCAGCTCCGTGGCCAGGGTGGTGAAGCAGCGCAGTTGGGCCAGCTCGAACATTGATTCATCCAGGGTATCAATCAAGTGCTTGATTAGATTAGACCTGGATCAATTCGGCCGTCCATCATATGTCCAGCGCAATGTGCAGGCAGCCGACATCGGCTGGCGCTTCCGAGGGGCGTCGAGGGGCGCAGCGGGGAGAGGAACTGAGGAGGGCGAAGTGGCCGCCCCCCCTCAGAGAGGGGGCGGCATGGCGATCAGGTACGCAGGATTTCGTTGATCGCGCTGGGTTTGGGGCGCAGGGCGCTGAACACTTGCCAGAGGACGAATGCCAGAGCCAGGCCGAGGAAGGTGCCGGCGATGGGGGTGGTCAGGAAGTCCATGAAGTTGTTGTCCGACAGCATCAGGCCGCGGCGCAGGTTGGTTTCGGCCATTGGCCCGAGGATGAAGCCGATGATGAACGGCGCCGCCGGCGTGCCGGCCTTGACGAAGGCGTAGCCGAGCAGACCGAACAGCAGGATCGACCAGACGTCGAACAGGCGGCTGGACAGACCGAAGGCACCGACCACGCAGAGCACCAGGATGATCGGCAGCAGGATGTGCTTGGGCACGTCGAGCAGCTTGATGAACAGGCGCAGGCCGTAGAACTCCATGAACAGCATCATCACCGTGGCGACGATCAGCGCGGCGAAGATGGTGTACACCAACGGGCCCTGGCTGACGAACAGCAGCGGGCCGGGCTGGATGCCATGGATCAGGAAGCCGCCGAGCATGATCGCGGTGACGGTGTCGCCGGGGATGCCCAGGGTCATCAGCGGCATCATGGCCCCGCCGATGCCGGCGTTGTTGGCGGTCTCGCTGGCCACCACGCCACCGATGTTGCCCTTGCCGTAGGAGTCCGAATCCTTGGCGCGCTTCTTGGCGATGATGTACGACACCAGGTTGGAGGTGCCGGCACCGATGCCCGGCAGGATGCCGATGCCCAGGCCGATCAGGCCGGAGCGACCGGCATTGGGCAGTTGCTCACGGAACTCCTTGAGCGAGAAACCGAAGCCCTTGATGTTCTTCATGCTGACCGAGCGCGCCTTGCCCTGGACCGCATGACGGCCGGTTTCGGCGAGCTTGATGATCTCGGCCACGGCGAACATGCCGATCATCACGGTGAGCATGGAGAAGCCGCCGTTGAGTTCACTGATGCCGAAGGTGAAGCGGCGCACGGCCTCTACCGGGGCGATGCCGATGGTCGACACGGCGATGCCCAGGGCGCCGGCGAACAGCCCCTTGACCATGGAGCCGGCCGACAGCGTGGCGATCAGGGTCAGGGAGAACACGGCGATGGCGAAGTATTCGTGCGGGCCGAAGCTCAGTGCCACCTTGGCCAGCTGCGGGGCGATGAACATCAGCGCTGCGATGCTGAAGATGGTGCCCAGGAAGGAGAACACGATGCCGACACCGAGCGCCTTGACGCCCTGGCCCTGTTCCATCAGCGGGCCGCCGTCGAAGACCGTGGCGATTGATGAGGGCGTGCCGGGAATCTTGAGCAGGATCGCCGAGATCAGCCCGCCGGAGGTGGCGCCGATGAACAGGGCGACCAGCAGTGACAGGCCCGCCTGCGGGCCCATGGTGAAGGTCAGTGGCAGGCACAGGGCCACGGCCATGGTGGCCGACAGTCCTGGTACCGCGCCGAACACGATGCCCATGGCCACGCCGATGGCCATCAGCAGCAGAATGTTGAGCGAGAAGACGGCACCGAAGCCTTGCTGCAGTAATTCGAGCATGGTCGATCCTCAGAGGAAGTTCAGCAGTCCCGGGGGCAGCATCAGATCGAAGGCCTCGCGGAACAGCAGGTAGATGACGGCCGAGCTGATCACGGCGATCAGGGCGTAGGTCGGGTGCCGGACCTTGTGGTTCAGCGGGGTCAGCACGATGAACTGCAGATACAGGTAGACGGCGGTCATGATCGGGAAGCCCACCGGCCCGAGCAGGGCCATGTAGCCGAGTATCAGCCCCAGGGTCTTGAGCACGGTCTTGGGCTCGATGATTTCGGGAGCCGCTACTTCGGCGCTGTCGTCCGGCAGTTGGCTGGGCGTTTCGGCTGCGGCCTGCGCCTTGTTGCCAAAGGCGCTGAACAGCTGCATCACACCCAGCAGGGATAGCAGTCCGGCCAGCAGAACGGGAACCGTGGCGGCGTCGACGCCTTCGTGCCCAGGCAGCCGATAGGCCATCACCATATAGACGATGCTGGCGCCCAGCATGGCGACGCCGATGATCAGTTCTTTCTTGTTCAGGGTGCTCATCGCATACCTCGATTTACTGAGGCGTACCGCCGGCCGATCACGCGGCCGGCGGTACGTTATGGCTTATTTGACCTTGTGCAGATCGTCCTTGAACTGCATGAAGTCTTCGCGGGTCTTGGCCAGGATCGCCTTCGACTCCTCGGTGCCGAAGTAGGCCACCGGCTGCTTGAACTTCTTCAGATCCTCGGCGTACTCGGGGATCTCGGTGATCTGCTTCATCAGGTCGGCCATCTTCTTGACGATGGCCGGGTCGGTGCCTTTCGGGAAGGCGACCACATACGGCTTGTCGAGGGTGATGTCCAGGCCCTGCTCCTTGAGGGTGGGCACGTCACCCAGCAGTGCGTTGTGCTCGTCGTTGGGCTGGCCCAGGGCGACCATCTGGCCA
Source organism: Azotobacter chroococcum (assembly GCF_004339665.1). Taxonomy (GTDB): domain Bacteria; phylum Pseudomonadota; class Gammaproteobacteria; order Pseudomonadales; family Pseudomonadaceae; genus Azotobacter; species Azotobacter chroococcum. Next base: position 185,521 of record NZ_SMMU01000002.1, read on the forward strand.
CCGTTGACGTAGTCCTGCACCGAACCGTAGCTGATCGCTCCGAGATCGACACGGCCGCCCAGCATGGCCACGACGCGGTCGGAAACGGTGCCGGCATCGACCATCTTCAGCTGGGTGCCGGTGAGTTTTTCCAGCATCAGGCCCTGCACGTGGGAGAAGTTGCCCATCTCGGTGCCGTAGGTGAGGCTGCCTGGTTCGGCCTTGGCCTTGTCGATCAGGTCTTTCATGCTGGTCACGCCGGACTGCCTGGAGGCGACGAACACCGCACTCTTGTCGACACCGGCGATGCAGGCGACGTCGAAGACTTCGTAGCTGTCTTCGGACAGGCCGGCCACTTCGTTGACGATCAGCTGACCCGGGTGGGTGAAGAGGAGGGTGTTGCCATCCGCCGCCGCGCCCTTGACCTGTTCGGCGGCGAGGGTGCCGCCGCCGCCGGCGACGTTGGTCACCACCATGGTCTTGCCGGTGATCCGGTTGAAGTACTTGGCCATCATCCGGGCGTTGAAGTCGGTGTCGCCGCCGGGGTTGGCGATCACCACCACCTGCACGGGGCGGGTGGGCCAGTTGACCTCGGCGGCGACGGCGGCCGACTGGGTGCCGAGCGTGGCGGCGGCGACCATGGCGGAGAGCAGGGAGGCGCGGAGTGTTTTTTTCATTGTCTTCTCCTTGGAGGGATGTGGGGCGTACGGGGTTCAGCGGGCCAGGCTGGGATGCTTGGGGTCGTAGCGCCAGCCGGGAATCAGGTACTGCATGGCCATGGCGTCGTCGCGCGCGCCAGTGGCCACCTTCTTGTACAGCTCGTGGGCGGCGATGATCCGCTGCATGTCCGGCTCGATGCCGAGGCCGGGTCTGTCCGGCACCTCGACCTGGCCGCCGACGATCTGCAGCGGCTCGCGGGTCAGGCGTTCCTGGCCTTCCTGCCAGATCCAGTGGGTGTCGATGGCGGTGATGCGCCCCGGCACGGCGGCCGCGGCATGGGTGAACATGGCCAGGGAAATGTCGAAGTGGTTGTTCGAATGCGAGCCCCAGGTCAGGCCGAATTCCTCGCACACCTGGCCGAGGCGCACGGCGCCCTGCATGGTCCAGAAATGCGGGTCGGCCAGCGGGATGTCCACTGCCTCCAGGCGCAGCGAATGGCCCATCTGCCGCCAGTCGGTGGCGGCCATGTTGGTGGCGGTGGGAATGCCGGTGGCGCGCTTGAATTCGCCCATCACCTCGCGGCCGGAGTAACCGTTCTCCGGGCCGCAGGGGTCCTCGGCGTAGGCCAGCACCTGGCCCTGGCCCTTGCACAGGCGAATCGCCTCGTCCAGCGACCAGGCGCCGTTGGGGTCGAGGGTGACGCGGGCCTGGGGGAAACGCGCCTTGATCGCCGTCACCGCGGCGATCTCGTCCTCGCCGCGCATCACCCCGCCCTTGAGCTTGAAGTCGCTGAAGCCGTAGCGGGCGTGGGCCGCCTCGGCGAGGTGGGCGATGGCCTCGGGGGTGAGCGCCGCCTCGTGGCGCAGGTGATACCAGTCGTCGGCGGAGCCTTGGCCGGCCAGGTAGGGCAGGTCGGTGCGCCGGCGCTCGCCGATATAGAGAGGTAGGCCAGCATCGGCACGCGGTCGCGCTGCTGGCCGGCGCCGAGCAGTTCGGCCACCGGCACCTCCAGATGCTGGCCGAGCAGGTCGAGGAGGGCGGCCTCCACCGCGGTGATCACGTTGTCCAGGCGCAGGTTGATCTCGTGGGGCTGCTTCAGAACGGCGGCTTCCGCCTCCGAAGTCACCTGGTGCACGGTGGCCTGCGGGCCGCTGCCGCGCCCGGCGAGGGTCTGGCGCAGGCGGTTCAGGATGCGGTTGTAGCGGCCGATCGGCTGGCCGACGACCAGATCGCGCGAGCGCTCCAGTGCCTGGCGGATGCCCTCGCCGCCGGGGACCTCGCCGATGCCGGTGCGTCCGGCGCTGTCGCCGAGCAGGACCAGGTTGCGGGTGAAGTACGGGGCGTGGGCGCCGCAGAGGTTGAGCAGCATGCTGTCATGCCCGGCGACCGGGATGACCTGCATCTCGGTGACGACTGGCGTGGCGGTGGCTGGAGTGGCGGACATGCGGAGTCTCGTCTTGTTGTTATTTGATGTTATGCGTCGTCGTACGACATTGGTGAATTAGTATCAATGGATGGCGCTCGTGTCAATGTCGTCATGTCCCGGGGCGAAGGGCACCCGGTTTGGGTGCAGATGGCGAGGGGCGGTTTTCGAGGCGTTTCGGGGGATGGGTTTTCAGTCGCTCGCTCGGGGCGGCGTGCTCTCTTGAGGTTATATGATGTCTGTGGCGATCTGGCCGTCCCCTGCGAGGCTGGACCGTTTCAGGGGGCGGAAGTCCATAGCTGGGCGTGCAAGAGATGCCGATATTCTTTTCGGCCCGCCTGGTCTTGCCGTGTCATAAAGTCAAACGCTCGTTTGCTCGCTATTTTCCGCCCGCAGCACGGGCCGCGATCAAGACGGCTCGCCAGCCCCCGTTCGGTCAGCCCATCGCGAAACCCGTATCGTTGCCGTGGCCGGTTCGGTCGGCACGACGCCTCGCGCAATCCCGGCAGTCAGGGCGGCCTCGAGCCGTTCCAGTGCACTCATCGGCTTGGTCTGGAGCTCGATCCATTCCGGCACGCCGGCACGCCGGCACGCCGGCGCGGGGGCCGCGCCGTATCTCCGCCCAGACCTCGGGCGGATACAGCCGTCAGGCTACTGGAAAGGCCTTTGGGCGCATGCCCTCCACCAGCGCCCTAGCCGCCTGCAGGGCGGCGCGGGCCCAGGCTTCGGGGCCCATCTCGGCGACGCGCCGGTCGTTGGGGATCTCGATGCTCACCGGCAGCCCGGCCGGCAGCTCGCGCCACAGCCGGCGCAGGTCGAGGCCGCCCTCGCCGGGCAGCAGGCGCTCGCCGCGGGCGGCCTGGATCAGGGCCTCGGTAGTGGTCGGACGCTCGGCCGGGCCGTCGCAGATCTGCGCGTAGTGCAGCCACTCGGCGGGGATCTCGGCCAACTGCTCGAAGCGGCTGGCCGAGCGGTCGAAGTGCAGGGCGTCGACCAGGATGCCGCCGTTGCGGCGGTCGGCACGGCGGACGATGCGCAGGGCACTGTCCAGGTCGCGCACCGGGGTCCAGGGCATGAATTCCAGATCGGCCGACAGGCCGAACGGCAGCATGGCGTCGCACAGGCGCGCGTAGTGTTCGATCAGGCGTTCCTCCTCGGGGTCGTCGCCGGCCACCAGCACGGCCTTGGCGCCCAGTTCGGCGCCGGTTTCCAGGAAGGGCAGGTAGCGCTCCAGCTCGAAATCCGCACCGATGCGGATCAGCTCCAGGTCGAAGATGCGCACGCCGGTGTCGTTCATCCGCGCCAGGGTTTCGCGCAGCATCGGCTTGTCGGTCATCAGCGGATAGGCCACGGCGCCGGGCGCCACCGGCAGCAGGCGCACGCCGGCCTGGTCGTAGCCGGTACGCGCCGCCAGCTCGATCATCTGCGGCGGGCTCAGCTGCAGGGCGGTGAGCTGGGCGATGGAGTAGGTCGGTTGCATGGGCGTCTCCGGTTTCTTGTTGTCGTTTGGCGACCGGCTCGATCCCGCGGACCCGGGAGCGGGCCGCCGGTCATGGTCCCGGGACGGTTCTGCCCGAAGGACCTTCGGATATTGGCATTTATGGAACTTAATTCCAATAAATAACATTGCTCCGCTGGCCTGCCTGCTGGGCATGCGCGCAATCCCCTTCCGTGGGAAACAGTTTCCCATCAGGGGAACGCCGCAGACCCCTGACTAGACTTGCCGTGCGTCTCGAAGGTGGAGAGGCGCTGCCCCCAGATCCATGGAGATTGGAAAATGAACAGGTATGGCGCGGAGTTTCTCGGAACCTTCTGGCTGGTGCTCGGCGGCTGCGGCAGCGCGGTCCTCGCCGCGGCCTTCCCGGAGGTCGGCATCGGCCTGCATGGTGTCTCGCTGGCGTTCGGCCTGACGGTGCTGACCATGGCCTATGCCATCGGCCACATCTCCGGCTGCCACCTGAATCCGGCGGTGTCCATCGGCCTGTGGGCCGGCGGGCGCTTCCCGGCCAAGGACCTGGCGCCCTATATCGCGGCCCAGGTGCTCGGCGGGATCGCCGCGGGCGCGGTCCTCTACGTCATCGCCAGCGGCACCGCCGGCTTCGACGTCGCCAAGGGTTTCGCCTCCAACGGTTACGGCGCCCATTCGCCGGGCGGCTATTCGCTGCTGGCGGCGCTGGTGACCGAGGTGGTGATGACCCTGTTCTTCCTGCTGATCATCCTCGGCGCCACCGACAAGCGCGCCCCCGCCGGCTTCGCCCCGATCGCCATCGGCCTGGCCCTGACGCTGATCCACCTGATCAGCATCCCGGTGACCAATACCTCGGTGAACCCGGCGCGCAGCACCGGCGTCGCCGTGTTCGTCGGCGACTGGGCCCTCGCCCAGCTCTGGCTGTTCTGGGTCGCGCCGATCGTCGGGGCGCTGATCGGCGCCGTCGTCTATCGGCTGATCGGCGTCGAGGAAACCGGTTTCGCCCGGCAACCGGCTCGCAGCTGAGCTGTGCCGGACGCAGCCCGGCTTCTCTCTCGTCATCCGGTGGGCCGTGCTGCGCAGTTGCCCACCCTGCAAAAGCCGACCTCTCGCCAGAGCCCTCGCGGCCGGGGCCGCTCCCAGCCATTAACTCCCGTGTGCCGCCCCGGCTCCAGCGAGGCGGTCCATCTATGCTATTCGAGAGGCTTTTTCCGCAGGGGAGTACAAGGATGAACAAGAGCGATCTGAAATTGCGCGGGGTCAATCTGGGCAGCTGGCTGGTGCTGGAGAAGTGGATGGTGCCGAGCCTGTTCGAGGGCCTGGCGGCCACCGACGAGACCACCTGGTGCGCCGAGCTGGGCGAGCGGGCCGGCGAGCGCCTGCGTGCCCACTGGAACCGCTGGATCACCCGCGACGACTTCGCCTGGCTGGCCGAGCGTGGCCTGAACGCCGTGCGCATTCCGGTCGGCCACTGGATCTTCGGCCCCGACTACCCCTATCACCCGAGCTACGGCGAGGCCCGCTATCCCTTCGTCGAGGGCGGCATCGAGGTGCTCGACCGGGCCATGACCTGGGCCTGGGAATGCGGCCTGCACGTGGTGCTCGACCTGCATGCCGCGCCGGGTTGCCAGAACGGCTTCGACAACGGCGGGATCAAGGACGTCTGCGAGTGGCACACCCGCCCGGAATACCGCGAGCACTCGCTGTCGGTGCTCGAGCGGCTGGCCGAGCGCTACCGTGAGCACCCGGCGCTGCATGCCATAGAAGTGCTCAACGAGCCGCGCTGGGACGTGCCCACCGACTACCTCAAGGCCTACAACCTGGACGCCTACGCGCGCATCCGCCGGCACTGCTCGGCCGAGCGGGTGGCGGTGGTGTTCCACGACGGCTTCCGCGACTTCCGCGAGTACCTGGGCTTCATGCAGGGGCCGCAGTACCGCAACGTGATCTTCGACATCCACCGCTACCAGTGCTTCGAGCGCGGCGACATCGACATGGACATCTACGGCCACATGCGCAAGGCCGCCGGGGACTGGAAGGCCGAGGCCGATGCGGTCATCACCGAGCTGGGCCTGCCGACCATCTGCGGCGAGTGGAGCCTGGGGCTGGACCTCAGGGTGGTGTCGCTGTGGGCCGAGGGACCGTTCAACCATGCCCTCGAGCACATGGACGCCTTCCAGGAGAGCGTCGCCTACCGCGGCTACGCCGCCGCCCAACTGGCCTGCTTCGAGAAGTACCAGGGCTGGTTCTTCTGGAACTACAAGACCGAGACCACGCCGGCCTGGTGCTTCCGCGACTGCGTCGAGCGCGGCTGGCTGCCGTCATCCTTTGCGTAGCCCGCACAGTTCGCTGGCGCAGGCGAGAAAGCGCGGCTCGGCCTGGCGGTTGAGAATCAGCTTGCGCGTGTGGTGGTGTTCCAGCCCGGCGTGGAAGCTGATGGTCAGCAGGGTCGAGTCGGGCAGCTCGCGGCAGAGCATTTCCAGCATGTAGTCCTCGCCCTTGGGATCGAAGGCGTCGGTGGCCTCCTCGAGGAACACCCAGGGCGGCTGGTGCAGGATCAGCCGGGCGATGGCCAGGCACTGCTGGGCGCGCAGCGGCAGCACCCGGCTCCAGCTGTCGGTTTCCGAAAGGCGCGGGGCCAGCCAGGCCACCCCGGCGCATTCGAGCGCATGGTGCAGTTCCGCGCGGCTGAAATGGTTGGGTTCGCGCGGGTAGCTGAGCACCGACTCCAGGCTGCCGTCGGGCAGGAAGGGGTGCTGCGAGAGGAACACCACGCCGGCGTCGTCGGGCAGCAGGATCTGGCCGTTGCCCCAGGGCCACAGTCCGGCCACCGCCTTGAACAGGCCGATGGTCACCGCCGGATCGCCGGCGATCAGCACCCGCTCGCCGCGGTGGATGGTGGCGTTGAGGCGCTCGACGAGGATCTCGCCGTCCGGATTGGCCAGGCACAGGTCGCGGAACACCAGCTCGTTGGCCCGCCCGTGGCCCAGCTCGATGCGGTGCTCCACCGGCTGGCGCTCGCGCTCCTCCAGCTGCAGCATGTCGTTGTGGAGGCTGGCCACCCGGTCCGCCGAAGCCTTGCACTTGGCCAGTTCGCCGAGGTTGTCGATCGGCCAGGAGAGCGCCGAGGTCAGGCGCTGGAAGGCCTGCGCCGCCTGCATCAGCACGCCGAGGGTCATCGCCCCGGAGATGTACTGCGGCGCCGCGACCAGGATCGGGAACACCGGCAGCAGCGCGCCGTAGCCGGCGGAGAAGGACACGATGCCGAGGTAGCCGATGGTCTGCCGGTTCCAGCCGTGGCCGACGTCGGCGAACAGCCGGCCGGCGTAGTCGCGCTCGATGCCCTCGCCGTGCATCAGGGCGATCGACTCGGAGTTCTCGCGGGCCCGCGCCAGGCCGAAGCGCAGGTTCGCCTCGACCGTCTGCAGCCGGTTGGTGGACTTGGTCAGCGGCCGGCCGAGCAGCAGGCCCAGCACGCTGCCGCCGCCGGCGTAGAGGAAGGCCAGCAGCACCAGGAAGCCGGGGATGACGATGTCGGTGCCGGGCAGCGCCAGGCTGCCGGAGAGCTTGAACAGGATATCGACGAAGGTGCCGAGGATCAGCAGGGAGAAGACCAGCGAATGGGCGAGGTTGATCGCGTTCTCGGTGGCGATGCGGATGTCCTCGGCGATGCGCCCGTCGGGGTTGTCGTGCTCGCCGCTGGTGAACTGCAGCTTGTAGTGGTGGGCGCGGGCCAGCCAGTGGTCGAGCAGGTGCAGGGTCAGCCACTGCCGCCAGTCCAGCTGCAGCCAGCGCTTGACGTGCAGGTGCAGCGCGGTGACCAGCATGGTCAGGGCGAAGATCAGCGCGAAGGTGGCGATCTGCAGCAGCAGGGTGTTGAGCGAGCGCGCCTCCAGGGCGTCGAACAGCTCGCGGTGCCAGTAGCTGGTCCAGATCGCCAGGCCGACCTGGCCGAGGGTCAGCAGCAGCAGCATGCCCACGGCGCCGCGCACCAGCCATTTGCGCTCGCTGTTCCAGTAGGGCTTGACCATGTGGGCGAACTGCCACCGCAAGGGCGGCGGGTTCAGGCTGCTCTGGCTCATCGGCGTTCCTCCCCCGGCCCGCCCGCCATGGACGCGGCCGGCGCCTGTGCCAGGCGCCGGCTGTCCGCCTGCAAGACCACCCTCAACTCGCAGAACGACATCCCTTTCACCTTAGCCGCCCGCTGGCGACGCACGACATCCATCGGCCCGCCCGCAGGCGCGTCCCGATATCGACCCCGGGGAAAGTCTGCCGGGGCACCGGCGAGCCATCGCTGCGACACCCGTCTGGCTGGTCGATAGGGACAGCTTAGCCCGCCCCCGGCTCGCCTGTTGGGCTGCGAGACTGCCGGCTGTCGTGGCGGGGAGCCATACTGAGGAGGGTACGCCGGATGCCGGGCAGGTCTGCGCCTTCGGCAACGGCCTGTCCGGGGTCGGACAGCGCTGCCGCTGGCTGCGCTGCGCCGGCAGCTGTAACCTGCTGCGCCATCGCCGAAAGAGTCCTGCCTATGCTCGGAAACCCGCATTCATTCATCATCGGCGTCTGCGTCTGTCTCGCCGTCCCGGCCCTGGCCGACAACGCCAGCCCGCCGCAGAGCCGGCAGGCGCATATCCATCATCAGGGCCACAGCGTGATGCCCTTCTCCCTCAAGCGCACCCTGCACGTCTTTCGCATGACCGAAAGCGGCGGCAGCATGCAGGTGGTCATCCGCAAGCCGGGCGCGGCGGACCAGCTGTCGGGCATCCAGCGCCATCTCCTGCACATGGCGGCGCGCTTCTCCGGCGGCGACTTTTCCGTCCCGGCCAGCCTGCACGGCGAGAGCATGCCGGGCCTCAGGGAGCTGGAGGCCGGTGCCGCGCGCATGAAGGTCACCTACGCGCCCCTGCCCGACGGCGGCGAAATCCGCTTCGAGGCCGAAGACCTCGAGATGATCACCGCCATCCACCGCTGGTTCGGCGCCCAACTGTCCGAGCACGGCGCCGATGCGCAGGCGCAGTGAGGAGACCGGGGAGTCGATATATGGATGACCTCGGGGACTATCTGCTGAGGCCGCTGGTGAAGGGGCTTTACCTGCTGGTGCGCCTGGCCCTGTGGCTGGTATTCGAGCTGCTCGTCGAAGTGATCGCCTGGTGGATTGGCTGGTGCGTTTGCCGGGTCGCCAGCCTCAACGCCTTTCCGCGGGAGCGCATCGGCGAATACGACAGGGCCTCGCGTCCGGTGGCCCTGGCCGTGTGTGTGACCGGCATGCTGGCGCTGCTGGTGCTGGGCGCGGCCCTGGCATGGGCGGCCGCCAGCGGCACCGGCTGACGGCGGCGTCCGGAGTCAGATCCCTTTTCGAATCAAGGAAACATGCATGAAAGCTGAAAACTTCGCGCTGGAGGACTACTTCGAGCGCATCGGTTACCGCGGCGCGGCGCGGGCGGACCTCGCCACGCTGACCGGGCTGATGCGCTGCCAGCTGTTCACGGTACCCTTCGAGAACCTCGACGTGCAGGCGGGCAGGATCGTTTCGCTGGTGCCGGAAGAAATCGTCGGAAAGATCGTCGGGCGCCGGCGCGGCGGCTATTGCTACGAGGTCAACGGGCTCTTCTGCATGGCGCTCGAGGCGCTGGGGATTCCCTACCAGTTCGTCGCGGCGCGGCCCATGTTCTACCCGGTCAGACGGCCGAAGACCCATATGGCGATCGTCGTGACGCTGGAAGGCGGGCAATGGCTGTGCGACCTGGGCTTCGGCAGCTACGGCATCCGCGCGCCCATGCGCCTCGACCGGCTCGATGTCGAGGTCCGCCAGGACGACGATGTGTTCATGCTGAGCCGGCCGGACGGGCGGGAATACCTGCTGCAGGCACGGGTGAACGGCGAGTGGCTCAGGCAGTTCGCCTTCGACCTGTCGCCCCAGGAGTGGATCGACTTCATGCCGGCCAACTACCTGAACTCCACGCACCCCGAGGCCATCTTCGTGCAGAAGCTGCTCGTCGTGCGCCATGCGCCGGACGGCAGGGCAATCCTTCTCGGCAACACCCTGAAGACGGTGAAAGCGGGCGAGGTCCGGGTGGAGTCGCTGGCGGCGGAAGATCTCGACGCGGTGCTGGTCGATATCTTCGGGCTGCCCGGCATGGGCGGCGTGCTCTGAACGTCCAGCGAGGGGAAGTCATGTCCAACCTGCAAGATCCCCGGGTGCTGTTCGCCGCCGAGCGGACCCTGCTGGCCTGGAACCGGACCAGCCTGGCGCTGATCGCCTTCGGCTTCGTGGTCGAGCGCTCCGGCCTGCTGGTGCGGGCGCTCGCCCCCGACAGTCTGGCCGCAAAGGACTTGGCCATCACCTTCTGGCTGGGCCTGGCCTTCATCGCGCTGGGGGCCTTCGCCGCCCTCTATTCGTGCCGGGAATACCTGGTAGTGCTGAGATCCCTGACGTCCGCCGAATATCCGCCGGGCTACGGCGCGCGCTGGGGGATTGTCGTGAACCTGATCGTCGCGCTGCTCGGCGCCAGTCTGGCGCTGGCGCTGTATGTGCATTGAACTCCGTCCGGCGCGCGCGTGATGGCACTCACTCTGAAGGCAAGGGAGGAGGGCATGGCAAGGCATTCGGCGATCATCCGCGGGTTGCGCGTGGCCGGCATCCTTCTCGCGCTCGCCATGAGCATGAGCATGGGCGCGGCCGCCGGCGGCGGCGAGCCGGGCGGCGAAATCCTCGACGAGGCCGCCCCGCTGGAAGGCATCGGGCTCGACGAGCTGCATCGCCAGATCAAGGCGCTGATTCCGCCGTCGCAGACCTTCGGCGGCGTCGCCGAGATCAACGAGGCCCTGGCGCAGACCGGTGCGCCGGTGCTCCAGGAGATGATCGTCCATTCCCGCGACGAAGCGCTGCGCAATGGCGTGCAGCCGATGCCGCCGGACATCCGCCACCAGCTCACGGGCTTCCTGCCGGAGCGGGTGCTGAATGCGGCGCGCTACCGGGTGCAGGGCGGCGACGACTTCACCCTGCAGTGGAACCTGATTCGCTACGGCGAGGCCCAGGCCATCGCCCTCGATCACGTGGTGATCTTCAAGGAAACCAGCGACGCGCTCTACAACCCGACGCTCTGGGTGCACGAACTGACCCACGTCGACCAGTACCAGCGCTGGGGCATCCAGGAGTTCGCCATCCGCTACTTGCGGAACTACGAAGCCGTGGAGCGCGAGGCCTACGAGGCCGAGACGCGCTACGTCGCCTGGACGAGGCTGCACAACCGGCAGAAGCTGGCCGCCGCCGGCGACCCGACCGCGGAGCGCCCGGTCGGCGACGCGGCTGCCGACCGGGCGCTCGAACCCTTGCCCGCAAAAGTCGCCTCCAGTACCTGCGGCACGGCCGCCGCCACCTGCCGGGTCACGGGGTCCGGCTCCGTCGGCACGCCCTGCTGGTGCAACCTGCCGACGGGGGCGGCTGCCGGCGCGCTGGTGCCCGACCCGACGAACGACAACACCGCCCCGCCCGCGCTGCCGGCCAACGCCTGCACCAGCGCGCGCGGCACCTGCCCGCTGGCCGTCGAAATCGAGGAGGGCTCGCCCTGCACCTGCGTCATGCCCGAGGGCAGCTTCCCCGGCAGCGCCGAACGCAAAAGCCTGGGCGAGCGCTGCGCGACCTACAGCGGCACCTGCCCACTGGCCGCGCCCCTGCTTTCCGGGGAACCTTGCCACTGTCCGGGGCCGATGGGCGCAGTGGAGGGGCATGTGCAGTGAAAGACACTTGGCCATACATGGCATGAGCGGTCATTTGCAGCCGGCTCGACCCTGCCTTGCCAATATTGCGGATCGTCCGCGCGAACACTCGGGCAAACCGTTTTGTGGAGTAGGGCGGCAGAGGATCATTCGCCCGCTGAGCAAGGCGAAAATAGGCGCGATTGAAAAGTAATTATTGAACTAATCAGATATGGAACCTGGGGGCCACCTATAATGGCGTCCTCGATTATCCATGGGGCAGTAGTTGCAAGTGTGGGGCGGAAACCCGTGGTCTTTAAGGCGCCCGGCAGCCGCGGAGTGATAGATGCCGGATCGATAGGTATCTTGAAGCTGATCACCGGTTCAATCGGTAGTGGTCCGCGGCCAGTTACGGGCTTTTCCTCTCTTGTAAATGGGGCGAGGGTTAAAAGTGGATTCTTTTTTCGATTCTCGGAAATTCAGGGATTTCAAAATATTGCTGATGTTTGTGGAGTTTTGAATTGTGGTTCTTGGTTTGCGTAATGTCGAGCGATGTCCTTGTTGCGCGCAACTCCTCCCTCAAGATGTTAATTTGCTCCTGCAGGTCGCTTTTTACTCCAAGTATCAAGCAGTTGATACAGAGTGTCGCTATCAAGACCAAAGCACAAGTAATCCAGCCCTGAATCATCAGTCACCTTGCACGCAGTTGAGATTTGCACAATTGATGCAATGATTTTCATATAATCATTGATCATGCTATTCCTCCCCTTCTAAGGCTAATTTTTTAATTTTTGTTTGATGTTGTTATCGGTCTTTCAAACGTCGTTGAGTTGACAAGGCTCGAGGTTTTCCCTGTTCGCCTTTTATTGGCAAGCCTGAGCGTTGGCATGCCATCTGCCTCAGTACGCAGACGTACTGTCACGGCAATCGTTACCAGGATTTCTACGCGAGGCCGGATTGATGCCCGGTGTTGCGGCATCTCCAGATGCTTGGCTGCAACGGGTTATGGCAGAAAGACATGATTTACCCCCCCCCCTCGATGATGTCGCATTGATGGCCATAATCAACTATGGCTAATCACCATTGCTATGGTATCGCAATGACATAAAAGTGCCATAGTTTCTGTCGTTTTTTCATGCGGATGATGTCTATTTGACATTATTTTGGCGCTCGATGTCATTCAGGTGGTTCTGCGTAGCTGATAGAGTAAATGTCTGTGCCCGAGTAGGGGGGGTGCGTAAAGCACAGCCATGAGCGGTGCAGTGTGCGGACGAGCGATACCTGGTGAGCGCCGACGAACGATATCCCTCAATCGGGCAAACAGGCACTCATGCATTGTGCTGTCAATGTTTGAGGTGATCGAACAGCCTTGTTTGGGCTTTCGCTTGCCTGGGGCGCTCAGGGAAACAGGCTGCATAGGGTCTGCGATGCTGATGGCATGCCTTTGCGCTTATCGCCATCAGCAAGCCAGGTTGGCTCTTGCCGACAAGGAGAGGACTTGGAGTATTTACACCCGGTCACTTTTTCGAGTTGCCCACTGTTCCAATGGCATTTGGCTGTTATTGGGCCTTTCGGCGCACGTCAGTCATGCCCTGATTGAGTGCAGGCGGCATGCCTGTCAGCAAAGTACCTGGGCGGCAATAGTGGCGAATAGAAGCTTTCGGCTTCCCCTTATAACCGTCTGTCGGTATTTCCAGGATTTAGTAATATCGGAATGGATTTTAAGTAAGATGTTTCACGTTTTGTGTCATTTATCGCCAATAAAAAGCGGGTCGGGTTGTCTGCGTGCGGCATTGCCCGGACCCATTCCTTTTGTCGCTGTTTTGGGGGGAAGCCATGCCTTCACCAGTACCAGGCAGGACATCACAGGGTCCCTTGCGTGTGGACCTTGCGCTGCAGGGAGGCGGTGCCCACGGAGCTTTTACCTGGGGCGTGCTCGACCGGCTGCTTGAAGAGCCGAAACTTCAACTGGATGGCATTTCCGGCACGTCGGCCGGAGCCATGAATGCGGCCGTCCTGGTGGACGGCTATGCCAAGGGCGGGGCGGAGGGGGCCCGTCGTGCGCTGGAGGCGTTCTGGCGCCGGGTGTCGAGGGCCTCGCAGTTCAGCCCCTTCCGGCGCGGCCCACTCGATGTGCTGTTCGGGCGCTGGACCCTGGACTACTCGCCCACGTTCCTGACCATGGACATGGTCGCGCGGCTGTTCTCGCCCTACGACCTGAACCCGGGCGGGACCAACCCCCTGCGCACCATCCTCGCCGAATCCATCGATTTCGCGCATCTGGCCGAGGGGCCGATCAAGCTGTTCGTGACCGCGACCAACGTGCGTACCGGCCGCGGACGGGTGTTCCGCAACACTGATCTGACAATCGATGCGCTGCTGGCGTCGGCCTGTCTGCCCAACATGTTCCAGGCCATCGAGATCGACGGCGATGCCTACTGGGACGGCGGCTATGCTGGCAATCCGACCATCACCCCGCTGGTGCGCGAGTGCGAGTCGAGCGACACCATCCTGGTGCAGATCAATCCCATCGAGCGTCCCGGCACGCCGCGCTCGGCGCGCAACATCCTCAGCCGCCTCAACGAGGTCTCCTTCAACTCCGTGCTGCTCAAGGAGCTGAAGATGATCGCGCTGCTGCGTCAGATGGTCTGCCTGGGCGATGACGAAAGCGCGCGCTGGGCGTCGATGCGGATTCATCGTATCTCCAGCGACGTGCTGCTGGAACTGGGCTATTCCTCGAAGCTGAACGGGGAGTGGGCGTTTCTGACCATGCTGCGCGACCAGGGACGACATGCGGCCGAGGGCTTCCTCGAGGCTCATCGCGCCGATCTGGGCCGGCGTTCGACCCTGGATCTGGATACCCTGCTGGAAGGGGTTTGACGGATAGGGCGCCGGCCGTCCGGCCGGCGCCCGCAGCCTCTACAGGCTCAATGCGGCGGGTACTGCGAGAGTACCTTGGCCACGGTTTCGCGGATCATCCGGGTGCGCTCGGCGGGGGAGTAGGGGCCGCTGCGCAGGGTCTGCTGGGCGCTGCCGCGCCAGACCAGCTTGTCGTCGCGGCTGTCGTAGAAGTCGATCTGCAGGGTGCCGACCTGGTAGTCGTAGGTGCGGGTCTCGCCATAGCCGGGGCCGCCCCAGTAGCCGTACCAGGGGTTGCCCCAGTAGCCGCCGGAGTAGGTGGTGACCTGGCTCTGGCGCTGGTCGACGATCAGCCAGACCTGCACCCGGAAGTCGCCCGCGCTGCCGGGCGGTGCCTGGCGCAGGCCGCGCTGGTCGAGCTGGTCGGCCACGGCGGCGCGCATGCGCTGTTCGGTGAGGTCGCTTCTCAGGCGCGGGTCGGCGGGGCGGTACTGCAGCGCCGGCTCCTGCCAGCTCCAGGTGCGGTAGGCGCCGAAGTCGCGCTCGGGGTCGAAGTCGCGTTCGAGATGGACGCTCTGGCAGGCGGCGAGCAGCAGCAGAAGGGGCAGCAGCAGACGGGTTCGCATGGTGGTTTCTCCGGTGGCGGCGCGCGCGGCGGATCGACCGTCGCTGGCGTGGTTCCCCTCGCTCCGGCCGATTTCCCAGAGGGGGAAGGGCGGTGTCGCTGTCCAATCTAAAGTTTGTGATTAACCAATCTATAACCAATCGATGAGCAAGGATTTTTCCGAGGCGGTGCTGTTCGGAAAATTAACCGTAACTAATTGATATTTAAATATTTATAGCAGGCTCTGGCCTTGGCTACGGCGGAAAGCCGTCCAAGGCGCGGCGGGCCGCCTGGTGAAGAGCTTTGGCGCGGCCGGTCTGTCCGTCCTCGACGCTGGCCTCGCCGCTGCCGCTCCACACCCGCTGGCCGTCGGCGCCGTCGACCAGCTCGACATGCACCACCAGCACCTGTTCCTGGTAGTGGCGGACGATGGGCACCGCGCCCCAGGCGCCGTAGCGGTCCCAGTAGTGGCCGTAGCCGTAGTAGCCGGCGAGGCTGCCGTAGTAATCCTCGTAGGCGCGGATGCGCCATTCCAGCTCCAGCCGCGCGGCGACCTGCAGGTCTGCCGTCGCGCCCGGACGGACCGGGCGCAGGCCGCGGCGGTCCAGTTCGGCGGACAGCGCTTCCTGCACCTGGCCGGCCTCCAGGCCGGCGCCGCCGCCCGGCGGGCGGTCGTCCAGCCAGGCCCAGTCGCGGTAGCCGGCGTAGTCCCGCGGGGCGGCCGGATAGACGCCGGGCTCGACGGCCCCGGCAGCCTCGGGCGCCGGGGGCAGGGGCGCGGACTCGGCGCGATAGGGATTGGGGCTCTGGCAGGCGCCGAGCGCGATGCAGAGCGTCAGTGCGGCCAGGCGGTGCATGGGCATTCCTCGGCGGCGCCCAGGCTTCGGCGGGACCGTGGGTGGCGCGGGGCGGCCATTTCTTTTCAGCTTAGCAAGCCGGGTGCGGCCGGCAGAGCCAGTGCAGGTAGCGGCCGAGGCCGGCGAAGGCCGGGTGGCGACGGTAGGCCAGTTCCATTTCCAGCAGGTCGAGCAGTTCCGCCTTGGCCTGGAACTCCGCCGGCATGTAGTCGTGGAACACCCGCACACCGCTTTCGCTGTCGATCTGCCAGGCGCTTTCCATCGCGGCCTTCAACTCGCGCGGGTCGAGCGGGCGCTGCGGGGTCAGGCTGCGCCCTTCGCCGGCGAAGCGTTCCTTGCGCAGCTTGCGGAAGTGGCCCTTGAGCAGGTTACGGTAGATCAGCGCGTCCTTGTTGTAGAAGGCCAGCGACAGCCAGCCACCGGGCGCGGTGAGCTGGTGCAGCACCGGGAGGATATGGTGCGGCTCGGCCAGCCATTCCAGTACGGCGTGGCAGAGCACCAGATCGAAGGGTTCGTCGAGCCGGCCGAGCAGTTCCTGCCAGGGCGCCTGGAGGAAGGTGGCGGGCTGGCCGGCGGCGGCGAAGCGTTCGCGGGCGGCGTCGAGCATCGGCGCGGCCGGCTCGGCGAGGGTCACCTGGTGGCCGCGTTCGGCCAGCCAGAGCGCCATGTGGCCGAGCCCGGCGCCGACGTCGAGCACCCGCAGCGGACGTTCCGGCAGTGCCTCGCTCAGGTCGGCCTGGAGCACGGCGAGGCGGATCGCACCCTTGGCGCCGCCGTAGATCTTCTCGGCGAAACGCAGGGCCAGGTCGTCGAAGTGGCGGTCGCTCATCGGGCGAAGCGCCGTTCGCTGTCGGCCAGCTTGGCGCGCACCACCTCGTCCATATCCAGGCCGAGTTCGGCGCAGAGCAGCAGGAGGTAGAGGACCACGTCGCCGATCTCCTGGCCGGCATGGGCCAGCTGGTCGGCGGGCAGGGTGCGGGATTCGTCCTCGCTCTGCCACTGGAAGATTTCCACCAGCTCGGCCATTTCCACGCTGGCGGCCATCGCCAGGTTCTTCGGGCTGTGGAAGCGTCGCCAGTCGTTGGCGTCGCGGATGGCGTGCAGGCGGCGGGTGAGTTCGGCGGTGTTCATGGCGGGGCTCCGGCGCAAAGGCGCATAGCTTCGACCCGCAGCGGGCGGGCCGCAAGTGCGGCACCGCCCGCATCGCTCAGTATTCCCAGAAGATCCGCTGCAGCTCCTGGCTGTCCTGGGTTTTGCTCAGGGCGAGCATGGCGAGGATGCGCGCCTTCTGCGGGTTGAGGTCGTGGGCGACCACCCAGTCGTATTTATCGTCCGGCTGCTCGGCATTGCGCAGGACGAAGCCGCCCTGGTCGGCGCGCGAGGCGCGGATGATCTGCAGCCCCTCCTTGCGCAGCGCCCGCAGGGCCGGCACCACGGGGGCGGCGACCGAGCCGTTGCCGGTGCCGGCATGCACGATCGCCCTGGCCCCGGCGCCGGCGAAGGCCCGGTAGGCGGTGTCGTCGAGGTTGCCGTAGGCGTAGGCGATGTCCACCCGCGGCAGGCTGGTGATCTGCCGGATGTCGAACTCGGAATTCAGCGTGTGGCGCTTGGCCGGCAGGCGGAACCAGTAGCTCTTGCCTTCGACCACCATGCCCAGCGGCCCCCAGGGGCTCTTGAAGGCTTCGGTCTTGATGTTCAGCGCCTTGCTGACATCGCGCCCGGAGTGGATCTCGTCGTTCAGGGTCACCAGCACGCCCTTGCCGCGCGATGCCGGATTACCGGCCACGGCGACCGCGTTGTACAGGTTGAGCGCGCCGTCGGCGGACAGGGCGGTTCCCGGGCGCATGGAGCCGACCAGTACGATGGGCTTGTCGGTGCGCTCCACCAGCGTGAGGAAGTAGGCGGTTTCCTCCAGGGTGTCGGTGCCGTGGGTGATGACAATGCCGTCGACCTCGGGATTCTCCGCCAGCTCGGCGACGCGCCGGCCGAGCGTCAGCAGCTGCTCGTTGGCGAAGCTTTCCGAGGCGAGCTGGAGGACCTGCTCGCCGCGCACCGCGGCCAGCTCGGCGAGTTGCGGCACGCCGGCGAGCAACTGCTCGACCGGGACCTTGGCCGCCTGGTAGGTGGCGCTGTTGGCGGCGCTGGCGCCGGCGCCGGCGATGGTGCCGCCGGTGGCGAGGATCACCACCCGCGGCAGCTGGCGCGCCGCTTCGGTCGGCGCGGGCTCTTCGGCGTGCAGGCCGGGCGGGAGCAGCAGGGTCAGGGCGAAGAGGGCCGGGCCGAGGGCGTTCAGAAGGTGCTTCATGGCTGGCTGCCTCAGTGCGGGAGGATCTTGGCGAGGAACTGCCGGGCACGCTCGCTGCGCGCCGAGATGTCGCCGAAGAATGCCTCGGTGGCGCAATCCTCGACGATGCTGCCGCTGTCCATGAAGATCACCCGGTTGGCGACCTTGCGGGCGAAGCCCATCTCGTGGGTCACGCACATCATGGTCATGCCTTCCTGGGCGAGCTGGACCATCACGTCGAGCACCTCGTTGACCATTTCCGGGTCGAGCGCCGAGGTCGGCTCGTCGAACAGCATCACCACCGGGTCCATGGCCAGCGCGCGGGCGATCGCCACGCGCTGCTGCTGGCCGCCGGAGAGCTGGCCGGGATGCTTGTGGGCGTGGGCCTTGAGGCCGACCCGGTCGAGCAGCGCCAGGCCCTTCTCGGTGGCTTCCGCCTTGTCGCGGCCGAGCACCTTGATCTGCGCGAGGGTCAGGTTCTCGGTGACCGTCAGGTGGGGGAACAGCTCGAAGTGCTGAAAGACCATGCCGACCCGGGCGCGCAGCTTCG
Organism: Azotobacter chroococcum; assembly: GCF_004339665.1. Lineage (GTDB taxonomy): Bacteria > Pseudomonadota > Gammaproteobacteria > Pseudomonadales > Pseudomonadaceae > Azotobacter > Azotobacter chroococcum. The sequence goes on from NZ_SMMU01000002.1 coordinate 203,903, forward strand.
GCAGGTCGGTCTTCGGAGCGGCGAGGGAGGTGCCGTCGACGACGATGTCGCCCTGCTGGAAGGGCTCCAGGGCGTTGACGCACTTGATCAGGGTGGACTTGCCGGAACCGGACGGCCCGCAGACCACCACCACCTCGCCCTTGCGCACCTCGGTGGTGCAGTCGCTGAGGACCTGGAAGTCCCCATACCACTTGCTGACGTTGCGGATCGAAATCATGGAGTTAACCTTTTCTGCAGACGCTTGACCAGCTGCGAGGCGGCGAAGCTGACGATGAAGTACACCAGGCCGGCGACGAGCAGGAGTTCGTGGGGCTGGCCGACGATGTCGCCGCGCGAGCGGGCGGCGTTGAGGAAGTCCATCAGGCCCACGCTGTAGACCAGCGAGGTGTCCTGGAAGAGGATGATGCTCTGCTGCAGCAGCAGCGGGGTCATCTTGCGGAACGCCTGGGGCAGGATGATCAGGCGCATGCTCTGACCGTAGGTCATCCCCAGCGCCTGGGCGGCGCTCATCTGACCGCGCGGGATGGACTGGATGCCGGCGCGGACGATCTCGCAGAAGTAGGCCGCCTCGAACATCACGAAGGCCACCAGGCAGGAGGCGAAGGCGCCCACCGGGGTGTCCTCGCCGGTGATCTCGCGCAGCACGAAGGGCACCGCGAAGTAGAACCAGGTGATCACCAGGAGCAGCGGGATGGAGCGGAAGTAGTTGACGTAGGTGGCGGCGATGCCGGCCAGCAGCGGGTTGTGCGAAAGGCGCAGCATCGCCAGCAGGGTGCCCAGCAGCACGCCGCCGAGCACGCCGAGCACGAGCAGCAGCAGGGTGGTCTGCATGCCCTCCCAGAGCGCCGGCAGCGCGGCGGGGATCGAGCTGAAATCCATCACTTGCCTCCTGCGATCAGGCCCGGCACCGCGACCTTCTTCTCGATCCGGCGCATGACGAGCATCAGGCTCATGTTCAGGGTGAAGTAGATCAGCGTGGCCAGGGTGAAGGCCTCGAACAGGTGGGCGGAGAACTCCGCGGTCTGCTTGGTCTGCGCCAGCAGCTCCATCAGGCCGATCAGCGAGGCCACCGAGGAGTTCTTGAAGATGTTGAGGAATTCCGAGGTCAGCGGCGGGATGATGATCCGGAAGGCCTGCGGCAGCAGCACCTGGCGGTAGATCTGGCCGGTCCGCAGGCCCAGCGCCAGGGCGGCGGCGGTCTGTCCCCTGGGCAGCGCCTGGATGCCGGTGCGCACCTGCTCGCAGACCCGCGCGGCGGTGAACAGGCCGAGGCACACCACTACGCTGAGGTAGGCCGAGGTGGCCGGGCTGAGGTCCTGCTTGAACCACAGTTCAAGCGGCTCGGGCAGCAGGTCCGGCACCAGGAAGTACCAGATGAACAGCTGCACCAGCAGCGGCACGTTGCGGAACAGCTCCACGTAGGCGGTGGCCAGGCCGGACAGCCAGCGGTTCGGCAGGGTGCGCAGCACGCCGAGCAGCGAGCCGAGCAGCAGGGCGAAGATCCAGCCGGCCAGGGCGACGGCGACGGTCCAGCCGAGGCCGGCGACGAACCAGTCGAGGTAGATCTCGTCGCCGATGCCGGTGGATCTGAGAAACACGCCCCAGTCCCAGTTGTAATCCATGGAGTTTTCTCTCTGTCGAGCGGGGGGAGGCCCTGCGCGGCGTGTTTCCGCGCAGGACGCGGGTTACATCTCTTCGGCCGACTTGTCGGTCGGGACTTCGATCAGCTTCTTCAGCTCGTCGCTCATCGGGAAGTTGAGGTTCAGGCCCTTGGGCGGAATCGGCTGGAGGAACCACTTATCGTAGATGGCGTTGATCTCGCCCGAGCGGTAGGTGGCGATGAGCGCATCGTCGACCGCTTTCTTGAAGGCCGGATCGCCCTTGCGCAGCATGCAGGCGTAGATCTCGAAGGACTGCGGCGTGCCGACCACCGCCCAGTCGTCGGGCTTTCTGGCCTTGGCCATTTCGCCGTAGAGCAGGGCGTCGTCCATCATGAAGGCCGCCGCGCGGCCGGATTCGAGCATCAGGAAGGATTCGCCGTGGTCCTTGGCGGCGATGATGCTCATGCCCATCTGCTTCTCGACATTCATCGAGCGCAGCAGGCGCTCGGAGGTGGTGCCGGCGGTGGTCACCACGTTCTTGCCCTTGAGGTCGGCGAAGTTCTGGATGCCGGAAGTCTTCTTGGTCAGCAGGCGGGTGCCGACCTCGAAGATGCCCACCGAGAAGGCGACCTGCTGCTGGCGCTCGACGTTGTTGGTGGTGGAGCCGCATTCGAGGTCGACGGTGCCGTTCTGCACCAGCGGAATGCGGCTCTGCGAGGTGACCAGGGTGTAGCGAACCTTCAGCTCGGGCAGGCCGAGCTGCTGCTTGAGCGCCTCGACCACCTTGAGCTGCAGGTCGTGGGAATAGCCGATCGGCTCGCGGGAAGTGCCGCCCAGGTAGGAAAAGGGGATGGAAGCGTCGCGGTGGCCCAGGGTGATGGTGCCGGTGTCCTTGATCTTCTTCAGCGTGCCGCTGAGTTCTTCCGCGGCGACGACCGGGCCGGACGACAGGGCGACGGCCAGGGCGCTGCCCAGCAGGCAGGAGGCGATGCGCATGAGTGGTTCCTCTACTCGTTGTTTGGCTGAAGGCGACAGCCCGATCCCTCGAGGAGGCTCTGCCGCCTGGCTTCAAGTCTAAGGGCAGAATGCGTGCCAGTCGGGCAGAATGGCGGATTTTATTTTATCCGCATGATTCGAAAGGAATTTTTCCGGGGGCGGTAGGGCGGGTGAAACCCGCCGGACATGGCCTGGGGCTGCACCGGGATCGGGGGTTTCCCCCGCCCTACGGGGCGCCGCCGGCCCTACGGCCGAGCCGCCGCCCCACGCCGGGCAGGCGCAGGGCCAGCAGGAGCAGCGCCCAGGCGCAATACAGCAGCCACTGGCCGATGTCCGAGCGGACCACCCAGAGCATGTGCAGCAGCGCCAGGCCGAGGGCGGCGTAGGCCAGGCGGTGCAGGTGTTTCCAGCGGCGCCCCAGGCGGCGCATGCTGAAGCGGTTCGAGGTGAGGGCGAGCGGCAGCAGGGCGCACCAAGTCAGCGCGCCGACCAGGATGTAGGGACGCTTGCGCAGCTCGTCGCCGAGCTGGGCGAAATCCAGGCCGAGGACGAAGACCAGGTAGGCCAGAAGGTGCAGGCAGGCGTAGGCGAAGCACCACAGGCCGAGCTGGCGACGCACCAGCGCCCAGCCGCTCCAGTGCGTGGCGCGCTGCAGCGGGGTCAGGCAGAGGGTCAGCAGCAGCAGGAGCAGGGCGCCCTGGCCGAGGCGTTCGAGCAGCACCTTGCCCGGGTCCGGGCCGAGGGCGAAGGTCCACGCCTGGTACAGCCAGTAGGGCGGCGGCAGCAGGGCCGCGACGAACACGGCGGAGCGCCAGAGCGGATGCTTCATCAGTAGTCCTTGCTCAGGTCCATGCCGGCATAGAGGCCGGCGACTTCCTCGGCGTAGCCGTTGAACGGCAGGGTGTCGCGCAGATTGGGGCTGAACAGGCTGTTCGGCAGGCGCCGTTCGCGCTTCTGCGTCCAGCGCGGGTGATCGACGCTGGGGTTGACGTTGGCGTAGAAGCCGTATTCCCCGGGCGCCCGGTTCTGCCAGCTGGTGAAGGGCTGGCGCCCGGTCAGGCTGATGCGCACGATCGACTTGATGCTCTTGAAACCGTACTTCCAGGGCACCACCAAACGCAGCGGCGCGCCGTTCTGGTTGGGCAGCACGCGGCCGTACATGCCCACCGCGAGGAGGGTCAGCGGGTGCATCGCCTCGTCGAGGCGCAGGCCCTCGCGGTACGGCCAGTCGAGCAGGGCGAAGCGCGAGCGCTGGCCGGGCATGTGCTCGGGATCGACCAGCGTCTCGAAGGCCACGTATTTAGCATTGCCGGTGGGCTCGGCGCGCTTGAGCAACTCGGCGAGGGGAAAGCCCACCCAGGGGATCACCATCGACCAGGCTTCCACGCAGCGCAGGCGGTAGATGCGCTCCTCCAGCGCGTGCGGGCGAACCAGCTCCTCCAGGGCATACTGGCCCGGCTTGCCGACCTCGCCGTCGATCCGCACCGTCCAGGGCTCGGTGGGCAACTGGCCGGCGTTCGCCGCCGGATCGCCCTTGTCCGGGCCGAACTCGTAGAAATTGTTGTAGTGGCTGGCGTCTTGATACGGCGTGAGCGCCTCGCCTGGCGCCTCGACCGCCTGCCAGCGGGTATCCGGCAGCTTCCCGGTGAACCAGGCCGGCGGGTTGCCCGGCTCGACCCCGGCATAGCGGGCCGCCTCGCCGGCACGGGCCCAGGCGGGCAGGGCGGCGGCGCCCAGCGCCACGGCCCCGGCGCCGAGAACGCGCCGGCGCGACAGGTAGACGGACTCCGGGGTGATCTCGGAGGGCGGGCAGTGCGAGCAGGGCGGGATCTGGATCAGCATGGTCGGCCTCTCGGACGGAGCCGGCGCGCGGGGCTCGGCACGCCGGGCTGGAGCAAGGCTAGACTTTACGTCAGGACAGGGAGGAAAGCCCATGCAGATCAGGGACAGTGTGTGCGTGGTGAGCGGGGGAAGCTCCGGACTGGGGGCAGCGACGGCGCGGCTGATCGTCGAGCGGGGCGGCCGGGTGGTGCTGGCGGACGTCAACCGCGAGGCCGGCGCCGCGCTGGCCGCGGAACTGGGCGAGCGCGCGCGCTTCGTGGCAACCGACGTGACCAGCGCCGACAGCGCCCGCGCCTGCTTCGCCGCCGCCGTCGGCATGGGCAGCCTGCGCGGCCTGGTGAACTGTGCCGGCATCGCCCCGGCGGAGAGGCTGGTCGGGCGCGAGGGGCCGCATGCCCTGGAGACCTTCGCCCGTACCCTGGAGATCAACCTGCTGGGCAGCTTCAACATGATCCGCCTGGCCGCCGCGATCATGCGCGATGTCGAGCCGGACGTCGAGGGCGAGCGCGGGGTGATCGTCAACACCGCCTCGGTGGCGGCCTTCGACGGGCAGATCGGCCAGGCCGCCTATGCCGCCTCCAAGGGCGGCGTGGTGGCGATGACCCTGCCGCTGGCCCGCGAACTCGGCCGCCACGCCATCCGGGTCATGTGCATCGCCCCCGGGATCATGGAAACCCCGATGCTGCTGGGCATGCCGGCCGAGGTGCAGGCCTCGCTGGGCCAGATGGTGCCGTTTCCGGCGCGGCTGGGCCGGCCCGCGGAGTTCGCCGCGCTGGTGGAGCACATCTTCGCCAACCCGTACCTGAACGGCGAGGTCATCCGCCTGGACGGCGCAATCCGCATGGCCGCCCGTTAGGGGCTCCACTCCTTCTTTCGTCAATCACTGATAGCGAGGGCCTCCCATGTCCCAAGATCCGGTTGTCATCGTTTCCGCCGCCCGCACGCCGCTTGGCGCCTTCCAGGGCGAACTCTCCGGGCTGAGCGCTCCAGAGCTGGGCGGCGTCGCCGTGCGTGCGGCGCTGGAGCGGGCCGGCGTTGCCGGCGAGCGGGTGCAGGAGCTGTTCCTCGGCTGCGTGCTGCCCGCCGGCCTCGGCCAGGCGCCGGCCCGCCAGGCGGCGATCGCCGCCGGCCTGCCGCTGTCGGTCGGCTGCACCACGGTCAACAAGGTCTGCGGCTCGGGGATGAAGGCCGCCATGCTGGCCCACGATCTGCTGCTCGCCGGCAGCGCCGAGGTCATGCTGGCCGGCGGCATGGAGTCGATGAGCAACGCACCCTACCTGCTGCCCGGCGCGCGCGGCGGCTACCGGCTCGGACACCGGCAGGCGCTCGACCACATGTTCTTCGACGGCCTGGAGGATGCCTACTTCGACCGCGGCCGGCTGATGGGCACCTTCGCCGAAGACTGCGCGGCCAGCTACGGCTTCAGCCGCGAGGAGCAGGACGCCTGGGCGATCGCCTCGACGTGCCGTGCCCGGGCGGCCATCGAATCCGGCGCCTTCGCCTGGGAGATCACGCCGGTGACGCTAACCGGGCGCCGCGGCGAGGTGCGGGTCGAGCACGACGAACAGCCGTCGAAGGTCCGTCTGGAGCGGATTCCCGAACTCAGGCCGGCCTTTCGCGAGGGCGGCACGGTGACCCCGGCCAACTCCAGCTCGATCTCCGACGGCGCCGCCGCGCTGCTGCTGATGCGCCGCTCCACGGCCGGGCGGCTCGGGCTGGCGCCGCTGGCGACTGTGGTCGGCCATGCCAGCCATGCCCATGAGCCGCGATTGTTCCCGACCGCGCCGGTCGGCGCCATGCAGAGTCTGCTGGAGCGGACCGGCTGGACGGTCGGCGAGGTCGATCTGTGGGAGATCAACGAGGCCTTCGCGGTGGTGACCCTGGCGGCGATCCGCGACCTGGCGCTCGATCCGCAGCGGGTCAACGTCCATGGCGGTGCTTGCGCCCTGGGGCATCCGATCGGCGCGAGCGGTGCGCGGATCCTGGTCAGTCTGCTGGGCGCCCTGCGGCGCAGCGGCGGGCGGCGCGGTATCGCCAGCCTGTGCATCGGCGGTGGCGAGGCGACGGCGATGGCCGTGGAAATGGCCTGACAGGCAGGAGCCTGGCGCTCCCGCCTGTGGGCCAGGACAGTCAGTGTCGACCGCCGCCGTGACTGTTGCGGCCCCCCTTGCGGCCGGCCTCGGAGGCTTTCTTCGGATCGTTGGCAAAGTTGCCGCCACTGTTGTGCCCACCCTTGCGGCCGGCCGCGGCGGCCCGTTCAGGGTCGTTGGCGAAGTTTCCGGGATTGGCGTGTTTGGGCATGGCCTCTCTCCTTGCGTGCTGATGGGGTGCGCAGTCTGGGCGAGCGACGAGCGCCTGGCTGCACAGTTACTGAGAGAGGCCCACTGGCAGAGTTCCGGTTTTTCCGGCGAAGGGTCGGGCAGCGGATGGACGGTAGCAGCGGGTACGACGAGCGGTCGGCTGGATCGGGAGAGCCGGCGGTGGAGTTGGCTCCCGCGCGGGCGCGGGAGCCACGAGGGGACGGGCTATTTGCTCAGGCGCCAGGTGCGCCGCGGCTTGTCCGAGCGTGACAGGCGCCAGTCGCCCGGGACGCGGGGCTGGGAGGTCTCCAGCAGGTCTTCGCAGCTGTGGATTTCCAGCCCAGGTTCGAGGTGTTTCTTCGGGTCGAGCGTGGTGTTCTTCTTCATGTTGTTCACCTGTAAGTGCCCAGTAAATGACGGCGCCGGTAGCGCATTTGTTAGCTGCCTGTTGTTTTCCTGTCTAGCTGGCGGGGCGTCGGCTGTCAAAACGCGGCTGACCGGCGGAGGCCGTGGCTGAGCCGGCCGGCTCGTCTCGGCCGGGCGAGGGCGGCGCTCAGTCGAGGATGAAATGCGGCAGGAAGCGCGAGCTGTCCTGGGTGATCGGGCTGGCGTCCTCGCGGATGCCGATGCCGCAGGCGCGGTCGCCCACCACCCAGCTGCCGATCACCGGGTGCTGGCCGGCGAAGCAGGGCAGCAGGTGCAGGCCTGGTGCACCGCGGCGCCGCCGTAGGGGCCGGGTACGCAAAGGCGCAGGCCGTCCACGGCGGTTCGATGAAGCGCGTGAAGGCGCCGGCGATGCGCGGGCCGAAGTCCTCTTCCAGCAGGAACTCCCAGGGGTAGAGCTTGAACAGCGTGGGGATGTGCCGCTCGTCCAGGTCGACGAAGCCGCCGGCGCGGTCCAGGCCGATGTCCTCGATGGCGATGTGGCGGGCGTCGTGGCCGGCCGGGGTGGCGATGTCGCGCAGGTAGTCGATCGTGCCGCGATCCTCCCGGGAGTCGCGCACGCTGGCGAAGTACAGCGGCTGCTGCACGGCGAGGCCGGCGAAGCGCTCGAACAGGCATTCCTGGATCGAATTGAACTGGTCGGCGGCGGCAGGCAGCTCGCCGCTGAGACGCAGCTGCTCCAGCCACAGCCACTGGAAGAAGGCCGCCTCGTAGAGGGCGGTGGGCGTGTCGTAGTTGAGTTCGAGCAGCTTGGTTTGGCCGGGCCCTGGCCTTCGTAGGCCAGGTCCAGCCGCCCGTAGAGGTGCGGTTCGCGGCGCCGCCAACTGGCGGCCAGGTGCTCGCGGAAGAAGGCGGGCACGCCGAGACGCTCGAGCAGCGCCTCGCTGGCGACGACCTCCTCGACCAGCGCCAGGCTCATGGCGTGCAGTTCCTCGGTCGGCGCCTCGAGATCCTCCTCGATCTGCCGCAGGGAGAAGCGGTAGGCGGCGCTTTCGTCCCAGTAGGGTTCGCCGTCGAAGGTGTGGAAGGCGAAGCCCAGCCGTTCGGCCTGGGCGCGCCAGTCCGGGCGCTCGCGCAGGGCGATCCGCTGCATCAGCTGCCGAAGCTCGACAGGCGGGCGGCGCTCTTGCCGAAGCCGCCGCGGCTGACGACGCTCGGCGCCGGGCTGCGGGTGACATCGGCGTCGACGTGGGGCAGGCCCTCGCGCGAGCCGACCCGCAGGTTGTCGGCGCTGCGAAAGTGCTGCGCATCGTCGAGGCTGCGGTACAGCGGCTGGCTGGCGAAGGTGCGCCGGGCACTGCCCCCGCCGGCCGTGCCGCCGCCACTGCCGCTCTGCTCCTCGCGTGGCGGTTCGCGGCCCACCAGGTAGCCGGCCATCAGCGGCATGTACAGGCCGGTGTTGTAGGGGGCGGGCTCGCAGCGGCCGGCGCCGAAGTCGGTCTCGCAGTCGCCGCGCCAGCGGTAGCGCGGCGCGCTCTGCAGATGGGCGGCGCGGGCCAGCTCGAACTCGTGCTGGCAGATCGAGCGATCGAAGACCGCGGCGGCGATGCACGAGGCCGGGTCGCGGTACAGGTAGCCGGGGCGCGACGGTTCGCAGCCGGCGAGCATCAGCGGGGTGCTGCCGATCAGCACCAGGCGCAGGGTTCTGCTGCGCTTCATGCCCGCTCAGCCCTTCATGGCCGCAGCATTCAGCACGCCGACGGCGACGGAGACCAGGGCCACCAGGATGGCGCTGGCCATTTCGTTGTCGCTGATGCGCCGGCCCAGATCGGGGACCAGAAGGCGCAGCAGGCAGAAGGTGACCAGTTGGACGAGCAGCGCCACCAGGGCCCAGAGCAGGAAGTCGAACAGGCTGACCGACTCGCGCATGGCGCTGGCCAGCGGCAGGACGAAGCCGAGCAGGCTGCCGCCGAAGGCCAGCGCGGCGGCCGGCACGTTGGCGCGGATCAGTCGCCACTCGCGATGCGGGGTGAGGGTGGTGTAGATCAGGCCGAACAGGACCAGCAGGAGCGCGCCCAGGCCGAAATAGAGTACGAAGGCCGGCAGCCCGGCGAGGTAGAAGGCAATGGCATCGGGCATCGGGGCGCTTCCTCGGGGGCGGTTTCGGTGGGCCGAACCCTAGGGCCTGTTGACGTTTTGGCGTGAGCCGCGTTGCCGCGCCAAATGCCGCCAGGCAAGGTGCGGGTCGCCGGCAATGGTCATTCCCTTGCCAAGACCCGCAACGCCGCATGGCGGCATTTGCCGTGCAACCCGAAGGGACGGGGCCCGTTTGGCGCAGCACGGCGTCTCTCGTCGTTCATTTGGAATGACCAAACTTCTCTCCTCGTTCCTTGTTCTGCGCCAGACGGGCCTCCGTCGCGGCCTATGCCAAAACGTCAACAGGCCCTAGCCAGCCGCCGCGGCTCCGGCAATCGGCGGCTGTGGCCGCTTGCGGTAAATGTGAGGCGAATCGAATTCTGTCGCCGCCGCAGCCGGGGAGGCCCGGCTGCGGCGGAGCAGGGTCAGTAGCTCTGCAGCTCTTCGCGCAGGCGGGCCAGCTGGCCGGCCAGCTCGGCGGGGTAGGGCTCGAGCAGGCGCTCGATGCTGGCGCCGCCCTCCGGCGTGGCGAGCGGACGCAGGCGCACGCACAGACGGACCGCGGGATCCTCGCCGATCTGCTGTTCGAGCAGCAGGACGTTGTGGCTGTATTGCGCCAGGGTCAGCGCGGACTGGCCGCCCGGGCTGAGCAGCAGGGCCGCCTGGCCGAGGCCGGCGAGGTTCTCGCCGCGCGCCAGGCCGAGCTGCAGCTGCAGGCTGGCGCCGCCGGCGGCCTCGAGTTCCAGTTCGGATTTCAGCGAGCGCAGCAGTTCGGCGCAGCAGATGGCGTTGGCCAGGTAGTCGTCGCCGCACTCGCGGCGGTGGAACAGCAGCAGTCCGCCATCTTCATCGAGCGGGTGCAGTTCGCCGCCGTAGAAGGCCGCGGCCTGCTCCAGGCTGTCGCGATAGCGTCGGCGCAGCTCGGCCAGTTGCCCGCGGGACAGGCTGCGCAACTGGTCCAGGGGGCCGAGCTGGATGGCCAGCACGGCGCTTTCACGGGCCTGGCGATGTGCTGCGGGCGCAGGCGCGGGAGCGGGAGCAAAATCCTCGTCGAGCGCCGGACTGAAGCAGGGCTCGTCGTCGACCTCCGGGGCCAGCCGGCGCAGCGGCGGGTCTTCGTCTTCATCATCCAGCCGGCTGTCGGCGTGCAGCCCGGACAGGGGCCGCGGCAGCGGCCCTGCAGCCGGCCGACCGGGCGTCGCTACGCCGGGCATCGCCACGCCGCGTTTCGCCACCTCGACGGTGGGCGGCTGCGGCCTGTCGAACGGCTGGGAGCGGGGCACCGCTTTCCCGGCCATTGCCGGGCGGGGCGCCGCGCTGGCAGGCGGAGCCACCTCGGGGTCGAGCGACAGCTCGTCGTCCTCCAGCTCGTCGAGGGCGGGGTGGGCCGCTCGCTCTGGCGCCAGGCGGGTCTCCAGTTGGCGGGCCAGGTCGCCGATCTCGTCCTGGCGCTCGGCGCCGGGGGCATGGTCGTCCAGATCGCGCAGCCAGACGCGCAACTGCAGCAGCGGCGTGGAGATGCCATAGCCCAGGCGCAGGCCGAGGATCAGCGTCAGGAACAGCAACCCCAGGCCGATCAGCCCCATGTTGCGCAGGCCGACGATGAACGGCTCGCGGAACTGCGGCATGTTGAGGACGATGCGCAGGTGGCCGGTGACGCTGTCTTGGAAGGTGATGGGCCGGGCGTGGAGGCTGGGATCGCCTTCCGGCGGCATGCGCGGCGGACGGCTGCCGGTCTCGGCGAGGAGGTGGTTGTCCGCGTTGTAGACGGCCGCGTGGGCGACCAGCGGGTTCTTCGTCAGGTTGCCCAGCAGCACATTGAGGCTGAGAATGTCGTTGGCCACCAGCAATTGGCTGGCCGAGGCCGCGGTCTGGGTGGTCAGCGTCTGGCCGAGGGCGTCGGCCTGCTCGTGCATGGTCTGGCGCACCTGCAGGCCGACCAGCCAGGAATAGAGGGCCAGCGCCAGGATCACCAGCACCAGGCTGTGGCTGACGATGCGCAGGGAGACTGGGACGCGCCGCTGGGTCAGGGCGCGAAACAGCAGGACGAAGAAGTTGTCGGGCTTGACGGATGCGGGCCGGTTCACTGATCGCGGCTCTTGAGACGGACGGGCGGGCAGTATACGGAATGCCGGGGGGGTGCCGTAAGGCTTGACGGGGGGAAACCGCCCGACGGGGTTGGCGCCCGGCCGGGAAGCGCCCGGCACGGCGGGGCCTGCTAGAATGCCGCCTTCTTTGCCATGGGAGACGGCGCCTTGCGCGAAATTGTCCTGATCAACATCACCGGGGCGGATCGTCCCGGCCTGACCGCGGCCATCACCGGCGCGCTGGCCCGGTGCGGGGTGGGTATCCTCGATATCGGCCAGGCGGTCGTCCACAACACCCTGTCGTTCGGCATCCTGGTCGAGATCCCGGCCGACGGCGAGCTGGCGGCGTTGCAGAAGGAGGTGCTGTTCGTCGCCCACGCCCTGGAGCAGCAGGTGCGCTTCACTGCGGTTTCCGAGACCGACTACCAGGCCTGGGTCGCCGGCCAGGGCAAGCCGCGCTACATCGTCACCCTGATGACGCGCCGGGTCACCGCCGCGCAGCTGGAGCGGGTCAGCGCGATCACCGCCCGCTACGGGCTGGAGATCGACCAGATCGACCGTCTTTCCGGGCGCCTGGCCCTGGGCACGCCGGAAGCGCGCAGCAAGGGCTGCATCGAGTTCTCGGTGCGCGGCGAGCCGGCCGATCCGGCGGCACTGCGTGCGGAGTTCCTGCTGGCGGCCCAGGAGCTGAACGTCGACATCGGCTTCCAGCTCGACACGGTGTTCCGCCGCATCCGCCGTCTGGCGGTGTTCGACATGGACTCGACGCTGATCGAGGCGGAGGTGATCGACGAGCTGGCCAAGGCCGCCGGTATCGGCGAGCAGGTCGCGGCCATCACCGAGCGGGCGATGCGCGGCGAGCTGGACTTTCGCGCCAGCTTCAAGGAGCGCCTGGCGCTGCTCAAGGGCCTGCCGGAGGACGTGCTGGCGGAGATCGGCGCCTCGCTGCGCCTGACCGAGGGCGCCGAGGTGCTGTTCGCCGAACTCAAGCGTCTGGGCTACAAGACGGCGATCCTCTCCGGCGGTTTCTCCTATTTCGCCCGCCAGGTGCAGGCCAAGCTGGGCATCGACTACGTGTTCGCCAACGAGCTGGAAATCGTCGACGGCAAGGTCACCGGGGTGGCCGTCGAGCCGATCGTCGACGGCCAGCGCAAGGCCGACCTGCTGCGCCAGCTGGCCGAGCAGGAGGGGCTGTCCCTGGAGCAGACCATCGCCGTCGGCGACGGTGCCAACGACCTGCCGATGCTCGGCCTGGCCGGCCTCGGCGTGGCCTTCCGCGCCAAGCCGCTGGTCCGCCAGTCGGCCAGGCAGGCGATTTCCAACCTCGGCCTGGACGGCATCCTCTATCTGCTCGGCTACCGGGACCGCGAGCCGGGCGTCTGAGGCCCGCGGCGTCCTACGGCTTGATCGCCACCTTGAGCACGCCGTCGCGCTGGTGGGCGAACAGGTCGTAGGCGGCTTCGATGTCGTCCAGCCGGTAGTGGTGGGTGACCAGCGGCTTGAGGTCGACGCGCCCCGAGGCGACCACGTTGAGCAGGCGGCGCATGCGTTCCTTGCCGCCGGGACACAGCGAGGTGACGATGCGGTTGTCGCCGAGGCCGGCGTGGAAGGCGCCGAGGGGAATGCTCAGGTCGCTGGAGTAGACGCCCAGGCTGGACAGGGTGCCGCCCGGCTTGAGCACGCGCAGGGCGCTCTCGACGCTCTCGAAGGTGGTCTGCGTGCCCAGCGCCTCGATCGTGGCGTCCACCCCGCGCCCGCCGGTCAGCTTGAGAAGCTCCTCGACCACGTCCACTTCGCGGAAGTTGAGCGTGACGTCGGCGCCGGCGAAGCCGATGGACATGATGTCCGGGTACATCAGCACCTGCTCGTCGCTCAGGCCGTCCGGCACCGGCACGTACTCGCCCTTGAGGATGTGCACGTCGGTGCCGCAGATGGTGGTGGTGATGCGCAGCAGGGCATCGTTCGGCCCGACGTCGGGGATGGGCTTGTCCGCAGCTCGATCCGACCGGGCTCGACGAGCACGGCGGCTTTCATCAGGGGCATGGCGGTCTCCTTTCCGGAGCGAAGTGGCTTCGGCAGTCTAGCCGCATGTCCTTGTCCGAAGTCCGGACCCAGCTCAACCGCGGACATGCGGCGCAGGCCCGCGCAGGAGCGGGTCGCTACGCCTCGCTGGAGAACTCGTAGTCCATCGCCGGGCCTGGCGTCTGCAGATAATGCCCCTGAATGTAGCTGACCCCGGCCTGCCAGAGCGTCGCCAGCACGCTGGAGTTCTCGATGCCCGGCACTATGCTCGGCTTGGACTGCGCATGCAGGCTGGCCAGCAGGGACTTGAGGTTTTCCCGGCCCTCTTCCTCGGCGAGGCTCCGGGTAAAGGAGTCGTCGACCTTGACGTAGTCCACCGGCAGGTGCTTGAGCGTGTTGAACGGATTGAGGGTGCAGCCGAAGTGGATCAGCGCGCTCTTGCCGCGCAGTTCGGCGAGCCCTTCGGCCAGGGCTCTGGCCTGCTTGAGGTAGACGGTCGCATCGGCCTCGTCGAGCTGCAGGATCAGTGCCGCGGCGGGCAGCCGTGCCGCGTGCAGCGCCGTGGCGAGCCAGGGCAGCAGCGTCGGGTCCTGCAGGCTGGCGGCGGACAGGTGGACGAACAGGCGGGTGTCGCGGCCGTGCGCGCGGTGCGCGGCAAGCTGGCGGATGGCATTGAGGATCACCCAGCGGTCCAGGGTTTCGGCGAGGCCGGCTTCGCTGGCGGCGGCGAGGAAATCGGCGGGCAGCAGCTCCTTCCCCTGGGGATCGATCGGGCGCAGCAGGACCTCGTAGTGTTCGGTGCTGTCCCCCTGCAGGCTGATGATCGGCTGGAACAGCAGGCGGAAGCTGTCCGTCTCCAGCGCATGGCGGAGCATGGCGACGACGCTGCCGCGGCTGGCCTCGGCAGCCAGCGCCTCGAGCGGATCGTAGAGCTTCAGGGTGTTGCCGTCGGCCAGCGCATCGGCGCAGCGATGGGCGCGCTCGATCGCCTCCTGGGCCTTGGGCGTCGTCTTGTCGAGGCCGGCAGCGCCGATCGACAGGGTCAGCTGCACGGTTCGGTCGGCGACTTCGAACAGGTGGGTTTCGACCTTCTTGAGCAGGGCGGCGAGTCTGCCCTGCGCCTGTTCCGGCGTCAGGCCGGACTGCAGCACGGCGAAGGCATCGTCGGCGAAACGGGCCAGCAGGGCGTCGGCAGGGAACGCACCGCGCAGCAGGGTGGCCAGGTCGGCGAGCAACTGGTCGATGCCGGCGAGGCCAAGGTCGGCATGCAGCTGGGCGTAGCGGTCGAGGCGCAGGTAGGCCAGGCAGGACGGCTGGCCGGCGTTGGCCGCGCGGGCGCAGGCGGCATCCAGCAGCTCGAGGAAATGGTTGCGGTTGAACAGGCCGGTGACCCGGTCCTGGCTGCTGACCTCGCGCAGCTTCTCTTCCAGCTCGCTCTGCATGCTTTCGGCGCGCAGCACCGCCTGGATGCAGGGCTCTCCGTCGTAGCTGGCCGGCGACAGGTCGATGCGCATGCGGAACGGGCGGCCTGCGGCAGTGACGCCACGGCACTGCAGCACGCTTTCGCCGCGGCCGCTGCCATAGTGCTTCAGGAAGTCGCGGAACGCGGCCTGGTCGCGGCCGTCGACCAGGTCGATCATCGGCAGGCCTTCCAGCTCGTCGGCCTCCTCGTAGCCGAACAGCTCCAGATAGGCGCGGTTGGCGTAGATGTGCATGCCGTCGTGCACGTAGGCGATGGCGTCCACCGAGCTGTCGAGCAGCAGCTGGCAGCGTTTTTCCGCCTCGCGCAGGGCGATTTCCGCGCTGCGCCGGGCGCGCCGCTCCTCCAGGTTGGCCAGCTCGCGGTTGGCGACCAGGATCAGGCGCTCGTCCTCGCCTTGGGGCAGGGCGTCCCGGGCGCCGAGGGCGAGGGCCTCGGTGATCGCGTCGGAGTCGTTGTCCGGCAGCAACTGGAGAATGGGGAGGTCCCTGGCCTGGCGGCGGATGATGGCGATCGCCTCGGCGGGGCTGAGGTTTTCGCTGTGCGGTGCGGCGATCAGCAGGTCCCAGGTCTGCTGCAGGGACTCGGTGAGGTCCTCGCTGGAGGTCAGGCGGTGCACCCGGGTGGCGCGGCCGGCGTTGCGGAACAGGCTGACCAGGCGCTCGGCTTCGTTCTGCGAGTCTTCCAGAATCAGCAGGCGGACGGTTTTCTTCTCGATGGCCATGGCGGGGACAGAATCGGCGCAGGGCGGTCACAGGCCGCCGAAAGCCGTTCGAGGCTTTTTCCGACCCGCTCACCGCGGAACAGGGGTTGGCGGAATCTACAGGGCCCGTCGGGGGGAGTCAAAGCGCGGGAGGGCCGGCTGTGACCGGCATCCCGCGTGTGGCGACCGGCGGTCAGGCAGCGCCTGGCGGCTGTGCCTGACCGATGGCCTGGCCCATGCGCAGCTCGCCCAGCGGCGCGAGCTCGTCGCGCCAGCGTACCTGGTCCGGGCCGAACAGGAGGATCGCCGTCGAGCCGAGCTTGAAGCGTCCGAGTTCCGCGCCCTTGTCCAGGTGGATAGGCGAGCGCGCCGCCTCGCCGTAATGCCAGCGCCTGACCTGCCGCGTCGGTGGGGTGACCAGCCCGGCCCAGACCGTCTCGATGCTGGCGACGATCATCGCGCCGACCAGCACCACGGCCATGGGGCCGCACTCGGTGTCGAACAGGCAGACCAGCCGCTCGTTGCGGGCGAACAGCTCCGGCACGTTCTCCGCGGTGAGGCGGTTCACCGAGAACAGCTGTCCCGGCACGTGGATCATCTCGCGCAGGGTGCCGGCCAGCGGCATGTGCACGCGGTGGTAGTCTCTGGGCGACAGGTAGACGGTGGCGAAGTTGCCGCCCTGGAAGGGGGCTGCGGTGGCCGGGTCGCCGCCGAGCAGCTCCTGCACGCTGAAGCTGTGGCCCTTGGCCTGGAAGAGGCGCCCCCGCTCGATGACGCCGAGCTGGCTGACGGCCCCGTCGGCCGGACTGAGGACGGCGCCGGGCGTGGCATCGAGCGGACGGGCATCCGCTTTCAGGGCGCGGGTGAAGAAGGCGTTGAAGTGCTCGTAGGCGGTCGGCTCCTCGACCAGTGCCTCGCCCATGTCGACCCGGAAGTGCCGGGCGAAGACCTTGATCAGGGTGTTCTTGACCCAGGGTGTGCGGCATTCGGCCAGGCAGCCGGCCGCGCGCGACAGCAGGTGGTGGGGCAGCAGGTGCTGGCCGAGGAGGAACAGGCGGTCTTTCATCGTTTTTCCTTAGATCTCCACCGGCGTGTCCGGATGGTTGCCCCATTCGCCCCAGGAGCCGGCATAGCCCTTGACCCGCGGGTAGCCGAGGGCCTTGGCGATCAGGTAGGTCAGGCCGGAGCGGTGATGGGTCTGGCAGTGGGTGACGATTTCCTTGTCCGGGGTGATGCCCAGCGCCGTCAGGCAGTCGGCGATGTCGGTGCGGATGCGCAGGGCGCGGGCCGGGTCCATGGCGGCGGTCCACTCGAAGTTGACCGCGCCGGGCACATGCCCGCCCTTCGCCGCGAGCACTTTCTCGCCGCGGTACTCCTGGGGCGAGCGGGCGTCCCAGACGGCCAGATCGGCGGCGCCGAGGCGGCTTTGCAGGTAGTCGCGGGTGGCGGTCGGTTCGTCGTGCAGCACGAGCGGGACGGGGCCGCCGGCCGCCGCCGGGACCTCCCGGGACAGCACCCGGCCTTCGGCCAGCCAGGCGGTAAGGCCGCCGTTCAGGTAGTGGTAGTGCGGGTGGCCGATGACGTCGAGCAGCCAGATGAAGCGCCCGGCCCAGCCGCCGCCCTCGTCGTCATAGACCACGTAGACCGCCTCCGGGCGGTGGCCGAGTTCGCCGAACAGGCCTTCCAGCTGCTCCTCGGTGGGCAGCAGGCCGGGCGCCGGCGGCTGGCCGAGCTGGGTGCGCTTGGGATCGACGAAGCGCGCGCCGGGGATGTGGCCCTCGGCGTAGCGGGCGGCGCTGGTCAGGTCGACCAGGATCAGCTCGGGCGCCGTCAGGCGGGCGTCCAGATCAGCCGGTTCGATGACCAGCGGCAGCGAGGCGAAGTCGGCCATGGGAGGCTCCAGGCAGTCGGATGGGGAGAATGATTGTAGCCGCAGCCCGGCGGGCTCCGGCAGCGCAGGGATCAGTATTCCGGTTCGGGCAGGCTGGCGAGGATATGCCGGTAGCTGGCCATGCGCTGCGGCTGGATGCGGCCTTCGTCGAGGGCCTTGAGCAGCGCGCAGCCGGGTTCGCGGTCGTGCTTGCAGTCGCGGAAGCGGCAGTGGCCGAGCAGCTCGCGGAACTCGATGAAGCCGGCCTCGACATCGTCGCGGCTGACGTGGCCCAGGCCGAATTCGCGGATGCCGGGCGAGTCGATCAGCTGGCCGCCGCCGGGGAAGTGGAACAGCCGGGCGGTGGTGGTGGTGTGCATGCCCTTGCCGGTCAACTCGGAAAGGGCGCCGACGCGGGTGTCCACACCGGGCAGCAGGCTGTTGACCAGCGACGACTTGCCCACCCCGGACTGGCCGACGAAGACGCTGACGTGGCCGTCCAGCGCCGCCTGCAGCGCCGGCATGCCGGCGCCCTGGCGGGCCGAGACCTCCAGCAGCGGATAGCCGAGGCGCTGGTAGGTGGCGAGCAGGGCATCGAGGTTGGCGGCGTTCCCCTCGTTCACCAGGTCGGCCTTGTTCAGCAGCAGCAGCGGGCGGATGCCGGCGTGCTCGGCGGCGACCAGGTAGCGGTCGATGAGGTTGGCGTGGGGCTCGGGCAGCGGGGCGAAGACGATGACGATCTGGTCGACGTTGGCCGCCACCGGCTTGAGCTGGCCGCGCATGTCCGGGCGGCACAGTTCGCTGCGCCGCGGCAGCTGCGCGACGATCACCCCGACCCCCTGGTTGCCGGCGCGCCAGACCACCCGGTCGCCGGTGACCAGCGCCGGCAGGTTGGCGCGCAGGTGGCAGCGGCAGGCCTGCCCGGCCCGTTCACCGTCCTCGGCCTCGACCTCCACCTGGACGCCGAAGTGGGCGATCACCAGGCCGGTCTGCTCCGGGCCGAGGTCGCTGCCTTCCAGCTCATCCAGCAGGCGGGATTCGCGCTTGGCGGCGCGGGCGGCGCGTTCTTCCTGGATCTTTTCGATGCGCCAGCTCTGGCGGCGGGTCAGTTGGCGTTTGGCCATGGCTCGGGGTTCGGTCGCAGGTGGCTGGGGGCGGCGAGTTTAGCATGGGCCGGCCCTGCTAAACTGCGGCAAAGCCAAGGAGCCTAGTTATGCAGAACCCGCAGAATCTGATCTGGATCGACCTGGAAATGACCGGCCTGAATCCGGAACGGGACGTCATCATCGAGATGGCGACCATCGTCACCGACAGCGAGCTGAACGTGCTGGCCGAGGGGCCGGTGATCGCCGTGCACCAGAGCGACGAGGCCCTCGCCGGCATGGACGAGTGGAACACCCGCCAGCATGGCCGTTCCGGCCTCACCCAGCGGGTCCGCGACAGCCGCATCGATGCCGCGACGGCCGAGGCGCAGACCCTGGCCTTCCTCGAGCAGTGGGTGCCCAGGGGCAAGTCGCCGATGTGCGGCAACAGCATCTGTCAGGATCGGCGCTTCCTCGCCCGCTACATGCCGGCCCTGGAGGCCTGGTTCCACTATCGCCACATCGATGTCTCGACCCTCAAGGAGCTGGCCGGGCGCTGGGCGCCGCAGGTGCGCGACAGCTTCAAGAAGTCCGCCACCCACCTGGCGCTGGACGACATCCGCGAGTCCATCGCCGAGCTGCGCCACTACCGCGAGCACTTCATCAAATATTGATGCGATCAGGTGCGGCCATGCCGGCTCAGCGCCCAGAGCACATGCTCGCGGACCAGTTCCGAGGGATGCTCTCGGCGCGCCTCGAGCGCCTCGAGCACCGGGATGGTCGAGGGCGCGTTGCCCAGACCGACCGCCAGGTTGCGCAGCCAGCGCTCGTAGCCGGCACGGCGCAGCGGCGAGCCTTCGCTGCGGGCAAGAAATTCGGCTTCGCTCCAGCGGAAGAGGGCGGCCAGTTCGGCGTTGTCCAGGCCATGGCGCGGCTGGAAGTCGCCCTCCGCGGTGGGCCGGGCGAAGCGGTTCCAGGGGCAGACCAGCTGGCAGTCGTCGCAGCCGAACACGCGGTTGCCGATCAGCGGACGCAGTTCCACAGGGATCGGCCCCTTCAGTTCGATGGTCAGGTAGGAGATGCAGCGCCGTGCGTCGAGCAGCTTGGGCCCGACGAAGGCACCGGTCGGGCAGGCCTCCAGGCAGGCCGAGCAGCGTCCGCAATGCTCGCCGGCGTGGGGCGCGTCCACCGGCAACGGCAGGTCGACGTACAGCTCGCCGAGGAAGAACCAGCTGCCGGCCTTACGGTTGAGCAGCAGGGTGTTCTTGCCGATCCAGCCGAGCCCGGCCTGCTCGGCGAGGGCCTTCTCCAGCACCGGGGCGCTGTCGACGAAGGCGCGGTAGCCGAACGGGCCGATCTCTCCCTGGATGCGTTCGGCCAGCTGCTGCAGGCGCTTGCGGATCAGCTTGTGGTAGTCGCGGCCGAGGGCATAGCGCGACAGGTAGGCCTGCTCCGGCGCGGCGAGGCGCTCGGCCATCCGCGTGTCGCCCGGCAGGTAGTCCATGCGCAGCGAGACCACCCGCAGGGTGCCAGGCAGCAGCTCGGCCGGGCGCGAGCGCTTGTCGCCGTGGGCGGCCATGTAGTCCATCTCGCCCTGGTAGCCGGCGGCCAGCCAGCGCTGCAGGTGGGCTTCGTGCTCGCCCAGCTCGATGCCGGCGATGCCGACCTGCTGGAAGCCCAGTTCGCGGCCCCAGTCCTTGATCGACTGGGCGAGGCGGGCGGGATCGGGAGGAGTGGCGGACATGCTGAAGGAAACCTGTATTCGATGCGATAATTCTGCCAGACCTCGGAGCCGATCGACGCATGCCAGACATCCAGGAAGACCTGCCGCTTTCCCTTTACAGCGCCGCCCAGGTGCGCGAACTCGACGCGCGGCTGATCGCCGCCGGCACGCCCGGCTTCGAGCTGATGAGCCGTGCCGCCCATGCCGCCTGGCGCGCCCTGCGCCGGCGCTGGCCACAGGCCGGTGCGCTGAGCGTGCTCGCCGGGCGCGGCAACAATGCCGGCGACGGCTATCTGGTCGCCGCGCTGGCACAGCGCGCCGGCTGGCGCGTGCGGGTGCTGGCGGTGGGCGACCCGCAGCAGCTGCAGGGCGACGCGGCGCAGGCCCTGGGCGAGGCGCGTCAGGCCGGCGTGGCGATCGAGCCCTGGAGCGAGTGCGCGCCGCTGGAGGGCGTGCTGGTCGATGCCCTGCTCGGCACCGGCCTCGGCGGTACGGTGCGCGAACCCTATGCCCAGGCGATCCGCCAGGTCAACGCCAGCGGTCTGCCGGTGCTGGCGGTGGACATTCCTTCCGGGCTCAGCGCCGACACCGGCTGCGCGCTGGGCGTGGCGGTACGCGCCGAGCTGACGGTGACCTTCATCGGCCTCAAGATCGGGCTGTTCACCGGCGAGGCGCCGGATCACGTCGGCACGCTGGTGTTCGCCGATCTGGCGGCCGACCCGCCGATCGTCGCCGCGCAGCCGGTCACCGCCCGGCGGCTGGCCGCCGGCAGTGTGGCGCGCCTGGCGCCGCGGCCGCGCACCGCGCACAAGGGGCATTTCGGCCATGTGCTGGTGGTCGGCGGCGACCTCGGCCTCGGCGGCGCGGCGCTGCTCGGCGCGGAAAGCGCCCTGCGTGCCGGCGCGGGGCTGGTCAGCCTGGCGACCCGCGGCGCACACGTGCCGGCGGCGCTGGCGCGGCGTCCGGAGCTGATGAGCCGCGGCGTCGAGTCGGCCAATCAGGCGCTGGCGCTGATGACTCGCGCCGATGTGCTGGTGGTCGGCCCGGGGCTCGGCCAGGAGGCCTGGGGGCGCAGCCTGCTGTCGGCGGCCGCCGGCCTCGCGCAGCCCCAGGTGTGGGATGCCGATGCCCTGAACCTGCTCGCCGCCGGTGCGCTGGGCGCGCCGGCGCATGCCGTGCTGACGCCCCACCCCGGCGAGGCCGCGCGTCTCCTGGGCAGCGATATCGGAACGGTACAGGCCGACCGGCCGGCGGCGGCCCTCGCCCTGGCGCGGCGCCATGGCGCGGTGGTCGTTCTCAAGGGGGCTGGCAGTTTGGTGGCCGATCCCGAGGGGCGCCTGGCGCTGTGCGACCACGGCCATCCGGCGATGGCCGGAGCGGGGCTCGGCGACGTCCTCGCCGGGCTGATCGGCGCCCTGATGGCCCAGGGTCTGGAGCCTTTCGAGGCGGCCTGCCTGGCGGTCTGGCTGCATGCCCGGGCGGGCGAGCGGTTGGGCGCGCAGGGACGCGGGCTGCTGGCGGGCGATCTGTTTCCGGCGATCCGCCAGCTGCTGGAGGAGCATGCGCCGTGCCTGATCTGAGCCTCTTCGCCGCCGACGAGGCGGCCCAGCTAATCCTCGGCGAGCGCCTTGGTGCGCTCACCGGCGGTTGCGGGACGATCTTCCTGCACGGCGATCTCGGCGCCGGCAAGACCACCCTGTCGCGCGGCATCCTGCGCGGCCTGGGCCATGCCGGCGTGGTGAAGAGCCCGACCTTCACCCTGGTCGAGCCCTACCGGATCGGCGAGCGGCAGGCCTACCACTTCGACCTGTATCGCCTGAGTGATCCGGAAGAGCTTGAATTTCTTGGCATTCGTGACTATTTCGAGGGAGACGCGCTGTGCCTGGTCGAATGGCCGCAGCGCGGCTCGGGCTTTTTGCCGAGGCCGGATCTCGACATTACCATTACCCAGCAAGCGGGAGGCCGCGTCCTGTGCCTGTCGCCCCATGGTGCACGGGGCGAAGCTTGGTGTGCGGCCCTGGCTCAGGAGAACTAGACAAATGAGGGGGAATCCCATGCGTGCCTGGGCTGCCGGCGTCGGTCTGCTGCTCGCCGCTCTGGCCGTCGATGCTTGGGCCGCCGTGGAAGTGCGGGGCGTGCGCCTGTGGCGGGCGCCGGACAATACCCGCCTGGTGTTCGATCTGAGCGGTCAGGTGCAGCACAGCGTGTTCACCCTGACCGCGCCGCACCGGATCGTCATCGATGTCAACGGCGCCCAGCTGCGCACTCCGCTGGACAGGCTCGCCCTGGGCAACACCCCGATCAGCGGTCTGCGCGCGGCGCAGCGGACCCCGAACGATCTGCGTCTGGTCCTCGATCTGTCCAAGTCGGTGGTGCCTAAGAGTTTCGCCCTCGCCCCCAACCAGCAGTACGGCCATCGCCTGGTGCTCGACCTCTACGATCAGGAGCCGGAGCCGAGCGTGGCGCCCGAGCTGCCGCCGACGCGCGTCGCAACCACCAAGCCGGTGCCGGTACCTGTGCCGGTCCCGGTGGTGACGCCGACCAAGCCGGCGGCGAAGGCGACCACGCCGTTGCCCAGGGGCAAGCGCGACATCGTGGTCGCCATCGATGCCGGTCATGGCGGCGAGGATCCCGGCGCGATCGGCTCGCAGGGCGCCCAGGAAAAGCACGTCGTGCTGGCCATCGCCCGCGAACTACAGCGCCAGATCAACGCCGAGAAGGGCTTTCGCGCCGAGCTGGTGCGCACCGGCGACTACTTCATTCCGCTGCGCCGGCGCACCGAGATCGCCCGCAAGAAGGGGGCCGACCTGTTCGTCTCCATCCATGCTGACGCCGCGCCGCGCTCGTCGGCCTTCGGCGCCTCCGTCTATGCCCTGTCCGATCGCGGCGCGACTTCGGAAACGGCGCGCTGGCTGGCCGACAGCGAGAACCGTTCGGACCTGATCGGCGGCGCCGGTAACGTCAGCCTGGAAGACAAGGACCGCATGCTCGCCGGCGTGCTGCTCGACCTGTCGATGACCGCCTCGCTGTCTTCCAGCCTGAACGTCGGCCAGAAGGTGCTGAGCAACATGGGGCGGATCACCCCGCTGCACAAGGAGCGGGTCGAGCAGGCCGGCTTCATGGTGCTGAAGTCGCCGGACATACCGTCGATCCTGGTGGAAACCGGGTTCATCTCCAATCCTGGCGAAGCCGGCAAGCTGCAGACCCGCAGTCACCAGCAGGCGCTGGCGCGCTCCATCCACGGCGGGGTGCGGCAGTTCTTCCACCAGAATCCGCCGCCGGGCACCTACATTGCCTGGCTGCGCGACTCCGGGAAGATCGCCCAGGGGCGACAGGAACATGTGGTCAGCTCTGGCGAAACCCTGGCGCTGATCGCCGAGCGCTATCAGGTCGGCATGGCGGCGCTGCGCAACGCCAACCGGCTAAAGAGCGACGAGCTGAAGATCGGTCAGGTCCTCGACATCCCGGCCGCCACCCTGGCGGCCCAGCCATGAACGGTCCGGCACGCATCCAGCTGCTGAGTCCGCGGCTGGCCAACCAGATCGCCGCCGGCGAGGTGGTCGAGCGCCCCGCCTCGGTGGCCAAGGAGCTGCTGGAGAACAGCCTGGACGCCGGCGCCCGGCGCATCGACATCGAGGTGGAGCAGGGCGGTGTCAAGCTGCTGCGGATACGCGACGACGGCTGCGGCATTGCCGCCGACGACCTGCCGCTGGCCCTGGCCCGCCATGCCACCAGCAAGATCCGCGATCTGGAGGATCTCGAGCGGGTGACGAGCCTGGGCTTTCGCGGCGAGGCGCTGGCCTCGATCGGCTCGGTGGCGCGCCTGACCCTGACCTCGCGTACCGCCGATGCCGGGCAGGCCTGGCAGGTCGAAACGGAGGGGCGCGACATGGAGGCGCGGGTGCAGCCGGCGGCGCATCCGGTCGGCACCTCGGTGGAGGTGCGCGACCTGTTCTTCAACACGCCGGCGCGGCGCAAGTTCCTGCGCGCGGAGAAGACCGAGTTCGAGCATCTGCAGGAAGTCATCAGGCGCCTGGCTCTGGCGCGTTTCGACGTGGCTTTCCATCTGCGCCACAACGGCCGCAGTGCGCTGGCCCTGCACGAGGCCGGCGACGAGATGGCCCGTGCGCGGCGGGTGGCGGCGGTCTGCGGGCCGGCCTTCCTGGAACAGGCGCTGCCCATCGAGGTCGAGCGGGGCGGCTTGCGCCTGTGGGGCTGGGTCGGCCTGCCGACCTTCTCGCGCAGCCAGGCCGACCTGCAGTACTTCTATGTCAACGGCCGCATGGTGCGCGACAAGCTGGTTGCCCATGCGGTGCGCCAGGCCTATCGCGACGTGCTGTTCAACGGCCGGCACCCGGCCTTCGTGCTGTTCCTCGAGGTCGATCCGGCGGTGGTGGATGTCAACGTGCACCCGACCAAGCACGAGGTGCGTTTCCGCGACAGCCGCATGATCCACGACTTCCTCTATGGCACCCTGCACCATGCGCTGGGCGAGGTGCGTCCCGAGGACCGTCTGGCGGCGCCCGCTGCCGTAGCGCCATTGGCGCCGCCCGTCGGGCCGGCCGCCGGCGAGTTCCGCGGGCAGGGCGAGATGCCGCTGTCCGCCGGTCTGTCCGAGCGGGAGCCCGAAAGGCCGGCCGCCTGGAAGGGGACGGGCGCCGGCTATCAGACGCCTTCGCCGCGGCCGGCCGGGCGCTCTGCCGAGTCCGCGGGCCTCTATCGCGAGTTTTTCGCACCCCTGGCCGAGTCCGGGGCCGAGCCCGCGGCCCAGCCGGAGGGGCTGGGCGGCATTCCACCGCTCGGCTATGCCCTGGCCCAGCTCAAGGGCATCTACATCCTCGCCGAGAATGCCCAGGGGCTGGTGCTGGTGGATATGCACGCGGCCCACGAGCGGATCACCTACGAGCGGCTGAAGGTTGCCATGGCCAGCGAGGGCTTGCGCGGCCAGCCGCTGTTGGTGCCGGAAAGCCTGGCCCTCAGCCAGCGCGAGGCGGACTGCGCCGAGGAGCATGCCGAGTGGTTCCAGCGGCTGGGCTTCGAGCTGCAGCGCCTCGGCCCGGAAACCCTGGCGATCCGCCAGACGCCGGCATTGCTCCGCCAGGCCGAGGCGGGCCAGCTGGTGCGCGATGTGCTGGCCGATCTTCTCGAGTACGGGACCAGCGACCGCATCCAGGCGCATCTCAACGAGCTGCTGGCGACCATGGCCTGTCATGGCGCGGTGCGCGCCAGCCGGCGCCTGACCCTGCCGGAGATGAACGCCCTGCTGCGCGACATGGAGCACACCGAGCGCAGCGGCCAGTGCAACCACGGGCGGCCGACCTGGACCCAGTTGGGTATGGACGAGCTGGACAAGCTGTTCCTGCGCGGCCGTTAGCCGTTCCCGCCCGCCGGGCAGGTCCGCTTGCGGCCTGGCGTCCGGCACCCGAAACTATGCGCCCTTTTCGCGCCAACACCGAGTTCGCCGATGTCCCGCCTGCCTCCCGCCATCCTCCTCATGGGGCCGACCGCCTCCGGCAAGACCGACCTGGCGCTGGAGCTGGCGCGGGTCCTGCCGTGCGAGCTGATCAGCGTCGACTCGGCGCTGGTCTACCGGGGCATGGACATCGGCACGGCCAAGCCCGCGAAGGCGCTGCTGGCGGAGTTTCCCCATCGGCTCATTGACATCCGCGATCCGGCGGAAAGCTATTCCGCCGCCGAGTTCCGCGACGACGCCCTGGCGGCCATGGCGGAGATCACCGCCCGGGGGCGCATCCCCCTGCTGGTGGGCGGCACCATGCTTTATTACAAGGCCCTGCTGGAGGGGCTGGCGGACATGCCGGGCGCCGATCCGGCGCTGCGTGCGGAACTGGAGGCGCGGGGAGCGGCGGAAGGCTGGCCGACCCTGCACCGGGAACTGGCGGCGGTCGATCCGGAGTCGGCGGCGCGCATCCACCCCAACGATCCCCAGCGTCTGGTGCGGGCTCTGGAGGTCTATCGGATCAGCGGCCTGTCGATGACCGTCCATCGGCTGCGTCAGGTTGCGCAAAATCCTGCATCCGGCAACTCGATTACCGGGCATTTGCCTTATACTGTCGCCCATCTGGCAATGGCGCCGGCGCAGCGACAGATTCTGCACGAGCGGATCGCCCGGCGATTCCACTTGATGCTGGAGCAGGGCTTCGTCGACGAGGTCGAGACCTTGCGGCGGCGCGGCGATCTACACGAGAGCCTGCCCTCCATGCGGGCCGTCGGCTATCGGCAGGTGCGGGAGCATCTGGATGGCCGACTGACGCGGGAGCAGATGGTCGAGCGCGGCATCATTGCGACACGCCAACTGGCCAAGCGGCAATTCACCTGGTTGCGCAGCTGGACCGACCTCCACTGGTTGGACAGCCTGGGGGACGACAATCTTCAACGCACCTTGAAATACCTCGAGGCGGCCGCCATATTGGCCTGAACTTCAGTCCTTGCTGCCGTTTTGGGTTTTCCATGGGGGCGGCCTGCCATTTTTCTTCGATTTCCAAACCATCCCTGAAAGGAGAGCTCCTTATGTCAAAAGGGCATTCGCTACAAGACCCTTACCTTAATACGCTGCGCAAAGAGCGCGTTCCGGTTTCCATCTATCTGGTCAATGGCATCAAGCTGCAGGGCCAGATCGAGTCCTTCGACCAGTTCGTGATTCTGCTGAAGAACACTGTCAGCCAGATGGTCTACAAGCACGCGATTTCCACCGTGGTGCCGAGCCGTCCGGTGCGCCTGCCCACTGCGAGCGAGGGCGAGCAGCCCGAACCCGGCAACGCCTGATAGGAGTCCACCTTGTTCTTTGAGCGCCCTGGTGGTGGAGAGCGGGCCATTCTGGTTCATCTGGAGGGGCAGGATCCCGAGGCGCGTGAGGACCCGCAGGAGTTCCAGGAACTTGCCCGCTCGGCAGGTGCCGACATGGTGGCGTTCGTCGGTGTGGCGCGCCACCAGCCGAGCGCCAAGTATCTGATCGGCACCGGCAAGGTCGATGAACTGCACGATCTGGTCAGGGTCGAGCAGGCCGAGCTGGTGATCTTCAATCACATCCTGACACCCAGCCAGGAGCGCAACCTGGAACGTGCCTTCGAGTGCCGGGTGCTCGATCGTACCGGCCTGATTCTGGACATCTTCGCCCAGCGCGCGCGAACTCACGAGGGCAAGCTGCAGGTCGAGCTGGCTCAGCTGGAGCACATGAGCACGCGGCTGGTTCGCGGCTGGACCCACCTGGAGCGGCAGAAGGGCGGTATCGGTCTGCGTGGCCCCGGCGAAACCCAGCTGGAAACCGACCGGCGCCTGCTGCGGGTACGCATCCGGCAGATCCGCCAGCGTCTGGAAAAGGTGCGCAGCCAGCGCGAGCAGGCGCGGCGCGGTCGCCGGCGCGCGGAGATTCCCCTGGTTTCCCTGGTCGGCTACACCAACGCCGGCAAGTCCACCCTGTTCAATGCCCTGACGGCTTCCGAGGTCTATGCGGCCAACCAGTTGTTCGCCACCCTCGATCCGACCCTGCGCCGCCTCGAGCTGGATGACCTGGGGGCGCTGGTGCTGGCCGATACCGTGGGCTTCATCCGCCATCTTCCGCACAAGCTGGTCGAGGCATTTCGCGCTACGCTGGAAGAGTCGAGCAACTCCGACCTGCTGCTGCACGTGATCGATGCCCATGAGCCCGAGCGCATGGCACAGATCGAGCAGGTCATGGCTGTGCTGGGGGAGATCGGCGCCGACAGCCTGCCGATTCTCGAGGTATACAACAAGCTTGACCTGCTCGAGGGCATGGAGCCGCAGATCCAGCGCGATGCCGACGGCAAGCCGCAGCGGGTCTGGGTTTCGGCCCGCGACGGACGGGGTCTGGATCTGTTGCGCCAGGCCATCGCCGAGCTGCTGGGGGATGATCTGTTCGTCGGAACCCTGCGTCTGCCGCAGGGGCTGGGTCGGCTGCGCGCGCAGTTTTTCGCGCTCGGGGCAGTGTGCAGCGAGACGCATGATGAGGAGGGGGGAAGCCTGCTGGCGGTGCGTTTGCCACGGATCGACCTGAATCGTCTGGTCAGCCGGGAGGGGCTGCGGCCGGACGAGTTCATCGCGCAACATACTTTGCAATGAAAGCGCAGCCGGCGATTTTGCCGCTGGAAGCGGGCAATTGGGTAGCATGGGGCGGCGTGCCGTGGGCGCGTCTGTGTTTTTCAGATGGAGAGCGCTATGGCTTGGAATGAGCCGGGTGGCAATTCTAACAATCAGGATCCCTGGGGGGGGCGTCGTGGGGGTGACCGTAAGGGACCGCCGGACCTCGACGAGGCGTTCCGCAAGTTACAGGAAAGCCTGAACGGCATGCTGGGCGGCAAGAAGCGCGGCAGTGACGGGGCAGGAGGCAAGGGCGGCGGCTTCGGTCTGTTCGGCATCGCCCTGGCGGTGCTGGCGGCTTTCTGGCTGTACAGCGCGATCTATGTGCTGGACGAGCAGGAGCAGGCGGTGGTGCTGCGCTTCGGCAAGTATCACGAAACCGTCGGGCCGGGCCTGAATATCCACTTTCCGCCGATCGATCGCAGGTTCGTGGAGAACGTCACCCGCGAGCGGGCCTACAGCAAGCAGGGGCAGATGCTCACCGAGGACGAGAACATCGTCGAGGTGCCGCTCACCGTGCAGTACAAGATCAGCAACCTGAAGGACTTCGTGCTGAACGTGGACCAGCCCGAGGTCAGTCTGCAGCATGCCACCGACAGCGCCCTGCGCCATGTGGCGGGCTCCACCGAGATGGACCAGGTGCTCACCGAGGGACGCGAACTGCTGGCGAGCGAGGTTCGGGAGCGCCTGCAGCGTTTCCTGGATACCTACCGGACCGGCATCCTCGTGACCCAGGTGAACGTGCAGAACGCCCAGGCGCCGCGCGAGGTCCAGGAGGCGTTCGACGACGTGATCCGGGCCCGCGAGGACGAGCAGCGCGAGCGCAACCAGGCGGAAGCCTATGCCAATGGCGTGATTCCCGAGGCCCGCGGCCAGGCCCAGCGGATTCTCGAGGATGCCAATGGCTATCGCGAGGAGGTCGTGGCTCGTGCCCGGGGTGAAGCGCAGCGTTTCAGCAGGCTGGTGGCGGAGTATCGCAAGGCGCCGGAGGTGACCCGTCAGCGCTTGTACCTGGAAACCCTGCAGGAGGTCCTGAGCAACAGCAGCAAGGTCCTGGTTGCCACCGAGGGTGGGCAGAGCAATCTGCTCTACCTGCCGCTCGACAAGATGCTCGAGGGGCGTGCCGGTGGCGCCCCGGCTGGCTTGCCGGCGCCTGCCGCGGCGGGCGCTGCCGAGATGGGCTCGCAGGTCGGCAATGATCAGCAGCAGCGAGACCTGCGTTCAAGGGAGAGGCGTTGATGAGCAACAAGTCCGTGATCGCCCTGGTCGTCGGAGTGGTTCTGGCGGTCGCCGTCTGGAACAGCTTCTACATCGTGGCGCAAACCGAAAAGGCTGTCCTGCTGCAGTTCGGTCGCATCGTCGAGGCCGATGTCCAGCCCGGGTTGCACGTGAAGATTCCCTATGTCAACAAGGTGCGCAAGTTCGACGCCCGTCTGTTGACGCTGGATTCGCCGACCCAGCGTTTCCTTACCCTGGAAAAGAAGGCAGTGATGGTCGATGCCTACGCCAAGTGGCGGGTGGCGGATGCCGAGCGCTTCTACACCGCGACTTCCGGCCTCAAGCAGGTCGCCGACGAGCGTCTGCTGCGCCGCCTCGAGTCGGGGCTGCGCGACCAGTTCGGCAAGCGTACCCTGCATGAGGTGGTGTCCGGCGAGCGCGACGCGCTGATGGCGGACATCGCCCAGATGCTCGATCGCCTGGCGCGCAAGGAGTTGGGGATCGAGGTGCTCGATGTGCGGGTCAAGGCCATCGATCTGCCGAAGGAGGTCAATCGCAGCGTGTTCGAGCGCATGAGCACCGAGCGCGAGCGCGAGGCCCGCGAGCACCGGGCCAAGGGCAAGGAGTTGGCCGAGGGGATTCGTGCCGATGCCGACCGCCAGCGCCGTGTGCTGCTGGCCGAGGCCTATCGCGAGTCGGAAGAACTGCGTGGCGAGGGCGATGCGCTGGCCGCTGCCATCTATGCCCAGGCTTACCAGCAGGACCAGGAGTTCTATGCCTTTCACCGCAGTCTGCAAGCCTATCGTGGCAGTTTCGCGGACAAGAAGGATATGCTGGTCCTGGATCCAAAGAGCGACTTCTTCCGCTATCTGGAGCAGGCCAAGCCGTGATGGAGATCCGGCGGGGGCTGCAGACCCCGCCGGGATGTCCCGAGTGGAAAACGTGCTATGATGGGCCAGCCGGGAAAATCCCGGCTTTTTTGCGTCTGTGGGAATCATGTGGCAGGAATTCGCAGTTGCCTTGTGTCTGATGCTGGTGTTCGAAGGCATCCTGCCATTCCTCAATCCGCGACGCTGGCGTAGTGCGATCATACAGGTGTTGCAATTGTCGGATCGCCAACTGCGCCTCACCGGGCTGGCCAGCATGCTGCTGGGAACAGCCCTCCTTTATTTGCTTCACTAAAGGCTTGCCGCCCGGATCGAGAGAGGAAAGGCGTAATGGCAACGGTAGACCGCTGGCTGCTGCCGGATGGCATCGAGGAAGTTCTGCCGCCGGAGGCGGCCCGCATCGAAGTGGTGCGTCGTCAGATGCTGGATCTGTTCCAGCGCTGGGGCTACGAGTTCGTCGTCACCCCGCATATCGAATTTCTGGAGTCTCTGCTGACCGGCGCCGGTCAGGACCTGGACCTGCGTACCTTCAAGGTGACGGACCCGCTGTCCGGCCGCCTGATCGGCTTTCGCGCCGACATCACGCCGCAGGTCGCGCGCATCGATGCGCACACCCTGCGCCGTGAGGGGCCCAGCCGGCTCTGCTATGCCGGCAGCGTGCTGCATGCGAAGCCGCGGGCCCTGTCCACTTCGCGCAGCCCTATTCAGCTGGGGGCGGAGCTTTACGGCGATGCCAGCCCGGCCAGCGACGTGGAAGTCATCGGCCTGATGCTGGAGGTGCTCGAGCAGGTCGCGGTGCCGGGCGTGCACATGGACCTCGGGCATGTTGGCATCTACCGGGGCCTGGCTCGGGCGGCGGGGCTCTCCGGCGAAGTCGAGCAGCAGCTTTTCGATGCCCTGCAGCGCAAGGCCGTCGACGAGGTGGAAGCCCTGACCGCGGCGCTGCCCGCGGCCCAGGCCTCGATGCTGCGCGCTCTGGCCGAACTCTGCGGTGGTCGCGAAGTGCTCGATCTGGCGCAGGCCTGTCTGGTCGACGCTCCCGCCGAAGTGCAGGCGGCCCTGGATGAGCTGATCGCCATTGCCGACATCCTGGGCGTGCGCTATCCGGAGCTGCCGCTGTATTTCGATCTGAGCGAGCTGCGCGGCTATCACTATCACACCGGCGTGGTGTTCGCCGCCTTCGTGCCGGGTGTCGGCCAGTCGATCGCCCAGGGTGGTCGTTACGACGACATCGGCGCCGATTTTGGCCGTGCCCGGCCGGCAACCGGTTTTTCCACCGACCTGAAGACCCTGGTGGCTCTGGGGCAGGTGGACTCGGCCGAGCCGGTGGTCGGCATCTGGGCCCCGGATAGTCACGATGTCTATCTTTGGCAGATGGTGCAGCGCCTGCGGCACCAGGGCGAGCGGGTGGTCCAGGCCTTGCCGGGCCAGCCGATTGCCGCTGCGCGGGCTGGTGGCTGCGACCGGCAGTTGCTGCTGAGCGATGGGCAGTGGCGGGTGGTGCCGCTGGCTCCCTGAGTTTCTTCAGCCGGCCCATGGGCCGGCTTCAGTTTTTCCCGAAGAGGACAAGCGTTATGGGTAAGAATGTCGTGGTCCTGGGCACCCAGTGGGGCGATGAGGGCAAGGGCAAGATCGTCGACCTGCTGACCGATCAGGCGGCGGCCGTCGTACGTTATCAGGGTGGCCACAACGCTGGTCACACGCTGGTCATCGATGGCGAGAAGACCGTGCTGCACCTGATTCCGTCCGGGATTCTGCGCGACAACGTGGAGTGCCTGATCGGCAACGGGGTGGTCGTGGCGCCGGATGCGTTGCTGCGCGAGATCGTCAAGCTGGAGGAGAAGGGTGTGCCGGTGCGTCAGCGCCTGCGCATCAGTCCGTCCTGCACCCTGATCCTGCCCTACCACGTGGCTCTGGACCAGGCGCGCGAGGCCGCCCGCTCTGAAGGCAAGATCGGCACCACCGGTCGCGGCATCGGCCCGGCCTACGAGGACAAGGTGGCGCGTCGCGGCCTGCGCATCGGCGACCTGTTCAATCCGGAGCGTTTTGCCAAGAAGCTGCGGGAGCTGCTGGAGTACCACAACTTCGTCCTGCAGAACTTCTACAAGGTCGAGCCGGTGGACTTCCAGAAGACCCTCGACGAGGCGCTCGGCTACGCCGAGCTGCTCAAGCCGATGATCGCCGATGTTGCCGTGCGCCTGCACGAGCTGCGCAAGCAGGGAGCCGACATCATGTTCGAGGGTGCTCAAGGTTCGCTGCTGGACATCGATCACGGCACCTATCCCTATGTGACCAGTTCCAGCACTACCGCTGGCGGTACCGCCACCGGCTCCGGCTTCGGTCCTCTGTACCTCGACTACATCCTCGGCATCACCAAGGCCTACACCACCCGTGTGGGGTCCGGACCTTTCCCCACCGAGCTGTTCGACGATATCGGGGCGCATTTGGCCAGCAAGGGGCATGAGTTCGGTTCCACAACCGGCCGTGCCCGCCGCTGTGGCTGGTTCGATGCGGTGATCCTGCGCCGTGCCATCGAGATCAACAGCATCTCCGGTCTGTGCCTGACCAAGCTGGATGTGCTGGACGGCCTGGAAACCGTCAAGCTGTGCGTGGCTTACCGGAATGCCGAGGGTGTCATCATCGAGGCCCCGACCGATGCCGACAGCTATGTGGGACTGGAGCCGGTATACGAGGAGATGCCGGGCTGGAAGGAGTCGACCGTCGGCATCAAGAGCCTGAACGGGCTGCCGGCCAATGCGCTTGCCTACATCAAGCGCATCGAGGCGCTGGTTGGGGCGCCCATCGACATCATTTCCACCGGTCCGGATCGCAACGAAACCATCGTGCTGCGTCATCCGTTCGCCTGAAGTTGGATCGCCCGAAAGGCCGCCTGCGGGCGGTCTTTCGCATGGGGCTTGCCACTGGCAGCATTGGAAGGGGTGGTGAAGTTTCAGGTGTACGGAAACGAAAAAACCGAGCCAGTGGCTCGGTTTTTTCGTGAATGAGATGGTGCCCAGGAGAAGACTCGAACTTCCACGGTGTTGCCACCGCTAGGACCTGAACCTAGTGCGTCTACCAATTCCGCCACCTGGGCACATGCGACGATCAGACGCCGACTTTCGCAGTATTCATCGGACTGGCCGACACGGAACCTGCTGTCCGCGATAAAAAACCACTTCAGTGAAGTGTGCTTTTCAATATGGTGCCCAGGAGAAGACTCGAACTTCCACGGTGTTGCCACCGCTAGGACCTGAACCTAGTGCGTCTACCAATTCCGCCACCTGGGCACTGCATCTCGATGCTATTGCGTCGATTTCATGCTACAACGTCTGCAACGTTGTGGGCGCGAACTATACGGAGCAGGTCTTGGCTTGTAAACCCTTGAGGTGAAAAAATTATTGTCACCGCAAAGCTGACCGACAGATGGATTTCGCGCTTCAATAAGCAGATGGCAGATACCTCAAATGGAAATCATGAATAAGGTGACAACGCACTGATGGCCGATTGGCAAAGTCTCGATCCCGAGGCCGCCCGCGAGGCGGAAAAGTACGATAACCCCATTCCCAGCCGCGAGCTGATCCTGAAGCGCCTCGACGAGCGCGGGGCTCCCGCCAGCCGCGAGGAGTTGGCGGAGGAGTTTGGCCTGCGCGAAGAGGAGCAGATCGAAGCCCTGCGCCGGCGACTGCGCGCCATGGAGCGCGACGGTCAACTGATCCATACCCGCCGCGGCACCTATGCGCCGGTGGACAAGCTCGACCTGGTGCTCGGCCGGGTCAGCGGACATCGGGACGGCTTCGGCTTCCTGATTCCCGACGACGGCAGCGACGACCTCTTTCTCAGTCCGATGCAGATGCGCCTGCTGTTCGACGGCGACCGGGCGCTGGCACGGGTATCCGGCTTCGACCGGCGGGGCCGCCGCGAGGGGGCCATCGTCGAGGTGGTCTCGCGAGCCCATGAAACCGTCGTCGGCCGCTACTACGAAGAAGGCGGCATCGGTTTTGTCATCCCCGACAACCCGAAGATCCAGCAGGAGATGCTGGTCACCCCCGGTCGCACGGGGAACGCCGCGGTCGGCCAGTTCGTCGAGATCCGCATCACCCACTGGCCGACCCTGCGCTTCCAGCCGCAGGGCGACATCGTCGAGGTGATCGGCAACTATATGGCGCCGGGCATGGAAATCGACGTTGCCCTGCGCAGCTACGATATCCCCCACGTCTGGCCGGAGGCCGTGCGCAAGGAGGCGTGCAAGCTCAAGCCCGAGGTGGAGGAGAAGGACAAGCTCAAGCGCATCGACCTGCGCCACCTGCCGTTCGTCACCATCGACGGTGAGGATGCCCGCGACTTCGACGATGCGGTCTACTGCGAGAAGAGCCTTCTGGCCCCGATCGCCGGTGGCTACCGCCTGTATGTGGCGATCGCTGACGTGTCCCACTACGTCAGGGTCGGCTCGGCGCTGGACGAGGAAGCCAGCCAGCGCGGCAACTCGGTGTATTTCCCCGAGCGGGTGGTACCGATGCTACCCGAGGAGCTGTCCAACGGCCTCTGTTCGCTCAACCCGCAGGTTGACCGGCTGGCCATGGTCTGCGAGATGACCCTGTCGCGCTCCGGCAAGATGACCGATTACCAGTTCTACGAGGCGGTCATCCATTCCCATGCGCGACTGACCTACAACCGGGTCAGCACCATGCTGGAGCAGCCGAAGAGCCCCGAAGGCAAGCGGCTGTGCAGCATCTATGCCGGGGTGCTGCCGCATCTCAAGCAGCTGTATTCGCTCTATAAGGTGCTGGTGAAGGCGCGCCAGGTGCGTGGCGCCATCGATTTCGAGACCCAGGAAACACGCATCGTCTTCGGTTCCGGGCGCAAGATCGCGGAAATCCTGCCGACCGAGCGCAACGATGCGCACAAGCTGATCGAGGAGTGCATGCTCTGCGCCAACGTGGCGACCGCCGCGTTCCTGCAGAAGCACGAGCTGCCGGGACTCTATCGGGTGCACGATGGCCCGCCGGCGGAGCGCCTGGAGAAGCTCAAGGCCTTTCTTGGCGAGCTCGGCCTGAGTCTGCACCGCAGCAAGGATGGCCCGACACCGAAGGACTACCAGATGCTGCTGGAGTCGATCCAGGGGCGAGCGGACTTCCACCTGATCCAGACGGTCATGCTGCGCTCGCTCAGCCAGGCGGTGTACAGCGCCGACAACCACGGCCACTTCGGCCTGAACTACGAGGCCTACACCCATTTCACCTCGCCGATCCGCCGCTATCCGGATCTGCTGGTGCACCGTGCGATCCGCAGCGTGATCCGCTCCAAGCGCGAGACCCCCCATGCCCGCCGCGCGGGTGCGGCGAGCATGCCCAAGGCGCGCATCTATCCCTACGACGAGGCGACCCTGGAGCAGCTCGGCGAAGCCTGCTCGCTGACCGAGCGGCGTGCCGACGAGGCGACCCGTGACGTGGTCAACTGGTTGAAGTGCGAGTTCATGCAGGATCGCGTCGGCGAGCGTTTCGACGGGGTGATCACCGCGGTGACCGGCTTCGGCATCTTCGTAGAGCTGAAGGACATCTACGTCGAGGGACTGGTGCATGTCACCGCCCTGCCGGGCGACTACTACCACTTCGATCCGGTGCATCATCGCCTGTCCGGGGAGCGCAGCGGGCGTGGCTTCCGGCTCGGCGACAGCGTTGCCGTGCGGGTGATGCGGGTCGACCTGGACGAGCGGCGGATCGATTTCGAGCTGGTCGAGGGCGAGCGTGGGCAGCCGACCGGGCGTCGTCGGCGTGCTGCCGAGCAGGAGGAGGTGGTCGAGGAGCGTGCCGCCAAGGGGCGTGGCAAGGGCGGCAAGGGCAAGGAGCTGGCGCCGCTGGCTTCCGAACTGCTGGCCCAGGCCGAGGCCATGCTCGGCAATACCGATGTGAAGAAGAGTCGGGCGACCAAGCAGGCGCTGCTGGCCGAGGCCAAGACTGCCAAGCCGGAGCGCCGGAAGGCGGCCAAGGGGTCTGCCGAGAAGGGCGGGGGCGGCAGGCAGCACAAGCCGGCTGACAAGGGGGCCCCCCGCAAGGCCCGGAGCAAGGCCAGAACATGAGCGATCTGGAACGGATCTACGGCGTGCATGCCGTGGAGGCCCTGCTGCGTCATCATCCCCGGCGGGTCAAGCAGCTCTGGCTGGCCGAGGGGCGTCAGGATCCGCGGATCCAGGCGCTGCTCGAGCTGGCCCGGCAGGCGCGGGTGCCGGTCGGCCAGCGTGAGCGTCGTGAGCTGGATGAGTGGGCCGAGGGCGTGCACCAGGGGGTGGTCGCCGAGGTCAGTCCCAGCCAGGTCTGGGGCGAGGCGATGCTCGACGAACTGCTCGACCGCTGCGAAGGACCGCCGCTGCTGCTGGTCTTGGACGGCGTCACCGATCCGCACAACCTCGGTGCTTGCCTGCGTACCGCCGACGCCGCCGGCGTGCAGGCGGTGATCGTGCCCAAGGACAAGTCGGCCACCCTGAATGCCACGGTGCGCAAGGTCGCCTGTGGCGCCGCCGAGGTGGTTCCGCTGGTGGCGGTGACCAATCTGGCGCGGACCCTGGAGAAGCTCCGTCAGCGCGGCCTGTGGACGGTCGGCACCGCCGGCGAGGTCGAGCAGGAGCTCTATGGGCTGGATCTGCGCGGCCCGACCGTGCTGATCATGGGCGCCGAGGGCAAGGGCATGCGCCGGCTGACCCGCGAGCACTGCGATTACCTGGTGCGCCTGCCGATGGCCGGCAGCGTCAGCAGCCTGAACGTGTCCGTCGCCACCGGCGTCTGTCTGTTCGAGGTCGTGCGCCAGCGCCGCCTGCAGTGACGGCAGGGCGCTGTGCGCCTTGCTTCCCTCCCGGCCCTTCTCTAGAATTGCGCCCCTTGTCTCGAGCTGGGGCGCACTGCCCCGGATTCCCGGCAAGTCCAACGAGTCATTCACTCCTTGCCTGACCGCATCGCGTCGGCAGGCTACAACCCGTAAGGAGCATCCATGCGTCATTACGAAATCATTTTCCTGGTCCACCCCGATCAGAGCGAGCAGGTCGGTGGCATGGTGGAGCGTTACACCAAGCTGATCGAAGAAGATGGTGGCAAGATCCATCGTCTGGAAGACTGGGGCCGTCGCCAGCTGGCCTATGCCATCAACAACGTGCACAAGGCTCACTACGTGATGCTGAACGTCGAGTGCAGTGGCAAGGCCCTGGCCGAGCTGGAAGACAACTTCCGCTACAACGACGCCGTCATCCGCAACCTGGTCATCCGCCGCGACGAAGCCATCACCGGCCAGTCCGAGATGCTCAAGGCCGAGGAAAACCGCAGCGAGCGTCGCGAGCGTCGTGAGCGCCCCGAACACGGCGGCCACGAAGGTCATGACAGCGATAGCGACAGCGATAAAGCTGACGAGTAATCCACGGATCTATTGAGGAGCAACTCCCATGGCACGTTTCTTCCGTCGTCGCAAGTTCTGCCGTTTCACCGCCGAAGGCGTCAAAGAGATCGACTTCAAGGATCTCAACACCCTGAAGGCCTACATCTCCGAAACCGGCAAGATCGTTCCCAGCCGCATCACCGGTACCAAGGCCCGTTATCAGCGTCAGCTGGCCACCGCCATCAAGCGTGCCCGCTACCTGGCCCTGCTGCCCTACACCGACAGCCACGGCCGTTGATGGCGGGCGGTCGACAAAGGTAAGGGATAGATCGCATGCGCGCCCTGGCTGAGTTCATCATGCGCGGTCGCATGCAGGCCGGCTTCGTGGTCGTCGGCTCCGCCGCCCTGCCGCTGCTGTTCTGGCTGAGCGCGGCGGCGGGCTGCCTGGTGCTGCTGCGCCGCGGCTTGAGCGATGCCTTCGGTATCGTCGCTCTGGCCCTGCTGCCGGCGGCTGCCTGGTGGTATTTCGGCGAGCCGCGCACCCTGCTGCTGTTGCTCGGCACCCTGGGGCTGGCTCAGCTGCTGCGCACCAGCGTGTCCTGGCGGCTGGTGCTGATGGGCAGCGTGCTGGTCGGCCTAGTCTATGCGCTGGTGCTGGGGGAGGTGTTTCGCGCCCCCATCGAGGCGATGGCCGGCGAGCTGCAGAAGCTAATGCCGCAGGTGCTCGAGTCGGCCCGGCCGCTCTCGGCGGACGAGCAGGCGCGTCTGGGGGCCCTGCTGGTGCCGGTGCTGACCGGCCTGTTGGCGGCGCTGCTGCAGATCGTCAGCTTGCTTGCCCTGGTGCTCGGTCGTTACTGGCAGAGCCTGCTGTACAACCCGGGCGGCTTTGCCAGCGAGTTCCGCGCGCTGCGTCTGCCTGGTCTGTGGGCGCTCGCGCTGCTGGCCGGCATGCTGCTCGCCCCCAACCTGGGGGCGCAGATGGCCATGCTGACGCCGCTGTGCAGCGTACCGCTGTTCTTCGCCGGCATAGCCCTGATACACGGGCTGGTGGCGCAGGGGCGGCTGGGGCGGTTCTGGCTGGTGGGGCTGTATGTGACGCTGCTGCTGTTCATGCAGCTGACCTATCCGTTACTGATGGTCTTGGCCATCGTCGACAGTCTGATTGATTTTCGCGGTCGGCAGACGCCCAAGGGTGGCTCCGGAGCTGCGAACGGTGAAGGTTAAAAGTTAAGAGGTAAGACTCAAATGGATGTCATCCTGCTGGAAAAGATCGCCAACCTGGGCAACCTGGGCGACAAGGTGAGTGTAAAGGGCGGCTACGCGCGCAACTTCCTGCTGCCGCAGGGCAAGGCCACCGCGGCCACCGCCGAGAACGTTGCGGCGTTCGAAGCCCGTCGTGCCGAACTGGAGCGTCTGGCTGCCGAGAAGCGGGCTTCCGCCGAAGAGCGCGCGGCCCAGCTGAACGAGCTGGAAATCACCATCACCGCCACTGCCGGCGATGAAGGCAAGCTGTTCGGCTCCATCGGCACCGCCGACATCGCCGACGCCCTGACCGGCGCCGGTCTGGAAGTGGCGAAGAGTGAAGTGCGTCTGCCCAACGGCACCATTCGCCAGACTGGCGAATACGAGGTGGCCCTGCACCTGCACACTGACGTCGAGGCCAGCATCCGCCTGGTCGTGGTCGCCGGCTAAGCGGTCGCCATATCGTCTGGCAGCCTGGCTGCCAGACGCCTAACATCGGGCACTCTCCGCAGCCGCGGAGCGTGCCCGTTGTCTTTCTGCC
Source organism: Azotobacter chroococcum (assembly GCF_004339665.1). Classification (GTDB taxonomy): domain Bacteria; phylum Pseudomonadota; class Gammaproteobacteria; order Pseudomonadales; family Pseudomonadaceae; genus Azotobacter; species Azotobacter chroococcum. The sequence goes on from NZ_SMMU01000002.1 coordinate 243,491, forward strand.
GTCCCGGAATCCTCGCCAGCCATGAACGACATCAGTCCTCCCGAGCAGTACGACCTGGAAACCGCTGCCCTCAAGGTGCCGCCGCATTCCATCGAGGCCGAGCAGGCCGTGCTGGGCGGCTTGATGCTGGACAACAACACCTGGGAGCGGGTGCTCGACCAGGTGTCCGACGGCGATTTCTACCGCCACGACCACCGCATGATCTTCCGCGCCATCACGGTGCTGGCCGAGCGCAACATGCCGTTCGACGTGGTCACCCTGTCCGAGCAGCTGGACAAGGAAGGCCACCTGGAACAGGTCGGCGGTCTGGCCTACCTGGGCGAGCTGGCCAAGAACATCCCCTCGGTGGCCAACATCAAGGCCTATGCGCAGATCGTCCGCGAGCGCGCCACCCTGCGCCAACTGATCGGCATCAGCAACCGGATCGCCGACAGCGCCTACGCACCCCAGGGGCGTAGCGGCGACGAGATTCTCGACGAGGCCGAGCGGATGATCTTCCAGATCGCCGAGGCACGGCCAAAAGCCGGCGGCCCGCTGGCGATCAACGACATCCTGGTCAAGGCCATCGATCGTATCGACTCGCTGTTCAACTCCGGCGACGCCATCACCGGTCTTTCCACCGGCTTCACCGATCTGGACGAGCAGACCAGCGGCCTTCAGCCGGCCGACCTGGTCATCGTCGCCGGGCGTCCGTCGATGGGCAAGACCACCTTCGCGATGAACCTGGTGGAGAACGCCGTGCTGCGCAGCGACAAGGCGGTCGTGGTGTATTCCCTGGAGATGCCTGCCGAATCCATCGTGATCCGGATGCTCGCCTCGCTCGGGCGGATCGACCAGACCAAGGTGCGCGCCGGCCGGCTGGACGACGACGACTGGCCGCGGCTGACCTCGGCGGTCAACCTGCTCAACGAGCGCAAGCTGTTCATCGACGACACCGCCGGTATCAGCCCGGCGGAAATGCGCGCGCGCACCCGGCGCCTGGCCCGCGAGCACGGCGAGATCGCCATGATCATGGTCGACTACCTGCAGCTGATGCAGATTCCCGGCTCCAGCGGCGACAACCGGGTCAACGAGATTTCCGAGATCTCCCGCTCGCTGAAGGCGCTGGCCAAGGAATTCAACTGCCCGGTGATCGCCCTCTCGCAGCTCAACCGCTCGCTGGAGCAGCGTCCCAACAAGCGTCCGGTGAACTCCGACCTGCGCGAATCCGGGGCCATCGAGCAGGACGCCGACGTCATCATGTTCGTCTACCGCGACGAGGTCTATCACCCGGAAACCGAGTTCAAGGGCGTCGCCGAGATCATCATCGGCAAGCAGCGTAACGGCCCGATCGGCACCACCCGGCTGGCCTTCCTCGGCAAGTACTCGCGCTTCGAGAACCTGGCGCCGGGCAGCTACCAGTTCGACGAGTGAGCGCACTGGACAGGCCTGCCCGTGCGGATTAGCGTCAAGCAAGGCGTCAGATTCCGCACAGGGAGGCCAGACATGGCTGCTCCGGGGCGTCCTTTCTCCTTTACCGCCGGCCTGCGTGCCCTGCCGGCGGGCATCTGGGCGCTGGGCTTCGGCTCGATGCTCATGGACATCTCCTCCGAGCTGATCCACAGCCTGCTGCCGCTATTCATGGTCGGCGTGCTCGGCACTTCGCTGGTGACGGTGGGCATCGTCGAGGGCGTGGCCGAGGCCACCGCGGCCTTCGCCAAGGTGTTCTCCGGTGCACTCAGCGACTACCTGGGGCGGCGCAAGCGGCTGATGGTGTTCGGTTATGCCCTGGCGGCTTTCAGCAAGCCGCTGTTTCCCCTGGCCACGAGCGTCGACTGGGTGTTCGCCGCGCGCTTCGCCGACCGTGTCGGCAAGGGCATCCGCGGCGCGCCGCGCGATGCGCTGGTCGCCGACATCGTGCCGCCGCGTCTGCGCGGTGCGGCCTATGGCCTGCGTCAGGCGCTGGACTCGCTCGGCGCGGTGATCGGTCCGCTGCTGGCGCTGCTGTTCATGTTCTGGTTCGCCAACGACATCGCGGCGGTGATGTGGGTGGCGGTGATCCCGGCCTTCCTCACCGTGGCCCTGCTGCTGCGCTACGTCCGGGAGCCGGCGCGCGTTGGGGCCGAGGAGGGCGCCCGGCCGCCGCTGCGGCTGGGCGATGTGCGCCGGTTGGGCGGCGCCTACTGGCGGGTGGTGGGCATCGGCGCGGTGTTCACCCTGGCGCGCTTCAGCGAGGCCTTCCTGATCCTGCGCGTCGAGGATGTGGGCGTACCGCTCGGTCTGGTGCCGCTGGCTCTGGTGGTGATGAACCTGTTCTATGCCCTGTGCGCCTATCCGGCCGGCCAGGCCGCCGACCGTCTCGATGCGCGCCGGCTGCTGCTGCTCAGCCTGCTGCTGCTGATCCTCGCCGACCTGCTGCTGGCCGGCGCCGGCAGCCCCTGGCTGGCCTTCGCCGGTGCCGCCCTGTGGGGACTGCACATGGCCTTCAGCCAGGGCCTCTTGGCCAAGCTGGTGGCCGACAGCGCGCCGCTGGCGCTGCGCGGTACCGCCTTCGGCTTCTTCAATCTGCTCAGCGGCCTGGCGCTGCTGGCGGCCAGCCTGATCGCCGGCGCCCTGTGGCAGCAGTTCGGCGCCGCTGCGACCTTCCTGGCCGGTGCCGCCTTCGCCGTGCTGGCCGCCCTGGGGCTGCTCGGCTGGCGCGTTCCGGGTGGGCTGGGAGACGGTGCGGGGCGCTGAGCGGCGCCGGCTCAGGGAGTCAGGCGGAGGGTCATGGCGCCCAGTTCGAGCTGGCCCTGGGCCTGGAAGTGTTCGGCCTGCGCGGGCGGCCAGGTGAAGGCCGCGCCCAGCAGTTCGCGCTTGCCGCCCTGGCGGGCCACCTCGACCATCAGATGGTATTCGCCGGCCGGCAGATCCTTGAACGGTGCGCGGTCGTCGCTGAAGGTCAAGCGGTGCACGCCGACCGGGCGGGTCGCGCCGCTGACGCCGTCCACCGGCATGTCGAGGTGGCGACCGCTGATCTGCCACCACTGGCGCAGGGAGTTGAGCCACTTCTCGCCCTTGTTGTTCTTCATCTTCATGCCATACCAGACTGCCAGGTCGGCGACGTGCGTCTTGTCCGGCCGCTGCAGCCAGACGGCGACATAGGGGCGATGGTACTCGGCGACCTCCAGGCGGGGGATTTCCAGACCGATTTCCAGCTCGGCGGCGAAGGCCGGCGCGGCGAACAGCGCGCAGAGGGGCAGCAGCAGGCGGTGACGCATGGATGACTCCTTCAATGGGCGAACAGCAGGACGATCAGCAGCGGCAGCAGCAGGCCGAGGCCGGTCAGCGGCCAGGTGCTCGGGCGGAAAGCGGCCTGGCGCTGCAGAAGCAGCAGCCCGGTGAGGCTGAAGATCACGCAAACCCCGGCGAAGGCATCGATGAACCAGCCCCAGGCCTCGCCGGTATTGCGGCCCTTGTGCAGGTCGTTGAGCCAGGCGATCCAGCCGCGGTCGGTGGACTCGTACTCCAGCGCGCCGGACGCGAGGTCCAGGCTCAGCCAGGCATCGCCGCCCGGCCGGAGCAGGCCGATGTACAGCGCGCCGTCGGTCCACTCGGCCTCGGTCCCGGCCAGGCGGATGTCCAGCTCGCCCTCCAGCCACTGCTGCAGCGCCGGCGGCAGGCCGGCCTCGGGCACCGCCGCCAGCAGGTCGGCCTGCAGGGGCGCGGGCAGCCGGGCGCTGCGGTTCTCCACCTGCGGACGGCTTTCGATCTGCGCGGCGTGGTTGAGGGTGATGCCGGTAATGGCGAACAGCAGCATGCCCGCCAGGCAGAGGGCGGAGCTGATCCAGTGCCATTGGCGAAGGGTGCCGAGCCGGAGGGAGCGGGGCATTGCAAAGTCCTGCACGAAAGGGAGGAGCGCTACGGGGCAGGCACTTTATTGACTTTTCGGCTGGGGCGCGAGGGGTTTACAAACGGCATGCGTTCGCATTGCTGCCCGCTCCGGAGGAGAGCGGGATGGCGTTCGCGGTGCGCCCCGGGCGGCGCCACGAAATCCCGTTCGGACAGCCAGCCGGCGCCGGCCTCGGCTGGCGGTGCGGAACTAGCGCGGAGCCACCGGCCGCTTGGGCTTGCCGCCCTTGCTACCCGACTTGCCGCCCTTGTCGGCCTTGCGCCGCGCTTCGGCGGCGGCCTTGGCCTGTTCGCGCTTGTCCCAGGGGTTGCCGTCCTGGCTGCGCGGCGGCAGGCCGGTGTGCTGGGTGAGCAAAGGCTTGCCGGCCTTCTTGCTGCCGGCCGGTGTGGAATTCTTGCGCCGTGCGCTTTGATAGCCGTCGGTGTCCGGCTGGTAGGCCGGGATCAGCTGGTGCTTGCCGCTGCCGATCAGATCGCTGCGGCCCAGCTCCTTCAGCGCCTCGCGCAGCAGCGGCCAGTTCTGCGGGTCGTGCCAGCGCAGGAAGGCCTTGTGCAGCCGGCGCTGCCGCTCGCTCTTGACGATGGCCACCGCGTCGCTCTTGTAGGTCACCTTGTGCAGCGGATCGCGTCCCGAGTGGTACATGGCGGTCGCCGTGGCCATCGGCGAGGGGTAGAAGGCCTGCACCTGGTCGGCGCGAAAATCGTTGCGCTTGAGCCACAGGGCGAGGTTCATCATGTCCTCGTCGCTGGTGCCGGGGTGCGCGGCGATGAAGTAGGGGATCAGGTACTGCTCCTTGCCCGCCTCCTTCGAGAACTTGTCGAACAGCTTCTTGAAGCGGTCGTAGGTGCCGATGCCCGGCTTCATCATCTTCGAGAGCGGACCCTGCTCGGTGTGCTCCGGGGCGATCTTCAGGTAGCCGCCGACATGGTGGGTGACCAGTTCCCTGACGTACTCCGGCGACTCCACGGCGAGGTCATAACGCAGCCCGGAGGCGATCAGGATCTTCTTCACCCCCGGCAGGTCGCGGGCCGAGCGGTAGAGGTGGATCAGCGCCGAATGGTCGGTGTTCAGGTTGTCGCAGATGCCCGGGTAGACGCAGGACGGCTTGCGGCAGGCGGCCTCGATCTTCCGGCTCTTGCAGGCGATGCGGTACATGTTGGCGGTCGGCCCGCCGAGGTCGGAGATCACCCCGGTGAAGCCCGGTACCCGGTCGCGGATCTCCTCGATCTCGCGCAGGATCGACTCCTCCGAGCGGTTCTGGATGATCCGTCCCTCGTGCTCGGTGATCGAGCAGAAGGTGCAGCCGCCGAAGCAGCCGCGCATGATGTTCACCGAGAAGCGGATCATCTCGTAGGCCGGAATGCGCTCGCCGCCGTAGGCCGGGTGCGGCACGCGGGCGTAGGGCAGGCCGAACACGTAGTCCATCTCCTCGGTGGAGAGCGGGATCGGCGGCGGGTTGAGCCAGACGTCCAGGGTGTCGTGGCGCTGCACCAGGGCGCGGGCGTTGCCGGGGTTGGTCTCCTGGTGCAGCACGCGGCTGGCGTGGGCGTAGAGCACCGGGTCGTTGCGCAGCTTCTCGAAGGACGGCAGACGCACCACCGTGCGCTCGCGGCTCAGCTTCGGGTGCGGCAGCAGCTCGACCGGCTGCGCCGCGCTCGGGTCCTCCGGCTCGCCCCTGGCCTGTTCGAGGGCGCAGGCCTCGAGATCCTGGGTGTTGACGTAGGGATTGATGATCTTGTCGATCTTGCCCGGACGGTCGATGCGCGTGGAGTCGATCTCGAACCAGCCCTCCGGCGTGTCGCGGCGGACGAAGGCGCTGCCGCGGATGTCGGTGATCGACTCGATGCGTTCGCCGGCGGCCAGCCGGTGGGCCACCTCCACCACGGCGCGCTCGGCGTTGCCGAACAGCAGCAGGTCGGCGGTAGCGTCCATCAGGATCGAGCGGCGCACCTTGTCCTGCCAGTAGTCGTAGTGGGCGATGCGCCGCAGCGAGGCCTCGATGCCGCCGAGCACCACCGGCACCTCGCTCCAGGCCTCCTTGCAGCGCTGGCTGTAGACCAGGCTGGCGCGGTCCGGACGCCTGCCGGCGAGGCCGCCGGGCGTGTAGGCGTCGTCGGAGCGGATCTTCCGGTCGGCGGTGTAGCGGTTGATCATCGAGTCCATGTTGCCGGCGGCGACCCCGAAGAACAGGTTCGGTCTGCCAAGCTTCATGAAGTCGCCCTTCGCGCGCCAGTCCGGCTGGCTGATGATGCCGACCCGGAAGCCCTGGGCCTCCAGCAGGCGGCCGATGATCGCCATGCCGAAGGACGGATGGTCCACGTAGGCGTCGCCGGTGACGATGATCACGTCACAGGAGTCCCAGCCGAGCTGCTCCATCTCCTCCCGGCTCGTCGGCAGGAAGGGCGCCGGTCCGAAGCATTCGGCCCAGTACTTGGGATAGTCGAAGAGCGGCTTGGCTGCGTGCATGGCAAGGACCGGGGCGGAGAAAAACGGGCGCGCAATATAGCACAAAAAATGAGCAGAAAGCCGAGCGAAACACTCGGCTATAGGCCGGATTCCGCCCGCTCGGGCGGGCCGGGCGTGCGGCTAGAAACGGTAGCGCCGCGGCACCCGCGCGGTCACCCGGGTCAGCAGCTCGTAGCCGATGGTACCGCAGGCGCGGGCGACCTCGTCGACCGGCAATCCGGCGCCCCACAGCTCCACCGCATCGCCGACCCGCGCCTCGGGCAGTTCGCTCAGGTCCACGCTCAGCATGTCCATCGACACCCGCCCGGCCAGCGGCACGCGCCGCCCGCGGATCGCCAGCGGGGTGCCGGCGGGCGCGTTGCGCGGATAGCCGTCGGCGTAGCCGCAGCTCACCGTGCCGATCCGCGCCGGTCGCCCGGCCTGCCAGGCCGCGCCGTAGCCGACCGTTTCCCCGGCCGGCACCTCGCGGATGGCGATCAGCCGGGCGGTCAGGCTCATCGCCGGCTGCAGGCCCAGCGCCGCGGCGTCCTGTCCGGCAAAGGGGCTGGCACCGTAGAGCATGATGCCCGGGCGCAGCCAGTCGAGATGCGCCTGCGGCAGACTCAGGATGGCCGCCGAATTGGCCAGGCTGCGTCCGGCGAACGGCAGGTCGGCGAGGCTCAGGAAACTTTCCAACTGCTGCGCGGTGAGCGGATGGTCCTGCTCGTCGGCGCAGGCGAAGTGGCTCATCAGGTTCAGCTCGGCGACCTGCCGGGCGCCCTGTAGGCGGGTGTGCCAGGCACGCAGGTCCGGCGCGGAAAAGCCCAGGCGGTGCATGCCGCTGTCCAGCTTCAGCCAGAGGTGCAGCGGGCGCTCCAGCTCGGCTGCGAGCAGCGCCTCGGCCTGTTCCTCGCCCTGCACCGCCACGTCCAGGCCGAGGTGCGCCGCGACCTGATATTCCAGCGGCTCGAAGCAGCCCTCCAGCAGCAGGATCCGCGCGCTCTGGTGCAGGGCGCGGACCTCGGCGGCTTCCTCCAGACAGGCCACGGCGAAGCCGTCGGCGTCGTCGTGCAGCGCCGTCACCACCTCGCGCACGCCGTGGCCGTAGGCGTTCGCCTTGACCACCGCGAAGGCCCGCGCGCCCGGCGCGCAGCCCTTGGCCAGGGCATGGTTGTGACGGAGGGCGGCCAGATCGACCGTGGCGACGAGAGGGCGCATGGAAAGGTCCTTGGGAAGCAGGGACGCCCATGGTACTCCGGTGGTATGGCGGCGGGCATGTTCCCACCATGGGAAGTGGCGCGAATCTCGGGAAAGCACCCAGTTGGCGTGGGGAATTTCCGCAATTTCTGTGAAAAGGCCTGTGGATAAGCCTGGGAACAAATCGCCTGCCCGGGACGCGCCGCGGCTTGCGGCGGGACCGGCGGAAGACTGCGCATCGAGAGCGGTGAATATCCTGGAGCAGGCGATTTTTCTGGCGTCAAGGGAAATGTGCGTTCGGCCTCAACGGGTCTGCAGATACTATCGATGTGTCCAGCGAAACTGTGAAGCAGCCTGTGGATAAGTTGCGCACGAAGGGCTCGGGTCCGCCCGCGGCGGGCCTTGGGCGGAGCTGCTCGTTCCCTGTTCAGCGAGTCGCCTTGAGGATGACGAACTTGGGCGTCGCCGCCACCTGCTCGACGCGGGAGAACAGCTTCCTGAGCTTGACGTGATAGCCCAGGTGGCGGTTGCCGACGATCCACAGCGCGCCGCCCGGCACCAGCGCCGCCCGTGCCTGCTGGAACATGCGCCAGGCGAGGAAGTCGCCGACCACCTGCTGCTGGTGGAACGGCGGGTTGCACAGCACGACGTCCAGCGACTGCTCCGCCTGCCCGGCCAGGCCGTCGGCGGCGCGGATCTCCACCGGCCGCGCGCCGAGCGCGGCGCGCCAGTTCTCTTCGGCCGACTGCACGGCCATGTAGGACTCGTCGACCAGGGTCAGCCGCGCCTCGGGATTGGCCAGCGCGCAGGCGATGGCCAGCACCCCGTTGCCGCAACCGAGGTCGGCGACCCGCGCGTCGCCGAGGTTGCGCGGCAGGTGGGGGAGGAAGGCGCGGGTGCCGATGTCCAGCCCCTCGCGGCAGAACACGTTGGCGTGGTTGGCCAGCTCGATGGGCGGCTGGTCGAGGCGGTAGCGGCTCGGGTAGGGCGAGCGCGGGGCAGGTTTTTCTTCCGGCGTGGCGAACAGCAGGCGCGCCTTCTTCACCGCCAGCGAGGCCTGCAGCGGGCCGACGTAGCGCTCCAGCAGGTCGCCCGCGGCACGCGGCAGGTGCTTGAGCATGGCGGCGGCGATCACCTGGGCGCCCGGCGCTAGCCGGCCGTGCAGGCGGATCAGCTGCTCCTCGAGCAGCGCCAAGGTCTTGGGCACACGGATCAGCACCCGATCGAAAGGCCCCTCGGCGACCGCGCTGGCCGGCACGAAGGTCACCGCGTCCGCCGCCAGGCCGTTGCGTCGCAGGTTGTCCTGCAGGGCCAGCCAGCCCAGGTGGGAGTCGCCGCTGCTGGTCACCCGGGCATGGCCCGCCAGGGCGCAGGCCAGTGCGCCGAAGGCGTCGTTGAGCACCAGGATCCGCGCCTGGGCGGGCAGGCCCTGTTCGTGCTGGTGCTGCAGCAGGTACTCGTCGGCGGCGTCGAAGGCCTGCAGGGGATCGTCGCGCCGCGGCGGCTGGCGCTGCAGCTCGAGGCGGGCGAACGGGGTGTCGAGAATGGGCATGGCGGGACGGCGCTTGTCTATACCAAAAGAGAGGCCGGCGCCTTCGCCGGGCGGTCGATCCGCCCCGGCCGCGAGCGCCGGCCCGGACACAGTCATGGCGTTCGCCCGGATACCGGCGGCGAACGAGGAGCGAAGTATGACCGCCAGCGAAGACAAGTTCACCCGGCAGACGCTGCTCGAGGTCTGGCCCTGGACGGACACCCTGTTCAGCCTGCGCTGTACGCGCCCGCCGGAGTTCCGTTTCCGCGCCGGCCAGTTCGCCCGCCTCGGCCTCTGCAAGGCCGACGGCAACAGCGTCTGGCGTGCCTATTCGATGGTCTCGGCGCCGGCCGAGGAGCAGCTGGAATTCTTCTCCGTGGTGGTGCCGGGCGGCGAGTTCACCAGCGAGCTGCGCCGCCTGAAACCCGGCGACACGCTGTTCGTCGAGCGCCAGCCCTACGGCTTCCTGACCCTCGAGCGCTTCCCCGACGGCCGCGACCTCTGGATGCTGGCCTCCGGCACCGGGCTCGGGCCTTTTCTCTCGATCCTGCGTGACCCGGAGGTCTGGCAGCGCTTCGAGCACATCCTGCTGGTGCACAGCGTGCGCACCGCGGGCGAGCTGGCCTACCGCGAGCAGATCGCCGGGCTGCCGGCGCGCATGCAGGCGCCGGGTGGCGAAGAGCAGCTGCGCTACTTGCCGCTGGTGACCCGCGAGACGGTGCCCGGCGCCTTGCACGAACGCATCACCACGCTGCTCGACAGCGGCGAACTGGAGCGCGCCGCCGGCCTGCCGATCGAGGCGGCGCACTCGCGGCTGATGCTCTGCGGCAACCCGCAGATGATCAAGGACTGCCGGACGCTGCTCAAGGCGCGTGGCCTGCAGCTCAGCCTGAACCGCCAGCCGGGCCAGGTGGCGGTGGAAAACTACTGGTAGCGGAAGGGTATTCCTCTTGGCCCGGACGGCCGGCACTGGCAAAGTCGTATCCCTCGGGCGGCCGTCCGGCCGCCGCCAAGCCTTGCGTGAGGGATACAGCCGATGACGGAGATTCTCGACAACCTGGTCGCCCTGCTGAGCCTCGAGCCCATCGAGGAAAACCTGTTCCGCGGCCGCAGCGAGGACCTCGGCCTGCGCCAGCTGTTCGGCGGCCAGGTGCTCGGCCAGGCGGTGTCGGCGGCCAGCCAGACGGTCGAGCCCGGCCGCCAGGTGCACTCGCTGCACGGCTACTTTCTGCGCCCCGGCGACGCCAGCCTGCCGGTGCTCTACGAGGTCGACCCGCTGCGCGACGGCAAGAGCTTCAGCGCCCGGCGGGTCACCGCGATCCAGAAGGGCCGGCCGATCTTCACCTGCTCCGCCTCCTTCCAGGCCGGCGAGGAGGGACTCGAACACCAGCAGCCGACGATGCCCGAGGTGCCGGGGCCGGAAGGGCTGGCCTCGGAAACCGAGCTGGCGCGGCAGGTCGCCGACCAGTTGCCGGAGCGCCTCCACGACTGGGCGATCAGCGCCAAGCCGATCGAGATCCGCCCGGTGACCCGGGTCAATCCCTTCTCGCCCGAGCCCTGCGCGCCGATCCGCTATGCCTGGTTCCGCGCCGACGGACGCCTGCCGGACGATCCGCAGCTGCACCGCTACCTGCTCGCCTACGCCTCGGATTTCTCCCTGCTGAACACTGCGCTGCAGCCGCACGGGGTGTCGGTGTTCCAGAAGTTCATGCAGGTGGCCAGCCTCGACCATGCCCTGTGGTTCCACGGCGACCTGCGCCTGGACGACTGGCTGCTGTTCGCGGTGGAGAGCCCCTGGAGCGCCAACGCCCGCGGCTTCGCCCGCGGCCACGTGTTCGACCGCGGCGGCCGGCTGGTCGCCTCGATGGCCCAGGAGGGCCTGATCCGCCGGCGCGAGGACTGGCAATGAGGTTCGCCGCCGCCCGCCACTGGGTGTTCGACATGGACGGCACCCTGACCGTCGCCGTGCACGACTTCGCCGCCATCCGCCACGCCCTGGAGATCCCTCCGGAGGACGACATCCTCCATCACTTGGCCGCCCTGCCGGCGGCGCAGGCGGCCGCCAAGCACGCCTGGCTGCTCGAGCACGAGCGCGCGCTGGCCCTGGCCGCGCGCCCGGCCGCCGGCGCGGTGGAGCTGGTGCGCACCCTGCACGGGCGCGGCTGCCGCCTAGGCCTTTTGACCCGCAATGCCCACGAGCTGGCGCTGCTCACCCTGCAGGCGATCGGCCTGGCCGACTGCTTCGCCCGCGCGGACATCGTCGGTCGCGACGAGGCGCCGCCCAAGCCCCATCCCGGCGGCCTGCTGCAGCTGGCCGCGGCCTGGGGCGTGGCGCCCGGAGAGCTGGTGATGGTCGGCGACTACCGCAACGACCTGGAGTGCGCGCGCGGCGCCGGCGCGCACGCCGTGCTGGTCTGCCCGGCGGCAAACCCCTGGCCCGAGCTGACCGACTGGCAGGTGCGCGACTGCTTCGAGCTGCTGGCGCAGCTGCCGGTGGGCTGAGCCTGCCTCAAGGGCGCCGGCCGCGCCTCACAACCTGCTGGTCTGGAAGGTGTCGCAACGCCTGACCTCGCCGCCCTCGAAGCCCAGCTTGAACCAGCGCACCCGTTGCTCCGAAGTGCCGTGGGTGAAGGAGTCGGGCACCACCTGGCCGCGGCCGTGGCGCTGCAGGCGGTCGTCGCCGATGGCGTTGGCGGCGTTCAGGGCTTCCTCCAGGTCGCCGGGCTCCAGCCATTCCAGGCGCTGCTGGGCATGATGGGCCCAGACGCCGGCCAGGCAGTCGGCCTGCAGCTCCTGGCGCACCTGCAGGCCGGTCGCGCCCTCCAGAGGCTCGCCGCGCTGCCGGGCGGCATTCACCCGGGCGGAGACGCCGAGCAGGGTCTGCACGTGGTGGCCGACCTCGTGGGCGATCACGTAGGCCTGGGCGAAGTCGCCGGCGGCGGCGAAGCGCCGGGCCAGCTCGTCGAAGAACGCCAGGTCCAGGTAGACCCGCTGGTCGGCGGGGCAGTAGAAGGGGCCGACCGCCTGGCTGGCGAAGCCGCAGGCGGAGTTCACGCCCTGGCTGAACAGCACCAGGGCCGGGTCCCGGTACTCGCGCCCGGCCTGCTGGAACAGCGCTCGCCAGGTGTCCTCGGTGTCGCCGAGCACGGCGCGGACGAATTCGGCGTGCTCGTCGCCGGCGGGCGGTGCGCCGGCCTGCCGCGAATCGACCGAGCTCTGGGTGGTCAGTTCGGTAAGGATCTGTCCCGGGTCCCGGCCCATCAGCAGGCCGACGATCACCACCAGCGCGATGCCGCCGAGGCCCAGGCCCTTGCCGCCGAAGCGCAGGCCACCGCCGCGCGCATCCACCACGTTGTCGCTGCGTCGTGCCCGTTTCCAGCGCATGGCGGCATCCCCCTGGCTTGAACGATACCCCTCAGTCTAGGTCGATTGCTGCCGGGGCAGGGATCAGTGCGCCGGATAGTCGGCGAGCACGCGCTGCTCGCCGCCGCGGGTGACGCCGATCACCTGGTAGGCATCCTGGCGGTCGCCGATTTCCATGCCCGGCGAGCCGACCGGCATGCCCGGCACCGCGGCGCCGATCAGATCGGGCTGGCGGCGCAGCCTGAGGATGTCGGCGGCCGGCACATGGCCCTCGACGAACTTGCCGTCGATCACCGCGGTATGGCAGGAGCCCAGGCTGTAGGGCACGCCGAGGCGGGACTTGACCGCGTTCATGTTCGTCTCGACGTGGTCGGTGACGGCGAAGCCGTTGGCCTGAAGGTGCCGGATCCAGTCCTGGCAGCAGCCGCAGCTGGGGTCGCGGTACACATCGATGGCGACGGGCTCGGCGGCCTGGACGGCGCTGGCGAGGGTGAGGGCGAGCAGGACGAGGCGGCGCATGGGGATCTCCGGCTGGGGCAGGCGTGCAGGATAGTCCTTCCCTTTCGGCAGCCCAAGCCTGCCGGGATGTCCGCTGTGGCGAACGAATGATGCAGGAGCGGGTCTTTTGTGGACCGATGCACAGATGGCCAAATGCCGTCCCGGTTGGGACGCGGCGCATCCTTTTTTGATGGAGAGAACCGACATGCTTTTCGCCCGAATCGTCCTGCTGGTCCAGGTCGTGGTCATGGGCGGCGTGGGCCTGGCCTACTGGCTGCGCCCCTACGAAATGGCCAACCTGAACGGCATGCTGCTGATGGAAGCGGTCTCGGTGAGCAACACCCGGGTCTACTACGGTGGCCTGCAGCTGGGCCTGGCGCTGTTCCTGCTGTGGTCGACCCGCCGCCCGGAACGGCTGCGCAGCGCCCTGGTGCTGCTGATCACGATGCAGGCGGCGCTGGTGCTGGCGCGCCTGGGCTCGCTGTGGCTGGATGGCGGCACCCTGCGCAATCTGGACCTTGGCGCGCTGGCCTACAAGGTGGGCAGCGCGCTGCTGGCGCTGCTCGCCCTGTACCGGCTGAAGTCCGCGCCCGCAGCGGAGCCGCCCGTGCCGCTCCCGCCGGCAGAGCTACCCAGGGGCGAGTTCGACGACGACTTCGGCCGCCTGCAGCGCCGCCAGGAGCCGACGCTCGACCGGCCCGACCAGGCGCGACAGGACTGAGCGCCTCTCAGCGCCGTTCCAGCAGCACGCCCGACTCCATGTGATGGGTGTAGGGGAACTGGTCGAACAGCGCGCAGCGCACGATGCGGTGGCTGTCGTGGAGTTGGGCGATGTTCGCCGCCAGGGTTTCCGGGTTGCAGGAGATGTAGAGGATGCGCTCGAAGCGCCGGGTCAGCTCGCAGGTGTCCGGGTCCATGCCGGCGCGCGGCGGGTCGACGAACACGCTGCCGAAGTCATAGCCCTTGAGGTCGATGCCGGCCAGCCGGCGGAACGGGCGCACCTCGTTGAGCGCCTGGGTCAGCTCCTCGGCGGACAGGCGCACCAGGGTCACGTTGTCCACGCCGTTGTCGTCCAGGTTGGCCAGCGCGGCGTTCACCGAGGTCTTGCTGATCTCGGTGGCCAGCACCCGGCGCACCCGGGTCGCCAGCGGCAGGGTGAAGTTGCCGTTGCCGCAGTACAGCTCCAGCAGGTCGTCGTCGCGCTCGCCGAGCGCCTCGAAGGCCCAGTTCAGCATCTTCTGGCAGACCACGCCGTTGGGCTGGGTGAAGGCGCCTTCCGGCTGGCGGTAGCGGAAACGCCGTCCGGCCACCTCCAGTTCCTCCTCCACGTAGTCGCGGCCGACGACGATCCGCTGGCCCCGCGAGCGGCCGACGATGCTCGCCCCCAGTTCCGCGGCGAGCTGCTCGGCGGCGGTCTGCCAGAGGGCGTCCAGCGGGCGGTGGTAGCACAGGGTGATCAGCGCGTCGCCGGCCAGGGTGGTGAGGAACTCCACCTGGAACAGCTTGAAGGCGAGCGCCGCGCTGTTCTGCCAGGCGGCCTTCAGCGGCGGCATCAGCCGGTTGATGCGCTCGCTGGCGATGGGAAAGTCGTCGAGGAGGATCGGCTGGCGCTTGTCGCCGGGATCGAACATCGCGTAGTGGCGTTCCTCGCCCTCGCGCCACAGGCGGAACTCGGCGCGCAGGCGGTAGTGCTCGCGGGGCGAGTCGAACACCGCAGGCTCCGGCGCGGCGAAGGGCGCCAGCAATTCGGCCAGGCGCGCTTTCTTCCCGGCCAGCTGGGTGTCGTAGTGCGAGGGATCGAAGTGCGGGAGGCTCATGGGGTTACTCGTAGGTTGCGGGGGCGGATAGGCGCTTGATTGCGGCTGCTGGTTTTCAGGGGGCCGGCATCGACGTGGCAGGCGCATCCAATCCGGCTCATGCGTTGAACCAGCCCAGCTTGATCACGAACAGCCCGGCGAGGATCAGCAGCGCCGGGTTCAGCTCGTGGCGGCGGCCGGCGAGCAGTTTTATTGCGCTCCAGGCGATGAAGCCGAAGGCGATGCCGTTGGCGATCGAGTAGGTCAGCGGCATGGCCAGGGCGGTGACCAGCACCGGCGCGGCGGTGGTCAGGTCGCTCCAGTCGACTTCGGCGAGCGCGGAAACCATCAGCACGGCGACGAACAGCAGCGCCGGCGCGGTGGCGAAGGGCGGAATGCTGGCGGCCAGCGGGGCGAAGAACAGGCTGAGCAGAAACAGCACGGCGACGGTGCAGGCGGTCAGCCCGGTGCGCCCGCCGGCGCTCACCCCGGCGGCGGACTCGATGTAGCTGGTGGTGGTCGAGGTCCCGAGCAGCGCGCCGCCCAGGGCCGCGGCGCTGTCGGCGATGAGCGCGCGGCCCATCTTCGGCAGGCGGCCGTCCGGCGCCATCAGCCCGGCGCGGCGGGCCACCGCGATCAGGGTGCCGGAGTTGTCGAACACGTCGACGAACAGGAAGGCGAAGACCACGCTGACCAGGCCGATCTCCAGCGCGCCGGCGATGTCCAGCTGGAGCAGGGTCGGCGCCAGCGACGGCGGCAGCGCCAGCAGCCCGGCGAAGGGCGTGACCCCAAGCCCGACGGCGACGAGGGTCACGGCGAGGATGCCGAGCAGCACCGCGCCGGGGACTCGCCGCGCTTCCAGGGTGACGATCAAGAGGAAGCCCAGCGCGGCGAGGACTGGCGGGGCCTCGGTCAGGTCACCGAGGGTCAGCAGGGTCACCGGATGGTCGACGACAATGCCGGCGTTCTGCAGGGCGATCAGCGCGAGGAACAGGCCGATGCCGGCGCCGATGGCGAGGCGCAGCTCCAGCGGGATGCTGTCGATGATCCACGCGCGGATGCGCAGCACCGAGATCAGCAGGAACAGGCAGGCGGAGAGGAACACCGCGCCGAGCCCGACCTGCCAGCTGTGGCCCATCTGCAGCACCACGCCGTAGGTGAAGAAGGCGTTGAGGCCCATGCCGGGGGCCAGCGCGATCGGGTAGTTGGCGATCAGGCCCATCAGCGCCGAGCCGATCGCTGCGGCCAGGGCGGTGGCGACGAACACCGCGCCCCTGTCCATGCCCGTTTCGCTGAGGATGCTCGGGTTGACGAAGAGGATGTAGGCCATGGTCAGGAAGGTGGTCAGGCCGGCCAGCAGCTCGGTGCGCAGCGTGGTGCCGTGCGCCTCGAGTCGGAACAGCTTCTCCAGCATGCGGATCTCCGTCGGTGCCCTGGTTCGGGAAAAGGCTGGGCAGATCGCGCCGCGCCGCGCAAAAGGGCTGCGGATGATAGCAGCTCGGCGGAGCGGCGAAAATTTGCCGGGCTACGGCGTCCAGGTCAGCGAGAGCATGGCGCTGCGGCCGTCCTGGCGGTACTCGTGCTGGCCGACGCTGGTGTAGAGGGGAGTGTTCGGTCGGTCGTAGAGCGCCTGCGAGTAGCCCTTGTCCAGCAGGTTGTCGATCTTGGCCTGCCACTTCAGCGCCGGGGTCATCTGCCAGCTGCCGCGCAGGCCGAGCAGGGCGTAGCCGGGGATCTGGTGGTCGTTGGCGTCGTCGTCGTAGCGGCTGGACACCGCCTGCCAGGAGAGGCCGGCGGAGAAGGCGCCGAAGCGGCGGTCGAGGTCCAGGCTCAGGTTGCGCCGGGCCCGGAGTGGCAGGGTGTGGCCGCTGTCGCGGTCGCGCGGGTCGACCAGGCTGGCGGCCAGCGCCGCCTGCCAGCCGAAGAGGTCGCGCGACAGGGCCAGCTCCAGGCCCTGCAGGCGTGCCCGGTCGATGTTCTCCGGACGGGTGAAGAAGCTGTCCGGCCGGCTGGCAACGACGATCAGGTCGTCGACCTCGGTGCGGTAGGCGGACAGGCTCCAGCGGGTCTGCAGGTGTTCGCCGCGCAGCGCGATCTCGTAGCTCTTCGAGCGCTCCGACGAGAGGTCGGGATTGCCGCCGTAGAGCGGGGTGCGCGGGTAGTAGAGCAGGCCGAAGCTCGGTGCATGGAAGCCTTCGGCGTAGCTCAGGGCCAGTTCGGTGGCCGCTGCCACGTCCAGGCTCAGCGCCGCGCTCCAGCTGTCCTCGCTGCCGAAGCGCTGGTTGTCGTCGTGACGCAGGCCGACTTCGGCGCCGAAACCCTCGCCCCGGTAGCTGTGGCGGACGAAGGCCGCGCGGTTCCAGCGCCGGCTCTCGGCGTACTCGCGATCGCTGTTCAGGCGCTCCTCGTACCACTCGGCGCCGAGCAGCAGCTGGCGGCGCTCGTCGAGCCGCAGGGTGTTGAACCAGGTCAGCGAGTCCCGGTAGGTGTTGAAGCTGTAGTTGTTGACGGCATTGTGGTCGTCGCGGTTCTCGCTCTTGTTCTCGAAGTGGCCGGCCTCGACGCGGCTGGTCCAGGCATCGGTCGGCCTGGCCTCGAGATGGGCGGCGAGGCTGCTGACGGCGAAGCGCTCGTAGGGATCGCCGGGCCTGAAGCGGTGGACGTCGTCCAGCTCGCTTTCGCCGCGCTGGTCGAGCAGGTCAGCCCGGCCTGCAGGCTGTCGGTGAAACGGTGCTCGAGGGTCAGGTCGAGGGCCCGGCGGCGGAAGCCGTCATGGTCGGCGTCGCGCCCGCGGTCGTCGGAGCCGCGGTCGAAGCCCTGGCTTTCCGCCTGGCTGGCGCCGAGGTCGAAGCGGGTCCGGTCGTCGCCGCCGGACAGGCCCAGCTCGCGCTCGAAGCTGCCGCGGTTGCCGGCCGCCAGGCGCAGGCGCGGCTGCAGCCCGGACTCGCCGCGGCGGGTGGTGATCCGGATCAGCCCGCCGATGGCATCGGCGCCGTACTGGCTGGCCTGCGGGCCGCGGATCACCTCGATGCGCTCGATGCGCCCGGGGTCGAGGAATTCCAGGCGGGCCAGGCCGCTGACGGCGGCATTGATGCGCACCCCGTCGACCAGCACCAGGGTCTGCGTGGGCGTGGCGCCGCGGATGAAGACGCCGCTCAGCGCACCGCGCCCGCCGGCCTGGACCACGGTGACGCCGGGAACCCGGTTCAGCAGCTCCGGCACGCTCTGCACCTGCAGGCGCTCGATGTCGTCGCGCTCGAACAGCGTGGCGGCGGCGCTCGCCGGTTCGGCGAAATCGGCGGACTTTGGCGAGGTGACGGCCTGGGTCGGCAGCCGGTAGGCCGGCGGGGCGTCGGCCGGTTCGGCGGCGAGGAGGGGGGCGGGCAGCAGGAGCGCGGCCAGGGCGAGACGGGAGCGCGTCATGGTGCGCCTTCGACGGCGGCGCGCTGGCGGTTTTCCATTCGACGTCCCTGTCTGGTTGGTTCAGTCCGGCTGCGCCAGGCGCCGGCGCACCGCCGCTTCGATGCCGGCGGCGTCGAGGCCGCATTCGGCGAGCATCTCGGCGGGCTTGGCGTGCTCCACGTAGTAGTCCGGCAGGCCCAGGTGGAGGATCGGCTTGACGATGTTCTCGGCGGCGAGGAATTCCGCCACCGCGCTGCCGGCGCCGCCCATGATGCTGTTCTCCTCGACGGTCACCAGCAGCTCGTGGCCAGCGGCCAGTTCGCGCACCAGCGCCTCGTCCAGCGGCTTGACGAAGCGCATGTCGGCCACCGTGGCGTCCAGCGTCTCGGCCACCTGCAGTGCCTCGGCCAGTTGCACGCCGAACACCAGCAGCGCCACCTTGCGGCCCTGCCGGCGCAGCACGCCCCGGCCGATCGGCAGGGGCTCCAGGCCCGGCTCGATGGGTGCGTTCGGGCCGCTGCCGCGCGGGTAGCGCACCGCCGCCGGGCCCTCGAACAGGTAGCCGGTGGTGAGCATCCGGCGCAGCTCGTTCTCGTCGCTGGGGGTCATCACCAGCATGCCGGGGATGCAGCGCAGGTAGGAGAGGTCGAAGCTGCCGGCGTGGGTCGGGCCGTCCTCACCGACCAGGCCGGCGCGGTCGATGGCGAACAGCACGTCGAGGTTCTGCACCGCGACGTCGTGGATCAACTGGTCGTAGGCGCGCTGCAGGAAGGTCGAGTAGATCGCCACCACCGGCTTGATGCCGTCGCAGGCCATGCCGGCGGCGAGGGTCACGGCGTGCTGCTCGGCGATGGCCACGTCGAAGTAGCGCTCCGGGAAGCGCTGGCTGAAGGCGACCAGGTCGGAGCCTTCCTTCATCGCCGGGGTGATGCCGGCCAGCCGCGGGTCGGCGGCGGCCATGTCGCACAGCCAGCGGCCGAAGACGCTGGAGTATTTCGGCCCCTTGGGCTTCTTCGGTTCGCTGCCTTCCGGCTCCAGTTTGGTGATCGCGTGGTAGCCGATGGGGTCGGCCTCGGCCGGGGCGAAGCCCTTGCCCTTCTTGGTCACCACGTGGAGGAACTGCGGTCCCTTGAGATCGCGCATGTTGCGCAGGGTGGCGAGCAGGATCGGCAGGTCGTGGCCGTCGATCGGGCCGATGTAGTTCCAGCCGAGCTCCTCGAACAGGGTGCCGGGCACCAGCATGCCCTTGGCGTATTCCTCGGTGCGCCGGGCGATCTCCCAGGCGCCGGGCAGGCGCGAGAGGATGTTCTTGCTGCCCTCGCGCATGCTGGCGTAGGTGCGGCTGGAGAGGATCTTGGCCAGGTAGTTGGACAGCCCGCCGACGTTGTTGGAGATCGACATGTCGTTGTCGTTGAGCACCACGAGCATGTCGGCCTGCACGTCCGAGGCGTGGTTGAGGGCCTCGAAGGCCATCCCGGCGGTCAGCGCGCCGTCGCCGATCACGGCGATGCACTTGCGCTGCTCGCCCTTCATCCGCGCGGCGATGGCCATGCCCAACGCCGCACCGATGGAGGTGCTGGAGTGGCCGACGCCGAAGGTGTCGTAGGGGCTTTCCGAGCGGCGCGGAAAGGCGGCGATGCCGTCCTTCTGGCGCAGCGTGAGCATGCGTTCGCGGCGTCCGGTGAGGATCTTGTGGGGGTAGGCCTGATGACCGACGTCCCACACCAGACGGTCTTCGGGGGTATTGAAGACGTAGTGCAGGGCGATGGTCAGCTCGATCACGCCGAGCCCGGCACCGAAGTGCCCGCCGGTCTGTCCGACCGTATAGAGCAGGTCCTGGCGCAGTTCGTTGGCCAGCACTTCCAGCTCCGCCTCGCCGAGCTGGCGCAGCCGGTCGGGCGTCGCGGCGCGGTCCAGCAGGGGAGTGGCGGGGCGCTCGCGGGGAATCTCGTGGAACGTCTTGGGCATCGGAGGATTGTTACGGGAGGTAAAAAGAGGCGGCATTTTACCCGATCGCGGCAACGTCTAGATATTCGTTGGCAGCGCTCGGGCTTCGCCGATGGTCGCAGGGGCTGCGGCGCCGCTCAGTGGCGCCGTTCGACGATGTAGCGGGCCAGCGCGCGCAGGGGCTCGGCGCCGGCGTCGAAGCCTTCGAGGGCGCTCAGGGCCTGGTCGCGCAGGGCCAGGGCATAGGCCTTGGCGGCGTCGAGGCCGAGCAGCGCGGGGTAGGTGGGCTTGTCGCGGGCGATGTCGGCGCCCTGGCGCTTGCCGAGGGTCGCGGTGTCGCTTTCCACGTCGAGGATGTCGTCCTGCACCTGGAAGGCCAGGCCGATGGCCCGCGCATAGTCGGCGAGCGCGGCCAGGCTGGCTTCGTCGGCCCGGCCGCTGGCCAGGGCGCCGAGGCGCACGCTGGCCTCGATCAGCGCGCCGGTCTTGTGCCGGTGCATGGTTTCCAGGACGCCCTGGTCGAGCGCCCGGCCGACCGCCTCGAGGTCGATGGCCTGGCCGCCGACCATGCCGGCGGGGCCGGCGGCCCGGGCCAGGGTGCGCGACATCTCCAGGCGCAGCCCGGCTTCCTCGGGGTTGCGCCGGGGATCGGCGAGCACCTCGAAGGCCAGCGCCTGCAGGCCGTCGCCGGCGAGGATCGCGCAGGCCTCGTCGAAGGCCCTGTGGGTGGTCGGCTGGCCGCGGCGCAGGTCGTCGTCGTCCATCGCCGGCAGGTCGTCGTGGACCAGCGAGTAGGCGTGGATCAGCTCCACCGCGCAGGCGGCGCCCTCGGCCCGCTCCGGCATGCCGCCGAGCGCCTCGCAGGCGGCGTAGACGAGGAGCGGGCGGACCCGCTTGCCGCCGTTGACGACGCTGTAGCGCATCGCCTGGTAGAGCCGCGCCAGCTCGTCGCGCGGGGCTTGCAGGAGGCTTTCCAGGGCGGCGTCGACGCGGGCCTGGCATTGCTTCTGATAGGTCGCGATCATGTTTGGCTGTCCGCGTCGAAGGGGGCCTGTTCGAGGGTGCCGCCGCGCTCCAGGAGGATCTGCACCTTCTGCTCGGCCTGGCCCAGCGCCGCCTGGCAGTCGCGGGTCAGACGGATGCCCTGCTCGAAGCAGGCCAGGGAGTCCTCCAGCGACAGCTCGCCGCCCTCCAGGCGCTCGACCAGTTGCTGCAGTTCGGCGAGGGATTTTTCGAAATCGACGGCGGCTTTCTTGCGGGCCATGGGCGGGAACCTGTGTCGGCGGCACTTCTGAAAAAACGCGGCGACACTAGCAGAGCCGGGGCGGGGCGGCAAACGCTAACGCCGGCGGCCGGGCGCCTCGCGGGGCCAGTCGCGCTCGATGTCGGCCGGCGGCTGCGGGCGGCAGTAGTGATAGCCCTGCAGGCTGGGACAGCCGTTGAAGCGCAGGAAGGCGGCCTGGCGCTCGTTGCTGACCCCTTCGGCCACCACGTGCAGGCCGAGGTGCCTGGCCATGGTCAGGATGCCGCGCACCAGGGCCACCGAGTGCTCGCTGTCCGGCAGGCCGGCGACGAACTGGCGGTCGATCTTAATGCCGTCGAAGGGGAACTGCTGCAGGTAGGTGAGCGAGGCGTAGCCGGTACCGAAGTCGTCGAGCAGCAGCGGCAGGCCGGCAGCCTTGAGGCTGGCCAGGGTCCGCTGGACCTCCTCGCCGGCATCGAGCAGGGCGCTTTCGGTGATCTCCAGTTCGAGCAGCTCGGGCGGGGTCTGTTCCTCGGCGAGGATGGCCAGCAGGGTGCCGGCCAGGTCGGACTGGCGGAAGTCCAGCGGCGACAGGTTGACCGCGATGCGCAGCGCGTGGCCCTGCTCGGCCCAGCGGCGGGCCTGGCGGCAGGCCTCGCGGAACACCCAGCGGGTGGCCTCGATGATCATCCCGCTGTCCTCCAGCACCGGGATGAATTCGCCCGGCAGCACCAGCCCGCGGCTCGGCGACTGCCAGCGCAGCAGGGCCTCCATGACCTGCGGGCGGCCCTGGTCGTCGACCTGGGCCTGGTAGTGGAGGACGAATTCCTGCCGGTCGAGGGCGCGGCGCAGTTCCTGTTCCAGCTGCAGGCGGCGCTCGGCGGCCTCGCCGAGCGGGCGGCTGTAGACGGCCAGGCGGTTGCGCCCGGCATCCTTGGCGGCGTAGAGGGCCAGGTCGGCCTGCTTGAGCAGTTCGGTGGCGTCGCCCTGGCCGGCGCAGCCGGTGATGCCGATGCTGGGCGTGACGAAGCATTCATACTGGCCGAGCTGCAGGGGCGCCTTGAAGTCGCGCAGCAGGGTTTCGGCCAGCTCGCGGGCCTCTTGTGCCGTGCGCCCCTCGAGGAGCAGGAGAAACTCGTCGCCGCCTGAGCGCGCCACCAGGGCCTGCTCGGGAACCAGCCGGATCAGGCGCCGGGCGATCTCCGCCAGCAGGCGGTCGCCGACCTCGTGGCCGAGGGTGTCGTTGATCCGCTTGAAGTGGTCGATGTCGAGAAACAGCAGGCTCAGCGGGGTGTGGGCGGCCAGCAGCTGCTCCAGGCGCTGGACCAGGCAATGGCGGTTCGCCAGGTGGGTCAGCGGGTCGAAATGGGCGAGAAAGCGCAGGCGCTGCTCGGCCTGCAGGCGTTCGCTGATGTCGCGCAGCAGGAGCAGGTAGCGCTGGCGGCCGTCACGCATGAAGGGCGTCCAGGTGACCTCCAGCGGCAGTTCCCGGCCCTGGCGCAGGCCGGCCAGCTCCACCGGGCTATTGGCCGGCGTGCGCAGCAGACGCTTGAGCGAGTCGCCGGTCAGCAGGCGGTCGCGCGGGCGCCTGCCCGGCAAGTCCTCCGGCGCGCAGCCGAACAGCGCCGCCGCCGCCGGATTGGCCTGCTCCACCCGCAGCCCGCCGCTCACCACCAGCATGCCAGCCGGCGAGCTGTCGAACAGCTCGCGCATCAGCTGCTCGCTGTCCTGCAGAGCCTGCTGGCGCTCGTGCAGCTGGCCCATCATCTGGCTGAAGGTCTCGGCCAGCTGGCCGATCTCGTCGTGGCCGTCGACCGCGGCCGGCTGCGGCTGCTGGTCGGCGGCGAAACGCCGGGCGGCGCGGTCGATGCGCGCCAGGCGCCGGGTGATCAGGCGGTGGTAGAGGCGGTTGAGGGCCAGCCCGAGCAGCAGCAGCACGAGGATCTGGCCGAGGTAGAGCCAGGCTTCGAGGCGGGTCTGGCTGAGCAGCGGGCTGAAGTCCAGATCGACCAGCAGCGCCTCGCCACTCTCGCCATTGCGCTGGCTGATCTGGTCGAGCGGGAGGATGGCCAGATAGCGCTGGCTGGCGTGCTCCAGCCAGGCGGGATGCCCGCTGGCCAGCTGTGCCTGCACCCGCTCGGCAGCGATGCCGAGCTGCCAGGGGGCGAGGCCCAGGCGGGTGGCCGCCAGCACCCGCAGTTGCGGGTCGGCCACCATGGCCCAGCGGACGCCCCGCAGGCTGGCGAAGTCGGCCAGTGCGGTTTCCAGCTCCGCCTGGCGGCCGTGGCGCAGGTGGTTGCTCAGGGTGCTCTGCAGCAGCACGAGCAGCTGGTTGGTGTGGCTGCGCCAAGCATGCAGCTCCTTGTCGATGCTGCGCGGCAGGTAAAGCGTGGTCAGCAGCAGGGTGAAGAGCAGGGCGAAGAGGCCGAGCAGCAGCGGCAGGGATTTGCGCAGAGACAGTTGGGCAAGTTGGGTCAGCATCCGTAGGCCCCGCAGCTGGCGAGCAGTTCCCGTGGCCTGGCCGGGCGGGACAGTAACCGGTGTTCGACCATGTAGCGGTTGAGTCGTTCGATGCTGCGCAGCAGGCGGCCGTCCGCCAGCATCTGCCGGTTGAGGGCGGGATCGCCCGCCAGCAGCCCGGCGAGGCTGTCCTGCCGGGTCTGCGTGCCCAGCCCCAGACGCTGCGCAAGCGCCGGGCCGGCGCAGTCGGGGGACGCCTGCCAGAGGTGCAGGGCTTCGTACCACAGCGACTTCAGGCGCCTGCGCTGTCCGGCCGCGACGCGCCGGCGGTCGACCACCAGCACGTCGATGATTTCGCCGGGCAGTTCGCGGCTGTCGAAGATGCGCCGGGCGCCGAGCGCCTCCAGGGTCGGTCCCTGGGAGGCGAAACTGACCAGCGCATCGACGCGACCCGCGCCCAGGGCGGCGGCCTGTTCGTGGATCGGCAGGCTGACGACGCTCAGCTCGTCGGGCCGCAGGCCGGTCCGGTCGAGGATGCGCGACAGGAAGAAGGCCCCGAGGGCGCTGCTTTCCACGCCGACGCGCCGCCCCCTGAGGTCGGCGGGCGCAAGGATCGGCGGCCGGGCATAGAGCACATCGGCGCCGGCCGAAAGGTCGGTGACCAGCAGTATCTCCAGGTCCAGACCGCTGCTCTGCAGCGTCAGGGCTTCGTCCAGGGTGAGCAGGGCGGCATCCAGCAGGCCGTTGCGGAAGCCGCGCAGCACGCCGCTGGCGTTGGGGTATTCGACCAGCCGCAGGCCGGCCGGCTCCAGCCATTGCAACTCGTCGGCCAGATACAGCGGGGCATAGCCGGGCCAGCGATTGCCGCCGATGCGGATCGTGTCCGGTTCCATCTTGCAGGCCAGCAGGGCCAGGGGAATCAGCGCCAGCAGGAGGATGCGCATCCTGTCACTCCAACCAGGGAAGCGACACGTTAGCGAAAGTGCATGGCTGCGTGAATCGAGGCACTTCAAAAAGTTGCCTCGCATCAAGAAACGGCCGGCAATAAGGGGAAAGGGCTGCTGGAATTCGCACGGCTCGCGATGCTGAAAATAAAAAAGCCGGCTTGTGGCCGGCGTTTTTTTCGCTGTAGGCCGCGCAGTTTCTTGACTTTGAGGCCGATACTCGATTTGTTCCCCCATTTGTTCCCCCACTTTGGCGACGCGTGAAGTGTTCCCCCATCCGCCGGCCTCAATGATCGCCACCAGGGTGACGCACTGCTGGCGCTGGTGATCGTCGTCACTCCATCGCCCATGGTGATCTCCACCGGTGTTCCGCCGCTGGTGGTCTGGTGGTCTGGTGGTTATGCGGTGATCGGCACCAGGGGGCGGCGACTCCACGCTACCTTCTGGCTGGCG
Organism: Azotobacter chroococcum; assembly: GCF_004339665.1. GTDB lineage: Bacteria > Pseudomonadota > Gammaproteobacteria > Pseudomonadales > Pseudomonadaceae > Azotobacter > Azotobacter chroococcum. The sequence continues at coordinate 268,641 of NZ_SMMU01000002.1, forward strand.
CTGGTGGTAACTGGTTATTCATACAGTAGCCGGCAGATTTCGCCGGTAGCTCTCCAGCGACCACAGCAGGGCGACAGCGGGCGGCGCAATCGATCGCCAGCAGTCACAGTCCCAGCTCTTGCGCGATGCTCTCCGGTGACTGCCCGCGGCGCAGGGCGCGCTGGGCGTCCCTCACCAACTGCGCGGCGGCCTGCTCCTCGAAACGGCGGGCCATGGCTTCGGCCTTGCGTGCGATGGCGGCGGCCAGGTCGCGGGGGAATGGTGCTGGCTTGCGCTGGCGGTCGTAGTCGTCCAGGTAGTCCCGCTGAATGGCGGTCATGGTGCTGGCCTCGCTGATGGTCTGTCGGCGTAGTGTGCCAGCCCCTCGCGTGCGCGTACTGCTCGGCATGGGGGCCTCAGATCGGGGCGCCCTTCCGGTGATCGGCCAGCGGGGAGCGCAGCCAGCCCCACGAGCACGCGGGGCGGGTTGTTTCGCAAGGGGGGCAAATCGCCCCCCTTCAGCCAGTCCCACACGCACACGGGCCGAGTGGATCAGCCGAGCTTCCGGCCAATGTTCGCGCCCCTCCTGGCATGGTCCAGAACCGGACCATCCGCCTCCTGCTGGCGGGCCTGCCTCAGTGTGGCGCTCTCGCCACTCAGGGCAGCACCAAGGCGGGCCGGTGCGTGGCGATCCTGCGTGAAGGGTGCGTGACGGTTGCCGCTGTTTTGCTGGCAACCTGCGTGGAAACCTCGATGGAAACCAGCGCCAGCACCAGGGCGGCGATTCCCTCCCTGTTAACAGTTAAGTTAACGACTTCCGTTAACGGGGAGATTTTTTACACGTGAGGGATCGGGCGGTTTCCGGCGCGGCGAGCCTCGAAGTTTCAACCCACCCCCTCCCATCGGCCACCAGCGCCAGCACCAGACGCGAACAGGATCAGGCCAGGCCATCGGCTACCGGATCAGCTGGCGCGTGCTATTCCGGGATTTCCCCGGCTTTACGCGGGGATGCCTTGGGGTGTGGTCATCATGGCCACCCCTCCGGCCTTACCGTGTTCTTACCGTGCCGGCCTCATCCATTGGGTTGGTTTTCGCAAAGCCGGGCAGGACTGTAAACGCGCTTTACAGGCGGCTTGCATGGGGTGTTTTCCCATATCCGGCGTACTGCTCTTGCGAGCGAAGCAGGTCAATCCACGCTGTTGCGCTCGCAGTGGATACCGACAGCCTTGCACTGGTCGAACAGCTCGCGCAGGTGTTGATAGGAGCCGCACAGAGTTTTGATGATCTCTCTACCATACGATAGATGTAGCGACCACTGTCCCAGGTGGTCGGTCAGCAGCTCTGAGTGGGTAATGTTGTAGGACTGCCCGTCGAGCGTGATGCGCCAAGTTTTGGCCATTCAGCGGATCTCTAGGTTTTTGGGCGCGCCAAACTGCCATGTCCCGCATGACAAGGTAATGAAAAGCCCGCATTAATCCGGGATCGTTTGACGGTTAGCAGTTACGGTAACGGGCTCTAATGCTTAACGTCCGGTGCTGGTCACTGTCTTGACAGTGGGCCCGTTGCCAAGCGCGGCCTTGGCGATGCTCAGTCGACTCGCCAGCACTGGCGCAGCAGATCGGCCAGCGGCAAACTGGATGCCCGCCCCGGATTGGCCGGCGATCATTCCCGACTTTCCGGATATGTACTGGCGCCGGGGGCGGCTCAAAGTCCGATCTGCGGACAGTCAGCCCCGCGCGCAGACAGCTAAGCACCGATGTACAAGCCACACAAGCCAGCGGATCGGCGTCAGCCCAGCAGCGGCGCGGCTTCCAGCGATTCGCGAGTGGTGATCCTCTTGTACATTGGCTTTCGGCAAATGCTCACCCTGCCCACCCCTGTCAAACGTCTGGAAGCCAGAGGCTGCGCGGCCTCCAGCGGATCGAAGAAAGGGTTGTGGTGGAGCATCCGAAAAATCGAAAAATTGTCGGTTACCGCGCGGCTCGACGCCTTCCCCGCGGGGGTGGGAGGGGTGCCAGGGTCCCCCCGGCTGCGCCTGCGCCTTTCGCGGTGGCCTGCCATCGGCCAACTCCCGAATTTTTAATTTCGCGGGCGTGAAAAAAGACTTCAGGGCGCGGTCTAGGCGCGCAAGGGCTGAAAGTTTCGAGCCTCCCCCTCCCTGCTGGCTATGTTCGGTCGTTTCCGCATGGCCATCGGCCTCTGTGCGACTGCTGGCGCGGCTTCCAGGCAAAACCGGAACCGGAAACAGGCCGGCGGCAGATCGCCCGTATGTAGTCCAGAGTCGGGGCTCGAATCACCCGCAGGGGGTGGCGGGGGCCGGAAGGGCCCGTGACGGAGGGGCCTGTCACTGCCAAGGCGATGCTCGGCCCGGTGGTGGTCCGGTGCTGGTCACTGCCTTGGCTGGCATAGCTTAGTTGCAGGCTTGGCCAATCAAGGCATTGCCGCTGGCTCTGGTGGAGTTACCACGTTGCCGGGCTGCCTCCACTCCTCCATGGGGTGTTTTCGCAGATCGGCCAGCGGCTCGGCGGCGAAGTGGGGAAATCTCACTTTGATCAGCAGCCAGCGAGGGCTGATCCGTCAAGGCCCGGTCAAGATAGCCGGCGGCAATCCATCCGAATCTGTCCAGAAAAACCGGGCGCCAGCGGCATCACGATCAAGATCGCCTTATAGAACGATGAACCGGAATTTTAGAAAAATGCTCTGGGTTGGTGCTGATCCCTGGTCAGTTTTACTCTGAGTGGCTCCCCCTCCACTTGCTCAAAAGGTTGGAGCAATCCAGTCGACTGCCCCAGAGTTTCCAAGGTGAGACGCGAATCGATGATCCGCTCGCCTTCAAGAATGTAATAAACCTTCATACGTTTATCGAGGCGCAGAGTCTGGCCATATGATTTCAGATGCTTGGCAATCCGTGCCTGTAGCGCCTTTCTAGTAACGATCACCTTCTTCATGCCTCATGTTTTCCTTGCATGGGGAGATATAGATCAACGGGATTTTGGAGCAAAGGGGCTTCGACGACGAGTCGAGTTAACTAAATCAAAGTGAACAGTAGGTTTCGACTTAGGGCGGAATCAAGATGTGTTCCCTTTGAGGATGTACCTGTCACGCAGGTTCCCATCTCCTCCAGGATGCGGAAAAGCGAATCAATGTATTGATAGAGACGATGGCTTGGCAGCTCACCACTTTCAAGCTTGATCGCATCAAGGCGCTGGAGGGAGAGCCTACGCCAGCCAGTTCCAGCGAACTCCTGCTAACAGGTGCTGGTCGCTCTCCCTGTCAGCTCTGACATTCGCCCCGCATCATGTGACATGTCACAGCGCACAGCCTTCCCGCAGGTCGTCTGGTCTTCTTCTTTTGGAGTTCCCGAAAAGCGCCAGGGGCAGCGGCTGGTGCGGCCTCAAGTGAATACCTCGATACGGACGATACCGGCCTCATACCGCTTGAAGCGCTCGCCTCCTGCCTTCCCATACCGGCCATGACGGCGGGGCGGTGCTGGCTGGCTTGCGTGCGGCTTGGTGGCACAGCTGGTAGGGAGAACGAATCGCTCCGTCTCGCGCGCGCGTATTGCTCGACAGGGAGCCAGGTCGGCATCGGCTTGACTGGCCAGCCACCAAGGCGCTTACCGGCAGATTTCGCCGATAGCTCTCCAGCTACCAGAGCAGAGCGACAATCAGCTCCAGCAACCGAGTCTCGAAACAATTATCTAGATTTTTGCGTCTGATAGATCCGAGGTAGCGCCAAATTCCCAATAATCTTGCATTCTTCATCATTATTTAGAATTGGCAGAATCCACTTTTTTACACTGCCATCCTCCATGGCGCGCGTGAATAAAGAACTCCCACGACGCCATGTCAATTTGCCGCTTTCAGTGCATACAAATGTATACAGAGTAGCCATCAAAGCGCCTCCTTCCCTAAGTTGAAGATGCAAGAATAGCCATCAAATACAGTAGGACTTGCTTAGCATTTGTGTGGCTGCCGAGAATCAGTATCTCGTCATCTTCCGCACATGTAGGCGACGCATCAACGGATGCACAACGGTAGGGTATCGGTCGTGTAACGGTGAAGTAACGGCGAGGTAGCGTTTTACGCCAGTGCCGAGCAGCGCCTTGACGATGCCTGGCCCGGTGCTGGTCTGGCTCACTCGAAGGCATGGCAGACCATGGCGGTGCCGCCGGCTTGGGGTGGTGCTAGGCAAGGGTGCCCCGGATCAGGGCGTTCTCTCAGGTGATCGGCCAGGCGCCAGCAGCTCGCCGACGACTCGTCGAACAGTCGTCGTCTGCTCATCGAATGCTCAACGTCCGTTCAGCGGACGCTCAGCGGACGCTCAGCGGACGTTCAACGGATGCGCAACGGTGGGGTCGCGGTCGTGTAACGGTGAAGTAACGGCGAGGTAGCGTTTCACGCCAGTGCCGGGCACAACCTTGGCGATGCCCGGCCCGGTGCCTGTCTGGTGCCGGCCAGTGCCCAGATAGGGCTATGCCGTCGATGTGACAGGGCAGGGCTGGGGGCGATCAACTGGTGACAGTGCGTGACTTGTCGTGACAGCGCGTGACGCCTGGCCGGTGCTGGCCACCGCGGCGAGCGCGGCAGCCGGTTGGCGGGCCTACCCGATCAGGTTTTCGAGGATGGCATCACCCTTGGCGCCGTCGAGGTAGTGGTGAGCGTTGACGTGGCGCAGCACGGCCTTGGCCTCGTCGCGGTTGCGGGGGCGAATCTCCGCGAGCATGTCCTCGACGAAGAACCGCCTGGCGCTCGCCTCTTCCGGTCCTTGGTAGGCGTAGGCGCCCGGCGCCTCGGGGCTGGCCCGGCGCAGGCGCCACAGGTTGTTCCAGTAGTCCAGCTCGTGCAGGCAGTCAGCCAAGGTATGCGGCAGCCACTCGGGGTGGGCCTTGAAGCGCTCGGCTACCTCGTCGTCGTCGTAGAGGTCGAAATCGTCCGGCTCCAGCCCGGCGAGCACCACGCAACACCAGTGCTCTTGATCAGTGTCCGCGTTGACGTTGGCGAAGCGTCCGGCCGCCTCGGCGCGATCCCTCGCCAGCGCCAGCGACTCCCCGGCCAGCTTCTCCAACTCGTGAAGCCCATGGATGCGGAAGGGCGGAATGCCCGGCTTCAGGCCGAGGCGGTACGGCTTCCACTCCCATTCCCGGAAGCGCTGTTCCAGCTCCGCATGCGGCGTGGTGATCCGCTTCGACGCCTCCAGGGCAATGCCGATCAACGCCTCGTCGCCCGTCTCTATGCACTCGCGCAGCCACAGCATGGCGTCGACCTCCTTGTCGCCAGTGATGGCCCGCTGGGGTGGCGCGGTGCGCGTGCTCATGTCCGTGCCGGCGCTGGGGCGGAAAGGCGGCAGGGTGAAGAAGGCCCGGTGCTCCAGGTTGTCGCGGAAGGCGCCGGAGCGTGAAACCAGGGTCTTCACCGTGCCCAGCGGCAAGCCCGTCTCGGCGGCCACCTCGCGCAGCGACATCCGGCGGCGCAGATCGAGCACGCGGCGGCGCTGTTCTTCTGAAACCCGCTGTTTCGTGGTCGTGTTCATGAATCAGTTCTCCAGGATGTCGGCATCCGGCCAGCGCCAGCGCGCTTCGGCCAAGGCTTCGGTACGGGTGGACGGCTCGCCGACCATGGTGCAGATCGGCTTCCCGCCTCGGGTGATCGTCCAGGCGTTGCGGCGGGCCTCTGCCGGGTGCTCCGCTGCTGGCGCTGGGATTGGCGCTGCCGGTGCTGCCGGTGCTGCCGTCGTCGTCTGTCGCGGCTCCGGGGCGCTCTGGTGATCGTTGATGGCAGGCGCCAGCGCGGCGACCTTCACCACGTTCGCCGAAGCGATGAAGTTGTCGGTCTTTTCGTTGCAGATGCCTGACTTTTCAGGCTCGCTTTCCAGCAGTTCGAACAGTTCCGCCAGTAGGGTCATGGGCCTCTCTCGCGTTACTCATCACATGTTTCTCTAAAAACGAAAAATCCGGGGGAACGGGGGAACAAAACGCTGTAGCCCTAGTGCCACGCGGGTTACAGCGTTCCCCAAGGGGCAGGGAACACGTTCCCCGCCATGGGAACCGGGGAACAGGAACAAGCACCAGGACGAAACGGCTCGGGAAGGGAAAGCACGCCTCTTTATCTCAAAGTGGTGTGTTCCCCCGTTCCCCATCCCTCTCTCTCTTGGGGAACAGACGAAAGCCGCGTCATTGCTGGGCTTTCGCCCTCTTGTTCCCCTGTTCCCCACGTTCCCCGGATTTCTAGGTTCCTGTGTGTTTGTTGTCGTCGGCGCCCGCCATTTCCAGCCGCTCGGGGTCGATGACGTACAGCCCTTTCGGGGAGCCGCCTCCGGGTAGCCGGTACTTCTTGGTGTTGCGCGTGCGGTCCTTCTCGATATCGCGCTTGGCGATGGCGCCTGCCGTGTCCAGTGCGGTGACGATGCGCGCCAGCCCGAAGCCATGGGCGGCTTCCTGCAAGCCGGACGTGTTGAACAGGAACAGCCGGCGGTTCGGCTCGTCCTCCCAGTAGCCGGCCCGATTGGTGACCCGGTTGTCCGTCTCGCCGGCATGCACGTCGGAGAAGCGGCTGTCGCCATGGCGCTCGATGAAGCGGGCGAGGCTGGCCAGAATCTGCCGATCCTCGGCACTGCCGCTGCCCACCCGCTCCAGCCACTCGCGATAGAGCAACAGGCTGTCGGCCAGGCTGTTGCCCACCGTCCAGGGCAACAGGCCGTAGGCGATGGCCATCTCGCCGGCCAGGGCGACGACGGCGAAGCGATCCGCCACCCGTCCGGCCTGCGCGCTGTCGGATTGGAAGTGGGCGCGTACCTTGGCGAACGCCTCCAGCAGCCCGTCACGGTCGTTGCCGGCGATCAGCTTCTCGACGAAGGCCGGGCCAAGGTGCCCGTAGTGCTCCCCCACGGCGCCTGTCATGAGCCGGTGAAAGCCCGCTCCGTCCAGGCCGTGGCAGTCGTCGAAGGCACCGTGCGTCCGGGTGCCGGCGTTCACGTCCACCATGCGCAGTTCGGCGCCAGCGTGGGCCGGATCGCCCGACAGCGCGGCATGCTCGGAGAGCGATCGCTCGCCGCTGGAGAGGGTGAGGAGGGTCCAACTGAGCTTGGCGCGGCCTTCCCGCTCGCGGTTCATGGTGCCCTTGCCGCACCCGTTGGCCAGCGAGTAGGCCATCTCCTGAATATCCTTGGGGTTGGCGCGCTTGATCTCGTCCAGCGACAGCAGGGTGTCGTTGCGCGAGGCGGCCTCGATCTCCAGCCCGTTCTTGGTCATGCACCAGGAGGCGCCGAAGCCCGCCGGCCCCGGATCGCCCCACACCGAGGCGCCGACCAGTTGCGCCAGCGACTTGCCCTTGGAGCTGTCGCCGACCAGATGGACCCCGCCGCCATTCACCTTGACCAGGTTCAGCAGCGGCCCGGCCAGCGCGCAGCCCACGGCCAGGGTCAGCACCGGATTGCCCACGCAACGGGCGCCCACCAGAGCCTGCCACTGCGCCAGCTCGCCACGCACCCGGAACAGGTCCGGCGCACGCCCCGACGACTGGAAGCGCACCCCCTCGCCGCCGATGGTGCGGTGGGGCAGGACGAACACCCCGGATGCATGCCAGCCGGGCCGGCTGGTGGTGGCAATAGTCTGGCCGGGCTGCTGGTCTAGCAGGTACTCCAGGAAGCGGGGACGCTGGCGCGGGGCGATCACCGCCCCCATGGCGAACAGGGCACGGCGGATTTCCTCGCCGCTGCCGCCCAGCATCTCCATGGGCATGGTCCACTCCTTGTCCCCGCCATGCGTCGCCAGGCGCAACAGACGGCCTTCGGTGCCGTCGTCGCTGTTGAGGGTGCGGGCCTCGACGAGCACCGGCGTGGCGATCCAGTCGTCGCGCACGGGGCGGTCCCGGTCGTCGCCTGGCGCGTCCCCATCGTCATCCTTGGTGCGCTGGTAGCTGTGCCAGTAGACACCCGGCTTGAGCCTGGCGCCCTTCTCGTTCTGTACCCACCCCTGATAGACGCCAAAGCAGGGCCGCTCCGGCTTGATGGCCGGTGGTTGGCGAACAAACGGAACAACGGTCTTGTCGTCACTCATGCGGATACCTCCTGCCACTGGCGCAGGTCGTTGAAGTCGGAGAGGTTGAGCGGCGCCCCGGCGGGCCAAGACGGGAACACCACGTCACAGCCCAGCGCCACGGCGGCGCGGTTGGCGGCGTCCCGGCCAGGGTTGCCCTTGCCCTCGGCCTCGGTCTGGCGGTCGTCGTCGCCGGCCACGATCAGCACGGCCTCCGAGTAGCGGCGGCGCAGGTGCTGCCCGACCGCCAGCAGGTTGCCGGCGTTCAGGGCTACGGCCACGGCGGCGCCGCTGTGCTCGTGGAGCGTCGCTCCGGTGGCCCAGCCCTCGCAGAGGTACAGCGGCTGCCCGGCCTCGACCTGGCCGAGCGTGGAGTAGCAACCCGTCACCCGCCCTCCGGACAGGAAGCGCTTGCTGCCGTCCGGGGCGATGCGTTGCAGGTTCACCAGCCGGGCGGCATGGAACAGCGGCACCAGCAGCTCGCCGCCGCGCTGGCGCAGGCCGTGGGGCTTCACACCCTTGGCGACCAGGTACGGGTGGCCGGCTTCGGCGCGGCGGGCTCCCTGCCAGCAGCGGGCGGCCCAGCTTTCGGCAGCCGCCCAGCGGCGGCGCTGCTCGGCCTCTCGCTGGCGCCGGGCCTGCTCGATGCGCTGGCGCACCTGCTCGGCTTCCTGCGGGTCGGTGGGCTGGCGGCTGCTCCAGTGGTGGACCGCGCCAGCCTTCCAGCTGCCGAAGGCGCCAGCGGCCAGCCCGTCCGGGAACAGCACATACCAGCCGTTGCAGCTGCCGCTGCGGTCGCCGGGGACGTGGAAGCGGTGGAGCTGGGCATCAGGCTCGGGCAGCCACTCCAGCGGGCCGAAGGCGCCTTGCAGGGCGTCACGGAAGGCAGTCACGCAATCGAGACTCATAGACGGTCCTCCTCGAGGCTCTCCAGGCGAGCGACCAGCGCCACGCTCGGCGGTGCTGCTGGTCTGGTCGGTGGCGCGGTGGAGCGCCTGCTGCGCGGCGCGGATCAGCTCCAGGTGGTGCGGGGTCAGTTGCAGGACCGGGCCTTTCTGCGGGCAAGCCGATCCCGTCGCCGCCGGCTGGCAGCGTTGAAAATCACGCATGGGTCAGTCCTCGAAGGCTTCGGGGTCGAAGGGCTCGGCGCCCGCTCGCAGGGCTCGCATGCCGACTACGGCCAGCGCAGCAAGGCCCGTGGCAAAGCCGCACTCGGCGCCAGCGCCACCGGTCTTCCAGTAGGGGGACATCAGGGCGAACTGGATCGCCTCGAAGGCCTCCACCTCGTCAACGGCGTGCAGGGTGCGCACCTCCTCGAGCAGGGACTCGCCGAGGCGGTGCTCGATGTTCCACTGGTTGGGCTGGGGCGGCACCCGGGCGGGCGCCCAGTTGATGAAGCGCGGATCCTCGTCGGCGGTGTAGCCGGTGAAGCTCAGGCCGGCGCGGGTGGTAATGGCGCGTGTGAGGTTGTTCCAGATGGGCGTCATTGGGCACCCCCTGCGGCGTCGAGCTGGCTTTTCAGTTGCTCAGTCTGCTGCTCCAGGTACTCGGACCAGTCCACCGCGGCCTGCTCGCCCAGGCCGGCGAGATACTGGGTGTCGAGCGCTCCGCTGCGGCTGGGGCTGCTCAGGGTGGCGAGCACGCCAGGCGTTGCCCGGTAGATGGCGCGCAGCAGGGAGGCCAGTGTGTCGAGCTGCTCGCGGGTGGACTCCAGCAGCTCCAGGGCTTCGTCGGCGACGGCCACGGCGTTGACGGCGGTGTGGGTAGTGCGCTGGCTCACTGGATCACCTCCACTGCTTCCGGGGCCTTGGTGGTGGTGCGGTCCTCGATGTGCTCGGGCAGGGACTGGTGGCCGGCGGCGAGCGCCAGCTGTTCCAGGTCGGACAGACGCACACCGGCCGGAAGGCGCATGTTGCCCAGCACGCGGCCGGTGCTGTCGATCAGTTGGACGGCGATCACAGGGCCACCTCCTGCGCTTCCAGGGCGCGGGCCTTGGCCATGTGGTCGTTGTAGCGGGAGAGACGGACGGACAGGGAGGAGTTCGCACGGAGGGCGGCCATGGCCATAGCGCGGTGGGCGCTGGCGCGTTGCCGGAGTGCGGACGGATTGAGGGCGGGGTCGTGCTTCATGGGGTACAGCTCCTTGGGTAGTGGAGCCGTCACCGCTTGCGGCCAAGCAAGGAATGGCGACGGCTGTACGCGGGTTGGCCGACCGGTACCCAAGGAAACCGGCACACCCGAAGGTGTCCCACGCACAGCCGCCATAACACGAAACTGCGGGCACAAAAAAAGCGCCTGCGTTCGGATGGTGGGCGCTTGTGCGCCTTAGGTAGTTCGACCGGCCAAGGTCGGCCACGGGATTTACCGTGACGGGCACAGAATAGTGCCGGTTGCTGGCACGTGCAACACCCGGTTTCAGGCTATCGGGCCCATAGCCAACCGGTTGTTGCATATGCCGTTTGGCCGTGTCATTCCTTTCAGTATGAACCACCAGAAAGAGGTGATCGAGCATGGAGAAGGTAATGGAGCGGTTCCAAACCGATCTGCTGAACTCTGTACAGGCCTTGGTGGAGTCCGTGCGGCAGATGGAGGCCGGCGAGGCGGTAGAGCTACCACCAGATGGCAAGGTTTCCGTCACCGTTCGGCTACCACCCGAGCTGGTGGAGGCCTTCCGCGCCACGGGCGACGGCTGGCAGGCCCGGATGGATGCCGCCCTGGCCGACTGGTTGCGGATGAACTCGCCAGCCAGGACGCTGATGTAGCTCTCGGCTCCGACAGGAGGGCATCCGCTGGCCGTCCGCATCGGGCCAGCAACGCGGGGGCGGCGATCTGCCGTGGCCCCGCGTTTTTCATTGGAGGCGATCATGCTGCGCGCCCTCCCAGCAGCAGAGCTCCTGCGCCTGTCATGTAGGCCAGTACCGCGGCCTTCGCCTTGCCGAATGCCTTGCGGTGATCGTCGCCGCGCTCAAGGCTGGCATGCAGGTGATTCCGCCAGACCGCCTGAAGCGTCGTCAGCAACAGCCGCTGCTCGATGGTCAGCGTGTCGCGCTCGCCGCTGGCAATCCCCATGACGGCGTTCAGCGCCTTGTTGGCGTTGATGTGAAACATGCGCTCCGGGGTGTCGCTGCCGCGCTCCTTGGCGCGCTGGGCCAGGGCGGCCACCTCGTCGTGCATGGCGTGATAGAGCGGCAGGTACTGCGCGTCCGTCACGTTGGAGCGGTCGCGGGCCTCGCGGAAGGCAGCGATCAGGTCTGCCTTCAAATCCACCACGATGTCGGTATTCCGCGACAGTGACAGCAGGAAGTAGCACTGGTCCTCGTTCAGCAGGGCATAGCGCTCGGCCTTGCCGCCGCCTTGAACCCGCTTACCAACCTCCGTTTGAAACGGAAGATGGCCGAAGCGCTTGAACTTGGCGGCATAGCGCTCGATCAGGTCCATGGAGTTCTTGTGCTGGTTGCCCAACTGCTTGGCCAGCAGACGGCTATCCGCCCGCGCTTCGCCCTTGAACTGGACCAGGGTAATGGCGTTGCTCATGCGGCTGCCTCCTTACGGCCCTTGGCCGGCTTGCTCAGCAGCGCCAGCACTGCACGGGCGCGCTGGTGCTGGCTCTCCGGCAGGCTGTAGCGGGTCACGTCGCAGGGGGCGCCCCAGCGGTTGGGCACCTTCTCCGGCTGGCGCTGGAACTCCAGGCCGTAGCTGTGCGTCAGCTTGGCAATGGTCGAGTTCAGGCAGTGATCGCCCAGGAGTTCGGCCTCGAAGCGGTTCAGCGAGTTGCACGGCGCCAGCAGGTAGGCCAGCACACGGGCGATTTTGGTCGGCGCCTTGGCAAACAGCACATCGGGGCTGGCGCTGGCGGTGATAGACTGGCCTTGCAGCAGGCGGCTTTGTTCTTCGGGACGGGTCGCCTTTTTCATTTCAGGCCACCTTGCCAAGCTGCTCGGCGATCCACGCCTCTACCTCCAGCGAATCCCAGCCGACCGCATGGGCGCCAGCGATGCGCCGGTTCTTCGGAAAGCGGCCATCCTTCATCAGATCGTAAATCGTGGTGCGCCCCAGGCCGGTGCGGGCCTTCACGGTCGGCAGGCGCCAGATACAGCGGGGTTGTTGAACGGCTTTGGCCATCGTCGTTACCTCTAGGCATGCCCCGGTGCGGGGCGGACGATGGGCAAGGTATGCGGGGTGAGTGGGGTGTCAGCTAGGGGTGACATAGTGTCATGACATACTGTCACCCTCTGCCGTCATGCTTTCGGCAGATCGTCCGGCTTGATGGCCTTGGCCAGCTCTTCGAGCTTCCGCGAGCTCTCCCCGGTGCGCTCCGCGAGGAATATTTGAACCCGCTTTTGTATGCCGTACGGCATAGGAGTGCTGCGGTCATGCTGATGCCAAAACTCTATGGCGGCGTCACGCATGGCCTCCAGTTGCTTGGTGGCGTAGGGGAATACCAGGCCGGCAGCCGGAGGCTGTTGGGGGCTCTGCTGATCGGCTTGCGCTGAAAGCTGCTGCTCGAGGTATCTCGCGCGGCGTTCGGCTTGCTCTGCGCGCTCTTGCATTGCTCGATAGTCGGTGTCACCGCCTTCCGTTACAGCCTGGCTGAGCAGGAGCGCAACCTGTGCTTCCGCCTCCTCTGCCCGTTGTTTCATGGTGACCGCCTTGTCTCTGTGGTCGAGCATTGCGCCGGTGACATTCGTCAGCTCTTCGATTGAGGCAGCAAGATAGCCATGCAGGGCGCTTTCAAGCTCTGACAGCGCAGGGGCTTTAGGGCAGGCCGTCTTGAGTTGATCCAGGCTGACGATGAGTGCTTCCGCTTTTTCCCCAATAGGGCTGGATCCCTCGGGCACTGGCTTCCCATGTCGATACTTGAGAACGCCCAGCCGCTCCCTCGCAGAGCCGAGCCAGGACCATAGATTTTGTTCGCTCATCAGCACGCCCTCCCAGGCGCCCCACTTCTTGAATAGATCGGCTGGTCAGGCGGGTGGGAAGTCCGCTTTTCGGGGGCGACCCTAGGTCAGCCGGTAACTCGATTAGGCGCGTTTGAAGTCGCCTTGAATGACGTTTTCCGCCGGCGGCGCGGTGATGAACTTCGCCCAGTCGGCCATCAGGGCGCGGCGCTTCTCGATGAAGTCGGACCGTGAATAGGCGCCCTCGGTCTGGTCGCGCTCATCGTGGGCGAGCGCCAGCTCGCAGACCTCCCGCGGGTAGTGGGTGCGCTCGTTTGCCCAGTCGCGGAAGCTCGACCGGAAGCCGTGCCGGGTGATGCTCTCGTGCCCGAGGCCGTGCAACAGATTGCGGACGGCGTTGGCGTGCATGACGCCGGACTTGCCTTGGCCGGGGAACAGGTAGGGGCTGTCGTCGATTCGCGGAATGCTCTCCAGCAGCTCGACCACTTCGGGAGCCAGGGGAATGGCGAATGCCTGGCGCATCTTCATCCGCTCGGCAGGCAGCGACCAGACGCCGTCCCCTATGTCGAACTCCGACCACTGGGCGAAGCGGACCATGTGCGATCGGGCGCCGGTCAGGATCAGCAGGCGGGCCGCTGCGGCGGCGTGTCCGTCGATCCCGGCAATCGTGGCCATGAGCGCCGGCACGTCCTGCCATTTCATCGCCGGGAAGTGCTGGCGCTGGCGGGCCTTCCGCTTCTCGGTCTTGCCCAGCAGGTTTGCCAGGTGCCCACGCCAGCGGGCCGGGTTGTCACCATCGCGCAGACGGCGGGCCTTGGCTGCGTCCAATACCTGCTCGATCTGCCCACGCACCTCATCGGCGGTGCGGGTCTTCTCCGTCCAGATGGGGCGCAGCACGCGCAGGACGTGTTCCGTTTCGATGTCGCTGGTCGGCATCCTGCCGATGACTGGAAAGGCATACAGCTCCAGCTTTCGCAGCCAGCCGGCCCGCCACTTCTCCGACCAGGACGAACCATGCGCCTCCCAATACTCGGTCGCCAGCGCATCGAATGTGACCTTGCGCGCCTCCTTGATGCGCTGCGCTTCCCGCTGGCGCTCGCGCTCGGCATCGCGGGCGGCCATCGGATCGGTGCCGGCAGCCAACAGCTTGCGTTGATCCCCGGCGGCCAGGCGGGCGGCCTTCAAACTCACCTCGGGGAAGCTCCCCAAACCCATCTCCCGGCGCTGACCGTTGATCTGGAAACGCAACACCCATGACTTGCGTCCGGTGGCCTTCACGATCAGGCGCAGGCCGGCACCGTCTTCATAGGTGCCCGGCTCCGTCAGGTTCTCGACTTGCTTCGGATTCAGCTTGCCCATGCTCCACTCCGTTGGTGGGGGAACAAATTCTGTTCCCCCATTTGTTCCCCCACTTTTTCGCGGAAAGCGACAGTGACGAACGGACGATTACGGACGGATGATAGGCTGAAACCCGCATGCTAGCTAGGGTTCGCGGAAATGCTCGAATTACTGCGGAAATGAAAAAAGCCGGCTTGTGGCCGGCTTTTCCAAGGGGAGGCTGGCTTACTTCTGGTAAGCCGCGACCGCCTTGAGAATCTCGGCGCGAGCCGCTTCGGCGTCGCCCCAGCTTTCCACTTTCACCCACTTGCCCTTTTCGAGGTCCTTGTAGTTCTCGAAGAAGTGCTTGATCTGCTCCAGCAGCAGTGCCGGCAGGTCGGTGTATTCCTTCACGTCCTGGTAGAGGACGGTCAGCTTGTCGTGCGGTACGGCGATCAGCTTGGCATCGCCGCCGCCTTCGTCGGTCATGTGCAGCACGCCGACCGGACGGGCGCGGATCACCGAACCGGGGGCGACCGGGTAGGGGGTCACCACCAGCACGTCCAGCGGGTCGCCGTCGTCGGCCAGGGTGTTGGGGATGTAGCCGTAGTTGGCCGGGTAGAACATCGGAGTCGCCATGAAGCGGTCGACGAACAGGCAGTCGCTGTCCTTGTCGATCTCGTACTTGATGGGCGCGTGATTGGCCGGGATCTCGATCGCGACGTAGATGTCGTTCGGCAGGTCTTTGCCCGCGGGGATCTTGCTGTAGCTCATGGATTGACTCTCAGGGAAGGCCAAAAAGTGGCCGGGATTATAGGTAGATTTCCGTGCGCTTGCCATGACGGCCGGCTCAGCCCTTGGTTGCAGGCTCGGCCGTCGCGCGGTACTGGGGATCTTCGACCTGCAGGCGGCGCAATCGTGCCAGCGGGTCCTGGCGGTAGAAGGTCGCCAATTGGTCATAGACCGCCGGGTAGGCCTCGACGAGCAGGTCGGGGGCGCTGAAGAAGTACTCGCTGGTCACTGCGAAGAATTCCGCCGGGTCCTCGGCGGCGTAGGGATCGATCGGCGTCTCGGCGTCCGGGTCGGCCTCCAGGCGGGCGTCGAGGTCGTCGTAGGCGGCCTGCAGGGCGGCGGCCCAGTCCTGCACGCGCATGTCGGCGTGCAGCGGCGGCAGGCCGTTGGCCTCGCCGTTGAGCATGTCCAGCTTGTGCGCCAGCTCGTGGATCGCCAGGTTGTAGCCGTCCCACTCGCCGCTGGCCGCGATGCCCGGCCAGGCGAGGATCACCGGCCCCTGGTGCCAGGCCTCGCCGCTGCGCTCGGCGTCCCATTCGTGGACCACCCCGGTGGCGTCGCGGTGCTTCTGCGGGCTGAGGAAGTCGTCGGGGTACAGCACCAGTTCGTGGAAGCCCCGATACCAGTCGAACTCCGGCAGGTTGAGCAGCGGCAGCTCGGCCTGGGCGGCCAGGCGCAGGCGGGCGAAGCCATCCAGCTCGACCCCCGGCAGCGCGGTGAGCCGCTTGGCGTGCAGGAAGAGCACGCAGCGCTCGCGCAGCCGCTCGGTCTCCTCGGCGCTCAGGCCGTCGAGGATCGGCAGGCTGCCCAGGACCTGGCGCCAGAGTTCGGCATCGACCGGGAAGCGGGCGAGGATGCGCCGGCGGCGCCAGGCGCGGAAGGACCACATCGGCAGAGGCTCCAGAACACGGAGGGCTCACCTTAAGGGCGCCGTGATCCAGGAGCAAGGCCTGCGCCGGCTGGCGCAGGCCGGAGGTTCAGGCAGCGAGGTCGAGGACGATGCGGCCTTCGATCTGCCCCTTGTGCATGCGGGCGAAGATGTCGTTGATGTTTTCCAAAGGCTCGCTGGCGACCGTGGCCCGCACCTTGCCCTGGCCGGCGAAGTCCAGCGCTTCCTGCAGGTCCAGGCGGGTGCCGACGATGGAGCCGCGCACCGTGGTGCCGTTGAGCACCATGTCGAAGATCGACAGGCTGAACTCGCCGGGCGGCAGGCCGTTGAGGGCGACGGTGCCGCCGCGGCGGGTCATGCCCAGGGCCTGCTCGAAGGCCTTCGGCGAGACGGCGGTGACCAGCACGCCGTGCATGCCGCCGATTTCCTGCTGCAGGAAGGCCGCCGGGTCCTGCTGGCGGGCATTGACGGTGAGGCTGGCGCCAAGCCGCCGGGCGAACTCCAGCTTGGCGTCGTCGACGTCCACGGCGGCGACGTTCAGGCCCATGGCCCGGGCGTACTGCACGGCCATGTGGCCGAGGCCGCCGACGCCGGAGATCGCCACCCACTGGCCGGGACGGGTGTCGGTCATCTTCAGGCCCTTGTAGACGGTCACCCCGGCGCAGAGGATGGGGGCGATCTCGATGAAGTCGGCGTTGTCCGGCAGGCGGCCGGCGTATTCTGCCTCGGCCAGGGCGTATTCGGCGAAGCCGCCGTTCACCGAGTAGCCGGTGTTGCTCTGCGCGTGGCAGAGGGTTTCCCAGCCGCCCAGGCAGTGCTCGCAGTGGCCGCAGGCGGAGTGCAGCCAGGGAATGCCGACCCGGTCGCCTTCCTTGATGTGGCTGACGCCGGCGCCCACGGCGACCACCTGGCCGACGCCTTCGTGGCCGGGAATGAAGGGGGGATTGGGTTTGACCGGCCAGTCGCCTTCGGCGGCGTGCAGGTCGGTGTGGCAGACGCCGCAGGCGGCGATCTTCACCAGCAGTTGCCCGGGGCCGGGGGTGGGCACCGGTACTTCGCGAATCTCCAGCGGCTTGCCGAACTCGACGACAACGGCAGCCTTCATCGTCTTGGCCATGGTGGCGGCCCTCGTGGAACGGATGGGTGACCCAATCAGTAAATGCCGGATCGGACTGGCTCGCCAGGGCAGCGGACGGAGTGCGGAGGGGGCGAAAAAGTTGCCCCCCGCCACCAGAGGGGTGACCGTGGCGGGGGGGCACAGTGACGGTGAATCCGGAGGAGCCCGGGCCGGCCGGAGCGGGGCGGCCGGCCCGGGCGATCCGCCGCCTTAGAAGGCGTTGCGGAAGATTTCCTCGATCTGCTGCTGGTCGGCCGGGCGCGGGTTGGTCAGGCCGCAGGCGTCCTTCAGGGCGTTGGCCGCCAGGACCGGAATGTCGTCGGCCTTGGCACCCAGCTCGCCGAGGCCGCCCGGGATGCCGATGTCCTTGGACAGGGTGCGGATCGCCGCGAGGGCGGCCTGGGCACCCTGCTCGGCGCTCATGCCCTGGACGTCGACGCCCATGGACTTGGCGACGTCGCGCAGGCGATCCGGACAGACGCTGGCGTTGAAGCTTTCCACGTGCGGCAGCAGAACCGCGTTGCAGACGCCGTGGGGCAGGTCGTAGAAGCCGCCCAGCTGGTGCGCCATGGCATGCACATAGCCGAGGGAGGCGTTGTTGAAGGCCATGCCGGCGAGGAACTGGGCATAGGCCATGTTCTCGCGGGCGGTCATGTCGCTGCCGTTGGCCACTGCGTTGCGCAGGTTGGCGGAGATCAGCTCGACGGCCTTCAGGGCGCAGGCGTCGGTGATCGGCGTGGCGGCGGTGGAGACGTAGGCTTCGACCGCGTGGGTCAGGGCGTCCATGCCGGTGGCGGCGGTCAGGCCCTTGGGCATGGCGGCCATCAGCGAGGGGTCGTTGACCGACAGCAGCGGGGTGACGTTGCGGTCGACGATGGCCATTTTCACGTGACGGGTTTCGTCGGTGATGATGCAGAAGCGGGTCATCTCGCTGGCGGTGCCGGCGGTGGTGTTGATGGCAACCAGCGGCAGCTGCGGGCGGGCCGAGCGATCGACGCCCTCGTACTCGCTGATGTGCCCGCCGTTGGCGGCGCACAGGGCGATGCCCTTGGCGCAGTCGTGGGGCGAGCCGCCGCCCAGGGAGATGACGAAGTCGCAGCCGCTGCTCTTGAGCAGGGTCAGGCCGTTCTCGACGTTGCTGACGGTGGGGTTCGGCTTGGCGCCGTCGTAGAGAACGGAGTCGATATCCTGCTGGGCCAGCAACTGGGAAACCCTGTCGGCTACGCCGGCTTTCGCCAGGCCGGCGTCGGTGACGATCAGCGCCTTGCGGAAACCGTGGTTCTTGATTGCGCCCATGGCCTCGTCGAGGCTGCCGATGCCCATCATGTTCACTGCAGGGATGAAGAAGGTGCTGCTCATGAGGATTTCCTCTCTGTTGTTATCTTGTTTTTAGGCGACCTTGCACACCTGGCGGCCGCGGTGGACCTTCCCTGTGCCCGCGCGGGTCGCGCACGCGGGTACCGGCGGGAAGGTACGTCCGTCGGCCAGGCTTTACCGTGATTCGGGCGAGGGTTCGCCCTGACCGTCTCGATTCAATCCCGTCCCCGGCCCGCGAAGGGCAGGGGACGTGCATCAGAAGAAGCCCAGCGGGTTGATGTCGTAGCTGACCAGCAGGTTCTTGGTCTGCTGGTAGTGGTCGAGCATCATCTTGTGGGTTTCGCGGCCGACGCCGGACTTCTTGTAGCCACCGAAGGCGGCGTGCGCCGGATACAGGTGGTAGCAGTTGGTCCACACGCGGCCGGCCTGGATGCCGCGGCCCATGCGGTAGGCGCGGTTGATGTCGCGGGTCCAGACGCCGGCGCCCAGGCCGAACTCGGTGTCGTTGGCAATCGCCAGGGCCTCGGCTTCGGTCTTGAAGGTGGTGACGCCGACCACCGGGCCGAAGATCTCCTCCTGGAACACGCGCATCTTGTTGTGGCCCTTGAGCAGGGTCGGCTGGATGTAGTAGCCGCTTGCCAGGCTGCCTTCCAGGCGCTCGGCGGCGCCGCCGGTGAGGACTTCGGCGCCCTCGCTGCGGGCGATCTCCAGGTAGGAGAGGATCTTCTCGAACTGCTGGCTGGAGGCCTGGGCGCCGACCATGGTGTCGGTGTCCAGCGGATGGCCGCGCTTGATCTGGCTGACCTTCTTCATCACGACCTTCATGAAGTCGTCGTAGATGGATTCCTGGATCAGCGCGCGCGACGGGCAGGTGCACACCTCGCCCTGGTTGAAGAAGGCCAGCACCAGGCCTTCGGCGGCCTTCTCGATGAAGGCCGGCTCGGCCTGCATGATGTCCTCGAAGAAGATGTTCGGCGACTTGCCGCCCAGCTCGACGGTGCTCGGGATGATGTTTTCGGCGGCGCACTTGAGGATGTGCGCGCCCACCGGGGTGGAGCCGGTGAAGGCGATCTTGGCGATGCGCTTGCTGGTCGCCAGCGCCTCGCCGGCCTCGCGGCCGAAGCCCTGGACGACGTTCAGCACGCCCGGCGGCAGCAGGTCGCCGATCAGTTCGACCAGCACGGTGATCGACAGCGGGGTCTGCTCGGCGGGTTTCAGCACGATGCAGTTGCCGGCGGCCAGGGCCGGGGCCAGCTTCCAGGCGGCCATCAGCAGCGGGAAGTTCCACGGGATGATCTGGCCGACCACGCCCAGCGGCTCGTGGAAGTGGTAGGCAACGGTGTTCTCGTTGATCTCGCCGGCGCTGCCTTCCTGGGCGCGGATGCAGCCGGCGTAGTAGCGGAAGTGGTCGGCGGACAGCGGCACGTCGGCGTTCAGGGTCTCGCGGACCGGCTTGCCGTTGTCCCAGGTTTCGGTGACGGCCAGCACTTCCAGGTTCTGCTCGATGCGGTCGGCGATCTTCAGCAGGACGGCGGCGCGTTCCTGTACAGAAGTGCGGCCCCAGGCGCCGGCGGCGGCGTGGGCGGCATCCAGGGCCTTCTCGATATCCTCGGCGGTGGAGCGGGGGAATTCGGCGAATTCTTCGCCGGTGACCGGCGAGCTGTTGGTGAAGTACTGACCTTTCACCGGGGGTACGAACTGGCCGCCGATATAGTTGCCGTAGCGGACCTTGTAGGAAACGATGGCGCCTTCACTGCCAGGATGGGCATACCGCATGGAGAGTCTCCTGATTCTTGTGGTTCTTGGATTTTCTGGGGAGTGCGCAAGAGCACGTCTGCAAAGAGATATAGCAAGGGGCGGGCCAAGTCGCTGGAACCCCAGTAGCTGCGCGGATTTGCCGCGCTTTGCCGGGCCTGCGCCGGGGTGTTCTGTGGCATGACTGGAACAGGGGCGTGACATTTTGTCCCGCAAGCTTGACAGTGACACTCGAGTCCGGACGTGACGCCATTGCAAAGCCGCCACGGCTGGACGATGCTGTGCGGTCACTACGGGAGCTGCCCGCCGATCAACGCGGAGACAACAATGACAATGCAAGCGAACCGCATGCTGCGCCACGCCCAACAGGTGCGGACCCTGGCCGAGGGAAGGGCCATCGGACCGGCCAACGATCCCTCCATCGCCCGTTCCTGGCTGCGCTGCCTGGAGCAGCACCGGCTGGACCCGTCGCTGCCGCTGACGACCAGCGTGCTGGAGCACGCCCATCTGCTGGAGCGCCGCGAACGCCTGCAGCAGGTGCTGGAGATCGCCAGCGGCGAGATGAACAGCCTTCACCTGCAGCTGGCCGGCAGCGCCCATGCGGTGCTGCTGACCGACGCCCGCGGGGTGATCCTCAACCGCGTCAGCGCCGCCGCCGAACAGTCGACCTTCGAGCACGCCGGGCTGTGGCTGGGCGCCGACTGGAGCGAGGCCTGCGAGGGCACCAACGGCATCGGCACCTGCCTGGTCGAGCGCCAGCCGCTGACCATCCAGCAGGAGGAGCACTTCCGCAGCTGCCACACCGGGCTGACCTGCTCGGCCAGCCCGGTGTTCGATCCGCACGGCGAACTGCTCGCGGTGCTCGACGTGTCCTCGCTGCAGGGCAACGTGTCGCGGCAGAGCCAGTTCCACACCATGGCGCTGGTCAACCTTTCGGCCAAGGTGATCGAAAGCTGCTATTTCCTGCGCCGCTTCGAGAACGAGTGGCTGCTGCGCTTCCATCTGCAGGCCGAATACGTCGGGCTGTTCAGCGAGGGGCTGCTGGCCTTCGACGGCGAGGGGCGGGTGCTGGCGGTCAACCAGACCGCCATCAACTTGCTCGGCGGCAGCCGCCGCGAGCTGCTCGGCCAGTCGGTCGAGGCCCTCTTCGCCAGCCGCCTAGACGACCTGCTGGCGCTGGCCAGCGAGCAGCCGAACGCCAGTTGGCCGCTGCGCACCCAGGACGGGCGGATGCTCTTTGCCCTGCTGCGCGGGCGGCCGCGCCGTCCGGTAAGCGCGGTGCCGCTGGAGGGCACCGTGGTGCCCGCGGTGCCGGCGAGCATCTGCCTGGGCGATCCCAACCTGCAGCAGGCCTTCCGCCGTGCGCTGCGGGTGGTCGAGCGCGACGTGCCGCTGTTGCTGCACGGCGAGACCGGCTCCGGCAAGGAGGCCTTCGCCAAGGCCGTGCACCAGGCCGGCCGCCGCGCCGAGCGGCCGTTCGTCGCGCTGAACTGCGCGGCGATCCCGGAGAACCTGATCGAGAGCGAGCTGTTCGGCTACCGCGGCGGCAGCTTCACCGGCGCGCGCAAGGAAGGCATGCGCGGCAAGCTGCAGCAGGCCGACGGCGGCACGCTGTTCCTCGACGAGATCGGCGACATGCCGCTGGCCCTGCAGACCCGCCTGCTGCGCGTGCTCGACGAGCGCCAGGTGGTGCCGATCGGCGGCGAGCCGGAGCCGGTGGACGTGCGGGTGATCAGCGCCACCCACCGCGACCTGCGTGAGCGGGTCGCCGCCGGGCTGTTCCGCGAGGACCTGTTCTACCGTCTGGACGGTCTGGCGGTGACCCTGCCGCCGCTGCGCGAGCGGACCGACAAGGGCGAGCTGATCGACCACCTGCTCGAGCGCGAGGCGCGCGGCGAGGCGATCCGCCTCGAGCCGGCGGCGCGCCAGGCCCTGCTCGGCTATGCCTGGCCGGGCAACGTGCGCCAGCTGCGCAGCGTGCTGCGCGCCCAGGCGGCGCTCTGCGAGGACGGCCTGATCCGTCTGGCCGACCTGCCGGCGGAGTTGCGCCTGGCCCCGGTGCTGCCGGCGCCGGTGCCGCTGGAGGCCAGCGGCCTGCTGGAGCAGGCCGAGCGTGACGCCCTGCTGGCTACCCTCGAGACCAATCACTGGCACGTGAGCCGTACCGCCGAGCAGCTCGGGATCAGCCGCAACACCCTCTACCGCAAGCTGCAGCGCCACGGCATCCGCCGCGAAGGCGACTGACTGAGACAGGCTTCGCCGCAGCGCCCGGCCGCCTGCTGCGGCGCCGGGCGCTGTGCTAACCTGCCGCGCATCGCTTTTCAGGCCAGGATTCATTCATGCACATCCACATACTCGGCATCTGCGGCACCTTCATGGGCTCGCTGGCCGTCCTGGCGAAGGAGCTGGGCCATCGCGTCACCGGCTCCGACGCCAACGTCTACCCGCCCATGAGCACCCAGCTGGAGGCCCAGGGCATCGAGCTCCTGCAGGGCTACTCTGCCGAGCATCTGCAGCCCGCGCCGGACCTGGTGGTGATCGGCAATGCCCTGTCGCGCGGCAACCCGGCGGTGGAGCATGTGCTGAACCAGGGCCTGCCCTATGTTTCCGGTCCGCAGTGGCTGGCCGACCATGTGCTGCAGGGCCGCTGGGTGCTGGCGGCGGCCGGCACCCACGGCAAGACCACCACCAGCAGCATGCTGGCCTGGGTGCTGGAGCACGCCGGGATGAGCCCGGGTTTCCTGATCGGCGGGGTGCCGCAGAACTTCGCCGTCTCGGCGCGCCTGGGCGGCACGCCGTTCTTCGTGGTCGAGGCCGACGAATACGACAGCGCCTTCTTCGACAAGCGCTCGAAGTTCGTCCATTACCGGCCGCGGACCGCCATCCTCAACAACCTGGAGTTCGACCACGCGGACATCTTTCCGGACCTCGCGGCGATCGAGCGGCAGTTCCACCACCTGGTGCGGACCATTCCCAGCCAGGGGCTGATCATCCACCCGACCACCGAGCAGGCCATCGAGCGGGTGCTGGCCATGGGCCGCTGGACGCCGGTGCAGACCACCGGGGAAGGCGGCCAGTGGCAGGCGCGCCTCTTGGCCGAGGACGGCTCGCGCTTCGAGGTGCTGTTCGAGGGTGCCCTGCAGGGCGTGGTCGACTGGGAGCTGACGGGGCGGCACAACGTCGCCAACGCGCTGGCCGCCCTGGCCGCAGCGCGCCATGTGGGCGTGGTGGCGGAGCAGGGCATCGCCGCGCTGGGCTCGTTCCTGAGCGTCAAGCGGCGGATGGAGAAGGTCGCCGAGGTGAGGGGCGTGACGATCTACGACGACTTCGCCCACCACCCGACGGCCATCGCCACCACCCTCGACGGGCTGCGCAAGCGGGTCGGCGAGGCGCCGATCATCGCGGTGATCGAGCCGCGCTCCAACTCCATGAAGCTTGGCGCCCACCGCGACGGCCTGCCGGAGTCGGTGGCCCAGGCCGACCAGGTGGTCTGGTACGCACCGCCGAACCTCGGCTGGGACCTGGCTGCGACCGCCGCCGCCTGCCCGGTGCCGGCGGTGGTCTGCGACTCGCTGGAGGCGATCATCGCGCGGGTCGCGAGCCAGGCGGCGCCCGGCACCCAGGTGGTGATCATGAGCAACGGCGGTTTCGGCGGCCTGCACGGCAAGCTGGCCAAGGCCCTGGAGGACTGAGCATGGCCGGACCGCAACGCGTCACCCTGGCGATGACCGGCGCCTCCGGCGCCCAGTACGGCCTGCGCCTGCTCGACTGCCTGGTGCAGGAGGAGCGCGAGGTGCATTTCCTGATCTCCAAGGCCGCGCAGCTGGTGATCGCCACCGAGACCGACGTCACCCTGCCGGCCAAGCCGCAGGCCATGCAGGCCTTCCTCAGCGAGTACACCGGCGCGGCGCCGGGGCAGATCCGCGTGTTCGGCCAGGAGGACTGGCTGGCGCCGCCGGCCTCCGGCTCCAGTGCACCGAGCGCCATGGTGGTGGTGCCCTGTTCCACCGGCAGCCTGTCGGCGATCGCCACGGGTGCCTGCAACAACCTGATCGAGCGTGCCGCCGACGTGGCCCTCAAGGAGCGCCGCCAACTGATCCTGGTGCCGCGCGAGGCGCCGTACTCGACCATCCACCTGGAGAACATGCTCAAGCTGTCGAACCTCGGCGCGATCATCCTGCCGGCCTCGCCGGGCTTCTACCACCAGCCGCAGAGCCTCGACGACCTGGTCGACTTCGTGGTGGCGCGCATCCTCAACCTGCTGGAGATCCCCCAGGACATGCTGCCGCGCTGGGGCGAGCACTATCGGGCCAGCGGCGAGGAATAGCCTGTGGCCCTGCCCCGGGCCGCCGGCCTGTAGCCTGGCACTTTCTGCACCGTACCCCGCGATAACCACGCCATATCGACAACGCCCCCGGCCGGTTCGCCGGCGTGCCGCGTCGCCGGAGGATTGTGTCCGTGGATGCGCGGAACGGCCCATTTGCCGCCAAAATCACCCCTTCAAGAGCCGTTTTGCATAGTTCCCGTCGCGCCGTCGTGGCTTTCGGGAGAGCAATTAGCCATTGGTTTGCCGGTGAATGTGAAAAATTTGTTAAGATTTCGGCGGGTCAGGGAGGATCTGAAAAAGCCTGTTTTCGCGACTTATAAGACCTATAAACAGCCAACTCCGTGAGCGAGCGGCTTTCCGCGCGTGCCTTTGGGGTGGAAGGGGGTTTTTTCAGGGTTTCCTCAAGGAATCTTGTCGCGAATCTCAGCCGAAGTTTTCCCCATGACCAATATGCACAGCGAAGAGGCGTCAATTCAGAAGGGAAAGGGCCTGTTCAAGGCAGAAGTTGTCGTGACTCCCTTTGAGGACCGGATGGTCGTCAGAAAGGACTACAGCAGATACAGGAACACCCTGTTATCGCCCATAGCCAGTTTCATCATCGGGAGAGAGACCAAGCTTCTGCGGCGGGTCAGGGATCTCCCGTGCTGCCCGGATCTCGTCAGGGTGGACGACAAGTTCAGCTTCACGATGGAGTACATTGACGGGAAAAACGTCAGGGAGTCGGTCAGGAACGGAGCCCGGATCAGGTTTCACGACATCCTGAAGGCGATCAACATGCTGCACCGCAACGATATCATTCACAACGATCTGCGCGGGGCGAACATCCTTGTGGACCGGCAGGGCGGGATTTTCATCGTCGATTTCGCCTCGGCCATCGTCATTCCAAGGCCGTTGCGCTTTCTCAAGACGCGGCTGCGCTGCCTCGATCTTGCCAGCGCTCTCAAGATCAAGAAGAAGCTATTGAACCAGCCGCTCACCGAGAAGGAACTCAAGATAATGAGCGGGCGCAAGTGGTTGAAAGCGGTGCAGTACGTCTGGAAGCAGCAGATTCTCCGACTGTTCGGCCGCAGATAGGCATGCGCCGGGGGCGGAGCCGTGCTCTACAATCCATGTGGCTGCAGGCGGAGCGTCCTGCATGGCAGCCATCCACCTGGAGCAATGGCCATTGGCTTCGACAACTCTCCCGCGCATGTCTCGTCGAGTCGCTGCGGGAGTCCTGCTGGTTTCGCTGGAGCTGCTCGCCGGCTGCGCCACCTTTCGCACCCTGAATGCCGGCAAGCCCGACACGCCGCTCGTCTACTCCGGTACCCGTCTAGACTGGTACGCGATGCACGGCGGCTGCTGCCCGCTCGACCGCTTCGGCGCCGAGCCGCCGCGGTATCCTGCCGTCGACCTGCCGGCCAGCGTTCTGCTCGACACCCTGTTCCTGCCCTTCACCCTGGCCGCCGAACTGGGGGTGGCGCTGAACGTGTCCGGCGGCCTCTGAGCTTGACGGATGCTCAGGCCATCTCCACCCGGTTCCGCCCGGCGTGCTTGGCCTGGTAGAGGGCGGCATCGGCGCGCTTGAGAACCTCCTCGACGCTGGCGACGCTGGCGGCGCTGTCCGGCCAGTGCGCCACGCCGGCCGAGAGGGTGACGCTCGGGCAGTCGGCGCAGCAGGTGTTGCCCATCTGGGTGCGGACCCGCTCGGCGACCTGGCGGGCGGCCTCCAGGCTGGCGCCCGGCAGGAGCATGACGAATTCCTCGCCGCCGCTGCGGCAGAGCAGGTCGCTGGCGCGCGAGCAGTCGCTCATCTGCTGGGCGAGATGCTGCAGCACGCGGTCGCCGAATTCGTGGCCGTGGTTGTCGTTGACCTGCTTGAAATGGTCGATGTCGAGGGCGATGGCTGCGAAGGGCTGCCGTTGCTGCTGCCACCGTTCCAGCTGGGCCTGCAGGCAGCGGCGATTGCCCAGGCCGGTCAGCGGATCGGTGAGACTTTCCTGGCTGAGCTTGCCGAGGCGTTGGTGGAGCAGCGCCAGGCTGGCGAGTATCGCGCGCTTGAGCTGGTCGGCCTCGAAGTACCAGGCATGGAGGCGTCGTACCTGTTCCGGGGCTTCCTCGGTATCCCAGTGCTGGGCGCTTCTGGCCAGTTGCCAGAGTGGCCGCGAGATCAGGTGCGACAACCACCAGATACCGGCCAGCGACAGCAGCAGCATCGGCAGGGACAGGCGCAGGATATTCAGCATCAGGCCGTCGAGCTCCTCCAGGGCGAGTTCCAGGGGCCGCTGGGCGACGATGTCCCAGCCGCTCGCTGTCACCGGCGCGAAGCCGGCGAGCGTCTCGATGCCGCGGGAGTTGGTTAGGGCCAGGGTGCCTTCCTCGCCGCGGATCAGCCGCTCGACCACCGGGTTGCCGGTGGCGATCTCGCCAACCCGCCCCTGATCCTGGTGGTAGATCAGCCGGCGATTGCGGTCGACCACGTAGAGATAGGTGCCGTCCTGATAGAAGTGCTCGCCGAGCAGGGTGTGCAGGATGTTCTCGTGCTGCAGGTAGAGGCTGCCGCCGATATAGCCCTGGTAGCTGCCGTCATCGGCGAAGATCGGCTGCGAAATGAAGACCACCAGCCTGTTCGTGGCGCTGACATAGGGATCGCTGATCAGCGGGCGGCGCTTGTCCAGTGCCTCGCGCGCGCCTGCGCTGTCGAGCATCTGGCCGAGCAGACCGAGGCTCTCGGGCGAGGCTGCCATCACTTTGCCATCATGACGGACCACGAAGGCCGAATTGAAGTGGCGGTTCTGGCGGATCAGGCGCTCGGTTTCGTCGGCCAGCCGTTCCGGCTGGCTCATCCGCTCCACCAGCAGGCCGGCGCTGTAGGCCAGCTGCTGGTGCATGCTGCCGAGCAACTGTTCGGCGCTCTGGCGTAGCTTGGCGGCGTAGAC
Source organism: Azotobacter chroococcum (assembly GCF_004339665.1). Lineage (GTDB taxonomy): Bacteria > Pseudomonadota > Gammaproteobacteria > Pseudomonadales > Pseudomonadaceae > Azotobacter > Azotobacter chroococcum. Next base: position 295,984 of record NZ_SMMU01000002.1, read on the forward strand.
GCGGTTGGCCTCCAGGGTGTGGCGGATCAGCAGGTCGCGCTGGGTCTGGTAGCTGGCGTGGAAGCTGTTGAAGAAGCTGAACAGGGCGACTGCCAGGCTGAGCAGGAGAATCAGGCGGCGGAGGTCGAGCCGGGTGTGGATACGCATGGACATGTCTGGCAAGGGACGGGCCGTCCCCCTTCCGTGCGGGGCGGGCATCGATTCCTGGACGCGTCATGGAGTCCCTGCCATGCCGCCGGCTTCATAGCATATGGCCGTTATCGGCTCGGGCCATAATGCAAAGGTCAGAGGCGTCGTCCGGCTTGCCCGCTTTCCGCCCGCTGCGCAGATAATGCGCGGGCGAGGCTCGCGGGAGGCGGGCGGATATTCATCGGAGGCATAGTGAAGCAACAGGCGCAGTTTCATATCGGCTACTGGTTCATCGCCGTGCTGGGGTTCGTGCTCATCCAGAGCCTGCTGACCGAGCAGCAGCAGGTGGCGCAAATTCCCTACAGCGAGTTCGAGCAGTACCTGAAGGAGGGCAGGGTCGAGGAGCTGGCGATCACCGAGCGGCAGATCGAGGGCACGCTCAAGGAGCCGCTGCCCGGCGGCCAGACCCGCTTCGCCGCCACCCGCATCGAGCCGCGGCTGGCCGAGCACCTGCAGCAGTACCCGGTGCGCTACGCCGGCAAGATCGAGAGCACCCTGCTGCGCGACCTGCTGTCCTGGACCCTGCCGGCGCTGATCTTCTTCAGCCTCTGGCTGTTCCTGCTCAAGCGTATCGGCGGCGGCCTCGGCGGCGGCATGATGCAGATCGGCAAGAGCAAGGCGAAGGTCTACGTCGAGACCGACATGAAGGTGACCTTCGCCGACGTGGCCGGGGTCGACGAGGCCAAGGACGAGCTCAAGGAGATCGTCGACTTCCTCAAGGACCCGAAGACCTACGGCCGCCTCGGCGGGCGCATGCCCAAGGGCGTGCTGCTGGTCGGCCCGCCGGGCACCGGCAAGACCCTGCTGGCGCGGGCGGTGGCCGGCGAGGCGAAGGTGCCGTTCTTCTCGATCTCCGGTTCCGAGTTCGTCGAGATGTTCGTCGGCGTCGGCGCAGCAAGGGTTCGCGATCTGTTCGAGCAGGCGCGGGCGCAGGCCCCGGCGATCATTTTCATCGACGAGCTGGACGCTCTCGGCCGCGCCCGCGGCGTCGGCCCGCTGGGCGGCGGGCACGACGAGAAGGAGCAGACCCTCAACCAGCTGCTGGTGGAGCTGGACGGCTTCGACACCTCCACCGGGCTGGTCCTGCTGGCCGCCACCAACCGTCCGGAAATCCTCGATCCGGCGCTGCTGCGTGCCGGCCGCTTCGACCGCCAGGTGCTGGTCGACCGGCCGGACAAGGCCGGGCGCGTGCAGATCCTCCAGGTACACCTGAAGCGGGCGCAGCTGGCGGCCGACGTCGATCCGCAGCAGATCGCCGCGCTGACCCCCGGCTTCACCGGTGCCGACCTGGCCAACCTGGTCAACGAGGCGGCCCTGCTCGCCACCCGCCGGCGTGCCGAGGCGGTGAGCATGGACGATTTCACCGCCGCCGTGGAGCGCATCGTCGCCGGCCTGGAAAAGCGCAACCGCCTGCTCAACCCGAAGGAGCGGGAGATCGTCGCCCACCACGAGATGGGCCATGCGCTGGTGGCCATGGCTCTGCCGGGGATGGACGTGGTGCACAAGGTGTCGATCATCCCGCGCGGCATGGGCGCGCTCGGCTACACCATCCAGCGGCCCACCGAGGACCGCTTCCTGATGACCCGCGAGGAACTGGAGAACAAGATGGCGGTGCTGCTCGGCGGCCGTGCCGCCGAGTGGGTCATCTACTCCCACTTCTCCACCGGCGCCGCCGACGACCTGGCCAAGGTCACCGACATCGCCCGCGCCATGGTCACCCGCTACGGCATGTCGGAACGCCTCGGTCATGTCACCCTGGAGCGCGAGCAGCACAGCTACCTGGGCGTCGAGCAGCTGTACGGCCTGCCGGCCCGCCACGAATACGGCGAGACCACCGCGACCGCCATCGACGCCGAGGTGCAGGCGATCGTCGAGCGCGCCTTCCAGCGCACCGTGGCCCTGCTCGAGGAGCGCCGCGAACTGCTCGAGCGCAGCGCCCGGCGCCTGCTGGAGGAGGAAACCCTCGATGCCGAGCAGCTGTCCGCCCTGGTCGGGGAGGCGCAGGGGAGTCCCGTCGAATCATCCGGAGCGACGCCACAATGAGCGAAGAACACGACGACTCCCGCCCGCTGCCGCCCGAGCCGCCCCAGGAGGGCGAGTGCTGCGAGGATGGCTGTGGCGAGGCCTGTGTCTGGGAGCAATACCACGAGGCCCGCGCCGAATACGCCCGGGCACTGGCCGAGTGGCAGGCGCGTCAGCCCCAGGATGCGGTGAAGTAGCGAGTCTTTAGCGCCCCAGTCGGTGCAGCTCCTCCGCCTCGACGACGCGTACCCCGTCCTCTTCCTCCAGGGCCAGGCGCCAGAGGGCGCGGGCCAGGGTGCAGGGGTCGATGGCGCGGTAGTGGCTGGGGGTCAGGCGCAGCAGCGGGTCGCTCAGCTGGTCGAGCAGGCGCAGTTCGCGGCGCGGGCCGAGCAGCTGGGTCGGCCGGGCGAGGGTCAGCTGCGGCCAGTCCTGGGCCTTGAGGCCTTCCTCCATTTCACCCTTGACCCGGCAATAGAGGCGCGACGAGTGCGGGTCGGCGCACTGCGCGCTGATCACCAGCAGGTGGCGGGCGCCCAGCTCGCGGGCGCGGCGGCCGAAGGCCAGGACCAGATCGTGGTCGATGGCGCGGAAGGCTTCCTGGCTGCCGGCCTGTTCGGCGCTGCTGCCGAGGCAGCAGAAGGCGGTGTCGAGCGGCCCGCTCAGGCGTGGCAGCAGGTCGGCCAGCGGGCCCTGGGGGTTTTCCAGGCGCGGATGCTCGGCCAGCGCCTGGCGGGTGGGGGCCAGCACCCGGGCGATGGTCGGTTCGGTAAGCAGGCGATCGAGCAGGTGCTCGCCGGCCAGGCCGGTGGCGCCGGCGAGCAGGATGTGCTGAGGCGTCAGGTACATGGGGCGATCCTCGCGCAAGGTGATCGAGCGGTCGGCTGGCGCAAGTGCGCTCCGTGCAGCGGCCAGTACTACCGTTTCGCTTGTTGTTATGAGTTGTAGTGTGGCCCAAAGCCCTTGTTCCTGCCCGCTGGCCTTTGCCAGCCGGTCGGGTAGGCTGTCGCGCTTTATGGCGAGCCGCTGTGCCTGCCTATAATGGGCCCTTTCCCGTCCGTCTGTCCCGGCGCGCGCCCTGGCATTGGGGTTTTTTCAGGCAGGCGGCTCGACCGCGGAGGTTCATATGTTGTTGCGAGGCCTCACCTGGCTGGTGCTGTTCCAGTTGCTTGGCACGGCCATCCAGGCGCTCTGCCTGCCCATGCTGCCGGGGCCGATCATCGGCCTGCTGCTGCTATTCGTCTATCTGGTCTGGCGCGGCGAGGTGAGCGCGCCGGTCCAGGAGGCGGCCACCACGCTGCTGCGCTATCTGCCGCTGCTGCTGGTGCCGCCGGCGGTGGGGCTGATGGCCTATGTCGATGCCATCGCCGCCGACTTCTGGGCCATCGCCGGGGCGCTGCTGCTGTCCCTGCTGGTGTCGCTGGCCTTCGTCGGCTGGCTGATGCAGCGGCTGATCGAGCGCCAGGCGCGTCGGGAGGAGGAGGCATGAGCTTCGACTGGCAGGGGGCCTGGCAGGCGCTGGTGCAGCATCCGTTGTTCGCCTTCGGCATCACCCTCGGTGCCTACCAGCTGGCGGTGGCCGCCTACGAGAAGACCCGCTGGGTGTTCCTGCAGCCGGTGCTGGTGTCGATGCTGCTGGTGATCGGCGTGCTGCTGCTCTGCGGGGTGGATTACGCCGCCTATCGCGACGGCGCGAGGATTCTCACGGTGTTCCTCGGCCCGGCCACGGTGGCGCTGGCCGTGCCGCTGTTTCTCAACCTGAAGCGGATTCGCCTGCTGTTCTGGCCGGTGGTGGCGACCCTGCTGGTCGGCGGCCTGTTCACCACCCTGCTGGGCATCGGGCTGGCCTGGCTGTTCGGCACCGAGCGGCTGATGCTGATGACCCTGGCGCCGAAGTCGGTCACCTCGCCGATCGCCATGCTGGTGTCCGAGCAGATCGGCGGGGTGGCCGGCCTGGCGGCTGTGTTCGTGCTCATCACCGGCATCCTCGGCGCGGTGTTCGGTCCCGCGCTGCTGCGCCGCTGCGGGGTGCGCCATCCGGCCGCGCTGGGCATCGCCCTGGGCCTGACCTCCCATGCGGTGGGCACCTCGCGGGCGCTGCAGGAGGGCGAGGAGTGCGGCGCCTTCGCCGCCCTGGGGATGAGTCTGATGGGGGTGTGCACCGCGATCCTGCTGCCCCTGAGCGTGGCCATGGTCGTCTGAGGAGGCGCGATGGACTTTCCGCTGTTTCCCCTGAATACCGTCCTGTTTCCCGGCTGCCGGCTGGATCTGTCGATCTTCGAGGCGCGCTATCTGGACATGCTCAGTCGCTGCCTGCGCCAGGGCACGGGCTTCGGCGTGGTATGCCTCCTCGAGGGCGAGGAGGTCGGCGAGGCGGCCAGCCGCTTCGCCGCGCTCGGCTGCGAGGCGCTGATCCGCGACTGGCAGCAGCGCCCCGACGGGGTGCTGGAAGTCCGCGTCGAGGGCGCCCGGCGTTTTCGCGTCAATCGCGCCGAGGTGCGGCGCGACCAGCTGACCGTCGCCGAGGTGGACTGGCTGCACGAGGTCCAGGCGGCGCCGCTGGCCGCCGGGCACGCCGAGCTGGCCGCCCTGCTGCAGGCGCTGGCGGAGCATCCGCTGATCGAGGCGCTGGGCATGGGCGGCACGCCGGCGAATCAGCAGGCGCTGGCCAACCAGCTGAGCTACCTGCTGCCGTTCGAGGCCGAGGAGAAGCTGAAACTGTTGGCGATGGGCGATCCGGTGCGCCGCCTGGAGCACATCCAGCACCTGCTGGAGCGCCTGCAGGGCGAGGCGCCGGCCTGAGTCGGCCGCGGGCTCCAGGTCCGGGCGCCTCTGCGAAGAGGCTCGCTCAGAGCTGGTAGATCGTCGCCTGCCAGGGCTGCAGCGAGACGCTTGCGGCGCCGGGCTGCAGCGGCTGCTGCGCGGCGCCGTTGTCCAGCAGCGTGGTGGCGATCTTCAGCCCCTCCGGCAGGTCGTAGGCGACCGTCTCGCGGGTGAAGTTGATCAGCACCAGATAGCGCTTGTCGTCGAGCGTGCGCGTATAGGCGAAGACCTTGGGGTTGGCCGGATCGAGATCCCGGAATTCGCCATGGATGAGCGCGGGGATCTGGCGGCGCACCTCCATCAGGCGGCGATGATGGTGGTAGACCGAGCCGGCGTCGTCGACCTGAGCCGTCGCATTGATCTGCGCATAGTTCGGATTGACCGCCAGCCAGGGCGTGCCGGTGGTGAAGCCACCGTTCGGCGCCGCGCTCCACTGCATCGGGGTGCGGGCGTTGTCGCGGCTGGTCTGGCGCAGATGGGACAGGTATTCCTCCGCCGACACCTTGCCGCTTTCCACGAAGTCGTGCCATTGACCCTTCACTTCGACGTCGTCGTAGTCCTCGATGCCGTGGAAGGGATAGTTGGTCATGCCCAGTTCGTCACCCTGGTAGAGGAAGGGCGTGGCGCGCTGGGTGAGCATCATGGTCGCCAGTGCCTTGGCCGAGACGGCGCGCCATTCGGGACTGTCGTCGCCGAAATGGGAGACGGTGCGGGGATTGTCGTGGTTGGTCAGGAAACTGGTGTTCCAGCCATGGCTGCCGCCCGTGCGGTCGATCTGCGCATAAGCCGCCTTGAGCTCGGGCAGCGTCCAGTCCTTCTTGCGCCAGCCGTCGCGATCGAGCCGGACCAGATCGAAGTGGAAGATCATGTCGAGTTCGCGGCGGCGCGCGTCGGTGAACAGCGGCGCCTGCTCGAAGCTGATGCCGAAGGCCTCGCCGACCGTCATGGCGTCGTAGCGGGACAGGACCTCGCGGTTCATCTCCTGAAGATACGGGTGGACGCGCGGGCCGTTCGCGTAGACGAATTCGGGATGGGCAAGGTTTTCCGCGGGCAGGTCGGGCAGGCCGTCCGGCTTGGAGATGAAGGGGATCACGTCCATGCGGAAGCCGGACACGCCCTTGTCCAGCCAGAAGCGCATGATGTCGTAGACCTCGGCGCGGACCTTGGGATTTTCCCAGTTCAGGTCGGGCTGTTTCCGGGCGAAGTAGTGGAGATAGTACTGCCCGGTGGCCTCGTCCTTCTTCCAGGCCGAGCCGCCGAAGAACGACGGGTAGTTGTTCGGTGCTCCGCCGTCCCTGCCGTCGCGCCAGATGTAGTAGTCGCGATAGGGGTTGTCCTTCGACTGGCGGCTCTCGACGAACCAGCGATGCTCGTCGCTGCTGTGGTTGACCACCAGGTCGATGATCAGACGCATGCCGCGCCTCTTCATCTCGGCGAGCATGCGGTCGAAGTCGTCCATGTTGCCGAATTCGCTCATTACCTTGCGGTAATCGCGGATGTCGTAGCCATTGTCGGCGTTGGGCGAGTCGAAATGCGGGCTCAGCCAGATCGTGTCGACGCCCAGCGTCTTCAGGTAATCCAGCTTCGCCGTGATGCCGTTCAGATCGCCGATGCCGTCGCCGTTCGTGTCGTTGAACGAGCGCGGATAGATCTGGTAGACGACCGCCTCCTTCCACCAGGGCGCGCCGGGGCGGGCGGCCGGGGTTTGCGGAGTGTCTTCTTTCGCCGTGTCGCTGCCTGTGCTCGGGGTGCTCATTGCCGTTTGACATATGGCCAGAGTGCCCATCATGACGCTCAACAGGGTTTTGCGAAAGCTTGCCTTCTGCATGAAATTTTCCTTTTCCGGGCTTGGGTTCTTGTTGTTCGGCGCTTCCCGCTTGCGGCCAGGGCCGTGGCGGGGCAGACAGGGGAGGATGCCTCGTCGACTTCCCTGTTTTTCAGAGGATAAACCTTGGATTTTCTTTAGGTAAAACGATTCAGCATGGCGGTATCGGAATACTGTTGCGTTCGGGCGCCGGGCCGTTGCCCAGGCGCCTGGCCCGAGGTGGCGAAGAGTGCAGGATCTCGAGGGGGGGAGGCTGCCGTTCAGCGGTAGCGGTACAGCGCCAGGGCTTCCGGCAGCGCCCAGCTGGCGGCGCCGCCCAGCAGCGCCAGGCACAGCGGCACGATCAGCCACCAGATGCGGGCGTCGATTCCCTCGAGCGGCGTCTTCCGCTGCACCAGGGCCAGGCTGAGGGCGCAGAAGCCTCCGGCGAGCAAGCCGCCGGCGATGATGTCGGTCGGCCAGTGCACGCCCAGGTAGACCCGCGACAGGGCGATGGCGATGGCCGGCAGGCAGGCGAGCAGCAGCCAGGTCAGGCGCATCCGCGGCGTCTGGCCGCGGCCGGCGAGGATGCCCAGGGTGAGGAAGAAGGCGAAGGCCGCCGAGCTGTGTCCGCTGGGCAGGCTGTAGCTGTGCAGCGGCTCGAGGAGAACCTCCGGACGGCCGCGGGCGAACAGCGCTTTCAGGCCGCCGTTGGCCAGGGCCGTGCCGAGCAGGGCCAGGCCGGCGAACAGCGCCGCGCGCCATTGCCGCAGGGCCAGCAGCAGCAGGCCGAGCAGCGCACCGGCATACAGCTGGGTGTTGAAGTCGCCCAGACGGGTGATCAGTACCATCACCTGGTCCAGACTGGCGTGGCGCTGCTCCTGGATCAGCGTCAGCAGCCCCTGGTCGAGTTCGTGCAACCGGCTCCAGCCCAGCAGCAGGGCGCCGAGCGCCGCCAGGCAGAGGCCGGCGGCCAGCGGTGTGGCCCAGCGCTGGCGGCGCAGGCTGGTCTGCACGATCAGGCCGAGGACCAGCGCCAGTCCCGCCGCCATCACCCCGGCGTCGCTCCAGAAGCCCTCCGGCAGCGGCAGGCGCAAAGCGGCGCCGGTGGCCCAGCCGGGTAGCAGGTAGGCCACCGCCCAGCCGGCGGCGGCCAGCAGGCTGACGGCGATGAAGCGCGGCAGCGGCATGTCGAGCATGCCGGCGATCATCGGCAGCATCGGCCGCAGCGGGCCGATGTAGCGGCCGACCAGCAGGCTGACGATGCCGTAGCGCTGGAAATACACCTCGGCGCCGACCAGCCATTCCGGATGATGGCGCAGGATGGGCAGGCGCCGGATGCCCTGGTGGAAATGCCGGCCCAGGGCATAGGAGATCGCGTCGCCGAGCAGCCCGCCGGCATAGCCCAGCAGCAGGGTCTGGCCGAGGGTCAGGGCGCCGCTGCCGGCCATCGCGGCGACCGCGAACATCAGCACGGTGCCGGGAACGATGATGCCGAGTATCGCCAGGCATTCGACGCAGGCGATCAGGAAGATGGCCAGTCCCAGCCATTCGGGGTGAGAGGTCAGCCAGCCGGTCAGGCTGTCGAGCCATGCGCTCATCGGGCGGCGCTCCTTGTCATGGGCCTGTGAGGGATGGGATGGTTCCGGGCCGGCCGCGCGGGCCGTATCGCCAAGCGGCGCATGATAGCAGCCGCCGCTGGCGGCACGGAGGCCTGTTCCGGGCGCGACTTCTGCCCGAGCATGCTGGGCGCAGGACGGCGGTATCGCTATAATCAGCCGCTTTCCCCGACTGCCAGACCCGAGACCATGACCGAGTCCGTGCTCGACTACATGACCCGCCTGGGCCGCGCCGCCCGCGAAGCCTCGCGGGTGCTCGCGCGCACCAGCACCGCGCAGAAGAACCGTGCCCTGGAGGCCGCTGCCGCCGCCCTGGACGCCGCCCGCGAGGAACTCGCCGCGGCCAACGCCCAGGACCTGGCCGCCGGCCGCGCCAGCGGCCTGGACGAGGCCATGCTCGACCGTCTGGCGCTGACCCCGGCGCGTATCGACGAGATGATCGAGGGGCTGCGCCAGGTCGCCCGGCTGCCCGATCCGATCGGCGAGATCCGCGACATGCGCTACATGCCCTCGGGCATCCAGGTCGGCAGGATGCGCGTGCCGCTGGGGGTGATCGGCATCGTCTACGAGTCGCGCCCCAACGTGACCATCGACGCCGCCAGCCTGTGCCTGAAGTCCGGCAACGCCACCATCCTGCGCGGCGGTTCCGAGGCCATCCATTCCAACCAGGCGATCGCCCGCTGCATCCAGCTCGGCCTGGCCGAGGCCGGCCTGCCGGCGGCCGCCGTGCAGGTGGTGGAGACCACCGACCGCGCCGCGGTGGGCGCGCTGATCAGCATGCCGGAATTCGTCGACGTGATCGTCCCGCGCGGCGGCAAGGGCCTGATCGAGCGCATCAGCCGCGAGGCGAAGGTGCCGGTGATCAAGCATCTGGACGGCATCTGCCACGTCTACATCGACGTCGCCGCCGACCTCGACAAGGCGATCCGCGTCGCCGACAACGCCAAGACCCAGCGCTTCGCGCCCTGCAACACCATGGAAACCCTGCTGGTGCACGCCGCCGTCGCCGCGCGCGCGCTGCCGCCGCTCGGCGAGATCTACCGGGCCAAGGGCGTCGAGCTGCGCGGCTGCCCGCGCAGCCGCGAACTGCTCGGCCCAGGCACCCTGGCGGCGAGCGAGGAGGACTGGTCCACCGAATACAACGCGCCGATCCTCTCGGTGCGCGTGGTGGATTCCCTGGACGAGGCCATCGCCCACATCAACCACTACGGCTCGCACCACACCGACGCCATCGTCACCGAGAGCTTCACCGACGCGCGGCGCTTTCTCGCCGAGGTGGACTCCAGCTCGGTGATGATCAACGCCTCGACGCGCTTCGCCGACGGCTTCGAATACGGCCTGGGCGCGGAGATCGGCATCTCCACCGACAAGCTGCACGCCCGCGGCCCGGTCGGCCTGGAAGGGCTGACCAGCGAGAAGTACGTCGTGTTCGGCGATGGCCACGTGCGCGGCTGATGGCGAAAAAGATCGGAATTCTCGGCGGCACCTTCGACCCCATCCATATCGGTCATCTGCGCGGCGCCCTCGAGGTCGCCGAGCAGTTCGGCCTCGACGAGCTGCGCCTGATTCCCTGCGCGCGTCCGCCGCACCGGCTGTCGCCGCAGGTGTCGGCGGCCGACCGCCTGGCGATGGTGCGCTGTGCGGTCGACGACGTGCCGCCCCTGACCGTGGACGACCGTGAACTTCGCCGCGAGCGGCCGTCCTATACCATTGACACCCTGGAATCTTTGCGCGGCGAGCTGGCCCCGGACGACCAGCTGTTTCTCGTGCTCGGCTGGGACGCCTTCTGCGGCCTGCCGAGCTGGCACCGCTGGCAGGAACTGCTCGACCACTGCCACATCCTGGTCCTGCAGCGCCCGGAGGCCGCCAGCGAGCCGCCGGAAGCCCTGCGCAACCTGCTGGCGGCGCGCAGCGTCGGCGATCCGCAGGCCCTCGCCGGGCCGGGCGGGCAAATCGCCTTCGTCTGGCAGACGCCGCTGGAGGTGTCCGCCACGCAGATCCGCGAACGCCTGGCCAGCGGCCGCTCGGTGCGCTTCCTGGTACCCGACGCGGTACTGGCCTATATCCATGCGCACGGGTTGTACCCGGCGTCGAACTGAACATCACATACGAGCCATCCATGCAGAACGAACAACTGGTCCAGCTGGCGGTCGACGCCCTGGAAGATCTCAAGGCCAAGGACATCACCGTCATCGATGTGCGCGGCAAGACCAGCGTCACCGATTTCATGGTGGTCGCCAGCGGCACCTCCAGCCGCCATGTGAAATCCCTTGCCGACAACGTCCTAGAGAAGGTCAAGGAGCAGGGCGTGCGCCCGCTCGGCAGCGAGGGGCTGGAGGGTGGCGAATGGGCGCTGCTCGATCTGGGCGACGTGGTGGTCCACGTGATGCAGGTCGCCACCCGCCAGTTCTACGACCTCGAGCGTCTCTGGCAGGGCGCGGAGCAGAGCCGGGCCCAGCACGGCGAGGAATGAGATCGCCGTGCGTCTGCGCCTGATCGCCGTGGGTTCGCGGATGCCGCGCTGGGTGGAGGAGGGCTGGCACGAGTATGCCAAGCGCCTGCCGCCCGAGCTGGCCCTCGAACTGGTGGAAATCCCCCTGCACACCCGGGGCAAGAATGCCGACGTGGCCCGCCTGATCCGCCAGGAGGGCGAGGCCATGCTGGGCAAGGTGCAGGCGGGCGAACGCATCGTCACCCTCGAGGTGACCGGCAAGTCCTGGAGCACCGAGCAGCTGGCCGCCGAGCTGGAGCGCTGGCGGCTCGACGCGCGCACCGTCAACCTCATGGTCGGCGGCCCGGAAGGCCTGGCGCCGGAGGTCTGCGCGCGCAGCGAACAGCGCTGGTCGCTGTCGCCGCTGACCCTGCCGCATCCCCTGGTCCGCATCCTCATCGGCGAGCAGATCTATCGCGCCTGGACCCTGCTGTCCGGGCATCCGTATCACAAGTGACCGCGGTTTGCGCAGATGCCGGAGCCGATTCGCCTCAAAGACCACGAGAAGGACGCGCGCCTGGTCCGCGCGCGGGCCGTCGTCGGCGCGGTGGTCATCGTGCTGCTGTCGCTGACGCTGGTGGCGCGCCTGTACTACCTGCAGGTGATCCAGTACGAGCACCACTCGACCCTGGCGGAAAACAACCGCATCCACGTGCAGCCGATCCCGCCGAACCGCGGGCTGATCTTCGACCGCAACGGGGTGATCCTCGCCGACAACCGGCCGAGCTTCAGCCTGACGGTGACCCGCGAGCGCGCCGGCGACTGGCAGAAGGTGCTGGACACCATCGTTTCGGTGCTCGAGCTCGGCCCCGAGGAGCGCACCCTGTTCGAGAAGCGCGTGCGCCAGGGGCGCCGGCCGTTCGAGCCGGTGCCGATCCTGTTCGAGCTGTCCGAGGAGCAGATCGCCCGCATCGCGGTCAACCAGTTCCTGCTGCCTGGCGTGGAGGTGGCCGCCCAGTTGGTCCGCCACTACCCCCAGAACGAGCACTTCGCCCATTCGGTCGGCTACGTCGGGCGGATCAACGAGCGCGAGCTGAAGAAGCTCGATCCGGTCGACTACAGTGGTACTCACCACATCGGCAAGACCGGCGTGGAGCTGTTCTACGAGGACCTGCTGCACGGCCAGGTGGGTTACGAGGAGGTCGAGACCAACGCCCGCGGGCGGGTGCTGCGAGTGCTCAAGCACACCGATCCGGTGCCCGGCAAGGACCTCACCCTGAGCCTCGACCTGAACCTGCAGAAGGCCGCCGAGGCGGCACTCGGCGACCGCCGCGGCGCAGTGATCGCCATCGACCCGACCAGCGGCGGGGTGCTGGCGATGATCAGCCAGCCGAGCTTCAACCCCAACCTGTTCGTCACCGGGATCAGCATCAAGGACTACGCCGCGCTGCGCGACTCCATCGACCGCCCGCTGTACAACCGGGTGCTGCGTGGCATCTACCCGCCGGGCTCGACGATCAAGCCGGTGGTCGCCCTGGCCGGCCTCGACAGCGGGGTGGTGGAGCGCAGCACGCGGGTCTTCGATCCGGGCTTCTATCAATTGCCCAACGTCAAGCACAAGTACCGCAACTGGAACCGCGGCGGCGACGGCTGGGTGAGCATGGAGCTGGCCATCGCCCGCTCCAACGACACCTATTTCTACTCCTTGGCGCACCGCATGGGCATCGACCGCCTGCACCGCTACCTGAGCCACTTCGGCATCGGCCAGCGGGTGTCCCTGGACATGTTCGAGGAGGCCGCCGGGCTGATGCCCTCGCGCGAGTGGAAGCGGGTCAACCGCCGCCAGGCCTGGTATCCGGGCGAGACCCTGATCACCGGCATCGGCCAGGGCTACATGCTGGCCACTCCGCTGCAGCTGGCCCAGGCCACCGCCCTCCTGGCGAACAAGGGCAAGTGGCACCGTCCGCGGCTGTTGATGAAGGCCGACGGCCTGTCGCCGGAGCAACTGATGGCGAGCGGCCTGCTGGCGGCGCGACCAGCACCGCCGGACATCCAGCTCAAGGATCCGCACAACTGGGACCTGATCAACTCCGACATGCAGCAGGTGGTGCACGGCGCACGCGGCACCGCGCACAAGGTCGGCGCCACGGCGCGCTACCGGATCGCCGGCAAGAGCGGTACGGCACAGGTGGTGGCGATCCGCCAGGGCGAGAAGTACGACCGCAACAAGCTGCAGGAGCGCCATCGCGACCACGCCCTGTTCATCGCCTTCGCCCCCGCCGAGAATCCGCAGATCGCCGTGGCGGTGATGGTGGAGAACGGCGAGTCGGGCTCCGGCGTCGCCGCGCCGGTGGCCAAGCAGGTGATGGACGCCTGGCTGCTCGACGAGAACGGCCGCCTGAAGGCTCAGTTCGCCGCGGCGCCGCAGGAGCTTGCCCATGACAATCAACGCTAGTTTCGACCGCACCCTGTCCGACGAGGACGTGCTGCGTCGCCGCGCCACCCTGCTACAGCGCCTGCACATCGACGGCCCGCTGCTGCTGCTGTTGCTGCTGCTCGCCGCCGGCAGCCTGTTCGTCCTCTATTCGGCCAGTGGCAGGAACCTCGACCTGCTGGTCAAGCAGGCCAGCTCGTTCGGTCTCGGCATGCTCGCCATGCTGGTCATCGCCCAGGTGGAGGCGCGCTTCATCGCCCGCTGGGTGCCGCTGGCCTACGTGCTGGGCGTGATTCTGCTGGCGGTGGTGGAAGTCATGGGCCACAACGCCATGGGCGCCACCCGCTGGATCAACATCCCCGGGGTGATCCGCTTCCAGCCCTCGGAGTTCATGAAGATCATCATGCCGGCGACCATCGCCTGGTATCTCGCCCGCAACAACCTGCCGCCGGGACTCAAGCACACCGCCGTCAGCCTGGCGCTGATCGGCGTGCCCTTCGTGCTGATCCTGCGCCAGCCGGACCTCGGCACCTCGCTGCTGATCCTCGCTTCCGGCGCCTTCGTGCTGTTCGTCGCCGGGCTGCCCTGGTTGTGGATCGGCGGGGCGGTGGCGGCTGTGGTGCCGGTCGCCGTGGGCATGTGGTATTTCGTCCTGCTCCAGTACCAGAAGCAGCGGGTGCTGACCTTCCTCGACCCGGAGAGCGACCCGCTCGGCACCGGCTGGAACATCATCCAGTCGAAGGCGGCGATCGGCTCGGGCGGGGTGTTCGGCAAGGGCTGGCTGCTCGGCACCCAGTCGCACCTGGATTTTTTGCCGGAAAGCCATACGGACTTTATCATTGCGGTCCTGGCCGAAGAGTTCGGCCTGGTCGGCGTCTGTCTGCTGCTGCTGGTCTACCTGCTGTTGATCGCCCGCGGACTGGTGATCACCGTGCAGGCGCAGACGCTGTTCGGCAAGCTGTGGGCCGGCGGCCTGACCATGACCTTCTTCGTCTACGTCTTCATCAACATCGGCATGGTGAGCGGCCTGTTGCCGGTGGTGGGGGTGCCCCTGCCGTTCATTAGCTACGGCGGAACTTCGCTGGTGACCCTGCTGTCAGGGTTCGGGGTTTTGATGTCGATCCACACCCATCGCAAATGGATCGCGCAAGTTTGAAGAGTAACGGATCGATGCATATACGGCGTGGCCGAGCGGCCAGAACCCTGGATTTGGCCAGCCTGGCGGGCTTTCTGGGGCTGGCCTGCGCGCTGCATGGCGGCGCGGCGCTGGCCGGCGACTACACGGATTCGCCACAGGTCGACGAGTTCGTCGCGGAGATGACCCGCGACTACGGCTTTGCCGGCGAACAACTGCTCGGCCTGTTCCGCGAGGTGCAGCGCAAGCAGCCGATCCTCGACGCCATCTCGCGGCCGGCGGAGCGCGCCAAGCCGTGGAAGGAGTACCGGCCGATCTTCATCACCGAGGCCCGCGTGGCCCGCGGCCTGGACTTCTGGCGCGAGCATGAGGCGGCCCTGGCCCGTGCCGAGCAGGAATACGGCGTGCCGGCCCAGGTGATCGTCGCGATCATCGGCGTGGAAACCTTCTACGGGCGCAACACCGGCAACTATCGGGTGATCGACGCGCTGTCCACCCTGGGCTTCGACTATCCGCCGCGCGCGCCCTTCTTCCGCAAGGAGCTGCGCGAGTTCCTGCTGATGACCCGCGAGGAGCAGGTCGACCCGCTCAGCCTGACCGGCTCCTACGCCGGCGCCATGGGCCTGCCGCAATTCATGCCGAGCAGCTTCCGCGCCTATGCAGTGGACTTCGACAACGACGGCCACATCGACATCTGGAAGAACCCGACCGACGCCATCGGCAGCGTCGCCAGCTACTTCAAGCGCCACGGCTGGAGCGCCGGCGGACCGGTGGCCAGCCGCGCCGAGATCAATGGGCCGGACGCCGAGCAGGGCCTGACCGAGGGGCTGGAGCCGGTGAAGAGCGTCGGCGAGCTGCGCAGCCTCGGCTGGAAGACCCGCGACCGCCTCGACGACGGCCTGCCGGTCACCGCCTTCCGCCTGGACGGCGCGGACGGCGCGGAATACTGGATGGGGCTGCCGAACTTCTACACCATCACCCGCTACAACCGCAGCGTGATGTATGCCATGGCCGTGCACCAGCTCTCCGATCTGCTGCTCCAGGCGCAGGGCGGCCGCCGATGACGAGGCGCGCCCTGCCGTTCCGTCTGCTCCTGCTCGGCGGCCTGGCGCTGCTGGCCAGCTGCTCCAGCACGCCGCCGGAGCGCGGCACGCCGTCGGGCTCCTCCGCCAAGGTCCACTACCCGCGCCCGCTCAAGGACGGCGCGCCCTGGTGGGACGTCGACGTTTCGAAGATTCCCGACGCGGTGCCCGCGCCCCACTATGGGCCGGTCAAGGCCAACCCCTACACGGTGCTGGGCAAGACCTACTACCCGATGAACGACGGCCGCCGCTACAAGGCGACCGGCACCGCCTCCTGGTACGGCACCAAGTTCCATGGCCAGGCCACCGCCAACGGCGAGCACTACGACCTCTACGGGATGAGCGCGGCGCACAAGACCCTGCCGCTGCCCTGCTATGTCCGGGTGACCAACCTGGACAACCGCAAGAGCGTGGTCCTGCGGGTCAACGACCGCGGCCCCTTCTATTCCGACCGGATCATCGACCTGTCCTTCGCCGCGGCGAAGAAGCTCGGCTATGCCGAGACCGGCACCGCGCGGGTCAGCGTCGAAGGCATCGATCCGGAAGAGTGGTGGGCCCAGCAGGGTCGCAAGCCGCCCTTGGTGCTGGCCCAGCCGCAGGTGGCCAAGGCGCAGCCGGCCACCCGTGCGGCGGTGCAGCCGATCGAGGAATATTCGCCGCCGCCCGGCCAGCATGCGGACGCCGTGCCGCCCGTGGCGGTCGCCGCCAGCCAGGCCGCCGCTCCGGCCGAGGGCCTGTACCTGCAGGTCGGCGCCTTCGCCAATCCGGACGCGGCGGAGCTGCTCAAGGACAAGCTGAGCCGGATCAGCTCCACCCCGGCGTTCGTCAGCCCGGTGGTGCGCGACCGGCAGACCTTCCATCGCGTGCGCCTGGGGCCGATCGGCAGCCAGGACGAGGCGCTCCAGCTGCAGGACAGCGTGCGCCTGGCCAGACTCGGCCAGCCGACCCTGGTCAAGCCCGATTGAGATCGGGACCCTCTCCACAGCCCGCAGGGCTGTGTCCGACTAGCCAACGATCCGAGAAACGATGAAAACCACCCGACTTGTGCAACGCCTTTTCCTGGCCCTCCTTATCTGCGTGCCGAGCGCCTGGGCCGCCGAGCCCCAGGCCACCCCGGTGCCGACGCCGACGCCGACGCGTGCCGCGGAGCCCCAGGCCATTCCGGCTCCGCCGCAGCTGGCCGCCACCTCCTATCTGCTGATGGACGCCGCCAGCGGCCAGGTGCTGATCGACAGCAACGGCGATCAGCGCCTGCCGCCGGCCAGCCTGACCAAGCTGATGACTGCCTACATCGCCACCCTGGAGATCAAGCGCGGGCAGATCAAGGAAGGCGACATGGTCACCGTCAGCGAGCGGGCCTGGCGCACCGGCGGTTCGCGGATGTTCATCCAGGTCGGCACCCAGGTGAGCGTCGACGACCTGCTGCACGGCATCATCATCCAGTCCGGCAACGATTCCAGCGTGGCGCTGGCCGAGCACATCGCCGGCAGCGAGGACGCCTTCGCCGACATGATGAACACCACTGCGCAGCGTCTCGGGATGAGCAATTCGCACTTCATGAACGCCACCGGCCTGCCGCATCCGGAGCACTATTCCTCGGCCCACGACATGGCCAGGCTGGCCCGCGCGATCATCTACGACGACCCGGCCCACTATGCGATCTATGCGCAGAAGGAGTTCTTCTGGAACAACATCAAGCAGCCCAACCGCAACCTGCTGCTGTGGCGCGACAAGACCGTCGACGGCCTGAAGACCGGTCACACCGAGGAGGCCGGCTACTGCCTGGTGGCTTCCGCCGTACGCGACGGCCAGCGCCTGATCTCGGTGGTCTTCGGCACCAACAGCGAACAGGCCCGCGCCGCCGAGACCCAGAAGCTTCTGACCTACGGTTTCCGCTTCTTCGAGACCCAGACCTTCTTCCAGAAGAACACCGAGCTGGCCCGCTCGCCGGTATGGAAGGGCGCCAGCCGCGAGGTCAAGGTCGGCCTGGCCGAGGATCTGACCTTCACCATGCCGCGCGGCCAGCTCAAGCAGCTGACCACCAGCAGCGTCCTCGAGCCGCAACTGATCGCACCGATCCAGCAGGGCACCGTGGTCGGCAAGGTCGAGGTCAGGCTGGGCGAGCAGGTGCTGCGCAGCGCCGATCTGGTTGCCCTGGAAACCGTCGAGGAGGGTGGCCTGTTCCGTCGTCTATGGGATAGCATCCGCCTGTTCTTCTACGGTTTGTTCAACTGAACCTCTGCCGACCGCCGTCCGCCGCTTCCGGCGGGCGGCCGTCCCCGCGGGCCGAACGGCCCGCCACCGCCATGACCGATACCGACGTACAAGCTCCGAAAATCGAATTTCCCTGCGAGCGCTATCCGATCAAGGTGATCGGCGATGCCGGCGAGGGTTTCGCCGACCTGGTCGTCGAGGTGATCCAGCGCCATGCGCCCGGGCTGGACAGCTCCACCCTGAGGCTGCGCGACAGCCGCAACGGGCGCTATCTCGCCGTGCAGGTGCTGATCACCGCCACCGGCGTCGAGCAGCTGCAGGCCATCCACCTCGACCTGCGCGCCACCGGGCGCGTGCACATGGTGCTCTGATGCCGGGCGTGATCGGCGTCCGCGAGCCGGGGCTGCTCGACTACCTGCCGACCTGGCAGGCGATGCAGCGCTTCACCAATGGGCGCGGTCCGGAAACCGGCGACGAACTCTGGCTGCTCGAGCATGCCCCGGTGTTCACCCAGGGTCAGGCCGGCAAGGCCGAGCATCTGCTGTTCCCCGGCGACATCCCGGTGGTGCAGGTGGATCGCGGCGGCCAGGTGACCTACCACGGCCCCGGCCAACTGGTCGGCTACCTGCTGCTGGACGTGCGGCGCCTGGGCATCGGCGTGCGCGAGCTGGTCAGCCGCATCGAGCGCAGCCTGATCGAGCTGCTCGCTGGCTATGGGGTCGAGGCCTATGCCAAGGCGGATGCGCCGGGGGTCTACGTCGGCGAGATGAAGATCGCCTCCCTCGGCCTGCGCATCCGCAACGGCTGTTCCTTCCATGGCCTGGCCCTGAACGTGGACATGGATCTGGCGCCCTTTCAGCGCATCAACCCCTGCGGCTACGCCGGCATGGTCATGACACAACTCAAGGATCAGGCCCGCGGGCCGGTCGAATTCGCCGAGGTGCGCAGCCGCCTGCGTGCACAGCTCGCTGCGCAGCTCGGTTACGCTGAAGCAAAGACCCTTACGGGCGGGATCGAAAGCATATGAGCACGACGGAAACCACGGGCAAGGGCCCGGCCAACAAGGTTGAGACCGGGGTCAAACTGCGCGGCGCGGAGAAGGTCGCGCGCATCCCGGTGAAAGTCATTCCGACCGAGGAGCTGCCGCGCAAGCCGGACTGGATCCGCGTGCGCATGCCGGCTTCCCCCGAGGTCGACCGGATCAAGCAGCTGCTGCGCCAGCACAAGCTGCACAGCGTCTGCGAGGAAGCCTCCTGCCCGAACCTCGGCGAGTGCTTCGCCGGCGGCACCGCGACCTTCATGATCATGGGCGACATCTGCACCCGCCGCTGCCCGTTCTGCGACGTCGGCCACGGCCGGCCGAACCCGCTCGACCCCGACGAGCCGAAGAACCTCGCCGTGGCCGTCGCCGACCTGCGCCTGAAATACGTGGTGATCACCTCGGTGGACCGCGACGACCTGCGCGACGGCGGCGCCCAGCACTTCGCCGACTGCCTGCGCGAGATTCGTCGGCTGAGCCCCGGCACCCAGCTGGAAACCCTGGTGCCCGACTACCGCGGACGCATGGAGATCGCCCTCGAGATCACCGCCAGCGAGCCGCCGGACGTGTTCAACCACAACCTGGAAACCGTGCCGCGCCTGTACAAGGCCGCCCGCCCGGGTTCGGACTTCGAGTGGTCGCTGGACCTGCTGGAGGAATTCAAGAAGCGCGTGCCGGGCGTGCCGACCAAGTCCGGGCTGATGCTCGGCCTCGGCGAGACCGACGAGGAAGTGATCGAGACCATGCAGCGCATGCGCGAGCACGAGATCGACATGCTCACCCTCGGCCAGTACCTGCAGCCCTCGCGCAGCCACCTGGCGGTGCAGCGTTTCGTCCATCCCGACACCTTCGCCTGGTTCGCCGAGGAAGGGCAGAAGATGGGCTTCAAGAACGTCACCTCCGGCCCGCTGGTGCGTTCCTCCTATCACGCCGACCAGCAGGCCCACGGCGCCAAGGGCGACTGATTGCCCGCCAGCCGCAACGAAAAAGCCCCCGCGAGGGGGCTTTTTCATGGGCTCGGGAACGCCGCCTGCTGCTCAGGGGGCCGCCTTCTCCTGCGGATAGAGGCTCAGCAGTTTCAGGGTGACGCCGTTGGTCCAGCCGAAGCCGTCCTGCAGCTTGTATTCGCCGCCGCCCCCGCCGAGGTTCTCTCCTTCCACGCTGTATTTCTCCACCAGCTTGTGCTCCTTGTCGAACAGCGCCTGCACCTGGGCGAGGAAGTTCTGGCCAATGGTCTGCGCCAGCGCGTCCTGGCCGTAGCGGCGCAGGCCGGAGACGGCGATCCATTGCAGCGGTGCCCAGCCGTTGGGGGAGTCCCACTGCTGGCCATTGTCGGTCTGCGTGGTATTCAGCCCGCCCGGCTTGACCAGGTTCGCCTCCACCGTCCTGGCGGTGAGGCCGGCCCGTTCGGGGGAGGCCACGCTGACGAACATCGGATAGAGGGTGGCGGCGGTGATCTGCGCGCTGAGCCGCTTCTTCTTCCAGTCGAAGTCGGCGTAGTAGCCGGCGTCGTTCCACAGATGTCGCTCGATCGCCTGCCGGCGCCGCTCGGCGCGTGCGCCGTAGGCCTCGGTGCAGCTCGGCATGGTGCTCTTCCCGCACGCCAGGGCGATGGTGCTCTCCAGGTGATGCAGCAGACTGTTCAGGTCGATCGGCACTATGGCGGTGGTGCGGATGGTGGCCATGGTCTTGCCATCCTCCAGCCAGCGCGAGCTGTAGTCCCAGCCGCTGGCGGCGCCGGCGCGCAGGTCCCGGTAGACCTCGCTGGCCGGACGGCCTTGGGCCTGTTCGGCGGTCTCGCGGTCCTGCATGTAGGATTCCTGGCGTGGTGTGTCGCGGTCGTCCCAGTAGCGGTTGAGCAGGCTGCCGTCGGCCAGCCGGACGACGTAGCGTGCCGCCTCGCCGGGCTTGAGGGTCTGCGAGCCTTCCATCCAGTAGGCGTATTCTTTCTGCAGTTGCGGCAGGTAGCGGCGATAGGCGTCGTCGCCCTCCGCCTGCGCGACCAGTTCGACCATGAACGAGAAGAAGGGCGGCTGCGAACGGCTCAGGTAGTAGGAGCGGGTGCCGTTGGGGATATGCCCGTAGGTATCGATCAGGTGGGCGAAGTTGTCGACCATCTGCCGGGCCAGCTGCTTCTCGCCGCTCTCCACCAGGCCCAGCATGGTGAAGTAGGAGTCCCAGTAGTACAGCTCGCGAAAGCGTCCGCCCGGCACCACGTAGGGGTGGGGCAGCGGCAGCTCGCTGCTGTAGGCAGGAACCTCGGCATGCTGGCGGGTGAGCGCCGGCCAGAGGTTGCCGATGTGCTCGCGCAGGCTCACGCCCGGACGGGTCGGCTGGGTTTCCGCCGAGGCCGGGGGGACGAAGTTGTCCGCTACGAACTGCCGGAGGTCGAAGCCGGGCTGCTGGTGGCGGGTCAGGTAGTCGGCCCGGATGGCGGCGGGATCGCGCCGCGGCACGGCGTCCACGAACTGCTTCTGGTCGTCGAACAGCCATTGCTGCTGGACGCTCTGGAAGAGTTCCGGGTAGGCCTCGTCGGGGGTGAGCGCCCGCGCTGTGCTGGCATCCTCATGGCTCCAGGTGCCTTGAGCGAAGGCCGTGCCGGCGCTGGCCAGCAGGATCGAGAGGGACAGGGCGAGCAGGGGGCCTGGGTGGGGGTGACGAAGGGTTTTCATGAGTTATCCGTAGGGCCTCATTGTTGTTGTGGGAAGTCGGATACCGCGGGGAGACGGCGGCTGGCCCTGGAGCATGTTCGTGAAACACCGGCTCAAGACTGCAGCGATCTTTGGGGGCGACGGCCTTCAGCGCCCTCTCCCCCATGCCAGGGAGAGGAGAGAAGTCCGGGCATTCCTTGAGCCCGGGTACAGTGAAACGGCTCTAGCGACTGCGATGCGGGGCATCGAAGGTAAGGAACGCTGGGGGGGCTGGGGCTGCTGAAAGCAGCAGCGTCGTCGGTACGCACGCGCATGGCGGGGAAGACCTCGGCGTATGGACAGCGCTATCTCTGCGGATCGAACGAATCTGCAGGGCAGGGGCTGTCGTCGCTATCTTGTTGTTCTTGTGGACTACCGCCGGAGCGGTTCCGAAGCGGGCGGCTGCAGGGAGCACGCCATGCACGCCATTAAAGATAGCGCTACCTTAGTCTTCGGTTTTTTGTTTGGCAAGCTGCCCCGAGGCAGGTCGTGGGGTTCAAATCAAGAGCTGGGGCCTTGCCGAATGGCGGAGAAGGGGTTTTGAGCAGCCTGGGCCGGACCGGCGCGCGCGGGCGTCGGCCAGCACGGTGCCTTACTGCCGGCGCAGGGCCTCGAGCAGTTCGCTGGTCGGATAGCCGTCGGCCGGCCAGCCGAGGCGCTGCTGGAAGCTGCGCACCGCCTTGCGGGTATTGGCGCCGATGATGCCGTCGGCGCTGCCGGGGTCGAAGCCGTTGCCGGCCAGCAGGTTCTGCAGCTCGATGCGCTCGCTGCGGCTCAGCGGCGTATCGCCGCGCGGCCAGGCGCCGACGATCTGCCCGCGGTTCTCGAAGCGCTCGCCGAGCAGCCCGATGGCCAGCGCGTAGGAGGTGGAGTTGTTGTACTTGAGCACGCTGCGGAAGTTGTCCAGCACCAGGAAGGCCGGGCCGCGGTGCCCGGCGGGCAGCAGCAGGCTGGCCTGCTCCCCGGCCGCCAGGCCGTTGCTGCTGGCGGGCAGGGCCACGCCCAGCTGGCGCCACTCGCCCAGCGACTTGCGGGTGGCCATGTCGGCCTGGGCGTAGTCGAAGCCCTGCGGCAGGCGTACCTCGAAGCCCCACGGCTGGCCCCGGCGCCAGCCGGACGCCTGCAGGTAGTGGGCGGCGGAGGCCAGGGCGTCGGCGGTCGAGTCCCAGATGTCGCGGCGTCCGTCGCTGTCGAAGTCCACCGCATGGCTGAGGTAGGTGGTCGGGATGAACTGGGTCTGGCCCATGGCGCCGGCCCAGGAGCCGATCATCCGCTCCGGCCGCACGTCGCCGTTCTGCAGGATCGACAGGGCCGCCAGCAGCTGGTCGTGGGCGAACTGCGGGCGACGCCCCTCGAAGGCCAGGGTGGCCAGCGAGCGGATCACCGACTTGTTGCCCATGACCTGGCCGAAGTTGCTTTCCATGCCCCAGATCGCCACCAGCGCCTGGCGGTCGACGCCATAGCGCGCCTCGATCCGGCCCAGCAGCTCGGCATGCCGCTTCAGCAGGGTCTGACCGCTGCGCACCCGCTGCTCGGCCAGGGCACCTTCCAGGTAGGCCCAGACCGGCCGGGTGAACTCCGGCTGGCTGCGGTCCGCGGAGATCACCGCGGAATCGGGCTCGACGCCGGCGAACGCCCGGTCGAAGACCAGCGGCTGGATGCCGCCGGCCAGCGCCTCGCGGCGGAAGTTGTCGCGCCAGTCCTCGAAGCGGATGACGGCGAGCGGCGCGGTCGGGAGGGCAGGCGGCGTGGCGATCGTCGGCGCCGGGGCCACGGCCGCGCTTGGCGCCGGCGCGGCGACTGCCGGGGCGGAGTCGGCGGTGGGGGTGTCGACGCAGGCGGTCAGCAGGACCAGTGCGCTGCCGGCGATCAGCTGGCGAAGGATCTGGCCGGGGGCCGGGGTGCTGAGCATCGGTACATCTCGAAAGGCTGCAATCAAGCGCCGACCATAACATGCCGGGGAAAGGCTTGTCCGCCCGTGCCGTCGGAAGGGGATCGCCCAGGTTGCGCCGCGTTGCCGGCGCGTGTAGGGTGGCCCGCGCTTCCTGCCCCCGACCGCTCGACAGCCGATTGCCCAGGTCCTTGCAGCCATGTCCGGTTCTTCTCGCCATCGCCCCGTGCTCGTCCCGTGCCTCGTCGCACTGGCGCTGCTGCTGGCCATGGCGCTGCTGCCGGTACTGACCTCGCTCGGCGAGCTCCACGATCTCTCCCATGCGCCGCTTGGCGCCCATGCCTATCCTGAGCAGGCGTCCGGCCACGGCGGCGACGCAGAGCCGGATGGAGAAGGCGGCGGAGGCTTTCATGCGCTGCTCCATTCCGCCCACTGCGCCGGCCATGCCGCGCAGGTCGCCCTGGGCGCCTTCCCGCGGCTGACCGCCATCCCGCCGGGCAGCGCCCGGCCTCGGGACGAGACGCCGCTCCTGCCGGCGTCTCCCGCACGCGCGCCCTACCGACCGCCGATCTTCGCGTAAGCGCCTGCCTGGCCTGTGGCCGGCATTTCCTTACCTCGATCGATCGGAGTTTCTTCATGCGTTCACGACTCGCGGCGCTTGCCGCCTGGGTCGCGGCATCCGTCGTGGCCTGGCCCGCGTTTGCCGCCGACCGCCTTTCCCTGGACGACGCCTTCGCCCGCGTTGCCGCCACCCATCCCGAGCTGCGCCTGTTCGACAGCCGCGGCGCAGTGCTCGCCGCGGAACGCGAGCGCGCCGCTCTGCGTCCGGCGCTGGTCGCCGGCGCCACCCTGGAGAACGCCTTCGGCACCGACGAGGCGCGCGGTCTGCAGGGTGCCGAGCTGACCCTGACGCTGGCCTCGGTGCTGGAGCGCGGCGGCAAGCTCGACGCACGCCGGACCCTGGCCCGCAGCCAGATCGACGCCCTGGCGGTCGAGCGCGAAGCGCGCCGCCTGGATCTGCTCGCCGAAGTGGCCCGGCGCTATCTGGCGATGGTCGCCGCCCGCCGCCAGGGCGAGATCGCCGGGGAGGACATCGCCCAGCGCCGGCGGACCCTGGCCGGCGCGCGCCAGCGCCTGCAGGCCGGCGCCTCGCCGGAGTCGGTGGTCCTCACCGCCGAGGCGGCGCTGGCCCGCGCCGAACTGGAGCGGGCCCGCGCGCGGCAGCGCCTCGACTCCGCGCGCCAGTATCTGGCGGCACTCTGGGGCGAGCGCGATCCGCGCTTCGAGGTGGTCGCCGCCGATCCCGCGCGGCTGCCGGAGATCGCCGACTTCGCTGCGCTGACCGCGCTGCTCGAGCGCACCCCGGAACTCGAGCAGTTCGTCGGCGAGCGGCGCATCCGCGAGGCGCGCCTGCAACTGGCGCGCAGCCAGGCGACGGCGGATCTGGACTGGCAGCTCGGCGTGCGCCGTCTCGAGGCGAGCGACGACTTCGGCATGGTCGGCAGCCTGTCGCTGCCGCTGGGCGCGGAACGCCGCGCCGCACCCGGGATCCGCGCCGCCGAGGCCGAGCTGGGCGCGCTGGAGACCGAGCGCGAGGCCCGGGGGCTGGCGCTGCATTCCACCCTGGTCGAGGCGCACGGCCGCTATCGCACCGCGCAGCTCGAGGTCCGCCGCCTGCAGGACGAGGTGATCCCCCTGCTGTCGCGCGCCGAGGGCGCCGCCGAGCGCGCCTATCGCGCCGGCGCCATCAGCTATCTGGAGTGGGCCCAGCTGCAGTCCGAGCGGACCGCGGCGCGCCGCCAGCAGCTCGACGCCGCCCTGGACGCCCAGCGCACCCTCATCGAAATCCAGCGACTCACCGGCCAGGCGTTCATCGCCGGTCAGTCCACCGACAAAGGAAACACCCCGTGAAAGCATCCCTCCTGGCCGGTCTGCCGCTGGCCCTGACCCTGGCGCTGAGCGCCTGCGACGGCCATTCGCCGGCCGAGTCCACCCCTCACGAGCATGCCGGCGCACACGGCGGACATGGCGAGCACGAAGAACACGACGAGCCGCGCAAGGGCGGACACGGCGGCCGCCTGCTCGAAGAGGGAGCGCTGACCGTCGAGCTGGCCATTGCCGAAGAGGGCACGCCGCCGAAGTACCAGGCCTGGCTGTACCGCGACGGCCAGCTGCTGCCGCCCTCGGCCGGCAGCGTCGTCGAGGTACGTCTCAAGCGCCTCGGCGACCGTCCCGAGAACCACCGGCTGGAAGCCCAGGCCGATGGCAGCCTGATGGCCTCCAGCGTGGTCGGCGAGCCGCACTCCTTCGACGTCGAGGTGCTCGCCAGCATCGAGGGCCAGGCGCTGCGCTGGAGCTACCCGAGCTACGAGGGGCGCACCGAGATCGAGCGGACCATCGCCGAGGAGGCCGGCATCCGCGTGGCGCCGGCCGGCCCCGGCGAGATCGCCGACGCCCATGAGGTGCAGGGCCTGCTGACCCCGGTCGACGGCAAGGTCGCCAAGGTCACCGCGCGCTTTCCCGGGCCGATCCGCCGCCTTGCGGTCAATGTCGGCGACCCGGTGCGCGCCGGGCAGACCCTCGCCCGCGTGGAGAGCAACCTGAGCCTGACCGAGTATCCGGTGACTGCGCCGATCTCCGGCGTGGTGCTGGCGCGCAACGCCAGCCTCGGCGCCCTGGCCGGCGAGGGTGCGCCGCTGTTCGAGATCGCCGACCTGTCGACCCTGTGGGTCGACCTGCACCTGTTCGGCGCCGACGCCCAGCGCATCCGTCCCGGCCTGCCGGTCGAGGTGACCCGCCTGAGCGACGGCGCCACCGCCAGGAGTGTGCTCGAGCGCGTGCTGCCCGGCACCGCGACGGTCAGCCAGAGCACCGTGGCCCGCGCCAGCCTGGCCAACGCCGACGGCTTCTGGCGTCCCGGCTCGGCGGTCAAGGCGCGTATCGTCGTCGCCCGTCAGCCGGCCGCGCTGGTCGTGCCGCTGGCGGCGCTGCAGAGCTTCCGCGACTGGGAGGTGGTGTTCGTCCGCGTCGGCGACACCTACGAGGTGCGCCCGGTCGAACTGGGTCGGCGCGACGCCGAGCGGGTCGAGGTGCTGGCCGGGATAGAGAAGGGCGACCAGATCGTGGTCGAGCAGAGCTATCTGGTGAAGGCGGACATCGAGAAGTCCGGCGCTTCCCACGACCACTGAGGATACCGCGATGCTCGAAAACATCATCCGCTTCGCCATCGCCCAGCGCTGGCTGATGCTCGCCCTCACCCTGGCCCTGGCCGGCCTGGGTGGCTGGAGCTTCACCCGGCTGCCGATCGACGTCACCCCGGACATCACCAACGTCCAGGTGCAGATCAACACCGAGGCCGCCGGCTACTCGCCGCTCGAGGCCGAACAGCGCGTGACCTTCCCGATCGAGACCGCGCTGGCCGGCCTGCCCGGCCTCGACTACACGCGCTCGATCTCGCGCTACGGCCTGTCGCAGGTCACCGTGGTGTTCAAGGACGGCACCGACCTGTACTTCGCCCGCCAGCAGGTCGGCGAGCGCCTGCAGCAGGTGCGCGGCCAGTTGCCGGCCGGCCTCGAGCCGGCGATGGGGCCGATCGCCACCGGCATGGGCGAGATCTTCATGTACACGCTCGAGGCCGCTCCCGGAGCGCGCAAGCCCGACGGCACGCCCTGGAGCGCCACCGACCTGCGCACCCTGCAGGACTGGGTGGTGCGCCCGCAGTTGCGCAATACCCCCGGCGTCACCGAGGTCAACACCATCGGCGGCTTCGCCCGGCAGATCCACATCACCCCCGATCCGGCGCGGCTGGTCGCCCTGGGCTTCACCCTGCACGACGTGGTCGCCGCCGTGGCGGCGAACAACCAGAACGTCGGCGCCGGCTACATCGAGCGCAACGGCCAGCAGTTCCTGGTCCGCGCCCCCGGGCAGATCGCCGACCTCGACGCCCTGCGCGACATCGTGCTGGACCGCCGCGAGGGCGTGCCGATCCGCGTGCGCGACGTGGCCGAGGTGGGCGAGGGGCCGGAGCTGCGCAACGGCGCGGCCACCCAGAACGGCCGCGAGGTGGTGCTGGGCACGGTGTTCATGCTGATCGGCGCGAACAGCCGCGAGGTCGCCCTGGCCTCGGCGCAGAAGCTGGCCGAGGCCAGCCGGAGCCTGCCGCCCGGGGTCGGCGCCAACCCGGTCTACGACCGCACCCGGCTGGTCGAGCGCACCATCGAGACGGTGGCGAGGAACCTGGCCGAGGGCGCCTTGCTGGTGATCGTGGTGCTGTTCCTCCTGCTCGGCAACTTCCGCGCGGCGCTGATCACCGCGGCGGTGATCCCGCTGTCGATGCTGCTCACCGTCACCGGCATGCTGCGCGGCGGGGTGTCGGGCAACCTGATGAGCCTGGGCGCGCTGGACTTCGGCCTGATCGTCGACGGCGCGGTGATCATCATCGAGAACTGCCTGCGCCGCTTCGGGATGTTGCAGCAGGCGCTGGGCCGGCCAATGAACGACGGCGAGCGGCTGGACGCCGCCGCTTCGGCCACCGCCGAGGTGATCCGCCCGAGCCTGTTCGGCCTCGGCATCATCACCGCCGTCTACCTGCCGATCTTCGCCCTCGGCGGCGTCGAGGGGCGGATGTTCCAGCCGATGGCGATCACCGTGGTGCTGGCCCTGAGCGGCGCCATGCTGCTCTCGCTGACCTTCGTGCCTGCGGCCATCGCGCTGTTCCTGCGCGGCCGGGTGGCCGAGCACGACACCCGCCTGATGCGCTGGGCGCGGCGCGGCTATGCGCCGGTGCTGGGCTGGTCGCTGCGCCGGCGCGGCTGGGTGATCGCCGCGGCGCTGGCGCTGGTCGCCGCCTGCGGGGCGCTCGCCACCCGCCTCGGCAGCGAGTTCGTGCCGGGCCTCGACGAGGGCGATATCGCCCTGCACGCGCTGCGCATTCCCGGCACCAGCCTGGACCAGGCGATCCGCATGCAGGCGACCCTGGAGGCGCGGATCAAGCAGTTCCCCGAGGTCGAGCGGGTGTTCGGCAAGCTCGGCACCGCCGAGGTGGCCACCGACCCGATGCCGCCCTCGGTGGCCGACACCTTCCTGATCCTCAAGCCGCGTGAGCAGTGGCCCGACCCGCGCAAGCCCAAGGCGCAGCTGATCGGCGAGATCGAGGCGGCGGTCAAGCGCCTGCCGGGCAACAACTACGAGTTCACCCAGCCGATCCAGATGCGCATGAACGAGCTGATCTCCGGGGTGCGCGCCGACGTGGCGATCAAGCTCTACGGCGACGACCTGGAGCAGCTGGTGGCGGTCGGCCAGGAGATCGAGCGCGTCGCCAGGGCGGTGCCGGGGGCGGCCGACGTCAAGCTGGAGCAGGCCACCGGGCTGCCGCTGCTCAGCGTCAGCCCCGACCGCCAGGCGCTGGCGCGCTACGGCCTCAACCCCGGCGCGGTGCAGGACACCCTGGCCACGGCGGTCGGCGGCGAGGTCGCCGGCCAGCTGTTCGAGGGCGACCGGCGCTTCGACATCGTGGTGCGCCTGCCCGAGCGCCTGCGCCAGGACCCGGCGGCCCTGGCCGACCTGCCGGTCCCGCTCGGCGCCAGCCTCAACGCCGACGAGTCGAGCCGCGCCGCCGCCTGGCTGGCCGGCGCGCCGCAGACCGTGCCGCTGCGCGAGGTGGCGACGCTGGAGGTCCACCAGGGGCCGAACCAGATCAACCGCGAGAACGGCAAGCGCCGGGTGGTGGTGACCGCCAACGTGCGCGGCCGCGACCTCGGCGGCTTCGTCGCCGAACTGCGCCAGCGGGTGGCCGCCGAGGTCGAGGTGCCGGCCGGCTACTGGGTCGACTACGGCGGCACCTTCGAGCAGCTGATCTCGGCCAGCCAGCGCCTGGCGATCGTGGTGCCGGCGACCCTGGCGCTGATCTTCGCCCTGCTGTTCTGGGCCTTCGGCTCGGTGCGCGACGCGCTGATCGTGTTCAGCGGCGTGCCGCTGGCGCTGACCGGCGGGGTGATCGCCCTGGCGCTGCGCGGCATTCCGCTGTCGATCTCCGCCGGGGTCGGCTTCATCGCCCTGTCCGGGGTGGCGGTGCTCAACGGGCTGGTGATGATCGCCTTCGTGCGCAGGCTGCGCGAGCGCGGCGCCGGGCTCGAGACGGCGATCGTCGAGGGCGCCCTCGGCCGCCTGCGCCCGGTGCTGATGACCGCCTTGGTGGCCTCGCTGGGCTTTCTGCCGATGGCCTTCAACGTCGGCGCCGGCTCCGAGGTGCAGCGGCCGCTGGCCACCGTGGTCATCGGCGGGATCGTCTCCTCGACCCTGCTGACCCTGCTCGTGCTGCCGGCGCTGTACCGCTGGCTGCACCGCGAGGAGGCGGCGCCCGCGCTGCGGGCGGAGGAGCGGACGGCGCTGCCGGGCCGTCTGGAGCAGGAGCCGACGGCCTGAGCAGCCTTCCCGCTCAGGCTGCCGCCGTCCTCACGACGCCTGCCGGTTGTCCGCCGCGGGCGTTGCTTCCTGGCTGCCGAGCTGGCGGACCGTATCGAGGAAGGCGCGCAGGATCGGCGAGCTGTCGCCCTTGCGGTACAGGCAGGCCAGTTCGATCTCGGCCTTGCCGCGGCAGCGCAGGGCGCGGTATTCCACGCCCGGCAGGCGCAGGTTGACGGTGGACTGGGGCACTACGCAGAGCCCCAGCCCGCCGGCCACCAGGGCGATGCTGGTGGTCACGTCGGTGACCTCCTGAACCACCCGGGGGGTGGCGTCGTAGTCGGCGAACAGCCGCCGCACATGGGTGGTCAGGCCCTTCCGGACCCCGCGCGGGTAGAGGATGAAGGGCTCCTCCAGTACCTCGCCCAGCTCGATGCTGTCCCGCGCCGCCAGCGGGTGCTTGGCCGGCAGCGCCAGCATCAGCGCCTCCCTGCGCACCAGTTCCTGCTCGATGTCCGGCTCGTTCGGCACCAGGCGGTTGAAGCCGATGCTGAGCCGGCGCTCGCGCAGCGCCTGGATCTGCGCGTCCTTGTCCATCGGATGCAGGGAGATCTCCACGGCCGGATGGGTGCGGCCGAACGCCTGCAGCACCCGCGGGATGAAGTCGAGGATCGACGAGCCGAAGATGCCGATCACCAGACTGCCCTTGCGGCCCTCGGCCAGCAGGCGCGACTCGTCGGCCGCGTGCTGCAGCTGGGCAAGGATGTTCAGCGCCTGCTGGTAGAAGGCCTGGCCGGCGTCGGTCAGTGCGACGCGCTTGGAGTTGCGCTCCAGCAGGACGGCGGGAATGGCTTCCTCCAGCTGCTGGATCTGCCGGCTCAGCGCGGGCTGGGTGATGTACAGCCGTTCGGCGGCGCGATTGAAGTTCAGCTCTTCGGCCACCGCGACGAAATACTTCAACTGCCTAATTTCCAAGGGATCACCATGCTGCGCGGACAGGGGAGGGGCAATGATGCCGTTCGGGTATCATTCGGTGATTGTATTCGATTGGACGGCATCGCCACGGCTGTTTATCTTCAACTTAGGTGGCGTGCCGGCATCAGGAGAGCAATCGGTAGAATCCCCCGCCAGGGATGGATGGTGTGCGTTGTGAAGAACGAGTCCAGAGCGGCAAAGCACCGCCTGGGTTTTATAAGAAAAACAATATCGAGAGGCCTTGAGTGATGGAGTTTTCTTTACTGAAAGAAAAGAGCGTGGTCTTCCAGGGCGCCGACCCCTACGACGTTTCCGGCTACGTGAACCAGCATGTCGGCTCCCATTCCATCCGCCTGTCGCAGTCCAGCCATCCTGCCGCCGACCTCAGCCATCGCAAGTTCGGCGATCTCGACCTCTGCCGGATCAGCTACGGCGGCACCGTGCGCGTCACCTCCGAGGCGCTGGAAACCATCTATCACCTGCAGATCCTGCTCAAGGGCCATTGCCTGTGGCGCGGCGCGCGCGGCCAGGAGCACCACTTCGTGCCGGGCGAGCTGCTCTTGATCAATCCGGACGATCCGGTGGACCTGACCTATTCGCAGGACTGCGAGAAGTTCATCGTCAAGATGCCCGGCTCCCTGCTCGAGGCGGCCTGTGCCGAGAACCACTGGCACTGGCCCGGCGAGGGCATCCGCTTCACCGCCAGCCGGCACAGCCTTCAGGAGATCGGCGGCCTGCTCAACCTGCTCGGCCTGGTCTGCGAGGAGGCCGAGTCCGGCATCGCGCCGCCCCGCCTGCAGGAGCACTACGGGCGGATCATCGCCAACAAGCTGCTCTGCCTGCAGAACAACGTGCGCCGCGAGCAGCCGGGCAGCGCCTCGGCGATCTTCGAGCGGGTCGTGCACTTCATCGAGGAGAACCTCAAGCAGGACATCACCCTCGAACAGCTGGCCGGGCTGGTGAACGTCAGCCCGCGCTCGCTCTATGCGCTGTTCGAGAAGCACGCCAGGACCACGCCCAGGCATTACGTGCGGCAGAAGAAGCTCGAGCGGATCAACGCCAGCCTGCGCGACCCCTCGGCGCCGGTGCGCAACATCACCGAGGTGGCGCTCGACTACGGCTTCCTGCACCTGGGGCGCTTTTCCGAATCCTACCGCAACGCCTTCGGCGAGCTGCCTTCGGATACCCTGAGGCGCCGCGCCTGCTGATTCCGCCACCTCGCCGCACCGTCATCCGCGCCGCCCCGGCCTTGTGCTGGGGCGGCGCGTTCGTTTCCGTCCGCAACCTTCGTACCGCGCTTGCAGAGAGTGGATAAAGGTCCTGCAGGAAACGGATATTGCCGGTCCTTGCCGATTCTTACGATGGGGCTCTGACACAAAAACAACGGAGCCGACGGCAATGACTCTTGGAATCGACGAGATCAATGGCTTGCTGGAAGAGGATCGCGAAAAGGGCCTCTATCGCTGCAAGCGGGACATGTTCATCGACGCGGAACTCTTCGAGCTGGAGATGAAGCACATCTTCGAAGGGAACTGGATCTATCTGGCCCACGACAGCCAGATCCCCGAGAAGAACGACTACTGCACCACCTACATCGGACGCCAGCCGATCATCATCGCCCGCACCAAGGACGGCGAGCTGAACGCCTTCATCAACGCCTGCAGCCACCGCGGCGCGGCGCTGTGCCGCTTCAAGAGCGGCAACAAGGCTACCTACACCTGTCCGTTCCACGGCTGGACCTTCAGCAACTCCGGCAAGCTCCTGAAGGTGAAGGACCCGGCCGATGCGGGCTACCCGGACAGCTTCAACTGCAACGGCTCGCACGACCTGCAGAAGATCGCCCGCTTCGAGTCCTACCGCGGCTTCCTGTTCGGCAGCCTGAATGCCGATGTCCAGCCGCTGAGCGAGTTCCTCGGCGAGTCGGCGAAGATCATCGACATGGTGGTCGACCAGTCGGCGGAAGGCCTGGAAGTGCTGCGCGGCGCCTCCACCTACGTGTTCGAGGGCAACTGGAAGCTGCAGGCCGAGAACGGTGCCGACGGCTACCACGTGACCGCCACCCACTGGAACTACGCCGCGACCCAGAACCAGCGCAAGCTCAAGGAGGCCGGCGACGACATCCGCGCCATGAGCGCCGGCGGCTGGGGCAAGAAGGGCGGCGGCTTCTACGCCTTCGAGAACGGCCACATCCTGCTCTGGACCCGCTGGGACAACCCCGAAGACCGTCCGCTGTACCGGCGCCGCGACGAGCTGGCCCAGGCGTTCGGCCAGGCCCGCGCCGACTGGATGATCGGCCATTCGCGCAACCTCTGCCTCTACCCCAACCTCTACCTGATGGACCAGTTCGGTTCGCAGCTGCGCGTGCTCCGGCCGATCTCGGTCGACAAGACCGAGGTGACCATCT
The DNA here is from genome assembly GCF_004339665.1 of Azotobacter chroococcum. Taxonomy (GTDB): domain Bacteria; phylum Pseudomonadota; class Gammaproteobacteria; order Pseudomonadales; family Pseudomonadaceae; genus Azotobacter; species Azotobacter chroococcum. The sequence continues at coordinate 329,135 of NZ_SMMU01000002.1, forward strand.
ACTGCATCGCGCCCAGGGGCGAGAACGCCGAGGCGCGCGCCCACCGCATCCGCCAGTACGAAGACTTCTTCAACGTGACCGGCATGGCCACCCCGGACGACCTCGAGGAGTTCCGCGCCTGCCAGCAGGGTTTCCAGGGCCGCGCGGCGGTCTGGAACGACATGTCCCGCGGTGCTACCCACTGGATCGACGGGGCTGACGAGGCCGCCAGGGAAATCGGCCTGGCGCCGAAGATGAGCGGCGTGCGCACCGAGGACGAAGGGCTTTACATCATGCAGCACCGCTACTGGCAGGAGCGCATGACCGCGGCACTGCAGCAAGAACAGGACAAGCTGATTCACGTGGAGGGCAACTGATCATGAACGCATCCTACGAAGCCGTACGCGACTTCCTCTACCGTGAAGCCCGCTACCTGGACGAGAAAGACTGGGACAGCTGGCTGGAGCAGTACGCCCCCGACTGCACCTTCTGGATGCCGTCCTGGGACGATCGCGACCAGTTGACCGAAGATCCGCAGAGCCAGATCTCGCTGATCTGGTACGGCAGCCGCCGCGGTCTGGAGGACCGGGTGTTCCGCATCCGCACCGAGCGCTCCAGCGCGACCATTCCGGATACCCGCACCTCGCACAACATCAGCAACCTAGAAATCCTCGAGCAGACCGGCGAGCTGTGCCGTCTGCGCTTCAACTGGCACACCCTGAACTTCCGCTACAAGACCGTCGACCAGTTCTACGGCACCAGCTTCTACACCCTGGACATCCGCGGCGAGAACCCGCTGATCAAGGCGAAGAAGGTCGTGCTGAAGAACGACTACGTGCGTCACGTCCTCGACATCTACCACGTCTGAACACAGCTCGAAGACCGCGCTCCGCCGGCGCCGTGCGGGACCCCTGCGTCCCGCCCGCCGCCCGGCGGCTGCTCCAACCGAAGAATGAGAGCGGGGTGCCATATGTCATACAAGGTTGCGCTGAATTTCGAAGACGGGGTCACCCGTTTCATCGAGGTGGACAGTGGCGAAACCGTCGCCGACGCCGCCTACCGTCAGGGCATCAATATTCCGCTGGACTGCCGCGACGGAGCCTGTGGCGCCTGCAAGTGCCTTGCCGAGGCCGGTCGTTACGACCTGGGCGACAACTACATCGAGGACGCGCTGAGCGAGGCGGAGAAGGCCGAAGGCCTGGTGCTGACCTGCCAGATGCGTCTGGAGAGCGACTGCGTGCTGCGCATTCCGGCCTCCTCCGAAGTCTGCAAGACCGAGCAGGCCAGCTACGAGGCGCTCATCAGCGACGTGCGCGCGCTGTCCGACAGCGTGATCAGCCTGTCGATCAAGGGCGCGTCCCTGGCCAGGCTGTCCTTCCTGCCGGGCCAGTACGTCAATCTCAGGGTGCCGGGCAGCGACCAGACCCGTGCCTACTCGTTCAGCTCGCTGCCGCAGGACGGCGAGGTCAGCTTCCTGATCCGCAACGTGCCGGGCGGCCTGATGAGCGGCTATCTCAGCCGGCAGGCCAGGGCCGGCGATGCCATGACCCTGACCGGGCCCTTGGGCAGTTTCTACCTGCGCGAGATCCGCCGGCCGCTGCTGATGCTGGCCGGCGGCACCGGCCTGGCGCCTTTCACCGCCATGCTGGAGAAGATCGCCGAAAGCGGCAGCGAGCATCCGATCCACCTGATCTACGGCGTCACCCACGATGCCGACCTGGTGGAGATGGACCGGCTGGAGGAGTTCGTCGCGCGCATTCCCAATTTCAGCTTCACGGCCTGCGTCGCCAGCCCGGAGAGCAGTCATCCGCACAAGGGCTACGTCACCCAGCACATCGCGCCGGTGCACCTGAACGACGGCGAGGTGGACATCTACCTGTGCGGTCCGCCGCCGATGGTCGAGGCGGTCAACGGGTTCCTCCGCGAGCAGGGCATCCAGCCGGCCAATTTCCACTACGAGAAGTTCGCCGCCAGCGTCTGAGCCGCTGCCCCGTGTCCGCACGGGCGGCCCCAAGGATAGAAACGCCATGCATGAAAAACGCTTTCAAGACAGGGTCGCAGTGGTCACCGGCGCGGCCCAGGGCATCGGCCGGCGCGTCGCCGAGCGGCTGGTCGCCGAGGGCGCCCGTCTGGTCGCCGTGGACCGCTCCGAACTGGTCCACGAGCTCGAGGCGCTGGGCGCCGGCTGGGTGCTGACCCTGACCGCCGACCTGGAGCGCTTCGCCGACTGCCAGGGGGTAATGACGGCGGCGGTCGAGCGCTTCGGCCGCCTCGACATCCTGATCAACAACGTCGGCGGCACCATCTGGGCCAAGCCCTTCGAGCACTACGCCGAAGAACAGATCGAGGCCGAGGTGCGCCGCTCGCTGTTCCCCACCCTGTGGTGCTGCCGCGCCGCCCTGCCGGCGATGCTCGAACAGGGCAGGGGGGCCATCGTCAACGTCTCCTCGATCGCCACCCGCGGCGTCAACCGCGTGCCCTACGGCGCGGCCAAGGGCGGCGTCAACGCGCTCACCGCCTGCCTGGCCTTCGAGACCGCCGAGCGCGGCATCCGCGTCAACGCCACCGCCCCCGGCGGCACCGAGGCGCCGCCGCGGCGCATCCCGCGCAACGCCGCCGAGTCGAGCGGGCAGGAGAAGGCCTGGTACCAGCAGATCGTCGAGCAGACCGTCGACAGCTCGCTGATGAAGCGCTACGGGACCATCGACGAGCAGGTCGGGGCGATCCTCTTCCTGGCTTCCGACGAAGCCTCCTATATCACCGGCACGATCCTGCCGGTAGGCGGCGGCGACCTGGGTTGAGGCCGGCGCTCCGCCGCCGGGCGGAGCGCGCACGTGGTTTTGCGATTACAACAACAACAGAGATCCACGCCATGCAGACAATCGATGTCAATCGCCTCATCGACGAGGCCCGCTTCAACCGCTTCCACTGGATGGTGCTGTGCTGGTGCGCACTGCTGCTGATCTTCGACGGCTATGACCTGTTCATCTACGGGGTGGTCCTGCCGGTCTTGATGAAGACCTGGAACCTGACACCGCTGGAGGCTGGCGCGCTGGGCAGCTACGCGCTGTTCGGCATGATGTTCGGCGCGCTGTTCTTCGGCCCGCTGGCCGACAAGATCGGCCGCAAGAAAGGCATCGCCATCTGCTTCCTGCTGTTCAGCGGCTTCACCGTGCTCAACGGCTTCACCCGCACCCCCACCGAGTTCGGCATCTGCCGCTTCATGGCCGGCCTCGGCATCGGCGGGCTGATGCCCAACGTGGTGGCGCTGATGAACGAATACGCGCCGAAGAAGATCCGCAGTACCCTGGTGGCCATCATGTTCAGCGGCTATTCGCTGGGCGGCATGCTCTCCGCCGGGCTCGGCATCTACATGCTGCCGCGCTTCGGCTGGGAGGCGATGTTCCAGGCCGCCGCCGTGCCGCTGTTGCTGCTGCCGCTGATCCTCTGGTTCCTGCCCGAATCGGTTGGCTACCTGCTGCGCCAGGGCCATACCGAGCAGGCGCGCGCCATCCTCCGCCGCGTCGATCCGGACCGGCTACTGACGGATGACGATTTGCTGGAGATGGCCGAGGCCAAAAGCGAGGGCGCGCCGGTGCTGCAGCTGTTCCGCGAGGGCCGCGCGCTGCGCACCCTGTCGATCTGGGTGGCGTTCTTCTGCTGCCTGCTGATGGTCTATGCGCTCAGCTCCTGGCTGCCGAAGATGATGGCCAGCGCCGGCTACAGCCTCGGCTCCAGCCTGTCGTTCCTGCTGGTGCTGAACTTCGGCGCGGTGTTCGGCGCCATCGGTGGCGGCTGGCTGGGCGACCGGCTGAACCTGCCCAAGGTGCTGGTGGTGTTCTTCGCCGTCGCCGCCCTGTCGATCGGCCTGCTCGGCTTCAAGACGCCGACCCCGGTGCTCTACGGCCTGATCGCCATCGCCGGCGCCACCACCATCGGCTCGCAGATCCTGCTCTACGCCTGCGCCGCGCAGTTCTACAGCATGGCCATCCGCTCCACCGGTCTCGGCTGGGCCTCGGGGATCGGCCGCAACGGCGCCATCGTCGGCCCGCTGCTCGGCGGGGCGCTGGTCGGCATGAGCCTGCCGCTGCAGGTGAACTTCATCGCCTTCGCCATCCCCGGACTGGTCGCGGCCATCGCCATGACCCTGTTCTGTGCGCACCGGCAGGCGACGGGCGCCGCGGCCGGCGAGGCGCTGGCGTAACGGGGGAAGAGGCGGCGAAGGGGAAGCAGAGGGCTGCCGGGTCTGTTTTCGCGCGCTCTTTCGCCGTCTCAGGAAAGTTGTCCCGGAAACGGGAAATAAACACCGCACCGTTAATCAAGGCGGCCGAACCGAGGCCGGCATTACTGCACACGGGAACTCTATTGCCAATATCTGCCTGCAAGTGCGCCTGATAACTTCCAAGGCACTTTTCACAATAACAACAAGAGACACATCATGAAGCGAAAACTGCAATTCGCTATAACGCTTGCGACGGCCGGCGGTATTCCTGCAGCAACGGCCGAAAGTGGATTCATCGAAGACTCCACCGCCACCCTGCAACTTCGCAATTATTATTTCATGCGCGACTTCTCCGATATCCAGGGACGCAACCAGCAGTCCAAGGCGGAGGAGTGGGCGCAGGGTTTCATCCTCAACTTCAAGTCCGGTTATACCCAGGGACCGGTCGGCTTCGGCCTCGACGCGCTCGCCCTGGTGGGCGTCAAGCTCGACAGCAGTCGCGACCGCACCAACACCGGCCTGCTGCCGGTGCACGACGACGGCGAGGCGGCCGACGAGTACGCCCGCCTGGGGCTGACGCTGAAGACCCGCTTCTCCAACACCGAGCTGCGCTTCGGCGAGCAGACGCCGAACCTGCCGATCCTGGCGCACACCGACAACCGCCTGCTGCCGCAGACCTACCAGGGCACGACGCTGATCTCCCGGGAGATTCCCGGGCTGACCCTGCAGGCCGGCCGGCTGAACTCCGCCAAGATGCGCAACTCGACCGACGACGGCGAGATGACCGCGCTGATCATCAACGACCCGATCAACCCGCGGCGCCTGGCCCACGTCACGGGCGACCACTACAACTACCTCGGCGGCGACTACAGCTTCAACGCCAACCGCACCACGCTGAGCTTCTGGCAGGGCCAGCTGGAGGACATCTACCAGCAGCGCTTCTACGGCATCAAGCATGCCCTGCCGCTGGGCGCCTGGACCCTGGCCGCCGACATCGGCTACTACACCGCCCAGGACGACGGCAACACCGATGCCGGCAGCCTCGACAACCAGCTGCTCTACGGGCTGTTCTCGGCCAAATACAAGGGTCACACCTTTTATGCCGGCTATCAGGGCGTCTACGGCGACGACGGCTTCCTGCGCATCGGCGACACCCTCTCGCCGCTCGGCAACGAACTGCCGACCTACCAGTTCTCCGCGCCGGACGAGCGCTCCTGGCAGATCCGCCACGACTTCGACTTCGCCAGCGTCGGTCTGCCCGGCCTGACCAGCACCCTGCGCTATGTCCAGGGCGACAACGTCGACACCGGCAGCCGCGGCTTCGAGGGCGAGGAGTGGGAGCGCGACCTCGACCTGGCCTACACCATCCAGAGCGGCCCGTTGAAGAACGTCAGCATCCGCTGGCGCAACGCGATCGCCCGTTCCAACTACGCCAGCGACATCGATGAGAACCGCATCATCATCAACTATGCGATCAAGTTGTTTTAGTCGTCTTTATCCGGAGTTTCCTGTGCGTGCAATTAACACCGGGCCGTATGGGTATGTCGGGAGGTTGCAGGAAACAGGCTGCCGAACTGTTCCGCACAACGTTTTCAAAGTTTCAGGGTTATCTGCCGGGGAGGACAAGGCACAAATGCGAAACAGACTGTTGTCGTTTTGGTTGATGATCGGAAAAAGGCATGTTTTCGCCTTCGGCCAAGTGCATTCGATCGAAAACCGGATATCCGGCAAGAACCTTTTCTCGAACTTGGGTCGGCAACTTCCGCCGGCGCAACAAGGCAATTGCCTGATTTGCCGGAAGTTCTTCGGCAATCGCGAAGAGAGGAATTCAATGATGCCCTCAAGGCATCGTTTGGTGCCTAGATTCGATTGGACGGCATTGCTGCCCCTGTTTACCTTCCAGCCACTCCCGAAGCGTTCCGCTCCTGGCGGGCGCCTCGATACAGACACCCCTTTCGCCATTCACGCTTAGCCCGCAGGAAAACAACCATGCGCCAAGCCCTGCTCAACCAGTACGCCGACGAGCTCTACCGCTCGCTCAAGGATTGCCGTCCCATCGCCCCGCTGACCGAGCGCGATCCGCAGCTCACCCTGGAGGAGGCCTACCAGATCCAGCTGCGCCTGATCGCCCGGCGCCTGGACGCCGACGGCGAGACCGTGATCGGCAAGAAGATCGGCGTCACCAGCCGGGTGGTCATGGACCTGCTCAAGGTCGACCAGCCCGACTTCGGCCACCTGACCTCCGGCATGCTCCGCGCGGATGGCGCGGCCATCGAGGCCGCCGGGCTGATCGCGCCGAAGGCCGAGGGCGAGATCGCCTTCGTGCTCAAGCACGAGCTGGCCGGTCCGGGGGTGACCGTCGCCGACGTGCTGCGCGCCACCGAATACGTGGTGCCCTGCTTCGAGATCGTCGATTCGCGGATCGCCGACTGGAAAATCAAGATCCAGGACACCGTGGCCGACAACGCCTCCTCGGCGCTGTTCGTGCTCGGCGATGCCGCCGTCGACCCGCGCCGCCTGGATCTTGGCGTGGTCGGCATGACCCTCGAACTCAACGGCGAGATCGCCGCCACCGGCGCCGGCGCCGCCGCGCTGGGCCATCCGGCCAACGCCGTGGCCTGGCTGGCCAACACCCTCGGGCGCCTGGAAGTGCCGCTCAAGGCCGGCGAGGTGATCCTCTCCGGCTCCCTCTCCACCATGCTGCCGGTCAAGGCCGGCGACAACCTGCGCATCAGCATCGGCGGCATCGGCTCGGCCGGCGTGCGTTTCGTCTGACAGGAGAATTTCGATGAATCTCGACCCGCAAACCATCGAGCGCCTCGCCGCCCACCTCGACGCCGCCGAAACCGAGCGTCGCGAAGTCCACAAGATCACCGACGACTACCCGGACATGGACTGGGAGGACGCCTACGCCATCCAGGACGCCCTGCGCGCCCTCAAGGAAGCCCGCGGCGTGCGCGTCGCCGGCCTGAAGATGGGCCTGACCTCCCACGCCAAGATGCGCCAGATGGGCGTCGTCGATCCGGTCTACGGCTTCATCACCGACTACGGCGCAGTGGCCGACGGCGGCGAGATCGACACCCAGCGGCTGATCCATCCCAAGGTCGAGGCGGAGATCGCCTTCGTCACCAAGCGCCCGCTGAAGGGCCCGGGCTGCCACATCGGCAGCGTGCTGGCGGCCACCGACTTCATCCTGCCGGCGGTGGAGATCATCGACTCGCGCTACGAGAACTTCCGCTTCGACCTGAAGAGCGTGATCGCCGACAACACCTCGTCGGCGCGCTACGTCCTCGGCGGCACCCACCGCAACGCCGAAGGCATCGACCTGAAGAACCTCGGCGTGGTGATGGAGAAGAACGGCGAGGTGGTGGCCATGGCCTCCGGCGCGGCGGTGCTCGGCCATCCGGCGCAGAGCGTGGCGATGCTCGCCAACATGCTCGGTGCGCGCGGCCGGGAGATTCCCGCCGGCACCCTGATTCTCACCGGCGGGGTCACCGAGGCGGTGGCGGTGGCCGCCGGCGACAACGTCACCGTGCGCTACCAGCATCTGGGCAGCGTATCGATGCGCTTCGTCTGACTGCGAGGAAGACACCATGCCCATCATGCAGGTTTACCTGATCGAAGGCCGCAGCGAAGAGCAGAAGGCCCGCCTGATCGACGCCCTGACCCGGGCCACCGTGGATGCCCTCGACGCGCCGATCGAGAGCGTACGGGTGGTGATCACCGAGGTGCCCAACACCAACTTCGGCATCGCCGGGCAGACGGCCAAGCAGCGCGGCCGCTGAGCGCGCCGCCCGACATCCAGCACAATGACAACAATCGAGGTTTTCCGTGGATAAGACATCGCCCCGTTGCAAGGTTGCGATCATCGGTTCGGGCAACATCGGGACCGACCTGATGATCAAGGTGCTGCGCCATGGCAAGCACCTGGAAATGGGCGCCATGGTCGGTATCGATCCGGCGTCCGACGGTCTGGCGCGCGCCAGGCGGCTCGGCGTCGCCACCACCGCGCAAGGCGTGGAGGGCCTCTTGGCGCTGCCGGAGTTCAAGGACATCGGCATCGCCTTCGACGCCACCTCGGCCGGCGCCCATGCCCATCACAACGAGCTGCTGCAGGCCCACGGGGTGAAGGTCATCGACCTGACCCCGGCGGCCATCGGCCCCTATGTGGTTCCGGCGATCAACCTGGACGCCGAGCTCGATGCGTCGAACATCAACATGGTCACCTGTGGCGGCCAGGCGACCATCCCGATGGTCGCTGCGGTGTCGCGCGTGGCCAAAGTCCACTACGCCGAGATCGTCGCCTCGATCGCCAGCAAGTCGGCCGGTCCCGGCACCCGCGCCAACATCGACGAGTTCACCGAGACCACTTCCAAGGCCATCGAGGTGATCGGCGGGGCGCAGAAGGGCAAGGCGATCATCGTCCTCAACCCGGCCGAGCCGCCGCTGATCATGCGCGACAGCGTGTTCGTGCTCTCCGAGGTGGTCGACCGGGACGCCATCGCCGCCAGCGTCGCGGAGATGGTCGCCAGCGTGCAGCGCTACGTGCCGGGCTACCGGCTCAAGCAGGAGGTGCAGTTCGACCTGCTCGAGACGCCGGTCAACGTGCCGGGCGTGGGCATGCTCGCGGGCCTCAAGACCTCGATCTTCCTCGAGGTGGAAGGCGCCGCCCACTACCTGCCGGCCTATGCGGGCAACCTCGACATCATGACCTCGGCGGCACTGTCCTGCGCCGAGCGGATGGCCGAGCGCGGCAAGGTGCGGGTTCTGCCTTCGGCGCTGGTCTAGACGGTAGACCGGGCTCGCGGGAGGCGACGGCCATGAGCTGGCTGCATCGGGTCCGCGAGCGGGTCAGTGGTGAAGTGCTTGAAGTGCGGCCTGGCGAATCGTTGCTGTGCGCCATGGAACGCCAGGGGAAGGGGTGCATTCCGGTCGGTTGCCGGGGCGGCGGCTGCGGAGTCTGCAAGGTCCGGGTGGTTTCCGGCCGGTTCGACTTCGGCGCCATGAGTTGCCGCCACGTAAGCGCCGACGAGCGCGGTCGGGGCCTGGCCCTGGCCTGCCGGCTGTTTCCCCTGGGCGATTCCGAGGTACAGGCGTGCGGCGAGGCAGTCCGGGCGGCTCCAGAACAACAATAGGTGTCATCATGAAAAAAGGTGTAATGCGTCCGGGCCATATCCAGCTGCGCGTGTTGGACATGCAGGCTGCCCTCAAACACTACGTCGATCTGCTCGGGCTGATCGAGATGGACAGGGATGCGCAGGGCCGCGTCTATCTCAAGGGCTGGACCGAGATCGACCGGTTCTCGGTGGTGCTGCGCGAGGCCGACGAGCCGGGCATGGATTTCCTCGGCTTCAAGGTCGTCGACGACGCCACCCTCTGCCGCCTGAGCGAGGAACTGGCCGCCTTCGGCTGCCAGGTGGAAAACCTGCCGGCCGGCGAACTCAAGGGCTGCGGTCGGCGCATCCGCTTCGAGGCGCCCTCCGGGCACTTCTTCGAGCTGTTCGCCGACAAGGAACAGACCGGCAAGTGGGGCGTCTCCGAGATCAACCCGGAAGCCTGGCCGCGCGGCCTGCAGGGCATGAAGGCGACCCGCTTCGACCACTGCCTGCTGTACGGCGTCGAGCTGCCGGAGACCCTGCGCCTGTTCACCGAGGTGCTCGGCTTCAGCCTCGCCGAGCAGGTGCTCGACGAGGCGGGCAGGCGCGTCGCCCAGTTCCTCACCGTCGGCATGAAGGCCCACGACGTGGCCTTCATCCAGCACCCGGAGAAGGGCCGCTTCCACCACGCTTCGTTCTTCCTCGAGAGCTGGGAGGATGTGCTGCGCGCCGCCGACCTGATCAGCATGAGCAACACCTCGATCGACATCGGCCCGACCCGCCACGGCCTGACCCACGGCAAGACCATCTATTTCTTCGATCCCTCGGGCAACCGCAACGAGGTGTTCTGCGGCGGCGATTACCACTACCCGGACCATCCGCCGGTGACCTGGACCGCCGACCAGTTGGGCAAGGCGATCTTCTATCACGACCGCCAGCTCAACGAACGCTTCCTCACCGCCCTGACCTGATTCCAGATTTCACGAGATTGAGCCCATGAAAGAGATCAAACATTTCATCAACGGCGAATACGTCGGTTCTGCCAGCGGCAAGCTGTTCGACAACGTCAACCCGGCCAACGGCCAGGTGATCGCCAGGATCCACGAAGCCGGCGAGGCCGAGGTCGACGCCGCGGTCAAGGCCGCCCGCGCCGCCCTGAAAGGCCCCTGGGGCAAGATGAGCGTGGCCGAGCGCACCGAGATCCTGCATCGCGTCGCCGCCGGCATCACCGCGCGCTTCGACGAGTTCCTCGAAGCCGAGTGCCAGGACACCGGCAAGCCGAAGTCCCTCGCCTCGCACATCGACATCCCGCGCGGCGCGGCCAACTTTTCGGTGTTCGCCGACCTGGTGAAGAACGTGCCCACCGAGGCCTTCGAGATGGCCACCCCGGACGGCAGCGGCGCGCTCAACTACGGCGTGCGCCGGCCCAAGGGGGTGATCGGGGTGATCAGCCCGTGGAACCTGCCGCTGCTCTTGATGACCTGGAAGGTCGGCCCGGCGCTGGCCTGCGGCAACACCGTGGTGGTCAAGCCGTCCGAGGAAACCCCCACCACCACCGCGCTGCTCGGCGAGGTGATGAACGCCGCCGGCGTGCCGGCCGGCGTGTACAACGTGGTGCACGGCTTCGGCGGCGACTCGGCCGGCGCCTTCCTCACCGCCCACCCGGACGTCGACGGCATCACCTTCACCGGCGAAACCGGCACCGGCGAAACCATCATGCGTGCCGCGGCCAAGGGTGTGCGCCAGGTGTCCCTGGAGCTGGGCGGCAAGAACGCCGGCATCGTGTTCGCCGACGCCGACCTGGACAAGGCCATCGAGGGCACCCTGCGCTCGGCCTTCGCCAACTGCGGCCAGGTCTGCCTGGGCACCGAGCGCGTCTACGTGCAGCGGCCGATCTTCGACGCGTTCGTCGCCCGTCTGAAGGCCGGCGCCGAGGCGCTGGTGATCGGCGAGCCGAACGATCCGAAGGCCAACTTCGGCCCGCTGGTCAGCCACAAGCACCGCGAGAAGGTCCTCAGCTACTACCAGAAGGCCCAGGACGAGGGCGCCACCATCGTCACCGGCGGCGGCGTGCCGGACATGCCCCAGCACCTGGCCGGCGGCGCCTGGGTGCAGCCGACCATCTGGACCGGCCTGAAGGACGATTCGCCGGTGGTCACCGAGGAAATCTTCGGGCCCTGCTGCCACATCCGCCCGTTCGACACCGAGGAGGAAGCCGTCGAGCTGGCCAACAGCCTGCCCTACGGCCTGGCCTCGGCGATCTGGACCGAGAACGCCTCGCGCGCGCACCGCGTCGCCGGGCAGATCGAGGCCGGCATCGTCTGGGTCAACAGCTGGTTCCTGCGCGACCTGCGCACCGCCTTCGGCGGCGCCAAGCAGTCGGGCATCGGCCGCGAAGGCGGGGTGCACTCGCTGGAGTTCTACACCGAGCTGAAGAACGTCTGCGTGAAGCTGTGAGGCAGTTACCCGTCAAGGAAAGCGGCACGAATAGCGCCGCCCGAGGAGAGCCAAGATGACTTTCGATCCGAACAAGAAGCTGTACATCTCCGACGTGACCCTGCGCGACGGCAGCCACGCCGTGCGTCACCAGTACTCGATCAGGAACGTGCAGGACATCGCCCGTGCGCTGGACAAGGCCAGGGTCGACTCCATCGAGGTCGCCCACGGCGACGGCCTGCAGGGTTCGAGCTTCAACTACGGCTTCGGCGCGCACAGCGACCTGGAGTGGATCGAGGCGGTCGCCGAAGTGGTGAGCCACGCGAAGATCGCCACCCTGCTGCTGCCCGGCATCGGCACGGTGCACCATCTCAAGGAAGCCTACGAGGCCGGCGCCCGGGTGGTGCGCGTGGCGACCCACTGCACCGAGGCGGACGTCTCCCGCCAGCACATCGAGTACGCGCGCGAGCTGGGCATGGACACCGTGGGCTTCCTGATGATGAGCCACATGACCACGCCGCAGAACCTGGCGGTCGAGGCGAAGAAGATGGAAAGCTACGGCGCCACCTGCATCTACGTGGTCGACTCCGGCGGCGCGCTGAGCATGAGCGACGTGCGTGACCGTTTCCGTGCGGTCAAGGACCTGCTCGACCCGTCGACCCAGACCGGCATCCACGCCCACCACAACCTGTCGCTCGGCGTGGCCAACTCCATCGTCGCGGTGGAAGAGGGCTGCGACCGCATCGACGCCTCGCTGGCCGGCATGGGCGCCGGCGCGGGGAACGCGCCGCTGGAGGTGTTCATCGCCGCGGCCGAACGCCTGGGCTGGAACCACGGCACCGACCTCTACACCCTGATGGACGCCGCCGACGAGATCGTCCGCCCGCTGCAGGACCGTCCGGTGCGGGTCGACCGCGAGACTCTGGCCCTAGGCTACGCCGGCGTCTACTCGAGCTTCCTGCGCCATGCCGAGGTGGCGGCGAGCAAGTACGGCCTGAGCACCGTGGACATCCTCGTCGAGCTGGGCAGGCGGCGGATGGTCGGCGGCCAGGAAGACATGATCGTCGACGTGGCGCTGGATCTGCTGCGCCAGCAGGGCGAGGCTGCCCGCCAGGCGTCGGCGTAACAAGCCAACCGGTCCGCCCGGCTTGGCTGTGGCGGTTTTCGAGCCTGGGGGCGGTTTCGCTCCCGGGCTTTTTTTGCCAAGACAGGACGCGAACGCGATGAAACCTTCTCTTCGCCGGATCGACAGCATCAACCTGGCCCTGGCCATGCACGCCCTGCAGGCGGCGCTCGATCAGGCCGCGGCGCTGTCGGTGCGGGTCAGCATCGCCGTGGTCGACGCGGCAGGCCAGCCGATCCACACCGCGCACATGGACGGCGCGCCGCTGCAGTGCCGGGACATCGCCCTGAACAAGGCGCTCACCGCCGTCGGCTTCGGGGCGCCGACCCGGGTCTGGGAAGAGCGCCTGGCCGGGATGTCCGACGCCGTCCGCCAGGGCCTGCCGCTGCAGCCGCGCATGGCGCTGTTCGGCGGCGGCGAACCTTTTCTGTTCGAGGGGACGGCGGTGGGCGCCATCGGCATCTCGGGCGCTTCCGAACAGCAGGACGAGCAGTGCGCCCAGGCGGCGGTACGGGCCGTGCTGGCCCTGCTGGATGCGCCTTCGGCGTAGCACGCCGCTGCGCTTTTCCGGGGGTGCTTTCGGCGGCAGCGGAACTGGGCCGCTGCTTTTTCCGGCGCACGCAAAAACGGCGAGGGGGTTGGCCTCGCCGTTTTTGCTTCTTACGTCCCTGTGCTCGTCGTCCTGACGAAGTAGCCGCATCCTGCGACTGTCCCTCTGGCCGCCATCCGTGGTCGGCCTGCGTCGATCCTTCGACGTCTTGGTGGGATTCAATCTACGCCGCTGGCCGTTCCGAACCAATGGGGAGAGCGCTCGATCTGCTGTAGGCGATGGCTTACGGCGTGGAAGTCCCCTGTCATACTGCGCGGCCTTTTTCATCGTCAGTCGGGGGCCATGAGCTGCGGAGGGCCCCGGATATGGTTTCAGCGCGAGTGGTGTTCATCGATGGCAGGCGGGAAGAAGATTCTGGAAGCGAAGGTGGTTCATGTCCCTGACGGAGATACCTTGAAGGTGAACTATGGCGACGGCATGACCGTGGTGGTGCGGTTGTGCAGCATCGATACGCCGGAAAAGGCTCAGCCCTATGGTCCGGAGGCGCGAGAGGCACTGGCGGCGCTGGTGCTCAACAAGAGCGTCAGGATCGAGCCGACGGCCCGGGATCGCTACGGCCGTATCGTCGGCAGGGTCTTTCGCGGGCGTACGTTCGTCAACGAGGAGATGGTCCGGCATGGCCATGCCTGGGTTTACCATGACTATTCCAAAGAGCCGGAGTTTGCCCGGCTGGAAGAGCGGGCACGCAAGGCCAGGCAGGGGCTGTGGGCCTTGCCGAAGGCAAAGCGGGTGCCGCCATGGGAATGGCGCAAGCTCGGGAAAGGGAAGGCCAGGCCAGTTGAAAAGGGCTGGAAGCTATGGCCATGGCTGTTGGCGGCGCTGGTGGCGGGTGCGCTGGCAGGTGGTGCTTACTTGTGGATGACGGGGCGTCTGGATATTTCCTGGCTGGTCCCGAGCAGCCTCCTTCGGTTCTGGAGCGTTGGACAGGTCCATCTTCCAGCATCGCTATCGCTTTGCTGATGTCCCTGCAGCGGCTGCCGGAGAGATGTCCGCCGTGGCGGCGAGGAGGTATGGGGGAGGCGGGGAGAGGGGACGCGGGCCTTTCAGGCGGCCAGAAGGACAAAAGCCTCCCGGTCGTCGGACCGGAAGGCTTCGCGGCGGTAGCTGCCCTTGCCCTTCTTCGCTTGTTCCTGGCGGCAGCGGAACAGCGGCTGGGCGACCAGGGATTTGGCCTTGTTCGGCCGGGAAGGGGATTTCTTCGCCATGAGCGTCCTCCTGCAGGCCCGCCCCGTGCGGGCGCGCGCATCATGCGCGGCTGGTCAAAAAATGTCCAGCGGTTTGGGCGCGAGGCTCCGCTCGTCCGCCCAGGCCATTGCTTCCTGTGGTCGCATACCCGGACGGTTCGACTGGAATTCGCCCGATGGGCGGACTATATGCAGGTATGCCCACCACAACAAAAACAAGGACGAAGTAGCAATGGAGTTTTCCAACCAACAGAAGCTGATCATCACTCTGCTCACCGATATCCACGCCCGTCTCGGGATCGACAACAGCGTCGACCCGCTCTTCGTGCAGCGGATGGTCCAGCGCGGTCATGGCTGGGCGCTGGGCTGGGCCTACCCCGGTCTGTTCGAGGACGGCATCGAGCCCCCGGAGGCCGTCACCTTCGTCGCCGAGGTGCTGACCATGTGGGAGGCCATCGAGGAGACCTATGCCGGGTTCGATCAGGCCCGGAAGGACCAACTGGCCGAGCTGGCCCCGACCTTCGGGCGCGACCCGCAGTTTCGCGGGTTCGACGGCAGCCATGAGGCCGATCTGCGGGGGATTGTCCATATCCTCGTGGATGACCTGGGCCGCTGGCCGGCCTTCAGGGGGCGCGATACCGACTCGCACAGGATCCTGGCCGACGGCTATCGGCGGATGCTGGAGGTGTACGCGCGCATCGCGGACTCCGGCCCCGAGTCCAGGCTGTCGGTAGAGGCGCTGGCGGAAATACTGAACGCAAAAATCATCCCGAAAAGTGGCATGGAACTGGACGCCAACGTGCTGCGCTGGGCCTGACCCTTCCGCCCTGTGACGCTGCCTTCAGGACAAGGCCCCGAGTTCCACGGGGCTTTTTCGTTTCCGGCGTCTCCATTCCCTGACTCCCCCGGCGTGCCTCGGAAAGAGCCCGGGGCCGTCGCACCTCAGGTTTCCGGCGGCAGCTGCAGGCGCTGGCCGGCGATGGCCAGCGCCAGCCGGGCGAGGCCGTTCCACGGCTCGCCTTCGGCCTGGCCCTTGATCTGCGCGTCGATCAGTTGGGCGTCGAGCAGCAGCTGGTTCCAGCGCGCCGCCGGGTGGCGCTGCAGGGCCTTGGTCAGCAGCGGGCGGCGCTTTTCCCAGACCGGCGGGCGCAGCTGCGCGAAGGCCTTCTCCAGCGGCACGCCCTGGGCGTACTGCTGGGCGAGCGTGGCCAGCTGGCGCAGTTCGCGGGCCAGCGCCCAGAGGATCACCGGGGTTTCCACGCCTTCGCCGCGCAGCCCGTCGAGCATGCGCAGGGCGTGGGCGGCCTGGCCGGCGAGGGCGGCGTCGAGCAGGCCGAAGACGTCGAAGCGGGCGCTGTCGGCCACCGCGGCCTGCACGGTGTCGGCGCCGACCTGGTTGTTCTCGGCGAGCAGCTTGAGCTTCTCGATCTCCTGGGCGGCGGCCAGCAGGTTGCCTTCGACGCGGGCGGCGATCAGCTCCAGCGCTTCCTGGCTGGCGGCCAGCCCGGCCTGGGACAGGCGCTGGCGGATCCATTGCGGCAGCTGCTGGGCGTCGACCGGCCAGACCTGCACGAACTGCACCTGCGGGCTGTCGAGCAGCGCCTTGGCCCACTTGCTCTTCTGGGTGGCGGCGTCGAGCCTGGGCAGGCTGATCAGCAGCAGGTTGTCCTCGGCGGGACGGGTCAGGTATTCGAGGACCGCCGCGGCGCCCTTGTCGCCGGGCTTGCCGTTGGGAATGCGCAGCTCCAGCAGGCGTTTCTCGGCGAACAGCGACAGGCTGGCGCCGGCCGCGTAGAGCTGGTTCCAGTCGAAGTTGGCGTCGGCGTTGAACACCTGCCGCTCGCTGAAGCCCTGGGCGCGGGCGGCGCCGCAGATGGCGTCGCAGGCCTCCTGGCAGAGCAGCGGCTCGTCGCCGCTGACCACGTAGACCGGCGCCAGGGTGTCCTTGAGCTGCTTGGGCAGTTGCGCGGAAGAGAGCTTCATGGCGGGAAGGGCGGGGCCGCAGCCCCGCCCGGCGGCGTCAGGGCATGAGGGCGGGCGGCAGTTCGAGCGGCGACTGCTGCGGCTCGCCTTGCTGCTCTTCCTGGGCGCGGCGCGCCGCCTCCGCGGCCTGCGCCTCGGCCTGGGCACGCTCCTTGGCCCGCTGCTCCATCAGGGCGATGCGCTCCGGGGTGAGCTGCTGCAGACGCAGCATCAGCTGCTGGACCATCTCGCGGCGCATCTCCTCGCGCAGCTGCTGGGCTTCCTGGGTCGAGGCGGTGATGTTGTTCTGGTCGTGGACGTAGACCTTCTGCACCTCCAGCTCGTTGCTGCCGAGCAGCTGCTTGCGGGCGTCGAGCAGTTCGTATTCGAGGGTGGTGGTCAGCTCGTATTCGACGCTGCGCGCCGAGCTGGTGTAGCTGGCGGTGCGCTGCTTCTCGGATTCACGGGCCAGCACCAGCTCGTAGGGCGCGCCGGGATACACCTTGACGCCGCTGGCTTCGAGCTGGCGGCGCAGCAGCCGCTGAGTCTCGCCGTAGGCGTTGCGGGCGCTCAGGTTGAGCTCGCTGAGGGCGAGGCGCCCGGTCTCGCCGGTGCCGCGCAGCTGGAAGCCGCAGGCGCCGAGCAGGCCGGTCAGGGCGATGAGCGCGAGGCTCCGTTTGATCATCTGCTTTCCCCTTGGAGTGACCGGCGGCGTCTTGTCGCCGGGACGCGCATCAATTGGCGACGATGTTGACCAGCTTGCCCGGCACCACGATGACCTTGCGGATGGCCAGGCCCTCGGTGAAGCGCAGCACGTTCTCGTTGGCGCGGGCGGCGGCCTCGACTTCTTCGCGGGAGGCGGCGGCCGGCACCTGGATTTCCCCGCGCAGCTTGCCGTTGACCTGCACCACCAGGGTCAGGGTGTCCTGCACCAGGGCGGACTCGTCCACCGCCGGCCAGGCGGCGTCGATGATCAGGCCATCCTTGCCGAGCGCCTCCCAGAGCGCGTGGCAGATGTGCGGAGTGATCGGCGCCAGCAGCAGGGCCACGGTTTCCAGGCCCTCCTGGAGCAGGGCGCGGTCCTGTTCGCCGGCGGTCGTGGCCTTTTCCAGCACGTTCATCAGGGTCATCACCTGGGCGATGGCGGTGTTGAACTTGTGGTGCTGGCCGACATCCTGGCTGGCCTGCCTGATGGCCAGATGGATAGCGCGGCGGATTTCCTTCTGGGCATCCGAGAGCTGGGCCTTGTCCAGCGCGCCCGGCAGGCCGGCGCTCACATGGCTCTGGGCCAGGCGCCAGACGCGGCGCAGGAAGCGGCTGGCGCCCTCGACGCCGGCGTCGGACCACTCCAGGCTGAGTTCCGGCGGGGCGGCGAACATCATGAACAGGCGGCAGGTGTCGGCGCCGTAGGCGTCGATCATCGCCTGCGGGTCGACGCCGTTGTTCTTCGACTTGGACATCTTCTCGGTGCCGCCGATCTCCACCGGCAGGCCGTCGGTCTTGAGCTTCGCGCCGATCACCTTGGCCCTGGCGTCGCGCTCGACTTCCACGTCGGCCGGGTTGAACCAGTCCTTGCCGCCGTTTTCCAGGGTGCGGTAGTAGGTCTCGGCGACCACCATGCCCTGGGTCAGGAGGTTCCTGAACGGCTCGTTGGAGGACACCAGCCCCTCGTCGCGCATCAGCTTGTGGAAGAAGCGCGCGTAGAGCAGGTGCAGGATGGCGTGCTCGATGCCGCCGATGTACTGGTCCACCGGCAGCCAGTGGTTGGCCGCCTGCGGGTCGACCATGCCCTGCTCATAGCTGGGCGAGGCGTAGCGGGCGTAGTACCAGGACGACTCGACGAAGGTGTCCATGGTGTCGGTTTCGCGCTTGGCCGGTTTGCCGCATTTCGGGCAGGTGCATGCGTAGAACTCCGGCATCTTGGCCAGCGGCGAGCCGCTGCCGTCCGGCACCACGTCCTCGGGCAGCACCACCGGCAGCTGGTCTTCCGGCACCGGCACGTCGCCGCAGCTGTCGCAGTGGACGATCGGGATCGGGCAGCCCCAGTAGCGCTGGCGGCTGATGCCCCAGTCGCGCAGGCGGAACTGGGTCTTGCGCGCGCCGTGGGCGGCGCTTTCCAGATCGGCGACGATGGCGTCGAAGGCGGCGGTGAAGTCCTTGCCGTCGTACTTGCCGCTGTTGACGGTGGTCAGGCCTTCCTTGTCGGCGTACCAGGCCTGCCATTCGGCGGCGCTGAACTCCTTGCCTTCGGCGGCGTAGACCTGCCTGATCGGCAGGCCGTACTTGTTGGCGAACTCGAAGTCGCGCTCGTCGTGGGCCGGCACGGCCATCACCGCGCCCTCGCCGTAGCCCCAGAGCACGTAGTTGGCGACGAACACCGGCAGTTTGTCGCCGCTCAGCGGGTGGATGACGAACTGGCCGGTGGCCAGGCCCTTCTTCTCCATGGTCGCCATGTCGGCCTCGGCCACCGAGCCGGCCTTGCATTCGGCGATGAAGGCCGCAAGCGCAGGGTTGTTCGCCGCGGCGCGCTGGGCCAGCGGGTGCTCGGCGGCGACGGCGACGTAGGTGGCGCCCATCAGGGTGTCCGGGCGGGTCGAGTAGACCTTCAGCTGGCCGGCCTCGCCGATGCTGGCGACGTCGTAGTCGAAGACGATGTCGGCGCCGAAGCTCTTGCCGATCCAGTTGCGCTGCATGGTCTTGACCTGCTCGGGCCAGCCGCTCAGTTCGTCCAGGCTACTCAGCAATTCTTCCGCATAGGCGGTGATGCGGAAGTAGTACATGGGGATCTCGCGCTTCTCGACCAGCGCGCCGGAGCGCCAGCCGCGGCCGTCGATGACCTGCTCGTTGGCCAGCACGGTCTGGTCCACCGGGTCCCAGTTGACGGTGCCGTTCTTGCGGTAGATCACGCCCTTCTCGAACAGCTGGGTGAACAGCCACTGCTCCCAGCGGTAGTAGTCCGGCTTGCAGGTGGTGACCTCACGCGACCAGTCGATGCCCAGGCCCAGGCTTTTCAGCTGGGACTTCATGTAGGCGATGTTCTCGTAGGTCCACTTGGCCGGCGCCACCTGGTTCTTCATCGCGGCGTTTTCCGCCGGCATGCCGAAGGCGTCCCAGCCCATCGGCTGCAGCACGTTCCTGCCCTGCATGCGCTGGTAGCGGGCGATCACGTCGCCGATGGTGTAGTTGCGCACGTGCCCCATGTGCAGCTTGCCGCTGGGGTAGGGGAACATCGACAGGCAGTAGAAGGTGTCCTTGCCGGGCTGCTCGCGCACTTCAAAGGACTTCTGGGCATCCCAGAGGGACTGCGCGGCGGCTTCGATCTCGCGGGGCTGATACTGTTCGTGCATGGTCTGCTGGCGCTGGAAAAGGGGGCGTGGAAAACCCGGTAGCATACATGAGCGGGCTTGGCCATGGGAAACGCCTGACCGGCGCGGGGCGCCGGCCGCTGGCACTCCGCCGCCGTTGGTCGCGACGGCCGACCGCGGCGGGGGCGGACGCTAAGCTCAGGGAAAAGAGATCGTTTCTCCCGGTGTGAGGTGTGGGATGGACGAGATGGGCGCGCGTGGCGGACTGTACCGGCGGCTGATCGAGCGGGTCGCCTGCGCCCTCGCCGGAGCCGAGGGCGCACGCTGTCGCGGCGGGCCGGAGCCGGTCGTGCTGGAGCTGCACGATCTGTCGCCCGCCGAGCGGGCGCTGATCCGCGCCTGGCTGCGCCGGGACCTGCAGTGGCTGCGCGGCTGGCAGGCGGCGGCCGAGGAGCTGGCGCTGATCGAGCGTCAGGAGCGTGCCCATCTCTTCGTGCCGCGGGAGCGTCCTGCCGCGCCACCGCGGCTTCGCCATGCCCACTTGCTCTGCGCCCTGTGCGGCCGGGCCGTGCGCTGGCGGCGCGCCGGCTGCGTCGCGGCTTGTCCGGTCTGCGCTTCGCGACTGTTCCGGGTCGCTCTGCGGCGCCGCTCGGGTTAGGCTCTGCGCCTCGCCCGGAGGTGCCCATGCCGCTTCGCTATCTGCTCAAGCAACTGCTGCTGCCGCCGTCCGGCCTGCTCCTTCTGCTGGGGCTCGGCTGGTGGCTGCGCCGCCGTGCGCCGCGGGCGGCCGGGCTGTGCTTTGTGCTCGGTGCGGGCGGGTTGTGGCTGCTCAGCCTGCCGGTGACGGTGGAGTGGGCGGCGCGAGCCATCGAGCGCGAGCCGGCGCTGGTCGAGGCGCAGTGGCCGCAGCTGGCGCAGCGCGCCGAGGCCATCGTGGTGCTGGGCGGCGGCCGCGAGCGCGGCGATCCGGCCTGGGGCGGCGATCAGCCGAGCCCGCTGGCGCTCGAGCGGCTGCGCTACGCCGCCCGCCTGGCGCGGGCCTCGGGCCTGCCGCTGCTGGCCAGCGGCGGACTGCATTTCGGTGCGCCGCCCAGCGAGGCGGCGCTGTCCGGCGAGGTACTGGAGCGCGACCATGGCCTGACGCTGCGCTGGCGCGAGGAGCGCAGCCGCACCACCTGGGAGAACGCCCGCTACAGCGCCGAGCTGCTGCAGGCGGAGGGCATCCGCCGGGTGGTGCTGGTGACCCAGGCCTGGCACATGCCGCGGGCGCGCTGGTGCTTCGAGCGGGCCGGCTTCACGGTGCTGCCGGCCCCGGCGGGCTTTCTCGGCGTGCCCAACGGCCGCCCGCTGGGCGGCTGGCTGCCCGAGGGGCGGGCGCTGTGGCAGAGCGGCCTGCTGCTCAACGAGGCGCTCGGGCAACTGGCCTATCCGCTTCTCTACCGCTGAGCCTCGATGGTCGCGCCGGCCGCCGAGGCCCGTTCGGCGCGCCGGCGCAGCAGCGCCCAGCCGAGCAGCAGGACGGCGAGGGTCGCCAGCGGCCAGGCGCGCCACTGCAGGTAGGGGGTGAGGCCCTGCATCGGCGTCACCTCGCCGTAGAGCACGGCGCGCTGGAACTGCGGCAGGCGCTCGGTGATCCGCCCGAAGGGGTCGATCAGCGCGGTGACGCCGTTGTTGGTGGTGCGGATCATCCAGCGGCCGGCCTCCAGGGCGCGCATCTGCGCCATCTGCAGGTGCTGCAGGGGGCCGATGGAGGTGCCGAACCAGGCGTCGTTGCTGATGGTGAGCAGCAGGTCGCTGCGCGCGGCCAGGCCGGCGGCGAATTCCGGGTAGACCACCTCGTAGCAGATGTAGGGGGCGATCCGCCAGCCGCGGGCCTCGAGCAGCGGCTGGTCGGCCGGGCCGCGGGCGAAGTCGGACATCGGCAGGTCGAAGAAGGCGATCAGCCCGCGCAGCAGCTCCTGCAGCGGCACGTATTCGCCGAAGGGCACCAGCTTCTGCTTCAGGTAGGTGCCCGCGCCTTCGCCGGCCACGGTGATGCCGTTGTAGTAGCGCGGCTCGCCCTGCGCATTGCGCTGGCGGATCGGCACCCCGGTGAGCAGTGCGATGTTGCGCGGGCGGGCGTAGCGCTCGAGGCCGGCGAGGTAGTCCTCGGCATACTCGCGGAGAATCGGCACGGCGGTTTCCGGCCAGACCACCAGGTCGACCGCCGCGGCCCGCTGCAGGGTGAGGTCGCGGTAGAGCATCAGCTGGGCGCTGAGCTGCTCCGGGTCCCACTTGAGGTTCTGCGGCACGTTGCCCTGCACCGCGGCGATCTTCAGCGGCGCGCCGGCAGACGCGGTCCAGGCATGGCCCTTGAGCGCCTGGCCGAGTCCCCAGGGGGCGAGCAGCAGACCGAGGGCGCCGGCCAAAGCCTGCGGCCGGCGGATCAGGCGTGGCAGGTTGACCGAGAGCGCCGCGGACAGCGCGAGGACGAAGGACAGCAGCCAGACCCCGCCCAGCGGCGCCAGGCCGGCGAGCGGCCCCTCGAGCTGGCTGTAGCCGGCGTAGAGCCAGGGAAAACCGGTGAGGAACCAGCCGCGAAAGCCTTCCAGCGCCAGCCACAGGGCGGCAAAACCCAAAGCGTCGGCCAGCGGCGCCTCGGCCCGGCGCAGCCAGCGGCCCCACAGCCAGGCGGGCAGGGCGAAGAAGAACGCCAGGGCGAGCATCAGGGCGAAGGTGAGCAGGCCGGCCAGCGGCAGCGAGGCGGCGCCGTAGTCGTGGATGCTGATGTAGATCCAGCTGGTGCCGGCGGCGTAGAGGCCGAAGCCGTAGCACCAGCCGCGCCACAGCGCCGCCCGCGGCGCCAGCTCGCGCAGGCCGAGGTAGAACAGGGCGATCGACAGCAGGGCCAGCGGCCAGATATCGAAGGGGGCCTGGGCCAGGGGCGTCAGGGCGCCGGCGGCCAGCGCCAGCAGGTTGCCCGGCCAGCCGGGGCGGGTGATCCAGCGCATCGGAGAGAGGTCCTTGCTCGGAAAAAAGGCGGCGCAAGCTTAATGGAGCGGCCCGCGGCATGCCATGACAGTCCGTTGAATGGCCGGGGCACCACATTGCGCGCAGTGCCCCGGCGGGGACGCTCAGTGGCGCGGAGGGGTGAGGCGCAGCAGATGGATGCGCCGGCTGTCGGCGTTCAGCACGCGGAAGCGGAAGTCGCCGACCTCGACGGTCTCGTTGCGCTTGGGCAGGTGGCCGAAGGCGTGGGCCACCAGGCCGCCGAGGGTGTCGAACTCGCTCTCGGGCAGCTGGCTGCCGAAATGCTTGTTGAAGTCCTCGATCGGCATCAGCGCCTTGATCACGAAGTCACCGCTGGGCAGCTCCTTGATGTAGCTGTCCTCCTCGACGTCGTGCTCGTCCTCGATGTCGCCGACGATCTGCTCGAGCACGTCCTCGATGGTCACCAGGCCGGCGACGCCGCCGTATTCGTCGATGACGATGGCCATGTGGTTGTGGGTGCTGCGGAACTCCCGCAGCAGCACGTTGAGGCGCTTGGATTCGGGGACGAAGGTCGCCGGGCGCAGCAACTGCCTGAGTTCGCAGGCGCAGGCCTCGCCGGTATTGCGCAGCAGCAGCGGCAGCAGGTCCTTGGCCAGGAGGATGCCGACGATGTCGTCGAGGCTCTCGCCGATCACCGGATAGCGCGAGTGGGCGGCGTCGATGATGGTCGGCAGGCACTCCTGCGGCGTCTGGCCGGCCTTGACGGTGATCATCTGCGAACGCGGAACCATGATGTCGCGGACCTGCAGGTCCACGACCTGGATGGCGCCCTCCACGATGGTCAGCGCCTCGCTGTCGAGCAGCTCGTTCTCGTGCGCCTCGTGGAGGATATCCAGCAGTTCCTGGCGGTTGCGGGGTTCATGGGCAAAGGCCTGGGTGAGTTTGCTCAGCCAGGATTGCCCGTTGCTCGATCGATCGTCGCTCATCTTCCTTCGCTCGTGGTGACCAGGGATTCGGGCTGGTCGTCGCCGTCATAGGGGTCGGGGTAGCCCAGTTCAGCTAGCAAGTCCCGTTCCAGGGATTCCATTTCCTCGGCTTCCTCGTCCTCGAGGTGGTCGTAGCCGAGCAGGTGCAGGCAGCCGTGGATCACCAGGTGGGCCCAATGGGCGTCCGGCAGCTTGCCCTGTTCGGCCGCCTCGCGCTCGACCACCGGCACGCAGATCACCAGGTCGCCGAGCAGCGGGATGTCCAGCAGCCCGTCGGGGATGTCGGCGGGGAAGGACAGCACGTTGGTCGGGTAGTCCTTGTGCCGCCAGGTACGGTTCAGCTCGCGGCCTTCCGCCTCGTCGACCAGGCGGATGGTCAGTTCGGAGTCGGCGCTGCGCTGGCGCAGGGCCAGTTCGCACCAGCGGCGGAAGTCGCTCTCGGCGGGCAGCGGCCGGCCGCTGGCCGCCTGCAGGTCCAGTTCAAGCATCGCGGCGTCCTTCCTGGCGCGGCTCGCCCTGGGGGCGGGCCGGATGGAGTTCCTCGAAGCGCTCGTAGGCTTCGACGATGCGCTGCACCAGCGGGTGGCGCACCACGTCCTTGGGCTGGAAGTGGGTGAAGCTGATCCCCGGCACGTCGCGGAGCACCTCGATCACATGGGCCAGCCCCGATTTGGTGCCGCGCGGCAGGTCGACCTGGGTCACGTCGCCGGTGATCACCGCGGTGGAGCCGAAGCCGATGCGGGTGAGGAACATCTTCATCTGTTCCAGGGTGGTGTTCTGGCTCTCGTCGAGGATGATGAAGCTGTTGTTCAGGGTCCGGCCGCGCATGTAGGCCAGCGGGGCGATCTCGATCACCTGCTTCTCGATCAGCTTGGCCACCTGTTCGAAGCCGAGCATCTCGTAGAGCGCGTCGTACAGCGGGCGCAGGTAGGGGTCGATCTTCTGCGCCAGGTCGCCGGGCAAAAAGCCCAGTTTCTCGCCGGCCTCCACCGCCGGGCGCACCAGCAGGATGCGCCGCACCTGCTCGCGCTCCAGGGCGTCCACCGCGCAGGCCACGGCCAGGTAGGTCTTGCCGGTGCCGGCCGGGCCGATGCCGAAGTTGATGTCGTTGTCGAGGATCGCCTTGACGTAGCGCTGCTGGTTGGCGCCGCGCGGGCGGATCAGCCCCTTGCGGGTGCGCAGGGCGACGCCGGCCTCGGCCCTGGGATCGGCCAGCGCCTCCATGCCCGATTCCTGGAGGTACAGGTGGACCAGCTCCAGCGACAGGTCGGCGCTGTGGGTTTCGCGGTAGAGGCGGCGCAGCAGGTGTTCGGCGGCCTGGGTGTGTTTCGGATCGCCGAGCAGTTCGAACTGGTTGCCGCGGTTGCGGATCTCGATGGCCAGACGCTGTTCGATCAGGCGCAGATGTTCGTCGAACTGTCCGCAGAGATTGGCGAAGCGGCGGGCTTCGAAGGGGTCGAGGGTGAAGCGACGGGATTCTGTGGGTGCGTTCAAGGGCTTTCGGGGACAACCGTCCTGCGGCAGGGTGATGAAGGAAGGATAGCGCCGTCGGCGGCAGGGGGGAAGCCGATGACAGCCGACGGACGGCGGACCCGACGGGCGCCGCCCGCCGGGTCAGGGCCTCGCCTGGGCGTCAGTCGAGCAGGCTGCCGCGCAGGGAGTGGGGCAGGGCGTCGTCGATGCGCACCAGGACGAACTGGCCGATCAGCCGCGGGTTGGCCGAGGGAAAGTTGACGATGCGGTTGTTCTCGGTGCGGCCCTGGAGCATGCCCGGGTCTTTCTTCGAGTAGTCGCTGACCAGGATGCGCTGGGTGCTGCCGACCATCCGTCGGCTGATCTCGAAGCCCTGCTGGGAGATGCGCTGCTGCAGGATCGAGAGGCGCTGCTTCTTCGCCTCTTCCGGGGTGTCGTCGGCCAGTTCCGCCGCCGGCGTGCCGGGGCGCGCGCTGTAGACGAAGGAGTAGGAGAAGTCGAAGCCGACCTCTTCGATCAGCTTCATGGTCTGCGCGAAGTCCTCCTCGGTCTCGCCGGGGAAGCCGACGATGAAGTCCGAGCTGATGCTGATCTCCGGCACCGCCGCCTTCAGCTTGCGGATCCGCGACTTGTACTCCAGCGCGGTGTGGTTGCGCTTCATCGCCGCGAGAATCCGGTCGGAGCCGGACTGCACCGGCAGGTGGATGAACTTCACCAGCTCGGGAATCTCCGCATGGGCCTGGATGAGGGCGTCGGAGAACTCCAGCGGGTGGCTGGTGGTGTAGCGCAGGCGCTCGATACCGTCGATGGCGGCCACCAGGTAGAGCAGTTCGGCGAAGTCGACCAGGCGCCCGTCGTCGGCCGTGCCGCGGTAGCCGTTGACGTTCTGGCCGAGCAGGGTGACCTCGCGCACGCCGTTCTCGGCCAGGTGGATGACCTCGGCGAGCACGTCCTCCGGCGGCCGGCTGACCTCCTCGCCACGAGTGTAGGGCACCACGCAGAAGCTGCAGTACTTGCTGCAGCCTTCCATCACCGAGACGAAGGCGCTGGGACCGTCGACCCGCGGTTCGGGCAGGCGGTCGAACTTCTCGATCTCCGGGAAGGAGACGTCCACCTGCGGCTTTTGCGTGGTCCGCGCGGCGTCGATCATCTCCGGCAGGCGGTGCAGGGTCTGCGGGCCGAACACCACGTCGACGTAGGGCGCGCGCTCGCGGATCGCCGCGCCTTCCTGGCTGGCCACGCAGCCGCCGACGCCGATCACCAGCGCCGGATTCTGCTTCTTCAGCTCGCGCCAGCGGCCCAGCTGGGAGAACACCTTTTCCTGGGCCTTCTCGCGGATCGAGCAGGTATTGAGGAGGATGACGTCGGCTTCCGCCGGGTTCTCGGTGAGTTCCAGAGCCTGGTGCTCACCCAGCAGGTCGGCCATGCGCGAGCTGTCGTACTCGTTCATCTGGCAGCCGTGGGTTTCGATGAAAAGCTTCTTGGCCATGGGGGTCCGGTCTGGGTGATTCGAAAGACCGCGCATTATAGGTAGGCGCGAAAGGCTCGGCCAGAGAGGTCGGGCGGCTGGCAGGGCAATCGCATGAAGCGAAATGTCGGCATGCATACGCCCCTACACGTTCATGCGATTGCCCTGGGGCGGCTGGTGCGCCGGCGGTCTGCCGCGGCCCCTGTGCTATCCTTCGCAGCCCCTTTGCAGCGATTTCCCCGCAGTCCGATGAGCAAGCGCGACGCCACGATCTACAAGGTGATCTTCCTCAACCAGGGCCAGGTCTACGAGCTGTACGCCAGGCAGATCCGCCAGAGCGATCTGTGGGGCTTTCTGGAGATCGAGGAGCTGGTCTTCGGCGAACGCACCCAGGTGGTGATCGATCCCGGCGAGGAGCGCCTGCGCAGCCAGTTCGAGGGCGTGCAGCGCAGCTTCGTGCCGCTGCACGCGATCGTCCGCATCGACGCGGTGGAGCGCCTGGGCACGGCGCGGATCAGCGAGGCCAGGGGCGGCGGCAATGTCACGCCGTTCCCGCTGCCGCCGACGCCGGACAAGGGCTGACGGGGCGCTGCGCTAGGGCAGCGGCGCGAACGGCGAGCGGCCTTCGAGGGCCTGCAGTTCCATGAGGTAGTTGCGGAAGATCTGGCCGAGCACCTGGGTGGCGATCTCCAGCTCGTCGCGGCTCATCTGTTCGGCGACCAGGTCGGCGCTGTCCAGGGCTTCCTCCGAGCCGTTCACCGCGGCCATCTTCAGCACGATGTAGGCCTGCACGTTGCTGGCCGGCACGCCCTCGCCGCGAAAGAACATCAGCCCCAGGCGGTGCTGCGCTTCGGCATGACCCTTGAGCGAGGCCTGCTCGAACCAGTTCAGCGCGCGGGACAGGTCGCGCGGGGTGCGCTTGCCGTCGTAGTAGAACTGGCCCAGCTCGTACTCGGCCTGCAGGTCGCCGTTCTGCGCGGCCTGTTCGCAGCGCGACAGCGCCGCCGGCAGCTCTTCGGCGGGGCTGTCGAGGGCGCAGCTGCCCGGTGCCGGAATCAGCAGGGTGTTCTCCCCGGCCGCAACCGGCAGGGAGAGGGAAAATAGCAACAGGCAACCCAGGGTCAGGTTACGGCGGGTCATGGAATCGCTGCGCCTCGAGTCGGAGCGGGCGGTCGCCCGGCCGGCAAAGTGTGCCGGCCGCCACATTATGAATAAGCGGCGCCGGCCTTACAAAGCCTTTGCCGCCTTTTTCCCGCCCCCGCAACCGCAAGACCGCCGCGGATGGCGATCCGCCATTCAGCCCCTGGCGAGCGCGGCGAAGGCGCGCTCGGCGGCGTCGAGGGTGATCGACAGCTCCGCCTCGCCATGGGCGATCGAGGTGAAGCCGGCCTCGAAGGCGGAAGGCGCGAGGTAGACGCCGCCGTCCAGCATCAGATGGAAGAAACGCTTGAAGCGCTCGGCATCGCTGGCCATCACATCGTTGAAGGTGACGATGTCGTCGGCGCCGCTGAAATACAGGCCGAACATGCCGCCGACCTGGGTGGTGACGAAGGGGATGCCGGCGGCATCGGCGCGCTGCTGCAGACCGTCGAGCATGCGCGCGGTGTAGTCGCTCAGCTCGGCGTGGAAGCCTGGGCGGCTGATCAGCCTGAGGCTGGCGAGGCCCGCGGCCATCGCCAGCGGATTGCCGGACAGGGTACCGGCCTGATAGACCGGACCCAGCGGGGCGATGCATTCCATGATCGCCCGCTTGCCGCCGAAGCAGCCGACCGGCATGCCGCCGCCGACGATCTTGCCGAAGGTCGAGAGGTCCGGGGTGACGCCGTAGTGCGCCTGGGCACCGCCCAGGGCGACGCGGAAACCGGTCATCACCTCGTCGAAGATCAGCACCACGCCGTGCCTGTCGCACTGCTCGCGCAGCCCCTCGAGAAAGCCCGGCGCCGGCGGCACGCAGTTCATGTTGCCGGCCACCGGCTCGACGATGATGCAGGCGATGTCCCGGCCGACCTCGGCGAGGGTCCGCTCCACCGCGGCCAGGTCGTTGTAAGGCAGGGTCAGGGTGTGCCTGGCGAAGGCCGCCGGCACGCCGGGCGAGCTGGGCACGCCGAGGGTCAGGGCGCCGGAGCCGGCCTTGACCAGCAGGCTGTCGGAGTGGCCGTGGTAGCAGCCCTCGAACTTGATGATGGTGTCGCGGCCGGTGTAGCCGCGGGCCAGGCGGATCGCGCTCATGGTCGCCTCGGTGCCGGAACTGACCATGCGCACCATGTCCATCGACGGCACCAGCGCGCAGACCAGCTCGGCCATCTCGGTTTCCAGGGCGGTCGGCGCACCGTAGGAGAGGCCGTGTTCCAGCTGCCTGCGCACCGCATCGAGCACTTCCGGGTGGCTGTGGCCGAGGATCATCGGGCCCCAGGAGCCGACGTAGTCGACGTAGCGCTTGTCGTCCTCGTCGATGACGTAGGCGCCTTGCGCGTGCTTGAAGAACAGCGGGGTGCCGCCGACGCCACGGAAGGCGCGCACCGGCGAGTTGACGCCGCCGGGGATGTGCTTCTGGGCGTTGGCGAAGAGGGTTTCGGAACGGGACATGTGGGCCTCGCAAGCTTAAGGCGGCGCCGCGCGGCGGGCGCCACCGTGAGGGGAAATCAGGAGTCTTCGAACAGTTGGCTGAAGGCGCGGGCGCGGCGCTCGACCTCGGCGGCGTTCTCGGCGGCGAACAGCGCATGGATCACCGCGACCATGGCGGCGCCGCGGCCGATCAGCTCCGGCGCGTTGTCCAGGGTCACGCCGCCGATGGCCACCAGCGGCTGGGCAAAGCGCGCGCGGGCCTCTTCCAGCAGTTCGGGGCTGGCCGGCGGCGCGCCGGGCTTGGTCGAGGAGTCGAAGAAGCGGCCGAAGGCCAGATAGCTGGCGCCGTCGGCGGCGGCCTGCTCGGCCAGCTCCAGCTGCCCGTGGCAGGTGGCGCCGAGGACCACCCTGGGACCGAGCAGGGCGCGGGCGGCGGACAGCGAGCCGTCCTGCTGGCCGAGATGCAGGCCGACGCCCAGGCGCGTGGCCAGCTCGAGGTCGTCGTTGATGATCAACTGCGCGCCGTGGCGCAGGCAGAGGTCGCGCAGCGCCTCGGCCTCGCGCAGCCGGCGGGCATCGTCGTCGGACTTGTCGCGATACTGCAGCAGCCGGGCGCCGCCCTCGAGCGCGGCTTCGACATAGGGCAGCAGCTTGCCGCCGGCGAGCAGCTGGCTGTCGGTGATAGCGTAGAGACCGCGTAGTTTCATGGTGGATTCGCCTCGTCTGCGAAGGGCCGGCGGAAGTTGCCGGGGACTGACCGTCCCCGGCCAGTCAAGCCGATGCGCCCGGCCTGCGCCAGGCGCTGCCGGATCAGTTGCCGAAATCCAGCGGCAGGCGGCGCGGCACGTACTGGCCGTGGCCCGGTGCCTCGGCGTCGCGCAGGGTGCGCCAGGTGTAGTCGAGCGCCGAGCGCACCGCGCTGGTCAGCTCTTCGCCGAGGGCCAGGCGGCCGGCCAGGGCGCTGGCCAGGGTGCAGCCGGAGCCGTGGTAGCTGCCCGGCAGGCGCACGCAGGTGAAGGTCCGGGCGCCGCCGTCCCGCGAGTACAGGCGGTTGTGCACCTCGCTCTCGTCGCCGTGGCCGCCGGTGATCAGCAGGTGCTCGCAGTGCTCGAGCAGCCGCTCGGCGCAGGCATCGGCGCTGCCTTCCGGCAGTTCGGCGAGCAGGCGCGCCTCCGGCAGGTTCGGGGTGGCGATGCGACAAAGCGGCAACAGGCGCTCGCGGATCGCCTGGCCGACCTCGTCCTTGCCCAGCGCGCCGCCACCGCCGGCGCGCAGCACCGGGTCGCAGACCAGCGGCACGCCGGGTAGGCGCCGGGCGATCGCGGCGACGGTGTCGACCATCTCCAGCGAGCCGAGCATGCCCAGCTTGATCGCGGCGACCGGCAGGTCGGCGATCACCGCCTCGGCCTGGGCCAGCACCCAGGCCGGCTCGAGCACGCGGAAATCGCTGACGTTGCAGGTGTCCTGCACGGTCAGCGCGGTGACCGCCGGCGCGGCGTGGCAGCCCTGGGCGAGCAGGGCCTCGATGTCCGCCTGCAGGCCGGCGCCGCCACTGGGATCGTGGCCGGACAGGCAGAGGACGACGGGACGGGAGTTCGGCATGTTCATGGCGTGCGAGCTTACCACTAATCGCCCGGGCCGAACTCCCGTCGGATGCGTCCGCCGCGCGGCATCCCGCGTGCTTCACTCAACGGGGCAAACGCCCGCCGAGGACCGCCCCCATGGACCTGCACCAGTACGCCGAAACCCACGAGGTGACCAACCAGGTGCCGCCCCTGGACGGCGCCAACCTCTACCGCATCGACCGGCCGCTGCAGGAATGGCTGTGCCGCTACGACGGCGACTGGGCGGACCGGCAGCTGGAGGCCTACGGCGCGCTGGCCGGCGGGCCGCTGCTGGCGGCGGGTTTCGCCGCCAACGAGAACCGGCCGGTGCTGCGCAGCCACGACCGCTACGGCCATCGCATCGACCAGGTGGACTTCCACCCCGCCTATCATGAGCTGATGGCCACGGCCATCGACCACGGCCTGCCGGCGCTGCCCTGGCGCGAGCCGCGCCCCGGCGCCCAGGTGGCCCGCGCCGGGCTGATGTACCTGCACAACCAGGTCGAGGCCGGCAGCGCCTGCCCGCTGACCATGACCTTCGCCAGCGTGGCGGCGCTGCGCCAGCAGCCGGAGATCGCCGAGCGCTGGCTGCCCAAGGTGCTGGCCGGCGACTACGATCCGCGCAACCTGCCGATGGAGCGCAAGAGCGGCGTCACCCTCGGCATGGCGATGACCGAGAAGCAGGGCGGCACCGACGTGCGCGCCAACACCACCCGCGCCTGGCCGGTCGGCGCCGCGGGGCCGGGACAGGCCTACGAACTGCTCGGCCACAAGTGGTTCTGCTCGGCGCCGATGAGCGACGCCTTCCTGACCCTGGCCTGGAGCGACGGCGGGCTGTCCTGCTTCCTGCTGCCGCGCCACCGCCCGGACGGCGGACGCAACCAGCTGTACATCCAGCGCCTGAAGAACAAGCTGGGCAACTGGTCGAACGCCTCCGCCGAGGTGGAGTACCGCGGCGCCCTGGCCTGGATGATCGGCGAGGAGGGGCGCGGCGTGAGCACCATCCTGGAGATGGTCGGCCTGACCCGCTTCGACTGCATGATCGGCTCCAGCGCGCTGATGCGCCAGGCGCTGACCCAGGCGCTGCACCATTGCGCGCACCGCCTGGTCGGCGGCCAGGTGCTGATCGAGCATGCGCTGATGCAGAACGTGCTGGCCGACCTGGCCCTGGAGAGCGAGGCCGCGCTGGCCCTCACCCTGCGCCTGGCGCGGGCGCTGGACCACGGCGAGGACGAACGCGAGCGGCTGCTCGCCCGGCTGCTCACCGCGATCGGCAAGTACTGGATCTGCAAGCGCGCCCCGGAAATGATCGGCGAGGCCGCCGAGTGCCTGGGCGGCGCCGGCTACGTCGAGGAGGGCATCCTGCCGCGGCTGTACCGCGAGGCGCCGGTCAACTCGATCTGGGAGGGCTCGGGCAACGTGCAGTGCCTGGACGTGCTGCGCGTGCTCGGCAAGGAGCCGGAGGCGCTGGAGGCGCTGTTCGACGAGCTGGACGGCGGCCACGGCGATGCGCGGCTCAAGGCGCGCATCGAATGGCTGCGCAAGGCGCTGGCCGACCGCACCGAGATCCACTACTGCGCCCGGCGGCTGGTCGAGGAACTGGCCGTGACCCTGCAGGCCGGGCTGCTGCTGGAGGCCGGCAACGCGGCGGTATCGGACGCCTTCATCCACAGCCGCCTCGGCGAGGGCGGTCGGGTCTACGGCACCCTGCCGCGCGGCCTGGACGTGGCCGGGCTGCTGGCGCGCAGCGCGCCGCAGCTCGGTTAGTTTCAGGCCTCGAGGAACAGCATCTGCGGCGGCTCGTGCATCAGAAAATGCTGGTGCGAGATGTTCCAGGCGTAGGCGCCGGCCAGGGTGAACACCAAGAGGTCGCCGACCGCCAGGGCGGCCACCGGCTGCTGGCGGGCCAGCATGTCCTTGGGCGTGCACAGCTGGCCGACCAGGGTCACCGGCTGGTTCTCCAGCTCGGCCGGTCGTTCGCCGCGGACCACCACGAAGGGATGGTCGTGGCCCTGGGCCGCCGGGGTGCGGAAGTGGTGGGTGCCGCCGCGGGCCACGGCGAAGTACTGGCCGTGGTTGCGCTTGATGTCCAGCACCTCCATCAGGTAGTAGCCGCAGGCGGCGCTGAGGAAGCGGCCGATCTCGAAGCGGATGCGCGTCCCGGCCATGCCTTCCTCGGCGATCAATGCGGCAAGCCCCGCGCAGAAGCCCGGCCAGTCGAAGGAGCGGGCGTGGTCCTGGTAGTTGATGCCCATGCCGCCGCCGACGTTGAGCAGTTCCAGCTCCAGGCCGTGGCGCGCGTTCAGCTGGCGGAAGCAGCGGAAGTAGCTGCGCATCAGCTGCAGGTGGGCGGCGCTGTCCAGCTGGTGGGAGAGCAGGTGGAAGTGCAGGCCCTGAAGCTTCAGCCAGGGCTCGCCGGCGAGCAGTGCCAGGGCTTCGTCGAGGGCCTCCTCGTCGAGGCCGAAGGGCGTCGGCTTGCCGCCCATCACCAGGCGGCTGTCCGGCGCCTCGTCGAGCTTGAGGTTGAGCCGCAGCAGCACCGGGGCCGGACGGCCGTGGGCCCTGGCGACGACCGCCAGACGGCGCAGCTCGCCGAGGCTCTCGACGTGAAAGGCGGAGATCCCGCAGTCCATGGCGGCGGCCAGCTCGCTGTCCAGC
This sequence comes from Azotobacter chroococcum, assembly GCF_004339665.1. Classification (GTDB taxonomy): domain Bacteria; phylum Pseudomonadota; class Gammaproteobacteria; order Pseudomonadales; family Pseudomonadaceae; genus Azotobacter; species Azotobacter chroococcum. The sequence continues at coordinate 362,776 of NZ_SMMU01000002.1, forward strand.
TTGCCGGGGCCGCCGAAGATCAGCGGCTTGTCCGGATGACACTCGTGGAGCCAGCGCAGCTCGCCGCCGGAGGCCGCCTCGAAGCCGTCGACCCAGGGCGCCAGGGTGCGCAGGATCGGCGCCTCGGGGTTGGCCTTGGCGGCGTAGAACAGCTCGCAGCCGGCCGGCAGCGCCTCGCGCAGGGCGCGGGCATGGCGCGCCAGCGCCGGCAGGTCGTAGAGGTAGGCGCACAGCGGCTCGGAGCGGGAGCGGCGCAGCTCGGCGATGGCCTGCTGGACGGACGCGGGCAGGCTCATCGGCACTCTCCACAGCAGGCCGCGGTCAGCGGATTGGGCAGGGCGGTGTAGCCGGCCTCGCGGTCGGCCTTCATCAGCAGGCGGGTCATGAAGTTCTCCTTGCTCGGCAGGGGCGCGCCGGCGCACAGCTCGCGCAGCGCCTGCGGCTCGCCGAGCGGCGCGCGCTGCGCTTCGAGGAGGTCGGCGATCTCGCGCCACAGGCGCTTCTCCAGCGCCGCGTCGCCGTTGGCCACATGGAACACCGCCTCGCCGAGGTTGTTGACCAGGGCGCAGTAGGCGACCCGTTTCCAGGCCTTGTCGGCGTCGTAGTGGAGCGAGGCGCGGGTGCGTTCGTCGAGGTGGGCCAGGCGCTCGGCCGGCCAGTGTTCGGGAACCAGCTTGGTGCCTTCCAGATCGCGGATCCACACCCGGCAGGGCAGGCCCTGGGCGTCGAGGCCGAGCAGGGTGTTCTGCAGGTGCGGCTCGAGCACCACGCCGTGGCGGAACAGGCAGTGCAGCGAGCCGCCGAGCAGCAGCCCGGCATAGGCGCGCAGCCAGCGCACGGCGGCTTCGGCCTGGTCGACGCCGAGCTGCGCCGCGCAGTGGGTGACCAGGGATTGGCAGGCGCTGATGCCGTCCAGGGTCCAGGTGAACAGGGCCATGGCGACCCGCGGCTGGTAGCGCGTGCGGCTGGCCTCGTCGAGATTCTGCCGGTAGAGGATGCCGAAGCACTCGGTGACCTCGCGGGCCTCCTCCGCGCTGCCGTAGGCGGACAGGTCCAGGGTGCTGGCGGCCGGCTCGGGCATCAGCGCGAAGCCCGGCTGGCTCTCGCCCAGCTCGCTCATCAGCGGGCCGAGCAGGCGGGTCAGGGCCACCGCGCTGTCCAGCTCGTACCAGGCGTTCTTGCGCACGCAGTTGGTCAGCCGCACGTGGATCGAGAACTTCAGGAAATGGCTCAGCGCCGGATGGTAGAGGGTGCGCACCGAGGAGGTCGGGTAGAGCGCCAGGCCCTGCGGGCCGAGATATTCGAGCAGGCCGAGGTCGCGCACCCGCTGGACCAGCGGATCGGCCAGCACCCGGGAAACCTCCCAGGGGTGGCAGGGGTAGAGATGGTCGGCGCCGGCGATCTGCGCGAGCAGGCCGCGCGGGTCGTCGCCCTGATGGCGGATCAGCGCGGGATCGACGCGGAACCAGTGCAGCGGGAACTGTGCGCCGACTTCCGGCGAGCAGGCCAGCAGGTCGGCCTCGGAGACGCCGTCGCGGCTTTTCGGCGTCGGGTGCAGGGCGTGGCCCCAGACTTGGCCCTGCTCGGAATGCAGCAGGGTGTCGGCGGGATCGTGGTTGGCCGCGCGGGCGTGGGTGAGAAAGGTGCGGGTGATGCGCAGGCTGTTGTCGATCTGCTCGAGCAGCTCGCCGTGGCGCTCCGGACCGTTCATCGGGGCGAGCAGCAGGCGCGCCAGCTCGGCGGCGTCCAGCGGCCGCCAGCCCTGGCCGTGGCCCTTGAAGTAGGGCGGGCTGACGAAGCGGCAGCGGCCGAGCACGCTGGTGCGGTCGGCGAGCAGCGCCAGGCGGCTGCCGTCGGCGAGCCGGATGCCGATGCAGCGGCCTTCGGCATGACGCAGGCCCATCGGCAGGTCTTGGGCCTGGCAGTCGAGGGTGGCCTCGCCGCGGGGCAGGGCGTACTCGCGCAGGTAGCAGTTGAGCAGGCAGTCGATGGCGTGGCGCTGGGCCTCGCCGTCCAGGGTGCGTTCGTGGGGGGAGCGGGCGACACGGATCATGGGGCAATCTCCGGCGAGCGTATGACTAGGGTCTGTTGATGTTTTGGAGCGAGCCGCGTTGCCGCGCCAAATGCCGCCAGGCAAGGCGCAGGGTGCCGGCAATGGTCATTCCCTTGCCAAGCCCTGCAACGCCGCATGGCGGCATTTGCCGCGCAACCCGAAGGGACGGGGCCCGTCTGGCGCAGCACGGCGTCTCTCGTCGTTCATTTGGAGTGACCAAACTTCTCTCCTCGTTCCTTGTTCTGCGCCAGACGGGCCTCCGTCGCGGTCTGCGCCAAAACGTCAACAGACCCTAGAGGGGAGGCCACGGCCAGCGCGGCGAGCGCGGCCAGGCAGGCGATCAGGAAGGGCATGGCGATGCCGTAGTGCTGGCAGGCCAGGCCGGCGACCAGGCCGGCGGCGGTGCCGGCCCACTTGCCGCTGGCATCGAACCAGCCGAACAGCCGGCCGGCGCCGCCGGCGCGGCGCCGCGCGGCGAGGCAGCGGTGCAGGCCGACGAAGGCGAGCAGCATGCCCAGCCCGGCGAGCAGGCGCAGGGCGAACAAGAGTTCGGCCGGCAGGCGCAGGAACTGCAGCAGGTTGCCCAGCGCCAGCAGGGCGAGCCCGGCCGGCAGCAGCGGGCCGCTCCTGCGCTGGACCCAGGGCAGGGCGAGCAGGTAGACCAGGTGCGGCAGGCTGTAGAGCAGGCCGATCAGCGCGTCGTTGGCGATTCCCAGGGCCTCGCCGTAGGGCACGAAGTAGGGGAAGGTCACCACCATGGCGAAGCTGAACAGGAACTGCACGGCGAGCAGGCGCAGCAGGTCCGCCGGCAGCTCGCCGGCCTCCGGCTTGCCGTCCGCGCTCCGCACCGGGGCGCGTGGCGCATCGGCCGGCAGCGGCAGGACCAGCAGGAAGGCGGCGAGCGGCAGCCAGACCAGGTAGCGGTACATCTCGATGCCCAGACCGGCGCCGGCCAGCAGGCCGACCAGCACCGGGCCGCTGAGCATCGCCAGGCGCGCCGAGTACTGGGTCAGGTTGAGGGCGCGCGACAGGCCTTCGCCGTCGAGCTGGCTCGCCAGGTAGGCGTTCGACGCCGCCATGGCGCCGCCGAAGGTGCCCTGGACAATCAGCGCGAGGATGAAGACCGCAAGGTTCGGGCTGAACCCGGCGAGCAGGAAGCCGGCGGCGAGCCCGGCGTGGGCGCGCAGCAGCGACAGCCGGCAGCCGTGGCGGTCGGCCAGGCGGCCCCAGAGCGGCGCCGCCAGCGCGGTGCACAGCGTCGGCAGCACGTAGAGCGCGCCGATGCTCCAGGTCGGCGCCGCGCTGCCGAGGTCGGCGAGGATGCGCGGCAGGAACAGCGGCGCACCCAGGGCGGTGAAGGCCGACAGGTAGTGGCCGAGCAGGACGCTGGCGGTCAGGCGCCGGGACATGGGGCCGCATCCAGCAGGAAGTTCGCCGCACTGTAGCCGTAGAACTTGTTGATGTCCGCCGCGCCGGAGTACTCCTTGCTGAACAGGCTGCCGGCGCTGAGCAGGTACTTCACCGGCAGTTTCGGGCTGTCGAGCAGGAAGCGGCGCGCCTCGTCGACCGCCACGCCCTCGCCCTCCAGCGCATCGAGACAGGCGCGCAGGCGCTCGCGCAGGCAGGCGTAGAGCGCCTCGCGCCCGGCCAGGCCGGCCGCGGCGATGGCTTCCAGCGGCGCGACGATGTTCAGCTGCAGGGTGATGGTGCAGAACATCTCCGCCAGCGGCTGCACGCCGTCGACGCGGATCCGCTCGTCGCGCAGTTCGGCCAGGCGCGGCGCCAGGTCCGGGCAGGCGGCGGCGAAGCGCGACGGCCAGAGCCGCGCGGCGTCGTTGTCCTTCATCAGCAGCTGCAGCGGGCGGCCGGGCTCGAAGAGCAGCACGGCGTTCTGCTGGTTGGCTTCCAGGGCGATGCCGTAGCGCAGCCAGAGGCGCAGGTGCACGGCGAGCAGCAGGTCGAGGTAGGCCTGCCACCAGGCCAGCAGATCGCCGCCGTGGAAGCGCTCGGCCAGCGCCGCGACCAGCAGCCGGCCATCGGGCAGGCGGCTGGCCAGGGCGGCGACCGGCACCAGGCTGGCCTGCTCCAGGCCCGCCGGGTAGCGGCGCAGGATGTAGGCCAGGTGGCGCTCGCCGGCGGCATGCCCGCCGTGCTGCTCGTCGACGTGCACATAGCGCGTGCCGAGCTGGCCGTCGCGGGCGGCGAGATCTTCGAGGACGGTCTGGAACCAGTGGCCGTCGTACAGGGTGCTCGGCTTGATCAGGCGCAGGTTGCGCGCGCCGAGGGTGCGCACCAGGAGCGGCAGTTTGATGTGGCAGCGCGGGTCCTCGACGCACAGCACGGTGCGCACCGAGAGGGTCGGTTCCACTTCCAGGGCGCTCTCCGGTGCGCGCAGGCAGCCTTCCGGCAAGCCGTGGGCGTCCAGCTCGGGCCAGGTCAGCGGATGCACCGGCAGCAGGGCGTGGCTGGCCTCCAGCGCCGGGTCCAGGCCGACCTCGGCGAAGCCCGGCCAGAGCGCGGGCGGCGTGCTGGTCCGTTCGAGGAGCGCCCTGGGCACCGCCAGCCAGTGGAGGCGAAAGCGCGGTGCGAACTCCGGGGCGTAGCCCTGCAGGGCCGTGGCGTCGAAGCCGCTCTTGGCCCGCGCGGTGGGGTAGAAGGGGTGGTCCAGGTAGCTGGCCAGGCGGTCGATGCCGAGCAGGCGCCGGCCCCAGTCGGGCTCGGCGAGAACCGCGCCCAGGTCAGCGGCGTGCGCGGCGTAGGCCTCGCGGCACAGGCGGCGGTGTTCGACTGCGCAGTCGGCTTCCGCGACGTAGTCGGCGAACAGCGCCAGGCTCTCGGCATCCAGGTCGGTGGCCAGGTGTTCGAGCCAGCGGCGGTAGCCCTGCTCCAGATGCACGCTGTCGCCCTGGCGGCGCAGCCAGCGGTCGCCGACCGCGCTCCAGTCCTGCAGCGGCGCGCCGCGGCGCACCGGCAGCCACAGTTCGCCGCAGCCTAGGTGCTCGATGCACAGCCAGTCCGGCTCCGCCGGCTGCGGCCAGTGGGCGGCCAGCTCCGCCGGCAGGGCGGCCGGCCGGGCCTGGCCGAGCAGCCCGCGGATGTCCTCGCGCAGGCAGCAGTCGAGGATGCGCTGGCCGATGGCCGCGCGGTCGTGATCCGTCATATCGAGGTTCATGCCAGCTCCCAGCGCAGGTCGCTGCGCGCGGCATCGAAGCGCGCCTGCAACGCGGCGTCGTCGGGGGCGATCAGGCGCAGCACGCCCAGGTAGTCCTTGTTCGAGTTGCTCAGGCGGATCTCCTCGCCGACTTCGCGCAACGCGCAGTAGTCGACCCAGTAGCCGTCGCCCTCGGCGCGGAAGCTCGGGCTGGCCGCCAGCAGGCGGCCGCCATGCAGGGCGACCAGGTAGTGCACCAGGGCCTCGGCGCTGCTGTTCTCGGTGTCGTCCAGCGGCTCGCCCAGGTGCAGGGCGAGGATGCGCTCGAACCAGCCCTGCGGCAGCAGGCGGTCGAGGAGGAACTCGCGGCCGTCGCCGATGCTGCGGTAGTTGATCTCCACCAGCACCGGGCCGTCGGCGGTGAGGATGAATTCGCTGTGGCAGACCCCGAAGTTGACGCCGAAGGCCGCCACCTGGGCCAGCGCCGCGTTGCGCGCGGCCCGCCCGACGGGACCGTTCCAGCGCGCTTCCAGTTCGACGAAGTGCGGCGGCGGCGAGAGGCTCACGTCGAAGCCGCCGATGGCCTGCAGGCGCTGGCCGTCGCCGAGGGTTTCCAGGGTGAACAGCGGGCCTTGCAGGTAGGCCTCGAGGAGCAGCGCGCGGTTCGGCTGGCGCTGCCAGAAGGCCTCGCAGTAGGCGGCCAGTTCGCCGGCGTTGCGGCACAGCTGCACGTCCAGGCTGGCGACGCCCTCGCGCGGCTTGGCCACCAGCGGGAAGGGGGCGTCCGCCGGCACTGCCATGCCGGGAGTGAGCACCTGGAACCAGGGGCCGGGCAGGCCGAGGCGCTGCAGGCGCTCGCGCATCTCCGCCTTGTTCTTCGCCGCGTGGCAGATCCGCCAGTCCTTGCCGGGGCAGTCGAAGGCCTCGGCCACCAGGGCGCAGCTGGTCTGCAGGTGGTCGCTGTTGGAGAACACCGCCCGCGGGCGCTGGCCGTGGGCGTGCAGCAGTTCGATCACCGCCATCGGGTTGAAGACGTCGCATTCGAGGATCTCCAGCCCGTCGACCGGAATCCCGGCGTCGGCCAGGTGGCGCCAGTGCCCCTGGGCATGGTCGGTGACGATCAGCAGCGGGTGCCCGCGCCGCTGTGCGGCAGGCAGGAAGCCTTCGCAGACGGCATGGGTGGCGACATGACTGAGAATGACGAAAGGCCTTTGCATGGGCGTTCTCCGGGCAGGAGCCGTCCGGCCGTGAGGCTGGACGGCGATGCCTGCAGTGCAGTTGGGGGAAGGGGAAGCTTAGAAGCGGTAGTTGGCCGCGACCGTGAAGGCGCGTCCGGGCCCCGGCTGGCGGCCCATGGGACTGGTGTCGATGCCGCGGAAGTAGTACTCGCGGCCAAACAGGTTGCTGACGCCGAGCGAGGTGGTCAGCTCGCTTTCCTTGAGCTTGAACTTGCGCTCCAGCGAGGTGTTCCAGATCCAGTAGGAGGGCAGCTCGCCGTAGGAGCCGGTGGCGTTCTCCTCGCGGTGGTTGGCGTCGTCCGAGTAGGCCTCGCTGACGTACAGGCCGTCCAGGGTGTAGGTCCAGCCCTCGGCGAAGCGCCAGCGGCCGTCGACGTTGAACTGGCTCTGCGAGGCGTAGGGCACCTCGTTGCCTTCATGCTGGCCGGTGCGGATCTTGGCGTCGAGGAAGGCGTAGCTGGCGTGCAGGTCGAGGTTGGGCATGGCCGCCGGGGTCCAGAACAGCTCGGTCTCGAAGCCCTGCTGGCGGGTGCTGCCGACGTTCTTCCAGGCGCCGTCCTGGAACACGATCTGGTCGTCGAAGTCGATGCGGTACAGGTTGAAGTCGTAGCGCAGGTTCGGCAGGGGCGTATAGCGGAAGCCGGCCTCGTAGTTCCAGGCGACCTCGGAGCTGACGTCGCCGTCATAGACGATGGTGGTGATCTGCGGCACGCGCAGCGAGCGCTGGGCGTTGGCGAAGAGGAACCAGTCGTCGGTGATCTGGTAGCCCACGGTCAGGCCGGGCAGCCATTCGTCGTCGAGGTTCTCGGTCTTCTTGCCGCTGACCGCGTCCGAATAGTCCTGGTGCACGCGTTCGTGGCGGATGCCGGGGGTGACGGTCAGGCGGCCGTCGAGCATGCTGATGGCGTTGCTGATGTAGGTGGCCTTGCCTTCGGTGTCGAAGTCCCAGTCGCGGACGGTGGTCACCGAGCCGGTCTTCAGGTCTTCCCGGTAGACCTCGAATTCGGTGTCTTCGCGGACGTAGCGGCCGCCGATCAGCCAGGTCTGGTTCACCTTGTCGCCGTAGATGGTGAAGCTCACGCGCGGCTCGAGTCCCCAGACCTTGTAGTCGCGGGGCGCGTCCTGCTCGTAGGCCGGCGGATTGGCCGGGTTGAAGGTGCGCTTGGAGTCCAGGCCGACATAGAAGTTGCGGTAGTCGTGGTGGCCGAAGCTGGTGAAGCTGAACTCCACGTCGTCGGCGAAGCCGATGCTGCCCAGGTACTGCTTGTAGGTGCCCCACAGGCGGTCGGTGTCGCCCTCGAAGCGGTCGAGGGGGCGGGTCGAGTCGCGGCGGTCGTCGTTGTAGTCGTCCTTGCTGAGGGCGCCGGCCAGCTCCATGTCGGCGTCGTAGCGCTGGACGCCGAAGCTCAGGCTGCGGTTCTCGTCGATGTCCCACTGGCCGCGCAGGCGGATGTTCTCGACGTCGGTGTCGGAGTTGTCGCGCTCGTAGTGGCCGCTCTTGGTGTTGTACTCGAAGAACAGGCCGAGGCTGTCGGTGACCTGGCCGCCGGTGCTGAAGTAGGTGTCGTACAGCTGGTGGCCGCCTTCGTAGAAGGTGATGCGCTCGGCGAGGTTGTGCTCCCACTTCTTGGGAATCGGCTTGCTGATGAAGTTGATCACCCCGCCGACGTTGTTCGGGCCGTACTGCACCGCGGCGCCGCCGCGCACGATGTCGATCCGCTCGACGGTCGCCAGGGTCTGCGGGAACAGCGACAGGCTGGTCTGGCCGTAGGGCGACAGGGACAGCGGGATACCGTCGGAGAGCACCTGCACGCGACCGCTGCGGCTCTCGTAGAGGCCGCGCACGGAGATCTGCGGCAGCACGCCGGTGCCGGTCTCGTCGAAGATCTTCACACCCGGCACGCGCTGCAGCGCGTCGTCCAGGCCGCGCACGCTGGCTTTCTCCAGGTCCTCGGCCTTGACCACGCTGCGGCTGCCCGAGTAGGTGCGGACTTCCTCGTCGGTGGCCTGGCCGAGCACGTCGCCCTTGATCACGGTGGCAGAGAGCGAGACCTTCTCCTCCTTGGAGGCCTCGTTTTCCTGGCGCTCCTCGGCGAGCGCGGGTTGAGCCAGCGCCACGGCCACAGCCAGCAGGCTGAAGGGCCAGCTGAACTGGCGAGTGTTGGTTTTCATGGATGGTCGGACTTCTGTGGGTTAATGGAAACTGTTCAGGCGACTCTTCAGCGCGGCGAGCAGCAGGCCGCGGTCTTCGCCGGCGAGGAAGCTCCTGATGCCCTGGCCGCGCCAGTGGCGGATCTGTTCGGGGGTGCGCGGGTTGGCGCAGAAGGGCACACCGGCGGCGGCGCAGGCGGCGGCCATCGACTGCAGCGCTTCCCAGACCTGCGGATGGGTCGGATCGGGGCCGAGCCCGAGGTCGAGGGACAGGTCGAGGGCGCCTTCGAGGATCATGCCGACCCCCGGCAGGGCGAGAATCTCCGGCAGGGCGGCGAGGCCGGCGGCGCTTTCGATCATCGGCACGATGCGCGGCTCGCCGTTGGCCAGTTCGATGTAGTCCGGCAGCGCCAGGCTGCCAAAGCCGGTGACCCGTCCGCCGCTGATGCCGCGCCGGCCGCGGGGCGGGAAACAGGCGGCGGCGATGGCCCGCTCGACTTCCGCGGCGCTTTCCACCCGCGGCAGCACGATGGCTTCGACGCCGGCGTCCAGGGCCCGGCCGATCAGCTTCTCGTCCACCTCGGGCAGGCGCAGCCAAGGCGCGATGCCGGCGCTTTCGCAGGCGCGCAGGCAGTGCATCAGCTCGTCGCCGGAGCGCAGCAGGTGCTCCATGTCGAGGATCACGAAGTGATAGCCGGCGGCGGCGATCATTTCGCAGAGCAGGGGGGAAGGCACCGAATTGAGCAAGCCAAAGACTTCGTCGCCCTGCCGCAGCCGGGCGAACACAACGGATTGTCTGAGCATCGTGTGTATGTATGTGTGTCTGCTGTATTAATGAGAATTGTTATTGTTTTGTAAGCTAAACGTCAAGGGTTCCGTTTCGTATTAATGGGCTAGACTGCAAATCGCCCGCCGGGCGACCGGCTAACGCCCGACAGGCAAATCCGGGCAAGATAGGCGGTGACAGAACGACAGAGAGTCCGATCGTGAATACCGACAGCGATGCCTTCATCGTCGCGGCCACCGCCGAGGAGGCGGTGGACCGCCTCGCCGCCCTGCACCTGCGCGCCACCTCCGCCCTGCGCCAGGCGCTCAAGCGCTACCTGACCGAGCGGGTCGAGCCGGATGCCGCACAGCGCCACCTGTTCCGCTATCCCGAGCTGCGCCTGACCCACCTGCCGCAGGGCCAGGTGCCCTCCACCATCCGTGCCTATGCCCGGGTCCAGGCCGCCGGCGTCTACAGCGCCACCGTGACCCAGCCGCAGGCCTTCCGCCGCTATCTGCTCGACCAGCTGCGCCCGCTGATGAACGACTTCAACGTGCAGGTCGAGGTCGGCGTGGGGATACAGGACATTCCCTATCCCTATGTGGTGGAGCAGGGCGACGAGCTGGGCGGCTCGGGGATCACCGCCGCCGAGCTGGCGCGGGTCTTCCCCAGCACCGACCTGGCCGCGGCCTCCGACGACGTCGCCGACGGCCTGCTCGCCTGGGCCGGTGCCGAGTCCTTCCCGCTGGCGCTGTTCGATGCGGCGCGGGTGGACTTCTCCCTGCGCCGCCTGGTGCACTACACCGGCAGCGACTGGCGCCACGTGCAGCCGTGGATCCTCTTGACCAACTACCACCGCTACGTCGACCAGTTCGTCCGCCACGGCCTCGAGCGGCTGCGCGAGGACGGCCGCTTCGTGCGCCTGGTGCTGCCGGGCAACGTGATCATCGAGCGCGGGACTTCCGAGGAGGACGCCCAGGCGGTGGCCGACGCGGTGGTCTGGCACCGCTACCAGATGCCGGCCTACCACCTGATCGCCGAGGACGGCCACGGCATCACCCTAGTGAACATCGGCGTCGGCCCATCGAACGCGAAGAACATCACCGACCACCTGGCGGTGCTGCGCCCGCACTGCTGGCTGATGATCGGCCACTGCGGCGGCCTGCGGCAGTCGCAGACCATCGGCGACTATGTGCTGGCGCACGCCTACATGCGCCGCGACGGCATCCTCGACCGGGTGCTGCCGCCGCACATTCCGCTGCCGGCGCTGGCCGAGGTGCAGCAGGCGCTGCAGGAGGCCGCCGCGCAGGTCACCGGGGAGCAGGGCGAGGCCTTGAAGCGCCGCCTGCGCACCGGCACCGTGCTGACCTACGACGACCGCAACTGGGAGCTGCGCTGGGCCCAGGAGCGGCCGCTGATCAACCTCTCGCGGGCGGTGGCGGTGGACATGGAGAGCGGCACCATCGCCGCCCAGGGCTATCGCCTGCGGGTGCCCTACGGCACCCTGCTGTGCGTCTCGGACAAGCCGCTGCACAGCGAGATCAAGCTGCCCGGCGCGGCGAACGCCTTCTACGAGCGGGCGGTGAGCCAGCACCTGCGCATCGGCATCGCCGCCCTCGATCTGCTGCGCGGCCAGCTCGACACCCTGCACTCGCGCAAGCTGCGCAGCTTCGACGAGCCGCCGTTCCGCTGAGTGCCGCGGCCTGCCGCCGTAGGGTGGGTCGGGCCGCAGGCCGTACCCATCGACCGGCCGTCAGGCCGGCAATGGGGATGCCTGCCGGCATCCTTGGCGGGTTACGCCGCGTTGCGGCTAACCCGCCCTACGCACTGGCAGGTGGAAAAGACCTGCGGTCGTTTTCCACCATGCGCTGTTCAGGCGCTGCCGGCCACGCCGAGCATGCCCTGCCGCTCGATGAAGGCGATGATCGCGTCGAGGCCCTGGCCGGTCTTCTGGTTGCTGAACACGAACGGCCGCTCGCCGCGCATCTTGCGGGCGTCGCGCTCCATCACCTCCAGCGAGGCGCCGACCAGCGGCGCCAGGTCGATCTTGTTGATCACCAAGAGGTCCGACTTGCAGATCCCCGGGCCGCCCTTGCGCGGCAGCTTGTCGCCGGCGGAGACGTCGATCACGTAGAGGGTCAGGTCGGAGAGTTCCGGGCTGAAGGTGGCGGAGAGGTTGTCGCCGCCGGACTCGACGAGGATCAGCTCGAGGCCGGGGAAGCGGCGGTTGAGCTGGTCGACCGCCTCCAGGTTGATCGAGGCGTCCTCGCGGATCGCCGTGTGCGGGCAGCCGCCGGTTTCCACGCCGATGATCCGCTCCGGCGCCAGCGCCTCGTTGCGCACCAGAAACTCGGCGTCCTCCTGGGTGTAGATGTCGTTGGTCACCACGGCGAGGTTGTAGCGCTCGCGCAGGGCCCGGCACAGCGCCAGGGTCAGGGCGGTCTTGCCGGAACCGACCGGGCCGCCGATGCCGACGCGCAGGGGTTGGCTGTTCATTGTGGTTGTCTCCTGTCAGGAACGGAAAAGACGGCTGTACTGGCGCTCGTGGGCCATGCTGGCCAGGGCCAGGCCGAAGGCGGCGCTGCCCCAGTCGTCGGGCTCGCGCGCGCAGGTCGTGCGCTGCGCCTCGGACAGCGCCGGCAGCAGGGCCGAGGTCAGGCGCTGGGCGGCCTGCTGGCCGAGCGGCAGGGTCTTCATCAGCACCGCCAGCTGGTTCTCCAGCCAGCCCCACAGCCAGGCGGCGAGGGCGTCCGCAGGCGCGATGCCCCAGGCGCGCGCCGCCAGCGCCCAGGCCGGCGCCAGGCCGGGTTCGGCGATCCGTGCCAGGAAGCTGCGCGAGGGTGTGTCCAGCTCCGGCAGGTCCTCCAGCAGCTGGCGCAGGGAATAGCCCATCTGCCGGCTTTCCAGGTGCAGTTCGCGGGTTTCGCGGCTGGCGCGGTGGCGTTCGGCGAGTTCTTCCAGCCTCTCCCAGTCGCCATCCGCGGCGGCCGTGCACTGGGCCAGCAGCAGCGGCGCCTCGAAGCGGGCGAGGTTGAGCAGCAGCTGGTCTTCCAGCCAGCGCCGGGCGCTGGCGCTGTCATGCACCAGGCCCCGTTCGACGGCCAGCTCCAGGCCCTGGGAATAGCTGTAGCCGCCGATCGGCAGCTGCGGGCTGGCGAGTCTCAACAACGCCCAGGTCGCACTCATTTGCGTACGCCGAACTGGTGCAGCTTCGGCGCGTAGCTGAATTCGGCCTCGCCGGCGTGGGAGTGGTGGTGGCCGCCGCCGTAGGCGCCGTGTTCGGGCTGGAAGGGCGCCTCGATGGCCTCCACGCTGGCGCCGAGCTTGAGCAGCATGTCCTTCAGCACATAGTCGTCGAGCAGGCGCAGCCAGCCGTCGCCGAGCTGCAGGGCGACGTGGCGGTTGCCCAGGTGGTAGGCGGCGCGGGTCAGTTCGAAGGCGCTGGCGCAGGTGACGTGCAGCAGCTTTTCGGGACGGGCGCGGACGCGGACGACGCGGCCGTCGTCGGCCAGCAGGCAGTCGCCGTCGGCCAGGGGCGGCTGGCCGCGCTCGAGGAACAGGCCGACGTCCTCGCCGGCGCTGGTGAAGCAGCGCAGGCGGCTCTTGCTGCGCGCCTCGAAGGTCAGTTCCAGTTCGGCGTCCCAGGCGGGGCGCGGCGCGGTGCGTTGGCGAATCGTCAGCATGGGCGGATTCCGTCGGAGAGGCGGCCGGGGCCGGGCGCCGTTCGCGGGCGACAGGCGGTCATCGGCTGACTGTAGGGCCTGACGGCGCGTTTTTCTAGGTTCTGTTGACGTATCAGCGTAGCCATAGCAGAGCAGCCGCAAAGGCCAGCATTCCCTTGAAATGGCTGGCCTTCTTCTCATAACGTGTGGCGATCCGCCGGTAAT
>NZ_SMMU01000003.1 GCF_004339665.1 Azotobacter chroococcum
CCACCTGATCCCATCCCGAACTCAGCAGTGAAACGACGCATCGCCGATGGTAGTGTGGGGTTTCCCCATGCGAGAGTAGGTCATCGTCAAGCGCCTATTGCAAACCCCCGAGCCAGCCATGGCTCGGGGGTTTTTGCTTGATGGCCTAGTGGCACTCTACGAGCTATCTAGGCTCGTTTAGAATGGGCGGCCGTTTCACCTGGGCAGTTGCCATGCATGATTCGAGTCGGTCTCACGACTTGAGGGAGTTTCCCTTGGACAAACTGGTCGCCTGCCATGAGTGCGACCTGCTGATGCTCAAGCCCGAGCTCACGCCGGGCGAGCGCGCCGAATGCCCCCGCTGCGGTTTCGAGTTGTTCAGCCATCAGCCTCATATGCTGGGACGCAGTCTGGCATTGGTCATCGCCGCCTTGCTGCTCTATGTGCCGGCCAACTTCTTGCCGATTTTGCAGCTACGCCTTTTGGGGCAGACGAGCCAAGACACAGTCTGGAGCGCTGTTGTCGCTCTTTATGAAAGTGGCCTGCAGGGCATTGGGGTGGTCGTCTTTCTCTGCAGTATGGGGATTCCACTGCTCAAGCTGCTCTGCCAGTTAGCGGTCTTGTTGAGCATCCGCTGGGGTGTGGGGCGCGGTTATGGCTTGCTGCTGTATCGCATCTATCACCATCTACGCGAGTGGGGAATGCTGGAGGTTTACTTCATGGGCATTCTGGTTTCGATCGTCAAGCTGGTCTCCCTTGCCGACCTGGCCGTTGGGGCCGGCTTGATCTGTTTCGTCTGCCTGCTGCTGGTACAGGTCTGGCTCGAGATCACCATGTCTCCGCACCAAGTTTGGGAAGCCCTGTCTCGGGGGAGGACCCATGCGAGCCATTGATGCCGGTATCCTGGTTTGCCCGGAGTGCCATCAGCTCAATCGCCACGAAAGCGGTCTGCATGGACAGCAATGCATTCGCTGTGGTGCGCGCGTGCATGCGCGTCATCCGAATAGCCTGGCCCGCACCTGGGCACTGCTGATTACCGCCGCCATCCTGTATATCCCGGCCAATCTGCTGCCCATCATGACCGTCAGGTCCCTGGGCAAGGGAGAGCCGGACACCATCATGTCCGGTGTGATTGCCTTGGTGCATATGGGGTCCCTGCCCGTCGCGCTGGTAGTATTCGTGGCGAGCATTCTGGTGCCGACCTTCAAGCTGGTCGGCATTGCCCTGCTGCTGATTTCCGTGCAGCGTCACCAGCCGCTCTCCGCACGCCAGCGCATCTTCATGTTCCGCTTCATCGAGTGGATCGGCCGCTGGTCGATGCTGGATATCTTCGTCATCGCCATCCTGGTCGCCGTGGTCAATTTCGGCACCCTGGCCAGGGTCGAGCCGAACCTGGGAGCTGTGGCCTTCGCCACAGTGGTGATTCTGACCATGCTGGCGGCCCTTACCTTCGATCCTCGCCTGATTTGGGACAACACGGAGTCCGACGATGACCATGAGTGATCTGCCAGAGGCCAGAACCCGCCCGGCCTCCACTTGGTCGGCGATCTGGGTGCTGCCGCTGATCGCCCTGTTGATCGGCGCCTGGCTGGCCTGGAATGCCTATAGCCAGGCCGGCATCGAGGTCCAGGTACGCTTCACCAGCGGCGAGGGCATTCAGGTCAACAAGACCGAGGTGATCTACAAGGGAATGCCGGTAGGCAAGGTCGTGGAACTTACCCTGGATGACGAAGGCTCGAACAAGGGAGTGATCGCCACACTGGAAATGAACAAGAAGGTCGAGTCCTATCTGCGCAGCAATACACGCTTCTGGCTGGTCAGGCCGCGGGTCACCCTGGCCGGCATCACCGGTCTGGAAACCCTGGTGTCGGGCAACTACATCGCAGTCAGTCCGGGAGATGGCGAGCCGAGCAAGAAGTTCACCGCCTTGTCCGAAGAGCCACCGCTGCCGGATACCACGCCAGGCTTGCATGTCACCCTGAAGGCCGAGCGGCTGGGCTCGCTGAATCGCGACAGTCCGGTGTTCTACAAGCAGATCCAGGTCGGCCGGGTGAAGAGCTACCGGCTGGCCGAGGATCTGAGCACTGTGGAGATCAAGATTTTCATCGAGCCGGCCTATGCCCATCTGGTGCGCAAGCACACGCGTTTCTGGAACGCCAGTGGTATCACGGTCGATGCCGGGCTCGGCGGTGTCAAGTTCCGTACCGAGTCCCTGGCCAGCATCGTGGCCGGCGGCATTGCCTTTGCCACGCCGGAGAATCGCCAGGACAGCCCGCCCACCGATCCGCGCCTGCCGTTTCGTCTCTATGACAGCTTCGATGCTGCCCAGACCGGCATCAAGGTCATGCTCGAATTGAGCGACTTCGAGGGGCTGCAGGCCGGACGCACGCCAGTGGTGTACAAGGGCATCCAGGTTGGCATCCTGAAGACGCTGAAGATCGAGTCCGGCCTGTCCAGCGCCACGGCCGAGCTGACCATGGACCCGCTGGCCGAGGACTTCCTGGTCGAGGGAAGCGACTTCTGGGTGGTCAAGCCCTCGATTTCCCTGGGCGGTGTCACCGGCCTCGAGGCGCTGGTGAAGGGCAACTACATCGGCATGCGTCCGGGCGAGAAGGGCGCTGCGCTCAAGCGCGAATTCGTCGCCTGGCCCAAGGCTCCGCCGCTGGATCTTGGCGCCCCCGGTCTGCATCTGGTGCTGACCAGCGATACCCTAGGCTCGCTGGATATCGGCAGCCCGATACTCTACCGACAGATCAAGGTCGGCTCGGTGCAGAGTTACCAGTTGTCCCGCAACCGTCGCCGCGTGCTGCTGGGCGTGCACATCGAGCCGGAATACTCCAGCCTGGTGAATGGCTCGACGCGTTTCTGGAATGCCAGCGGCATCACCCTGACTGGCGGCCTGTCCGGGGTCGAGGTGAAGAGCGAGTCTCTGCAGAGCCTGCTGGCCGGCGGCGTCGCCTTCGAAACGCCGGATCCCGAGGCGCCCGCCAGTACCCGGCGGATTCCGCGCTATGCGCTGCATGCCGACCGCGAGAGCGCCCTGCAGGCGGGGATGGAGTTGCAGATCCGCGTGGACAGCGGCGATGGGCTGAAGGCTGGTACGCCGATCCGCTACAAGGGGCTGGACGTCGGCAAGGTGGAGCGGGTCGAGTTGAGCGAGGACCTGCAGTCGGTGCTTCTCAAGGCCCGGATCACCCAGGCCGGCGAACGCATCGCCCGCGCCGGCAGCCTGTTCTGGGTGGTCAGGCCCGAGTTGGGGCTGATGCGCACGGCCAACCTGGACACCCTGGTCAGCGGCCCCTACATCGAGGTGCGTCCGGATCCGGGCAACTCCCCCCGGCAGACCCATTTCGTCGCTGCGTCCCAAACGCCGGCCGCCTCCATCAAGGAGGCCGGACTCCGGCTGGTGCTCAGCACGCCGCGACGCGGTTCGCTCAAGGCGGGCGTGCCGGTCACCTATCGGGAGGTGACGGTCGGCAAGGTCACCGGATTCGAACTGGGTCCGAATGCCGACCGGGTGCTGATTGGCATCCTCATCGAGCCGCGCTACGCGCCGCTGGTGCGCAGCGGCAGCCGTTTCTGGAATACCAGCGGCTTCGGCTTCGATTTCGGCCTGCTCAAGGGGGCGCAACTGCGTACCGAGTCGCTGGAAACCCTGCTCGAGGGCGGCATCGCCTTCGCCACCCCGGAGGGCGAGCAGATGGGCAGGCTGGCGACCCCGGGGCAGACCTTCCCACTGTTCGATGAGGCGAACAGCGAATGGCTGCAGTGGGCGCCGAAGATCGCTCTGGAGAGGGAGAGGAAATAACGCCGGCTGTGGGGCGCATCGCCTTGAGCGAAGGGCCCGCCGCTGCGGCTTTTCGCCGTTTCCGAGGGCAAGCCTTCGACGCGAAGGCCTCTTCGATTCGGTTCCGGTGGCTTTCCGCCTGCCAGGTTTCCGGCCACAATTCCGCTATTGGCTTGCCCGCCGGCAAGCGTTAAACAAGCCCGAACCCCGCCGCTCGCCCGGCGGGGCCGTGAGGAGCCCGCAATGAGCAGCAAAGACCGCGTCATCATCTTCGACACCACCCTGCGCGACGGCGAACAGAGCCCCGGCGCCTCCATGACCAAGGACGAGAAGCTGCGTATCGCCAAGGTACTGGAGCGGCTCAGGGTAGACGTGATCGAGGCCGGCTTCGCGATTGCCAGCCCGGGCGACTTCGAGGCAGTCAAGGCGATCGCCGAGAGCATCAAGGACAGCACCGTGTGCAGCCTGGCGCGCGCCGTGGATGCCGACATCGAGCGCGCTGCCGAGGCGCTGAAGAACGCCAATTCGGGGCGTATCCACACCTTCATCGCCACCAGTCCGATCCACATGCAATACAAGCTGCGCATGCAGCCCGACCAGGTGGTCGAGCAGGCCGTGCGGGCGGTGAAGAAGGCGCGCAGCCTGTGTGCCGACGTGGAGTTCTCCTGCGAGGATGCCGGTCGTTCGGAAATCGACTTCCTCTGCCGGATCATCGAGGCGGCCATCGCCGCCGGCGCACGCACCATCAACATTCCGGACACCGTCGGCTACGCCATCCCGCACCAGTACGGGGAGATGATCGGCCAACTGCTCGCGCGCATCCCCAACGCCGACCAGGCGGTGTTCTCGGTGCACTGCCACAACGACCTGGGCCTGGCCGTGGCCAATTCGCTGGCCGCGGTGGTGGCCGGGGCGCGCCAGGTGGAATGCACCATCAACGGCCTTGGCGAGCGTGCCGGCAATGCCGCGCTGGAGGAGATCGTCATGGCGATCAAGACCCGCCACGACCTGCTTGGCGTCTACACCAACATCGACACTCCGCACATCCTCGCTGCCTCGCGGCTGGTTTCGGGAATCACCGGCTTCCCGGTACAGCCGAACAAGGCCATCGTCGGCGCCAACGCCTTCGCCCACGAGTCGGGCATCCACCAGGACGGCGTGCTCAAGCACCGCGAGACCTACGAGATCATGTCGGCGCAGTCGGTCGGCTGGCACACCAACAAGATGGTGCTGGGCAAGCACTCCGGGCGCAACGCCTTCCGTACCCGTCTGGAGGAGCTGGGCATCCAGCTCGCCGACGACGCTGCGCTGAATGCGGCCTTCGCCCGCTTCAAGGCACTGGCCGACAAGAAGCACGAGATCTTCGACGAGGACCTGCAGGCGCTGGTCTCCGAAACCCAGGACGAGGAGGCCCCGGAACACTACCGGCTGCACGCCCTGGAGGTCGTCTCGAAGAGCGGTACGGTGCCGCGGGCGCACCTGCGGCTCACCGTCGCCGGCAGCGACCAGGAGGCGACGGCCGAGGGTGCCGGCCCGGTGGACGCGATCTTCAAGGCCATCGAGTCGGTCGCCGCTTCCCAGGCCAGCCTGCAGCTCTATTCGGTCAACGCCATCACCGAGGGCACCGACTCCCAGGGCGAGGTCACCGTGCGTCTGGAGAAGGGCGGGCGCATCGTCAACGGCAACGGCGCCGACATCGACATCCTGGTGGCCTCGGCCAAGGCCTACATCAACGCGCTGAACCTGATGCGTGCCGGCGTGCCCAAGGCCCATCCGCAGGCGGCCGACGTTTGATCGACGAAGCCCGCCGCCGCGCCTATCTCGGCGCCATGCAGGTGGTCAGCTGGCTGCCGCGGGTGGCTCTGCCGTTCGCTGCGCCGTCGCGGCCGGAGCTGCTCGAGCCGCTCGAGCCGCAGGTGCCGCCGCCAGCTCCGGTGCGCCCTGGCGTAGAACTCAAGATCGTGCCCGAGGCTCCGCCGCGCCCGCGGCCGGTCGAGCGGGCGAAGATCGAGGTGCCGCGCCCTGCGGCCCGCGTCGAGGCGCCAGCCGCCGCCAGCGAGGGGGCAGTCGAGCCCGTCGCGCCCAAGGCCGCGCCGCTGCCGCCGCCGCGCTTCGCCCTGCAGCTGCTGCGTGCCGGACGCTGCGCCCTGCTGGTCGAGCTGCCCACCGGCGAGCCCTTCCAGAGTCGCGACCCGGGCTATCTGCTGCTCCGCGATCTGCTGCGCGCCGCCGGTCTGGCGGACAGTCCGCGCCCGCTCGGCGAGCCGGTGCGCTGGCCGCTGCTCAGGGGCGGCAATCTGGACCAGGGGCCGCAGGCGGCGCGGGAGTACGTGCAGACCTTCGTCGCCGCGCGGCTGGAGGAGGAGGGCGACTGCGCCTGCCTGTGGCTGGTCGGACTGCCGGCCCTGCGTTTTGCCGCCGCGCTCGAGGCCGATGCCTTCAATCGCGAACTGCAGGTCGAGGGCCTGCCGCCAGTCTGGGCGTTGCCCGGTCTGGAAACCCTGATGGAAGAGCCGGCCCGCAAGGCCGAGCTGTGGCGCGCGATGCGCCAGGTACGTGTGCGCTGGATATCTGCGAATGAGTGATGCGATTAGCTTCCGCCCGATGACCGAGGCGGATCTGGAAACCGTGCTGAAGGTTGAATACGCCGCCTTCAGCCACCCCTGGACGCGCGGCATTTTCCAGGATGCCCTGAAGTCCTACGAATGCTGGCTGATGTTCGAGGGCGGCCAGCAGGTCGGTCATGGCGTGATCCAGGTGATCCTCGACGAGGCGCACCTGCTGAACATCACCGTCAAACCGCAGAACCAGGGTCGCGGACTCGGCCTGCGGCTGCTGGAGCACCTGATGAGGCGGGCGCGAGAGCGTCAGGCCGCCGAGTGCTTCCTTGAGGTACGGGCCAGCAACGGCGGCGCCTACCGGCTCTACGAGCGCTACGGTTTCAACGAGGTTGGCCGGCGCCGAGACTACTACCCGGCCGCCGGCGGGCGCGAGGACGCCCTGGTGATGGTCTGCACCCTGCTCGATTGAGCGCTCAGGGCTCCCGGTCGCGCGACGAGTGCAGCGGCTCGGGGCCTTTGAGTTCTTCGTCGGAAAGAACCTCCTCGTTCTCTTCCTCGTCTTCGTCCGACGAAGCCTCCGTGTCTGTACGGCCATCCCAGGGCTGTCCGTCGAGGGGAAGGATACGTGCCGCCTCGGCCTCGTCCAGACCGCCACCCGCGCCGATCCGGTCGGCGGAGACGATGCTCAGATCCTTGTCGGCCGGCAGACCGTGACCACGTTCGTTCGGCGAGCGGGCGCCATCCTCAGGGATGAGGATCTCCGGGTCCGCATCATCCATGGTCGGCTCGCCGCCAGGCATTTCTCCACCCGTCATGCCGGCTTCACGAACCCGCTGTGGCGGGAACTCCTCATGCACTTCCTCGGCCGGTCGCACGTCGCCGATACGCCCTTGGCGCTCGTCCCTCCGGCTGCTGAAGTCCAGCGGCTCCAGCGAACCCATGCGATCCTCGAGGTCATCGATTTCCTGCGCCTGGGGTTTGCGATCTTTCATGGGAACCTCCTGCCGGGGCTGCGCTCTTGCTGAGTGTGACCCGTGCCGCCGCCGATGATTCAGGCGGGCCGCCGGCCGGCATGGACAGCCGCTCTGCGCCAGTGATGCATGTTTGGCGAAACTGAACCGCTGATTGGCGGTCCCAATCAATATGAACGGTCAATGCCCCCCCAGTGCGCAGGACCTGCAGAACTGCGCCTTCTTCTTCGATGTGGACGGAACGCTTGCCGAAATACAGCCCCGTCCCGAGCTGGTATTCATTCCTCCCGCCACCCTCGCTGCCCTCGACCGGCTGCAGGCCGTCGGCGTGCCGATCGCGGTGATCTCCGGACGCCGGCTGGCGGATCTCGACCGCCTGTTCGAGCCGCTGCGCCTGCCGGCCGCCGGGGTCCATGGCGCCGAACGCCGCGCTGCCGACGGTCGGCTGCGGCGGCTGGATCTGGATCTGGAGGCCCTGCGCCAGATCGAGGACGAACTGGTGCAGGCCTGTGCCCGGCACCCCGGACTGCGCCTGGAGAACAAGGGCCTGGCCTTCGCGCTGCATTTTCGCTTGGCGCCCGAGCTGGAGGAGGCCGCTCGCACCCTGGCCGAGGACTTCAGCCGGAGGCATGCCAGGCTGCTGACCCTGCAGCCGGGCAAGTGCGTGTTCGAGCTCAAGCCCCGTGGCGCCAGCAAGGGGGAAGTGATCCGCGAATTCATGCACGAGCCGCCGTTCAGTGGGCGGGTGCCGGTATTCATCGGCGACGACCTCACCGACGAGGCCGGTTTCCAGACGGTCAACGCCCTGGGCGGGCATTCGTTCAAGGTAGGTCCGGGCGAGACGATCGCGCAACGGCGGCTGGACTCCGTCATGGCGGTGGAAAAATGGCTGGACGAGCTGGTCCGGCCTCTCAAAACGGAGGTTTATCCATGAGCCGTCTAGTCGTGGTTTCCAATCGGGTCGCTCCCATCCGCCAGGGCAAGGCCACTGCGGGGGGGCTGGCCGTGGGCCTGCACGATGCCTTGCGGCAGAGTGGCGGCATCTGGTTCGGCTGGAACGGGGAGGTCAGCAAGCGACCGGAAACGGCCTGCGAGACCATCGGCAATATCACCTACGTCACCCTGGACCTCAGCAAGCCGGACTACGATCAGTACTACCGCGGCTTTTCCAATGCCACGCTCTGGCCGGTCTTCCACTACCGCATCGATCTGGCGCGCTACTGCCGCAAGGAGTACGAGGGCTACCGGCGGGTCAACGCCATGCTGGCGGAAAAGCTCAAGCCCTTGCTGCGCCCCGACGACATCCTCTGGGTCCACGATTACCACCTGATTCCCTTCGCCGCCGCCTGTCGTCAGCTGGGCATCGGCAACCGCATCGGCTTCTTCCTGCACATCCCCTTTCCGGCGCCGGAAGTCCTCACCGCCATCCCCCCGCACGAGGATCTGTTCCGAAGCTTCTGCTACTACGACCTGATCGGCTTCCAGACCGAGACAGACCGGCTGGCCTTCCAGGACTACATCAGCCGCGAAGCCGGTGGGAGGGTAGAGGCGGACGGCAGCCTGAGCGCCTACGGGCAGAGCTTTTGCGCCGGTGTCTATCCCATCGGCGTGATGCCCGACGAGATACGCCGTCAGGCCGAGTCCTACCGGGGCCGCCGTCCCATTATCGGGTTGACCACGGAAGGCAGGCGGCGCAAGACGCTCATCAGCGTCGACCGGCTGGACTACTCCAAGGGGCTGGTCGAGCGCTTCCAGGCCTACGAGCGTTTTCTCGAGCACTTTCCCGAGCATCGGCACAACGTGGAGTTCATCCAGATCGCTCCGACCTCACGCTCGGACGTGAAGACCTATCAGGCCATCCGCAAGCAGCTGGAGACCGTGGCTGGACATGTCAACGGGCGTCTGTCGGACCTCGACTGGACGCCGCTGCACTATCTCAACAAGAGCCTCGACCGGCGTACTCTGATTGGGCTGTTCCGCACCGCCAATGTCGGTCTGGTCACCCCGTTGCGCGACGGCATGAACCTGGTGGCCAAGGAGTATGTCGCCGCGCAGAACCCGGCCGACCCGGGCGTGCTGGTGCTGTCGCGCTTCGCCGGTGCGGCCCGTGAGCTGAGCGCGGCACTGATCGTCAATCCCTACGACTGCCTCGGCATGGCCGAGGCTCTGGACCGCGCCCTGCGCATGCCGCTGGAGGAGCGCAAGGAGCGCTACGAGGACATGATGCAGGCCCTGCGCGCGGCGGACCTGAACGCCTGGCGGGACACCTTCCTCCGCGACCTGCGTAGCTTTGGCCGGCACCGGGTGGTGACGGCGCGCCGGGCTGCCGCCTTCTGAGCCATGCTGCGCCGGCGAAAAGCCGGCCTGCCGGGCTTCAGCGTAGCTGTATCTGCAGGTCCGCCGCGGCCGGCAGCACCAGCGACAGGCCGTACCAGGTGAGCATCAGCGCCAGGCCGCCGAGCCAGACACCGAGGGCGATCTGCAGCACCTGGCTGCCGTTTCTGCTCCGGCGGCGCTCGGTGAAACGGGGTTGCTCAACCTCTAGGTCGAAGTCTTCCGGTTCATCCTCGCGGGCGCTGAAGCCTTCCAGTCTGTTTAGCTTGTTCATCAACTTACCCTGCTGCGCCGTGCTCCGCTGTCGCTGGAGCCGGCCGTGTCGAGTACGAATGCAAAGGCGATCCGTGCTTGCGTGAGAGTCGGGGGAATCATCTGCGGGGGATAAGGCATGCTGTCTGCAGGTTCCGGATGAATCTTACCGCATCTTGCCCGGATGTTTTCCCGCCGCACGGCGGAAGAAGGGATGAACCGGCGTTCCGGGACTTGTCGCGGTGGACCAATACGTCGGAGGGCGAATGGAGAAACAGAGGGGAGGGACAGGATGCCCGGAAACAAGAAAGCCCGCACGAGGCGGGCTTTCTTGATACAGCGATATGGTGGCTACACCGGGACTTGAACCTGGGACATCAGCATTATGAATGCTGCGCTCTAACCGACTGAGCTATGTAGCCAAGTGGCGCGCATTATTCTCGCCGCAGATTCGAGTGTCAACCCTCCTTCGTTAAAAAAATCAGGAAAATCCGGATGTTGCCATGCTCGGATGGGCGTTCGAATCGTCAGCCTCGCACGAAGTACCAGGCTGACATTGTTGATCAAGGCCCGGATGTTCATTCCTGACGAGGGTGGCGTGTACTACTCACTCCTTCCCCGCCGCCAGCAGCCCGGCCAGCAGGTTCTTCGGCATCCAGCCCGACCTGTGCAGGATCAGGTAGGCGAGGGCGCCGATCACCACCCCCCAGAAGGCCGAGCCCAGGCCGAAGAAGCTCATCCCCGACGCGGTGGCCAGGAAGGTCAGCATGGACGCCTCGCGGTGGTCTTCCTCGTTCACCGCGCCCATCACGTTGCTGGTGATGGCGCCGATCAGTGCCAGGCCGGCGAGCACGGCGACGAAGGTCTTCGGCATGGCGCTGAACAGCAGGATGATGGTGCCGGCGAAGGTGCCGCCGAGCAGGTAGAAGACGCCGTTGGCGATACCGGCGACGTAGCGCCTGTCCGGGTTCTCGTGGGCGTCCCGGCCGGTGCACAGGGCGGCGGTGATGGCGGCGATGACGATGCTGATGCCGCCGAAGCAGGCCACCGCCAGCGAAGCCAGCCCGGTGGTGGCGAGCACCGGTCTGGCCGGAGTGTCGTAGCCGGCATTGCGCAGGATGGCCATGCCGGGCAGGAACTGCCCGGTCAGGCTGACCAGCACCAGCGGGATCGCCAGGCTCAGGGTCGAACTCCAGCTCCAGGCCGGCGCGATGAACTGCGGCGCGGCCAGGCTCGCGCCGATGCCAGCGAGGTTGCTGCCTTCCAGGCCGACGGCCAGGGCCACGCCGACGACCAACAGCAGGACCAGGCAGTAGCGCGGGAACAGCCGCTTGAACACCAGGTAGGCGAGGAGCATGCCGAAGGCCAGCGCCGGCATCGAGGCCACCGACTGGAAGGCGCCGACGCCGAACTGGAACAGGATGCCGGCCATCATGGCGTAGGCGATGCCTCGGGGAATGGCCTGCACCAGCCGGTCGAACCAGCCGGAAATACCGATCAGGAAGAGGATCGCGCCGGCCGTCAGGTAGGCGCCGACCGCCTCGTTGAGGCTGAGCGCCGGGAACAGGGTGACCCAGCAGGGCGGTGCCGGGCGCCGACCAGGCGGTCACCACCGGCACCCTGAGCCAGAGGCTGAGCAGGATGCCGGACAGCGCCGCGCCGATGGAGATGGCCCAGACCCAGGAGGACATCATCCCGGCGGAAATCCCGGCGCTCTGCGCGGCTTGGAAGAAGATCACCAGCGGGCCGGAATAGGAGATCAGCACGGCGAGGAAGCCGGCGGTGACGGCGGACAGCGAGAAATCCTTGTGGAGGGTGAGGGGCTGCATGCGGGCTCGGCTCCTGGCGGCTGTGCGGACGAGGCTCCACCTTATTGTCATTGTCTGGCTGGATAAAGCCGCGAAAACCGGCAACACTGTTCAGTCTCAACGAACAAAGGCCAGCGCCATGGACCGCTTCCAGGCCATGCAGCTCTTCGCCCGCATCGTCGAACTCGGCAGCTTCAGCAAGGCTGCCGAGCAGCAGGGCATGTCCCGCGCCTCGGCCAGCGCGCTGATCCGGCAACTGGAGAACCACCTCGGCGTGCGCCTCCTGCAGCGTACCACCCGGCAGGTCAGCGCCACCCTCGACGGGCGCTCCTACTACCAGCACTGCCTGTCGGTCCTCGGCGAGATCGAGGAGGTGGAGAGCGTGCTGTCGCAGAGCGCCGGGCACCCGCGCGGCCGGCTGAAGATCGATCTGCCGGCTTCCCTCGGCCGCCTGCTGGTGATCCCGGCGCTGCCGGACTTCTACGCCCGCTACCCGGAAATCACCCTGGAACTCGGTATCGGCGACCGGATGATCGACCTGGTGCGCGAAGGGGTGGACTGCGTGGTGCGGATCGGCGGGCTGAGCGACTCGACGCTGATCGCCCGCAGCCTGCCGGCGCTGCCCCAGGTCACCTGCGCCAGCGCTAGCTACCTGGCCCGCCACGGCCTGCCGTCCGGCCTCGACGAGCTGCAGGGGCACCGCTGCGTCGACTACCTCTCGCCCACCACCGGCCGGCTGGCGCCGCTGGAATTCGCCGTCGACGGCCGCATCGAGACGCGCAGCCTGCCGGCCAGCCTGGCGGTCAACCACGGCGAAGCCTACGTGGCGGCCTGCGAGGCGGGGCTGGGGATCGTCCAGGTGCCGCGCTACCACGTCGAACGCCAGCTGGCCGCCGGCAGCCTGGTCGAGTTATTGCCGCAACATCCGCCGCCGGCCCTGCCGCTGACCGTGCTCTATCCCCATCACCGGCACCTGACGCCGCGCCTGAGGGTGTTCATCGACTGGCTGGTGGCGCTGTTCGGCTGAGGGCGGGGCGGCAACCATCGACTCGCGGCTGCACCCTGAGCCGAATAGCTCCCTTAATCGGCTCACCGAATGAGCCGAATAACCTCCGTAATCGGCTCACCACCCGCCACCTCGGCGACCTGCTCGACAAGGGCTGCCTGGTCCGCCTGCCCGGCGGCGGGCGCAGCACCCGTTACCAGATCGACTGGCCGGCCTCCGGCGTGCCCGATACTCCCCTGTAGCAGTCATCGGCAAGACTGGAAGCGTCGCGAATGCCTGGCACCCGGCGCCGCGTTTGCGGGTGTTCATCGATTGCTTGATGGGGGTGTTCGGGTGAGGGGGTGAAAGCGGGGTTTCATCCTGAGGCGAGCGGGAGCTCGGGGCGCGGATGAGACCCAGGCTTGGTGCCCGGGTCCTGTGTCGTATCAGGCAATCGAGGCGAATCGCTCTATGCGAGGCTGCTCGCGGTGCCGGGCTTGCCACAGGTCGTAATCGGCCTGTACGCCAAGCCAGGTACGTGCCGTACCGATACCGGCCATTTCCAGGCGAACGGCCAGGTCCGGGCTGATAGGCGCGCGCCCGTGCAGGATGCGAGACAGGGTTTCTCGCGCGAAGCCCAGCCGACGGGCAAGCTCGGCAATGCTGATATCCAATTCGGGGAGCACGTCTTCGAGGAGCGTTTCCCCCGGATGCGGTGGGTTGAACATGACCATGTTGCCCTCCTGTTCAGTGGTAGTCGAGGTAGTCGACCAGTTCGATATCGTTGCCGGCAAAGCGGAAAATCACCCGCCAATTGCCGCTGACGGTCAGCGATCAGAATTCCGCGCGATCCCCTTGAGGGGGTGGAGTCTCCAGCCCGGAAGGTCGAGGTCTCCCGGCGCTGTGGCTCGATCCATGAAGGCCTGCATGCGGGCCAGGCGCTTGGCATGATCGGCGCGAATCCCCTTGGTTGAATCCGTTTCGTAAATAGAAGCGAGGGCCCTTGTGCTGGAAGCCGTG
Organism: Azotobacter chroococcum; assembly: GCF_004339665.1. Classification (GTDB taxonomy): domain Bacteria; phylum Pseudomonadota; class Gammaproteobacteria; order Pseudomonadales; family Pseudomonadaceae; genus Azotobacter; species Azotobacter chroococcum. The sequence goes on from NZ_SMMU01000003.1 coordinate 13,698, forward strand.
ATCATGGGTTGGCAGCGTGACTTATCGCATCACGGTTCGCAATCGTGACGTATGCTCATCGGCAAGACCGGAAGCATCGCGAATGAATTCGCTCCTACCGAAATGCTATCGACCTCACTTGAAAAGACTGGCGATGGACGCCCGAAACGCCCCGGCAGCGCAAGACCGCCGCGCGGGGTTGGCGACCATCAGGGCAATCGCATGAAGCGCAGTGTCGGTATGCATGCGCCCCTGTAGGAGCGGATTCATCCGCGACCGCCCCGCATGCGGGGCGTAGAAGTGCGGGTCGCGAATGAATTCGCTCCTACATGCTCATGCGCTTGCCCTGTGGCGCCCATCCGATGGCTGGCCCCGTCCGCTTCGAATCCGTAACATCCGAGGCCTTTTTTCCAGCCATCTCCTGCGGCCGGCTTCGCCGGCCAACCGCTCAGGTAAACCATGAAATCGAAACACCTGCGTGCCGATGTCCTGGCCGGGCTCACCACGTCTTTCGCCCTGGTGCCCGAGTGCATCGCCTTCGCCCTGGTCGCCCACCTCAACCCGCTGATGGGCCTGTACGGCGCCTTCATCATCTGCACCCTGACCGCCCTGTTCGGCGGCCGTCCGGGCATGGTGTCCGGCGCCGCCGGCTCGATGGCCGTGGTGATCGTCGCGCTGGTGGTGCAGCACGGCGTGCAGTACCTGCTCGCCACCGTGCTGCTCGGCGGGCTGATCATGGTCGCCTTCGGCCTGCTGCGCTTGGGCAAGCTGGTGCGCATGGTGCCGCATCCGGTGATGCTCGGTTTCGTCAACGGCCTGGCGATCATCATCGCCCTGGCCCAGCTGGAGCACTTCAGGGACGGCGAGGCCTGGCTGAGCGGCACGCCGCTCTACCTGATGCTCGGGCTGGTGGCGACGACCATGGCCATCGTCTACCTGCTGCCGCGCCTGACCCGCGCCGTGCCGCCGGCGCTGGCGGCGATCCTCGGCGTCGGCCTGCTGGCATACCTGCTCGGCCTGCCGACCCACACCCTCGGCGACATGGCGCACATCGCCGGCGGCCTGCCCGTCCCGGCCATGCCGGACGTGCCCTGGAACCTGGAAACCCTGGGCATCGTCGCCCCCTACGCGGTGCTGATGGCGCTGGTCGGCCTGCTGGAAACCCTGCTGACCCTGAACCTCACCGACGAGATCACCGAGAGCCGCGGCTACCCGGACCGCGAGTGCGCGGCGCTGGGCGCGGCCAACCTGGTGTCCGGCCTGTTCGGCGGCATGGGCGGCTGCGCGATGATCGGCCAGACCATGATCAACCTCGGCTCCGGCGGCCGCGGCCGGCTCTCCGGGGTGGTCGCCGGGGTGATGATCCTGCTCTTCGTGCTGTTCCTTTCGCCGCTGATCGAGCGCATCCCGCTCGCCGCGCTGGTCGGGGTGATGTTCGTGGTGGCGCAGCAGACCTTCGCCTGGGCCTCGCTGCGGGTGCTCGACAAGGTGCCGCTGAACGACGCGCTGGTGATCGTCGCCGTGACCATCGTCACCGTGTTCACCGACCTGGCCACCGCCGTGCTGTGCGGGATCGTCATCGCCGCGCTCAACTTCGCCTGGCAGCAGGCCCGCGAGCTGTACGCCGACACCCATCGGGAAGCCGACGGCAGCAAGCTCTACCGCCTGCACGGCACGCTGTTCTTCGCCTCCACGACACCCTTCCTCAACCAGTTCGATCCCGCCGGCGACCCGCCCCAGGTGACCCTCGATTGCCGCCACCTGAGCTTCGTCGACTACTCGGCCATCGCCGCGCTGAAGACCCTGCGCGAGCGCTACGCCAAGGCCGGCAAGCACCTGCGCGTGCTGCACCTGTCCGAGCGCTGCAGGCAACTGCTCAAGCGGGCGGGGGTGCAGCATGAGTGAGGGGAGGGATTACGGGGGACTGCGTGAGTGCCCGCCACCGGCGTTGCCGAGGGCGGCGTTTGATCTTCATTACCGGCACTGACATTGTGCCTGTGAGTGTTCATCGACTGGTTCAGAACGACCCGAAGCTGCCTGTTTCATCTGGCCGGGACCGGCCAGAAGCAGACACTGAGGGCAGGGCTGGAAGAACGTTACTCACTGCTTGTGAGGAGAGTCCATATACATTGTTAGGCGGTAGCACTGAAAAATAAATAGGAAAGTCGGCCTCTAAGATATAGAGCGTATTCAGTCCCAGTTCTTTATTGCTCACAAATAGTCACATTCAGCACCATGGCCTGATGGCATCTGGCACTCAAACGCAATAGGACGATTGTTTAAATCAGTTGCTTGGCAAGGGGAGGCTCCCTCTTTCCTAAGTACGCTAGCGCTATCCTCAAGAATAGATAACTCCAATGTGGCGATCGGAGCAGTAATAACAATGCATATGCGTACCATGCTGATGTTTGCGATGCAGCTGCATTTGTTCTAGGGCCTGCACTCTGCGGCTTGAAGTTGGTTAATCTGTTGGCTGGGTCATGTCTTGAGGCGCTTCATACAGGCAAGGAGGCTTTTAAAGTTCTCGATGGGTATTAACATGGGGGCGGCTAGAGAAAGTAAACAATGGTTGAAATATGTGGCCGCTGAGTAAGGCGGGGTTCTGTGCTTATCGATAGCGAGTTGATGGTCTGGCAGGTATCGCCTAGATAGGTTTGTCCTTCGAGTATGATTATTGGCAGTCTCCTTGCACATGTTTCGCTGTATCGGTGTCGGCCCTGTGTAGCTTATTGCGAAGTGCGATGGCGCTGTGCTACTGTGAGGATGGATTAAGTAAGGATTAAGCAATGGATCAAATACTCAAAGGTTACGTTGACAGCTTTTCTGATGAGCGAGGCTATAGCAACCTAGAAGATTCCGATAAGTTTGAACATTTCGTAAATTATTGCATGGTGTCTAAGCAATATCCGCGGGATTTTGATTTGGACTCTATTTCGGTAGGGGGGAGTGATGACTGCGGGTTTGACGGCGTTGCAATAATAGTTAATGGGAATATTGTTAAGAAGGTGGAGGAGATTGACTACCTTCTAAAGAAAAATGGTTATTTGGATGTTGCGTTCATTTTTGTTCAGTCAAAGTCGTCTAGTAAGTTCAAGGGTGAACAGGTAGGAACTTTTGTTTTTGGTCTAAAAAACTTCTTTGCTAAAAAGTCATCTATTCCAGAAAATGCCCAGGTGCAAAACCTGCGCGAGCTGAAAGATAGGATTTACTCGCACAGCATTCAATTTGACGGGTTGCCTGTGCTGGATGTGTACTTTGTAAGCACGGGTGAGTGGAAGTCGCCTGAAGCTATCACGGGCCGAACAAAGCACGAACTCCAAGATCTTGAAAGGATGAAGATTTTTCGATCGGTAGATTTGAGCTTTGTGGATGCTGAAAGATTAAAAAGTACATTTCGAGAACTTAAGAGGAAGACGGTAAAAGAAATTGAGTTCGCAAATCATGTCGCTCTTCCTGAAATCAATCATGTTAGGCAATCCTTTGTCGGTAGCTTGGCTGCGAGTGAATACATAAAGCTGATAACCGATGCTGAGGGGGATTTGCAAAAAAGCCTATTTGATGACAATGTCAGGGATTTTCAAGGCAAGAATAAGATAAATGTGGATATTGGAAAGACATTGAATGATCCTGCTCTTCAGGCTGCAATGGCTATCCTTAATAATGGCATTACAATTATTGCGAAGAAAGTTGAGCCCATTGGCGGAAAAATGAAGCTCACCGACTTTCAGATCGTGAACGGCTGTCAGTCCTCTTATGTTTTGTATGAGAATAGATCAAAACTATCAGCTGGCACCCATGTTGTTGTTAAAATTATCGAAACAACTAATCATGAGCTTTCCTCGAAGGTTATTCAGGCGACGAATAAACAGACACTTGTAACTGATGAGGCCTTTGAGTCACTTTCTCCTTTCCATAAAGACTTGGAGGAGTTTTATAAGGCAACAGCAAGTAAAGTTGATCATCCTATATACTATGAGCGTCGATCTAAGCAATATGATAGTGCACCTGATGTCCCCGCATCACAGGTAATGACGCTTAGCACGCAAATTAAAGCATACGTGGCAACGACCCTGGCGCAGCCGCATAGTACTCATCGGTATTACGGGGAGCTACTGGAAGCTAACCGAAAAAGCATGTTCAAGCCTAGCGACTCCCACCAGTTGTACTATATCTCGTGCTTGGCGCTAAATAGACTAGAGCGTATGCTTCGAGTGCCTGGAGTTTCGAGGCTGTACAAAGACTTCAAGTTCCAACTGCTTTATCTTATGCATTGCTATCATGATTTTTTGCGAAAAAACAAGAAAGGCTATGGTTTTGAGCAAATACTATCATTCTATAATGATAAACGTGATAGCCAGGTTCTTTTTGATGCTGCAAAGAATTCCTTGGAGATTGCTCTAGGAAAGTCAGGGCTTCAAGTAAAGGATGCCGAGCGAAGCAGAGAGTTCACAAACGCGCTGCGGGCTGAGTTCGAGAATTCTATACCGGGTTAGAGGTGAGCTGGTCTGGCTTAAATAGTCGAGATAGTAAATATCCACCGGCAAAGCCGGTGGCTTTAGTCTGTTAGCCCCTCAAAGGGGCTAGTAGTGGGGCCGCCTGAAGGCGGCTGTCGTCACAGGCCAGATTTGAGCTAGTCGTAAGGCTTATCTTCACTCTCTTGGCCCCAGGACATACATGGCTTAGCTCCACTGAGTAACCATACGCCCAAATACCATCTCCCTATTGTGGCTTATTCGCCTTGGCCTTCGATGCAGCTCTCAACGCCAAACTCTTGAAGGGCGACCGTCTCACACGGTCAAACCTAACGGAGTCCCCCGGCAAAGCCGGGGGATTACCTGTTTTATTCATATTCTGGCGATATGCGAGAATGGTGGGGGCACTCCCTAGCATTAATCGTAGCCCCCGGACGCCGGTGGCTAGAAGGCTAGCAGCCGGCGGCTCACAGCTTCTCCGAGGGCGCATTCGTCTCCGCTCCAGCGGCTGTCCGCTTCTGGCCGCTTTCTGCCTATGCGACGAATCAGTTGGAAAGGCGAAGCCCCATCAGTGCACATGCCCTTCTAACCCCCCACGCGAAGCGGCCCCCACCGCCTCGCGCCGGCTCCATCGTCAGTGCGGCGAAACAATGATCTTGACGTTGTGTTCCTTGTTATTGACCAGCTCCTCGAAGCCGCGGCCGACGATTTCCTCCAGGCCGATGCGGCCGGTGATCAGCGGTTTGACGTCCAGGCGGCCGTCGGCGATGAAGGCGATCACGTCGGCGAATTCGCCGTTGTAGGCGAGGGCGCCGAGGACCTGCTTCTCGGTGGAGACCAGTTCGAAGAAGTTGAATGAACTGGGTTCCTCGAAGATGCCGACCAGCACGCTCTTGCCGGCGTTGCGGATGACGTCGATGGCCAGCTTGGCGGTGTGCTTGTTGCCGATGCACTCGAAGCTGACGTCGGCGCCGAGGCCGTGGGTGCGGGCGCGGATTTCCGCCAGCACGTCGCATTCCTTGGGATCGAGCACCAGGCTCGCGCCCACTTCCAGCGCCTTGGCCTTGCGCGCCGAGGACATTTCCAGGGCGATCACCTGGGCCGCGCCGGCCGCCCTGGCGCACATGATGGTGCACAGGCCGATGGTGCCGGCGCCGACCACCACCACGTTCTGGCCGAGCAGGCTACCGGCCTTCTTCACCGCGTGCATGCCCACCGCCAGCGGTTCGATCAGCGCGCCGGCCTCGGCGGGAAAATCGGCCGGCAGCTTGTAGAGCAGTTCGGCCGGCACGTTCACCAGCTCGGCGAAGGCACCGTTGTTCATCAGCCCGGTGAAGGCCAGCTTTTCGCAGAGGTTGTACAGGCCGCTGCGGCAGTAGTAGCAGGTGCCGCAGTGCTGGCAGGCGTCGGCGGCGATCCGCTCGCCGGGGGCGAAGCCGCTCACGCCGGCGCCGAGCTTGACGATCTCGCCGCTGAATTCGTGGCCGAGGATGCACTGGCCCTGGATGCCGGTGAGCGGGTGGGGCTTCTCGACCGGGATGAACACCGGGCCGGCGACGTATTCGTGCAGGTCCGAGCCGCAGATGCCGCACCAGTCGACGCGGATCTGCACCCAGCCGGGCGGCGGCTCGGCCGGCAGCGGCACGTCCTCCACGCGGATGTCCTGACGGCCATGCCAGACAGCGGCACGCATGGTTGCACCAAGGGATGTTGTCATTGTTGTTCTCCTTCGGGACTTGCAGGGTAGCGGCGACCGGCACGGGCCGGCCGCCGCCGGTTTCAGTGTTGGGCGAGGAAGGCCTGGATCAGCTTGTTGACCGCGTCGGCCGCTTCCATCTGCACCATGTGCGCCTGGCCGGACAGGATCTCCACCTGCGCCGGCAGGCCCTGGGCATGGGCGGCGGGGATGATCGCGTCGTCGCTGCCCCAGATCACCAGCGCCGGATGGCGGCCCTGTTCCAGCACGCCGCGCAGGTCGATCTGCTGGCGGCCATCGGCGGACAGCCGCTCGACCAGCTGGCGCAGCGCCGCCTCGACGCCCTCCAGGCGCTTGTACTTGAGCATGTCTTCGAGCATCTGCCGGGTGACCAGCGCGGGGTCGGAGAACAGCTGCACCAGTTGCGGCTTGAGGGCGTTGCGGTTGCTCGCCTCGACGAAGCCGCGCAGGTAGTCGCCGTTGATCTCCGCGCCCAGGCCGGCGCTGCAGATCAGGGTCAGCGAGAGCACCCGCTCGGGCGCCAGGCGCGCCAGGTTCAGCGACACCGCGCCGCCCATCGAGTGGCCGGCGATGTGCGCGCGCTGGATGTCCAGGTGGTCGAGCAGGGCCAGTGCGGCCCGGCTCAGTTCGTCGAGGTCGCCGCTCTTCAGGGTCTTGCCCGACTCGCCGTGGCCCGGCAGGTCGAGGGCGATCACCCGGCGGCCGGCGGCCAGTGCCTCGTGGTTGAACAGCCAGTTGTTCAGGTCGCCGCCGAAGCCGTGGATCAGCAGCAGCGGGGCGCCGCCCTCGCCGCGGTCGAAGAAACGGATGGTGCGGCCGTCCAGTTCGACCTTCTGCGGCGCCGGGCCGCTGGCTTCCTCGTCTTCGCCGCCGGGCACGAACTCGGCCTGGAAGCGCTGCACCACGGCGTCGATCTCCGCGTCGGAGGCTTCGCCTTCGACCACCACGGCGAGCAGGGCGCCGACCGGCAGGGTTTCGTCCTCCTGGGCGACGATGCGCCGCAGCACGCCGGAGAAGGGCGCCTCGACGCTGCTGGAGATCTTGTCGGTTTCCACGTCGAGCACGTCATCACCCTTGGCGATGCTGGCGCCTTCTTCCTTGAGCCAGGCGTTGACCTTGCCCTCGGTCATCGACAGACCCCACTTCGGCATGGTCAGGGTATGGATCTGGCTCATGCAACTTTCCTCTTGTCGACGATCTTCAGGACGGCGGCTTCGATCTTCGCCGCGTTGGGGATGTACAGGTCTTCCAGGGAGTCGGTGAAGGGCACCGGGGTGTGCGGCGCGGTGACCATCTCGATCGGCGCCTTGAGGGCGGCGAAGGCCTTCTGCGCGACCAGCGCGGAGATGTCGGTGGCCATCGAGCAGCGTGGGTTGGCCTCGTCGATCACTACCAGGCGGCCGGTCTTCTCGACGCTTTCGAGGATGCTGTCCTCGTCCAGCGGGCTGGTGGTGCGCAGGTCGAGCACCTCGCAGCCGATGCCCTGGCGCGCCAGGCTGGCGGCGGCGTCCATCGCCAGGTGGACCATCCGGCCGTAGGTGACCAGGGTCACGTCGTCGCCCTCGCGCAGGAAGTTGGCCTCGCCGAAGGGCACGGTGTAGAGCTCCTCGGGCACCTCGCCCTGCATGCCGTAGAGCATCTTGTGCTCGAGGAAGATCACCGGGTCGTTGTCGCGGATCGCCTGGATCAACAGGCCCTTGGCGTCGTAGGGCGAGGAGGGGCAGACCACCTTGAGGCCGGGGATGTGGGTCCACAGCGAGGTGAGCATCTGCGAGTGCTGGGCGGCGGCGCGCAGGCCGGCGCCGTACATGGCGCGCAGCACGAAGGGGGTGACCGCCTTGCCGCCGAACATGTAGCGGAATTTCGCCGCCTGGTTGAGGATCTGGTCCAGGCAGCAGCCGGCGAAGTCGACGAACATCAGTTCGCACACCGGGCGCATGCCGCGGGTGGCGGCGCCGACCGCCGCGCCGACGTAGCCGATCTCCGACAGCGGGGCGTCGAGCACCCGGCCGGGGAACTGGTGGTAGAGCCCCTTGGTGACGCCGAGTACGCCGCCCCAGGCGTCCTGCTCGCCCGGTGCGCCGGCGCCGCCGGCGATGTCCTGGCCGATCAGGAAGACGGTTTCGTCGCGGCGCATTTCCTGGGCCATGGCTTCGTTGATGGCCTGCTGGTAGCTGATTTTTCTTGCCATGATGGTTCTCCTAGGAATGGGGGCTCAGGGGTAAGAGACGTAGACGTCGGCGAGCAGATCGGCCGCCGGCGGCTTGGGATCGCTCTTGGCCTTGATCACGCTGTCCTCGATCTGCCGCTCGACCTCGCCGTCGATGTCGTCGAGCTGCGAGATGTCGAGCAGGCCGGCGGCGACGGTGTGGTCGCGGAACTGCTTCAGGCAGTCGCGCTGCTCGCGCATTTCCTTGAGCTCGTCCATGTCGCGGTAGGTCTGGGCGTCGCCCTCGAAGTGGCCGTAGTAGCGGGTCAGCTTCACCTCGATCAGCGACGGGCCTTCGCCGGCGCGGGCGCGGGCCACGGCGGCGCCGGCCGCCTCGTGGACGGCGAAGAAGTCGAAGCCGTCCACCGTCACCCCGGGCATGCCGAAGCCGGCGGCGCGGTCGGCGATGTGGTCGCAGGACACCGACCAGTTGGAGGCGGTGGCCTCGGCGTAGCCATTGTTCTCGGCGACGAAGATGCACGGCAGGTTCATGATCGCGGCGAGGTTCATCGCCTCGAACACCGCGCCCTCGTTGGAGGCGCCGTCGCCGAAGAAGGCCACGGCCACCGCATCGGTACCCTTGAGCTTGGCGGCCAGCGCCGCGCCGGCGACCAGCGGCGCACCGGCGCCGACGATGCCGTTGGCGCCGAGCATGCCCTTGGACAGGTCGGCGATGTGCATGGAGCCGCCCTTGCCCTGGCAGACGCCGGTCTTCTTGCCGTAGATCTCGGCCATCATCCCGTGCACGTCCACGCCCTTGGCGATGCAGTGGCCGTGGCCGCGGTGGTTGGAGGAGATGCAGTCGTCGTCGCGCAGGTGGGCCATGACTCCGGCGGCGGAGGCTTCCTCGCCGGCGTAGAGGTGGACGAAGCCGGGAATCTCGCCGGTGGCGAATTCGATGTGCAGGCGCTCCTCGAAGACGCGGATGGTGCGCATCACCCGGTAGGCATGCAGCAGCTGCTCGGCTGACAGGTGGGTGGTCATTGTTGTTCTCCTGGGTTGTTTCAACACGAAAGGTTCACGGGGTGTTGCGGGTGTTCGCGGCCGATGGACAGCAGACGGTGGCGTGCCGCGTAGGCGAGGGCGGCCTCCACGTCGATGCTCAGCGGGCCGTGGGAATCGAGGGTGACGGTCGGCCGGTCGCCGGCGGCGAAGGCGATCTCGCGCTCGCCGTCCAGCGCCAGGGTGCCGCCGTTCAGGCTGGGCGCATGGGCGACGCCCGGCTCCAGGGTGCCGGCGGCGACCACTCCGCAGCCCTGCAGCAGGCCGGGGGCGAGCGGCGCCAGCAGGGCGTTGCGGGCCTGCGGATGCAGGCGCATCCAGGCGCCTTCCGGGGCCTGCCGGGAAACCGGGCACCAGAGCCCGCAGAGCGCCGACAGGCCGATGGCGTGGGGTTCGGCGAAGGTCACGAAGACCTCGGCCAGGTCCTCGGCGCGGCTGATCGCCCGGCCGCCGACGAAGCGCAGCGGCGATACCGCCACATCGACCAGCGCCCATTCGCAGAGGCCGCGGCGGGCTTCGCGGACCAGCAGGCGCTTGTTGCGGCGCAGGCCGATCTCCGGCGGAATCCGCCCGCTGGCGAACAGCCCGCCGGCGAGCCCGGCGCCGGTCGCCTCGCGCAGCTCGGGAAAGGCGTTGTTGGTGCCGGTGGAGAGGGTCAGCAGGGGAATGTCGCCGACCTCGGCGGCCACCGCCTTGTGGGTGCCGTCGCCGCCGAGCACGGCGATCAGCGCGACGCCGCGCTCGGCCATCAGGCGCGCCGCCAGGCGGGTGTCCTCGACGGTCTGGCGCAGGCGGATATCGAGGATTTCCAGCTCCGGCCAGCGGTTGTCCCGGGCGTGGCGGCCGCGGCTGGCCTTGAGCACCGCGGCGGCGATGCCGGTCATGTCGGTCGGCAGCAGCACGCGCTGGACGCCGGTGGCGCCGAAGGCGCCGAGCAGGCGCTGCACCACCGAGGCCTTGTCGGTGCTGGAGAACAGCCCGGCGTTGGCGGTCAGGCGGCGCAGGTCGCGGCCGGAGGCCGGGTTGGGAATGATCCCCACGGTCAGCGGAGGTCGGTTCATGGCGGAGTTCCCTGGAGTCAGAGCGAGAAGCCGCCGTCGACGGCGATGGCCTGGCCGGTGACGTGCGGGGCGCAGGCCAGGTAGACGGCGAGCTGGCCCATGTCCTCGGCGGTCTGCGCCTCGCCCTGCGGCAGCAGGCTGGCCTGGTGGCGCTCCCAGGACTGCGCCTCGCTCTCGCCGGCCTGCCGCCAGCGGCTGGCCAGGCCCTGCTCGCCGCGCCACATGCCGGTGCCGACGATGCCGGGGCAGAGCGCGTTGACGGTGATGCCCTCGCGGGCGACCTCCTTGGCCAGGGCGTTGCTGAAGCCGACCACCGCGAACTTCGAGGCGCAGTAGTGGGACAGGTCGGGAAAGCCGACCTTGCCGGCGATCGAGGCGACGTTGACGATCCGCCCCCAGCGCTGCGCGCGCATCGGCTCCAGCTCGGCCTGGCAGCAGAGGAACACGCCGCGGGCGTTGACGTTCAGCACCCGGTCCCATTCCTCGACGGTCAGCTCGCCGACCTTGTGGATGCCGATCACCCCGGCGTTGTTGACCGCCACGTCGAGGTGGCCGAAGCCCTCGACGATCTTGGCGACCATGGCCTGCACGCTGTCCTGGCGGGCGACGTCGACCGCCAGCGCCAGGCTGCGCCGGCCGAGGGCCCGGACCTGGGCGGCGGTTTCCTCGGCGCCGGCCGGATCGAGGTCGGCCACCGCCACGTCGGCGCCGGCGCGGGCCAGGCTCAGGGCGATGCCCTGGCCGAGGCCGCGGCCGGCCCCGGTGACCAGGGCGACTTTGCCGGACAGGGAGAATTCGGGAAGGGATGACTCGGACATGGGGCACCTGTGCTTGTTGTTATGGGCCGGGGCTGCCGGCCGCTTCTGCCAAGGGAGAGAGCAAGGGCGGTGCCAGAGTGCTGGAAGTTGCCGAAAAGCCCCGTGCTAGAGCGGTTTTCTCGGCAGGCTGGCGGGCTTGGCGGAGGCCCGGGCGAGACGCCGGGTGTCAGCGCGACGGCCGTTGCGCTGAGATGCCGAGACGCTCCGTCTCAGCGTCGGGCTTCTCCGCTCCGGCGCTTGTCGCTGCGGGGGGAAGGGTGCTTAATGGGGAAACAACAACAAGACGACGAGAAACGGAGACTGCATGCTTTCCGCACACTCGAAAGCCCACGTGGACTGTGTCAGCCGCGTGTTGAAGAACGCCTCCGGCCTGCCCCAGGCGCCGGTTCCCGCACCCATCCTCGATTCCTGGCGCCGCTCGGAGCAGCACCGGCTCGACCCCGGCTCCCTGCAGGGGCCGCGCATCCTCGACCAGACCCTGCTCAGGGAGTGCCGCGAGCGCGCCGAGCTGTTCCTGCGCATCGCCAGCGAGGAGGTCGGCCGCCTGCACGGCCAGGTGCGCGGCGCCGACTACTGCGTGCTGCTCGCCGATGCCCAGGGGCGGACCCTCGACTACCGGGTCGATCCGGCGATCCGCAGCGACTGCCGCAAGGCCGGCCTCGACCTCGGCACCTGGTGGTCGGAGGGCGAGGAGGGCACCTGCGGGGTGGCCACTGTGCTGGCCAGCAAGATGCCGCTGACGGTGCACAAGCGCGACCACTTCCGCGCCGCCTTCATCGGCCTGACCTGCTCGGCGGCGCCGGTCTTCGACCCGCAGGGCGAACTGCTCGGGGTGCTCGACGTCTCGGCGGTGCAGTCGCCCGACGACCGCCGCAGCCAGACCCTGGTCCGCCAGCTGGTGGCGCAGAGCGCCCGGCAGATCGAGAACGCCTTCTTCATGCACAGCGCCGGCGGGCACTGGATACTGCGCGCCCATGCTGCGCCGGGCTACGTCGACAGCCAGCCCGACTACCTGTTCGCCTGGGACGCCGACGGCCGCCTGCTGGCGCTCAACCCGGCGGCGCGCCGCTACCTGCGCCAGCGCTTCGGCGAGGTGCCGGGCCACATCGCCGAGGTGTTCGATCCGGACGCCCTGCGTGCCGCCGGGGACGGCGTTGCCCAGCCGCTGCTCGGGCGCGGCGACGCGCCGGCCCTGTACGTCCGCCTGAGCGCACCGCCGCGCCAGAGCCGGCCGGTGCCGCGGGTCGCGGCGCGCGGCGCCGAGCTCGATCCGCGGATCGCCGAGCACCTGCGCCTGGCGGTGCGGGTCAAGGACCGCAACCTGCCGGTGCTGATCCAGGGCGAGACCGGCGCCGGCAAGGAGGTCTTCGCCCGCCAGGTGCATGAGGCCAGCGCCCGCCGCGGCAAGCCCTTCGTCGCCCTGAACTGCGCGGCGATCCCCGAGAGCCTGATCGAGAGCGAGCTGTTCGGCTACGCCGCCGGCGCCTTCACCGGCGCCTCCAGCAAGGGCATGCGCGGCCTGTTGCAGCAGGCCGACGGCGGCACCCTGTTCCTCGACGAGATCGGCGACATGCCGCTGACCCTGCAGACCCGCCTGCTGCGGGTGCTCGCCGAGGGCGAGGTGGCGCCGCTGGGCGCGGCGCGGCGCCAGGCGGTGGACATCCAGGTGATCTGCGCCACCCACCGCGACCTGGCGGCGATGGTCGCCGACGGCAGCTTCCGCGAGGACCTGTATTTTCGAATCGGCGGCGCGCGCTTCGAGCTGCCGCCGCTGCGCGAACGCAGCGACCGCCTGGCGCTGATCAACCGCGTGCTGGAGGAGGAGGCGGAGTCCTGCGGCGAGCCCGTCGGCCTGAGCGCCGCGGCGCTGGAGTGCCTGCTCGGCTACCGCTGGCCGGGCAACGTGCGCCAGCTCCGCCACGCCCTGCGCTACGCCTGCGCGGTGTGCGCCGGCGGGGTGATCCAGCCGGACGACCTGCCGGCCGAACTGCGCGGCGGGCGCCTGGCCACCGGCGAGGACGCCGCCGCCCTGGCCTCCGACCCGGAGCGCCAGGCGCTGCTCGACGCGCTGGTCCGCCACCGCTGGAAGCCGGGGCCGGCGGCCGAATCCCTCGGCATCTCCCGCGCCACCCTGTACCGTCGGGTGAACCAGCATGGCATCGAGATGCCGGGGAAAAGGCGCGGCTGAGGGCGGCTCCGGCCGCCCGGGGCCTTTTCTTCTTTAATGGAAAGAAGAGCCGTGGCTGCCAAGGCCGCTCGTTCGCCTGTCGGACGCCAGGCGTTCCTTGCCGGCATTCCGAACGGATCGCTGCATGTCCCGTCGAAATAGTCGGAACGGGATGAACCTGACCCCCCACCACGCACTTGCAAGGAGTCTGTCATGTGGACCAAACCCGCCTTCACTGACCTGCGCATCGGTTTCGAAGTGACCCTGTATTTCGCCAACCGTTGAACGAGTGGCCCCGGCGTGCCGGGGCCTTCCCCAGACGGAACTGCCATGCACATCCGAATTCTCGGCTCGGCCGCCGGCGGCGGTTTTCCCCAGTGGAACTGCAACTGCCGCAACTGCCGCGGCCTGCGCGAGGGCACCCTGCGTGCCACGGCGCGTACCCAATCTTCCATCGCCCTGTCCGACGACGGGGCGAACTGGATTCTCTGCAACGCCTCGCCGGACATCCGCGCGCAGATCGAGGCCTTCCCGGCCCTGCAGCCGGCCCGCGCGGTGCGCGACACGGCGATCCGCGCTCTGATCCTCCTCGACAGCCAGATCGACCACACCACCGGCCTGCTCAGCCTGCGCGAAGGCTGCCCGCACGAGGTCTGGTGTACGGAGATGGTCCACCAGGACCTGACCAGCGGCTTTCCGCTGTTCGACATGCTCGAGCACTGGAACGGCGGCCTGCGCTGGAAGCCCATCGAACTGGACCGGCCGTTCGTGATCGATGCCTGTCCGGCCCTGCGCTTCACGCCGATTCCGCTGCGCAGTGCGGCGCCGCCGTACTCGCCGCACCGTAACGACCCGCACCCGGGGGACAACCTCGGCCTCTTGGTCGAGGACAGCCGCACCGGCGGCGTGCTGTTCTACGCCCCCGGCCTCGGCCAGGTGGATGCGCCGCTGCTCGACTGGATGGGCCGCGCCGACTGCCTGCTGGTCGACGGCACCCTGTGGCGCGACGACGAGATGATCCACGCCGGCTGCGGCAGCAAGCTCGGCAGCGAGATGGGCCATCTGCCGCAGAGCGGCGCGGGCGGCATGCTCGAGGTGCTCGACGGCCTGGACGGGCGCAAGGTGCTCATCCATATCAACAACACCAACCCGATCCTCGACGAGGACTCGCCCGAGCGCGCCGAACTGAGCGCGCGCGGGATCGAGGTCGCCTGGGACGGGATGGATATCGAACTGTAGGGCGGGTCAGGCCGCAGGCCGTAACCTACCGTTGGCGCAGGGCCGGTTGGCGGGTTACGCCGCTTCGCGGCTAACCCGCCCTGCGCCAGCGCCACACCCCCACGAGGAGCCATGATGACCGAGCCAGCCATGAACCCTGCCGAATTCGAGCAGGCGCTGCGCGCCAAGGGCGCCTACTACCACATCCACCACCCGTTCCAGGTCGCCATGTACGAGGGCCGCTCGACCCGCGAGCAGATCCGGGGCTGGGTGGCCAACCGCTTCTACTATCAGGTGAACATTCCCCTGAAGGATGCCGCGATCCTGGCCAACTGCCCGGACCGCGAGGTCCGCCGCGAGTGGATCCAGCGGATCCTCGACCACGACGGCGCACCCGGCGAGGAGGGCGGCATCGAGGCCTGGCTGCGCCTCGGCGAGGCGGTCGGGCTCAGGCGCGAGCAGCTGCTGTCCCAGGAGCTGGTGCTGCCCGGGGTGCGCTTCGCGATGGACGCCTACGTCAACTTCGCCCGCCGCGCCAGCTGGCAGGAGGCGGCCGGCAGTTCGCTGACCGAGCTGTTCGCCCCGACCATCCACCAGTCGCGCCTCGACACCTGGCCGCAGCACTATCCGTGGATCGAGGCCGGCGGCTACGACTACTTCCGCAAGCGCCTGAAGGAGGCGCGCCGCGACGTCGAGCACGGCCTGCGCATCACCCTCGCGCACTTCACCACCCGCGAGGCCCAGGAACGCATGCTGGAGATCCTGCAGTTCAAGCTGGACATCCTCTGGAGCATGCTCGACGCCATGAGCATGGCCTACGAGCTGAACCGCCCGCCGTACCACACGGTGACCGGCGAGCGGGTCTGGCACCGGGGGATCGCGTGGTGATCCCGAATGTAGGATGGAAAACGACCGCAGGTCTTTTCCAGCGTGGCGGCGAGTGGTGGGAAAGCGCTGCGCGCGTTTCCCACCCTACGAAGGTGTGCCGATGAGCGACGAAGTTCCGGTCGGATGGAAAACGCGCGCCGCGATTTTCCAGCGCAGTCCACACTGGTGGAAAAGACCTGCGGTCGTTTTTCACCCTACAGAGGGAAAATGCCCATGAGCGAAACCACCCTGAACGATATCCCCCAGTTGCGCCGCGGCTTCCGCCTGCAGTGGGAGCCGGCGCAGAACTGCCATGTACTGCTCTACCCCGAGGGCATGGTCAAGCTCAACGACAGCGCCGCGGCGATCCTCGGCCAGGTCGACGGCGATCGCAGCATCGCCGCCATCGTCGCTGCGCTGCGCGAGCGCTTTCCCAAGGCCGAGGACATCGAGACGGACGTCCTGGAGTTCCTGGAGGTGGCGCGTGAGCGGTCCTGGATCGAGCTGCATTGAGCCGGGCCCGCCGCTGTGGCTGCTGGCCGAGCTGACCTACCGCTGCCCGCTGCAGTGCCCGTACTGCTCCAACCCGCTGGACTTCGCCCGCCACGGCGAGGAGCTGTCCACCGCGCAGTGGATCGAGGTGTTCCGCCAGGCCCGCGAGCTGGGCGCCGCCCAGCTCGGCTTCTCCGGCGGCGAGCCCTTGGTGCGCCAGGACCTGACCGAACTGATCCGCGCCGCCCGCGGCATGGGCTACTACACCAACCTGATCACCTCCGGCATCGGCCTCAGCGAGGCGCGCATCGCCGAGTTCGCCGCGGCCGGCCTCGATCACATCCAGGTCAGCTTCCAGGCCGCCGACGAGGAGGTGAACAACCTCCTGGCCGGCTCCGACAAGGCCTTCGCCCAGAAGCTGGCGATGGCCCGCGCAGTCAAGGCCCACGGCTACCCGATGGTGCTCAACTTCGTCACCCACCGGCACAACATCGACCACATCGAGCGGATCATCGAGCTGTGCCTCGAACTGGAGGCCGACTTCGTCGAGCTGGCGACCTGCCAGTTCTACGGCTGGGCCGAGCTGAACCGCGCCGGGCTGCTGCCGACCCGCGCCCAGCTGGAGCGCGCCGAGCGCATCACCAACGAGTGGCGGGAAAAGCTCGCCGCACGCAAGCACCCGTGCAAGCTGATCTTCGTCACCCCGGACTACTACGAGGAACGTCCCAAGGCCTGCATGGGCGGCTGGGGCAGCCTGTTCCTCGACATCGCCCCGGACGGCACGGCACTGCCGTGCCACAGCGCGAAGATGCTGCCGGTGCAGTTTCCCAACGTGCGCGAGCACAGCCTCAGGCACATCTGGTTCGACTCCTTCGGCTTCAACCGCTTTCGCGGCGACGACTGGCTGCCCGAGCCGTGCCGCTCCTGCGACGAGAAGGACCGCGACTTCGGCGGCTGCCGCTGCCAGGCCTTCCTGCTCACCGGCGACGCCGAGGCGACCGACCCGGTGTGCGGCAAGTCGGCTCATCACGGCCTGATCCTCGACGCCCGCCGCCAGGCGGAGGAGGCGCCGCGCGGCCTCGACGAGCTGGTTCAGCGCAACGTCCGCGCCTCGCAGATCATCTGCAAGGGCTGAGGGGGAAGGCAGATGAGCAGTGCCGGGGTATCGGGCAGGGCCGATCGTTCCCACGCTCCCGCGTGGGAATGCTGCCGTGGACGCTCTGGCGTCCGGGGAGCGTTCGAGTCGCTCGGGTATGGCTCCCACGCAGGAGCGTGGGAGCCATCGACATCCGAATGAGTGGGGAGGCCGCATCGGTGGCTCTCCACCCGGCGGCCGATGAGCTTCTCCATCGGCCCTCGATTGGCCATTTTCGGGAGGTTTGCCCGTGTCCACGCAACCCTACGGTTCCTGGCCCAGTCGCTGGTCGGCCGGCGACGCCGCCGCGGCCAGCCGCGACTTCGCCGAGCTGCGCGTTGGCCTCGGCGGGCTGCTCTGGCTGCAGTTCGACCCGCAGGAGGCGGGCTGCAGCCTGTGGCTGTGGCGCGAGGGCGAACCGCAACGCCTGACCCCGCCCGGCCACTCGGTGCGCAGCCGGGTCTACGAATACGGCGGCGGCGCCTTCTGCGTCGTCGGGGACGGCGTGGTCCTGGTCGACGAGGAGGACCAGCAGCTCTACCGCCTGGGCGTCGCCGCCGGCAGCGTCCCCGAAGCGCTGACCGCGCGTTCCCACTGCCGCTACGGCGACCTGCAGTTCGCCCCGGCCTGGAACGCGGTGCTGGCGGTGGAGGAAAGCCGCGAACAGAACCGCGTGATCCATCGCCTGGTCGACCTGAGCCTGGCCGACGGCACGCGGCGGGTGCTGGCCGAGGGCGCCGACTTCTATGCCGCGCCGCGGCTGAGCGACGACGGCCGGCGCCTGGCCTGGATCGAGTGGGACCGTCCCGAACTGCCGTGGACCGCCACCCGCCTGTGCCTGGCGGAGGTACTTGCCGATGGTTCGCTTGGCGACCGCGAGGTGCTGGCCGGCGCGGCGGGCGACGAATCCGTGCAGCAGCCCGGCTTCGCCGCCGACGGGCGGCTGCGGTGCCTCACCGACCGCGCCGGCTGGTGGCAGCCGTGGGCGGAGCAGGGCGGGCAATGGCATCCGGCTCCCGAGGCCGGCCACCCGCTGGACAACGGCACAGCCTTGTCCAGCACCGGCACCGGCTGGAGCGAGCCTCGGCTCATGGCGGAGGCCGACCACGCCCCGGCGCCCTGGCAACTGGGCACGGTCAGCCACCTGCCACTGGAAGATGGCGGCTGGCTGCTGGCGCGCCTGGAAGAAGGCTGGGGCCTGCTGGTCGAGCGTGCCGCCGATGGCCGCGAGCGGCGCCTGGCTGCCGAGTTCTCGCGTTTCCGTCAGTTGGCCAGCGACGCGCAGCACTTCTACTGCATCACGGCGGCGCCCGACCGCCTGCCGGCCGTGCTGGCCATCGCCCGCGATTCCGGTCGCGTGCACGTGCTGGCCGGCGGCGAGCGGCCGCTCTCCGCGGAGGAGCTGTCGCGCCCTGCGTCGATCCGCTTCGCCACGGGCGAGGGCGAGTCCGCCCAGGCCTTCTTCTACCCGCCGCGTAATGCCGCCTGCGCCGTGCCCGCGGATGAGCGGCCGCCGCTGGTGGTGTTTCTCCACGGCGGGCCGACCTCGGCCTGTTACCCGGTGTTCGATCCGCGCATCCAGTTCTGGACCCAGCGCGGCTTCGCCGTGGCCGACCTCAACTACCGCGGCTCCAGCGGTTTCGGTCGGGCCTTCCGGCTGCGCCTGGCGGGCGAGTGGGGGCGCATCGAGGTGGAGGACGCCTGTGCGCTGGTCCGCCGCCTGGGCGAGGCGGGGCTGATCGACCCGGCGCGGGCCTTCGTCCGCGGTGCCAGCGCCGGCGGCTACACCGCGCTGTGCGCCCTGGCCTTCCGCGACTTGTTCCGCGGCGGCGCCAGCCTGTACGGGGTCAGCGATCCGTTGAGCCTGCGCCGGGTCACCCACAAGTTCGAGGGCGACTACCTCGACTGGCTGATCGGCGATCCCGAGCGCGACGCCGAACGTTACCGGCAGCGCACCCCGCTGCTGCACGCCGGGCGCATCGAGGCGCCGGTGATCTTCTTCCAGGGCGGTCTGGACGCGGTGGTGGTGCCGGAGCAGACCGAGGCGATGGTCGCCGCCTTGCGCGCGCGGGGTGTGCCGGTGGAGTACCGCCTGTATCCCGACGAGCGCCACGGCTTTCGCCAGGCCGCCCATCTGGCCGATGCGCTGGAGCGCGAATGGCGCTTCTATGTGGATCTGCTGGATTGAGGGGCCAGGCCATGGGGGAACTGCCGCCGCTGCGCCAACGCAGCCTGCGCCTGGACAACGGCGTGCAGGCGACCCTGCTGCACGACCCGCAGGCCAGCCGCGTCGCCCTGGCCGCCGGGGTGGAGGCCGGCAGCCTGCACGAGCCGCCGGCCTGGCCGGGGCTGGCGCACTTTCTCGAGCATTGCCTGTTCCTCGGCAGCGAAGGCTTGGCCGAAGCCGGCGCCTTCGCCGGGTACGTGCACGGCCGGGGCGGGCGCTACAACGCCCGCACCCTCGGCCTCCATACCCAGTACTACCTGGAAATGCCGGCGGGCGAGCTGGTCCCGGCCCTCGAACGGCTGTGCGCCCTGCTGGCGCGGCCGCTGCTGCTGCCCGAGCGGCTGCTCGCCGAGCGCGAGGTACTGCATGCCGAATACCTGGCGCGCTGCCAGGACGGCGACAGCCAGCTGTTCGGTGCGCTGGCCGGCCTGCTCGATCCGGCCCATCCGCTGGCGCATTTTCATGCCGGCGCGCGCGACAGCCTCGATTCGCCGTCAGCGGCCTTTCTCGCCGAGCTGCGCGCCTGGCATGCCCGGCATTACCGGGGCGAAAACCTGCGCCTGCTGGTTTGCGGGCCGCAGTCCCTGGGCGAGCTGGAGACGCAGGTCCGTGCCGTCGCCGGCGCGCTGCCGGGCGGCGCCCATGTGTCGGTACCCGACTGGCCGTCGCCCTGGCCGGTCGGACAGGGCTGCCTGCGTCTGGAGCTGGAGCAGCCGGCGCAGCGGCGCATGAGCCTGTGGTGGGCGCTGGAGCATGTCGCCGCGCGCGACGAGCCGGCTCTGGATCTGCTGCGCCAGGCGCTGTGGCGCAGCGATGCCGGCAGCCTGCCCGGCGTGCTGCGCGCCCGTGGTCTGGCGCAGCAGGCCCGTCTGGAGCTGCACCCGGCGGATGCCGGGCAGGCGCTGCTGGCCCTGCATCTGGAGCTGCTGGAGGAGGGCCGTGGCCGTGAGGAGGAGATCGCCGCCCTCTGCCGCGACTGGCTGGCCTGTCTGCAGGCGGCGCCCGAGCGGATCGGCGATCCGCTCCTGGCCGAAAACGGGCGCATCAGCCAGGCCTGGGACGAGTACGAGCGGGCGCCGCTGGAGCGTGCCGCGCTCTGGCTGGAGCGCTGGCAGCGCCAGGGCGGCGCCGTACCGACGCTGTGGCCGGCACCGGTGGCCGGTGCCGAGCTGGGCGAATGGCTGAGGCCGTTGGCGCAGCCGCCGCTGGTCCTGCAGTGCTGCCGCGCCGCCCTGCCGCAGGGCGAGTTCACTCCGCGCTTTCCGGTGCGCCGGCTGGTGATGCCGCTGGCCGAGCTGCCGCCGGTGCAGGAGGCTTGGCAGCTTGCGCCGCTCAATCCTTTCCAGGCGCCACCGCCGTCGACAGTGGCGCAAGACTGGCCGGCGGAGTGGCGCAGCACCGGCGCGGAGCTGCTGCGTCCCGGCCATGCCGCATTGCTGCTTGCCTGGCAGGCGGCAGAATCGGGCCTGGAGGCGCAACTGGCGGCGGAACTGGCGGAGCTGGCGCTGGCCGAGCGCTGGGCCGCGCTGCTCGGCGAAGCGCAGCCGTTCGGTCTCGATTGCCAGCTGTCGAGCGGTGCCGGACGCCTGAGCCTGTGCCTGAGCGGACCGCCGGCCGCTTTGCCGCTGGCGCTGGAGCGCCTGCTGGCGGCGTTGCGCGAGGGCGACGCGGCATGCTGGCGCGAGGCCTGGCAGCGGCGCCGCGACGAGCAGGCACGGCAGATCCTCCTGCGCCGCCTGCTGGCCCATCCGGCGGCGCGGACGCGCCAGCCGGTCGATGAGGATGCGCTCGCCTGCCGGCTGGAGGCGTTGGACGAGGCCGGCCTGTCTGCACGGGTTGCCGAGTGCCTGATGGCCGCCGGCCTGTGCGGCTGGCGCATGGGCGAGGTGCCGCCCGCCGTGCTGCCGCTGCTGCAGGGAATCGGTCGTCCCGCGGCACCGGCTCCGCCGCGGCTGGCGGCCGGCGGCGAACGCGAACTGCATCTGGGGATCGCGGGGAGCGAACAGGCGGTCCTGCTGCGTCTGCTGGCGCCGCCCGGCGAGCCGCGCCGGGAGGCGGCCTGGCGCCTGCTGGCGATCCTCTGGCCGGGCGCCTTCCATCAGGCCCTGCGCGTCGAGCAGGGGCTGGGCTATGCGCTGTTCTGCCGTTTCGTCGACGCCGAGGAGGGCGCCGAGCTGCAGTTCGGTGTGCAATCGCCGCACGTTCCGGTCGCGCGCCTGCAGCAGGCGATCCGGGAGTTTCTCGTCGTGCAGCAGCACCGCCTCGCCGGTCTGGACGCCGAGCGACTGGCTTCGGCCCGCCGGGCGGCGCTGGAGGCCCTCGACGAGGGCAACCGCCCGGCATGTCTGCAACGCGCCGCCACGGCCTGGCGCGGCGGCCGGGCGGACGACTGGTCGCAGCGGCTGCGCGCCGAGCTGGAGCGGCTGCAGGTGGGTGACCTGCTCGCGGCGTTGGCGGGAGCGGACATTGGCTGGTGCTGGGTGATGTCCGGCTGAAAGGATCGGCCCGTGCGACATTCTGGCCGACCGGCTGCCGCGCGATGTGACGAATTTGCCAACCGACCGGGCAAAGGCATCGGTGGTTTTCTGGACAATATCCGTACCATTGAGCTTTCCCCGGGGCGATTTTTGTGGAACACGATGCGGACAAGCGGAGCGGACAGGAGCTGCAGATCGTGCAGGCCTTCTCCTCCGTGGAGGTTTCCGAGCAGATCATCCGCTCGGCCGACATCAAGGGACTGGTCGGCGGCATGCTGTCCGCCCAGGACGAGGTCGGTCGGAGCGCCGAGGAACTGGAGCGGGCGCGCCAGGAGAAAAAGGGCGGCAGCCTGATCGGCAACTGGTGGAAGGACCGCGACGACAAGCTGCAGGATGCGCAGATCGATCTGCAGAAGTCGATCGGCAGCCTGTCGCAGAAGTCCTCGCAACTGCTGATCGTCAATGCGGCGATCTCCAAGGTCCTGAGCGACCAGCAGCGGGTTCTCCTGCAGCAGCAGAACATGCTCAGGCAGCAGGCCGACCTCCTCGAGGAGCAGAACCGCAGGATTCTCGGTCAGCAGCGGGCGCTCGAGCAGCAGCAGCAGGAAATCGACCTGGCCAACCGGGGCCTGCTGGAGGCCCGGGACGTCACGGCGGAGCAGACCGACCGGCTGGTCGGCAGCGTGAAGCGCCTGGAGCAGGCCGAATCGCAGATGGAGGCGCTCAACCAGCAGATGGTCGTCTGCGTGGCCGAGGATCTGGTCACCGCGGTCAGCGACTGGCGCACCCGGCTCGACGACCTGGGCCGCGACTTCACCCAGCGCCAGGCCGGGCTGGAGAAGAAGCTGTTCGACGAGTTCCGCGACCATCTCGACCAGGTGCGGACCGAGCTGGAGGCCGCTGCGGACAGGAGTGCCGCCTGTGCGGTAGAGCTGGAGCGGAAGCTGCAGCAGCAGGCGCAGGCCGGCCAGGCGCGCATCGAGGCCCAGGAGGCGGCGGCCCGGCAACTGCGCGAGGCGCTGTCGGAGCGGCTGGCGAAGTTTCGCCAGGAAGTCGTCGCCATGCTGGAGCAGAACGTCCTGCCGCTGCGCAAGGCGCTCGGCAACCTCGAGCTGCGCCAGGGGGCCTGGCAACAGGAACAGGCCCGCGTCCTGGAGGCGCAGCGCAAGGCGCTGCTGCAAGTGGAGGGCGAGCTGAGGCTCCGGGGCGAGGCACTGGCGCAACTGGCGGACGAGTCGAAGCGCAAGGATGAGGCGCTGGAACGGCTGGAGAGCGAGGTGACGGCCAGGGCCGAGGCGCTGGGCAATGTGGAGGCTCGTTTGCAGTTTCTGGAGGAGGCGCAGGATCGGAACGCCGGACGCAATCGCCTGGCCCTGGCAGCGGTCGCCGGACTGGCGCTGGTGTCGCTGGGCTGGCAGCTGGCCGGGCTGGTAGGGGGGGGGTGAGGGGAAGGGCAGGCCAAGGCCCCGTATTTGGGGCCCTGGCTGAAGCGGGGAGCGATCAGACGTTGAACCGGAAGTGCATCACGTCGCCATCTTTCACGATGTAGTCCTTGCCTTCCAGACGCCACTTGCCGGCTTCCTTGGCGCCGGCTTCGCCCTTGTACTGGATGAAGTCGTCGTAGGCGATGACTTCGGCGCGGATGAAGCCTTTCTCGAAGTCGGTGTGGATCACCGCGGCGGCCTGCGGCGCGGTGGCGCCGATCTTGACGGTCCAGGCGCGCACTTCCTTCACGCCGGCGGTGAAGTAGGTCTGCAGGTTGAGGAGCTGGTAGCCGGCGCGGATCACCCGGTTCAGGCCCGGCTCCTCCATGCCCATGGACTCGAGGAACATCTGCTTTTCCTCGTCGTCGTCGAGTTCGGCGATTTCCGCTTCGATCTTGTTGCACACCGGCACCACGATGGCGCCTTCTTCCTCGGCGATGGCTTTCACCACGTCGAGGTGCGGGTTGTTCTCGAAGCCGTCCTCGGCAACGTTGGCGATGTACATCACCGGCTTGCTGGTGAGCAGATGGAAGCCCTTGATCAGGCGCTTTTCCTCGTCGCCCAGGCTCTTCATCAGCGAGCGGGCCGGCTTGCCGGCGCTGAAGTGGGGAATCAGCTTTTCCAGCAGGGCCTTCTGCGCGAGGGCTTCCTTGTCACCGCCCTTGGCGTTGCGCGCGACCTTCTGCAGCTGCTTCTCGCAGCTGTCGAGGTCGGCGAAGATCAGTTCGAGGTCGATGATCTCGATGTCGCGCCTGGGATCGACGCTGTTGGACACGTGGATCACGTTGTCGTCCTCGAAGCAGCGCACCACGTGGGCGATCGCATCGGTCTCGCGGATGTTGGCGAGGAACTTGTTGCCCAGGCCCTCGCCCTTGGAGGCGCCCGCCACCAGGCCGGCGATGTCGACGAACTCCATGGTGGTCGGCAGCACGCGCTCGGGCTTGACGATCTCGGCCAGGGCATCGAGGCGCGAGTCGGGCATCGGCACGATGCCGCTGTTCGGCTCGATGGTGCAGAACGGGAAGTTCTCGGCGGCGATGCCGGACTTGGTGAGGGCGTTGAACAGGGTGGACTTGCCGACGTTGGGCAGGCCGACGATGCCGCAGTTGAATCCCATGGTGTGTCCCTCGCAGAGCTGAAGTCGGTGGAAAAGGGTGGCTCAGGCTTTCCTGCTGTGCAGCTGCTGCATGGCGCGGGTCCAGTGGCCGTCGAGCATGTCCGGCAGCACGTCGAGGGCGAAGTCGATGCTGGCCTCGAGCTTTTCCTGTTCGCTGCGCGGAGCCCGGCTGAGCACGAAGCCGGAGACGAGAGTCTTGTCGCCGGGGTGGCCGATGCCGAGCCGCAGGCGATGGAAGGAATTCTGGTTGCCGAGCTGGGCGATGATGTCCCTGAGCCCGTTGTGCCCGCCATGGCCGCCACCCTGCTTGAGTCGGGCGGTGCCGGGGGGCATGTCGAGTTCGTCGTGGGCCACCAGGATGGCCGCTGGCGGGATGCGGAAGAAGTTCGCCAGCGCCGCCACGGACTGGCCGCTGCGGTTCATGTAGGTGGTGGGGATGAGCAGACGAACGTCGCGGCCCTGGTGGCTGAACTTGCCGACCAGGCCGAAATACTTCTTGTCGGCGCTGAGGCCGACGCCCTTGGCGGACGCCACGCGCTCGACGAAGAGGGCCCCTGCGTTGTGCCGGGTCTGCTCGTATTCATGGCCGGGATTTCCCAGGCCGACGATCAGTTGCACGGCAGTCATCGCAGGGGCCCTCCTGGACTCCGAGGAATTACTCGGCGCCTTCTTCCTTCACGCGGGAAGCGTGGATGTTGGCCACCGCCAGGTCGTTGCCGTGGGCCAGGGCCACCAGCTCGACGCCGGCCGGAACGCTCAGGTTGGACAGGTGGACGATCTGACCGACTTCGACGTTGGCCAGGTCGACTTCGATGAACTCCGGCAGGTCCTTCGGCAGGCAGGACACTTCCACTTCGGAGATGGTGTGGGAGACTTCGCCACCCTGCTGCTTCACGCCGACCGAGTTCTCGGCGTTGACGAAGTGCAGCGGCACGTGGGCGGTCAGCTTGTGGTCGGCAACCACGCGCAGGAAGTCGGCGTGCATCACGACGGCCTTGGACGGATGGCGCTGCAGGGCCTTGATCAGCACGGTCTCGGTGGTGCCGGCGACGTTCAGGGCGATCACATGGCTGAAGGCGGCCTCGTCTTCGATCAGCTTGGCGATTTCCTTGGCCAGCACGCTGATGGACAGCGGAGCCTTGTCGCCACCGTAGATCACGGCGGGAACCAGGCTGGCGTTACGACGCAGGCGGCGGCTCGCACCTTTCCCCAGGTCGGAACGCACTTCGGCATTCAGGGCAAAATTGGTCATTGCGTTTCTCCAGAATGACAGCATCGCCCGCGATGCTTGCGACCAGCATCCGGGCGATGGCTGAGGGCCCCGCATTTGGCGGGGCGGTGATATCGGCGCCCGCTCCTAGCGGAACATGGCGCTGATGGATTCCTCGTTGCTGATGCGGCGCACTGCTTCGGCTACCACCGGGGCGATGTCCAGCTGGCGGATGCGCGGGCAGGCCTGGGCAGCGGCGGACAGCGGAATGGTGTTGGTCACCACCAGCTCGTCCATCACCGAGCTCTCGAGGTTCTCGATGGCGCGACCGGACAGCACCGGGTGGGTGCAGTAGGCATATACCTTGGCGGCGCCATGTTCCTTGAGGGCCTTGGCCGCGTGGCACAGGGTACCGGCGGTGTCGACCATGTCGTCGACCAAGATGCAGGTACGACCTTCCACATCGCCGATGATGTGCATGACTTCCGACTGGTTGGCCTTCGGCCGGCGCTTGTCGATGATGGCCAGATCCACGCCCAGGGACTTGGCGACGGCGCGCGCGCGCACCACGCCGCCGATGTCCGGAGAGACGATCATCAGGTTCTCGAAGCGCTGCGCCTGGATGTCGTCGACCAGCACCGGCGAGCCGTAGATATTGTCCACCGGGATGTCGAAGAAGCCCTGGATCTGGTCGGCGTGCAGATCGACGGTGAGCACGCGGTTGACGCCGACCACGTCGAGCATGTCGGCCACCACCTTGGCGCTGATCGCCACGCGGGCGGAGCGCGGGCGGCGGTCCTGGCGGGCATAGCCGAAGTAGGGGACGACCGCGGTGATTCGCGAGGCCGAGGAGCGGCGGAAGGCGTCGGCCATCACCACCAGTTCCATGAGGTTGTCGTTGGTCGGCGCGCAAGTCGGTTGAATCAGGAAGACGTCCTTGCCGCGGACGTTCTCGTTGATTTCAACGCTGATTTCGCCATCGGAGAACTTGCCTACGGAGGCATCGCCGAGGGGAATATGCAGCTGACGTACGACGCGACGCGCCAGATCGGGGTTGGCATTCCCCGTGAAGACCATCATCTTGGACACGCGCAGTACCTGCCGGCTGAGGGTGGACCTGATGAAATTAAAAAGCTGCTCAAAAAGGCGGCGTGATTGCGGCATTTTTGAACAGCTTCCTGAAATATGGCAGGGGCGGCTGGATTCGAACCAACGCATGGCAGGATCAAAACCTGCTGCCTTACCGCTTGGCGACGCCCCTGTGGCGTTACATCCTTGAATGCCCGGCGATGCATGCGAACTCCGGGTGGGAGATGGCAGGGGCGGCTGGATTCGAACCAACGCATGGCAGGATCAAAACCTGCTGCCTTACCGCTTGGCGACGCCCCTGTAGCGCACAATCATCGAATGCTAGGCATTCACTCCCTGCACCAGCGCTTCTAGCCTGCGATGCAACATGGAAATGTTGCGACCTTGGGCGACGAAACCCGGCATGGTCACTGGAAGTTGGCGGGCGACTTTATCAGCATCGTCCCGGTTTGGGAAGCTCCCAAACACGCAAGCTCCAGTCCCGGTCATTCTGGTCGGGACGAATTTGTTCAGCCAGTTCAAAGCGTTACGGACTTCCGGATAGCGCTTTTCGACGACTGGCTGGCAGTCGTTATGACCATCCCCAGCAAGGAGGCTGCGAACTGTAATGGCCGGTGTGTTGCGTGTCAACTCCGGGTCGGAAAAAATTTCTGCTGTGCTGACAGTGACTTGCGGTGCCACGACGAGGAACCAGGGCTCTTCCAGTTCGACCGGTTGCAGGCGTTCGCCGACGCCCTCGGCGAAGGCGGCGCGGCCGCGCACGAAGACCGGCACGTCGGCGCCCAGGGCCAGGCCCAGTTCGGCCAGGCGCTCCTCGCCCCAGCCCAACTGCCAGAGGTGGTCGAGGGCGAGCAGGGTGGTCGCCGCGTCGGAGCTGCCGCCACCGATGCCGCCGCCCATCGGCAGGCGCTTGTCCAGCCAGATGTCGGCGCCCAGCCGGCAGCCGCTTTGCCGCTGCAGCTGGCGGGCGGCGCGGACGATCAGGTTGCTGTCGTGGGGGACTCCGGGAATCTCCGTGTGCAGACGGATCATGCCGTCCTCGCGCACGGCGAAGCCAAGCTCGTCGCCATGGTCGAGGAACTGGAACAGGGTCTGCAGCTCGTGGTAGCCGTCGGCGCGGCGGCCGAGGATGTGCAGCATCAGGTTGAGCTTGGCCGGTGCCGGCAGGATCAGTGGTGCATGCTGCATGGCGTTCAGAGTCCCAGACGGCGCGGTTGCCAGTCCTTGATCACCAGGGTGATGACCAGGTCCTGGCCGTACAGCTTCAGGCGCTCGGGCAGCCAGAAGCCGTTCTGCTCGGCGTAGCGCTGATATTCGACCTGCCAGCCGTCCTGGCGCAGGCGGGCCAGATGGCTGTCGCCGTCGAGGGTGAGCTGGCTGCGGCTGCCGGGAGCCGGCAGGCCGCGCACCCACCACAGCAGGTGGGAGACCGGCAGGCGCCAGCCGAGCTGCTGCTCGAGCAGGGCTTCCGGCGATTCGGCCTGGTAGCGTCCCTGGCCGGCGACCTCCAGTTCGATGCCGCCGGGGCGCCCGGTCAGCCGCGCCGCACCGCGGCCGAGCGGACCGGACAGGCGGATGTCGTAGTAGTCCTGGCGCTGCAGCCAGAACAGGGTGCCGCTGCCGGACTCGCGGGGCGCCTGGATGCCGACCTTGCCGCTGATCTGCCAGGCGTCGAGGGCGCCGATCTCGCGCTTGTGCGCCCGCCAGCGTTCGGGATCGCCCTGGCCCTCGAGGGCTTCCCGGGAGGTCAGGCCGGCGCAGCCGGCGAGCAGGGCGAGCAGGGCGAAGAGCAGGCCGTGGCGGAGAAGGGGGGTGGGCATGGCTCAGAAGGTCTCGGATCCGGTCAGGCGCAGCAGCGTGCTGCGCAGGATGGCGCTGTCGGGCTGCTCCTCGAGGGCCCTGGCCCAGACCTTGCGGGCCTCGCGCTGCTTGCCGCGGGCCCAGAGCACTTCGCCCAGGTGGGCGGCGATCTCGTGGTCGGAGATGCGTTCGGCGGCCTGGCGCAGCAGGCGCTCGGCCTCGGCCAGTTGGCCCAGGCGGTAATGCACCCAGCCGAGGCTGTCGAGAATCGCCGGGTCGTCCGGGTTCAGCCGGTGGGCCTGCTCGATCAGCGCCTTGGCCTCGGCGTAGCGGGTGGTGCGGTCGGCCAGGGTATAGCCGAGGGCGTTCAGGGCCATGGCGTTATCCGGTTCGCGCGCGATGATGATGCGCAGGTCGCGCTCCAGCTGGGCCAGGTCGCCACGCTTCTCGGCCAGCATGGCGCGGGTGTAGAGCAGGTTGAGGTCGTCCGGGAACTGCTTCAAGGCACGGTCGATGACCTGCCAGGCCTCCTCGAGACGATCGCGGTTGGTCAGCGCCTCGGCCTCGATCAGGTAGAGCTGCAGGGCGTAGTCCGGCTGGTTGTCGCGGGAGCGCGCCAGACGCGCCGAGGCTTCCTCGGGGCGGCCGCGCTCGAAGAGAATCTCGGTCTGGCGCAACTGCGCCGGCAGGTAGTGGTTGCCGGGGCTGACCAGGGCGTATTCGATCAGCGCGCTTTCCGGGTCCTCGCGCTCCTCGTAGACGCGACCCAGCTGATAGTGCGCGGCATCCACGTAGCTGCCGCGCTCGATCAGCTCCTCCAGGTAGACCTCCGCCTCGTCCCAGGCCTGGGCCTCCAGACAGACCAGCGCCATGGACAGGCGCAGGTCGTCGTCCTCGGGGAACTGCTCGACCAGGGTGGCGAACTCGTCCTTGGCATCGTCGAGGCGGTCCTGCTCGACCAGCAGGCGGGCGTAGGTCAGGCGCAGGCGCTTGTCGTCGGGGTGCTGGCGCATGCCCTTCTTCAGCAGGGCGGTGGCCTCGTCGCTGCGCTCCAGGCCCTGCAGCAGGCGCACGCGCAGCAGCAGCGGGGCGATTTCCTGCTCGCTCGCCGGGTGCTCCTCGAGCAGCTCGAGGGCCTCTTCCGGGCGATTATCCTGCTGCAGCAGCAGCGCCTTGCCGAACAGCAGCTGGCCGTTCTCCGGCGACTTGGCGAGCAGCCGGTCGAAGCTCTGCAGCAGCCCGGCGCGGGTTTCCGGGTCGCTCTCCGCGGCGGCCAGGGCGAGGAAGTCGAAATGGGTATCGCCCTGGGCCTGCAGGACCTTCTCCATGTAGCGCATGGACTCGTCGTAGCGGCCGTTGCGCGCCAGCTGGATGGCGGCGGCGCGCTGCGCGTCGAGGTTGGCCGGGGCGTTGTCCGCCCAGATCAGCACGCTGTCCAGGGCGCTCTGGTCGGCGCCGAGGTATTCGGCGATGCGGAAGGCCCGTTCGGCGATGCCGGGGTCCTGGGTGGTCTGGGCCTGTGCGGCGTAGTTTTCCAGGGCGATGTCGAAGCGGTTGCGCTGCCCGGCCAGTTCGCCGACCAGCAGGCTGTAGAGGGTGTCTTCGCGGAATGAGCCGACCGGCTGCGGCGGCGGTGGGCTGGCCGGGGCGGGCGACGGTGCGAGCGCCTCTTTCGCCGGCGGTCTGCTACCCGGCTGGGAGAGGCTTTGACAGCCGCCGAGAAACATCATGACGGCCAGCGAGGCGAAGATTTTATTCATAGGGAGGGGAAAGCGATGGTTGCACCGGAAAAGTGGGAGGCATCATGACACAAGCCGCCGGTCAAGCCCATGGCTACGGGGGCCGGCGGGGCGCAGGACAGGCGGGCGGAGGTTGTTCTCCATCTGACGAAGTAGGACAATCGCGTGCTTTCCCTGTTCGGATCTGCGCACCTGAATGGCATTCATCGCCCTCGGTATCAACCACAAGACCGCCTCGGTGGATGTCCGCGAGCGCGTGGCGTTCACTCCCGCGCAGCTTGCCGAAGCACTGCAGCAGCTCTGCCGGCATACCGACAGCCGCGAGGCGGCGATCCTCTCTACCTGCAACCGCAGCGAACTCTACCTGGAGCAGGATAGCCCGGGGGTCGATACGGTGCTGCAATGGCTGGCCGATTACCACCGGCTGAGCCTGGACGAGTTGCGCGCCTGCGCCTACGTGCATCAGGACGAATCCGCGGTGCGCCACATGATGCGCGTCGCCTCCGGGCTCGACTCCCTGGTGCTCGGCGAGCCGCAGATCCTCGGCCAGATGAAGACCGCCTATGCCGTGGCGCGCGAGGCCGGCACCGTCGGCCCGTTGCTCGGTCGGCTGTTCCAGGCCACCTTCAGCACCGCCAAGGCGGTGCGCACCGACACCGCCATCGGCGAGAATCCGGTGTCGGTGGCCTTCGCCGCGGTCAGCCTGGCCAAGCAGATCTTCAGCGACCTGCAGCGCAGCCAGGCGCTGCTGATCGGCGCCGGCGAAACCATCACCCTGGTCGCCCGCCACCTGCACGAACAGGGCGTCAAGCGCATCGTCGTCGCCAACCGCACCCTGGAGCGCGGCCGGCTCCTGGCCGAACAGGTCGGTGGTCAGGCGATCATGCTCGCCGACATCGGCCAGGAGTTGGCCAACAGCGATATCGTCATCAGCTCCACCGCCAGCCAGTTGCCGATCCTCGGCAAGGGTGCGGTCGAGCGCGCCCTGAAGCAGCGCAAGCACAAGCCGATGTTCATGGTCGACATCGCCGTGCCGCGCGACATCGAGCCGGAAGTGGGCGAGCTGGACGACATCTACCTGTACAGCGTCGACGACCTCCACGAGGTCATCGAGGAAAACCTGAGGAGCCGCCAGGGCGCGGCGCAGGCGGCGGAGGAGCTGGTCGCCGCCGGCGCCGACGACTTCATGCTGCGCCTGCGCGAGCTGGCCGCGGTGGACGTGCTCAAGGCCTACCGCCAGCAGGCCGAGCGCCTGCGCGACGAGGAGCTGGCCAAGGCCCAGCGCCTGCTGGCCAATGGTTCCGATCCGCTGGAGGTGGCTGTCGCCCTGGCGCGCGGGCTGACCAACAAGCTGCTGCATGCGCCCAGCGTGCAGCTGAAGAAACTCTCCGCCGACGGCCGCCTCGATGCGCTGGCCGTGGCCCAGGAACTCTTTGCCCTCGACGAGGGTGAGTCGAAACGATGAAAGCTTCCCTGCTGAACAAACTGGACCTGCTGCACGACCGCTACGAGGAACTCACCGCGCTGCTCGGCGACGCCGAGGTGATCGCCGAACAGACCCGGTTCCGCGCCTACTCCAAGGAGTACGCCGAGGTCGAGCCGGTGGTCGCCGCCTACCGCGAATTCCGCAAGGTGCAGGACGACCTGGCGGGCGCCCAGGCGCTGCTCAAGGACAGCGATCCGGACCTGCGCGAGATGGCCGCCGAGGAGGTGGCCGAGGCCCGCGAGCGGCTGGTCGGCCTGGAGGACCGCCTGCAGCGCATGCTGCTGCCCAGGGACCCCAACGACGGGCGCAACGTGTTCCTGGAAATCCGCGCCGGCACCGGCGGCGACGAGGCGGCGATCTTCGCCGGCGACCTGTTCCGCATGTACTCGCGCTACGCCGAGAAGCAGGGCTGGCGGATCGAGATCCTCTCCGAGAACCCCGGCGAGCACGGCGGCTACAAGGAGATCATCACCCGCGTCGAGGGCGACCACGTCTACGGCAAGCTGAAGTTCGAGTCCGGCGCCCACCGCGTGCAGCGCGTGCCGGAAACCGAGTCGCAGGGCCGCATCCACACCTCGGCCTGCACCGTCGCGGTGCTGCCGGAGCCGGACGAGCAGGCGGCGATCGAGATCAACCCGGCCGAGCTGCGCGTCGACACCTACCGCTCCTCGGGCGCCGGCGGCCAGCACGTCAACAAGACCGACTCGGCGATCCGCATCACCCACCTGCCCACCGGCATCGTCGTCGAATGCCAGGAGGAGCGCTCGCAGCACAAGAACCGCGCCAAGGCCATGGCCTGGCTGGCGGCCAAGCTGCAGGACCGCCAGGACGCCGCCGCGCACAAGGAAATCTCCGAGACGCGCAAGCTGCTGGTCGGTTCGGGCGACCGCTCCGAGCGCATCCGCACCTACAACTTTCCCCAGGGGCGGGTCACCGACCACCGCATCAACCTGACCCTCTACGCCCTCGACGAGGTCATGGCCGGCGGGGTGGACGCAGTGATCGAGCCCCTGCTCAGCGAATACCAGGCCGACCAGCTGGCCGCCCTGGGCGATTGATGCGTAGGGCGGGTTTCACCCCCCTACGACGCCTACGGAATCGACGCATGCCGACCATCGAGAACCTGCTGAACAGCGCCGAGTTGCCCGACTCGCCGAGCCCGCGGCTGGATGCCGAGTGGCTGCTCGCCGCGGCGCTGGGCAAGCCGGCCAGCTACCTGCGCACCTGGCCCGAGCGCGAAGTGCCGGCGGAGGTGGCCGCACGTTTCGCCGCCGACCTGGCGCGCCGCCGGGCCGGCGAGCCGGTGGCCTACATCCTCGGCCGGCAGGGCTTCTGGAGCCTCGATCTGGAGGTGGCGCCAGCGACCCTGATTCCCCGCCCGGACACCGAGCTGCTGGTGGAGACCGCGCTGGAGCTGCTGCCGGCGAGCGATGCCGCGGTGCTCGACCTCGGCACCGGCACGGGCGCCATCGCCCTGGCGCTGGCCGCGGAGCGCCCGGCCTGGCGGCTGACCGGCGTCGACCGGGTCGCGGAGGCGGTCGAACTGGCCGAGCGCAACCGCCGGCGGCTGGGGCTGGGCAACGCCGCGTTCCTGCAGAGCGACTGGTTTTCCGCGCTGGACGGCCGGCGTTTCGAGCTGATCGCCAGCAATCCGCCGTACATCGCCGCCGACGATCCGCATCTGGTGCTGGGCGACCTGCGCTTCGAGCCAGCCAGCGCGCTGGTGGCCGGCGCCGACGGGCTGGACGACATCCGCCGGATCGTCGCCGCGGCGCCCGACCATCTCGCCGACGGCGGTTGGCTGCTGCTCGAGCACGGCTTCGAGCAGGCCGGCGCGGTGCGCGCGCTGCTGGCGGCCGGCGGTTTCAGCGAGGTGCACAGCCGCCGCGACCTCGGCGGCCACGAGCGCATCAGCCTGGGACGGCTGCCTGCATGAGTTCGGGGCGAGGGCTGTCACCCTGCTGCACGGCTCTTGTAGGGGGGGAAACGGCCGCAGGCCTTTCCCGCCAGTGGCATGGCAAGGTGGAAAATCGCTGCGCGAGTTTTCCACCTTGCGCTTGCCGGCGCGACCATTCGAATCCATCCCCTTTCTTGCTAGGACATCCCCATGCTCAGTGATCAAGAACTGCTGCGCTACAGCCGCCAGATCCTCCTGCCGCAGATCGACGTGGACGGCCAACTGCGCCTGAAGCAGAGCCGCGCGCTGATCGTCGGCCTCGGCGGGCTGGGCTCGCCGGTGGCGCTCTACCTGGCGGCGGCGGGGGTCGGCGCGCTGCATCTGGCGGACTTCGACAGCGTGGACCTGACCAACCTGCAGCGGCAGGTCCTGCACGACACGCCGAGCGTCGGCCAGTCCAAGGTGGATTCGGCGCTGGCCCGGCTGGCGGCGCTCAACCCCGAGGTCGCCCTGCGCCCGCTGCGCGGCGCCCTGGACGCCGACTCGCTGGCCGCGGCGGTGGCGGCGGTGGACCTGGTGCTCGACTGCAGCGACAACTTCGCCACCCGCGAGGCGGTCAACGCCGCCTGCGTGGCCGCCGGCAAGCCCTTGGTCAGCGGCGCGGCGATCCGCCTGGAAGGCCAGCTCTCGGTGTTCGACCCGCGGAGCGAGGACAGTCCCTGCTACCACTGCCTCTACGGCCACGGCAGCGAGGCCGAGCTGACCTGCAGCGAGGCCGGTGTGGTCGGCCCGCTGGTCGGTCTGGTCGGCAGCCTGCAGGCGCTGGAGGCGCTCAAGTTGCTGGCCGGCTTCGGCGAGCCGCTGGTCGGCCGCCTGCTGCTGGTCGATGCGCTGACCAGCCGCTTCCGCGAGCTGCGCGTGCGGCGCGATCCGCAGTGCCCGGTCTGTGGAGCGCGGCATGGCCAGTGAGGCGCCGGTCGGCGTCTTCGACTCCGGGGTCGGCGGCCTGTCGGTGCTGGGCGAGATCCGCGCCCGGCTGCCCCGGGAATCGCTGTTCTACGTCGCCGACAGCGGCCATGTGCCCTACGGCGAGAAGAGTCCCGAGTACATCCGCGAGCGCTGCCGGGCGATCGCCGCCTTCCTCCTCGAACGGGGCGCCAAGGCACTGGTGCTGGCCTGCAACACCGCCACCGCGGCGGCGGTGGCCGAATTGCGCGAGCTGTATCCCGAGCTGCCGGTGGTCGGTATGGAGCCGGCGGTGAAGCCGGCGGCGGCGGCCACCCGCAGTGGCCAGGTCGGTGTGCTGGCGACCACCGGGACGCTTAAGAGCGCCCGCTTCGCCGCGCTGCTCGACCGCTTCGCTGGCGACGTGCGGGTGATCACCCAGCCCTGTCCCGGCCTGGTGGAGCGGATCGAGGCCGGCGAGCTGGACGGGCCGCAGACCCGTGAACTGCTGCAGGGCTTCGTCGCGCCGCTGCTGGCCGAGGGCTGCGACACCCTGATCCTCGGCTGCACCCATTACCCCTTCGTCAGGCCGCTGCTCAGGGAGCTGGTGCCGGAGTCGGTCAGCCTGATCGACACCGGCGCCGCGGTGGCCCGCCAGCTCGAGCGCCTGCTTGAGGCCTGCGATCTGCTGGCCGCCGGGCCGGCCACGGCGCGTTTCTGGTCGAGCGGCGATCCGGCCGGACTGGCGCGGGTGCTGCCGCGGCTGTGGGGCGAGGCCGCGACGGTCGAGGCGCTGTCCTGCTGAATCGGCTCAGCCGCGGCGGGGCAGGGCCTTGAAGGCGGCCAGGGCGCGTGCGCGGCTAAAGGGCAGCTCGACGATCGGCGGCGGATAGCCGGCGGGGCGGAACAATCCGGCCGACGCGTGGATGTCGCGCTTGTCCAGACCCTCCAGCTCCGGCAGCCACTGGCGGATGAAGCGCCCGCCCGGGTCGAATTTGCGCGACTGGGCGAGCGGGTTGAACAGGCGGAAGTAGGGCACCGCATCGGTGCCGGTGGAGGCGCTCCACTGCCAGCCGCCGTTGTTGGCGGCGAGGTCGCCGTCGATCAGGTGGCGCATGAACCAGCGCTCGCCGTGCCGCCAGTCGATCAGCAGGTTCTTGCTCAGGAACATGGCGACCACCATGCGCAGGCGGTTGTGCATCCAGCCGCTGGCGAGCAGCTGGCGCATCGCCGCATCGACCAGCGGAAAGCCGGTGCGCCCCTGCTGCCAGGCCGCCAGTTCCGCCGGGGCATCGCGCCAGGGCAGGGCCTCGGTTTCCGCGAGGAAGGCGCGGTCCATCGACACCCGCGGATAGCCGACCAGCACATGCTTGTAGAACTCGCGCCAGAGCAGCTCGTCGAGCCAGGCGGAGACGCCCGGGCGGTCGAAGTCGCCGCCACCGGCCTGCAATGCTGCGTGCAGGCACTGGCGCGGCGACAGCACGCCGGCGGCGAGGTAGGGCGACAGCCGGCTGGTGCCGGGCTCGGCGGGAAAGTCGCGGGCTTCGGCGTAGGCGGCGAGGCGGTTCTCGACGAATTCGTGCAGGCGCCGCTGCGCGGCTGTCTCGCCAGCCGGCCAGAGCCGGCGCAGGGATTCCGGCGGCGTGGCGAAGCCTTCCGCCGCAACGGGAATGGCATCGCCGGCGATGCCCGGCGGCGGCTGCGCGGCGGGCAGACCGGCGACTGCAGGGAGGTTGCCGGCCAGGCGCTGGTGGCAGGCCCGGCGGAACTGGCCGAACACCTGGAAGCAGCCGCCGGCGCGGGTCAGCAGGCTGCCCGGGGCGAACAGCAACTGATCGAGGTGCCGCTGCAGACCGATGCCCTGCGCCTTCAGCTCGGCCTCCACCGCCGCGTCGCGGCGGCTTTCGTGAACCCCGTAATCGTCGTTGACGTGCACCTGGACGATGTCCTGTTCGCGGCACAGGCGGGCGAGGGCGGCAGGCGCCTCGTCCCAGCGCTCGACCTGACGGATCAGCAGCGGCACGCCCAGGCGCGCCAGGCTGTGCGACAGCTCGGCCAGGTTGCGCAGCCAGAAGTCGACCTTGCATGCGGCATCGTCGTGAGCGCGCCACTGGCCGGGGCTGGGCAGGTAGAGGGCGAGGGTCGGTCCGGCGGCCATCGCGGCGCCCAGGGCGCGGTTGTCGTGGACACGCAGATCGCTGCGCAGCCAGATCAGCTGACGCATGGCGGCTCTTCGGGGGCGCGCGCGGGCAGGTTCTGCAGGGCCTGCAGCGCGGCAGGCGGATCTTCGGCCAGCAGCAGGCCGGGCAGTGAGGCGAGCGCTTCCCGCTGGATGGCCGCTGCCGGGCCGGCCAGCAGTGGTGGCAGTGTGCTGCCATTGGTCAGGTGTCCCAGCTGGCGCAGCTGCGCCGCGGTCAGCGGCTGGGCGGCATGGAGCAGCAGGGCGCGCGGCGCGAGGCGTGGCAGCGCCAGTTCCAGTTCGGTAAGGGATACGGGGCCGTCGAGCACTTCCAGCGGGCTGCCGGTCGCCGTGGCGAGCCAGGCGCAGAGCCACAGACCGGGCTCGAGCGGCGGCCCGCCGAGTCCGGCCAGCAGCAGCGGCGCGCCGCCGCTCTGGCGGTTGTGCTGCTGTACCCGGGCACCGAGCCGGCTGCGTAGCCAGGACAGGAAGAACGCGCGCTCCAGCCCGGCGCCGGCCCGTTCGCGCCGCTCCAGCTCGGCGAGCAGCGGCTGGAGCAGGCGCGCGCAGAGCAGGGGTGTCGGGTAGAGCGCGCCGGCCTGGTCGAACAGGCTATCGAGACGGCGGCTGGCCAGCGCCTCGGTGGCGGCGAGCAGTTCCCCCTGCAAGACCTGCCAGGGGCTGTCGGGGGCCGCTTCGGCCTCGCTCGGCGGCTCACGGTCGAGCAGATCGCGGACCTGGCCGACGGCCACGCCGCGGTTCAGCCAGGCGAGCACCGCATGGATGCGCGCCACGTGGGCCTCGTTGTACAGGCGGTGCCCCTTGGGCGTACGGCGCGGCAGGATCAGGCCGTAGCGGCGCTCCCAGGCGCGCAGGGTGACCGGGTTGACCCCGGTCTGCCGGGCGACCTCGCGGATCGGCAGCCAGCCGGGCTCGGGGGATACTTCAGGCTCGTCGAGCGGCGAGGCGGGCAGTTGTTTTTCGGACATCGTTCAAATCGCGTTGCGCAGGCCGAGTTCTTCAGGGTGCGGCTGCAGGTAGACCTGTCGGGCCACGTAGGGGTGGGGATGACGGCGGAAATGGTGCTTGAGCAGGGTCAGGGGCACCACCAGCGGCAGCATGCCGAGACGGTATTGCTCGATCAGCTGCTGGAGCTCCGCGCGTTCGTCCGGCTCCAGGGCCGGCCGAAGGTAGCCGCACAGGTGCTGCAGCACGTTGCCGTGACTGCCGCGGCTGGCGCACTGGCGCAGCGCCATCATCAGCTGGGCGAAGTAGCGCGGGCCGAGTTCCTCCGGCGCATGCCGGCCGACCTCGCCGAGCAGCCGGCCGAGCGCCCGGTACTGTTGCGGATGGCTGGCCATCAGCAGGTATTTGTGGCGGGCATGGAAGTCGAGGAGCGCCTGGCGGCTTAGGCCCTCGCCCAGCAGGCGTCGCCAGTCGGCATGCACGAACACCCGGGTGACGAAGTTCTCGCGCAGCACCGGGTCGTGCAGGCGGCCGTCCTCCTCCACCGGCAGTTCCGGACGGCGTGCGCAGAAGGCGGCGGCGAACAGGCCGCGGCCGCCGCCCTCGGCCGGGTGGCCGTTGGCCTGGTAGACCTTGACCCGCTCCAGGCCGCAGGACGGCGATTTCTGCATGAAGATGAAGCCGTCGATGTCGTCCAGCTCGCCGGCCATGCGCTCGCCGTAGGCACTGAGCGGCGCGCTGACGTCGAGCCCGGCATCGCGCGTGCCGACCGCCCGCGGACGGGCCGGATCGCCCACCAGGCGGATCGGCTGGCGCGGCGCGCCGAGGCCGATGGCCATTTCCGGGCAGAGCGGCACGAAGTCGAAGTGGCTGGCGAGCACGCGGCTGCACAACGGCGACTCCTTGTGGCCGGCATTGAAGCGCACCCGCTCGCCGAGCAGGCAGGCGCTGATGGCGATCTTCGGTCTAGCGGTGGACATGGGCGACCTCGCAAATAGCTGTACATGGTCTTTTACTTGTATAAGTATGCGCCCAGCCTAGGAGCATTCCTATACATGATCAACTGTTTGTATAGCTTTCGGCCGCTGGCGCCGGGAAGGGGCGAGACATGGAGATGGCATGGCTGCGCGGCAGTCGGGCGGCTGGGCTGGCATCGGTGACGGCCGCCTTGCGGTGGCCGTCGGGCAGGTGTGCTTCGGGAGGGGCGCGGCGTTCAGTTCGCGCGGTGTTGCAGCAGCTTGCGGGCGGCCTCCTGGCCGCTGAGCCAGGCGCCTTCGACGCGTCCGGACAGGCACCAGTCGCCACAGGCGTAGAGGCCCAGGCTGGAATCGGCCAGGGCACCCCAGCCGTGGCTGCCGACCGGCCGGCCGTAGAGCCAGCGGTGGGCGAGACTGAACACCGGCTCCGGCACGGTGCAGCCGATTATTTCGGCGAAGGCGCCGTACAGCTGTTCGATCACCTGCTCCTTGGGCAGATCGAGGTGTTGCCGGGTCCAGCGGCTGCTGGCCTGCAGCACCCAGGTGTCCGGCTGGCTGGCGCGACCGGGCTTGCCGCGGTTGCGCGACACCCATTCGAGCGGGCTGTCCTGGATGAAGCAGCCGTCCACCGGTGTGTCCAGCGTCTGCTCGAAGGACAGGGCGACCGCCCAGTTCGGCTCCATCGCCACGCTGGCCACGCTGCTAGCCAGCTTGGGTGCCGCCGCCAGCAGCTGCGCCGCTTGGGGCGAGGGCGTGGCCACCACCACCTGGCTGAACGGACCGTAGGCCTTGCCGTCGGCATCCTGCAGCATCCAGTGCTGCTGGCCGTGGAAGACCTCGGTGATCCGGCAGGAAAAGCGTGCCGGCATGTCGCCGAGCAGGCCGCGGGTCAGGGCGCTCATGCGCGGCGTGCCGATCCAGCGGATCTGCTCGTCCTGGGACGGGCGCAGCATGCCGTTGGCGGAGTCGTAAAGACTGGGCTGCCATTCGGCGACCCAGCCGTGGCCGCGCCATTGCTGGACCGCCTCGGCGAAGCGGCGGTCGCGGCAGGTGAAATACTGGGCCCCCAGGTCGAGGGTGCCGACCTCGGTGCGCTTGCTGGCCATGCGGCCGCCGCTGCCGCGGCCCTTGTCGAACAACTGAACCTCGAGTCCCGCCGCGTGCAGTGCCCCCGCCGCGGAGAGCCCCGCGATACCCGTGCCAATGATGGCAATAGGAAAAGTCATGGTTTACCTCGTACCCCTTCAGCAGGCGCGCCGCCGACGAACTCCCCGCTCCGTGCACCCGGCGCAGATCACAACGGTTGGTGCTCCTTCATCTGTACTCCTAAATCCACAAGTGCGAAAGCGTAAAAGCGTCATAAATTCAAAGTAGGGCCATGCGTGCCTTTGGGCAATGCGAGGAGAGGACAATGCACATTTTGCTGACTGGCGGTACCGGACTGATGGGGCGTTCCCTGTGCCGACACTGGAGTGCCCAGGGGCACCGGCTGACGGTGTGGAGCCGCTCGCCGGACCAGGTTCCCGGCCTCTGCGGATCTGCCGTGCGCGGGATCGGGCGGCTCGAGGAACTGGACGGCGAGACGCTGGATGCGGTGATCAACCTGGCCGGCGCGCCCATCGCCGAACGGCCCTGGACGCGCCGGCGCAAGGCCGTGCTCTGGTCCAGCCGGATCACCTTGACCGAGCAGCTGGTCGGCTGGCTGCAGACGCGTCTGCAGCGGCCGCGGGTGCTGATTTCCGGCTCGGCGGTGGGCTGGTACGGCGATGGCGGCGAGCGCGAGCTGCGCGAGGACATGGGGCCGGTCGGCACGGATTTCGCCAGCCAGCTGTGCGGCGCCTGGGAGGATTCGGCGCGGCGCGCCGAGGAACTGGGCATCCGCGTGGTGCTGCTGCGCAGCGGGCTGGTGCTGGCGCCCGATGGCGGCTTTCTGCAGCGCCTGCGGCCGGTGTTCCGCCTGGGGCTGGGCGGGCCGCTCGGCAACGGCCGACAGTGGATGCCTTGGGTGCACATCGCCGACCAGGTCGCGCTGATCGACTTTCTCCTGCACCGGGAGGATGCGCAGGGTCCCTATAATGCCTGCGCGCCGCAGCCGGTGCGCAACGGCGAGTTCGCCCGCGCCCTGGGCCAGGCGCTGCACCGGCCGGCGCGGCTGTCGGCGCCGGCCTTCGCCCTGCGCCTGGGCCTCGGCGAACTCGCCGGCCTGCTGCTCGGCAGCCAGCGCGCCGTGCCGGCCCGCCTGTCCGACGCGGGCTTCGCGTTTCGCTTCACCGATCTCAACGCCGCCCTGGCCGATCTGCTGGGCGACCACCGACTCAAGGATGCCGCATGACCGATCACGCGCTGTTGCTGGTCAATCTGGGTTCGCCCGATTCCCCCGGGGTGGCCGACGTGCGCCGCTACCTCGACCAGTTCCTCATGGACCCCTACGTGATCGACCTGCCCTGGCCGCTGCGCCGCCTGCTGGTCTCGCTGATCCTGCGCAAGCGGCCGGAGCAGTCGGCGCATGCCTATGCCTCGATCTGGTGGCCGGAGGGCTCGCCGCTGGTCGCCCTCAGCCGCCGCCTGCAGGAGGCGGTGCAGGCCCACTGGCACGAGGGACCCGTGGAGCTGGCGATGCGCTACGGCAGCCTGTCCATCGAGGCGGCGCTGAACCGGCTGGCGGAGGATGGCGTGCGCCGGGTGACCCTGGCGCCGCTCTATCCGCAGTTCGCCGACAGCACCGTGACCACCGTGGTGGAGGAGACCCGGCGGGTGCTGCGCGCGAGCGGTCTGGAACTGGAGCTGGAGGTACTGGCGCCCTTCTTCGGCCGGGCGGAGTACCTGGAGGCCCTGGTGCAGAGCGCCAGGCCCCACCTGCAGCAGGGCTTCGACCATCTGCTGTTGAGTTTTCACGGCCTTCCGGAGCGGCATCTGCGCAAGGCCGATCCGAGCGGCAGGCATTGCCTGAGCGGCGCCGATTGCTGCCGCCAGGCGCCGCCGGAGGTGCTGGCGCGCTGCTACCGGGCGCAGTGCCTGCGCAGCGCCGAGGGCTTCGTTCGGCAGATGGGGCTGAGCGAGGGGCAGTGGTCGGTAGCCTTCCAGTCGCGCCTGGGCCGCGCCAAGTGGATCGGTCCCTACACCGAGGAGCAGCTCGACGCGCTGGCCACGCGCGGGGTGAAGAAGCTGCTGGTGATGTGTCCGGCGTTCGTCACCGACTGCATCGAGACCCTGGAGGAAATCGGCCAGCGCGGTCGCGAACAGTTCCGGGCGGCCGGCGGCGAGGAACTGCTCCTGGTGCCCTGCCTCAACGACCATCCGGCGTGGGCGGCCGCGCTGGCGCAGCTTTGCCGTGCGCCGAACGTAGGGTCTGCTGACGTTTTGGCGTAGGCCGCAGCAACGCGGCTCACGCCAAAACGGCAACAGACCCTAAGCCTCAACTCGGCTTCTGCTTGGTGCCGAACACCTTGTCGCCGGCATCGCCGAGGCCGGGGATGATGTAGCCGTTCTCGTTGAGGCGCTGGTCGATGGCCGCAGTGTAGATGGTCACGTCGGGGTGGGTCTGCTCGAGCAGGCGGATGCCCTCCGGCGCGGCGACCAGCACCAGGGCGCGGATCTCCTTGCAGCCGGCCTTCTTCAGCATGTCGATGGTGGCGATCATGGAGCCGCCGGTGGCGAGCATGGGGTCGATGATCAGCGCCAGGCGCTGGTCGATCTCGCCCACCAGCTTCTCGACGTAGGTATGCGCGACCAGGGTTTCCTCGTCCCGCGACAGGCCGACCACGCTGACCTTGGCGCTCGGGATCAGCCGCAGCACGCCGTCCAGCATGCCGATCCCGGCGCGCAGGATGGGCACCACGGTGATCTTCTTGCCGGCGATCTTGTCCACCTCCACCGGACCGCACCAGCCCTCGATCTGGCAGCTCTCCAGGGGTAGGTCCTGGGTGGCCTCGTAGGTGAGCAGGGCGCCAACCTCCTGGGCCAGTTCGCGGAAGCTCTTGGTGCTGATATCGGCGCGGCGCATCAGGCCGAGCTTGTGGCGGATCAGCGGGTGGCGGATTTCGTGGATGGGCATGAAGGGCTCCGGCGTTCTGGGATGGTGCCCGAATTAAAACACCGGCCCGGCGGAGAATGAATGGGCAGCGTTGCACGGCCCGGCCGCGGGGCTTGCCCGCGGCGGGGGCGCTGGGTAACGTTCCCGCTCCGATTGCCGGGGCCGGCCTGCTGCGGCAGG
Organism: Azotobacter chroococcum; assembly: GCF_004339665.1. GTDB lineage: Bacteria > Pseudomonadota > Gammaproteobacteria > Pseudomonadales > Pseudomonadaceae > Azotobacter > Azotobacter chroococcum. Next base: position 56,641 of record NZ_SMMU01000003.1, read on the forward strand.
CCTTCAGTGCTCCACCCACCCGAGGAAAATGCCATGTCCGTCGATCTCGCCCATATCCGCCAAGTCATGGCGGAGGCCGACTGCCTGTTCAATCATGCCGAAGTCGAGGCGGCGATCGGGCGCGTCGCCGAGGCGATCAACGCCGAACTGGTCGAGCGCAATCCGGTGGTGTTCTGCGTGATGAACGGCGGGCTGGTCTTCGCCGGCAAGCTGTTGCCGCTGCTGGGCTTCCCCCTGGAGCTGTCCTATCTGCATGCCACCCGCTACCGCAACGAGACCCGCGGCGGCGACCTGTTCTGGAAGGCCAAGCCGGAGATCTCCTTGATCGACCGCGACGTGCTGATCATCGACGACATTCTCGACGAGGGGCACACTCTGGCGGCGATCATCGACTTCTGCCGCCACGAGGGGGCCAGCACCGTGCATACCGCGGTGCTGGTGGACAAGCAGCACCAGCGCAAGGCCTCGCCCGATCTCAAGGCCGATTACGTCGGACTGAGCTGCGCGGACCGCTATGTCTTCGGCTACGGCATGGACTACAAGGGCTACTGGCGCAACGCTGCCGGCATCTATGCGGTCAAGGGGCTGTGAGGCACCGTGCGTCGAGCGCGGCTAAACTGCCACCCCTTCGACATCGATCAATGGAGCGAAACATGCGCAAGAAAGACAAGAAGCAGGTGATTGGCGAGGAAATCAGCGAGGAGAGGATCCGCCTGTTCCTCGATGTCGAGCCGGCCGACGCCACGCCGCCCGCCCTGCACAAGCTGGTCAAGGCCTACCGGGGGCTGCGGGTGGACGATTTCGAGCGCTTCGTGGGCTTCTTCGTCGAGGCCGGCTACGACCTCGCGGCGCAGGACGTCCAGGGCCGCGACTTCATCGCGCTGGTCCAGGACCAGCGACTTGCCGAGCCCTACATCGACATCGTGCGGGCTGCCGCCCAGCGCTGAAGCGGGCGATTCCTGGAAACGAAAAAACCGCCTGTTCAGGCGGTTTTTTCATGGCCGGCGGTTCGCTCAGCTGTCGACGCTGGCTGCCGCGGGTGCGGTCTTGGCCGGAGCGGGAGTGAACAGGCCCAGGCGCTGGTTCGAGGCGGCCTGCACGCTGCGGTACAGTTCGGCGTCGTTCTCCAGTTCCTTGCCGGAGGCCTTGAAGATCTCCTTGAGACGGCCGCTCCAGGCTTCGGACTGCATGCGCTCGGCGAAGCAGCGCTGCAGCAGGTCGAGCATGGCCGACACGGAAACCGAGGCACCCGGCGAGGCGCCCAGCAGAGCGGCGATGGAGCCGTCCGCGGCCGCGACGATCTCGGTGCCGAACTCCAGCTTGCCACCGCGCTCGGCATCCTTCTTGATGATCTGCACGCGCTGGCCGGCGACTTCCAGGCGCCAGTCCTGGGGGTTGAGCTCGGGGTAGAAGCCGCGCAGGGTTTCCAGGCGATCGCCCATGGACTGTTTCACTTCCTTGATCAGGTAGCGGGTCAGGTCCATGTTGTCGCGGGCCACCGCCAGCATCGGGCCGATGTTGCCCAGGCGGATCGACTTGGGCAGGTCGAGGAAGGAGCCACGCTTGAGGAACTTGGTGGTGAAGCCGGCGTAGGGCCCGAACAGCAGGGATTTCTTGCCGTCGACCACGCGGGTGTCGAGGTGCGGCACCGACATCGGCGGCGCGCCGACCGCGGCCAGGCTGTAGACCTTGGCCTGATGCTGCTTGACCACCTCGGGATTGTCGCAGCGCAGCCACTGGCCGCTGACCGGGAAGCCGCCGTAGCCGTGGCTTTCCGGAATGTCGGACATCTGCAGGAGGGGCAGGGCGCCGCCGCCGGCACCGAGAAACACGAAGCCGGCCTTGATGTCGCGGCTCACGCCGGTCTTGCTGTCCTTGACGGTGACCTTCCAGCCGCTGTCGGCGCGCTCGAGTCCGGTGACCTTGTGGTCGTAGCTGACGGTGACGTCGGCCTTGCCGGTCAGGTGCTGCAGCAGCTGGCCGGTCAGGGCGCCGAAGTTGACGTCGGTGCCGCCGAGGGCGCGGGTCGCGGCCAGGCGCTCGTTCGGGTCGCGGCCGGCCATCATCAGCGGCATCCACTCCTCGAGGGTCGCCTTGTCCTCGGTGTATTCCATGTCGGCGAAGCAGTGATGCTTCTTCAGCACCTCGAAGCGCGTCTTGAGGAAGCCGATGTCCTTCTCGCCGCGCACGAAGCTCAGGTGCGGAACGGGATTGATGAAGGACTGCGCCGAGCCGAAGCTGCCTTGCTCCAGCAGGTAGGCCCAGAGCTGCTTGGAAACCTCGAACTTGGCGTTGATCTCGACGGCCTTCTGCGCCTTGACCGAGCCGTCTGCCGCCTGCGGGGTGTAGTTCAGCTCGCACAGGCCGGCATGTCCGGTACCGGCGTTGTTCCAGGGGTTGGAACTTTCCAGGGCATCGGAGTCCTGCATTTCGATGATTTCCAGCTTGATGCCGGGATCGAGTTCCTTCAGCAGCACGCCCAGTGTCGCGCTCATGATGCCGGCACCGACCAGCACCACATCGACTTCGTAGTTTTTATGCGCCATTAACGCCTCCAAATCTGCAACACCAAATTGGCAGTACGACCTTGCGCCTGTTCCTCAGGCAGCTGGCTGCGCCGTTGCACCACTCGAGGATGCTCCAGCCGCCCGGTCGGCCTGTTATCCGTTGTTCCTTGACGGGCACCTGCCGAATGATCGGCCGTGCTTACACGGGACACCTGCGTGGCTGCCGGGAAAGCGGACGGGTTTCCGCTCCGGCAATCGGCGACTCTCGTCGCCGGCATCCATTCGGCCGGCCCTAGCGGGTAGACCCCGATCTCTCGGTCAGTGGATTGTCGATGGGCGAAGGAGCATCAATGTTCGCTCGGGACGCATCGTCGTTCATTGCTCGCCACACTCTTTTGAAGTAGTGAAAAAACTGTATTGCCACGCTCTTTTGAAGTCGTGGCCCTTGTTCAGTCGTTGTCTCGGGCACGCCGATACCCGGGCGTAGCGAGACAGGCTGCGTCCTTGCAAGCGACAGTGTTCTGCGCGATGGGCGGAAAATAAAACCGATGCCGACAGTGGCGGCGGGTGGCGACTCTCTGCGGGAAGTCGTGCCAAATGGCGCTGCACGGCTGTGCATGACGATGCCCGATCAGGAGCAACCTTATAATCGGGGGTCGAGTATAGCGCCAAATCAACAAAGTTGACCCTTTGGCTTTAGTTTTATTCCGGGGCTCCCCGCGCGGTGCGAAGGGCTGCGCTCCGGGGCCGTGACGCCGGCTGCGGGCGGCTGCCGAGGCCGTTATACTGCGCTTCCCTCGCCACTTCTGGAGAATCGAGCATGCTGCATCGTCTGTTGCTGGGCCTGGTCGCCGTCGCCAGCCTGGGACTGGCCGGCTGCGCCCTCAGCCCGCAACAAATCACCCCCGAGCCCAAGCTCAACGCGTCACTCGTTGCGGTCGGCAGCGGCCAGCCCGTCGTCGTGCGGGTGGTCGACGGACGCGCCTCGCCGAACCTGGGCACCCGCGGCGGAATGTATCCGGAGACCAGCATGATCGTCGTGCGCGGCCAGGATGTGCTGCCCCGGCTGCAGACCCAGGCCGAGACGGCGGTGCGCCTGCTCGGTTTCACCCCTTCGCCCAATGCCTACAATGCGCCGCAGCTGACCCTGACCCTGGCCGAGCTGAAGTACCAGTCGCCGAAGAAGGGGATGTATGTCACCGAGGCGGATATCGGCGCGACCTTGCGGGTCGATGTGCAGAACAGCGGGCGTCGTTACAGCGGCCGCTATGGTGCCTCGCTGAACCAGCGCTTCGGCATGGCGCCGAACCAGCAGACCAACACCAAGCTGGTCGGCGATGTGCTCAGCGATGCCCTGACCCGTGCCTTCAAGGATCCGGCCATCGGCCAGTTGCTGCTGGGGCGCTGAGGCGGGGATTCGTGCAGCCCGGTCCGCTTGCCGGAGCCGGGCTCGCTTCCAGCTGGCGCTCGTGGCGGTGCTGGTACCCGGCTGTGCGGCTTGTCAGGCGGCCTTGGCGTAGCGTCTCTTCGGCCGACTGGCGGCGGGCAGTTCGTAGTGCTCGTGGCCGCCCAGCCGGCAGTAGTCCAGCCAGTCCTGGTCGTGGACGCAGAAGTCCAGTCCGATGCGCTCCTCCATCTCGTCCTGCAACTCGAACGGGCGTTCGAGAGATTCGGCGTGCTGCATGTCGGTTCCTCCGTGGCTGATCGGATGCCTTGCCCCATGGCCAGGACTTCGGACTGTAGAACGGTCGGATGACCGTTTCCCGACGGAATCAGAACTTCGAGGACTTATTGGGTATTTGGTCGAAAGCAGCGCTTATAAGGCGCTCGGCTTGCGTAGAATATATCCGAGTCTTCTCTGTCCGCGCCGAGGCTTCATGCAAGCCATCGGCCAGCCGCCCCCGCGGGGCGTGCGGACGTCGCCAGGCCACTCTGCGACAGGGGTTTCCCGGTTGCGGCTGCGGGCAGTGACGTTTTCCACCCGCCGCCGAGCGGCTCCGTCTTTCCCAGTTGTGGTGCGCGCGACTCCTCCGTGCACCTTGCCGATGCGGAGGTTTCGATGTTATTGCCGGCTCTTGGGGTTTCCCTGCCGCTTCCCCCGTCACTGCTGCTGAATACCGTGGCCCTGTTCTTTGCCCTCGCCGGGAGCTGGCTGCTGCTCGCCACCCGTCTGCGCGAGCAGCGTGCCCTGGCGCGTCTGGCCGGCGAAGGGGAGTTGGACGAGGAGGGAGCCTGGGCACTGGAGGCGGCGACCGGACGGGTCAACCGCTTCTTCTACCGCTTCGGCGCCGGCACCCTGCTGCTGGCGCTGCTCCTCTCCTGGAGCAGCACCCGGCTCTGACGGGGTGCGCCGCCGTCGCTCCTACAGCGGCAGGCCGGCCTTGACCCGGTACTGGTTGCGCACCGGGTTGGCGTATTGCAGGACCAGGTAGGGCCGCTGCTCCTCAGGACAGGCGGCCAGGCGCTTTTGCCACTCCGCTTCGGCGCGGGCGACTTCGTCGGCCGGAAACAGCTGCGCCGCCTCCGGAACCTGCAGTCCGGGATCGCGTCCGGCATGCATGGCATAGGCCAGGTAGTGGACGGGAAACAGCCGGTAGTTGCCGAGGATCTGCCGGTCGATTTCCGCGGCGAGCTGCTTGGCATCCTCCGGAAGGGTTTCCGGCGGCGTGCCGAAGTGGATGTGCACCCGGCCCTTGTAACCGGTGATGCCGAGGGCGATGCTCTGGTCGTCCTCGCCCGGCGCCTTGGTGTAGCTGCCGGTGCTGGCGCGGATGTACAGCTCGCGGGCCTTGGCCTGATCGCAGGGGTCGTATTCGTAGCTGATCGACACCGGCGTCAGGTTGAGGGACTTCACCACCTCGGCGAAGGCTTCGTCCTTGCGGCTCATGTGGAACATCTTGAGGATCGCCGAGTCGGTACGGTCGTCGCCGTCCTTGGCGCGGCCCTCGGCCTGGGCGATCCAGATCGACTCGTCCTCCACCCGGATCGAATGGTTGATGTAGGCGGAGAGCAGCTGGTAGGCAGCGAGTTTTTCCCGCCGTCCGCTCAGCGAGCGATGCACGATGAAGCTCTTGTTCAGGCGCATCAGGTCGCTGACGAAGGGCTTCTGCAGCAGGTTGTCGCCAATCGCGATGCGCGGCGTGGGCAGTCCGGCGTGGTAGATCGCATAGTTGACGAAGGCCGGGTCCATGACGATGTCGCGGTGGTTGGCGAGAAAGAGCCGGGCCTTGCCGGGCCGGAGCTGCTCGACACCGCTGTAGGTCACGCCATCCGTGGCGCGCTCGATGGTGTGGTCGACATAGGTCTCGATCTTCGTCTGCAGGGCCGCGACGCTGTCGATGCGGGTGAACTCGGCACGCAGGCGCAAGGCGATGAGCGGCTTGAGCAGCCAGCCGAGCGGCCCGGCCAGGCGCGGAAAGCGAAAGCGGGTAAGAATGTCGAGAAAGTCGGCGTCGGCGATCAGCCGTTGCAGGACAGCAGGGACTTCGGCGTCGGCATAGGGTCGGATGGCATCGAATTCGCCCATCATGTGCTCTTGATCAGGACTGGGTAGATAAAAAAGAGGCGGAGGCGCGGGCCTGCGCCTCCTGTCGCGGGGAAAAATCGGTCGAGCATTATAGCGGCAACTCGGGAGAGTCCACGATGCTGGAAATGCAGAGCTATCAATGTCCCTGTTGCGGCGAGACGGTCGAGGCGCTGCTCGATCTCTCCGCCGGCGACCAGCAGTACATCGAGGACTGCCCGGTGTGCTGCCGTCCGCTGCTGTTCGAGCTGCATACCGATGGCGTCGACTGGACTTTGGCGGTCCGTCGGGAGGATGACTGAGGCGTGGGCGGGGCAGCGCCGCTACAATGGCCGATGCCTTTGCCAATCCTGTCCCGAGAGCTTGCCGCCATGACTGGACGTTACGCCCTGTTTCGCTGGCCGCCGGCCCTGGCGGGCCTGCGCGGATTTCCCGCGGATCTGGCGCCGCACTGGAGCATCGCCCCGGCCGCCCAGGTGCTGATGCTGCGCGGCGTGGCCGACGCGCGGGAGGCGGCGCTGGCGCGCTGGGGGCTGACCCCGGCCTGGCTGACCGACCTGTCGCGCGCCCCGGCCCATGCCCGGGCGGAAACCCTGGTCGAGCAACCGATGTTCCGCGAGGCCTTCCGGTCGCGCCGCTGCCTGCTGCCGGCCAACGGTTTCTACGAGTGGCGCGGCGCTGCGCGCAAGCGCCCCTACTGGTTGACCGGCGCGGCGCCGCTGCTGCATTTCGCAGCGGTCTGGGAGGCCTATCCGGTCGGCGGACAAGTCTACCTGAGCGTCGCCATGATCACCCTGGCGGTGGCCGCCCAGCGCCGGCCGCTGATCCTCGACGAAGCAGAACAGGCGCTCTGGCTGGATGCTGCCAGCCCCCCGGCCTCCCTGCAGGCGCTGCTGCTGCGGCCTGCCCCGGCGCTGCGCGAGCGGGCCCTGGCGGCGCTGGTCAACGACCCGCAGCTGGACGCCCCGGAGTGTCTGACACCCGCCTGAGCCGCGGCGCGGCGGGAACTTTCCAGTCTGGCGGAGTTCTCTTGCCGGCTCCGTTTGCGGAGCTGGCTCATAGCTATTACTCAATCCTCCGCCCCGGTTGCCGCCCCTGTGCCGGCGACCTAGCATACGGGCCGTGTTCGTCAGGAGTACCCACATGGGCAAGTCTTCCTATCTCACCGCTGTGGCCGCCGCCCTGCTGCTGGCCGGCTGCCAGCCCGTCCAGACCACCAGCGGCGGCGCCGTGGGGGTCGAGCGCAAGCAGTACATGTTCAGCATGCTTTCCACCGAGCAGGTCAACCAGATGTATGCCCAGTCCTACCAGCAGACCCTGGGCGAGGCCTCCACCAAGGGCGTCCTGGACACCAGTAGCGAGAATGCCCGGCGCCTGAACGCCATCGCCCAGCGGCTGATCGCCAAGGCGCCGCTGTTCCGCGCCGACGCCGCGCAGTGGCAGTGGCAGGTCGCGCTGATCGACAGCGACGAGCTGAACGCCAGCTGCGGGCCGGGCGGCAAGATCATCTTCTACAGCGGGCTGATCGAGAAGCTGCGCCTGACCGACGACGAGATCGCCGCGGTCATGGGCCACGAGATCGCCCATGCCCTGCGCGAGCACGGCCGTGAGGCGATGTCCAAGGCCTATGGCGTACAGATGGCCAAGCAGGGCGCCGGCGCACTGCTCGGCGTGGGCGAGAGCGGCATGGCCATGGCGGACGTGGCGGTGCAGTACGGCATGACCCTGCCCAACAGCCGCAGCAACGAGAACGAGGCCGATCTGATCGGCCTGGAGCTGGCCGCGCGCGCCGGCTACGACCCGAATGCGGCGATCACCCTGTGGCAGAAGATGAGCCAGGCGGGCAACAACGGCACCCCGCAGTTCATGAGCACCCACCCCGCGCCCGGCAACCGCACGGCGGCGCTGGAGGCGGCGATTCCCAAGGTCATGCCGCTGTATCGGCAGGCCCGGGGCGGCAACTGAGCCGACGCGCTGCCCCTGCTCGGGGGCAGCGCTGCCGGCATTACAGCCAGCCGGCCAGCTTCGCTGTTTCGTAGCCCGAATACACCGCCAGGCAGATGAAGGCCAGGGCGGCGATCCGGCGGATCAGCTTCAGCGGCAGGTTCTGGGCGACGAAGTTGCCGGCCAGCAGCACCACTGGTGTGTTGGAGATCACGATGCCGAGCGTCGTGCCGACCGCCACGAAGAAGGGATATTCGTACTGCGCGGCCAGCACCAGGGTGGCGACCTGGGTCTTGTCGGCCATCTCGGCGAAGAAGAAGGCCACGGTGCTGGTCAGGAAGGGGCCGTAGCGCTTGAGCTTGGAGTCGTCGTCGTCGCCGCGCTGATCCGGCAGCAGGGTCCAGACGGCGATCGCGGCGAAGGCCGCGGCGAGCATGCCGTTCAGTGCGACTTCCGAGAGAAAGCCGGCGGCCAGGTGGCCGACTTCGGCGGCGAGGATGTGGTTGCCGAGGATGCCGACGAGCATGCCCCAGACGATCGGCCAGGGTTTGCGGAAACGCAGGACCAGCAGCATGGCCAGCAACTGCGTCTTGTCGCCGATCTCGGCGAGGATGGAGATCTGGGTGGGGATGAAGAGTGATTCCATCGGACTTCCTGGGGGCGGGGCGACAGTTTTCCAGGACACGCACGCCTTCCCGCCCCGGGTGTGAGGAACGCGTGTCATACCTTGGGCATGTATACGACGGGCCTGGAGTGCACGCGTCATGGCCGGACCTGTCGACAGGTCCGAACGGGCGGGAGAAAACTCCCCTAGGACGGCGGACATTGTGCCCAAGGGGGCCGCACCGGGCAAGCGCGGTCCCCTTGGACGAAGGGCTTACAGCCAGCCGGCCAGCTGCAGCGCCTGGTAGCCGGTGTAGACCGCCAGGGCGGCGAAGCCGGCAGCGGCGATGCGGCGGATCAGGGTCAGCGGCAGGCGGTCGGCGGCGAAGTTGCCGGCCAGCACCACCGGCACGTTGGCGATCAGCATGCCCAGCGTGGTGCCCATCACCACCAGGACGAAGTGCGGATACTGCGCGGCCAGCATCACCGTGGCGATCTGCGTCTTGTCGCCCATCTCGGCGAGGAAGAAGGCGATCAGGGTGGTGACGAAGGGGCCGTAGCGCTTGAGGGCGGATTCTTCGTCGTCGTCCAGCTTGTCCGGAACCAGCGTCCAGACCGCCACGGCGGCGAAGGCAGCGGCAAGGATGGCGCTCAGCGTGGCCGGCGAGAAGAAGCCGGCGACCCAGCTGCCGACCGCGCCGGCGGCGAAGTGGTTGGCCAGGGTGGCGACGACGATGCCCCAGATGATCGGCCAGGGCTGGCGAAAGCGGGCGGCGAGGAGCAGGGCGAGCAGTTGCGTCTTGTCGCCGATTTCGGCCAGGGCAACGATCAGGGTGGGGACGAAGAGGGATTCCATCGGATTTCCTGCGGGGCGGGTCGACACGTTTCCATGACACGCGCACCTCCCGCCCCGGCGTAAGGTGTACGTGTCATGGGTCTTGTCAAACCCTGCGGCCTGCGTGGCGGGCCGGGGTCGCACCCGCCATGGCCGGTGGGCCAAGCATGTTGACGGGTGCCGGGCGAGCGGGCGCTCGCGGGAGACTACTCCCCCAGGACGGCGCGCATTGTGCCCAAGCTGCCGATGACGGGCAAGCTCAGCGCGCCCGGACGGCGCGGTAGATGCGAAAGCCGTGGGCCTCGGCGAGCACCTGGCAGGGGCCGAGGTGGCGCTCGATCAGCGGCGGATACTTGAGGAAGCTGTTGGCGACCAGGCGCAGCTCGCCGCCGGGGCGCAGGTGCCGGGCGGCCTCGCGCAGCAGCTCCTCGGTGGCCTGGTAGTCGGTGTGCACGCCCTGATGGAACGGCGGGTTGCTGATGATCGCCGCCAGCCCGTCGGGCGCCGCCCCGATGCCGTCGCCGCCGATCAGCTCCGCTTCCAGGCCATTGGCGGCCAGGGTCAGGCGGCTGCTGGCCAGGGCGAAGGCGTCGACGTCCAGCAGGTTCACCCGGCTCTGCGGATGGCGCCGCTTGAGCACCGCGCCGAGCACCCCGGCGCCGCAGCCGAAGTCGAGCAGATCGCCCGGCGGCAGCCCGTCGAGATGCTCGAGGAGCAGGGCACTGCCGCGGTCGAGGCGGCCGTGGCTGAACGCCCCCGGCAGGCTGACCACCTCGAGCGGACCGTCGGTCAGCTCCAGCCGGTAGCGCTGGGCGCGCTCCTCCAGCACGGGCGCTGGTGGGGCCTGTTCCACCGTCACCTGCCAGAGCTGGCAGTGTCGCGCGCTGTCCAGCTTGCGCGGCCGGCCGAAAGCCTGCAGCTGGCGGGCGGCGCTCTCGATGCCGCCGCGCTTCTCGCCCACCAGGTACAGCTCGCCGCCGGGCAGGCGGGCAGCGAGGGCGTCGAGCAGATAGCGGGCCAGCTCGGCGGACTTGGGCAGGAACAGCACGGCGGCGGCGAAGGGCCGTTCGCCGGGAACGACGCCGAACTGGCAGCGTCCGGCGAAGCGCGCGGCCAGCGCGGCGTGCTCCCCGGCCTGCCAGCTCCAGCCGTGGGCGGCGGGCAACTGGCCGAGCAGGTCGTCGGCGGGCAGGCCGGCCAGCAGCAGGTCGCCGCCGAACAGTTCGGCCTGGCGCAACAGCACTTCGCTACGCGGGTCCATGAAACCTCCTCGGAAAAAGCCGGCAGCTTAGCAGAGCCCTTTCCGGCTCAGTCGACCCGGCGCTTCGGCGTGCCGGCGAAATGGGCCAGGGCGTTTTCCGTCAGCTGGCCGACGATCCGCTGGCGCGCCTCGCGGCTGCCCCAGGCGCTGTGGGGGGTGAGGATCAGCCGCGGGATGTCCGGCGCCAGCAGCGGATTGCCGTGGCGCGGCGGCTCCTCGCTGAGCACGTCGCAGGCCGCGCCGCCCAGTTGGCCGCGGCGCAGGGCATCGGCCAGCGCCTGTTCGTCGACCAGCCCGCCGCGGCCGGTGTTGATCAGGAAGGCGCCGGGCTTCATCGCCTGCAACTGTTCGGCGCCGATCAGGTTGCGGGTCTGCTCGGTCAGCGGGCAGTGCAGGGTCAGGGCATCGACCTGCGGCAGCAGCTCGGCCAGCGGCAGGCGGTCGGCGCGTTCCGGGCGGCCCGGCAACTGGCCGAGCAGCACGCGCATGCCGAAGGCTTCCGCCAGCCGGGCGACGGCGCTGCCCAGCTCGCCGTGGCCGAGCAGGCCGAGGGTCTTGCCCTCCAGCTCGACGATCGGGAAGTCGAGCAGGCAGAACTGCGTCGCCTGCTGCCAGCGCCCGGCGCGGATCGCCGCCTGGTAGTCGGGCAGGCGGGTGGCCAGGGCGAGCAGCAGCATCAGGGTGTGCTGGGCCACCGAGGGCGTACCGTAGCCCTGGCAGTTGCACACCGCAATGCCCCGCGCCCGGGCGGCGGCGAGGTCGACGTTGTTGGTGCCGGTGGCGGAGACCAGCACCAACTCCAGGTCGGGGCAGGCGGCGAGGGTCTCCGCACTCAGTACTACCTTGTTGACGATCGCCACCCGGGCGCCGGCGAGCCGCCCGGCCGCCTCGTCGGCGCGGCTGGCGTCGTGCAGCACCAGTTCGTCGAAGGCCTGGCGCAGCGGGGCGAGATCGAGATCGCCGAGATCGAGGGAGGCATGGTCGAGGAAGACGGCGCGACGTGCATTCATCGAAATTTCCTTGGCTGGAAAAATGGGCAAGCGGCGAGCCTAACAGAGATGTTCCGTTCGGCGCGAAGGGCACTGCGGGCTGGCGGCAGCCCGGGGGAGACAGGGACAATAGGCGCTTTGCCTGCCGCTCCCTGGAGTCGCCTCGATGCCATCCCTTCCCGTCCTCCGGCCCCTGGCCGTCGCCTGTGCCGCCTCGCTGGCCGCGCCGGCCGGCGCCGTGAGCTTCAATATCGGTCCGCTCGAGGCGCAGCTCGACTCCAGCCTGACGCTGGAGGCCGGCTGGTCGACGGCCAGGACGGACAAGGACCTGATCGGCGCCGACGGCGGGCGCGGCCTGTCGCCGATCAGCGACGACGGCCGGCGCAACTTCAAGCGCGGCGAAACCTTCGCCAAGCGCCTGCGCGGTGTGCACGGCCTGGAGCTGAAGCGCGGCGACAGCGGCCTGTTCCTGCGCGGCGACTACTGGTACGACTTCGAGCTGAAGGACGAGCAGCGCCCGTTCAAGGACATCGACGAGAGCAACCGCAAGGAGGGCGTGCGCTCCTCCGGCGCTCGGCTGCTCGACGCCTTCGTCTACCGCAACTACCTCGTCGGCGAGCTGCCGGGCTCGCTGCGCCTCGGCCGGCAGGTGGTGAACTGGGGCGAGGGCCTGTTCCTGCAGGGCGGCATCGATGCGATCAATCCCCTCGATACGCAGACCTTCCGCCGCCCCGTCACCGAGGTTCGCGAGGGACGGCTGCCGGTCGCCCTGCTGCACCTCGCCCAGAGCCTGAACGATGCCTTCAGCCTGGAGGCCTTCTACCAACTGGCCTGGGACCAGACCCTGAGCGACAACTGCGGCACCTTCTTTTCCCAGGCGGACATGCTGGCCGATGGCTGCGATCGCAACCTGGCGGTGCTCAGCCGGGCCGGCGCCCTGAACGCCGCCGATATCGCCGCGCTCGAGGCCCAGGGCGTCGCCTGGACTTCGCCCGACGAGGGCGTGCTGGTGCGCCGCGGCGGCGACCGCGATGCCCGCGACGGCGGCCAGTGGGGGATCGCCCTGCGCTATTTCGCCGAGCCGCTGGATACCGAGTTCGGCGTCTACTTCATGAACTATCACAGCCGCGCGGCGATCTTCAGCACCGGCGCCGCCGGCCCGGCGGCGTTCGCCGCCAACCTGCCGCAGGCGTTGCGGCCGCTGGCGGCGGCCGGCAACGCGCGCTATTTCGTCGAATACCCCGAGGACATCCGCCTGTTCGGCCTGAGCTTTTCCACCACGCTGCCGGCCGGGACCCGCTGGCGCGGCGAATTGAGCTACCGGCCGAACGCCCCGGTGCAGCTCAACATCAACGATCTGCTCGGCGCCACCCTGACCCCGCTGGAGCCGAGCGCGGCGCTGCTGCAGGCGAGTCCGGGGCAGGATGTCCACGGCTACCGGCGCAAGGAGATCATCCAGCTGCAGACCGGCTTCAGCCAGGAGTTCGATGGGCTGATGGGCACCAGCCGCCTGACCTTGGAAGGGGAGGTCGGCTGGATCCACGTTGGCGGTCTGGAAGGGGCGAGCCGGCTGCGTTACGGCCGCGATCCGGTGTTCGGCGCCGGCCCGCTGCCGGAGGGTGCCTGCCAGGCGCAGAATGCCGCGACCCTGGCGGGCCGCTCGCAGAAGAACCTCGGCCGCTACTGCGAGAACGACGGTTTCACCACTCGCGACTCGTGGGGCTACCGGCTGCGCGCGACCTGGGAGTATCGCGACGTCCTGCCGGGGCTGGACCTCAAGCCGGGGATCGCCTGGTCCCACGACGTGGACGGCTATTCCCCCGGCCCCGAAGGCAACTTCGTGGAGGGCCGCAAGTCGCTCGGCCTCGGCCTGGACGTCGATTACCTGGACACCTACAGCGCGGGGCTGTCCTACACCGACTTCTTCGGCGGCGAATACAGCACCCTGGTGGATCGCGACTACCTGCTGCTCAGCCTCGGCGTGCGCTTCTAGTCCGGGCGTCCACCGCTCAGCGCGAGGCCTGCAGCGCCGCGAGGACCTTCTCGTCGTGGGCGTAGATGTCCGGGCGGAAGGTCAGCTGGCCGCTGTCGTCGACCTGGGCGGTCCAGTAGGCCAGCAGGATCGGCACCGGCTTGGGCAGGTTCAGGTTGCGGGTCTTGCCGCTGGCGAGGAGTTCCTCGAAACGCCTGCGCTCGGCCGGGCTGGCGCCCTCCAGCAGCAGGTCGGTGAGCTGCATCGCCCGTTCCACGCGCACGCAGCCGGAGCTCAAGGTGCGTGTCTCCCGGGTGAACAGGTGCTGGCTCGGTGTGTCGTGCAGGTATACCGAGAAGGGGTTCGGGAAGCGGATGGCGATCTGCCCGAGCGGATTGTGCGGGCCGGGGTCCTGGCGCAGCATGATGCCGCTGGGGTTGTGCCAGTCGACGTTGTGCGGGTTGACCTCGTTGCCCTGGTAGTCGATCACCTTGAGGTTCTGGCTGGCCAGAAAACCGATGTTGCGCTGGATCTGCGGCAGCTTGTCCTCGCGCAGGATGGTCGGCGGTATGGTCCAGGTCGGGTTCAGGGTCAGGTGGGTGACCTGCGACTTGAGCAGCGGCGTGGGGCGGGCCGGGCGCCCCACCTGGGTGCGCGTCTGCCAGCGTGCCTGGCGGTCGCGGAAGAGGGTCAGCTGGGCGCCGGCAACATCCACCAGCAGCAGGGTCGGCTCCATTTCCCGGGCCAGCCAGCGGAAGCGTTCGAGGTTGACGCGGACCTGCTCCAGGCGCGCGGCGGGGCTGACGTTCAGCTCCGCCAGGGTGGCCGGGCCGACGACGCCGTCGTCCTCGAGGAAATGCCGTGCCTGGAAGCGCTTCACAGCCTCGACCAGTCGCGGCGTGTAACGTTGCGGGTCGGGGCCGGAGCGCGCCGTTTCGGTCAGATAGCCTTCGTCGGCCAGGCGCCGCTCGAGCAGGGGCACGCGCTCGTCCGCCATGCCTGGGCGCAGCAGGTCGCCTGCCGGCACGCGCCGCCAGTTGCGCGGCGGATTCTGGCGCAGCGCCGCATGGGCGCGACGCAGCGCGAGATAAGGCTCGAAGTCCGGACGGGCCGCAGCGAAGGCGGCGGGCAGGTCGTCCAGACGGGTCACGGCGAAGGTCGGAAACAGCGCAGGTGGTGCCGGTGCGCGGCTGTTCGAAGAGCGCCAGAGCGGTTCCGCCTGGGTCTGGTCGAGCTGGCCGTAGGCAAGATGGCGCAGGGCTTGCAGGTAGGCATGGGTGGCGAGGACATCGGTGCAGGCGCTGCGCTGCGGATGGCTGGCCGGGTCGTCGGCGAGCCGGCGCAGGGTGGCGAGTTGGTAGTTGGTCGGGTCCAGGCCGTCGTCGACCAGTTGGGCGAGCTGCTCGAGCAGCTTTTCCAGGCGGGCATCGGCGGTCCAGACGCGCTGGTAGTCGAGTTGGCGATAGAAGGCCGTCAGCGCCTCCAGGGCCAAGGCATCGGGGACGACGGCGGGGGAGACGCAACTCAGCGACGGCTGCGCCAGCTGCTGGCGGATCGCCTCGTCGCCGGGCAGGGGATCACCCGGGGCTGCCAGGGCGAGCCTGGTTGCCAGGAACAGACCGGTTAACAGAACTGTGCACTTTTTATACAATGGCTGGCTCCCACGCCTGCGGAACATTCGGATCGCAGGTTGCCGGCTAGACTGCAATCATCTGGCGTCCATCATCAACCCTATTGGCCGGCAAGGCAAAGGGGAGCCCGGATCGTTCGCCACTCAACCAGAAAGAGGCGCGTTTTTCATGTCCAGTCTTTTCCGGCTGCTCATTTTGGCGCTGGCGGGCTTTGCTGTTTCCGTCCACGCGGCACCGGCCCCCCATTCCCTGCTCGACAGTCTGTCCAGGGCTGCCCCGAAACTGAACCGCAAGGTGCTGGACAGCGCGCTGGCGGCCATGCAGTGCGCCATCAACAACGGCTCGGCGCCGGCCCAGCGGCTGGCGGTGATCGACTTCTCCCTGCCGTCGTCCAGGCGCCGCCTGTGGATCTTCGACCTGCAGCGTCGCAGCCTGTTGCTGGAAGACTATGTCGCCCACGGGCAGCAATCCGGGGAGGACTACGCCACGCGCTTCTCCAATATCGAAGGCAGCCATCAGTCGAGCATCGGCCTGTTCCGCACCCAGGAAAGCTACGAGGGTCAGCACGGCTACTCGCTGCGCATGGACGGGCTTGAGCCGGGCATCAACGACCGGGCGCGCGAGCGGGCCATCGTCATCCATGCCGCCCACTACGTGAGCCCGACCTGGATCGCCCGGGAGGGACGCCTCGGACGCAGCCACGGCTGTCCGGCGGTGCGCCCGGAAGTGGCGCGCATGGTAGTCGACAGCCTCAAGGGCGGGCAGTTCATGTTCTCCTACTATCCCGACCAGAAGTGGCTGGCCTCGTCCCTCTACCTGAACTGCCGGCCTGCGCGGGTCGCCGCCATCCTGGCGTCGACGGCGGGGGTGGATGGCTGAGCACGCGCCTGCCCCTCGTGAACCGGGGGGCAGGGGAGTCGTCATTCGCGGCGCGGCAGCCCTGCGCACGCAAAATGCTCAACCTTCCAGCGCAGTGTGCCAAGATGGCGCACCGAAGCTTCCGGAGCCTTTCCCCCATGACCGCGCCCACCGCGATGATCCGCGAAACCTTCCCCGTCGGCCCTCTGCAGTGCAACTGCACCATCATCGGCGATCCTGTCAGCAAGAAGGCCATCGTCGTCGATCCGGGCGGCAACCCGGAGCTGATCTTGGCGCGCCTGCAACGCCACGGGCTGAAGGTGGTGAGCATCGTTCACACCCATGCCCACCTCGACCACTTCCTCGCCGCCGGGCAGCTCAAGGAGCTGACCGGCGCGACCCTGCACCTGCACCAGGGCGACCAGTTCCTCTGGGACAATCTGGAGATGCAGTGCCGCATGTTCGGTGTGCCCTACATCCCGGTGCCGGCGCCCGACCAGTGGCTGAGCGATGACGAGGAGCTGGCCTGCGGCTGCGGCGTCGCGCTGCACACGCCGGGGCATACGCCCGGCTCGATGAGCTTCTGGTTCGCCGAGGCCAAGCTGCTGATCGCCGGCGACACCCTGTTCCACCGCAGCGTCGGCCGCACCGACCTGTGGGGCGGGGATGCGGCCGCGCTCAAGCGCTCGATCAAGGAGCGCCTCTACAGTCTGGATGAGGAGGCCACGGTGGTCACCGGCCACGGTCCGGATACCTGCCTGGGCGACGAGATGCGGGAGAATCCCTTCGTCCGGGCCTGAAGGCGCCGGGCGGGCAGCCTGTCCGCCCGGTGTCGAAGGGGGCACGGAATGCCCCATCGCTAGCGGGCGGATTCCCTCTGCCAATACCCTGCGGATTGTGCAGGGAATTTCTTGTCGTTTTCGTGTTCAAATCGCCCTCCCTTTTTCAAGGGGCTGATGAATCTCTGAGGAGCAGTACTGCATGTTTACTCCGTCTCGCCTGTTGATCGCCGCAACTGCCATGGCGCTGCTGGCCGGTTGTGCTACCAACAACAATCCCTACCAGACTCAGGACCAGACCCAGACCGGGCAGCAGGGTGGCATCGGCCGCACCGCCAAGTACGGTGGTCTCGGTGCGCTGGCCGGCGCCGCCGCCGGTGCGCTGATCGACCATGACAACCGTGGCAAGGGCGCGCTGATCGGCGCTGCGGTGGGCGGTGCCGCCGGTGCCGGCTACGGCTACTACGCGGACAAGCAGGAAGCCCAGCTGCGCCAGCAGATGGCCGGCACCGGCGTCGAAGTCCAGCGCCAGGGCGACGACATCAAGCTGATCATGCCCGGCAACATCACCTTCGCCACCGGTTCGGCGGAAATCGCCAGCAACTTCTACACCCCGCTGAACGACCTGGCGACCTCCTTCAAGCAGTACGACCAGAACAGCATCGAGATCGTCGGCCACACCGACAGCACCGGTTCCTACCAGAACAACCTGAGCCTGTCGCAGCGCCGTGCGCAGAGCGTCGCCAACTACCTGGTCGCCCAGGGCGTCAACGGCGCGCGGGTAAGCACCCGCGGCCTCGGCCCGGACAGCCCGGTGGCCAGCAACGCCACCGAGTCCGGCCGTTCGCAGAACCGCCGCGTGGAGATCAACCTGCGGCCGCTGCCGGGGGCTGCCCAGCAGCCATAAGCCGTAAGCCGAAAGGCCATGCGCAGTGGAGAAGCCCGGCCGATGCCGGGCTTCTTCGTTTTCAGCCGGCGGCGGTCTCGGCCTGGATCGCGGTGAGGGCGATGGTGAAGACGATGTCGTCGACCAGCGCGCCGCGGGAGAGGTCGTTCACCGGCTTGCGCAGGCCCTGCAGCATGGGGCCGACGCTGACGCAGTTGGCGCTGCGCTGCACCGCCTTGTAGGTGGTGTTGCCGGTGTTCAGGTCGGGGAACACGAACACCGTGGCGCGGCCGGCCACCGGGCTGTCCGGGGCCTTCTGGCGGGCCACCTCGGCGATCGCCGCGGCGTCGTACTGCAGCGGGCCGTCGATCACCAGCTCCGGGCGCGCCTGGCGGGCCAGGCGGGTGGCCTCGCGGACCTTCTCCACGTCGACGCCCTCGCCGGAGGCGCCGGTGGAATAGCTGATCATCGCCACCCGCGGCGGGATGCCGAAGGCCTCGGCCGAAGCCGCGCTCTGCAGGGCGATGTCGGCCAGTTCCGCGGCGCTCGGGTCGGGATTCACCGCGCAGTCGCCGTAGACCAGCACCTGGTCGGGCAGCAGCATGAAGAACACCGAGGACACCAGGCGGCAGCCGGGCGCGGTCTTGATCAGCTGCAGCGCCGGGCGGATGGTGTTGGCGGTGGTGTGCACGGCGCCGGAAACCAGACCGTCGACCTCGTCCAGGGCCAGCATCATGGTGCCGAGCACCACGTTGTCCTCCAGCAGGGCGCGCGCCGCCGGGGCGCTCAGGCCCTTGTGCCGGCGCCGCTCGACCATCGGCTCGACATAGCGCTCGCGGATCCGCTCGGGATCGACGATTTCCAGGCCGGCGGGCAGCTCGATGCCCTGCGCCCGGGCCACCGCCTGCACCTCCTCGGGCCGGGCCAGCAGCACGCAGCGGGCGATGCCGCGCTGCTGGCAGATCGCCGCGGCCTGCACGGTGCGCGGCTCGCTGCCTTCCGGCAGGACGATGCGCCGGTTCGCCGCCTTGGCCCGCCTGACCAGCTGGTAGCGGAACGCCGGCGGCGACAGGCGCGGCTCGCGGGGCGTGCCGCAGCGCCGGGCGAACCAGGCGTGGTCGACGTGACTGGCCACGTAGTCGCTGATCCGTTCGGCGCGCTCCTGGTCGTCGAGGGGGATCTCCCGATTCAGCCGCTCCAGTTCGTGCAGGGTTTCCTCGGGGGTGCGCTCCACGGCGAGCACCGGCAGGCCGTCGGCCATGGCCGGGCGGCACAGCTCGAGCACCCGCTCATCGGCGGGCAGTTCGCCGCACAGCAGCAGGCCGGCCAGCGCCATGCCGTTGCGGCTGGCCAGGCCGGCGGCGAGGATCACGTCGTGGCGGTCGCCGGGCACCAGCAGCAGGGTGCCCGGCCTGAAGCGCGGCAGCAGGCTCGGCGCGGCGGCGGCGCACAGCAGGCTGTGCTGCACCCGGCGCTGGCGGTAGTCGCCGGGGTTGAGCAGGCGCGCGCCGAGCAGGTCGGCGATGTCGCTGGTGCGCGGGGTGTTCAGCGTGTCGTGCCAGGGCACGCAGCCGAGCAGGCGCAGGGTCTTGCCGAGCGGTTCGGGCTGGCACAGGCGCTCGGCCAAAGGCCCTGGGCGCACCTTGTTGAGGATCGCCCCGGCGACCGGCGTGTCCTGGCCGGCGCCGAGCAGGCGGGCCTGGATCTCCAGGCGGTCGCGCAGCTCTTCGAGGCTTTCCTCGGCCGGCGTGGAGACCAGGACGACGTCGGCGTTCAGGCTGCGCGCCAGATGCCCGTTGAGGCGTATGGCGTAGCCGACCTGCGGGCTCGGCACCAGGCCCTCGACGATCAGCACGTCGTGGCCGTTCTCCATCTGCTGCAGGCGACCGATGATGTCCTCCAGCAGCTCGTCCAACTGGCCGTCGCCGAGGCGCCGCTCCACCTGGGCCAGCGGCAGAGGCTCTGGCGGGTTCAGGTGATGGGTGCGGGCGATCAGCGCGGTGGAGCGCTCCGGACCGCTATCGCCGGGCTGCGGCTGGGCGACCGGCTTGAAGAAGCCGACTTTCAGGCCGCGCCGTTCCAGGGCGCGGACCAGGCCGAGGCTGGCCGAGGTGAGGCCGACGCCGTAGCCGCTGGGGACGATCAGGAAGGTCTGCATGGGCTGTCCTTGTCTGGGGCGGGGGAGTCGAGCAGCGCCAGGGTGTCCAGGGCGATCTGCTTCTCCTCGTTGGTGGGGATCACCAGCAGGCGCGGGTGGCCGGGGGCGTTGATCGCCCCGCTGACCCCGCCGACGCAGCGGGCGTTGGCGGGGTTGTCGATGGCCAGGCCGAGCAGCCCCAGGTGGGCGACGCTGCTGGCGCGCACCAGCGGCGAGTTCTCGCCGATGCCGCCGGTGAAGATCACCCTGTCCAGGCGCGGCAGGGCGCAGGACAGCGCGGCCAGCGACTTGGCCAGGCGGTAGCAGAACACCTCGATGGCCAGGGTCGCCTGGCAGTGGCCCCGGGCGCGCGCCTGTTCCAGGCTGCGCATGTCGTTGGACAGCCCGGACAGGCCGAGCAGGCCGCTCTCGCTGTTCAGCAGGTGGTCGATCTCCTTGAGGCTCCAGCCCAGCACGCGGGCCAGGTGGCTGTGCAGGTTGGGGTCGACGTCGCCGCTGCGGGTGCCCATCGCCAGGCCTTCCAGCGGGGTCAGGCCCATGCTGGTGTCGCGGCTCTGGCCGTCGACGATGGCGCAGGTCGAGCAGCCGTTGCCCAGGTGGGCGGTCAGCCAGCAGCTGTCGCCGACCTCCAGCCCGGTGAGCTCCGCGGCGCGCTGGCCGACGTAGCGGTGGCTGGTGCCGTGGAAGCCGTAGCGGCGTACGCCGTGCTCGCGGTAGAAGCGCTCCGGGATGGCATAGCGGTAGGCGTGCTCCGGCATGCTCTGGTGGAAGGCGGTGTCGAACACCGCGACCTGCGGCAGGTCGGGGAACAGCGCAAGGGCGGTCTCGATGCCGAGCAGGTTCTGCGGATTGTGCAGCGGCGCCAGCGGCACCGTGGCGCGGATCGCCGCGAGCGCCCGCGCGTCGATCAGGCAGGACTGGGTGAACTGCTCGCCGCCGTGCACCACCCGGTGGCCGATGCCGTGCAGCCGGCCACCGCAGGCCTCCTCGACCAGCGGCAGCAGTGCCTCGAGCGCGGCGCGGTGGTCGGCGCCGGGCAGCTCGCGCCGCTGGCGCAGATTGGCGGCCTGCCACCAGTGCAGCACGGCCTGCGGGCTGTCCAGGCGTTCGGCCTGGCCGGCGAGCAGGGGCGTGGAGTGCGCCTGGCTGATCAGGACGAACTTGAGCGACGAGCTGCCGCAGTTGAGCACGAGTATGTTGCGTGTGGCCATCAGTCCTCCCGGAGTCGTTCCTTCAGGCACCAGCCGCAGGGAAAGGGTTGACCGAGCAGGCGCCGGCGATGTTCCGGGTATAGGGCCTGTTGACGTTTTGGCGTGAGCCGCGTTGCCGCGTCAAATGCCGCCAGGCAAGGCGCGGGTCGCCGGCAATGGTCATTCCCTTGCCAAGACCCGCAACGCCGCATGGCGGCATTTGCCGCGCAACCCGCAGGGACGGGGCCCGTTTGGCGCAGCACGGCGTTGCTCGTCGTTCATTTGGAATGACCAAACTTCACTCCTCGCTCCTTGTTCTGCGCCAAACGGGCCGCCGTCGCGGCCTACGCCAAAACGTCAACAGGCCCTGGCACCCAGGGGCGGTTCTGCCAAGGCGGCTGGTGGCGCAGATGCTGGGTATGCCCGCAGGACAGCAGCGCCACCCAGTGGCCGTCGGCGTCCTGGCGGAAGCCGGTCAGGCGCGGCGGTCCGGCCCGCTCGTCCCCGCCCGGTTCGCTTTCCCGCGAGGCGGCGGTTACACTCGTTGCTTCATTCTTCTTTTGCAAAAGGTTGTTCGCCCATGCTGATTGCCGCCAACAAGGCTGTCTCCATCGACTATACCCTGACCAACGATGCCGGTGAGGTGATCGACAGTTCCGCCGGCGGTGCACCGCTGGTCTACCTGCATGGGGCCGGGAGCATCATCGTCGGCCTGGAGAAGGCGCTGGAAGGCAAGCAGGCCGGAGACGAGCTGAAGGTCGCCATCGAGCCGGAAGAGGCCTACGGCGAGTACAGCCCCGAACTGGTCGCCGTCCTCAACCGCGGCATGTTCGAAGGCGTCGACGAGCTGGCGGTGGGCATGCAGTTTCACGCCTCCGGCCCGGACGGCAGCATGCAGATCGTCACCATCCGTGATCTGGATGGCGATGACGTGACCGTCGACGGCAACCACCCGCTGGCCGGCCAGCGGCTGACCTTCCAGGTCAAGGTGGTCAACGTGCGCGATGCCAATCCGGAAGAGATCGCCCACGGCCACATCCATGGCGAGGGTGGTCACCACCACTGAGGCCGGCTGCCGGTCGACCGAAGACACACCGAAAGGGCGCCGTTTGGCGCCTTTTCTCTGTCAAGCAGGGGAGTCGAGAGATGAGTGCGTTCCATGATCTGTCCTTGCGCGGACTGGACGGGCAGGACCTGCCGCTGGCGCAGTTCCGCGACCGGGTGCTGCTGCTGGTCAACGTCGCCTCCAGGTGTGGCCTGACGCCCCAGTACGCCGGCCTGGAGAAGCTCCACCAGCAGTACCGCGAGCGCGGCTTCAGCGTGCTCGGCCTGCCGTGCAACCAGTTCGCCGGGCAGGAGCCGGGCAGCGAGGCACAGATCCGCGAGTTCTGCGCCCTCAACTACGGTGTGACCTTCCCCCTGGCGGCCAAGCTCGAGGTCAACGGCCCCGGCCGCCATCCCCTGTACCAGCTGCTGGCGGGGGAGGGCGCGGCGTTTCCCGGCGACATCGGCTGGAATTTCGAGAAGTTTCTCGTGGGGCGCGATGGCCGCGTGCTGGCGCGCTTTTCGCCGCGCACCGCGCCGGACGATCCGGCGCTGCTGCAGGCGATCGAGAAGGCCCTCGGCTGATCAGGAGCGCTGCTGCGCCTTGAGCAGGTCGCGGATCTCCTCGAGCAGCTGCTGGTCGCGGGTCGGCGCCGGTGGCAGGCTCGGCGCCTCGGCCTCCTTGCGCTTGAGCTGGTTGACCGCCTTGATGCCGATGAAGATGGCGAAGGCGACGATCAGAAAGTC
This sequence comes from Azotobacter chroococcum, assembly GCF_004339665.1. Taxonomy (GTDB): domain Bacteria; phylum Pseudomonadota; class Gammaproteobacteria; order Pseudomonadales; family Pseudomonadaceae; genus Azotobacter; species Azotobacter chroococcum. The sequence goes on from NZ_SMMU01000003.1 coordinate 79,568, forward strand.
GATCACCGTCTGGATGAACTTGCCGTAGGCCAGCACCACCGCCGGCGCAGCGCCCTCGGCCTGCTTGAGAGTGATGGCCAGGTCGGAGAAGTCCACCCCGCCGATCAGCAGGCCGAGCGGCGGCATGATCAGGTCCCCGACGAAGGACGAGACGATCTTGCCGAAGGCGGCGCCGATGATGATCCCCACCGCCATGTCCACCACGTTGCCCTTGGCGGCGAAGGCCTTGAACTCGCTGAGCATGCCCATGGAAGCGCTCCTGGTTGAGGTGACGCTTGCAGTCTAGTCCGGGCCTCGGAGAGGCCTGCGGAAGCCCGGGCCGGCGGCGACGGGCGCGGCTCAGCCCAGTACCTCGGCAAACCCCGTGCGGATCTCCTCCTCGGGCAGGTTGTCGCCGATGAACACCAGCACGCTCTCGCGCGCCTCGTCCGCGCCCCATTCCTCCGCCCAGTCGAAGCCGTAGAGGCGTAGCACGCCCTGGAACACCATGCGCCGCGACTCGCCGGCCAGGCTCAGCACGCCCTTGTAGCGCAGCAGCGAATCGCCGTAGCGCGCCAGCAGGCCCTCCATGAACAGACCGAGGCGCTCCAGGTCCAGCGCCTGCTCACTGCGCAGCACCAGGGTGGCGATACGGTCCTTGCTGGCGGCCGGGACGAGCGGGCGCAGGGTCAGGGCCTGGCCGAAGTCGGCGTTGAGGTTGAAGCCGCGCACGTCGAGCAGCTCGCCCAGATCGATGCGTCCATGCTCGACGATGCGCACCGGCGCGCGGCGGTTGATGCGCTGCAGGCGCTGGTTCAGCGCCTCGACCGCTTCGCTCGCTACCAAGTCGGTCTTGCTCAGCAGGATGCGGTCGGCGAAGCCGACCTGGGCCTGGGCGATGGCTTCCTGCAGGTGGCGCTCGGCATTGGCGGCATCCACCAGGGTGATGATGCCGTCGAGCACATAGCGGTCGCACAGCTCGTCGTCGGCGAAGAAGGTCTGCGCCACCGGCGCCGGGTCGGCCAGCCCGGTGCACTCGATGACCAGGCGGTCGAAGGCCAGCTCGCCGGCGTCCAGGCGCTCGAGCAGGAGGAACAGGGCCTTTTCCAGCTCGACATGGATGGAGCAGCAGACGCAGCCGTTGGCCAGGGTCATCAGCTCGACCGGCGCGGCGCCGAGCAGTTGGCCGTCGATCGGCGTCTCGCTGAACTCGTTCTCGATCACCGCGATCTTCAGGCCGTGCTCGGCCTCGAGCAGGTACTGCAGCAGGGTGGTCTTGCCGGCGCCGAGAAAGCCGCTGAGCACGGTGACCGGGATGGGGGTTGGGGACATGAAGCGTTCCTCGAAACGAAACGCGCCACGGCGGAGCGTGGCGCGGGGATGCAATGCCAGGTGCAACGATCTGACAAGGGCGTAGGGGGGGGCAACCCGCCGGACATGGTGCGGAACCACACCGGAGTCGGCGGGTTTAATCCGCCCTACCCCAGGTCAACAGCAGCGTACCGGCCTGCCCTTGCCGCCGCCATAGCGGGCGTCCTGGCGCTCGCGGAAGAAATCCTCGTAGCTCATCACCGGCTGGTCCGGATGCTTGCTCTGCATGTGCTCGACGTAGGTGTCGTAGTCGGGCATGCCGACCAGCATGCGGGCGGCCTGGCCGAGATACTTGCCCATGCGGCTGAGATCGTTGAACACGGAACCTCTCCTCTCTCTAGCTCGGGACCGGGCTCCCGAAGGAGCCCGGGGCTGGGTCAGGCGCCGGGAATCGCCTGGAAGGGCGTTTCCTTGTCGGTGCGCTCCTCGACGATCCAGGCGGCACGGCCGACCTTCAGCGCGTAGAACAGGATGCTGAACACCACCACCAGGAACAGCACGCTGAGACCGGCATTGGTATAGGCGTTCATGATCACGTTCTGCATCTGGCCGAGGTCCTTGGCCGGGGCCAGGACCTGGCCGGCGTCCAGCGCCACGGCGTACTTGTTGGCCAGGGCGAGGAAGCCGACCGCCGGGTTCGGATCGAACAGCTTGATCAGGCTCGCCACCGTGGTGCAGATCAGCAGCCAGGCGGCCGGCAGCAGGGTGACCCAGACGTAGCGCTGGCGCTTCATCTTGATCAGCACCACGCAGCAGAGCATCAGGGCGATGCCGGCGAGCATCTGGTTGGAGATGCCGAACAGCGGCCACAGGGTGTTGATGCCGCCCAGCGGGTCGACCACGCCCTGGTACAGCAGGTAGCCCCAGAGCATCACGCAGCCGGCGGTGGCCAGCATGTTGGCGCCCCAGGAGTCGGTGCGGCGCAGGGCCGGCACGAAGCTGCCGAGCAGGTCCTGGAGCATGAAGCGCCCGGCGCGGGTGCCGGCGTCCACCGCGGTGAGGATGAACAGCGCCTCGAACAGAATGGCGAAGTGATACCAAAACGCCATAGAGCCGGCGCTCGGCAGCACCTGATGGAGGATCTGCGCGATGCCCACGGCCAGGGTCGGCGCACCGCCGGCACGGGCCAGGATGGTGGTTTCGCCGATGTCGCGGGCGACGCCTTCCAGCGCTTCGGGGGTGATGGCGAAGCCCCAGTTGCTGACCGCGGCCGCCACGCTGGCGGCGTCGGCACCGACAATGGCCGGCGGGCTGTTCATGGCGAAGTACACGCCGGGTTCGATCACCGCGGCGGCGACCATGGCCATGATGGCCACCATCGACTCCATCAGCATGCCGCCGTAGCCGATGTAGCGGGCCTGGGTTTCGTTGGCCAGCAGCTTGGGCGTGGTGCCGGAGGCGATCAGCGCGTGGAAGCCCGATACCGCGCCGCAGGCGATGGTGATGAACAGGAAGGGGAACAGCGCGCCCTTCCACACCGGGCCGCTGCCGTCGATGAACTGGGTCACCGCCGGCATCTTCAGGTCGGGGTTGAGGATCACGATGCCGATCGCCAGGGCGACGATGGTGCCGATCTTCAGGAAGGTCGACAGGTAGTCGCGCGGGGCGAGGATCAGCCACACCGGCAGCACCGCGGCGACGAAGCCGTAGCCGATCAGCATCCAGGTGATCTGCACGCCGCTGAAGGTGAACACCTCGCTCCAGTAGGGATCGGTGGAGATCGCGCCGCCCAGCCAGATGGAGGCGAGCAGCAGGACGATGCCGATCAGCGAGATCTCGCCGATGCGTCCGGGGCGGATGTAGCGCATGTAGAGACCCATGAACATGGCGATCGGGATGGTCGCGATCACCGTGAACATGCCCCAGGGGCTGTGGGCCAGGGCCTTGACCACGATCAGCGCCAGCACCGCGAGGATGATCACCATGATCAGGAAGCAGCCGAACAGCGCGATGGTGCCGGGAATCCGGCCCATTTCCTCGCGCACCATGTCGCCCAGCGAACGCGCGTTGCGGCGGGTGGAGATGCACAGGACCAGGAAGTCCTGCACCGCGCCGGCCAACACCACCCCGGCGATCAGCCACAGGGTGCCGGGCAGGTAGCCCATCTGTGCGGCCAGTACCGGGCCGACCAGCGGGCCCGCGCCGGCGATGGCGGCGAAGTGATGGCCGAAGAGCACGTGCTGGTTGGTCGGCACGAAGTCCAGGCCGTCGTTGTTGAGCACCGCCGGGGTGGCGCGGAGCGGATCGAGCTGCATCACCCGGGTGGCGATGAACAGGCTGTAGTAGCGATAGGCGACCAGGTAGATGGCCGTCGCGGCGACCACGATCCACAGGGCGTTGATGGCTTCGCCGCGGCGCAGGGCCACGACGCCCAAGGCGGTGGCGCCCAGCAGCGCCAGGGCGAGCCAGGCGAGATGAGTGACCAATCGGTTCATTGCGTTCTCCTGCCAGCGGCCGGGCGGCCTGCGGCGTCATTGTTGGAATTGTCGCGCTCCGGAGATGGAGCCTTGCTACTATCGCCACATCTCGCACGCGCCGATATTCGCAGTGCTACTCAGGGCTACTACGTAGAACTACGCAGAGGTGGCAAGGGCGGCGGTGTCACGCCCCGTCCCCGGACGGCTCCGGCAGCCCTCTGGCGCGGCGCCTGGCGGGAGGCGGCAGGCAGACGGGCGGCAGCGTCCGGCAGAAACGCTCCTGCCGAAAATCCTAGGACAGAATCGCCAGGCCCGGCGGTCTCGGCCCCCTCCGCCCGGGTGTCCGCGAGCCGGCCAGCGTCCTCCGTTCCCGACGAGAAGCCCCCATGCAGCTCAAACACAAGATCGTCGCCCTCAGCATCCTGCCGCTGCTGCTGGCCGTGGCGCTGATCTGCGCCCTGGTCATCGTCCAGAACCAGCGGCTGGGGGAGGAGCAGGTCCGGCTGATCGAGAACGCCATCCTGTCCAGCAAGCGGGCCGAGTTGAAGAACTACGTGGCCATGGCACTGAGCGTCATCGCCCCGCTGCAGGCCGGCGGGCAGGACGATGCCCTGGCTCGCCGGCAGGCCCTGGAGGCCCTGGCCAGGATCGACTTCGGCCAGGACGGCTACTTCTTCGTCTACGACACCCGGGGCCGCAACCTGATGCATCCCCGCCAGGCCGAGCTGGTCGGCCGCGACCTGTGGAACCTGACCGACCCCCAAGGCCTGCCCGCCGTCCGGGCGCTGATCGAGAGCGCCACCCATGGCGACGGCTTCCAGCGCTATGCCTGGCAGAAGCCCTCGACCGGCCGGGTGACCGACAAGCTGGCCCATGTGGTGATGCTCGAACCCTGGGGCTGGATGCTCGGCACCGGAATCTACCTCGAGGATGTGGAGCAGGCGACCCGCCAGGTCCGCGAGGAGGTGGCCGGCGGGATACGCTCCACCATGGCCGCCATCGCCACTATCGCGCTGGTGGCGGTGCTGCTGGTCTTCGCCGGCGGCCTGGCCCTGAGTGTCCGCGAGCACCGGCTGGCCGACAGCAAGCTGCAGTCGCTCAACCGGCGCATCGTCCATCTGCAGGAGGAGGAGCGCTCGCGGGTCTCGCGGGAACTGCACGACGGCATCAGCCAGCTGCTGGTGTCCATCAAGTTCCAGTTCGAGCTGGCCGGCCACCAGTTGGAGGCGGGGCAGTCCAGCGGCCTCGTCACGCTCGGCACGGCCATCGAGCGGCTGGGCGGCGCCATCGGCGAGATCCGCCGCATCTCCCACGACCTGCGCCCCTCGCTGCTCGACACCCTGGGGCTGCCGGCCGCCATCGGCCAGCTGGCGACCGAGTTCGAGCAGCGCTGCGGCCTGGCGGTCGTCTACCGCAACGGCCTGCCCGACGCCCGGCTGCCCGACGGGGTGGCGGTGGCGCTGTTCCGCATCGTCCAGGAGGCGCTGACCAACATCGAGCGCCACGCCGGGGCCGGCACGGTGCTCGTCGAACTCGAGCCCTGCGTGAACGGCGTGCAGCTGCGGGTGCAGGACGACGGCATCGGCTTCGATCCGCGGACCATCGAACAGCCGCAGGAGGGCATCGGCCTGCGCAACATGCGCGAACGGGTCGAGCATCTCGGCGGCCGCTTCAGCCTATCGTCCAGCTCTGGCCACACCGGGATCTGTGTAATATTACCCGTGCCGGCCGCCTCAGCGGCCGGCACCTCGTTCACCCTATAAGAAGAGCTGCAGCATGAACTCCAGCAACCCGACCCGGATCGTCCTGGTCGACGACCATGCACTGGTACGCGAGGGCATTCGGGCCTTGCTGGCCGTCATGCCGCGGATCGAGGTGGTCGGCGAGGCGGAAAGCGCCGCCGAGGCGCTCGAACTGCTCGGCCGGGTGCCGGCGGACCTGCTGCTGCTCGACATCGGCCTGAAGGACACCAACGGCCTGGAGCTGACCCGCAGCCTGGGCCGCCAGCACCCGGACCTCAAGGTGCTGATCCTCAGCATGTACGACAACATCGAATACGTGCGCACCGCGATCCGCGCCGGGGCCTGCGGCTATGTGCTGAAGGACGCCTCGTCCCGGGAGATCGTCGCCGCCATCGAGGCCATCGCCGCCGGCGGCAGCTTCTACAGTTCGGAAATCGCCCGCAAGCTCGCTGAGCGGACCGCGGAGCCCCACAACCTGACGCCACGGGAGTGCCAGATCCTGCAGATGCTCGCCCAGGGGCTGGACAGCAAGGCCATGGCCCGTGAACTCGACATCAGCGTGCGCACCGTGGAAACCCATCGCCTGAGCATCCGCCGCAAGCTGAACATCGACGGCTCGGCGGCGCTGATCAGGTATGCCCTGAGCGCTTCCCGGCTTTGAGAGGTTTTCACTCCAGCCAGTGCCTGGCACTACAATCCGCCCAATGACTGCCCGGGAGGCCACATGCCCATGCGTCCCCGCCGAATCTTCCTGCCCCCGCCCGTGATCTATCTACTCTTCATCGGCCTGGCCTATGGCCTTGGCGAACTGCTGCCCCTGCCACTGACGGACGATGTCTGGACCCACTGGGCCGGCTGGGGCCTGATCGACAGCGGAATACTGATGATGCTCTGGGCGGCGCTGCAGATGTTCGTCCAGCGGACCACGGTCAACCCCTACGGCACGCCGGCGAAGCTCATCGTCAGCGGCCCGTTCCGCCTGTCACGCAACCCCATCTACCTGGCCGACACCCTGATCTATTGCGGCATCGCCCTGCTGCTGGCCAGTGCCTGGCCCTGGCTGCTGCTGCCGGCGCTGATCCTGTGCATGAGTCGCTGGGTGATCCGCCACGAAGAGGCGCTGCTCTCCCAGTTGTTCGGCGAGCAGTTCGAGGCCTATCGGGCGCGGGTGCGGCGCTGGCTCTGAAGCCGGCGATCATGCCGGCTGGTTGGCATAGCGCGCCAGCCTCGGGTCCTGGCGCATCACTTGGAGCGTGGCGGCCACGACCTCTTCGCCGGTCACATCCTGACGGGTGAAGATCCGCTCGAAATTGTCATGGGTGACTTTGGCGAAATGCGCCCGGTCGGCCTGCTCGACGCCCAGAAGGGTCGCATAGGCATCCAGGGCCTCGCCCTGTCCCTGGGCCATGTCCTCGGCGATGGAGTCGATCATTCCGGCCAGTCCCAGCCAGGACTTGCCGCCGTAGCCGATCCGCTTGGTGGTGTCGCAGCCGTTGGTACCGGAGGTCATGCCGAAGGTGGCGTTGCCGGACGTGGCGTTGGTGGTGCTTGCCAGCAGGTAGGGCGGCAGGCCGCGCTTGCCCTCCCAGACCATGTTGCCCCAGCCACAGCCACCGCCGCCGCCTCCGGTATCGCCGGACTCCTCCGCGGCAGTCGCAGCCACGCTGGTGGCGCATAGCAAGCTCAAGAGCAGACCTTTGATGTTCATTGTTCATCCCTTGAAAGATGCTGACATCCGTAGAGTCTTGGCGTCGAACCTCCTGCTGTCAAAGCCGCTCAGCGAGCGCTGCCCAGCTCCGGGGCTGTTCTATTCGAACAACGCATCCAGCGCCTGCTCCAGGCGCGTCACCGGAATCACCGAGAGCCCCTCGGGCGCCTCCTTGGGCGCGTTGCCGCGGGGCACGATGGCGCGCTTGAAGCCGTGCTTGGCGGCTTCCTTGAGGCGCTCCTGGCCGCTCGGCACCGGGCGGATCTCGCCGGACAGGCCGATCTCGCCGAACACCAGCAGGTCGTGGGGCAACGGCCGGTTGCGCAGGCTGGAGATCACCGCGGCGAGCAGCGCCAGGTCGGAGGCGGTCTCCAGCACCTTGACCCCGCCGACCACGTTGAGGAACACGTCCTGATCGTAGGTGGGAATGCCGCCGTGGCGGTGCAGCACGGCCAGCAGCATGGCCAGGCGGTTCTGGTCCAGGCCCAGGGTGACGCGGCGCGGGTTGCCCATATGACTGGTATCAACCAGCGCCTGCACTTCCACCAGCATCGGCCGGGTGCCCTCCCAGGTGGCCATCACCACGCTGCCGGGCACTTCCTCCTGGGCGCGGGTGAGGAAGATCGCTGAGGGGTTGGTGACCTCCTTGAGGCCCTTGTCGGTCATGCCGAACACCCCCAGCTCGTTGATCGCGCCGAAGCGGTTCTTCACCGCCCGCAGCAGGCGCAGGCGACCATCGGATTCGCCCTCGAAATACAGCACGGTGTCGACCATGTGCTCGAGCACCCGCGGGCCGGCCAGCGCGCCCTCCTTGGTGACGTGGCCGACCAGGAACACCGCCGTACCGCTCTGCTTGGCGAAGCGCACCAGCAGCGCCGCGCTCTCGCGCACCTGGGCGACGCCGCCGGGGGCCGACTGCAGCTGCTCGGTAAAGATCGTCTGGATCGAGTCGATCACCATCACCTTGGGCTTTTCCAGGCGGGCGGTGGCGATGATCGCCTCGATGCAGGTCTCGGTCATCACCTTGAGCTTGTCCTGCGGCAGGTCGAGGCGGCGGGCGCGCATCGCGACCTGCTGCTGGGACTCCTCGCCGGTGACGTAGAGCGCCGGGAAGCGCTCGGCGACGTTGCACAGGGTCTGCAGGAGGATGGTCGACTTGCCGATCCCGGGGTCGCCGCCGATCAGCACCACCGAGCCGTCCACCAGGCCGCCGCCGAGCACCCGGTCGAGCTCCTTGGAGGCGGTGGAGAAGCGCGGCAGCTCCTCGACGCTGACTTCCGCCAGAGTCCTGACGTTGGCCTGCTGGCCGGCCCAGCCGCCGCGGCCGTTCGGCGTCGCCGCGCCCTCCAGCAGGGTTTCCACCAGGGTGTTCCAGGCGCCGCACTCGCCGCACTGGCCGGCCCATTTGGGGAAGGTGGCGCCGCACTCGGTGCAGCCGTACATGCGCTTGGCCTTGGCCATGGGAACTCCGCTCCGGGGAAAGCCCCCATGATAGCGGCCGGGCCGCGGCCTGTATCCCGGCGCGCCGCGAATCAGCCTCCGCGGTTGTTGCCGAGGGCCTTGCGGAGCTGGCGGGCGATGTCGTCCTTCATCACCACCCGCTCCTGCTTCAGCGCGTTCAGCTGCAGATCGTCCATGTTCTCCGTGCCGCCCTCGACGCGGCAGATGCGCTTGTCCAGCACCTCGTAAGACTCGACCAGGCGGGAAAAGCCGGCGTCCGTCTGCCGCAGTCGCTGCAACGCCTCGCTCATTTCCGGAAAGTCCTTGCTCAGGGGATGGGTATCGACGTGCATGAGGCGCTCCTCCTGTGGTCGTGAACGGACCCTTTCACCTTAGCAGCCGGCGCCCGCGCCTGCCGGCGCCCCGGGGCGGGCGGAGCGGCCCGCGCGCCGGATTCTCCCGCGTGGCGCCGAAGGCATCGGGCCGCCAGATCGGTACCGAGCCAGCACTGCGTTTCAGGCAGTTCCCGGCGCAGGACCGGGTCGCAGCCGGTTGCCGGCAGACGTCCGAGCGGTGAGGGGGCTGGGAATCCTCGGCCGGGTGTGCCGGCCGAGGCGGGAGTGGCGGTCAGGCGGAGATCGGCGCGCGCCAGTCGTCGGAGCCGGAGGTGCCGGACACCTCGTGGGTCCAGACGATCTTGCGGTAGGTGAAGTAGACGTCCTCCAGGTGGGTGAAGTGCGCCATGTTCGGGTCCTGGCAGTTCGGCATGCTAAGTAGTACGATGAGTCCATCAACAAGCAACAGAGGCCCACCGTGACAAAGCCATTGGCAATCCCATACCTTCGGTTCAGCAGCGGCAAACAGGCTCAAGGCAACAGCTATGAGCGCCAACACCAAATGATCGCAGCGTGGCTTCAGCTCCACCCTGACTTTCTACTCGCCACGATGCGGTTCGAAGATCTCGGCATAAGCGGATGGAACGGAGAACACCTTGATTACGGATTTGGCAAACTGATCGCTGCGATCAGGGAGGGGTACATACCAGCAGGGAGTGTTGTGTTGGTTGAAGCAATAGATCGTATTGGACGGCTTCAGCCGATTGAAATGATCAGGCATTTGTCCAACATACTATCGAATGGCGTCAATATCATTACGCTTGACGATGGGATTGAATACACAAAGGACAGCGTTAACGGTCAGCACTTGTTCTTATTGGCTGCTAAAGTGCAGCAGGCGAACTTATTCAGCGAGAACTTATCTCGCCGAGCCACTGCATCATGGGACGCGAAACGGAAACAGGCCGACAGGGGCGAACCTGTTAAACGTCGTTTACCCATCTGGATCAACCCAGACAACACACTAAATCAAGATATAGCACCTATAGTTGTAGAGATATTCGAGCTATATGCCAGTGGATTCGGCACAAGACGGATTCAGCACCGTATTAAACAACGCTGCCAAGAGAAAGGGATCAGTATCAAGATAAGCAACGCTGGCATCCAACATTGGGTGTCGATGAAGCTTGCTATCGGGTATTGGAACGACTCCCCGAATGTTCACCCTGCCGTGATATCCGAGGAACTATGGTGGCGTGTGCAGAAGGAGCGAGAGAGAAGAAGCAAAGGGAAGAAGCTATCTGCTCCAACTAAACATCCGCTTGCCGGGCTTGTTGTGTGTGGCGTATGCGGCTGCACATATCGAGTCAAAGCTGAAACAGGCAAAAGCAAAGTGATGCATTGCAGTCGTCGAGATGAACTCGACAACAGGAACTGCTCTAACAAAAAAGCAATCCCTGTCGCTGTACTCGAAACTGTAAGAATGATGACCGGGCTGGAATACATTGAGAAAGCCATTCTCAGCACACAGCCCTCCGTCAATACGACGAGATTGGCAGAGATAGACCAGAAATTATCTGCACTGCACAGCCAACTCAAGAGCCTAGCCGATACGATTGTTAGTGTAGGCGCATTACCGGAGATTGTTGCCAAGGCTAGCGAACTCAAGAATGAAAGAGAGTCTCTGGAGCTTGAGCAAACCATTCTGCTGCAACAAACGGACACTACGGATATACGCTCAATTGTGAAAGCGGAGGCAACTTTGCTACTTGATGACCCTCTCCGATTGAACGCACTGCTCCAGAAAGTCGGATATAAGATATCCGTGTTCCCTGATGCACGGATTACTGTGGACGATCAGTCATTCCGATATGCAGGGTACGAACGAAAGACGGACAGGTTCAAGTTGATTGATTTGATGGTGGAAGTTGGGCAGCTTATCTACATCAACAAGAATGAGAGAGAGAAGGAGGCAAGGCTTAAAGCAGTAGCCAGCACAACAAAAGATCCATCCCCCTTGCTGGTACTTATGAAAAGAAAGAATGCTTACATTAGTAAAGCTGAAAACTTATAGAAGAGAGTGAGCACTCTCCCGACCAGACGGAATCAGATTCGTGGCTTGTCAGTCAGGCGTGCACGCTACTGCCGGCTATAATCATGGGTTCACAGCCTGTTGGTCTGAGGTGGCTATGGATATCGTCGTCCTAACTGTCGGTTTGACGATGACTTTCTTGCTGATCGCTTTGATCGAACACTAAGCCGGTCAGCGTTCCGCTCCTATGCAGTGCTCTGTCTTCATTGATGAATCGTTCCATCAAATCTCAGATTTACCTGTTGCGATAGGGCATGCTGGCGCTGAAAGCAAAAAGCCCTCAATCACCGGTCGGACGAAAGAGGGCTAGTGCGTGTGCATGTACTCCGTACTTGCAACAGCCACGCGGGAGATACGGCTTCCGATCCGAGCCGCCATTACACACCCTGTTGATTACAATCATATGACCCCACTCCCGCCGCCAGACGGAGTCCGATTCGCGGCTTGTCAGTCAGGCGCGCACGCTACTGCCAGCTATAGTCATTGCTCGCAGCCTGTTGGTCTGAGGTGGCTATGGACTATGTCATCCTGTCAGTTGCACTGGCGATGGTCTTCTTTCTGATTGCCTTGATCGAGCACTAAGCCTGTCAGCGTTCCGTTTCTATGCCACCTTTCTGTCTTCTTTGCTGAATCGATTCGGCATTCTGCATGTCTTAGGTGTATACGATTACCCAGATTGCTGCTGTGGAGGTCTATATGGATGTTGAACTGCCCTTCTGGGCGTTGCTCTCGGTGGTTGCCATTGCCGGTGTGATGTGGGAGGCACGGGCTAGGTAGAGTTGTGTCGAACCCACCTTGAACAGATTCCGACCCCCTTCGATCTGTGCTAGCGCTGGAGACATTGGCCCCACTGCAGGAAGAACTGAAGCTGTTGCGTGAGGAGCAGCAGGCGACCCGGACAGAGAATCGGCTACTGCGTGATGAGGTAGAGAGCTGCGGGAAGCGTTGCTGCGGATCGAGCAACAAACCAGCCCGGCGGAAAGGGGAATAACCGCCGAGCTGACCCTCCTTAAGGAGAGAATCCCAGCGTCTTGCCTTGCTGGGGATCACCCTATGCACCCTAATGGGGGCTTTTCGAGCATAGGTGCGACTATCAAGCAAAGCCGAGCGCCACTCATCGACTGGTCAGCTTCGAGGAATAATCCACCCCCCGCCAGCACCAGAACAGATTCAAGGGGCAGGCTGTTGATGCCGATTTCCCGAATATCCGGGAACAACACTTAATGCCGCCCCTACTCCCGCTCGATGCCGGCTAATGATTTCAAATTATCCTACATGGCCAGCTTCACACGTTGCACAGTGCTCACTCCGACCTTGAGATGATCGGCTGTCTTGCGGATCGACATACCGGATTCAAGGGCCTCCCTGATCGCCTGAGTATCTACGCGAGGCTTCCCACCTTTGTACTTGCCCGCCTTCTTGGCCTGTTGCACGCCCTCCCGCTGGCGCTCCAATGCCATCTTCCGTTCGAACTGATACACCGCTCCCAGCATGGACAACATCAGCTCCTGCATGGCGTTGGCTTCGCCCGTGAAGCTCAAGCCCTCCTTGTTGAACCGAACTGCGACACCTTTCGCGTTGAACATCTTCACCAGCGACAAGAGGTCTTCGAGGTTACGGGCCATCCGGCTAATGTCGTGGACTAGCACTGTGTCGCCTTCCCGCACGTACTCGATCAGTGCCTGGAGAGCAGGACGATTCGTATCCTTGCCGCTGCACTTGTCCTCGAACACCTTGTCCAGAGAGACACCATCAAGCTGGCGCTCAGTGTTCTGATCTACCGTGCTAACACGAACATACCCAACCTGTGCCATCTGCCTGCTCCTGTGTTCATCTAAATCTAAGATGTGCACAGAGTATCTGTGTTCATTGGCAAAAACAACGCTGATGAATACGCAATGACAGCCGTTTCGTATTCATTCGGCTGTATTCGACAGGCTATACCCGGTTGGACACAGTCGAGGAGGCCAGACAGAGGAAAAGGATGGTGGGCAGTAGCCGATAAAAGAAGAAGCCGGCGATGCTGCTGGAGGGCAACATGCCGGCTGAGAGTGCTATAGAAGCACAAAGCACAGTGAATGGATTCAGTGTAGCCGGATCAAAGACGATGTCGACGTGGCAGGGTGTCTCTGTGACAGGGGGACTCAGCAGCACAATGCTTCCATTGGATCACTGGGATAGCGGGGGGATCGTCTGGTTAAGCAATTCAGCACAGGAGACCCCGAAACATGCGGCTCCCAGCGTCCCCCATCGTGCAATCAGGCTGAAATACCACACTAATTGAGTAGGGTATTCAGGGCCTTTCGAGCCTGTTTTCGCTCCGTGATCATCTGCCCCACCAAGGCTGTGATGCGCTCCAAGCTGTACGGGACAGGCTGAGGCTGGGGGGTGTTTATCGCTTGCGACAAAGTGTTGTCCCTCTTGGGAAGAACAAATGTTGCAGCTCAACGCAGCGTGCAAGCGCAAAAGCAAGAGCGGGCCAGATTGTCATCTGTATATCTGGCCCAATAACTCAACATGCTTCGCATGTAGGGGGGTGAATACTTGTCACCAACTGCGACACTGGCATTCGCTCTCGCGAAGCGAGGCGAGCCTTACATGCAAAGCATGTGGCTGGGATAACTCCACATGTTTCACATGTAGCCGGGATAACGCTGCATGCATGGCATGCGGGGAGTAAAGTTGTGTGCTCACGCACACGGAGGAAATAGAGTGCAACTGACCAGATCAATCCTTGAAGTCGGGTTACAGAAATTAGGCGGACAAATTCAGTTGCAGATAGCAACTGCGGGGCTTTCAGAGGGGAGGCCATACCTCAGAATGGCAGACTACGATCAAACTCCTCCATCTCCGCAGCACTCCAGACCTTCGGCTTGAAGGCTTCACGCTCTGCATCCCTGATCCGCTCTAACTCCCGCAGGAAGTCATGCACGCAGGCACCATGCAGCACCTCGAACTGAAGTTGTCGCAGCTCTTTGGGGATGTGCGGGTAACCTCCTAGACGGTTGACATAGGCAATCACCTCAGCGGCATAGCCGGCAAAGACTTCCTCCAGCTTCAATAGCTCAGGCCGATACCGGGCGAGTCTACGGAGTTCACGTAGAGCCATATCCTCGGGCTCGATACATGCTGCCCTGCTAGATATATCGAAGCCACTTTCCTTACCGTCCTTGATCTGAGACTGCAATTGACTGAGCTGCTGAGTCGTCATCTCGGCCAGCTTCTCCTGCGGCGGAATGCGTTCATCCGGGCAACTCTGCAACCACATCGTTAGTACCTGGCGCCTAGATGGCTGGAGCTTCGCTTTCACTGCAAGTTGGGCAACCAGCTCTCCGCCAAGGTACTCGACAATCCTGTCGGCAATAGTCTTAATTGGCTCCTCCTCATCAACCCTCCACTTCGGAAGGAGACGAACACGGGGAATACTCATGCCAGCATTACCAAGCAACTTATTCCCGTGATTCTGATTGTGCTCCTTCAGGCCCACAACCAAATTGCCAGCATGTAGCATCCCGATATGAGTCGGATGTGACACGGGAAATATGTGGCAGACTGAATATTTGTTCACACTTCCAAGCAAGTTGCCACGGAGACGCAGAGCATAGACCTCATGCAGTTCAAGTAGCGATTCTAGAGTGTGGCCTTGCAACACCTGGATTGTCCCTGCACGCTTGCATTCTTGAGCAAGGAAGGTAAAGAACGGGGAAGATTCAGCGCGATATAGCCGCTTCTTTTTGATAGAGCGCTGCTGCTGACGCTTGTAAGCTTTACGGCAAGTGTCACAGCAAAACTCTGCGGTTTTGCGCTTGAACTCAAACGGAGTGAGACAATGCTTGCAAAGGCGGGTGTTAGTCGGTGTTACGGATGCTGCTGCTGGATTCATGGGCTACCTCATTATTTTGGGCACTGTTAATCATGTCGTCGTACTCTTTGTTCACTAGGATGTTGACCAAGTGTGTAATCGTTGCGTGGCCATAATGGTCTTTCAGAGCAATCAGCCGCTGGGCTGTCACTTCATTCAGATTCACTCTCATGTTCTGTTTCCTTCTGTTGTAGTTTCATTCTATATAACTTCATGCGGCACTTAGGGCTGCACGTTGTTCTTGTACTTTGTCTTGTCTGCATAGCACTTCTGCAGACGGCACATCGTCGCAAGACTGTTGCCATAGGGCCTCCTTCAAGTTGGATGACAGTAAAAGTGTGGGGACGAACAAAACCCAAGCCGCAGCTTGGGTAGTTCACCACACAGGAATTTGGAATTGGGTTGCTGGCACTGTGGCTGGAGCAACCACACCCGGACGGGGCCAGCAGTACGTCTTCTCTGACCAGATTATGATTCTCTCACGCTGATTGCTAAAAGTCAATAGCATACATGCAATTAGTAGAAAAAATTTATCACAGAATCTGTTGGTATGTGGTAGCGATGCGGAAATATTAGAGATTTATTGGACAATTCAGTATGCGCGATTGCACGTCGACAATCACCGCGTCCTCCAGCTCGATGGTGAAGTAGTGCTCCTGGGTGCCGGTGGCCGAGGTGCGGAACCACTCCAGGCGGCACTTGGCCAGGCGCTCGCCGGAGGTCAGGGCGTTGAAGATCAGCGGCGAGGACTTGTCGAACACCTTGGTGATCATCAGCGGCTTGTGCACCCGCTGGCCGGTGGGCTGGCCGGATTGCGGGTCGCGGGGAATGATCACCTGATGGTTGAAGGCCTGGACCAAGATCTGGTCCTCGTGGCCTTCCTGGAAGATGTTGCCGACCGAATCCTCGGTGAAGGTGCCGGCGGTGATCAGGCCCTGCTTGGTGCCTTCGAGGGAAAGGTACGCGGGTGTTGGCATGGAGGCTCTCCTGGCTGGATAGTGGACCGATGCGGTCCGGAGGCCGGAACTGGACAAGATGCGTGCCGCGTGAATTACTTTTTTTAAATCAATGACATGGTTTGAGGTGGCGGGCATTGTGTGACGGCCGTCGGCAAGCGCTGCGCAGCTTCCTGCGTAGGGGCGGGCGGGAAGTTGCCGCTCGCCGACGGCCGCGGCCGCCGGGGCCGGAGGCTGTTACAGGGGGCCACGGTGGGATTCGGCGGTGCAACGGCTTGCGCAGCGGGGGATGTGTGGCCCGCAACGAAAAAGCCCGGCGCTGGGCCGGGCTTTTCCTGACGGGCGGGGCTTACTTGCCGTACACCGGCAGGCGGGTGCAAACGGCCTTGACCTTCTCGCGCACGGCGTCGATCACCGCGGCGTTGTTAAGGTCGGCAAGGATGTCGCAGATCCAGCCGGCCAGCTCGCGGCATTCGGCTTCCTTGAAGCCGCGGGTGGTCACCGCCGGGGTGCCGATGCGCAGGCCGGAGGTGACGAAGGGCGAGCGCGGGTCGTTCGGCACGCTGTTCTTGTTCACGGTGATGAAGGCGCGGCCGAGGGCGGCGTCGGCGTCCTTGCCGGTGATGTCCTGCTTGATCAGCGACAGCAGGAACAGGTGGTTCTGGGTGCCGCCGGACACCACGTCGAAGCCGCGCTCGATGAACACCTGGGCCATGGCCTGGGCGTTCTTCACCACCTGCTGCTGGTATTCCTTGAATTCCGGCTGCAGGGCTTCCTTGAAGCACACCGCCTTGGCGGCGATCACGTGCTCCAGCGGGCCGCCCTGGGCGCCCGGGAAGACCGCGGAGTTGAGCTTCTTCTCGATCTCCTCGTTCCTGCGGGCGAGGATCAGGCCGCCGCGCGGGCCGCGCAGGGTCTTGTGGGTGGTGGTGGTGACCACGTCGGCGAAGGGCACCGGGTTGGGGTACACGCCGGCGGCGACCAGGCCGGCGACGTGGGCCATGTCGACGAACAGGTAGGCACCGACCTTGTCGGCGATGGCGCGGAAGCGCGGGAAGTCCAGCACCTGGGAGTAGGCGGAGAAGCCGGCGACGATCATCTTCGGCTTGTGCTCGACGGCCAGGCGCTCAACTTCGTCGTAGTCGATCAGGCCGTTGCCGTCGATGCCGTACTGCACGGCGTGGTACAGCTTGCCGGAGGAGGACACGCTGGCGCCGTGGGTCAGATGGCCGCCGTGGGCCAGGCTCATGCCGAGGAGGGTGTCGCCGGCATTCAGCAGGGCCAGGTAGACCGCGGCGTTGGCCTGCGATCCGGCATGCGGCTGGACGTTGGCGTAGTCGGCGCCGAACAGCTGCTTGGCGCGGTCGATGGCCAGCTGCTCGACGATGTCGACGTATTCGCAGCCGCCGTAGTAGCGCTTGCCCGGGTAGCCTTCGGCGTACTTGTTGGTGAGCACCGAACCCTGGGCCTCCATCACGGCGGGGCTGGTGTAGTTCTCGGAGGCGATCAGCTCGATGTGATCTTCCTGACGCTGGGCTTCTTGCTCCATGGCGGCGAACAGTTCGGCGTCGTAGCGGGCGAGGGTCAAATCACGGCTGAACATGGCAATCCCCTGGGTTCGGCTGGGCGGTAGATTCAAAGAGGGCGCGAATTCTACCCTATCCGCAGCAGGCCGGCACATGAAACGCGATCAACTGTGGAAGAGCCGGGCTCATCCGGCGGGTCGCGTCATCTCTCTTCCAGTAAAGCCGCTCGCCGCCCGGGGCGCCCCTCGTCTGGCTTGCCCAGCGCATTTCGGGTAGCTTTGCCGCCACGCGCGGGGGCCGGGCAGCCGGTGTCGCCGGAGCTGTCGCGGAGCGCCGTTCGGCCGCGCCCCCGCCTTCCCGTTTCCATTTCCTGGTCGAAACCAAGGTCATCCATGGCTCAATACGTCTACACCATGCATCGGGTCAGCAAGGTCGTGCCCCCGAAGCGTGAAATCCTCAAGGACATCTCCCTGTCGTTCTTCCCCGGCGCCAAGATCGGCGTGCTCGGCCTCAACGGCGCGGGCAAGTCGACCCTGCTGCGGATCATGGCCGGGGTCGACACCGAGTTCGACGGCGAGGCCCGGCCGATGCCCGGCATCAAGGTCGGCTACCTGCCGCAGGAGCCGCAGCTCGATCCGGAGAAGACCGTACGCGACATCGTCGAGGAGGCGGTGGGCGAGATCAAGCAGGCCCAGGCCCGCCTCGACGAGGTCTACGCCGCCTACGCCGAACCGGACGCCGACTTCGACGCGCTGGCCGCCGAGCAGGCTAAGCTGGAGGCCATTCTCCAGGCGTCCGACGGCCACAACCTCGAGCGCCAGCTGGAAGTCGCCGCCGACGCCCTGCGCCTGCCGCCGTGGGAGGCGAAGATCGAGCACCTCTCCGGCGGCGAGAAGCGCCGCGTGGCGCTGTGCCGCCTGCTGCTGTCGGCCCCCGACATGCTGCTCCTGGACGAGCCGACCAACCACCTGGACGCCGACTCCGTGGCCTGGCTGGAGCATTTCCTCCACGACTTCCCCGGCACCGTGGTGGCGATCACTCACGACCGCTACTTCCTCGACAACGTCGCCGGCTGGATCCTCGAACTGGACCGCGGCCACGGCATCCCCTTCGAGGGCAACTACTCGCAGTGGCTGGAATCCAAGGCCGCCCGCCTGACCCAGGAAGCCAAGGCCGAGGCTGCCCACGCCAAGGCCATGAAGGCCGAGCTGGAATGGGTGCGCCAGGGTGCCAAGGCCCGTCAGGCCAAGTCCAAGGCGCGCCTGCAGCGTTTCGAGGAGATGCAGTCCCAGGAATTCCAGAAGCGCAGCGAGACCAACGAGATCTACATCCCGGCCGGTCCCCGTCTGGGCGACAAGGTCATCGAGTTCAGCCATGTGCGCAAGGGCTACGGCGACCGCGTGCTGATCGACGACCTGTCCTTCGCCCTGCCCAAGGGCGCCATCGTCGGGGTGATCGGCGGCAACGGCGCGGGCAAGTCGACCCTGTTCCGCATGATCCTCGGCCGGGAAACCCCGGACGCCGGTACCATCGACCTCGGCGACAGCGTGCAGGTCGCCAGCGTCGACCAGAGCCGCGACAGCCTGGACGGCAGCAAGACCGTCTGGGAGCAGGTCTCCGACGGATTCGACTCGATCCGCATCGGCAACTACGAGGTACCCTCGCGCAGCTACGTGGGCCGCTTCAACTTCAAGGGCGCCGACCAGCAGAAGTTCGTCAAGGACCTCTCCGGCGGTGAGCGCGGGCGCCTGCACCTGGCGCTGACCCTGAAGCAGGGCGGCAACGTGCTGCTGCTCGACGAACCGTCCAACGACCTCGACGTGGAAACCCTGCGCGCCCTGGAAGAGGCGCTGCTGGACTTCCCCGGCTCGGCCATCGTGATCTCCCACGACCGCTGGTTCCTCGACCGCATCGCCACCCACATCCTCTCCTACGAGGACGACTCCAGCGTGGTGTTCTTCGAGGGCAACTACACCGAGTACGAGGCCGACCGCAAGAAGCGCCTCGGCGACGCCGCCGCCCAGCCGCACCGGGTGCGCTACAAGAAGCTGGCGTAACCGTCGCGATACGCCGTACAGCAAAAAGCCCCGCGCCGAATGGCCGGGGCTTTTTGCTGGTGCCTGCGGGAGGGGATAACCCGTCGGGCGGCGGCGTGGCCCGGCCTCCGCTGGCGGGTTACACCCCCCTACGGGGTCGCCCGGACTGGTAGGGTGGATGGCCGGAGCCATCCACCACGGTGGACAAGCCTGCGGCGTTGTCCACCCTACGGGTTTGGCCAGGCTTCAGGAGTGGCGCGGCACCGGCTGGAGCAGTTCGGCCGGCGGCATCTCGCACTGGATCTTGCGACCGATCAGCGCCTCGATCGGCGGCAGGGCGAAGGCGTCGTCCTCGCCGGCGAAGCTGATCGAGGTGCCGCTCGAGCCGGCCCGGCCGGTGCGGCCGATGCGGTGCACGTAGTCGTCCGGATCTTCCGGCAGGGTGTAGTTGATCACGTGGCTGACAGCCTCGACGTGGATGCCGCGGCCGGCCACGTCGGTGGCCACCAGCACGCGGATCTTGCCCTCGCGAAAGCCCTCGAGGACCTTGATGCGCTTGTGCTGCGGCACGTCGCCGGACATCTGCGCGGCGCTGATGCCGTCCTTGGTCAGGCGTTCCTCGATGCGCCGCACCTCGTCCTTGCGGTTGGCGAACACCATCACCCGTTCCCAGTTGTTCTGGCTCACTAGGTTGTACAGCAGCCTGTACTTGTCGCTGCCGGCCACCGCGTAGACGTGCTGCTCGACGGTGTCGCTGGCGACCTGCTCCGGCTCGATCTCGACGATGGCCGGATCGACCGTCCACTGCTTGGCCAGATTCATCACGTCCTCGGTGAAGGTCGCCGAGAATAGCAGGGTCTGCCGTTCGCCCTTGTACGGGGTCTGGCGGATGATCTGTCGCACCTGCGGGATGAAGCCCATGTCGAGCATGCGGTCGGCTTCGTCCAGCACCATCACCTCGACCATGTCCAGGTGCACCTCGCCGCGCTGGTTGAAGTCCAGCAGGCGGCCGGGGGTGGCCACCAGGATGTCGCAGAACTTCTCCTCCAGCTGCTTGAGCTGCTTGTCGAAGTCCATGCCGCCGACGAAGCTCATCACGTTGAGGCCGGTGTAGCGGGTCAGCGCCAGGGCGTCCTTGGCGATCTGCACCACCAGCTCGCGGGTCGGCGCGATGATCAGCGCGCGCGGCTCGCCCATGTAGCGCTCCTTGGGCGGCGGGGTCTGCAGCAACTGGCTGATGATCGAGACGAGGAAGGCGGCGGTCTTGCCGGTGCCGGTCTGGGCGCGGCCGATGGCGTCCTGGCCCTTGAGGGTGTAGCCGAGCACCTGGGCCTGGATCGGCGTGCAGTAGGGGAAGCCGACGTCGTGGATGGCGTGCATCAGCCGCGGGTCGAGGGCGAAGTCGTGGAAGCGGGTCTTGCCCGGCACGGGCTCGACGACGAAGTCCTCCAGCCGCCATTCCGCCGCCGGCTTGCTCGGCGGCGGCTCGCGGCGCGGCCGCTCGACCCGGGGCTTGGCGGCCGCCTTGCGCTCGCCGGCGGGCTTGTCGGAAGAGGTCTTTTTGCCGGCGGGCTTGGTTTCGGTGCGGGGGGGCTTGGCTTTCTGCCGGGGCGGCTTGGGTGGGGTGGCGGGTGCGGCGGAGCGGGTGGCGGGGGCTGAAGCTGGCGTGTCGGCGACGACAGACGGTTGCGTCTGTTCGCCCATGCCTAGAAGTTTCTTGAGTGCCTTGAGCACGATTATCTCGTCGATAAAGGAGGAATGTATTGCCACCAGTGTAAAGCAAGACGCCGGTCCGGCGAAGGGTTGCCGACCGCGAGGTGCAGCGGTCGTCGGTTAGGGCAGGCTGGCCAGCAGCAGGCGGCGTACGTTGCCGCCCATGATCGCGGCGATCTCGGCCTCGTCGAAGCCGGCGGCGAGCAGGCCCTCGGTCAGTAGCGGCAGGCCGCTGGCGTCGAAGGCGGTGCGCACCGTGCCGTTGAAGTCCGAACCCAGCGCCACGTGTTCGACGCCGATCAGATCGGTGGCATGGCGGATCGCCCTGACGATGGCTGCCACCGAGGTGTCGCAGACGGCGATGTCCCAGAAGCCGATGCCGACCAGTCCGCCGTTGGCGGCGACGCGCCGCAACTGCTCGTCGGACAGGTTGCGGGTGCCCGGGCAGGTGCCCTGCACGCCGCTGTGGGAGACCAGCACGGGACGCCGGGCCATGGCCAGCACCTCGTCGATCACCGCGGGCGAGGCGTGGGCCAGGTCGATCAGCATGCGCTTGTCCTCCAGGCGCGCGATCACCTGACGACCGAAGGGGCTGAGGCCGCCCTTTTCCAGGCCGTGGGCCGAGCCGCCCACCTCGTTGTCGAAGTAGTGGGTGATCCCGGCGATGCGAAAGCCCGCGTCAAAGAGATGATCGAGGTTCTCCAGGCGGCCTTCCAGCGGATGCAGGCCCTCGGCGGCGAGCACGGCGGCGACCCGGCCGCGGTCGTTTGCGCGCTGCTCGAGAAAGGCCTGCAGTTCGGCCCGGCTGCGGATCGGCACCAGGCGCCCGTCGCTGGCGGCGGCCGTTTCGCGCAGGCGTCCGGCCTGGTACAGGGCGCGCTCGAACAGGCTGCTCCAGGTCGCCGGCGGCCAGCGCTGGGCGACGGCCAGCAGGGTGATGTCGTCGCTGTCGGCGGCGTTGCGCTCCTGGTTCAGCCCGTGCGGGCTCTTGGTCACGGCGGCGAACACCGTGAGCGCGACATTGCCCTCGAGCAGGCGCGGCAGGTCGCTGTGGCCGTAGTGCGCGCGTTCGAGCAGGTCGCGGTTCCACAGCAGCGCGTCGTTGTGCAGGTCGGCGACGAACAGGCGCTCGTGCAACTGGCGCGCCGCCGCGCCGACCGGGTAGGGCGGCGCCTTGGCCACGGCATTCAGGCGCCAGTCGGCCACGACCGGCACGAGGAAGAAGCCGCCCAGTCCGAGCAGGACGAGCAGCGGCAGGGCGATCGACAGTGTGCGCTTCATGGGGGCGTCCGTGCGGAACAGGGGCTCAGCGGGCCAGGCGCTCGGCGAGCCAGAGGCCGATGTCGTGGATCTCGTCGGCGATCACCTCGTGGCCCATCGGATACTCCTGCCACTCCACCGGCACGCCGCGGGCGGCGAGGGCGTCATGGGCGGCGCGGCCGAGGGCCGGCGGCACCACCTCGTCGTGGCGGCCGTGCAGGTGCAGCACCGGCAAGCGGGCCTGCTCCGCGTCGAGTTCGAGCCGGGTGAAGGTCGGCGCATAGGTGGAGAGCGCCAGCACGCCGGCCAGCGGGCCTTTCCAGCGCAGGAAGGCGGTATGCAGGACCACCGCACCGCCCTGCGAGAAGCCGGCGAGGACGATCCGCGCCGGGTCGATGCCGGCGACGCGCTGCGCCTCGATCAGCTCGATGACATGGCGCGACGATTCCTCCAGCTGGTCCTCGTCGATGGCCCGGGAGCTCGGGCTCATGGCGAGGATGTCGTACCAGCTGGGCATGCTCCAGCCGCCATTGATGGTCACCGGCCGGCTCGGCGCCTGCGGCAGGACGAAGCGCACGCTGCTCAGGCGGCGCTGCAGGAGGCGGGCGACCGGCTCGAAGTCGTGGCGGTCGGCGCCGAGGCCGTGCAGCCAGATGACGCAGGCATCGGCGGCGACCGGCGGTTCGAGGATCAGGGGTAGGGTCATGGTGGGCTCCGGGCTGTGCTCTGGCGCCAAGGGTACACAAGTTTGCCGCGCGGCTCCGCGCTTTGCCGCCGGCGATTGGAGATCGGCCGGATAATCGCCTACCCTCGCCCCAGACCCTTTCACCGGCCGGCCGCGATGATCGTCCTCTACCAGTTTCCCGCCGCCTTCGGCGTGCCCAACCCCAGTCCCTACTGCCTCAAGCTGGAGACCTTCCTGCGTCTGGCCGGCCTCGACTACCAGGTGCGCAGCGTCGGCAACCCACGCCGGGCGCCGAAGGGCAAGTTGCCCTACATCGAGCTGGACAGCGAGGCCATCGCCGACTCGGCGATCATCCAGCGGCGTCTCGCCGAGCGCTTTCCGCTGAACCTCGACGCCCATCTGGACGCCGCCGATCGGGGCCGGGCGCTGGTCATCACGCGGCTGTGCGACGAGCACCTGGCCCTGCTGCTGCTGTATTTCCGCTGGCTCGACGGCGAAGGCTGGCGGCAGGTCCGCAGCAGCTTCTTCGGCGGCCTGCCGGCGCCGCTGCGCCTGCTGCTGCCGTCCCTGGTACAGCGGCGGATGCGCCAGGCGCTGTGGGCCCAGGGCCTGGGGCGGCACAGTCCCGACGAGCTGCTGAGCTTCGCCCGCGAGGATCTGCAGGCGCTGGCCGACCTGCTCGGCGCGGCGCCGTTCTTCGGCGGCGAGCGGCCGTGCAGCGCCGACGCGGCGGCCTACGGCATTCTCGCCAACCTGCTGCTGTGTCTCCTGGATACCCCGCTGAACCGTCTGGCGCGCGAGTTCCCGCCGCTGCTGGCCTACTGCGAACGGCTGCGTGCGAGGGTCTGGGCATGAGCGCGGAACTGTCCCGACCCTGGTTCGTCTACCTGGTACGTGCCGCCAACGGCGCGCTCTACTGCGGCGTCAGCGACGATCCGCAGCGGCGCTTCGCCATGCACCAGCGTGGCCGCGGCGCGCGCTTCTTCCATACCAGCCCGGCCCGCGAGCTGGCCTATGTCGAGGCCTGCGCCGACAAGGGTGCCGCCCTGCGCCGCGAGCGGGCGATCAAGCGCCTGGCCAAGCCGGCCAAGGAAGCCCTGGTGGCCGCCGGCGCCGGCGACTGCCTGTAGCTACCCGATCCCCCCTGGAGAAAGCCGCGATGCACGAGCCCGTCCTGCACCATTACCCGAGTTCGCCGTTCGCCGAGAAGGTGCGCCTGATCCTCGGCTTCAAGCAGCTGTCCTGGCGTTCGGTGATCATTCCACGGGTGATGCCCAAGCCCGATCTGCTGGCTCTGACCGGCGGCTACCGGCGCACTCCGGTGCTGCAGATCGGCGCCGACATCTACTGCGACAGCGCGCTGATCGCCCATCGCCTGGAGGCGGAGAAGGCCTCGCCGCCGCTGCTTCCGGAAGGGCAGGCGTTCAACGTCGCCAGCCTCGCCGCCTGGGCTGACGGCCAACTGTTCCTGCACGCGGCGAGCCTGGCCTTCCAGGCCGAGGCGGTCGCCCAGCGCTTTGCCCAGTCGCCGCCGGGCGAACTCAAGGCCTTCGTCGCGGATCGCGCCGCGCTGTTCAGCGGCGGCACCTTCGATCGCCTGCCGCTGGAGCAGGCCCGCCAGCAGTGGCCGACCCTGATGGCGCGGCTGGAGCAGCAACTGTCGCACGCGGACGGCGACTACCTGTTCGGCGAACCCTCGCTGGCCGACTTCGCCGTGGCCCATTCGCTCTGGCTGCTGCGCGCCATGCCGCTCACCGCCGGGTTGGTCGACGCCTGGCCGGCGGTGGCCGCCTGGCTCGACCGGGTGCTGGGCTTCGGTCATGGCTCGTACAGCGAGCTGTCCGCTGCCGAGGCCATCGAGATCGCCCGCACGGCGACTCCGGCGCCGCTGCCGGCCGAGCCCGGCCTCGAGGGCAACGGCTGGCGCGTCGGCCAACAGGTGGCCGTCGCCGCCACCGACTACGGCGTCGACCCGGTGGAGGGCGAGCTGCTGCATGCCGGGCTCGAGGAGCTGATCCTGCGCCGCGAGGACCCGCGCGCCGGGCTGCTGCACGTGCACCTGCCGCGCCTGGGGTTTCGCGTCACCGGCCGCTGAGCCCGCGCGGGCAGCGGGTTACTGGTCCTTGCGGCGCTTGAGCTGGTCCTTCAACTGGCTCGGCAGCTGGCGGATGGTCAAGGTGTCGTGCGCCTCGTCGTACTCGACCCGCGAGCCGAGCAGGTGCGCCTCGAAGCTGATCGACAGGCCCTCGGCGCGCCCGGTGAAGCGGCGGAACTGGCTGAGCGTGCGCTTGTCCGGCGGGATCTCCGGCGACAGGCCGTAGTCCTTGTTGCGGATGTGCTCGAAGAAGGCCCGCGGGCGCTCCTCGTCGATCAGCCCGGACAGCTCCTCCAGGGCGATCGGCGCGCCGAGGCGGGCCTGGGTGCTGGCGTAGTCGACCAGTGCGCTGGTCTTCTCGCGGGCCTCTTCCTCGGCCAGCTCCTCGCTCTCGACGAAGTCGCTGAAGGCCTTGAGCAGGGTGCGCGTCTCGCCGGGCGCGTCGACGCCTTCCCGGCAGCCGATGAAGTCGCGGAAGTAGTCCGAGACCTTCTTGCCGTTCTTGCCCTTGATGAAGGAGATGTACTGCTTCGACTGCTGGTTGTTCTGCCACTCGGAGATATTGATCCGCGCGGCCAGGTGCAGCTGGGCGAGGTCCAGGTGCTTGGCCGGCGCGACGTCGAGGCTGTCGGTGACGGTCACCCCCTCGCTGTGGTGGAGCAGGGCGATGGCCAGGTAGTCGGTCATGCCCTGCTGGTAGTGGGCGAACAGCACATGGCCGCCGGTGGACAGGTTGGACTCCTCCATCAGCGCCTTCAGGTGCTCGACGGCCTGGCGGCTGAAGGCGACGAAGTCCCGGTTGCCCTCCAGGTAGCCGCTCAGCCAGCCGCTGAAGGGATAGGCGCCGGACTCTTCCTGAAACAGCCCCCAGGCCTTGCCCTGCTTGGCGTTGTAGCTGTCGTTGAGGTCGGCGAGCAGGTTCTCCAGGGCCTGCGACTCGGCCAGCGCCGAATCGCGGGCATGCAGCACGGCGGGGCTGCCGTCGGGTTTCTTGTCGATCAGGTGGACGATGCAGTGGCGTATCGGCACGGTGGTCTCGGACAGTGGAAAGAGGGACGCGGAAGTTTACCGGGGAGTGGCGCGGGTGTGGGGCGAGGCCCCGGCAAAAGCGCCGTGGGGATTTCTGGAGGGACTGGCGGCGGGTGGTTCGGCGGTATGTCTCGTAGCTCTGCGCATTCGCGCGGATCGTGCTTCACACAGCCTGAAAAGCCCGCGTCCTGCGGGCTTTTCGCTTTTTGCCTGCTTCCTATCGTCTTTTCTTGCGGTCCGCCAGCTGCTGCAGATGCTGCCAGGCCTGTTCCTGCGCAACGATCTCTTGCCGGTCCCATGGATCGTTCCGCGTACCGTCGAATTGATGTGACGCCCTCGCTCGCATCCCTCGATTCAAATACAGCCTCCGGCCAATCAGGGCGCAGCCCAACAGCGCAAGGATAAGAGTGGTACTGATCGTGAGCATCGGTCGCTCTCCATTGCGGGATGTTCCTTAACTGTAGCAGGCGGTCGCAAGGGGCTCGGCGGATGGAGGGAGATGGAACTGGTGCCCGGGGTAATGGGCGAATGTTCAGGCAGAGGTTTCGGCAGTTCTGAGGTAGCGCAATCTATCCACCAGCGCCGGCAACTCGCGCATGTCGTGCAGCAGGTGCTCGACGCCCAGTCCGCGTAGAACCTCGCCCTGCTCGGGGGGGATGTGGCTGGCGCCGAGGAAGCCGATCACCTGCATGCCGGCAGTCAGGGCGGCGGTCGCTCCGGTAGCGCTGTCTTCGACGACCAGGCAACGCTGCGGGTCCACGCCGGCCGTGCTGGCCGCCAGCAGGTAGACGTCCGGTGCCGGCTTGGGGTGCTTGACCAGGTCGGCGCTGAACACGCCCACGTCGACCCGCCCGGTCAGCCCGGTGCGCTCGAGCGCATGGCGCACTGCCTCGTGCTGGCTGTTGGAGGCGATCGCCAGGGGCAGGTCGATGGCGTGGAGCGCCTCGCGCACGCCGGCGATCGCCTGCACTTCGGCGCGGATGATTTCCTCGGCGCGGCGGCGCACGTTGGGATGGAAGTCCTCCGGCAGGTCGAGGCCGAAATGCATGGCGGCACGGGCGATGATTTCGCGGCTCTGCAGGCCGAAGGAGCCGTGGAGCTGCGCGTCCAGCTCGTGTTCCGGCACCAGCGCGGCGAGCGCCTCGCGGATCACGCGGCCGGTGATGATCTCGCTGTCGATCAGTACGCCGTCGCAGTCGCAGATCAGCAGGTCGATATGGCTGGTTCGATTCATGGGCAAGGGCCTCTTCGCATCGGGTTGTCGTTGTGCAAAGGGGCATCTAACCCTTGTAGTGGCGCGATGCGCAAGGCATCAGGACGCGCGTTCCGCCCCGCCGGTCAGCGCACCCACGCCGGGCGGGCGGCGAAGGCCTCGACCAGGTAGTCGAGCATCGCCCGGACCTTGGCCGGCGGACGGCGTTCGGGCGGGTAGAGGGCGTGGATGCCGCCCAGGGGATGCGGCGGGTGGTCGAACTCCAGGGGTACCAGCGCACCGCGCTCGAGGGCGTCGGCGACGATGAACAGCGGCTGGTAGATCAGCCCCTGGCCGCCGAGCGCGGCGGCCAGCAGGGCCTCGCCGTTGTTCGCCGCCAGGTCGCCGGAAACCGCCACGCGCACGCTGCCGTCGCGGCCGAAGGCCCACTCCCGGCGCCCGCCCCAGGACGACAGGGTGTAGCCCAGGCAGTTGTGCTGGCCCAGCTCGGCGATCCGCCGCGGCACCCCGCGCCGGTCGAGATAGTCCGGCGCGGCGCAGACCAGCATCGGGCAGTCGCCGAGGCGGCGCGCCTGCAGCGGACTGTCGGCGAGCCGGCCGATGCGCACCGCCAGGTCCCAGCGGCCCTCGATGAGATCGACCTGGCTGTCGGTCAGGCCCAGCTCGATGCGCACCGCCGGATGGCGGCAGGCGAAGGCCGGCAGCAGCGGGGCGATGAAGCGGTTGCCGAAGCTCAGCGGCACGTTCATGCGCAGCAGGCCGCTGGCCTCGACCCGCTGCGAGAGCAGAGCCGCCTCGGCCTCGTCGAGTTCGCCGAGGAGGCGCTGGCAGGTCTCCAGGTACTGGCTGCCGGCGTCGGTGAGGACCAGGCGCCGGGTGCTGCGCTGGAACAGCTTGAGGCCGAGGCGCCGCTCCAGGGCGTCCACATGCTTGGTCGCCATGGCCGGCGACATCTCCAGCTGGCGGGCGGCGGCGGACAGGCTGCCGGCGCTGGCGGCGCGGACGAAGACACGCATGCCGGTGATGCGGTCGAGCATGATGATTTCCTACTTTTGGTGAGAACTGCTGCTGCGGATTGGCAGATTATCCGTTGCCAGGCGTAGGTCCATACTCCTTGCCATCTGCCGCCGAGGAGTCTGCCCATGTCCGCCCGCGAAGCCATCCAGCCGACCCTGTTCGTGCCCCACGGCGCCGGTCCCTGCTTCTTCATGGACTGGAATCCGCCGGATGCCTGGAACGCCATGGCCGCTTTCCTGAAGGGAGTGGTCGGCACGCTGCCGCAGCCGCCGCGGGCGATCCTGATGGTTTCGGCGCACTGGCTGGAGGCGGAGTTTGCCGTCACAGCCGCCCGCCAGCCGGGGCTGATTTACGACTACTACGGCTTTCCGCCGCACACCTACGAGCTGCGCTATCCCGCGCCCGGCAATCCGGTGCTGGCCACGCGGGTCGCCGGATTGCTCGGTGCGGCGGGTTTGCCCAGCCGGCAGGATGCGGAGCGCGGCTTCGACCACGGCATGTTCATTCCGCTGAAGCTGATGTTCCCCGCCGCCGAGATCCCGGTGGTGCAGCTGTCGCTGCGCGGGGACCTCGACCCGCAGGCACACCTCGACGCCGGCCGTGCGCTGGCGCCGCTGCGGGGGGAGGGCGTGCTGATCGTCGGCAGCGGCATGAGCTTCCACAACATGCGCGGCTACGGCGACCCGCATTTCGGCCCGGTGTCCGATGAGTTCGACCAGTGGCTGACCGCCACGATGGAGGCCGGGCCGGCAGAGCGTGCGGCGCGTCTGGCGCACTGGGATGAGGCGCCGGCGGCGCGGCTCTGCCATCCGCCGCGTGCCGAGGAGCACCTGCTGCCGCTCATGGTGGTCGCCGGCGCGGCGGCCGACGGAAGCGGCCGGCGGGTGTTCTCCGACCGGGTGCTGGAAACCACCCTGTCCGCCTTTCGTTTCGACTAATCACAACACAAGGAGATTGCCCATGATCATCGACCTGTCCGGCAAGACTGCCCTCGTCACCGGCTCCACTGGCGGCATCGGCCTGGCCATCGCCCGCGGGCTGGCCGAGGCCGGCGCCACCGTCATCGTCAACGGCCGCGAGCAGTCCCGGGTCGACGCGGCGCTGGCGCAGCTGCGCGATACGAAGGGCGGCGCCTCGGCCCGCGGCGTGGCCTGCGACCTGGGCACGGCCGCCGGCTGCCAGGCGCTGATCGCCGCCGAGCCGGAAGCCGACATCCTGGTCAACAACCTCGGCATCTATGGCGCCAAGGAGTTCTTCGAGATCGGCGACGAGGAGTGGGAGGAGATCTTCCAGGTCAACGTGATGAGCGGCATCCGCCTGTCGCGCCATTACGCCAGGGGCATGCAGGCCCGCGGCTGGGGGCGCATCCAGTTCATCTCCAGTGAGTCGGCGCTGAACATCCCCAGCGAGATGGTCCACTACGGGGTCAGCAAGGCGGCGCTGCAGGGCGTCTCGCGCGGCCTGGCCAAGGTGCTGGCCGGCAGCGGGGTGACCGTCAATAGCATCCTGCCGGGGCCGACGCGCACCGAGGGAGTGATCGCCTTCATCGGCGAGATGGCCCGCCAGGAGGGCGTCACCCCCGAGGAAATGGAGCGGCTGTTCATCCAGCGCCATCGTCCGTCGAGCCTGCTGCGGCGCTTCGCCGAGCCCGCGGAGGTCGCCCACCTCTGCGTCTACGCCGCCTCGCCGCAGGCCAGCGCCACCACCGGCGCGGCGCTGCGGGTGGAGGGCGGGATCGTCGAGAGCATCGCCTGAACAGGTTCCAAGCCAAGGCGCCGGAGGATTGCCAGCAGGGGCGGGGAAGTGCCATGGTTCGCGGCTTTCCCATTCCCCGGACGACGGACCGCCATGCGCCTGCTGCACACTTCCGACTGGCATCTCGGCCAGCACTTCATGGGCAAGACCCGCCAGGCCGAGCACCAGGTCTTCTGCGCCTGGCTCATCGAGCAGGTGCGCGAGCACGCGGTCGACGCGCTGATCGTCGCCGGCGACGTGTTCGATAGCGGCGCGCCGCCCAGCTACGCTCGCGAGCAGTACAACCGCTTCATCGTCGCGCTGCGCGAGACTGGCGCGCGGCTGGTGGTGCTCGGCGGCAACCACGATTCGGTGGCCACGCTCGGCGAGTCGCGCGACCTGCTGGCCTGCCTGGACACCTGGGTGATCCCGGGGGTGGCGGCGGACCCGGCCGAGCAGCTCCTGCTGCTGCCGCGGCGCGACGGCACGCCGGGGGCGCTGCTCTGCGCCATCCCCTTCATCCGCCCGCGCGACGTGCTGAAGAGCGAGGCCGGGCAGAGCGCCGAGGACAAGCAGCAGGCGCTGCAGGCGGCGATCCACGAACATTACCGGGCGCTGTTCGCCCTCGCCGAGGCGCGCCGTGCGGAGCTGGGCGGCAGGCTGCCGATCGTCGCCAGCGGGCACCTGACCACCGTCGGCGCCAGCGCCAGCGAGTCGGTGCGGGAGATCTACGTCGGCAGCCTCGAGGCCTTCCCCTCCGACGCCTTCCCGCCGGCGGCCTACATCGCCCTCGGCCACATCCACCGCCCGCAGAAGGTCGGCGGGCTGGAGCATATCCGCTACAGCGGCTCGCCGATCCCGCTGTCCTTCGACGAGGCGCGCCAGCAGAAGGAGGTGCTGCTGGTCGACCTGCACGAGGACGGCCTCGAGGCGGTGACGCCGCTGCCGGTGCCCTGTTTCCAGCCGCTGGTCACGCTGCGCGGCTCCCTCGCCGAGCTGGCCGGCGCCATCGCCGAAGCGGCCGCGCAGGGCAGCGCCGAGCGCCCGGTGTGGCTGGAGGTGCAGGTGAGCACGGATGACTACCTGAGCGACCTGCAGAAGCGCGTCAGCGTCCTGTGCGAAGGGCTGCCGGTCGAGGTGCTGCGTGTCCGTCGAGAGCGCGGCAGCGCCAGTGCCGGCCAGCTGGCCGAGGCCCGCGAGACGCTGGATGAGCTTACCGCCGAGGAGGTGTTCGCCCGTCGCCTGCAGCAGGAGGCGCTGGACCCGGGCGATGTGGAGCGCTTGCAGACGCTGTATCGCGGCGTGCTGGAAAGCCTGCGGGCCGAGCAGGGCTGAATGGCAGGTCAGGATATGGCTAACACTACGCTTCGAGGGACGTGCCGCCAGTGGCACGCCCTCGGACTTTTTGACATCAGGCATCACACAGGGCACCACCGATGCTCTTGTACGTCCTCGATCTGCTAGGCGTTGCCGTCTTTGCCGCCAGCGGCGCCCTTGCCGGCCTGCTCGCCCGGCTCGACCTGTTTGGCGTGCTCGTCCTCGCCTCGATTACCGCCGTGGGCGGTGGCACGATCCGCGACGTCCTGCTCGGCCGCTATCCGGTCTTCTGGGTCAAGGATTCCGGCCCCCTGCTCGCCATCCTGGCGGCAACGGCGTTCACCGTGGTCTGGGTGCAGTATCTTCCCGTGCCGCGGGATGCCCTGGTGGTTGCCGATGCGTTCGGCCTGGCCCTGTTCGCGATCTCGGGGGCCCAGGTCGCTGAACGGGCGAGCTGCCATCCCCTGGTCACCATTCTCATGGGGACATTGACCGGCGCGGGTGGAGGCGTCGTTCGCGACGTGCTCAGCGCCAAGGTGCCGCTGATACTGCGTCAGGACATCTACGCAACTGCAGCGATAGCAGGCATCCTGCTCTACCTGGTGCTCCGGGCATTGAAAGTGCCGACCGCGGGCGCGTTTGTCGCCGGCGTCGTGACCGTCGCCGCAACACGCCTTGCCTCGATCGCCTACGACCTGCAGCTCCCGGTTGTAGGCGTCGGGTTCCGAGGGTGATGTCCAACCCAATTGACGAAATGAAGCAGCACTTCGTTTTCGGACATGAGTTCGTTGGGGCGCCCGACAATGCCAGAATGGCCGCCCCTCTGCGGCAACGCGGCTCACGCCAAAACGTCAACAGACCCTAGCTCCCTCATGAAAATTCTCAGCCTGCGCCTGAAGAACCTCAACTCCCTCAAGGGCGAGTGGAAGATCGATTTCCGCGAGGCGCCGTTTTGCGACAACGGCCTGTTCGCCATCACCGGGCCGACCGGCGCCGGCAAGACCACCCTGCTCGACGCCATCTGCCTGGCCCTCTACCACCGCACGCCGCGCATGGACCGCCTGTCCAAGGAGTCCAACGAGCTGATGACCCGGCATACCGCCGAGTGCCTGGCCGAGGTGGAGTTCGAGGTCAAGGGGCAGGGCTACCGGGCCTTCTGGAGCCAGCGCCGCGCCCGCGACAAGGCCGACGGCGCGCTGCAGATGCCCAAGGTCGAGCTGGCCGCGGCGGACGGGACCATCCTCGCCGACAAGGTCGGCGACAAGCTCGCGCGGATCGAGGCGCTCACCGGCCTGGACTTCGCGCGCTTCACCCGCTCCATGCTGCTCGCCCAGGGCGGTTTCGCCGCCTTCCTCGAGGCCGACGCGAAAAGCCGCGCCGAGCTGCTCGAGCAGCTCACCGGCACCGAGATCTACGGGCAGATCTCCCGGCGGGTGTTCGAGCGCTGCCGCGAGGTGAAGAGCGCCCTCGAGCAGTTGCAGGCCAGGGCTTCCGGGGTCGAGCTCTTGAGTGACGAGCAGCGCCAGGCCCTGGAGGAGCAGGCCGCCGGCCTGGCCGCCGAGGAGGCGCCGCTGCTGGCGCAGCAAGGCGAGCTGCAGGCCCAGCGCCAGTGGCGCGAGGATCTGAGCAGGGCGGAGCAGCGCTGCCAGGGCGCGGCGCAGTCGCGCCAGCAGGCCGAACGGGCATTGGCCGAGGCCACGCCGCAACTGGCGCGGCTGGCGGCGAGCGAGCCGGCCGCCCGCCTGCAACCGGCCC
This sequence comes from Azotobacter chroococcum, assembly GCF_004339665.1. Classification (GTDB taxonomy): domain Bacteria; phylum Pseudomonadota; class Gammaproteobacteria; order Pseudomonadales; family Pseudomonadaceae; genus Azotobacter; species Azotobacter chroococcum. The sequence goes on from NZ_SMMU01000003.1 coordinate 112,850, forward strand.
ATCGGGCCAGGCAGCAGGCCCGGTTGCAGCTGGAGCAGGGCGAGCGGAGCCTGGCGCAGACCCGCATCGACCGGCAGCAGGCGGCCGACGCGGTCGGCCTGCGCCTGTGGCAGGCCAGCCAGCTCGCCCGGCAGATCGCCGAAGCGGCGCAGGGGCATGCCCGGCAGTTGCAGCTGCAACATCGGCAGCTGGTGCAGCAGCTGGCCGAACAGCCGCGGCATGCCGAGCTGGGCGAGCGCCTCGGCGCCTGGCGCGGGCAGTTCGAGCGTCGCCAGCAGTGGCAAGGCGAAATCGCCGCGCTCCAGCGCAGGCAGCAGGGCGAGCGGGCCGCGCTCGCCGGGCAGGCCGAGCAGCAACGGCAGGTGCAGACGCGCCTGCAGAGCCAGCAGGCCGAGCTGGCCGCTGCCCGCTCGGCCGAGCAGCAGGCCCAAGACGCCCTGGCCGCGCTGCTGCAGGGGCAGTCCGAAGGCGCGCTGCGCGAACACTGGCAGCAGCTGCATGCCCGGCAGAACCTGCTGCAGCAACTGGAGCAGAACGCCGAGCAGCGCAGCCGCAGCGCGGCGCGCCTGGCCGGGAGAGCCGCCGAGCTGGCTGATAAACAACTGCGCCAGAGCGAGCAGCAGACCCAGCGGGAACTCCTGCGCCTGCGCTACAAGGACCTGCAGGCCCTGGTCGCGGCCAGGAGGAAACTGCTGGAGCAGGAGCAGCGCATCCTCAAGCTGGAGGCCTATCGCAGTCAGCTGCAACCTGGCGAAGCCTGCCCGCTGTGCGGCTCCCACGAGCATCCGGCCGTCGAGACCTATCAGGCGCTGGACGTTTCCGCCAGCGAGCGCGCCTTGCAGGCCGGCGAGGCGGAGCTGGAAGCGGTGCGCGGGCAGGGGGAGGCGGCGAGGGATGCACTGGCCGTCCTCGAGGCCGAACTCAAGGCCCTGCAGCAGCGCCGCGAACAGGACGAGGCCGAGCTGCTGCAGCAGCGCGAGCGCTGGCGGCAGCTGTGCCGGGAGCTGGGCGCGGAGGTGGCCGACGAGGCGGCGCTGGCCATGCGCCGGGGCGAGCTGGGCGAGCAGCTGGAAGCCCTCGAACTGCGTCTGCGGCGACTCGAGCGGAGCAAGCAGGCCGTGGAGCAGGCCGGCAACCTCCGCCTGCAGGCGGAGCGCGGCTGCGAGCAGGGCAGCCAGCAGCTGCAACTGCTCGAAGAACGCCTGCGCAGCGGCCAGGGCCAGCTGCAGGAGCTGGACGATCAGTTGCAGCAGCGCCAGGCGCAGTTGCAGCAGTGCGAGCAGGCCCTGGCCGAAGATCTTGCCCCCTTCGGCCATCCGCTGCCGACTGATGGCGCGGCCTGGCTCGAACAGCGTCAGGCCGACTGGCAGGCCTGGCAGCAGGGGCAGAGCCGCCTGCAGCAACTGGAGCGCGAGCAGCTGGCGCACAACGCCGCCGTCGAGGCCGCGGAGCAGCAGGCCGCGCTCTGGCAGCAACGCTGGAGCGCCCTGGGCGAGCCCGGGCGGGCCGCCCTGGCGGAGAGCGCCGATGCCCACGGCGCCCTCGGCAACGCGGAAGCCGAGGCGGACGCCGCCCGGCGCCGGGTCAACGAACTGGACGGGCGTCTGCTGTCGCTGGAGGAGCAGCTGCAGCAGCAGCGCCGGCAACTCGAGGCCTGCACCGGCGACTGGCAGGCGCAGCTGGCGCAAAGCCCCTTCGCCGACGAGGCGGCGTTCCAGGCCGCGCTGCTCGACGATTCAGAGCGCACCGCTCTGCAGGACCTCAGGGCGCGTCTGGAGCAGGCGCGGACCGAGGCCCTGGCGCTGCTCGCCGCCACCGAGCAGCAGCTCGCCCAGCTACTGGCCGAACCCCGCACCACGGCCAGCGGCGAGGAGCTGGAGCGGCAGCTGCAGGCCCTGGCCGAGCAGCTCAGGGGCCTGGCCCAGCGCCAGGGTGAAATCCGCGCCACGCTGTCCGCCGACGAGCAGCGCCGGCAAAGCCAGCAGGCGCTGTTCGCCGAGATCGCCGCGCGTCAGGGCGAGTACGACCTCTGGCAGCACCTCAACGGACTGATCGGCGCGGCCGACGGCGCCAAGTACCGCAAGTTCGCCCAGGGCCTGACCCTCGACCACCTGATCTGGCTGGCCAACCGCCAGCTGGTGCGCCTGCACGGCCGCTACCAGCTGGCGCGGCGCTTCGGCGGCGAGCTGGAGCTGGAGGTCGTGGACACCTGGCAGGGCGATGCGGCCCGCGACACCCGCACCCTGTCCGGCGGCGAGAGCTTCCTGGTCAGCCTGGCGCTGGCTTTGGCGCTGTCCGATCTGGTCAGCCACAAGACCAGCATCGACTCGCTGTTTCTCGACGAGGGCTTCGGCACCCTCGACGGCGAGACCCTGGAGGTCGCCCTGGATGCGCTGGACAGCCTCAACGCCAGCGGCAAGACCATCGGGGTGATCAGCCACGTCGAGGCGCTGAAGGAGCGCATTCCGGTGCAACTCAGGGTGAGCAAGGGCGTGGGCCTGGGCTACAGCAGCCTGGAAAGGCGCTTCGCCCTGTCCTGAGTCAGCTTCTGCAGAAATGGCGTGAAATATGCTTGAGGCCGGCCCGGCTCCGCGAATCCGCAGGACCGGCCGGCTTTCCGCACCAGCAGCGGGCACTGGTCGCCCTGTCGCGGAACCGTAACCAATCTTCTGTAAATAGCTGCCATCGCCATGCGGAGCCCTGTGGTATGTCCACCCTGACCGAACTCGTCCAACAGATCGCCCAACTCTATCCCCTCGAGGACAAGCGGGTCGGCAAGCGCTATCGCGTGGTCGACGAGTTGGCGGGCATGACCGAGCTGGAGGAGGTCGGCGGCGCGCCGCGCTATATCCGCACCGCCGAGCTGAAGGACCGCCGGCTCTGGGCGCATGCCGCCGACAGCTGGCCCAGGCACCACCGGCGCGGCGGCCAGCGCTGATCGGTCAGGCCGGGCGCGGCGGCTGCAGCAGCATGCGGGTGATCCGCCGCTCCTTCACTTCGCTGACCTGCAGGCGCCAGCCGCGATAGGCCAGCTCGTCACCGGTCGCCGGCAGGCGGTCGAGCAGGCTCATGGCCAGCCCCGCCAGGGTCTGGTAGTCGTCGGTGGCCTGGGCCTGGAAGCCCAGGCGCTGGCCGAGCAGCGCCAGGCCGATGGCGCCGCTGACCTCGTAGACCCCGTCGCGCTCGATCACATCCGGCCCTTCCATCTCGCTGGCATCCGGCAGTTCGCCGGCGATCGCCTCGAGAATGTCGGTGAGGGTCAAGAGGCCCTCGAAATGACCGAATTCGTTGACCACGAAGGCCACGTGGGTGGAGGCCTGGCGCATCTGTTCGAGGGCGTTGAGCACCGAGCAGCCGTCCGGCAGGTTGAGCGGCTGGCGCACCAGTTGCTCGATGTCCGGATGCTCACCCTGCAGCAGCGCGCGCAGCAGTTCCTTCTTGTGCACGTAGCCGAGGGGCTCGTCGATGGCCGAGGTGCGCGCCACCACCAGACGCGAATGGGGCGAATCGAGCAGTTGCTGGCGGATCTGCGCCTCGTCGGCGTCGAGGGCGATGTGGTCGACCTGCATGCGGTCGGTCATCGCGCTGGCGATGGGCCGCTCGGCCAGATGCAGCACGCCGCTGATCATCACCCGTTCGCGGCGGCCGAACAGGGCGCTGCCGGCCTCGTTGCCCTTGAGCATGTCGGCGATCTCCTCGCCGACCTCCTCGGCCTCCATCTGGTGCCCGCCGAGCAGGCGCAGCACCGCGTGGGCGGTACGCTCGCGCCGCGTGTGGCGGCCCTGCAAGTGTTTCTTGCGGCGCCAGCGGGCCAGCTGGTTGAACACTTCGATGAGAATCGAGAAGCCGATCGCCGCGTACAGGTAGCCCTTGGGAATGTGGAAGCCAAAGCCCTCCGCGGTGAGGCTGAAGCCGATCATCATCAAAAAGCCCAGGCACAGCATGATCACTGTCGGGTGGGCGTTGACGAAGGCGGTCAGCGGCTTGCTGGCGACGATCATCAGGCCGATGGAGATCACCACGGCGAGCATCATGATCTCGAGCTGCTCGACCATGCCGACGGCGGTGATCACCGCGTCCAGGGAGAACACCGCGTCGAGCACGACGATCTGCGCCACCACCGGCCAGAAGCGGGCGTAGGCGCGGCTGCCGGACTGGGCGTGGCTGTGGCCTTCGAGGCGCTCGTGCAACTCCATGGTGGCCTTGAACAGCAGGAACACGCCGCCGAACAGCATGATCAGGTCGCGCCCGGAAAAGCTCTTGCCGAGGATCGAGAGCAGCGGCTCGGTCAGGGTCACCAGCCAGGAGATGCTGGCCAGAAGGCCCAGGCGCATGACCAGGGCCAGCGACAGGCCGATGATCCGCGCGCGGTCGCGCTGCCCGGGCGGCAGCTTGTCGGCGAGGATGGCGATGAATACCAGGTTGTCGATGCCGAGCACGATCTCCAGCACGATCAGGGTCAGCAGACCCAGCCAGGCCGTGGGGTCAGCCAGCCATTCCATGAGCGGTTACCTTTTTGGTTGTGATACGGAAAGAAGATGGGGCTGTGGTCTTCCGGCATGAAAAACGCGCGCGTGCGGGCCGCGACGGGGCGAAGGGCCGAGACAGGTCCGGCGGGAAAGTGTGCCGCCCGGCGGGGTGGCCGGGCGGCTGGCGACACGCGTGGTCCATGGGCGACCGAGGGAGGGGAAGAAGCGCGTCATGCTACGCCATCGGCGCGGCGGCGCTAAGCGCGCAAAGGTAACCGTTTTTTAGCGCGGCACCTTCCAGCGTGCTTCCCGCCAGCGGCGCCGGGCGTCAAGGTCGAGGAAGGTCCAGGCGATGAAGCGGCTCTGCTTCTGCCCCTGGGCCATGGGTACGACGCGCACCTCGCAGGCGCCGGCCCTTTTCAGCGCGGCCTGGACGGCGGGCAGGTTGGCGGCCCTGGAGATCAGGCTGCTGAACCAGTACACCTGCGCGGCGAACTGCGCGCTTTCCGCGATCATCCGCCCGACGAAGGCGGCCTCGCCGCCGGGACAGTGCAGCTCGGCGCCCTGGCCGCCGAAGTTCAGCAGCGGCAGCGTGCGCTTGGGGTCGAGCTTGCCGAGGTTGCGCCACTTGCGCCGGCTGCCGCGCGTGGCGTCCTCCGCCGTGGCGTGGAAGGGCGGGTTGCAGAGCGTCAGGTCGAAGCGCTCGTCGGCCTGCAGCAGGCCCTGGAAGATGTGCGCGGGATCGGCCTGGCGGCGCAGCCGGATGGATCCCTCCAGGGCATTGGCGCGGACGATCGTTTCCGCCGAGGCCAGGGCGGTCGGGTCGATGTCGGCGCCGAGGAAGCGCCAGCCGTACTCGCGCTGGCCGATCAGCGGGTAGATGCAGTTGGCGCCGACGCCGATGTCCAGCACCTGCAGGGCCGCGCCGCGCGGGATGACGCCGCCGTGCTCGGCGGCCAGCAGGTCGGCCAGGCCGTGCAGGTAATCGGCGCGGCCGGGAATCGGCGGGCACAGGTAGCCGGGCGGGATGTCCCAGTGGCGGATGCCGTAGTGCTCGGCGAGCAGCGCGCGGTTGAGGGTCTTCACCGCGTCCGGATTGGCGAAGTCGATGCTCTTCTTGCCATAGGGGTTGAGGATGACGAAGGCGGCGAGCGCCGGGTGGCGGCGGATCAGCGCGGGAAAGTCGTAGCGGCCCTGGTGGCGGTTGCGCGGGTGCAGCGGGCTCGGGCGTTCCGGCGGCTGCGCGGGGGGCGACGGGGGGCGGGGCTTGCTCGGCATTGCGGGAGGCTGGTGGTGGGCTGGGCGGCGGATTGTCCCACAAGTCGGGCCGGCGCGCCGCCCGGCGCCGCTATTCGGCGGGCTGGCGCTCTTTCAGCCAGGCGGCCAGCTGTTCGGCGGACAGCGGTCGCGAGAGCAGGAAACCCTGTGCCACCTGATAGCCCCGGTGGGTGAGCAGGCGCCGCTGCTCCTCGTTCTCCACCCCCTCGGCGAACACCGCGATCCGCAGGCTGTCGCCGATACGCATGGCCGCTTCGGTCAGGGCGCGGGTGATCTCGTCGTGTTCCAGGTCGCGGACGAAGCTGCGGTCCAGCTTCAGGGCACGGACCGGCAGGTGGCGCAGGTAGCCGAGGCAGGAGTAGCCGGTGCCGAAGTCGTCGACGGTCAGGCCGATGTCCATGGCCTGCACGGCATGCAGGGTTTTCAGGCTGTTCGGGTTGCCGCTGCGCAGCACGTCCTGGGTGATCTCCAGGTTGAGGTCGGCCGGCTGCAGGGCATGGCGCTGCAGGGTGTCGGCGATCTGCCGGGGCAGTTCGATGTTGTGGAAGCTGTACGGCGACAGGTTCACCGAGACGGTTGCCACCTCGAGCCCGGCGCTGCGCCAGGCGGCGAGTTGCCGGCAGGCCTCGGCCAGCGCCCAGCGGTCCAGCTCGCCGGCCAGCCCGCATTCCGCCGCCAGCGGAATGAAGCGGCCCGGCGGGATGCTGCCGAGCTGCGGGTGGGCCCAGCGGGCCAGGGCCTCGACGCCGCACAGGCGGCCGCTCTTGAGGTCGACCTGCGGCTGGTAGTGGAGCTGCAGCAGCTGCTGCTGCAGCGCCTCGCGCAAGGCGACCTCGAGGGTCCGGCGTTCCTGGGCCTGGCGGTTCAGCTCCTCGCTGAAGAAGCTGAACTGGCCGCGTCCGTTGCCCTTGGCCTGGTACATGGCGAGATCGGCGTAGTGCAGCAGGGTTTCCATGTCCTCGCCGTTGTCCGGGAACTGGCTGATGCCGATGCTGGCCGAGGGCGTGAGGGTCGCCCCGGCGATCTGGCAGGGCGCCGACAGCTGCCTCTGGATGCGCTTGAGGGTCTCGGTCGTCTGCCGGGGGTCGCAGTCGGTGAGGACCACGACGAACTCGTCGCCGGACAGCCGGCCGACGATGTCGGTGGCGCGCAGTTCGCCGCGCAGGCGCTGGGCGACGATGCGCAGCAGGGCGTCGCCGGCCGGATGGCCGAGGGTGTCGTTGACCTGCTTGAAGCGGTCCAGGTCGAAGAACAGGACGTTCAGCGCCGTGCGGCTGCGTCTGGCCCGGGCGATCGCCTGGCCGGCCTGGACCAGCAGCAGGCTGCGGTTGGGCAGGCCGGTGAGGGCGTCGTAGAAGGCCATCTGGCGAATCCGGTTGTGGCTTTCCTCGCGCTCCAGGGTCAGCAGGCGGCAGCGTTGTCGCTCGGCTTCCTCGCGCTCGGCCTGGGCGCTGACGTCGGTGGCGATCTGCACGATGCGCTTCAGCTGCCCATCGGCGCCGAGAATGGGGACATAGGTCGCCTCCAGCCAGAGGCGCCGGCCGTCGGCGCGGGTGTAGGGGTAGCGGCCGTTTGCCGACTGGCCGCGCCCCAGCCCTGCCCAGAGACCATCGAAGTCGTGGCGGTTGGCCGGGTCGGGTGCGCAGAGTTGCTGGTGCCGGCGTTTGACAATGGCTTCCGCGGTGTAGCCGAAGAGCTGCCGGTACTTGCCGTTGGCGCGCAGGATGCGGCCGTCCGGGCTGAACTCGGCGATCGCCATGGCCTGCTCGAGGGCAGCAAGCAGTTCCATCCGCTCGGCGGACGCTTGGGAGGAGGGGGAGGACTGCTGCTTCATTCTTTTTCTGTGCGACTCCGGGCAGCCGTCGCTGATCGGTCGGAGGGGCCTCCTGGGCGATTCGAGCGTCGGGCAGGTCGGTGCGGTTTTCGGGAGCGACCGGAGGAATGATGCCATGGGGCAAGAGGCATGCGTCACACGGATTGATGGCGTATTGCTATCATGTGGCCGTGCTGCTTGAAGATGTGAACCATGCACGCTTTTCGATGCCCGAGCCGGGGCTCGGGAAACGGGCATGCAGGAAGAAGCCCAGCCGGGAACGTTGGCGGCGAGGCCGGATGGACGGAAGGCGGGAGTGGCGGGGTCGGAAGGGCAGACCTGCCAGCGGGAGGGGCCTGGCTCGGCGTTCCGCTGGAGGGAGGGCCGGCACACCTTGCGTGTGCCGGCCGGGGACTTCAGAGGCTGGCGATGCGCGCGCGCTGCTCGCCCAGCCTGGCCAGGGCCTGTTCGGCTTCGGTCAGCCTGGCGCGTTCCTTGGCGATCACTTCGGCGGGGGCCTTGTCGACGAAGCTGGCGTTGCCCAGCTTGCCGCCGACGCGCTTGACCTCGCCGTCCAGGCGCTGGATTTCCTTGTCCAGGCGGGCCAGTTCGACGTCCTTGTCGATCAGTCCGGCCATCGGCACCAGCACCTGCATCTCGCCGACCAGCGCGGTGGCGGCCAGCGGCGCTTCCTCGCCGGCCTCCAGCACGCGGATCGATTCCAGCTTGGCCAGCTTCATCAAGAGCGGCTGGTTCTCGGCAAGGCGACGGCGGTCGCTGTCCGAGGCGTTGTTGAGCATCACGTCGATGCGCCTGGCCATGGAGATGTTCATCTCGCCGCGGATCTGCCGCACGCCGAGCATCAGCGCCTTGACCCACTCGATGTCGTTCTCGGCGGCTTCGTCGATGCGCGCCTCGTCGGCCACCGGCCAGGGCTGCAGCATCAGGGTCGGGCCGGACTTGCCGGCCAGCGGCGCCAGGCGCTGCCAGATTTCCTCGGTGATGAAGGGCATGAAGGGGTGCGCCAGGCGCAGCGCGGTTTCCAGCACGCGCACCAGGGTGCGGCGGGTGCCGCGCTGGCGTTCGATGCTGGCGTTCTCGTCCCAGAGCACCGGCTTGACCAGTTCCAGGTACCAGGCGCAGTACTGGTCCCAGACGAATTCGTAGAGCGCCTGGGCGGCGAGGTCGAAGCGGAAGGCGTCGAGCTGGCGGGTCACCTCGAGTTCGGTGCGCTGCAGCTGGGAAACGATCCAGCGATCGACGGGGGACAGCTCCACCGGCTCGCCGGCGGCGCCGCAGTCCTTGCCCTCGGTGTTCTCGAAGACGAAGTTGGCGGCGTTCCACAGCTTGTTGCAGAAGTTGCGGTAGCCCTCGACCCGGCCCATGTCGAACTTGATGTCGCGGCCGGTGGAGGCCAGCGAGCAGAAGGTGAAGCGCAGCGCGTCGGTGCCGTAGCTGGCGATGCCTTCGGGGAATTCGGCGCGGGTCTGCTTGGCGATCTTCTCGGCCAGCTTGGGCTGCATCATGCCGCTGGTGCGCTTGGTCAGCAGGGTGTCGAGGCCGATGCCGTCGACGATGTCCAGCGGGTCGAGGACGTTGCCCTTGGACTTGGACATCTTCTGGCCCTGGGCATCGCGCACCAGGCCGTGGACGTAGACGGTCTTGAAGGGAATCTGCCCGGTCAGGTGCAGGGACATCATGATCATCCGGGCGACCCAGAAGAAGATGATGTCGAAGCCGGTGACCAGCACGTCGGTGGGGTGGAAGTTCTTGAGGAACTCGGTCTGCTGCGGCCAGCCGAGGGTGGAGAAGGTCCACAGGCCGGAGCTGAACCAGGTGTCCAGCACGTCCTCGTCCTGGCGCAGCGGCTCGTCGTTGCGGATCGCGTACTTGCTGCGCACTTCCGTCTCGTCGCGGCCGACGTAGGCGTTGCCGGCCTCGTCGTACCAGGCCGGGATGCGGTGGCCCCACCAGAGCTGGCGGCTGATGCACCAGTCCTGGATGTCGCGCATCCAGGAGAAGTACATGTTCTCGTACTGCCTGGGCACGAACTGGATGGAGCCGTCCTCGACGGCGGCGATGGCCTTCTCGGCCAGCGGCTTGGTGGAGACGTACCACTGGTCGGTCAGCCAGGGCTCGATGATGGTGCCCGAGCGGTCGCCGCGCGGCACCTTCAGCGCGTGGTCGTCGATCTTCTCCAGAAGGCCCATGCCGTCGAAGTCGGCGACGATGGCCTTGCGCGCGTCGAAGCGGTCCATACCGGCATAGCTGTCCGGCAGGCTGGGGTCGATGCGCGTGTTCGGCGTGCCGTCGATGTCGAACACCTGGGCCTGGGCCAGGACGCTGGCGTTCTTGTCGAAGATGTTGATCAGCGGCAGGTGGTGGCGCTTGCCGACCTCGTAGTCGTTGAAGTCGTGGGCCGGGGTGATCTTCACGCAGCCGGTGCCGAACTCGCGGTCGACGTACTCGTCGGCGACGATCGGGATCAGGCGGTTGACCAGCGGCAGCAGCACGTGGCGGCCGATCAGGTCCTTGTAGCGCTCGTCCTCCGGATGCACGGCGACGGCGGCGTCGCCCAGCATGGTTTCCGGACGGGTGGTGGCGACCACCAGGTAGGCCTTGCCCTCGGCGGTGCGCGCGTCGTCGGCCAGCGGGTAGCGCAGATGCCAGAGGTGGCCCTTCTCGTCGTGGTTTTCCACCTCGAGGTCGGAGATCGCGGTGTGCAGCTTGGTGTCCCAGTTGACCAGGCGCTTGCCGCGGTAGATCAGGCCGTCATCAAAGAGGCGCACGAAGGCTTCCTTGACCGCTTCGGAAAGGCCCTCGTCCATGGTGAAGCGTTCCCGCGACCAGTCCACCGAGCTGCCCAGGCGGCGGATCTGCCGGGTGATGGTGCCGCCGGACTCCTCCTTCCACTCCCAGACCTTGTCGAGGAACTTCTCGCGGCCGAGGTCGTGGCGGCTGACGCCCTGGGCGGCCAGCTGGCGCTCCACCACCATCTGGGTGGCGATGCCGGCATGGTCGGTGCCCGGCTGCCACAGGGTGTTGCGGCCCTGCATGCGGCGGAAGCGGATCAGCGCGTCCATGATCGCGTTGTTGAAGCCGTGGCCCATGTGCAGGCTGCCGGTGACGTTCGGCGGCGGGATCATGATGGTGTAGGGCTCGCCGCTGCCCTGCGGGGCGAAGTAGTTCTTCGACTCCCATTCGGCGTACCAACGGGATTCAATGGCGTGCGGCTGGTAGGTCTTGTCCATGCGGAGGAAACCCTTATAAGACGGCTGATCTGGGAAGCCGGGGAGTATAAAGGCAAACCCGTACCCGTGGGCTGCATCCCTGCAAGTCTAGGCGGAATGTCTCGAGGGTCGGGCAGCGGAGCCGCAGGTGAGCGGTTAGGGCTTGTGCAGGGCGAGCAGCCGCTCCAGGCGGGCTTCGAGGCGGCGCTTCAGTTCGGCCTCGATCTGCGGCACGAAGTCGTCGACGACCTCCTGAAGGATCAACTGGGCCTCGGTGTGCAGGCTCTGCTTCAGGCGCAGCGGCAGGGCGGTCGGGTGCGGCTCGTCCTCCTCCTCATCGTCCAGGGGGACGATCTCCGAGAGCAGCGGAATGTCGTCGGCGGAGAGGGTTTCGGTGAGCAGGGGCGGCAGCAGGTCTTCCTCCAGCAGGTCGCGGATCGACTGCAGGTCGTCCAGCAGGTGGGCGGTTTCCGGCTTGGGTTTCAGGCTGTCCATGGCGCGTCAGATGCGTGGCAGGCGGTGATCCTGCAAAGGATAGCCGCGCTCGCGGTAGAAGCGGTAGCTGGCGCGCGTGGCCTGACGGATGGCCGGCTCGCTCACCACCAATTCGGCGATCCGCGCGAAGCGCTCGCAGAAGGGGGGGGCGGCCAGCGCCAGATTGATCAGCAGGTCGTGGTGATTGCCGGGAGCGTCGTCCAGGCCGAGGGCGATCGGTGTGTCGGCATCCTCCTCGATCATGTCGTGGGGCAGGAAGGCCTCGCTTTTGTAGCTCCACAGCCGGGCGTCCAGCGCATCGCGCTGGGCCGCGTCCTGGCAGTACAGATAGATACGGTGCCCCAGGCGCCAGGCCTTTTCCGTCAGCTTGCAGGCGAAGTCCAGGCGTGCCGCCGGGTCGGCGGAGGGCAGGATGTAGAAGTCGACTTGGGGCATGGAGTCCTCGGCTGTGCGGGGGCGGAGCTCGCCCCCGCGTCCGCTCACGGGGCGCTGCGGTCCAGCAGGAACTGGGTCAGCAGCGGGACCGGGCGGCCGGTGGCGCCCTTCTCCTTGCCGCCGCTGATCCAGGCGGTGCCGGCGATGTCCAGGTGTGCCCAGTGGTAGTTCTTGGCGAAGCGCGAGAGGAAGCAGCCGGCGGTGATGCTGCCGGCCTTGGGACCGCCGATGTTGGCCATGTCGGCGAACGGGCTGTCGAGCTGTTCCTGATATTCCTCGAACAGCGGCAGCTGCCAGGCACGGTCGGCGGCATGTTCGCCGGCCTTGAGGATCTGGCGGATCAGGGCGTCGTGGTTGCCCATCAGGCCCGAAGCCTGGGTGCCCAGGGCGGTGATGCAGGCGCCGGTGAGGGTGGCGACGTCGATCACCGCCTGCGGCTTGAAGCGTTCGGCGTAGGTGAGGGTGTCGCACAGCACCAGGCGGCCCTCGGCGTCGGTGTTGAGGATCTCCACGGTCTGCCCGCTCATGCTGGTGACGATGTCGCCGGGGCGGGTGGCGCCGCCGCTGGGCATGTTCTCGGCGCAGGCCAGGAGGCCCACGACGTTGATCGGCAGGGCCAGTTCGAGCAGGGCGCGGAAGGTGCCGAGCACGCTGGCGGCGCCGCACATGTCGTACTTCATCTCGTCCATGCTCGGGCCGGGCTTGAGGCTGATGCCGCCAGTGTCGAAGGTGATGCCCTTGCCGACAAGCACGAAGGGCTGCTCGTCCTTCTTGCCGCCCTGGTAGTTGAGCACGACCAGCCGTGGCGGCTGGTCGCTGCCCTGGGCGACGGCGAGGAAGGCGCCCATGCCGAGTTCCTTGAGCTTCTTCTCGTCGAGGACCTCGACCTTCAGCGCGTCATGCGCCTTGGCCAGCGCCTTGGCCTCGTCGGCCAGGTGGCTCGGGTGGCAGAGGTTCGGCGGCAGGTTGCCGAGGTCGCGGGTCAGGGCCATGCCGCTGGCGATCGCCCGGGCATGGCCGGCGGCGCGCTCCACGTCAGCCTGACTGGCCTTGTCGCAGACCAGGACCAGCTTCTTCAGGGTCGGCGTGGTGGCTTTCTCGCTCTTGAAGTGGTCGAACACGTAGGTGGCGTCGAGCAGCGTCTCGGCCAGCAGGCGGGCCTTGCCGTAGGCGTCGCGCCCCTTGACGTGGAGTTCGCCCAGGGTCAGGGCGGCGTCGCTGCCGCCCAGACCTTTCAGCACGCTATGGGCTGCCGCGACGATCTTGCGGAACTGGCGGTCGCCCAGCTCGCTCTCCTTGCCGGTACCGACCAGCAGCACGCGCTCGGCCTTGAGATTCGGCAGATGGTGCAGCAGCAGGGTCTGTCCGACCTTGCCGACGAGGTCGCCGCGCTTGAGGGTGGCCGACAGGGCGCCGTCGGTGGCCTGGTCGACGGCCTTGGCGGTGGCGCCCAGTTTGCGGCCTTCGCCGACGGCAACCACCAGCGTGGCGGTTTTCAGGGTTTGCGGGCTGGCACTTTTGACAACGAGTTGCATGGCGTGATGTCCCCAAGACAAAGGGTCTGGTTTGCAGGATAATGCCGGTCTTTTTTGTGGCGCGTTGCAGGCTGCTGAGAATGCTGCGTTCGGCTATCGGTGTGGGATCGGGTTCGGAGTCCTTTCATGTCAGGGACACTGCACAGCCTTGCCTGATCTTGCCCTGTCCGGCCTCGCTCGCGGCCTTTTCGACGGCCTGTGGGGCGGTGGGTCGGCAACAAGGCGGCTAGTTTGAGCACAGCGGCCTGAGCCTGACAACCCTGGAGTGTCTCTGGTTTGATCATCCCTCGCTATCTTTCCCGTGAGCTGCTGATGACGCTGAGCGCGGTCAGTGCCGTGCTGCTGGCGATCATCATGAGCGGCCGCTTCATCAAGTATCTGGCGCAGGCCGCCCAGGGCCAGCTCGACCCGGGCGTGCTGCTGCAGATCATGCTCTACCGGATGCCCAGTTTCCTCGAGCTGATCCTGCCACTGGGGCTGTTCCTCGGCATCCTGCTCACCTATGGCCGGCTGTACCTCGACAGCGAGATGACGGTGCTGGCGGCGACCGGCATGAGTCCGCGGCGCCTGGTCGTCTACACCCTGATTCCGGCCATCCCGATCGCCGCGCTGGTCGCCTGGATGAGCCTGGGGTTGGCGCCCCAGGGAATCCGGATGGTGGAGCAACTGCTCAACGAGCAGAAGGCCCTGACCGAGTTCGATACCCTGGTGCCGGGGCGCTTCCAGACCATGAAGGACGGCTCGCGGGTGACCTATGTCGAGGATCTGGCCGACGATCGCACTGAGCTTTCCAGCGTGTTCATCAGCGAGAAGCGGATGTCCCGCGATGGCGGAAAGGAGCGCGGCATCGCCGTGCTGGTGGCGGAGGGCGGTCGCCAGGAGGTGCAGGCGGACGGCAGTCGCTACCTGATCCTGCAGAACGGCTATCGCTATGACGGTAATCCCGGGCAGGCCGACTACCGGGTGATCCGCTACGACACCTATGGCGTGCTGCTGGCCAAGCCGGCGGTGAGCGGCGAGATCAACGAGCGCGAGGCGATTCCCACCCGTGAACTGATCGGCAGCGAGCAGCTGCGTCATCAGGCCGAACTGCAGTGGCGCCTTTCACTGCCCCTCCTGGTGTTCGTGGTCGCCGTGCTGGCGGTGCCGCTGGCCAAGGTCAATCCCCGCCAGGGACGCTTTCTCAAGCTGTTGCCGGCGATCCTTCTCTACATGGCCTATCTGGCCACGTTGATCGCCGTGCGCGGTGAGCTGGACAAGGGCAGGATTCCGATGCTGATCGGCCTCTGGTGGGTCCACGGGCTCTTCCTGCTGATCGGCTTGGGGCTGCTGTTCTGGGAGCCCCTGCGCCTGCACCTGGCGAGCCGTCGTGCCGCGCGGAGTCTGAAGCATGGGTAAGCTGGACAGATACATCGGCATCAGTGTGTTGCTCGCCATCCTGGCGGTGCTCGGGGTGATCGTCGGTCTGACCCTGCTGTTCGCCTTCGTCGACGAGCTGGGCGATGTCCGGGGCAATTACGATCTGGCCGCGGCGGCCTGGTATGTCTTTCTGACCGTGCCGCAGCGCACCTATGAAATGCTGCCGATGGCGGCGCTGATCGGCTGCCTGATCGGTCTCGGCACTCTGGCCAGCAGCTGCGAGTTGACGGTCATGCGGGCCGCCGGGGTATCGCTCGGGCGCATCGTCTGGGCGGTGATGAAGCCCATGCTGGTGCTGATGCTGCTTGGCGGGCTGCTTGGCGAGTACCTGGCGCCCTGGGCGGAAAACAAGGCCGAGGCCCATCGCTCCCTGGCCCAGGGTGGCGGCGAGGCGCAGACGGCCAAGCACGGCCTCTGGCATCGCCAGGGCGAGGAGTTCGTGCACATCAACGCGGTGCAGCCGGGAGGCGTGCTGTACGGGGTGACCCGCTACCGTTTCGATGATCAGCGCCATATGTTGTCCTCCAGCTTCGCCAGGAGGGCGCACTACCGGGACGGATACTGGCGGCTGGAGGAGGTGACGACCACCCGTTTCCTCGAGCGCCGCACCGAGATCGTCAATGCGCCCGGCGAGCGCTGGGATGTCCAGTTGACTCCCCAGTTGCTGGGGACCGTGGTGATGGATCCGGAAGCCCTGTCGATGACCGGGTTGTGGCGCTACATCCATTATCTGGCCGAGCAGGGGCTGAACAATACGCGCTACTGGCTGGCCTTCTGGAGCAAGGTGCTGCAGCCCATGGTGACCGCGGCGCTGGTGCTGATGGCGATTTCCTTCATCTTCGGCCCGCTGCGCTCGGTCACCCTCGGCCAGCGGCTCTTCACGGGGGTGCTGGTCGGCTTCGTCTTCCGCATCTTCCAGGACCTGCTCGGTCCTTCGAGTCAGGTGTTCGGCTTCTCGCCCCTGCTGGCGGTGGCTCTGCCGGCAGGGCTTTGTGCGCTGCTGGGGCTGCACCTGTTGCGCCGGGCAGGGTAGGGCGGGAACGCCGCCCGCCTTCCGGTGGCGGGGGATGCTATTTCTTGTGGATGTTCTTCGGCAGCCGGATCACCCGGCTGTTGGAGTACAGGTCCTGCCAGGTGCGCCCTTGCTTGTCCCAGAGCATCCAGAGGTGGCCCAGGCCAAGGCACAGCCAGGAGACGATGGCGATCAGAAAGCGCAGCAGGGCCTGCCAGAGATCGATGGCGGTGCCGTCGCTGTTCTGGATGCGCAATCCCCAGACCTG
This sequence comes from Azotobacter chroococcum, assembly GCF_004339665.1. Classification (GTDB taxonomy): domain Bacteria; phylum Pseudomonadota; class Gammaproteobacteria; order Pseudomonadales; family Pseudomonadaceae; genus Azotobacter; species Azotobacter chroococcum. The sequence continues at coordinate 128,804 of NZ_SMMU01000003.1, forward strand.
CATGCCGAGGGTCTGGCCGTTATGCGTCCAGAATTTCGCGAAGAAGCCGAACAGGCAGAAGAGCAGCAGGGTGGAGAGCAGCGGGTCGCCATCCAGTGCGCCGGCGTCGGACAGTTGCCTGAGCCGTTCGCTGCCGACGATGGCCATCTGGATCAGTTTGTAGAGAAAGGTGACGACGATCAGCAGGGCAGCGCAGAGCAGAAAGTCGTAGAACATCGCTGCCAGGCGGCGGGGCAGTCCTGCGGCAGGGAAGTCCCCTTGGGGGATCAGGGCGGGTTTGGGCATGGCGGACTCGCGGTAAGGCAAAGGCCGTCATTCTACGAAATATCGGGCACAAAAAAGCCCCTGATGGCGACATCAGGGGCTTTCCGCAAGCCTAGAATCAGCCCAGGATCTGAACTTTGTCAGCCTGCATGCCTTTCTGGCCTTGTACCGCTTCGAAGGTGACCTTCTGGCCTTCTTTCAGGCTCTTGAAGCCGGTGCCTTCGATTGCGCGAAAGTGGACGAACAGATCCGGACCGCTCTCGGGGGTGATGAAGCCAAAGCCCTTCTCGTCGTTGAACCACTTGACGGTGCCGGTTTGACGATTCGACATGTCTTATTTCCTTGAAACTGGAGTTGATGGCAGTCCCTGTGACAACAGAGAGCTGGAACTGGTTGCAGAGAGTAAGAGAAGTCGAGCGGGATGTAGCGGACCTGTAGGACCTACTGCCACCAAGTCAAGATTCAACAGCGACCCACGCAAACACAGTTTAGATACTGTACGCCAAGTCCGCGGAAAAAGCCAAGCCCCAGAGCGGAAGGTTTTTGCGAGTGGTTATATTGTGGGGAAATTGCAGATATTTTCTCTAAAAATGATAATTTTTGCAGGAAATTACCGCTCTTGTAGGATGGATGGTTGCCTCTTCCTCGGCTGGCAATGGAGGGAGCGCCGTCGATGGGACGGCACTGCTTCGGCGGCAGTTCGTCGCACCTGTGGGCAGGTCTTGCCGACAGGCAGGGGGACAGCCAGAGGCTTTTCCATGTCTGGGGCTGGTCGGGTTCATGGGTAATTTCCTTGCTTGACTGAATGGCGGCTGGAATCTCTGCTGGCATGGTTTGTTGCAGTTTTGATGCTCTGGGTGTGTTGGGCTTATATTTTTATTTCATTTTATGGGGCCGCTCTTTTTAAGAGATGTTTGCTTCTAAATGGTTGCCTGGAAATATCCCTATCCAATAAGTGCCGCCTTGACCCCGGTGCCTGCAGGATCTTTTCTTGTAATGGGTTGCGGTAAATACAGGTTTTCTCGGGGCTGGATATGGCAGGGCATCTCGAATGCCAAGGCCAGATGTCGCATGAGCATGCATGAGCATGAGTGTGGGATGTATCAGGCGGTCGTGTGCTTTCGCCTAAACCCGAGCGCCGGGCTGTCGAAGATGACAAGGGCTCTAACAGGGAGACGTTATCCGGACCACCGCGGTTTCGCTGATTGGGAGGACAGCCGTGCCGGTCACTTTGGCCAGCACTGCTTTTTATGACTGCCTGAGGGGTGCGAGCGAGTCAGTGCTCTGTGTCGCACGCTTCCTATTCTTCTCCTGTGGGAGGGATATTCCATGACAGTGTTCAGTATGAAACCCATAAAGCTGATTTTCACCGTAGCGCTACTTTTGCCGGCGTCCTTGGCCTTGGCAGAGACTGATAGCCGACCTGCCGCAGGTCCGACAGAGCTGGAGGAGATGGTTGTTTATTCGCAGATGCCTCAGGTCCGGGACTATAGCTATGGCATGCGCCTGGATATTGCCGAAGTGGTGGCCATGGAGTATTTCCCCCCCGAACCGGATTTTTGTGGGGTCATTCCGGCACAGATGACCTACGAGGACTCCATGGGCGAGCTCAACACCATTCGCTATCTATATCCGGAAACCGCAGGCTGCCACGACAACTAGAAAAAACGGAATGCAAAGCACGGGGCAAGCGTCACGGCGTTGGGTGAGGCAAGGCGGACGAGGATGCATTCGTAATGCCAGTGCTCTAGCCGCGATCTTTCTCGTGCAATTCGCCCTCGGTCGCGGTGTGGGGCGTGTAAGCGTGCTGGTTGTGCGAGGGGGCGGATTGCACTTTGCCGGCGTTGTGCTGTCACAACGGCAACCACCTAACCTTGTATGAGCTGCAACGCCAGGAAGGGCAACTGATGACCATCAATCCGATTCTTTCTCTTGTACTTGCATGCTGCGGTCTGTTCGCGAGTGGACTGTATCTGGGAAGCTGGCTGCGCTCCTCGCCGAAACCGGAAGCGGATGTGGAGGAGCCGGTGGACGATGCCGGTCTGTTCTGTGGCTGGGACGGGCTCTCGGCTGTTGAGCGCAAGACGCGGCTGGCTCTGTATCAGCGGCGTGTGCGCGCGCGAATCGCCGAACAGGAGCGGGCCTGGCTCCAGGCTCGTCTGAGAGAGTGTGCAAAGGTGTAAGGCATGACTGGTAACACGCAAAAAGGGAGGCCTCGGCCTCCCTTTTTGTTTCGCTATCTGTCTTGACTTCAGTCGAGCAGGCGGAGGGGGTTCCACCAGGCGCGCTTGGGCTTGCGATCGGCGGCCTCGACGTTTTCTGGCGTTTCCTCGCCCTGTTTCAGGTCGAGGCGGATTTCCTGGCGAGCCTCTTCGTACATGCGGCGAACATCCTGGTTGGCGCGGGTTTCGCCCGGAGGCAGCGGAGGCTTGCTCTCGATCAGGCCGAGGGTGTACTTGCCCAGCCAGGAACGGTTGTCGTCCTCCTCCTCCAGCGGCACGAACTGGCCGTTCTGCAGGCTCGGGTGGTCCGGGTAGTTCAGCTTCAGGGTTTCCAGGCTGGTGGCGGCCAGTTCGTCCAGGGTCAGGCGCTGGTAGGACTCGACCATCACCGCCAGGCCATCGCCTACCGCGGGCGTTTCCTGAAGGTTCTCCACCACGTAGCGGCCGCGGTTGGCGGCGGCTACGTAGGCCTCGCGCTTCAGGTAGTAGTGGGCGACGTGGATCTCGTAGGCGGCCAGCAGGTTGCGCAGGTAGACCATGCGCGCCTTGGCGTCCGGCGCATAGCGGCTGTTCGGGTAGCGGCTGGTGAGCTGGGCGAACTCGTTGAAGGAGTCGCGGGCCGCGCCGGGGTCGCGCTTGGTCATGTCCAGTGGCAGGAAGCGTGACAGCAGGCCGCGATCCTGGTCGAAGGAGGCCAGTCCCTTGAGGTAGTAGGCGTAGTCGACGTTCGGGTGCTGCGGATGCAGGCGGATGAAGCGTTCGGCAGCCGAACGCGAGGCTTCTGTCTCCTGACTCTTGTAATAGGCGTAGATCAGTTCGAGCTGCGCCTGTTCCGCGTAGCGACCGAACGGATAGCGCGACTCCAGGGCCTTCAGCTTGCTGGTCGCGGCGCTGTAGTTCTCGTTGTTGAGATCGGTCTGGGCCTGCTGGTACAGCTCGGTTTCGCTCAGGTTCTCGTCGACGACATCCTCCTTCTCCTTCTTCGATCCGCAGGCGGCGATGAGAACGAGCGTGGCGATCAGCAGCAGGTGTTTCAGGTGCATGGATGCTGTGCGTCCCTGTGACGGCGGCTGTCGGGGGGCGGGCCGTCCTGTTATGATGGGCGCCCCGCGTGAGTCGGGGCAGAGGGGCCGTATTTAACCACAAGCGCATGGCCGAAACCAAAGGCCGTGCCCCGCCGTTGCCGAGCATGTCAATACACAACGATCAGGCCATCCGACTTCGCGCCGAAGTCCCCTTCGAACTGGGCGGTCAGCGCCTCGACCAGGTCGCCGCCCAGCTTTTCGCCGAACATTCGCGCTCGCGTCTGGCCGCCTGGATCAAGGACGGGCGCCTGACCGTGGACGGCGCCGTATTGCGCCCCCGCGACATCGTGCATGGTGGCGCCCTGCTCGAGCTGGATGCCGAGCAGCAGGCGCAGGGCGAGTGGATCGCCCAAGCCATCGAGCTGGACATCGTCCATGAGGACGAGCAGATACTGGTGCTGAACAAGCCTGCCGGACTGGTTGTGCATCCGGCTGCGGGGCATGCCGATGGCACCCTGCTCAATGCGTTGCTGCACCATGTGCCGGGGCTGGTCAATGTGCCACGCGCCGGCATCGTCCATCGCCTGGACAAGGACACCACTGGACTGATGGTAGTGGCCAAGACCCTGCAGGCGCAGACCCGGCTGGTCGAGCAGCTGCAGGCGCGCAGTGTCAGCCGCATCTATGAGGCCATCGTGGTCGGCGTGATCACCGCCGGTGGCAGCGTCGACGCGCCCATCGGTCGTCATGGCCAGCAGCGCCAGCGCATGGCGGTGGTCGAGGGCGGCAAGCCGGCGGTCAGCCACTATCGCGTGCTCGAGCGTTTCCGCGCGCATACCCATAGCCGCATCAAGCTGGAAACCGGGCGCACCCACCAGATCCGCGTGCACATGGCGCACATCGGCTACCCGCTGGTGGGTGACCCGGTCTATGGCGGGCGCTTTCGCATCCCGCCGGCGGCCAGTCCGACCCTGGTGCAGGCGCTCCGGGAGTTTCCGCGCCAGGCGCTGCACGCGCGCTTCCTCGAGCTGGACCACCCCGCCAGCGGCAAACGTCTCAAATGGGAGGCGCCGCTGCCGGACGATTTCGTCTGGTTGCTGACGCTGCTGCGCCAGGACAGCGAGGCGTTCGTCTGATGGACGCTTGGCTGGTGCCGGACTGGCCAGCACCAGCACGCGTACGCGCCTGCGTGACGACTCGCGAGGGTGGCATCAGTGCTGCGCCCTTCGACGGTCTCAATCTCGGCGACCATGTCGGGGACGAGCCGGGGGCGGTGGCCGAGAATCGCCGGCGCCTGCAGGCCGGTCTCGGCTGCGAGCCGGCCTGGCTGCGTCAGGTGCATGGCGTGACGGTGGTGCCGGCCGATCCGGCGCTGACATCCGAGGCCGATGCCAGCTGGACGGACCGCTCCGGTATCGCCTGCGCCATCCTTACCGCCGACTGCCTGCCGGTGCTGTTCTGCGACCGCGCCGGCACGCGGGTGGCGGCGGCCCATGCCGGCTGGCGCGGGCTGGCCGGCGGGGTGCTGGAGGCGACCCTGGACGCCCTGGCCGTGGCGCCGGAGGAGCTGCTGGTCTGGCTCGGCCCGGCCATCGGCCCGGCGGCCTTCGAGGTCGGCCCCGAGGTGCGCGAGGCCTTTCTCGAACGCCACCCGCGGGCGGCAGAGGCCTTCGTGGCGAGCCGCAATCCGGGTCGCTTCATGGCCGACCTCTATCAGCTGGCGCGTATCCGTCTGGCTGCTCGGGGCGTCGTGGCTGTCTATGGCGGTGGCTTCTGCACCTACAGCGACCCGCGCTTCTACTCCTACCGCCGCGCCCCGCACACCGGGCGCTTCGCCAGTCTGGTCTGGCTGACGCTCCCCTGATCGCCTTTTCTCGCCACGGCGCGCATTAAGCCCACGGTCTGCGCTCATCGGTCCGGCTGCTGACGTGGATCAATCCTGCGGCCTTGAATCCCCGCCGATCATCCTTATCTATGCTTCAACTCGGCAGGCCTCCAGCGCGCCAGCCCGCTCCTCATAGGAAGGATGACTCCATGCGAATCGACCGATTGACCAGCAAACTGCAACTTGCCCTGTCCGATGCCCAGTCCGTGGCGGTCGGTCTCGACCATGCCGCCATCGAGCCGCTGCACCTGATGCAGGCGCTGCTCGATCAGCAGGGCGGCTCGATCAAGCCGCTGCTGATGCAGGTCGGCTTCGACATCAATGGCCTGCGCCAGGCGCTGGCCAAGGAGCTGGAGCAACTGCCCAAGCTGCAGAACCCCACCGGCGACATGAACCTGTCTCAGGACTTGGCGCGCCTGCTCAATCAGGCCGATCGCCTGGCCCAGCAGAAGGGCGATCAGTTCATCTCCAGCGAGCTGGTGCTGCTCGCCGCGCTGGATGGCGATACCCGTCTGGGCAAGCTCCTTTTGGGGCAGGGCGTATCGAAGAAGGCCATCGAGAACGCCGTCAACAACCTGCGCGGCGGCCAGACGGTGAACGACCCGAACGCCGAGGAGTCCCGTCAGGCCTTGGACAAGTACTGCGTCGACATGACCGCACGGGCCGAGGAGGGCAAGCTCGACCCGGTGATCGGCCGCGACGACGAGATCCGTCGCACCATCCAGGTCCTGCAGCGCCGGACCAAGAACAATCCGGTGCTGATCGGCGAGCCGGGCGTCGGCAAGACCGCCATCGTCGAGGGGCTGGCCCAGCGGATTATCAACGGCGAGGTGCCGGACGGCCTCAAGGACAAGCGCCTGCTGGCTCTCGACATGGGCTCGCTGATCGCCGGCGCCAAGTTCCGCGGCGAGTTCGAGGAGCGCCTGAAGGCGGTGCTCAACGAGCTGGGCAAGCAGGAGGGGCGGGTCATCCTGTTCATCGATGAATTGCACACCATGGTCGGTGCCGGCAAGGCCGAGGGTGCCATGGATGCCGGCAACATGCTCAAGCCCGCCCTGGCGCGCGGCGAGCTGCACTGCGTCGGTGCCACCACCCTCGACGAGTATCGCCAGTACGTCGAGAAGGACGCCGCCCTGGAGCGGCGCTTCCAGAAGGTGCTGGTGGACGAGCCGAGCGAGGAAGACACCATCGCCATCCTCCGTGGCCTCAAGGAGCGCTACGAGGTGCACCACGGGGTGACCATCACCGACGGCGCGATCATCGCCGCGGCCAAGCTGTCGCACCGCTACATCACCGACCGCCAGCTGCCGGACAAGGCCATCGACCTGATCGACGAGGCGGCCAGCCGCATCCGCATGGAGATCGACTCCAAGCCCGAGGCGCTGGACCGTCTGGATCGCCGTCTGATCCAGCTGAAGATCGAGCGCGAGGCGCTGAAGAAGGAAACCGACGAGGCGACCAAAAAGCGTCTGGCCAAGCTCGAGGAAGACATCGCCAAGCTGGAGCGCGAGTACGCCGACCTCGAGGAGATCTGGAAGTCGGAGAAGGCCGAGGTGCAGGGCTCGGCGCAGCTCCAGCAGCAGCTGGAGCAGGCCAAGCTGGACCTGGAGGCGGCGCGGCGCAAGGGCGATCTGAACCGCATGGCCGAGCTGCAATACGGCTCGATTCCCGAGCTGGAGCGCAAGCTGGCCGCCGCCGACAGCGGCGAGCCGCGGGAGAACCAGCTGCTGCGCAACCGTGTCACCGACGAGGAGATCGCCGAGGTGGTGTCCAAGTGGACCGGCATCCCGGTGGCCAAGATGCTCGAGGGGGAGCGCGAGAAGCTGCTGAAGATGGAGGAGCTGCTGCACCAGCGGGTGATCGGTCAGCACGAGGCGGTGGTCGCCGTGGCCAACGCGGTGCGGCGCTCCCGTGCCGGCCTCGCCGACCCGAACCGGCCGAGCGGCTCCTTCCTGTTCCTCGGCCCGACCGGGGTGGGCAAGACCGAGCTGTGCAAGGCGCTGGCCGAGTTCCTCTTCGATACCGAGGAGGCACTGGTGCGCATCGACATGTCCGAGTTCATGGAGAAGCACTCGGTGGCCCGGCTGATTGGCGCCCCTCCCGGCTATGTCGGCTACGAGGAGGGCGGTTATCTGACCGAGGCGGTGCGCCGCAAGCCCTACTCGGTGGTGCTGATGGACGAGGTGGAGAAGGCCCACCCCGACGTGTTCAACATCCTCCTGCAGGTGCTGGAAGATGGTCGTCTGACTGACAGCCATGGGCGCACCGTGGACTTCAAGAACACCGTGGTGGTGATGACCTCCAACCTCGGCTCGATGCAGATTCAGGAGCTGGTCGGCGATCGCGAGGCCCAGCGGGCGGCGGTGATGGATGCGGTGAGCCATCACTTCCGGCCGGAGTTCATCAACCGTATCGACGAGGTGGTGGTATTCGACCCGCTGGCCCGCGAGCAGATTGCCGGCATCGCCGAGATCCAGCTCAAGCGCCTGCGTCGACGCCTGGCCGAACGCGAGCTGAGCCTCGAGCTCTCTGCCGAGGCCCTGGACAAGCTGATTGCCGTCGGCTACGACCCGGTCTACGGGGCGCGACCGCTGAAGCGGGCGATCCAGCGCTGGATCGAGAACCCGCTGGCGCAGCTGATCCTCGCCGGCCAGTTCGCCCCCGGCACGAAGATCTCCGCCCGGGTGGAAGGCGACGAGATCGTCTTCGGCTGATGCCGCTCCTCGACCCTCTCTCCATGGGGGAGAGGGCGAAGAAAATAAGTGATTGCCACAAAAAGCATTTTCAAGGGTTGACAGGGGCGCCGTGAGCCGTAAAATGCGCGCCACTGCAACGGAGACGGTATTCCTTGATCTGTTGTAGGTAGAAGTGATGAAAGTTCCGCGATAGCTCAGTCGGTAGAGCAAATGACTGTTAATCATTGGGTCCCTGGTTCGAGTCCAGGTCGCGGAGCCAGCTTTCAGACGGGGTATAGCGCAGTCCGGTAGCGCGCCTGCTTTGGGAGCAGGATGTCGGGAGTTCGAATCTCTCTACCCCGACCATCTCTTCATGTGTTTGGGTCGTTAGCTCAGTCGGTAGAGCAGTTGGCTTTTAACCAATTGGTCGTAGGTTCGAATCCTACACGACCCACCATTTCCCTCCTTGCACACCCGTGCATGTCAAAACTACTCTTTCATAGTTCATTGCAGTAATTCTGCGCGTTCAATCTTTTCGCCAGTCGTCCGGGGTTTCCCTGTGGCGGGTTTCGGTGTGTTCGAACATTGGGCTTGGCGTGTTTGCGCAGCAAGGCGTAGCAGCGCTCTGCCGTGCGGGCGGTCGCAATGAGGCGGTGAAGATGCCCCGGCGAGCGGCTGGCGCTGCGCCGGGGCGAGGGGATCAGTGGAGCTTGAGGCGGGGTTCGGTGCTGCTGCGGAAGCGGTCGCCCACCATCATCATCAGGGTGCGGAAGGTGCCGTACAGCGCCATCTGGTGCATCCGGTAGAGCGAGATGTAGAACTTGCGGGCCAGCCAGCCCTCCAGGGTTACAGTGCCGGTCAGGTTGCCCATCAGGTTGCCGATCGCCGAGAAGCTCGACAGCGAAATCAGCGAGCCGTGATCGCTGTAGTGGTACTCCAGCAGGGGCTTGTCTTCCTGAAGCTTGCGATAGAGCGACTTGGCCAACAGCGAGGCTTGCTGGTGGGCTGCCTGGGCGCGCGGCGGCACGGTGCGGTCGGTGCCCGGCTGCGGGCAGGCGGCGCAGTCGCCGAAGGCGAAGATGTCGTCGTCGAGGCTGGTCTGCAGGGTCGGGCGCACCACCAGCTGGTTGATGCGGTTGGTTTCCAGGCCGTCCAGCTCCTTGAGGAAGGCGGGGGCGCGAACGCCTGCCGCCCAGACCATGAGATCGGCGGAGATGAACTGACCATCCTTGGTGTTCAGGCCTTTGGCGGTGACTTCGCTGACGGCGGTGCTGGTATGGACGCGAACGCCGAGGCTTTCCAGGGTGGCATGTGCCGAGCGGCTGATGCGTTCGGGCAGGGCGGCCAGTACGCGCGGGCTGGATTCGATCAGCGTGATGCTGAGGTTTTCCGGCGGAATGCGCTCCAGTCCGTAGGCGACCAGTTCTTCGGAAGCGTGGCGCAGCTCGGCGGCCAGTTCGACCCCGGTGGCGCCGGCGCCGACGATGGCGACATTCACCTGATGGCCGTCATCGTCGCTGGCATGGGCGCGCAGGTAATGGCTGAGCAGCAGGCGGCGGAAGCGTTCGGCTTGTTCGCGACTTTCCAGGAAGATGCAGTTCTCGGCGGCGCCCGGGGTGCCGAAGTCGTTGGTGGTGCTGCCGACGGAGAGGATCAGGGTGTCGTAGCTCAGTTCGCGTTCGGGCAGCGGGGCGCGGTCCTCCAGAGCCGGCTGGGCGGCCAGGCGGATGCGCTTGTTGGCCCGATCCAGCCCGCACATGCGGCCAAACTGGAATTCGAAGTTGTTCCACTTGGCCTGGGCCACGTAGTTCAGTTCGTCGCCGGTCGAGTTCAGCGAGCCGGCGGCGACTTCGTGGAGCAGCGGTTTCCACAGGTGGGTCATGTTGGCATCGACCAGGGTGATCTTCGCCTGGAAGTTCCTGCCCATGGTCTTGCCGAGGCGAGTGGCAAGTTCCAGGCCGCCGGCGCCGCCGCCTACAATTACGATGCGATGAGTCATAGCTAGAGCCTCACAAGGTTGAAATGAAAAGGTTGGAAAGGCAGAGCAGGGACGTCGGGGCGAGCGCAAGGCAGCTCATAGCACCAGGCGACCCAGAATACGGCTCAGCAGGCCCAGGCAGACGACCACGGTCAGCACGATCAGTGCGAGGCGCCAGGGGCGGAACGGCTGGCGTTCCACCTGATGCTGCGGGGCGCTCAGGTACTCGTCGACTCGTTGCTGATCCTCGGGTTTCAGGCGGCTTGCCATGCAGGACTCGCATTCTGCAAAAATCGTTCGCTGAGCAATCCGGCTACCCGGAAAGCCCATGCTTTGTTGATGTGAATCATAACTCCTTGTGCCTCTCGGCTGGCAAGATGTCTTTTGGCTAAAATTTTCAATGTGGCGAAAGTTCGCATTCCAAAAATGACGCCAAGCTCAAGGGAGGCCTCAAGACCAGCCTCCAGGAGGCGCATCCGGATGGGCCCGTTCGTCTGGCCGGACGGCTACTTGCCCCGCAAGCCTGCTTTGTGCTGGCAGGACAGCATGCGGTGTAGACTCTGCCGCCCGCTCCCCGGAGTTTCCCATGTTCGTTCGCTCCATCACTCCTGCCGATCATCCGGCCTTGCTGGCGTTGTGGCGGCGCATGCCGGGTCTGCAACTGCGCGCCGAAGATGATTTCGAACCCTTCTGCATCTATCTGGCGCGCAATCCCGGGCTGAGCCTGCTGGTCGAGCTCGATGGCCGGATCGTCGCTTCGCTGCTGGTCGGCCATGATGGACGGCGCGGTTATCTGCAACATCTGGCGGTCGACGAACCCTGTCGCGGCCGCGGCTTCGCCCGGGCGCTGCTGGGCGAGGCGCTGGCCAGGCTCGCGCAGCTGGGAGTCGACAAGTCCCATGTCTTCGTCCTGCGGGACGCTCCGCAGGCACAGGCCTTCTGGGAAGCCCAGGCCGGCTGGGAGGGCCGCAGCGATATTCGGGTCTATTCCACGCGGAGGGGCAGCGAGTGAGATTTTTCGCCGGTATCGTGCTTTGCCTGGCACCGTTCTGGGCTCAGGCACTCGAGGTGGGCGAGCGGCTCGCGCCCTGGACCCTGCTGGACCAGCATGACCAGGCCTGCAGCCTGAGCGAGGAAACCCGCATCCTGCTGGTCGCGCGCAGCATGGACGGCGCCCGGCTGGTCGAGAGCGCACTCAAGGCACGACCGCAGGGCTACCTGGAGGCGCGCCGGGTCGTGTTCGTCGCCGATATCAGCCGCATGCCCTCGCTGATCGCCCGTCTGTTCGCCGTTCCGGCGATGCGTGACTATCCCTATCGTGTGCTGCTCGACCGCGATGCCCGGGTCGCTTCTCGTTATCCGGGCGATCCGGCCAAGGTGTTGTGGCTCGATTTGGAGCAGGGGCAGCTGCGCGCCCGGCGCGAGTTCGGTGATGCCGGTGCCTTGGCTGCGGCCCTCGAGCAGGTGACACCGTGATCGCCGCCGATCTGCTGGCGCCCGATACCCAACTGATCGGCAGCGGCTTCTATCTGGGACTTCTGCTCTATGCCGCCTGGCGGGCGCCCTGGCTCGAGCTGTTCAGCGACAGCCGGCGCCAGCATCTGCTGTTCGGCACTGTCCTTGCGCTATTTCTGCTCTGGCTGGTGCGGCGCGATTTCGTCTCCGGGCTGTCCTTCCACTTCATCGGCATGACGGCGGTGACCCTGCTGCTCGACTGGCCGCTGGCCATGCTCGCGGGCCTGGCCGCGCAGATCGGGCTGCTGCTTCTGGGGCGTCAGGACCTGGCGGCGCTGGGCGTCAATGGCCTGCTGCTGGTGGCCATTCCCGTCTCGATCACCGAAGGCTGCGCTCTCCTGGTCGAGCGCGCGCAGCCGCGCAACCTGTTCGTCTACATCTTCTGCTCGGGCTTCTTTCCGGCTGCGCTGAGCGCCCTGGCCTGCCTGCTGGCGGGGTTCGGTGTGCTGTGGATGGATGGTCGCTACGAAATGCCGCCGTGGCTGCTCGATTACCTCGGCTACCTGTGGCTGGTGATGTTCCCCGAGGCGTTCATCAACGGCGCGGTGGTCAGCGGGCTGGTAGTGTACTGCCCGGAATGGCTGGAAACCTTCAACCGCAGCCGCTACCTGGCGGCGCCCTGGAAGGACGACGAGCCGAGCTGATCTTTTTCCTTCTGTGCACTTCAATGCCCGCGTGGCGGCAGCTCTCCGGAAAACAGCTCATCCTCGAGATTTTCGCCGGGAATGGCATGCGCCTCGGCCGCCCAGGCACCCAGGTCGATCAGCTTGCAGCGTTCGCTGCAGAACGGCCGGTGCGGGCTTTGCGGCCCCCACTCGACTGGCGCCCGGCAGGTAGGGCAGGTGACTGTCAACGGTTGTTTCATGGCTGGCCTCCACGCAGGGTCAGATAGAACCGGTGCAGGCGCTCGACCTCGCCCTGCAGCCAGGACAGATCACGGTCGTTCACCAGTACGTCGTCGGCATGGCGCAGGCGCTCCTCGCGGCTGGCTTGGGCCTTGATGATCGCCTCGACCTGCTTGCGGTCGGCCTGGTCGCGCTGCATGGCCCGTTCGAGCTGCAGGGATTCGGGCACATCGATGACCAGGATGCGCTGGGTCATCGTGTGCTGATCGGTTTCCACCAGCAGGGGGGAAACCAGAATGGCATAGGGCGAGCTGGCGCACTCGAGATAGCTGCGGATTTCCTGGCGGATCAGCGGATGCAGCAGCCGCTCCAGCCAGCGACGCTCCTCGGCGTTCTCGAACACCCGGGCGCGCAGCGCGGCGCGGTCCAGGCGTCCGTCGGGCTGGAGGACTTCCACGCCGAAATGCGCGGCGATCTCCGCCAATACCGGGCGGCCGGGCTCGACCACCCAGCGCGCCGCGTCGTCGGCGTCCACTAGGTGCACGCCGAGCGCTCTGAAATGCTGGGCAGCGGCGCTCTTGCCGCTGCCGATGCCGCCGGTCAGACCGAGAATCCAGGGTTTCATGACAGCCCTCAACGCCGAAGTGCCGTGTAGATACCGCTTTGCCGGCGGATATGCAATGGCTTGCGGGCAATGGGGCCCCTTGCGCAGGGCGGGGGCAACCCGCCGCCCTGCGCAAGGGGCCGATCCGCAACGGCGGGCTGTGCCCGCCCTACAAACCGGCGAACTGCAGATAGCTGCCGGTGATCCGCTCGCCCCAGAGCAGGGTGATCCAGCCGGCGAGGGCGAGGAAGGGGCCGAAGGGGATCGGCGTGCCGCTTTCAGCCTTGCGCAGGCGCAGGATGACGATTCCCAGCACGGCGCCGACCAGCGAGGAGAGCAGGATGGTCAGCGGCAGGATCTGCCAGCCGCCCCAGGCGCCGAGCATCGCCAGCAGCTTGAAGTCGCCGTAGCCCATGCCTTCCTTGCCGGTGAGCAGCTTGAACAGCCAGTACACCGACCACAGGCTGAGATAGCCGGCCACCGCGCCCCACAGGGCGTCCTCCAGGGAAACGAACAGCCCGAAGTTGTTGAGGATCAGCCCCAGCCAGAGCAGCGGTAGCACCAGCGAGTCCGGCAGCAGCTGATGATCGTAGTCGATCAGGCTCATGACCAAGAGGCCCCAGCCGAGCAGCAGCATGGCGCCGGCCTGCCAGCCGAAGCCGTAATGCCAGGCGATATAGGCAGAGAGCAGCCCGCAGGCCAGCTCCACCAGCGGATAGCGCGCACCGATCGGCGCCTTGCAGGCCGAGCAGCGGCCGCGCAGGGCCAGCCAGCCGAGCAGCGGGATGTTCTCCCAGGGGCGGATTTCGTGCCCGCAATGCGGGCAGTGGGAATGGGGCAGCAGCAGGTTGAAGGGTTCACCCGGCGCTTCGCCGGGCAGTTCCAGCACTTCCCGCGCCTGCGCCTGCCAGTCGCGCAGCATCATCTTCGGCAGGCGATGGATCACCACGTTGAGAAAGCTGCCGACCACCAGGCCCAGCAGTCCCGCCCAGAAAGCGAAGGCCGGCCCGGGACCGGCCAGAAGATCGTGAATGGACATGCTCAGACCACCGCCCCCAGCTGGAAGATCGGCAGGTACATGGCGATGATCAGGCCGCCGACCAGCACGCCGAGCACAGACATGATCAATGGCTCCATCAGGCTGGTCAGACCGTCCACCATGTTGTCCACCTCGGCTTCATAGAAGCTCGCCACCTTGTCGAGCATCTCGTCGAGCGCGCCGGACTCCTCGCCGATGGCGGTCATCTGGATCGCCATGGTCGGGAAGGTGCCGGTGGTGCGCATGGAGAAGTTCAGCTGCATGCCGGTGGTGACGTCGGCCTTGACCTTCTCGGTGGCGGTGCGGAACACCACGTTGCCGGTGGCGCCGGCCACCGAGTCCAGCGCCTCGACCAGCGGCACGCCGGCGGCGAAGGTGGTGGCCAAAGTGCGGGCGAAACGGGCCACCGCCGACTTGTAGAGGATCTCGCCGACGATCGGCAGCTTGAGCAGGGTGCGGTCCGTCCAGTTGCGGAACTTCTCCGAGCGCTGGTGCGCTTGCTTGAGGGTGAAGGCTATGGCGAATAGCCCCAACAGCCCGTAGAACCAGTATGCCTGCATGACCTCCGACATGCGGATGACCATGCGGGTGAAGGCCGGCAGCTCGGCGCCGAAATTGGCGAACACCGACTCGAACTGTGGCACCACCTTGATCAGCAGGATCGCCGAGACGATGATCGCCACCACGATCACCGCAATGGGGTAGTTCATCGCCTTCTTGATCTTGGCCTTCAGCGCCTCGGTCTTTTCCTTGTAGGTGGCGACCCGGTCAAGCAGGTTTTCCAGGGCGCCGGATTGCTCGCCGGAGTCCACCAGGTTGCAGTAGAGGTCGTCGAAGTACTGCGGCTTCTTGCGCAGGGCGCTGGCGAAGCTGTTGCCGGCCGCCACCCCCTGCTTCACCTCGTCCACCAGCGTGCGCATGTTCGGGTTGTCGAAGCCCTCTCTGATGATGTCGAAGGCCTGGAGCAGCGGCACGCCGGCCTTCATCATGGTCGCCATCTGCCGGGTGAACAGGGCGATGTCCATCGGCTTGATCTTCTTGCCGGCGCCGAACAGCGAGGCGGCCTTCTTGCGCACCTTGGTCGGGTTGATGCCCTGCTTGCGCAGCTGCGCCTTGACCAGCGCCGGATTCTGTCCGCTCAGCTCGCCCTTGACCTTGGCGCCGCGCCGGTCGGTGCCCTCCCAGGTGAACAAACTGGTCTTTAACGCTTTTTCCGCCATGTTGGGTCTGCCATCGAATTATCTGGGTTTGCGAACCGCTTCGCATAGGACGGGTGAAACCCGCCGATTTTTGGCGTGAGGCCTTTGTCGTGCTTGACGGGTTTCACCCGCCCTACAAATCGGGCATTCCATGTACCAGCCATGCTGGGCCTGCCATCGAATTATCTGGACTTGCGAACCGCTTCGCGTAGAGCGGGTGAAACCCGCCGATTTTTGGCGTGGGGCCTTTGCCGTGTTTGGCGGGTTTCATCCCCCTACAAATCGGGCATTCCATGCACCGCGCTAGTCCTTGGTGACGCGGTTGACTTCTTCCAGGCTGGTGACGCCCTGCATGGCTTTCAGCAGGGCGGATGTGCGCAGGTCGTTGAAGCCGTCGGCGCGCATCTGCCGGGCGATTTCGATGGAGTTGCCGTCCTCCATGATAATGCGCTGCAGGGCCGGGGTGTTTTTAACCACTTCATAAATGCCGACCCGGCCCTTGTAGCCGCCGTTGCAGTTCTCGCAACCGACCGGGGCGTAGAGCTTGAAGGTGCCGATGCGCGCCTCCGGAAAGCCCTCCTCGAGCAGCGCCTCGCGGGGAATGTCCACCGCCTTCTTGCAGGCGCACAGCTTGCGCGCCAGGCGCTGGGCGATGATCAGGTTCACCGAGGTGGCGATATTGAAGGAGGGCACGCCCATGTTGCGCAAGCGGGTCAGGGTTTCCGCGGCGCTGTTGGTGTGCAGGGTGGACATCACCATGTGCCCGGTCTGTGCGGCCTTGATGGCGATCTCGGCGGTTTCTAGGTCGCGGATCTCGCCGACCATGATGATGTCCGGGTCCTGGCGCAGGAAGGCGCGCAGCGCCTGGGAGAAGTCCATGCCCTGGCGCGGATTGACGTTGACCTGGTTGATACCCTCCAGGTTGATCTCCACCGGGTCTTCGGCGGTGGAGATGTTCACCTCCGGGGTGTTGAGGATGTTCAGGCCGGTGTACAGGGACACCGTCTTGCCCGAGCCGGTCGGGCCGGTCACCAGAATCATCCCCTGCGGCTGGCTCAGCGCCGCCAGGTAGAGTTCCTTCTGCGCCTCCTCGTAACCGAGGGCGTCGATGCCCATCTGCGCGCTGGACGGGTCGAGAATCCGCATCACCGTCTTTTCGCCCCACAGGGTCGGCAGGGTGTTGACTCGGAAGTCGATGGCCTTGGTCTTCGACAGCTTCATCTTGATCCGGCCGTCCTGCGGCTTGCGCCGCTCGGAGATGTCCAGCCCGGCCATCACCTTCAGGCGTGCGGCGATCTTCGGCGCCAGCTGGATCGGCGGCCGGGCCGCCTCATGCAGGATGCCATCGGTACGGAAGCGCACCCGGTAGCTCTTCTCGTAGGGTTCGAAGTGCAGGTCCGAGGAGCCGCGGCGGATCGCATCCAGCAGCATCTTGTTGATGAAGCGCACCACCGGCGCGTCCTCGGCGCCGCCGCTCGGGTCGGCCTCGTCTTCCTTCTGGCCGCCCGCCTCGACGTCGAGTCCGTCCAGATCGGCGTCGGCCAGGTCGTCCAGGCCGGTGCCGGCGCCCTCGAAATATTTCTCGATGGCCTCGCCCAGGCGGTCGTCCTCGACAAGGATGGCCTCAGTGTTCAAGCCGGTGCCGAAGCGGATTTCGCGGATCGCCTCGTGGTTGGTCGGGTCGGAAATCGCCACGAACAGCCGGTTGCCGCGCCGCCACAGCGGCAGGGCGCGGTGCTGGCGGATCAGCTTTTCGCTGAGCAGATCCCGGGGCTGGCTCTCCCGGTCCAGCGTCTTGAGGTCGAATAGGGCGATGCCGAACTGCTCGGCGGCCAGCTCCGCCAGCGCCCGGCTCTTGACCAGCTTGTTCTGCACCAGCCAGGTGACCAGCGGGGTCTGGTTGCGCTGCGCCTGCTGCTGGGCCTGCTGGGCGGTCTTCTCGTCGATCAGCCCGGCCAGCACCATCTGCCGTGCCAGGCCGGGGAGGGAAATATCGCTGTTCATCGAGTGGGCAACTCTCTATGTAATGAGTGGGGCAGGGCGCTGCTAGTGCATTTCACCAGCCATCTTATTTTTCCTAGGAGATAGAGCTGGGAATCAAGGAGGTTTTTTAAAGCGGAGAAGATAAGGAAAAGCTCTCGACCAATGCAGGCTATATGCCATGGCAACAATGGTCCGCCTTATAACCCAGTTGCCCGCCTCTGCCAAACGCAGAAAAGTGGGTGACAAAAAGTGTCAGGAACTGGCGGGTTTGCGGTTGGTGCTTTGATGCAGAGTTGTCATTTGGAAAAGTGGATGGGCTTGAAGGCTCGGGCGCTTTGTCGCACGGCTATATCGGATTTTGTGATGCATTCTTGATCTTGCGAAGTTGCTGTGGAGTTGTCCGTATATGCGGAAGGTACAAGGAGGCCCAGCAATGATGGGGCTTGCAGCTGTTCTTTAAGGGTTGAAAAGAGCGCTGAAGACAAACTTTCTCAGGTTGACTCCATGAGTGGCTGGCATATCGCCTGCACTGGTTCTGGCAGGCCAGAAAGAAAGCCTGACCACTTCAAGGAGATGTTTGATGAAAGCTCAACTGCAAAAAGGTTTTACCCTGATTGAACTGATGATCGTGGTTGCGATCATCGGTATTCTGGCCGCCGTTGCCCTGCCGGCTTATCAGGATTACACCATCCGTGCCCGCGTGACTGAGGGTGTGGGCCTGGCTTCCAGTGCCAAGCAGCTGATCGGCGAAAGCGCCACCACTGCAGGTGAGCTGGCAGCAACCGCTACTTCCTTCAATGCTCAGGCTGGTGGTGTTGGTCTGACCAGTAAGTACGTGACTTCTGTGCAGATTGATGACGCCACTGGCGAAATCACTGTCACCTTCAACGAAGCCAACGTAGGTAGTATCCCGGCTGGTTCCACCCTGGTTTACACCCCCTACGTGATGGGTGCTGCTGCTACCCCCACCCAGCTGGCCACCAGCTTCACCGCCGGTGTGACCGGTTCCATCGATTGGGGTTGCGCTTCCGATGCCAACGCTGTTGCAGGCGGCCGTGGTTTGGATGCTCTGACCCCCGGTAGTCTGCCGTCCCAGTTCGCGCCGAGCGAGTGCCGCTAAGCGAGAAGCGGCAGCCTAGGGTGCTCCAGGTGTCCTGAGCGGCCGCTCTTGAATAAGCAGAAGACCCCTTGATTGCAAGGGGTCTTCTGCTTTGTGGGTTGTGGATTTTCGGATTCTCTGGAGTTCTTGGGATGTTGATGAGAAAGCCGTTGAGTCGCTGGAGTGCCAGTGTGCTGCACCTTCTGATCAGTCTGGCGATCCTTGCCTTGCTGGCGTTCACTGCTCTGTTCTGGCTATTTCCTGGTGGCTTGTTCCAGGCTGCAGGCGGTTGGGAGGGGCTGCAAATCGTCGTTGCGGTCGACTTGGTGCTCGGTCCCTGCCTGACCTTGATCGTGTTCAATCCGATGAAGCCACGGGGGGAGCTGGTCAGGGACCTGTCGTTGATCGCCTTGGTACAGGTGCTCGCCTTGGGGGGCGGTTTCTGGCAGGTGCTCAAGGTTCGTCCCCTGGCAGTGGTGCAGGTGTTTGACACCTTCCATGTGCTCAATCGGGAGGACTATCTCCAGCTGAATGTCGCGGAAGGCGAACTGGAGCGCCTGTCGGGCTGGATGCCCCGATATTTCTATGTCGAAGTGCCCGAAAGTCAGGCGGAGTTTCTGGCTCAGCACACCAGGGCTTTGCTTAACGGCGAGACGCCACTCCAGCAGCGCATAGACCTGTACCGCGAGCTGACGACCGACCGCCAGGTCCTGGAAAAGATCCTCCATGGCGCCGTCTGGGAGGCAGAGGGCGGTTGCTTTCGGGTGGATATCGAGTCTTCCTACCGGAGCGGTTCGATCTGCTTCGACCCGCAAACGCAGCGGATGTCGGATTTCGTGCCGGAGCATTCGTAGCAAGGCAGCCCAATGCCTTGGCAGCCTTGTAGGGCGGGTTTCTCCCGCCCTACGAACGCTCTGCCTTTGTGCGGGGCGTTTGCGTTTTGGTTTTCTCGTTGCCGATATCCTGGCAGGCCGACATTGGACGATGCCGCGTTTCACCCGCCGTTAATCCGCTGCCCGTATTGTCCGCACAACAAGGATGTTGTCATGTCGCGTTATCGCCGCGCCCGTGTTCCCGGTGGCACCTACTTCTTCACGGTGGTCACCGAGCGGCCTCAACCGATCCTGACCCATGCGGATGTTCGCCTGGCCTTGCGCGAGGCCATCGTGCTCGTGCGGGAAACGCTGCCGTTTCGCATCGACGGCTGGGTGCTGCTGCCGGATCATCTGCACGCCATCTGGACTCTGCCCGAGGGCGATGCCGATTTCTCCGCACGCTGGCGGCTGATCAAGCGGCATGTCACCCGCACCTGCGGGTCTGCCCATGGCCGTTCCAACTATCTGACCGGGCGGCGTACCGCGAAGCAATGCGGCACGCTCTGGCAGCACCGCTTCTGGGAACACCTGATTCGCGACGAGCACGACTTTCGCCGGGATCTCGACTACCTGCACGGCAATCCGCTGAAGCACGGGCTGGTCGAGCGGGTCGTGGACTGGCCCTGGTCCAGCTTTCACCGGTGGGCGAGGCAAGGCGTCTATCCTGCCGATTGGGCCGGTGTCGGGAACGATGGGTCGGTTGCGGAGGGGGAGGGCGGGTGAAACCCGCCGTTTCGAGGTGGGTTTTTGCCATTTTCGGCGGGTTTCACCCGCCTTACCGAACGGTGTTTGTCATCTCGCCTGATTTTGGCTAGATTTGGCCAAAAATGACTGGAGGCATCGACATGACCACGGTTCCGCTTGGCGAAGCCAAGAACAATCTTTCCAAGCTGGTCGACGAGGCTGCCGCCGGCCGGGTGATAACCATTGCCAAGCATGGCCGCGCGCTCGCCCGGCTGGTGCCGGCTGGAAAACCTTCCGGCAAGCGAATCGGGGCGATGAAGGGTAAGCTGGTGATTCCGGACGACTTCGATGCGCCATTGCCCGATGAGGTCGTGGAGGCCTTCGAGGGGCATTCATGAGGGTGCTGCTGGATACGCACATCCTGCTATGGGCGCTTGCCGACGATCCGAGGCTTTCCCACAAGGCCAGACGCTTGATCGAGGAGGCCAGCGAGATATACACCAGCGCCGCAACCTTCTGGGAGCTTGCCATCAAGATCGGCCTCGGCAGGCTGGAGGTCGATCTCGACGCGATTCGCGACCATTGCCGGGAAAGCGGATTCATCGAGCTTCCCGTCGCCGTCGAGCATGCCATGGCCGTTCGCGAACTCGACCATCACCACCGCGACCCGTTCGACCGGATTCTGGTGGCGACAGCGATTACCGAGCCCATGCGGCTCCTGACTGCAGATCCGGCAGTCGCCAAATA
Source organism: Azotobacter chroococcum (assembly GCF_004339665.1). Lineage (GTDB taxonomy): Bacteria > Pseudomonadota > Gammaproteobacteria > Pseudomonadales > Pseudomonadaceae > Azotobacter > Azotobacter chroococcum. The sequence continues at coordinate 149,443 of NZ_SMMU01000003.1, forward strand.
CACCAGCCTGGCCGTTCTGGTCTGACCGTTCGTGAAGCAGGCCGAGCCTTGTGGGGCGGGTGCAACCCGTCGGAAACGGCAAGGGCCGGCCCGAAAGCGGCGGGTTGCACCCTACTTATGGGTCAGGCCAGCCGTACAGGGCCGGGATATCGAGCAACCAGCGCGTCGGCGGTCAACAGGATGATGCCCTCGACCATCGCCTGGGCGACGAGAATCCGGTCGAACGGGTCCTTGTGAATCGGCGGCAGGGCGTCGATCGCAACGCTGTGTTCGCTGGTGATCGGCAGTTCGTTGTAGCCATTGTCGAGCAGGCCCCTGCGCAGTACCCGTGCGTCGGCCTGGAAATCGTTTCTGCCGAGGCCGCGCTTGATGGCGATTTCCCACAGGCTCGCGGCGCTGAAGAACAGTTCGTTTTCCGGGGCTTCGAGCAGGGCGCGAGTCGTCGCCGAAAGTCGCTCGGGGCTGCCGGCAGCCCACAGCAGAAGGTGGGTATCGAGCAGCAGCTTCAAGCTTCGCCTCCGAACAACTGCTCGATTTCTTCGCTGCCCATGCGGTCGAAATCGTCCGGCACGGCAATCTGGCCGGCCATGAAACCCAGGCGTTTCATCCGTGTCGTGTCGGGGGCATCCAGCCGGGATACCTTCACCAAGGGTTTGCCCGCCTTGGCGATGATGAACGGTTCCCCTTGGACGGCCTGTTCGATCAGGCGCGAGAGATTGGTTTTGGCTTCGTGGATATTAACCGTGTGCATGAGAGACTCCGTCAGACTTAGTCTGACGAGCTTAGTCCGGTGTGGGGGCCTGCACAAGCCCGAGGGCAGGCAAGATCGACAAGCAGGGGTGGCGATTCTTGCCCGGTCATTAGTTACCCGTTGCCGGCCATCCGCCTGGGCCGCTGCGCGGTAGCCTTGTAGGGCAGGTGCAATCCGCCGCCATTGCGGATCGGGCCTTGCCATGCCTGGCGGGTTGCACCCTACAGGGGGCGGAAGGCGCTCCCCCTCACAACTGCAAGCGCATCGACAGGTCCACCGCCTTGATGTCCTTGGTCAGGGTGCCGAGGGAGATGTAGTCCACCCCCGTCTCGGCGATGCGGCGCAGGTTGTCGCCGTTGATGCCGCCGGAGGCTTCCAGCTTGGCGCGGCCGGCGGTGCGGCGCACGGCGGTATACATGTCCTCCAGGCTGAGTTCGTCGAGCATGACGATGTCGGCACCGGCACTCAGGGCCTGGTCGAGTTCTTCCAGGTCCTCGACTTCGACCTCCACCGGCTTGCCGGGGGCGATGCGCCGGGCGGCGGCGACCGCCTCGGCGATGCCGCCGCAGGCGGCGATGTGGTTTTCCTTGATCAGGAAGGCGTCGAACAGGCCGATGCGATGGTTGTGGCAGCCGCCGCAGGTGACCGCGTATTTCTGCGCCAGGCGCAAGCCGGGGAGGGTCTTGCGGGTGTCCAGCAGGCGCACCGGCGTGCCTTCGACCAGGTCGGCGTAGTGGCGGCAGCGGGTGGCCACGGCGGAGAGGGTCTGGAGGAAGTTCAGGGCGCTGCGTTCGCCGCTGAGCAGGGCGCGGGCCGGGCCTTCCAGGCTGAACAGCAGCTTGTCGGCGTCGACCCGCTCGCCGTCGGCGACCTCCCAGTGCACGGCGACGCGCGGGTCTATCTGGCGGAACACCTCGTCGACCCAGGCGCGGCCGGCGATCACTGCCGCCTCGCGGGTGATGACGCGGGCGCGCGCCAGGCGCTCTTCGGGAATCAGCTGCGCGGTGAGATCGCCGCTGCCGATGTCCTCGGCCAGGGCGCGGCGGACGTTCGCCGCGATTTCGGCGCTCAGGTCGGCAAGGATGAGGTCAGGCATGGGGGACTCCGGCAGGTGGGGTGCGCCGGATTATAGGACGCATGCCGCTTCCCGTGCAGTCGGGATCTTGCCCGTCGGCCATGGTGTGGCGGGCGTCACTTGGCCCGGCGGCCCAGCTGCTCTAGAGTGTCGGCTGTTTTCAGGAGAGACGCATGCGGTTCGACCCCTCCACCGGCTGGTGCCAAGGCATTCGCCATTGCCCGTCGCCGAATTTCAATGCCCGTCCGCAAGGTGAGATTTCCCTGTTGGTGATCCACAACATCAGCCTGCCGCCGGGCTGCTTCGGCACCGGCAAGGTGCAGCAGTTGTTCCGCAACTGCCTGCCGGCGGACGAACATCCCTATTTCGCCTCCATCGCCGCGCTGCAGGTGTCGGCGCATTTCTTCATCGAGCGCGACGGTGCGATCACCCAGTTCGTCTCCTGCCTGGATCGTGCCTGGCACGCCGGGCAGTCGTGCTTCGAGGGACGCGAGAACTGCAACGACTTTTCCCTGGGCATCGAACTGGAGGGCACCGACGCGCTGCCCTACAGCGACGCCCAGTACGCCAGCCTGACGACCCTCACCCGGCTGCTGCAGCAGGCCTATCCGGCGCTCGACGTCCGGCGCATCTGCGGCCATGCCGATATCGCCCCCCAGCGCAAGACCGACCCGGGGCCGGCCTTCGACTGGGCGCGCTATCGCACGGCGCTGTCCGACTCTGGAGATATGTAATGACCTTTCTGGTGCTTCTGCTGGCGCTGCTGGTGGAACGGTTTTCCCGCTGGCGCCTGCGTCTCCAGCAGGACATCTTCTGGCTGCGCCTGCTGGATCGGGTCGAGCTGGACCCGGACCTGGCCGGCGATCCGCGGCGGGCGCTGTTCCGTCTGGTGTTGCTGCCGGTGCTGGTGGTGGGCGTGCTGCTGGCGCTGTTGTCGCTACCGCTCTACGGCTGGCTGGCGTTGCCGCTGCATCTCTTCGTGCTGATCTACAGTCTGGGGCGCGGCGATGTGCTGACCGAGCTGCGGCCGTTCCGCGAAGCCTGGCGGCGAGGCGACAGCGAGGCCGCCTGCCTGGTGGCCGAGCGCGACCTGGCGGTGGAAGCCGAGGAAAGCCTGTCGCTGTTGCGCCGGGTGCAGGGCTACCTGCTGTGGCAGGCCTACCAGAGCTTCTTCGCGGTGATCTTCTGGTACGCCCTGCTCGGTCCCGTGGCGGCGCTGGCCTACCGCCTGCTGGCGCTGACCGGCGAGCACACGACCCTGCCGGTTCTGCGCGAGCGCTCGGTGCGCCTGCGCCACCTGTTCGACTGGCTGCCGGCGCGCGCCCTGGCCCTGAGCTTCGCCCTGGTCGGCAATTTCGCTGCGGTATTCCGCGTGCTGCTGCGCTACCTGTCGGATCGCGAGGTGCCGGCGGCAAAGCTGGTGATCGAGGCCGGGCGCGCGGCCAACGAGGGGCAGGAGGCGGAGGTGCTGATCGGCGAGGCGGGGCTGATGACCCTGGACGAGCTGTGGCAGCTCCTGGTGCGTGCCGGGATGCTCTGGTATGTGGTGCTGGCGCTGGCGATCCTGTTCCTCTGAGATCGGCCTCAGTCGGCCCAGCCGAACAGTTCGCAGGCGTTGCGCGTGCTGGCTTCGGCCAGGGCTTCCGGCTCGATGCCCATGAGTGCGGCGATGGCCGCGCAGATTTCCGGCAGATACTCGGGACTGTTGCGTCCGCCCGGATGCATCGCCGGCGCCATGTCCGGGGCGTCGGTTTCCAGCACCACGGCCTCCAGCGGCAGCCCGGCGACGACCTGGCGCAGGCGGTTGGCCTGGGGCCAGGTCGGCGCCCCGCCGAGGCCGAGGCGAAAACCCAGTTTCAGGTACTCCCGCGCTTCCTCGTGACTGCCGGCAAAGGCATGGACGATGCCGGCGCGGGGCAGGCGCAGGCGCTTGAGGGTGGCGATGGTCGCGGCATGGGCGCGGCGCACGTGCAGCAGCACCGGCAGCTCCAGCTCCGCTGCCAGCCGCAGCTGGGCCTCGAACAGCGTCTGCTGGCGCTCGCGGTCCAGCTCCGCCAGGTAGTAGTCGAGACCGAACTCGCCGACCGCGCAGAGCCGGTCGGCGCCGCGCAGGCGCTGCAGCCAGGCGCCGAGGTCGTCCAGGTCGGCCGCGCGGTGCTGCTCCAGATAGACCGGGTGCAGGCCGAAGGCGGCGTACAGGCCGGGCTCGGCGCAGGCCAGATCCCACACCCGCTGCCAGTTCGCGCGGTACACCCCGGCCAGCACCTGGCGGCCGACGCCGAGCGCCCGGCAGCGGGCCAGTACGGCGGCGCGGTCGGCGTCGAAGTCGGGGAAGTCGAGATGATTGTGGGTGTCGATCAGGCGCACCGGCGGCGGACTCCTCGGAAAAGCGGGCTTCTTCCAAGAATATCCCGTCGCCGCATCCGTGGTTCAGGCCGAGCGCTGCAGACTTTCCACCTGCGGGCTGCCCAGCGCCGGCAGGCGCTCGCCGCGGCCGATGGCGAAGTAGCGGATGCCCTGGCGGGTCAGGCGTTCGGGGTCGAACAGGTTGCGCCCGTCGAAGATCAGCGGGGCGGCCAGCTTGCGGGCGATCAGCGCAAAGTCCGGGGCCTTGAACTGCTGCCATTCGGTGCAGATCAGTAGGGCGTCGGCACCGCCCAGTGCGGCCTCCGGGGTGCCCATCAGCTGCAGCCTGTCGTCGTCGCCGTAGAGGCGCTGGGCCTCGTGCATGGCCTCCGGGTCATAGGCGCGCACTCGCGCGCCGGCGGTCCACAGCGCTTCCAGCAGGTCGCGGCTGGGCGCCTCGCGCATGTCGTCGGTGTTCGGCTTGAAGGCCAGGCCCCAGAGGGCGAAGGTCCGTCCGCGCAGGTCGTCGCCGAAGTAGCGGCGCACCCGCTCGAACAGCTTGCCCTTCTGCCGCGCGTTGACCGCCTCGACCGCCTGCAGCAGGTCGCTGGCGCAGCCGGCCTCGCCGGCGCTGTGGATCAGCGCCCGCAGGTCCTTGGGAAAGCACGAGCCGCCGTAGCCGCAGCCGGGGTAGATGAAGTGGTAGCCGATGCGCGGGTCGGCGCCGATGCCCTGGCGCACCGCCTCGATGTCGGCGCCCAGGTGTTCGGCCAGCTCGGCCATCTGGTTGATGAAGCTGATCTTGGTGGCCAGCATGCCGTTGGCCGCGTACTTGGTCAGCTCGGCGCTGCGCAGGTCCATGAACAGCATGCGGTCGTGGTTGCGGTTGAACGGCTCGTAGAGCTCGCGCATGGTCTCGCGGGCCGCTGCCGAGGCGCTGCCGACGATGATCCGGTCCGGCCGCCGGCAGTCGGCCAGGGCCGAGCCTTCCTTGAGGAATTCCGGGTTGGAGACGATCTCGAACTCCAGCCGCCGCCCGGCATCCTTCGCGGCCTGGGCGATGCGCGCCTGCAGGCGGTCGCCGGTGCCGACCGGCACGGTGGACTTCTCGACGATCACCAGCGGCTCGCGGCGATGGCGGGCGATGGCGTCGCTGACCGCCAGCACGCCGGCGAGGTTGGCCGAGCCGTCCGTTTGCGAGTCGGTGCCGACGGCGATGAACAGCACCCGGCCATGCTCGACGGCCGCCCGTTCGTCGGTGGTGAAGCGCAGCCGCCCGGCCTCCAGGTTCTCCCGCACCAGTTCGGCAAGGCCCGGCTCGTAGAGGCGCACCTGGCCGCGCTGCAACTGGGCGATCTTGACCGCGTCGATGTCCATGCAGAGCACGTCGTGGCCGACTTCCGCCATGACCGCGGCCTGCACCAGGCCCACGTAACCGATGCCGAAGACGCTGATTTTCAAGATGGATTCCCCCGAGTGCGCAAGCGATGAACTGATGCTGGGGGAGGGATGTGTCAGGGATTTTACGCTTGTGTGGCAGATGGGCTGATCCCGCTGCCAATAGTGGCCGAATGCCCTCGCCGCACCGTCATGCTCCGGTCAACGGGATGGCTTAAACCCGTACTTCCCCAACGTCCGTATGGGAAGACGCACATGAGCGATATCGATACCAACCGTCGCCGCCTGCTGCAAGGCATGGGGGCCGGCCTGCTGCTGCCGGGGATGGGCGTTGCCCCGGCTCTGATCGCCGCGCCCGGCGCGCGGCCGCAACTCACCGACGGCGTGCAGTCCGGCGATCTGCAGGGCGACCGCGCGGTGATCTGGAGCCGCTGCGACCGGGCGGCGCGGATGATCGTCGAGTGGGACACCCGCAGCGTGTTCGGCGCGCCGCGGCGGCTGGTCGGGGAGGTGACCGACGCCAGCCAGGACTTCACCGCGCGCCTCGACCTGAGCGGGCTGCCGGCGGACCAGTCGATCTTCTACCGGGTGCGCTTCGAGGATGCCCGCGACGGCAGCCTCAGCGAGCCCTGGTTCGGCCACCTGCGCAGCGCCCCGGCGCAGGCGCGGGACATCCGCTTCGTGTGGGGCGGCGACACCGCCGGGCAGGGCTTCGGCATCAACCCGGAGATCGGCGGCATGCGCATCTACGAGGCCATGCGCCGGCGCCAGCCGGACTTCTTCCTGCACAGCGGCGATTGCGTGTACGCCGACGGGCCGATCAGCGCGCAGATCCAGACCGCCGACGGCCAGCTGTGGAAGAACCTGGTCACCGAGGCCAAGAGCAAGGTGGCCGAGAGTCTCGACGAGTTCCGCGGCAACTACCGCTACAACCTGCTCGACGACAACCTGCGCCGCTTCAACGCCGAGGTGCCGCAGATCTGGCAGTGGGACGACCACGAGGTGACCAACAACTGGTCGCCGGGCAAGGAGCTGGACGATCGCTATCAGGTCCGCGACATCGGCCTGCTCGCCGCCCGCGGCCGCCAGGCCTTCCTCGAGTACTCGCCGATGCGCCTGTTGCGCCCCGACGGCGCCGGGCGCATCTACCGCAAGCTTGGCTACGGTCCGCAGCTGGACGTGTTCGTGCTGGACATGCGCAGCTACCGCGACGCCAACAGCGACAACCTGCAGCCGCGCCAAGGGCCGGGCACCGCCTTCCTCGGCCATCCCCAGCTGAACTGGCTGAAGCGCGAGCTGCGCGCCTCGAAGGCGCTGTGGAAGGTGATCGCCGCGGACATGCCGATCGGCCTGCTCATCCCCGACGGCCAGGATGCCCAGGGCCAGCGGCGCTGGGAGGCGATCGCCAACGGCAACGATGGCCCGGCCCTCGGCCGCGAGCTGGAGATCGCCGAACTGCTGGCCTTCATCCGCCAGCAGGAGATCCGCAACACCCTCTGGCTGACTGCCGACGTACACTACTGCGCGGCCCACCACTACAGCCCGGAGCGGGCGGTCTTCCAGGATTTCGGGCCGTTCTGGGAGTTCGTCGCCGGTCCGCTCAACGCCGGCAGCTTCGGCCCCAACCCGCTGGACGGCACCTTCGGTCCCCAGGTGGTGTTCCAGAAGGCGCCGCCGGTGGCCAACAGCTCGCCGCTGGCCGGCTACCAGTTCTTCGGCGAGGTGGAGATCGAGGCGCAGAGCGGCCTGTTGCGGGTGTCGCTGCGCGATATCGACGGCCTGGCGGTGTACAGCCAGGAGCTGCAACCCGCCTGAGCCGCGGCCGCCGGGGGCAGGCCTACGGCTGCCCGCGGCGGACCTTCAGGGTGCGCGGGATGGCCTCGATGCCGGGCTGGTAGTCGCCCTCGATGGCGCGCAGGGTCCGGTCGAGCACCCGCTCGGCGATGCGGTCATACTGCTGGGCGATGGTGTTGACCCTGAGCGGCACGAAATCCAGCAGCTGGGCATCGCCGAAGGTGGCCAGGCGCAGCTCGGAGAAGGTTTCCGCCGGGTAGTCGCGCAGGGCCTCGAAGACGCCCTCCAGCAGCACGTAGGAGGTGGTCACCACGGCGTCCGGCCGCTCCGCGCTGTCCAGCAGGGCGCGCATCTGCTCGCAGCCGCAGGCCCGGCTGAACTGCTCGGCGTGGTGCACGCTGACGATCCCGTCGAACCCCTCCAGGGCCTGGTGGAAGCCGCGCTCGCGCGCCTGGCTGATCGGCAGGGCGCTGGAGGCGTCGATCAGCGCGATGTGCCGCGGCGGCGGATCGAGCAGGCTGGCGGTGAGCTGGGCGCCGGCCAGCTGGTCATCGCTGACCACCGAGCGGATGTGTACGGGGTCGAGGGCGCGGTCGACGGCGATCACCGGCAGTCCGCCCTCGACCAGGTTGCGGTACAAAGGATCGTCCTGCGGCAGGCAGCTGGCGACGATCAGCGCGTCGCAGCGCCGCGAGCGGAACAGCTCGAGCAGCTGGCGCTCGCTGGCCGGATCGTCGTCGGAGCTGGCGATCAGCAACTGGTAGCCGGCGGCGCGGGCGCCCTGTTCGAGCAGCTTGGCCAGGCGCGCGTAGCTGGGGTTCTCCAGATCGGGAAGGATGAAGCCCAGGCAGCGGCTCTGCCCGCGGCGCAGGCCGGCGGCCTGCTGGTCGGGGAGATAGCCGTGCTGCTCGACCACCGCCAGCACGCGCTCCACGGTGGCCGGGCTGATGCGCCGCTGGGCGGCCTGGCCGTTGATCACATAACTGGCGGTGGTGACGGAAACCTGGGCCAGGCGGGCGATGTCGCTGAGTTTCAAGGTCGGGTCCTGAATGGATGACGGCAGGGCTTCAAGGATCGCCCATTATGGGGTAACGTGCCAGTCCATGATGAAACGATTCAGCAGGCGGTCCGGTGGACTATTCTTCCAAGGATGACCGGACTCGCCCGCGCTCGACGGTGGCTCTTGCCAGAACAGAACAATTAGGAGATTTCCATGCTCGAGTTGAATGCCGCGCAGATTCGCATGGGCCGCAGCGCGCCAGACAAGCAGGCGGCGCTGGCGCTGCTGGCCGAGGGCCTGATCGACGACGGGCTGGTCGAGCCCGGCTACCTCGCCGGCATGCAGGCCCGCGAGGCCCAGGGCTCGACCTACCTCGGCCAGGGCATCGCGATTCCCCACGGCACGCCGGAAACCCGCGACCAGGTGCGGCGCACCGGCGTGCGCCTGATCCAGTTTCCCGAGGGCGTGGACTGGGGCAACGGCCAGCAGGTCTACCTGGCGATCGCCATCGCCGCCCGCTCCGACGAGCACCTGCACCTGCTGCAGCTGCTGACCCGGGCGCTCGGCGAGGGCGATCTCAGCCAGGCGCTGCGCGAGGCCCGCGAGGCCGAGCAGCTCGTCGCGCTGCTGCAGGGTGCGCCGCGCGAGCTGGCCCTGGACAGCCAGCTGATCGGCCTGGGCGTGGCTGCCGAGGAGTTCGACGACCTGGTCTGGCACGGCGCGCGCCTCCTGAGGCGGGCCGGCTGCGTGGCCTCCGGCTTCGCCGGCAGCCTGCTGCAGGGCCAGCCGCTGCCGCTGGGCGAGGGGCTCTGGTGGCTCAACAGCGAGCAGGCGGTGGAGCAGCCCGGACTGGCCTTCGTCACCCCGGGGCAGCCGCTCAGCCTGCACGGCCAGCCGCTGGCCGGGCTGTTCTGCCTGGCCAGCCTGGGCGAGGCGCACAGCCAGTTGCTCGAGCGGCTCTGCGACCTGCTGATTGAGGGGCGCGGCGCGACCTTCAGCCAGGCCACCTGCAGCCGCGCCGTGCTGGAGGCGCTGGGCGCCGAGCTGCCGGACGACTGGCCGAGCCTGCGCGTGGTCCTGGCCAATGCCCACGGCCTGCACGCGCGGCCGGCCAAGGCGCTGGTCGAGGTCGCCCAGGCCTTCGAGGGCGAGATCCGCATCCGCCTGGCCGGCGAAACCGGCCGCGGGGTGTCGGCCAAGAGCCTGAGCAAGCTGCTGGCCCTCGGCGCGCGGCGCGGCCAGGAGCTGGAGTTCAGCGCCGAGCCGACGATCGCCGCCGATGCCCTGACGGCCATCGAGGCGGCCGTGCTGGCCGGCCTCGGCGAGAGCATCGAGCCCCTGGCGGTGCACGGCGAGACGCCGTCGCCCGAGGCGGCGCCGAGTAGCTCCACCTTCATCCGGCCGCAGGCGCCGGCGGCGGGAGCGCGCCTGCAGGCGGTCGCCGCGGCGCCGGGCATCGCCATCGGCCCGGCGCTGGTGCGCACGCCGCTGGAGCTCGACTATCCGCAACGCGGCCAGGGCATGCTGGTCGAGCTGCAGCGCCTGGACAGCGCCCTGGCGCAGGTCACCGCGGATATCCAGCGGCTGATCGACAACAGCACGGAAGCCAACATCCGCGACATCTTCATCACCCACCAGGCGATGCTGCGCGACCCGGCGCTGCGCGAGGATGTCAATGCGCGCCTGGCCGACGGCTTCAGCGCCGAGGCCGCCTGGAGCGTGGAAACCGAGGCGGCGGCGCAGCAGCAGGAGGCCCTGCACGATGCGCTGCTCGCCGAGCGCGCCGCCGACCTGCGCGACATCGGCCGGCGGGTGCTGGCGCACCTGTGCGGCGTCGAGGCGCCGCGCGAGCCGGACGAGCCCTACATCCTGGTGATGGACGAGGTGGCACCCTCCGACGTGGCCAGCCTCAATCGCCAGCGCGTGGCCGGCATCCTCACCGCCCGCGGCGGCGCCACCGCGCACAGCGCGATCATCGCCCGCGCCCTGGGGATTCCCGCCATCGTCGGCGCCGGCGAGGGGGTGCTGGCGCTGGCCCAGGGTACCCCGCTGCTGCTCGACGGCGACCACGGCGTGCTGCGCGTCGCGCCGGATGCGCAGACCCTGGAGCAGGCCCGGCGCGAGCGCGAGGCCAACCGCCTGCGCCGCGAGCGCGCCCATGCCGAGCGCATGCTGCCGGCGGTGACCCGCGACGGCCACGGGGTGGAGGTGGCGGCGAACATCGGCGCCAGCGCCGAGAGCGCCGAGGCGGTCGAGCTGGGCGCCGAGGGCGTCGGTCTGCTGCGCACCGAGCTGGTGTTCATGGACCATGCCCAGGCACCGGATCAGTACGCCCAGGAAGCCGAATACCGCCGCGTGCTCGACGGGCTGGCCGGCCGGCCGCTGGTGGTGCGCACCCTGGACGTCGGCGGCGACAAGCCGTTGCCCTACTGGCCGATGCCGGCGGAGGAGAACCCCTTCCTCGGCGTGCGCGGCATCCGCCTCAGCCTGCAGCGCCCGGACATCCTGGAGACCCAGCTGCGCGCCCTGCTGGCCTCGGCCGACGGCCGGCCGCTGCGGATCATGTTCCCGATGGTCGGCGGCGTCGAGGAGTGGCGCATCGCCCGCGACCTGACCCTGAGCCTGCGCGAGGAGATCCCGATCGCCGACCTGCAGCTCGGCATCATGGTCGAGGTGCCCTCGGCGGCGCTGCTGGCCCCGGTGCTGGCCCGCGAGGTGGATTTCTTCAGCATCGGCACCAACGACCTGACCCAGTACACCATGGCCATCGACCGCGGCCATCCGACCCTGTCGGCCCAGGCCGACGGCCTGCATCCCTCGGTGCTGCGGCTGATCGGCCTGACCGTCGAGGCGGCCCATGCCGAAGGCAAGTGGGTCGGCGTGTGCGGCGAGCTGGCCAGCGACATGCTCGCCGTGCCGTTGCTGGTCGGCCTCGGGGTGGACGAACTGAGCGTCTCGGCGCGCGCCATCGCCCTGGTCAAGGCGCGGGTGCGCGAGCTGGATTTCGCCCACAGCCGGGCGCTGGCGCAACGGGCGCTGGCTCTGGAAAGCGCTGGCGCGGTGCGCGACCTGGTCGGGGAGACGCATTGATGGCGCGCATCCTGACCCTGACCCTGAATCCGGCACTGGACCTGACCCTGCGCCTCGACAGCCTGCAGCCGGGCGCGGTCAACCGCGGCCAGGCGCTGGTCAGCCATGCCGCCGGCAAGGGCCTGAACGTCGCCCAGGTGCTCGCCGACCTGGGCCACCGGGTGACCGTCGGCGGCTTTCTCGGCAGTGCCAATGCGGCGCCCTTCGAAGCGCTGTTCCACCGCCGCGGCTTCCTCGACGCCTTCGTCCGGGTGCCCGGGGAAACCCGCAGCAACATCAAGCTGAGCGAGCACAGTGGACGGATCACCGATATTAACGGGCCGGGGCCGCTGGTCGAGGCCGAGCATCGCGAGGCGCTGCTCGAGCGCCTCGAGCAGATCGTCGCCGGGCACGACGCCGTGGTGGTCGCCGGCAGCCTGCCGCAGGGCGTCGAGCCGGACTGGTTCGCCCTGCTGCTGCGCCGGCTCAAGGCCTGCGGCGTGCCGCTGGTGCTGGACAGCAGCGGCGCGGCCCTGCGCGCCGGCCTGGCGGTGGCGCCCTGGCTGGTCAAACCGAACGAGGAGGAACTGGCCGAGGCCCTGGGCGTTGCCTCGACCGAGCTGCTGACCGCGGCGCTGCACCTGCGCGCCCAGGGCGTCGAGCACGTGCTGCTGTCGCGCGGCGCCGCCGGGGTCAGCTGGTTCGGCCCGGACATCGCGCTGGAGGCGCGGCCGCCCAAGGTCGAGGTGGTCAGCACGGTGGGCGCCGGCGATTCGCTGCTCGCCGCGACCCTGCACGGCCTGCTCGAAGGCTGGCCGGCCGAGCGCACCCTGCGCCAGGCCACCGCCATCGCTGCCCAGGCGGTCACCCAGCTGGGCTTCGGCATTCACGACCGGGAACAGCTGGCGCGCCTGGAGGCGGGCGTGACGGTCACGTCGCTGGCTTGATACGACACAACAAGAAAAGAGGTCTCTTTTTCATGAATCTGCTGATCGTCACTGCCTGTCCGAACGGCATGGTCACCAGCGTGCTCTGCGCACGCCTGCTGGAAGCGGCTGCCCTGCGTCTGGGCTGGACCGCTCGCGTCGAGGTGCATGATCCCAAGGCGATCGGCTCGCCGCTTTCCGAAGGCGACATCGCCGCCGCCGACCTGATCGTCGTGGTCAAGACCGGCGAGCTGGCGCTCGAGCGCTTCGTCGGCAAGCGCCTGGTGCAGTCCACCCCGGCCGAGGCGCTGCAGGAGCCGCAACGCTTCCTCAGCGAGGCCGCCGAACATGCCGAAGTGCTCCAGGCCGGGGCGGCCGCGCCGGCGGCGCCGGCCTCGGCCCAGCCGCGGCTGGTGGCGGTGACCGCCTGCCCGACCGGGGTGGCCCACACCTTCATGGCCGCCGAGGCCCTGCAGCAGGCCGCCAAACAGCTCGGCTACGCGCTGCAGGTGGAAACCCGCGGCTCGGTGGGCGCGCGCAACCTGCTCGACGAGGCGGCCATCGCCGCCGCCGACGTGGTGCTGCTGGCCGCCGACATCGAGGTGGACACCAGCCGCTTCGCCGGCAAGAAGATCTACCGCTGCGGCACCGGCGTGGCCCTCAAGCAGCCGCAGCAGACCCTGCGCCGCGCCCTGGAGGAGGCGGTGCCGCAGGCTGGCGCAAGCCCCTCCGCGGCCGCCGCGCCGGGCAAGGCAGCGACCAAGACCGGCCCCTACAAGCATCTGCTGACCGGGGTGTCCTACATGCTGCCGATGGTGGTGGCCGGCGGCCTGCTGATCGCCCTGTCGTTCGTCTTCGGCATCGAGGCGTTCAAGGAGGAGGGCAGCCTGGCCGCAGCGCTGATGCAGATCGGCGGCGACACCGCGTTCAAGCTGATGGTGCCGGTGCTGGCCGGCTACATCGCCTATTCCATCGCCGACCGCCCCGGCCTGGCGCCGGGGATGATCGGCGGCCTCTTGGCCGGCAGCCTGGGGGCGGGCTTCATCGGCGGCATCATCGCCGGCTTCCTCGCCGGCTATTGCGCCAGCGCGCTCAGCCGCTGGCTGCGCCTGCCGCAGAGCCTCGAGTCGCTCAAGCCGATCCTGCTCATCCCGCTGCTGGCCAGCCTGTTCACCGGTCTGGTGATGATCTACGTGGTCGGCACGCCGGTGGCCGGCATGCTCGCCGGGCTGACCGATTTCCTCAACGGCATGGGCAGCACCAACGCTGTGCTGCTCGGCCTGCTGCTCGGCGGGATGATGTGCGTCGACCTCGGCGGGCCGGTCAACAAGGCGGCCTATGCCTTTTCGGTGGGACTGCTGGCCTCGCAGACCTACGCGCCGATGGCGGCGACCATGGCCGCGGGCATGGTGCCGCCGCTCGGCATGGCCATCGCCACCGTGCTGGCCCGCTACAAGTTCGCCAAGGCCGAGCGCGAGGCCGGCAAGGCGGCCGGCGTGCTGGGACTGTGCTTCATCTCCGAGGGGGCGATTCCCTTCGCCGCCAAGGACCCGCTGCGAGTGATCCCGGCCAGCATCGCCGGCGGCGCCCTGACCGGCGCGCTGTCGATGTTCTTCGGCTGCAAGCTGATGGCGCCCCACGGCGGACTGTTCGTGCTGCTGATCCCCAACGCGATCAACCACGCGCTGGCCTACCTGCTGGCGATCGTCGCCGGCAGCCTGGTGACCGGGGTGCTGTATGCCGTGCTCAAGCGCGGGGAGGTGGTCGAGGCGATGCCGGTGCCGGCGGTGGAGCAGGGGTGAGGCTGATCGCCAGCTTGCTGGCGATCAGCCCGTAGGGCGGGTTTCACCCGCCCTACGGTTTTACCGGGTAACGCAAGGGCTCAGTGATGCTCGCGGGTGGCGCGGAATTTCACCTCCGGCCAGCGCTCTTCCATCACGCTGAGGTTGACCCGGGTCGGCGCCAGGTAGGTGAGGTGGCCGCCGCCGTCGATGGCGATGTTCTCGAAGGCCTTGACCTTGAAGTCCTCGAGCTTCTTCTTGTCGTCGCACTCGATCCAGCGCGCCGACCAGACGTTGATCGCCTCGTAGGCGCACTCGACCTTGTATTCCTCCTTCAGCCGGCTGGCCACCACGTCGAACTGCAGCACGCCGACCGCGCCGAGGATGATGTCGTTGCTGCGCTCGGGGAAGAACACCTGGGTGGCGCCTTCCTCGGCCAGCTCCTGCAGGCCCTGGCGCAGCTGCTTGGACTTCAGCGGGTCCTTCAGGCGCACGCGGCGGAACAGCTCCGGGGCGAAGTGCGGGATGCCGGTGAAGCCGAGCACCTCGCCCTCGCTGAAGGTGTCGCCGATCTGGATGGTGCCGTGGTTGTGCAGGCCGATGATGTCGCCGGCATACGCCTCTTCCAGCTGCTCGCGCTCGCTGGAGAAGAAGGTCAGCGCGTCGGCGATCTTCAGGTCCTTCTTGATCCGCACGTGGCGCATCTTCATGCCCTTCTCGTACTTGCCCGAGCAGATGCGCATGAAGGCGATGCGGTCGCGGTGTTTCGGGTCCATGTTCGCCTGGATCTTGAACACGAAGCCGCTGAACTTCTCCTCGGTCGGCTCCACCACCCGCTCGTGGGCGGCGCGCGACAGCGGCTGCGGCGCCCAGTCGACGATGCAGTCGAGCACCTGGTCGACGCCGAAGTTGCCCAGCGCGGTGCCGAAGAACACCGGAGTCATCTCGCCCTTGAGGAAGGCCTCGCGGTCGAACGCGTGGCAGGCGCCCTGGACCAGTTCCAACTGCTCGACGAAGCCGTCGTAGAGGTCGCCCAGGTGGACGCGCGCCTCGTCGGAGTCCAGTTTCTCGATGACCTTGGTCTCGATGCGCTCGTGGCCGTGCCCCGGGGTGTAGACGAAAATCTTGTCTTCGCTGAGGTGATAGACGCCCTTGAAGTCGCGGTACGAACCGATCGGCCAGGTGATCGGCGCGGCCTTGATCTTCAGCACCGCCTCGATCTCGTCGAGCAGCTCGATGGGGTCGCGGATGTCGCGGTCGAGCTTGTTGATGAAGCTGACGATCGGCGTGTCGCGCAGCCGGCAGACGTCCATCAGCGCGATGGTCCGCGGCTCGACGCCCTTGCCGCCGTCGAGGACCATCAGCGCGCTGTCCACCGCGGTCAGGGTGCGGTAGGTGTCTTCCGAGAAGTCCTCGTGGCCGGGGGTGTCGAGCAGGTTGATCATGTGCTCGCGGTAGGGGAACTGCATCACCGAGGTGGTGATGGAGATGCCGCGCTGCTTCTCCATCTCCATCCAGTCGGAGGTGGCGTGGCGGTCGGACTTGCGCGACTTCACCGTGCCGGCCACGGCGATCGCCTGGCCCATCAGCAGCAGCTTCTCGGTGATGGTGGTCTTGCCCGCGTCGGGGTGGGAGATGATGGCGAAGGTACGGCGCTTCGCGACTTCGGCGGCCTGGGTGGTCATGAATTCGTGCCTGGGAGGATGCGGTGGCGGGCGGGAAGGGCCCGGAAAAGCGCGGAATTATACCTGAAACCGGACGCCGGCCAGCCCGCGCCGACGCCAGGCCGGCGGCTTGCCGGGCAGGAACATCGCGCTGTCATCTCGGTCTGTCAGAACGGGGGCGAGCGCGAGAGGGCGCTCGCTGCCGTGCGTTTCTCCGCTCGCCAGGCTGTTCGAGATTCTGAATGCTTTCGTTGCCGATACTGGACGTTCGCGGATTGGACCATCGAGGGGGCGCAAAGCGGCAATTTAGGGTTGATCTTGACCCCCCATGGTCCTAAAGTTCGCGCCCGAACGTCCATGCTGGAAACGATCCATCCGGCTCAAGTACTGACGACGAGACAGCAAGGTCAACCCGTGTCCCCGGTTGACCTTTTTTGCTTTCGGCGACATGCCTTGGGAAGTAGGCGAACCAAAGTGGGGAAACTGATCAGGCGTTCGTGTAACCCCTTTTTCCATCCTTTCCGCGTTTTGCCATTGGAGTCCGTGCATGTCGATCAAGATCGAAGACTACTACCCGCCCGCCACCTTCCAGCGCATGAAGGCCTTTGCCGACAAGCAGGAAACCCCCTTCGTGGTCATCGACACCGAAACCATCGCCAACGCCTATGACGAGCTGGGCGACTGCTTCCCCTTCGCCCGCATCTACTACGCGGTGAAGGCCAACCCGGCGGTGGAGATCATCCGCCTGCTGCGCGACAAGGGCTCGAACTTCGACATCGCCTCGATCTACGAACTGGACAAGGTGCTGAACGAGGGTGTCGGCGCCGAGCGCATCAGCTACGGCAACACCATCAAGAAGTCCCGCGACATCCGCTACTTCTACGAGAAGGGCGTGCGCCTGTTCGCCACCGACTCCGAGGCCGACCTGCGCAACATCGCCAAGGCCGCGCCGGGCTCGCGGATCTACGTGCGCATCCTCTCCGAGGGTTCCACCACCGCCGACTGGCCGCTGTCGCGCAAGTTCGGCTGCCAGCCGGACATGGCCCTGGACCTGCTGATCCTCGCCCGCGAACTGGGCCTGGTGCCCTATGGCGTGTCCTTCCACGTCGGCTCGCAGCAGCGCGACATCGACGTCTGGGACGCGGTGATCGCCAAGGTCAAGGTGATCTTCGAGCGCCTCAGGGAAGAGGACGGCATCGAGCTGAAGATGATCAACATGGGCGGCGGCTTCCCGGCCAACTACATCACCAAGACCAACAGCCTGGAAACCTACGCCGAGGAGATCATCCGCTTCCTCAAGGAAGACTTCGGCGACGAGCTGCCGGAGATCATCCTCGAGCCGGGCCGTTCGCTGATCGCCAACGCCGGCATCCTGGTCAGCGAAGTGGTGCTGGTCTCGCGCAAGTCGCGCACCGCCGTGGAGCGCTGGGTGTACACCGACGTGGGCAAGTTCTCCGGGCTGATCGAGACCATGGACGAGGCCATCAAGTACCCGATCTGGACCGAGAAGAAGGGCGAGATGGAGGAGGTGGTGATCGCCGGGCCGACCTGCGACAGCGCCGACATCATGTACGAGAACTACAAGTACGGCCTGCCGCTCAACCTGGCCAGCGGTGACCGCCTGTACTGGCTGTCCACCGGCGCCTACACCACCAGCTACAGCGCCGTGGAGTTCAACGGCTTCCCGCCGCTGAAGGCCTTCTACATATAAGATCCGCCTGCCAGCGAAACAACGCCGCGCCTGTCGCGGCGTTTTTCATTGCGAATCCCGATAGCCCCGATAGCCGAGGAGCGGACGCCATGCACAGCCCCCTGCCCACGCTGCAGCAGATCCCCGCGAGCATCGCCGCGGTCGCCGACTACGAGCCCTTTGCCCGCGAGCGGATGAGCGAGCAGGCCTGGGCCTACATGGCCGGCGGCGCGGCGGACGAGCTGACCCTGCGCGAGAACTGTGCGGCGTTCCAGCGCCTGCGCCTGCGCAGCCGGGCGCTGCCGGACCTGAGCGGCGGGCACACCCGCCTGGAGCTGTTCGGCCAGCGCCTCGAGCAGCCGATCCTGCTGGCGCCGGTGGCCTACCAGAAGCTGGTCCACCCGGACGGCGAGCTGGCCACGGTGCTGGCGGCCTCGGCGGTGCGCGCCGGGATGGTGGTCAGCACCCAGGCCAGCCTGGCGCTGGAGGAGATCGCCCGCCAGGCGCAGACGCCCTTGTGGTTCCAGCTCTACGTGCAGCCCGACCGCGAGTTCACCCGCGAGCTGGTGCGGCGCGCCGAGGCGGCCGGCTACCAGGCGCTGGTGGTGACCGTGGATGCGCCGGTCAACGGCCTGCGCAACCGCGAGCAGCGCGCCGGCTTCGCGCTGCCGGCGGGCGTGGAGGCGGTCAACCTGCGCGGCATGCGCACATTGCCGCCGACCGCCACTCGGATCGGCGACAGCGTGCTGTTCGGCGGCCCGCTGCTGGCCGCCGCTCCGGCCTGGCGGGATCTCGCCTGGCTGCGCTCGCTGACTCGCCTGCCGGTGCTGGTCAAGGGCGTGATGCATCCCGAGGACGCCCGCCGCGCGGTGGCCGAGGGCATCGACGGGATCATCGTCTCCAACCACGGCGGGCGCACCCTGGACACCCAGCCGGCGACCATCGAGGTCTTGGCGGAAATCGCCCGGGCCGTCGATGGACGGGTTCCGCTGCTGCTGGATGGCGGCATCCGCCGCGGCACCGACGTGTTCAAGGCCCTGGCCCTGGGTGCCAGCGCGGTGCTGGTGGGGCGGCCCTACGTCTTCGGCCTGGCCGCGGCGGGCGCGCCGGGGGTCTGCCATGTGGTGCAGCTGCTGCGCGCCGAGCTGGAGGTGGCCATGGCCCTGACCGGCTGCCGGACCCTGGCCGATATAGGGCCGGGACTGGTGGACCGCTGAGAACCTTTCAGCCGGCGAGAGCGCCGGCTTCCTGCTCGGCGCAGCGCCGGGCGTAGGCCTCGGCGAGGTCGGCGAGTTCCGCGACGGCGGCCCGTTGCAGTTCGTCGCAGGCCTTGCGCAGGAATTTCAGATGGCCGCGGGCGAGGGCTTCGCGCAGCCAGTGGCGAGCCTCGTCCCAGCGGCCGAGACCCATCAGCACCGAGGCATAGCTGAACTGGCCGCGGAAGTCGCCAGCCTCGGCGGAGCGCCGGTAGCAGTCGAAGGCGGCCTGCGGGTCGGCGCGGACCACCCGGCCTTCCTCGTAGTAGCGGCCGACCAGGTTCATCGACTTGGCGTGCCCCAGCGCGGCGGCGCGCTGGTACCAGGCGAAGGCCTGTTCCTCGTCGCGCGCCACCCCGCGGCCGGTGGCGAGCAGGTTGGCGTAGTTGTACATGCCCCAGTCGAGACCGCGCTCGGCCGCCGTGCGGTAATGCCGGGCGGCGGCCGCTTCGTCGACGGGACCGCCCCAGCCCAGTTCGCAGCAGCGGCCCAGCATGTTGCTGGCCATGGCATGGCCGCGCCGGGCGGCGATCTCGAACCAGTCGCGGGCCAGCGCCGCGTCGCGCTGGATGCCGAGACCATCGAGCAGAAGTTGGCCTAGCAGGGCCTGGGCCTCCGCTTCGCCGGCGCTCGCCGCGGCGAGCGTCCAGCGTGCCGCCTGGCGCGGATCTTCGGCCAGGCTGCGGCCCAGTTGCGCGAGGTCGGGCGTTTCGCTGCGGTGCAGGATGAAGCTCATGGTCGTCCGCTCACACCTCGCCCCAGCGGCGCAGCAGGTTGTGGTAGTTGCCGGTCAGCTGGACCAGCGCCGGGTGCTCGGGCACGTCGCGCGACAGGCTCTGGATCGCCTGGTCCATCTCGTACAGCAGGCTGCGCTGGGGGTCTTCGCGGACCAGGCTCTGGGTCCAGAAGAACGAGGCGTAGCGCGCCCCGCGGGTGACCGGAGTGACCTGGTGGATGCTGGTGGCCGGGTAGAGCACCAGGTCGCCGGCCGGTAGCTTGACCCGCTGCATGCCGTAGGTGTCCTGGATCACCAGCTCGCCGCCGTCGTACTCGTCCGGGTCGCTGAAGAACAGCGTGGAGGAGAGGTCGGTGCGCACCCGCTCGGCGGAGCCGCGCACCTGGCGCACGGCGTTGTCGATGTGAAAGCCGAAGGTGCCGCCGTCGGTGTAGCAGTTGAACAGTGGCGGATAGACCTTGTGCGGCAGCGCGGCGGACATGAACTGCGGGTTCTGCCACAGGCGCTCGAGCATGGCGGTGGCGATCTCCTGGGCCAGCGGGTCGTCCTCGGCCAGTTGCAGATTGTGCTTGGTGCGAGCCGACTGATAACCGGCGGTCACCTTGCCGTCGAGCCACTGCGCCTGCTCCAGCGCCTGGCGGATGCGCCGGACCTCGTCGCGGGAAAACACCCCCGGTATGTGTAGCAGCATGATGGCTGGCCCCTATTAATCGAGAATATATCTCAAATGTTATTTCCTTTTATTTGCTGAGTAAATGGAGCGCTGAAACAAAAAAATAATAATTCGTGTATGTAAATTTGTATCTGTTGATTACGAGAATCGTTCTTGATTAGAGTGCGCGCCATTCGTTTCGTTAGGGGGGAAACTATTATGTCGCGTATCAACGAGCGTCCTGCCACCAAGCCGTGCGTGCTGGCTTCCGCCTTGGGAGTCGTCACCGCAGTGACCACGGTCGGTGGGTTGCGTGCCGAGGAGGCGGCACAGAAGGAAACCGCTCGCAAGGACGCGGAGAAGAAGGAGGTTCTGTCGCTGGAGGCCGATAGCGTCATCGGCCAGCGCGAGGACGACTACAAGGTCGAGTCGGCATCGAAGAAGTTCACCGCACCGCTGCGCGAGACGCCCAAGTCGGTCACCATCATTTCCCAGCAGGTCATCGAGGACACCGGCTCGCTGACCCTGGTCGACGCCCTGCGCACCACCTCGGGCATCACCTTCGGCGCCGGCGAGGGCGGCAATCCGGCGGGCGACCGGCCGATCATCCGCGGCTTCAACGCCGAGAGCGACACCTTCATCGACGGCCTGCGCGACGTTGCCTCGCAGACCCGCGAGATATTCAACATCGAGCAGATCGAGGTGAGCAAGGGCCCCGGCTCGGCCTATACCGGCGCCGGCTCCACCGGCGGCAGCATCAACATGATCACCAAGACCGCCAAGCGCAACGATTTCCTCGACCTCAGCCAGACCTTCGGCTCGGACCAGACCCGTCGCTCGACCCTGGACTTCAACCGGATGCTGACCGACCAGATCGGCTTCCGCCTGAACCTGATGAAGCACGACGCCAACGTCGCCGGCCGCGACGGGGTGGACGTCAGCCGCTGGGGCTTCGCGCCGACCATCACCTTCGGCTTTGACACCCCGACCCGCGCGACCTTCTCCTACTACCACGTGGAGGCCGACGACATGCCGGACTACGGCATTCCAGTGAAGCCGGCAACCGCCAGCAACCCGGTGCGCAAGCCGGTGAGCGGCGACAAGGACCACT
This sequence comes from Azotobacter chroococcum, assembly GCF_004339665.1. Classification (GTDB taxonomy): domain Bacteria; phylum Pseudomonadota; class Gammaproteobacteria; order Pseudomonadales; family Pseudomonadaceae; genus Azotobacter; species Azotobacter chroococcum. The sequence continues at coordinate 170,692 of NZ_SMMU01000003.1, forward strand.
TCTACGGCCTGACCGGCCGCGACTTCCGGGAAAGCAGCACCGACTCCGGCACCTTCAGGATCGAGCACGATATCAACGAGAACGTGACGATCTCCAACACCTTCCGCCAGGTGCGCACCACCCTCGACTACATCGCCACCAACCCGAACGACTCGGTCGCCGGCAATCTCGAGAGGGGACTGGTGTGGCGCTCGCCGAAGAGCCGCAATTCCACCTCGGAAGGCTGGGTGAACCAGACCGACATCCAGGCGAAGTTCAACACCGGCTTCATCGAGCACACCATGGTAGGCGGCATCGAGATCACCGACCAGGACGTGCACAACCGCCCCTATGCCTTCTACACCGCGGACGGCAGAGCCATCTCCACCACCAATAGCTGCAACAGCGCCAGCCTGTCCTCGGGCAACTGCACCACCCTGAACAACCCGACCTACAAAGACAGTTGGGATGGCTACTACACCGACGGCCTGTCCTACACCGACACGGACACCCAGACCAAGTCCGCCTACCTGTTCGACACCCTCAAGTTCAACGACAAGTGGTCGCTGAACCTCGGCCTGCGCTACGACGACTTCGAGACCGAGTCCTCGGGCTATAGCACCGGTACCCGTACCCAGCCTGCAGGCAATTTCAAGTTGGAGAACAACAACAACTTCTGGAGCCACCAGTTGGGCGTGGTCTACAACCCGCTGCCCAACGGCAGCATCTACGCGGCCTGGTCGACCTCGCGCAACCCGGTCGGCGAAACCGCCGGCGAAGGCAACGACAGCATCGCCGGTGCCACCCAGGACCTCGAGCCGGAACGCAACCGCAACATCGAGCTGGGCACCAAGTGGGAGTTCTTCGACGGCCGCCTGGCGCTGGACTCGGCGATCTTCAAGACCAAGAAGTCCAACGCGCGGGTCACCGATGAGGACGGCCGGACGCAGAACATGGGCGAGGTGGAGATCAAGGGCTTCGAGCTGGGCGTCAACGGCCGGCTCACCCGCGAATGGCAGGTCTTCGCCAACTACACCTACCTCGACAGCGAGATCGTCGACGGCGGCGTAGTCGGCGGCGTCGACGGTGCCAACGACGGCAACGAGAACCCCAGCACCCCGGAAAACAGCTTCAGCTTCTGGAGCACCTACCAGCTGTTCCCCTTCCTGACCGTCGGCGGCGGCGCCAATTACGTGGATTCGCGCTATGGCAACGCCGCCAACACGATCCAGGTGTCCAGCTACTGGCGCTACGATGCCATGGCCAACCTGAAGGTGAGCAAGAGCCTCGACCTGCAGCTGAATATCCAGAACCTGACCGACAAGCGCTACTTCGACCAGGTCTTCACGACCCACATGGCCCACGTGGCGCCGGGACGTACCGTGTTGCTGGCCACCAACTTCCACTTCTGATTCGGTTGCGAAGCCGTCGAAGGCCGCCTGCGGGCGGCCTTCGCGTGTCTGCCGGTTGCCGGTAAAAGTTGGGTAAAGCCGGTTTGTTGCAAACTGTTCTCGAATAGAATTTTCCGCACCGCCGCCGTGGCGGTGTAGCGTGCGGGTGACCGCATTCCGATTCCAGGTGTGCCGCCGAGAGCGGCATCGATCAGGTGACATCAGGTGCTGAAGAAGATCCTTTTCCAGCTGCACTGGCTGCTCGGCATCAGTGCCGGGCTGGTGCTGGCGGTGATGGGCGTGACCGGCGCGACCCTGTCCTATCAGGGCGAGCTGCTGCGCTTTCTCAATCCCGGGGTGATGACCGTCGAGGCGCCGTCGGGCGCCCAGGCGCTGAGTCCGGACGAACTGCTCGAGCGCCTGCGCGGCCAGGTGGGGCAGCGCCAGGTGCTGGGGCTGACCCTGTCGGGCGCGCCGGAGGATGCCGCCCAGTTGATCGTCAGCGGCGGCGGTCCGCGCGGCGAGACCCTCTACGCCGATCCCTACAGCGGCGACCTGCTCGGCGCGGCGCGCGGGCTGGGCTTCTTCCGCTTCATGATGCAGGTGCACCGCTGGCTGGCCATCGGCGATACCGGCAAGGCGATCACCGGCGCCTCGACCCTGATCCTGGTGTTCCTCTGCCTGTCCGGCCTCTACCTGCGTTGGCCGCGCCGGGCCGGCGATTGGCGCGCCTGGCTGAGCCTCGACTGGTCGCGCCGGGGACGGGCGTTCCTCTGGAGCCTACATGCGGTGGCCGGCACCTGGGTGCTGCTGCTCTATCTGCTGGCCGCGCTGACCGGCCTGAGCTGGTCCTACGACTGGTACCGCCAGGGCCTCTTCGCCCTCGCCGGCGAAGCCGCCCCGCAGCACGGCGGTCCCGGTGGACGCCGCGGTCCGCCGCCGGACGGCGAGCAGGCCCGGCCCGCGGTGCCGGCGATCGGCCTCGATCCGCTGTTCCAGGCCTTCCGCCGCGAGGTGGGGGATGCCTACCGGCAGGTCAACCTGACGCTGCCCGAGCGTCCCGGCCAGCCGCTACAGGTCATGTATGTCGCGCCCGACGCCGACCATCCCCGGGCGATCAACCGGCTGAGCCTCGATATCGACAGCGGTACACCGCTCAAGCACGAACGCTACGCGGACAAGAGCCTGCCCCGGCGCCTGCTCGCCAGCCTCTATCCGCTGCATACCGGCGAATACTTCGGCCAGCCCGGCCGCGTGCTGATGCTGCTCGCCAGCCTGGGCATGCCGCTGTTCTTCATCACCGGCTGGCAGCTCTACCTCGAGCGTCGGCGCAGCCGCCGCGCCGCCCGCGAGGCGCAGCAGGCGCTGGCGGCCTCGACCGGCGGCCAGCCGTGGCTGGTCGGTTTCGCCAGCCAGAACGGCTTCGCCGAGCGCCTGGCCTGGCAGGCTGCCGGCCAGCTGCAGGCGGGCGGCGCCACGGTGCAGGTGCGCTCGCTGGCGCAGCTCGAGGCGAGCGACCTGCGCGGCACCGAACGCGCGCTGTTCGTGGTCAGCACCTTCGGCGACGGCGAGGCGCCGGACAGCGCCCGCGGCTTCGTGCGCCGGGTGCTCGGCGGCGACTGCGAACTGGACCATCTGCAGTACGCCCTGCTCGGGCTCGGTGACCGCCAGTACCAGCGCTTCTGCGCCTTCGCCCGGCAGCTCGACGAGTGGCTGCAGGATCAGGGCGCCCGCAGGCTGTTCGCCCCGGTGGAGGTGGACAGCGGCGATGCCGCGGCCCTGCAAAGCTGGCGCGAGCAGCTCGGCCGGCTGTCCGGCAGCGAGCCGCCGGTCGCGCTGGAGGAGGAGGGCTTCACCGACTGGACGCTGCTGGCCCGCGAATGCCTCAACCCCAGCAGCACGGCCGAGCCGGTCTGGCGCCTGGTCCTGCAGATCCCGGACGGACAGCGCTGGGAAGCCGGCGACCTGGTGGAGATCCGCCCGCCGCAGGCCGGCGCGCTGCCGCGCTGCTACTCGGTCGCCTCGCTGAAGGGAGATGGCGTGCTGGAGCTGCTGGTACGCCGGCAGCGGCGTCCCGACGGCACGCCCGGGCTGTGTTCCGGCTGGCTGTGCGAGCTGGCGCCGGGCGCCCGCGTGGCGCTGCGCCTGCGCGCCAACAGCGGCTTCCGCCTGCCGGCGGACGACCGGCCGCTGCTGCTGATCGGCAACGGCGCCGGCCTCGCCGGTTTGCGCGGCCTGCTGCGCGAGCGCATCCGCCGCGGGCAGAACCGCAACTGGCTGATCTTCGGCGAGCGCAGCGAGGCCCACGACTTCCTCTGCCGCGAGGAACTGCTGGCGTGGCAGGCGGCGGGCCGGCTGGCCCGTCTCGACCTGGCCTTCTCCACCAACGAGGGGCGCAAGGTCTACGTGCAGGACCGTCTGCGCGAGTCCGCCGATGTCCTGCGTGGCTGGCTGACCGAGGGCGCGGTCATCTACCTGTGCGGCAGCCGTGGCATGGCGTCCGGCGTCGAGGCGGCGCTCATCGAGCTGCTCGGCAGCGCCGAGGTCGAGCGCCTGCGCGACGAGCAGCGCCTGCGCCGCGATCTCTTCTGAGGCGGGCTTGCGGCCGCCCGGTGGAGGCCGCAAGCTAGTTCCATGAAGACCATCATCCTCCTCAACTGCGACATGGGCGAGAGCTTCGGCGCCTGGAAAATGGGCAACGACGCGCTCGCCATGCCGCTGATCGACCAGGCCAACCTGGCCTGCGGCTTCCACGCCGCCGATCCCCTGACCATGCAGCGCAGCGTGGCCCTGGCGCTGCGCCACGGGGCGAGCATCGGCGCCCATCCGGCCTACCCGGACCTGGTCGGGTTCGGCCGTCGCCATCTCGACTGCTCGCCCGACGAGGTGCGTGCCCAGGTGCTCTACCAGCTCGGCGCGCTGGACGCCTTCTGCCGCGCCGCCGGCACCGCCATCGACTACGTCAAGCCGCACGGCGCGCTGTACAACGACCTAGTGCGCGACGACGCGCTGCTCGCTGCCGTGCTGGAGGCCTGCGCGGCCTTCCGCCCGGGGCTGCCGCTGATGGTCCTGGCGCTGGCCGACAACACCCGCGAGGCGCGTCTGGCCGGGGCCGCCGGGGTGCCGCTGCTGTTCGAGGCCTTCGCCGACCGCGCCTACCTCTCCGACGGCCGCCTGGCGCCGCGCCGGCTGAGCGGGGCGGTGCACCAGGACCCCGAGCGCATCCTCGCCCAGGCGCTGGCCATCGCCCGCGGCGCGCCCTTCCCGGACCTCGACGGCAAACCGCTGCGCCTGCGCGCCGACAGTCTCTGCGTGCACGGCGACAACGCCGAGTCGCTGGCCGTGCTGCGCCGCCTGCGCGCCGCTCTCGACGCGCTCTGATGCGCCTCGAGCCGGCCGGCGCCGACGCCCTGCTGATCGTCCTGGCCGAGCAGCCCGACGCCGGGCTGCCGCTGCGCATCGCCACCCTGACCGACCGAATCCATCTCGAACTGGGGCCCTTGCTCATCGATCTGGTGCCGGGCTGGACTACCCTGTTGCTGCACTACGACCTGCTGCGCACCGACCACCTGCAGCTCGGCAAACGCCTGCTGCCGTTGCTCGAGGACTGGCATGCCGAGCCAGAGTCCCCGCGGCTCGGGCGCCTGCATGAGCTTCCTGTCTGGTACGCCGGCGAGGACCTGGCCGAGGTCGCCCGTGCCTGCGCCCTGAGCGAGGCCGAGGTGATCGCCCTGCACAGTGGTACCGAGTACCGGGTCGGCGCCATCGGCTTCGCGCCGGGTTTTGCCTATCTCGGCGAGCTGGACGCGCGCCTGGCCCTGCCGCGCCGGGCCAGTCCGCGCACCCGGGTGCCGGCCGGCAGCCTGGCCATCGCCGAGCGGCAGACGGCGATCTACCCGCAGGCTTCGCCGGGCGGCTGGCACCTGCTCGGGCGCTGCCCGCGGCGCCTGTTCGACGCCCGCGCCGAGCCGCCCTGTCCGCTGGCGGTGGGCGACCGGGTGCGCTTCTGCGCCATCGACGAGGCGGCCTTCCGCGCCGAAGGCGGCGTGCCGTGACGGGCCTTGCGGTGCTCCGCCCCGGCCCGCTCAGCCTGCTGCAGGATGCCGGCCGTTTCGGCTGGCAGCACCTCGGTGTGTCCCCCGCCGGCCCGCTGGATGTCCAGGCGGCGGCCTGGGCCAACCGTCTGCTGGACAATCCCTGGGGCACGCCGCTCGTCGAGATCGCCCTCGGCGGCGTCGAGCTGGAAAGCCGGCTCGACACCTGGGTGGCGCTCTGCGGCGCCGAGCTGGATATAACGCTGGACGGGGCGCCGCGGCCGAACTGGTCGCGCTTTCCCCTGCGCGCCGGCCAGTGCCTGTGCCTGGGCTTCGCCCGCAGCGGCCAGCGCAGCTACCTGGCGGTGGCGGGGGGCTTTCGCGCCGGGGCGCTGCTCGGCAGCGTGGCGACCCAGACCCGCGAAGGCCTCGGCGGCCTGCACGGCGACGGCCAGCCTCTGCGCGCCGGGGATCTCTTGCCCTGCGCGCCGGCCAGCCGCTCCGGCGCAACCAGCGTGCCCTGGCGCTTCGTGCCGGACTACCGGGCCGAACCCCGCCTGCGGGTGATGCCCGGCGGCGATGCCGGGGACTTTTCGGTGGCCGAGCGCCGGCGCTTCTTCGCCCAGCCCTGGCGGTTGAGCCCGCAGTCCGACCGCATGGGCGCGCGTCTTCTGGGCGAGCCGCTGCGGGCGCCGGCGCGGCAGTGGTCGCTGGGGGTGACTACGGGGGCGATCCAGGTGCCGCCGGACGGCCAGCCGATCGTGCTGCTGGCCGATCGGCAGACCATGGGCGGCTATCCCATCCTCGGCTGGGTGCATCCGCTGGACTTTGGGCTGCTGGCGCAGTGTCCGGCGCACCGGACGGTGCGTTTCGAGCGGGTGGCGGTGGAGGCGGTGCAGGGGGAGATGCGGGAGTTCTATCGGTTCTTCGGGCGCTGAGCGCTTGCCGAATTTCTCTGGCTTGGCTTTCGCGAGCAATCTCAGCGCTTTCCTCGGCCCGGCCGACAGGTTTCGCCTTGCACGGCGAGTTCCTTTCTTCTTGCTTGCCCAAGAAGAAAGGAACCAAAGAAGAAGGGCACCCGACATCCGGCCCTTCACTGCGTTGCGCTTCGTTACGGGTTCCTCGCTCCGGCGCCGCTCCGGGGGCCGTCACGAAGGGACGTCCCTGTCCCTTCGCGACTCGCTCGGCGTCCATGCCTCGCGTCCCCCTACGCAGCGCCTGCACTCGGCCTTCTGTACGGGATTTGGGTGTGGCTTGAACCTTCACAAAACCTTTCAGGTTTCAGGCGATGGCTTCTGGCTTTTTGCTTTTTGACGCCAGAGCTGCCAGGCAGCGCCGAACGCCCCTTGCAGAAGGCCGAGCGGAGTCGTCGAGGAAGGGGTTGAGCCGCATGGATGCGGCGAAAGGCCCGTTGGCCATGGATGGCCCTTCGGGCCGGGCCCCTGGAGCGACGACGGAGGGAGGGAACCCCGCCGCAGGCGGGGCCGGATGATAGGGGCAAGCGTTTTTGCTTACTTTTTTCGCGACTGAAAAAAGTGAGTCGCCGTGCAAGGCGAAACCTGTCGGTCGCGCCGAGGAAAGCGCATCGTCATTGCCCCTTGGGTCAGGCCCAAGCCGACAAATACATAAGCCTCACACGAACCGCTCCGCATAATGACAAGCCACCTCCCGCCCATCCACCTCCCTGAGCGCCGGCACTTCCCCTCGGCAGCGCTCCGTCGCATACGGACAGCGCGGATGGAATACGCAGCCGGCCGGCGGTTCGAGCGGGTTGGGCGGCTCGCCGGCGAGGCGGATGCGCTGGCGTCCCGGCTCGGGATGCAGGCTCGGCGTGGCGGCCAGCAGCGCCTGGGTGTAGGGATGCAGCGGTTTGCGGTAGATCCGCTCGGCGGGGCCGAGCTCCATGGGCCGGCCGAGGTACATCACCAGCAGGCGGTCGGCGATGTGGCGGACCACCGCCAGGTTGTGGGAGATGAACAGATAGGCGGTGCCGAACGCTTCCTGCAGCTCGAGGAACAGGTTGAGCACCTGGGCCTGCACCGACACGTCGAGCGCCGAGGTCGGCTCGTCGGCGACCAGCACCTTGGGGTGCAGGATCATCGCCCGGGCGATGGCGATGCGCTGGCGCTGGCCGCCGGAGAACATGTGCGGATAGCGCGCATAGTGCTCGGCGCGCAGGCCCACCTGTTCGAGCATCGCCAGCACCCGGGCGCGGCGTTCGGTGCCGGAGAGGGCGGTGTTGATGGCCAGCGGCTCGGCCAGCTGGTCGCCGATCCGCCGGCGCGGGTTGAGCGAGGCGTAGGGGTTCTGGAAGACCATCTGCACGTCACGGCGCAGCTGGCGGTGATCGGCGCCGGCAGTGTCCTGCCCGGCGATCTGCAGCGAGCCGGCGGTCGGCGCCTCGATCAGGGTCAGGGCGCGGGCCAGGGTCGACTTGCCGCAGCCGGATTCGCCGACCACCGCCAGGGTTTCGCCGGCCTCGAGCGCGAAGGACAGGCCGTTCAGCGCCTGGACGTTGGCCGCTGGGCGGAACAGGCCGCGGGAGACACGGTAGTGGCGGGTCAGGTCGCGGGCGATCAGCACCGGGCTCATGGGCTCTCCTGGTTGCGCGGGTGATAGCAGCGCGCCTGGCTCTGCCGCTTGGCTTCCAGCGGCGGACGGCGGGCGCGGCAGTCGTCCTGCACGTAGGCGCAGCGCGGCGCCAGCAGGCAGCCCACGGGACGGTCGTGGCGGCCGGGGACGCTGCCCGGCAGGCCGCGCAGCGGGCGGCGCGCGGTGCCGGCCTCGGGCAGCGCGGCGAGCAGCGCCTCGGTGTAGGGATGCGCCGGGGCGTCGAACAGCCCGGGCAGGGCGCCGACCTCCACCGCCTGGCCGGCGTACATCACGCAGACCCGGCTGGCGCATTCGGCGACCACGGCGAGGTCGTGGCTGATCAGCAGCAGGGCCATGCCGCGCTCGCGCTGCAGGTTCAGCAGCAGTTCGAGGATCTGCGCCTGGATGGTCACGTCGAGGGCGGTGGTCGGCTCGTCGGCGATCAGGAGAAGCGGTTCGGCGGCGATCGCCAAGGCGATGGCCACGCGCTGGGCCATGCCGCCGGAGAGCTGGTGCGGGTAGGCGTCCAGACGGCTGGCGGCGGCCGGGATCTCCACCTGTTCGAGCAGCTCCAGGGCGCGCCGGCGGGCTTCGCGACCGCGCAGGCCGAGGTGCTGGCGCAGCACTTCCTCGAGCTGGAAGCCGACCCGGTAGCTCGGGTCGAGGGCGGCCAGCGGGTCTTGGAAGACCATCGCCAGTTCCTTGCCGAGCAGCCTGCGCCGCTGGCGCTCGCCGAGGGCGAGCAGGTCGTGGCCGGCGAACTGCAGGCGGTCGGCAGCGACCCGGCCGGGCGGGTCGATCAGGCCGAGCAGGGCGAGCATGGCCTGCGACTTGCCGGAGCCGGACTCGCCGACGATGGCCAGCACCTCGCCGGCCTCCAGGCGCAGGTCGAGGCCGTCGACCACCGGCGGGGCGTCGGCGGGCCCGTAGCGCACGCTGAGGTTGTCGATTTCCAGAAGGCTCATGGCTAACTCCTCAGGCCAGGTTCTTCAGCTTCGGGTCCAGCGCGTCGCGCAGGCCGTCGCCCAGCAGGTTGATCGCCAGCACGCTCGTGAGGATGGCGAGGCCCGGCAGGCTCACCACCCACCAGGCGCGCTCGATGTAGTCGCGCGCCGAGGCCAGCATGGTGCCCCATTCGGGGGTCGGCGGCTGCACGCCGAGGCCGAGAAAACCCAGCGCGGCGGCATCCAGGATGGCTGCGGAAAAGCCCAGGGTGGCCTGGACGATCAGGGGCGCCAGGCAGTTCGGCAGCACCGCGACGAACATCAGGCGCAGCCGCCCGGCGCCGGCCAGCCGTGCGGCGGTGACGTAGTCGCGGTGGATCTCGCCGAGCACCGCGGCGCGGGTCAGGCGCACGTAGGCGGGCAGCGAGACGATGGCAATCGCCAGCACGGTGTTGAGCAGCCCCGGGCCGAGCACGGCGACCACCGCCACCGCCAGCAGCAGGGCGGGCAGCGCCAGCATGATGTCCATCAGGCGCATGATCGCAGGGCCCAGAAGGCGGGGGAAGAAACCGGCGCAGAGGCCGAGCAGCACGCCGGGCAGCAGCGACAGCGCCACCGAGGCCAGGCCGATCAGGAGCGACAGGCGCGCGCCAAAGATCAGCCGGGAGAGCAGGTCGCGGCCCAGTTCGTCGGTGCCGAGCAGGAACCGGGCTTGACCGCCTTCCAGCCAGGCCGGCGGGGTGAGCAGGAAGTCGCGGTGCTGGGCGGCGGGATCGAAGGGGGCGAGCCAGGGGGCCAGCAGCGCGCAGGCGACGAGCAGGGCGAGGAACAGCAGGGCGGCGAGGGCGCCGCGGTTGCGCGCGAAGGCCTGGCAGAACTCGCGCAAGGGCGAGGGCCAGGCCGGTTCGGCAGTGAGGGGGAGGGGGGTGTTCATCGGTATGTCCTCATTGCCGGTGACGGATGCGCGGATTGGCCAGGCCATAGAGGATGTCCACGACGAAGCTGACCAGGATGACCAGTGCGGCGATCAGCAGGATGCCGTTCTGCACCACCGGGTAGTCGCGGGCGCCGATCGCCTCGATCAGCCACTTGCCGATACCCGGCCAGGAGAACAGGGTCTCGGTGAGCACCGCGCCGGAGAGCAGCGAGCCGATCTGCAGGCCGAATACCGTGAGCACCGGGACCAGGGCGTTGCGCAGGGCGTGCACGAACACCAGCCGCGCCGGCGACAGGCCGCGGGCGCGGGCGGCGCGGATGTAGTCCTCGCGCAGCACCTCGAGCATCGCCGAGCGGGTCATGCGGGCGATCACCGCCAGCGGGATGGTGCCGAGCACGATGGCCGGCAGGATCAGGTGGCGCAGGGCGTCGAGGAAGGCGCCCTGTTCTTCGCTGAGCAGGGTGTCGATCAGCATGAAGCCGGTCACCGGCTCCACGTCATAGAGCAGGTCGAGGCGCCCGGACACCGGGGTCCAGCCGAGTTCCACGGAGAAGAACATGATCAGGATCAGCGCCCACCAGAAGATCGGCATCGAGTAGCCGGTCAGCGCCAGGCCCATGGTGCCGTGATCGAGGAGCGAGCCGCGCTTCAGCGCCGCGAGGGTGCCGGCGAGCAGGCCGAGCACGCCGGCCAGCAGCAGGGCGGCGAAGGCCAGCTCGACGGTGGCCGGGAACAGGCTGGCGAACTCGCTCCAGACGCTCTCGCGGGTGCGCAGCGACTGGCCGAGGTCGCCCTGCGCCAGCTGGCCGAGGTAGCTCAGGTACTGCTCGTGCAGCGGCCGGTCGAGGCCGAGGCGCTGCATGGCTTCGGCATGCATCTGCGGGTCGAGGCGCCGCTCGCCCATCATCACCTCCACCGGATCGCCGGGGATCAGGCGGATCAGCGCGAAGGTCAGCAGGGTCACGCCGAGGAAGGTGGGGATCAGCAGCCCGAGACGGCGAGCGAGAAAGGACAACATGCGTGGGGCTCACTCCGGATCGCTGGCCGAAGTGCGGCGCACTCCGGCGAAGTTGTTGGTGCCCAGCGGGCTGATCACGAAGCCCTGGACGTCGCGGCGCACGGCGGCGAACTCGCGGGGATGGGCCAGGGGTATCCACGGCGCCTGTTCGTGGAAGATCGCCAGGGCCTGGCGGTAGAGCGCGGCGCGCTGCGCCTGGTCGGTGGTGCGGCGGGCCTCGCGCAGCAGGGCGTCGAAGCGCTCGTCGCACCAGCCGGCCTGGTTCTCTCCCGAGGCGGCGGCGGCGCAGGACAGGTTGGGGGTGAGGAAGTTGTCCGGGTCGCCGTTGTCGCCGGCCCAGCCCATGAACACCAGGTCGTGCTCGCCGTTCTTCGCCCGCTTGATCAGCTCGCCCCATTCCAGCACGCGGATTTCCGCCTGGATGCCGATGGCGGCCAGGTCGGCCTGCAGCAGCTGGGCGCCGATGCCCGGGTTGGGATTGGTCGGCCCGCCGCCGGGGCGGGTCCAGATGCTCAGTTTCAGGCCCTTGGCGTGCCCGGCCTCGGCCAGCAGGGCACGGGCCTTCGCCGGATCGTGGGGCCAGCCTTCGAGGCTCGGGTCCGAGCCCCACAGGCTCGGCGGGTAGGGCGCCACCGCCGGGCTGGCGCCGTCCTCGCCGTACTGGGTGCGCAGGTAGGCGGTCTTGTCGAAGGCGAGGTTGAGAGCCTGGCGCACCCGCACGTCGTCCAGCGGCGGGTGGCGGGTGTTGATGCCGATGTAGGCGGTCAAGAGCGGCTCGTCCTCCAGCACTTCGATGCGCGTGTCCCTGCGCAGGCCGGGCAGGTCCACCGGGCGCGGGTAGAGGGCGATCTGGCAGTCGCCGGCCTTGAGCTTCTGCACCCGCACGTTGGGCTCGGGGGTGATGGCGAAGATCAGCCGTTCGATGGCCGGCGCGCCGTCCCAGTAGTCCGGGTTGCGCCGAAAGCGCACCTGGGCGTCCTTCTCGTAGCGCTCGAAGACGAAGGGGCCGCTGCCCACCGGCTGGCTGTTGAGGCGCTCCGGGGTGCCGGCCGCGAGCAGCCGGTCGGCGTATTCGGCCGGATAGATGGAGGCGAAGCCCATCGCCAGGTTGGCCAGGAAGGGCGCCTCCGGGTGGCGCAGGACGAAGCGCACGCGATGGTCGTCGAGCCGGTCGATGCGCCGGATAAGCTCGCCGACGGCCATCGACTCGGCATAGGGGAAGCCGCGCGGCGACAGCCTGTGCCAGGGGTGCCCGGGGTCGATCTGGCGCTGGAAGCTCCAGATCACGTCGTCGGCGTTGAATTCCCGGCTCGGGGTGAACCAGGGCGTGCGCTGGAAGCGCACACCCTGACGCAGCTGGAAGGTGTATTCGAGGCCGTCGGCGGACACCTCCCAGCGCTCGGCGAGGGCGGGGAGCAGCTCGGTGCCGCCGGGGGCGAAGCGCAGCAGGCGGTCGAACACCGTCTCCGCCGAGGCATCGGCGCTGACGGCGGCGGTGTACTGGACGATGTCGAAGCCTTCCGGGCTGCCTTCGGTGCACACCACCAGGCTGCTCGGCGCGGCCTGGACGGCGCCGGCAAGCAGGCCTGCGAGGAGGAGGGCGGTCGGGCGTCGGGGCATGGGGCGATCCGCTCGGCGGGCTCGGGACGTCACGCTGGACGGCACCTCAGGGCATCTGCACTTCGATCACGCCATCGGCGCGGATGCTCACCTGGCTGCTGCCGGCTTCGATCTCCTGGGCCGGCGCGCCCGCCTCGCGATCCATGCTCTTCATCATCGCGACGCGCGGGAAGGGCGGCGGGACTATCCCGGCGCTGTTCAGGCTCAGGCTGACCAGCTTGTAGCCGCTGCCGCCGAGCGCCTGGGTGGCGAGCTGGGCGCGCTCGCTGAAGGCTTTCACGGCGTCCTGCAGCAGGGTGTCCTCGTTCTTCTTGCGGGTCGCGTCGGCGATGGCGAAGCGCATGTCGCCGATCTTCAGCTCGCCGAGCAGTTCGGCGCTCAGCTGGGAGAGGGCGGCGAAATCGGCGCTTTCCAGGCGCAGTTCGGCGCGCTCGCGCCAGGCGACGATCCGGCGTCCCTGGTCGTCGTAGACCGGATGGCTGTTGCGGTGGCCGAGGCTGACCTTCACCCCCGCCACCTGGCGCGCCCGCTCCACCGCGGCATTCAGGCTGCGGGTGATGTCGCCGGCCAGCTGGGCCGGGTCCTTGTGCTGGGCTTCGCTGTAGAGGGTCACCAGCATCAGGTCGTGGGCGATCTCCCGGCTGGCCTCGGCCTGCAGGCTGATCTGGTTGTAGCGGGGCGCTTCCTCGGCCAGGGCCGGCAGGCTGGCCAGGGCGGCGAGGACGAGGGGCGTGGCGAGGCGGAAAAGGCGAGGCATGGGCGGTCCTTGTGTGAGGTGTGGGCATGTCCGTTGGATGATTTGAGCCAGACTCTAGCGGGGTAGTCCAGTTTTTGCAGCCCTGCCTGCGTCCGGTTGCCGCATTCGGGCCGGTCGCTGGCAGGCTTTTGGGTATACTGGCGGGCGCATCCGAGGAATACCATGCTCGCACCCGTTCAAATGCTGTCGGCCAGCCGCCACAATCTCCGCCGGCTCATCCTGATCCGCGTCCTCGTGCTGGGCGCCCAGGCCGGTTCGGTCGGACTCGCCTATCTCACCGATCTGCTGCTGCTGCCCTGGCTGGCGCTCGCCTTCACCCTCAGCCTGTCGGCGATGCTCAGCCTCGGCGCCGCCCTGCGCCTGAACATGTCGTGGCCGGTGACCGACCTGGAGTACGCCGGCCACCTGGCCTGCGATCTGGTCATCCACAGCCTGCTGCTGTATTTCACCGGCGGCCCGACCAACCCCTTCGTCTCCTATTACCTGGTGCCGCTGACCATCGCCGCGGCGACCCTGCCCAGGCTGCACACGGTGATGCTCGCCGGCCTGGCGCTGGTGGCCTACACCCTGCTGGTGTTCTGGTACAACCCGACTACCCTGCCGCCGGAGCATCGCGTCACCCTGCTGATCTACGGCATGTGGCTGAGCTTCGCCCTGGCGGCGGCGCTGATCACCTTCTTTGTCGGCCGCATGGCCGGCGAACTGCGTCGCCAGGAGGAGTTCCAGGCCACGCGCCGCGAGGAGAGCATGCGCGATCAGCAGCTGCTGGCGGTGGCCACCCAGGCGGCCGGCGCGGCCCACGAGCTGGGCACACCGCTGGCGACCATGAGCGTGCTGATCACCGAGTTGCGCCAGGAGCACGACGATCCGCTGCTGCAGGAGGATCTGGCGGTGCTGCAGGAACAGGTGAGGCTGTGCAAGGACACCCTGCAGCAGCTGGTGCGTGCCGCCGAGGCCGATCGCATGCAGTCGGTGAAGGAGCAGAGCGCGGCGGCCTGGCTGGAAGCCACGCTCAATCGCTGGCACCTGATGCGCCCGGAGGCAAACTACCGCTACGAGATCCTCGGCACGGGCTCGATGCCGCGGCTGGCGCCGGCGCCGGACCTGACCCAGTCGCTGCTCAACCTGCTCAACAACGCCGCCGATGCCTGCCCGGAGGACCTGGACATCTGCCTCGACTGGGATGTCGAGGAGCTGTGCATCAGCATCCGCAACCATGGCGAAGGCGTGCCGCTGGCGATCGCCGAGCAACTGGGCAAGCCTTTCTTTACCACCAAGGGCAAGGGCTTCGGCCTCGGCCTGTTCCTGAGCCAGGCCAGCGTGACCCGCGCCGGCGGCTCGGTGAAACTCTACAACCACGAGGAGGGCGGCACGCTGACCGAGTTGCGTCTGCCGCGCCTGGGCCCAGGAGACTACTATGAGTGAGCATCCGATCGAGGGAGAAGAGCAGCAGCCGCACCTGCTGCTGGTGGACGACGACACGACCTTCACCCGAGTCATGATGCGGGCCATGACCCGCCGTGGCTTCCGGGTGAGCTGCGCCAGTTCGGCGGAGGAGGGGCTGGAGCTGGCGACCCAGGACGTGCCCGACTATGCCGTGCTCGACCTCAAGATGGAGGGCGACTCGGGGCTGGTGCTGCTGCCCAAGCTGCTCGAACTGGACGGCGAGATGCGCGTGCTGATCCTCACCGGCTATTCGAGCATCGCCACCGCGGTGGAGGCGATCAAGCGCGGCGCCTGCAACTACCTGTGCAAGCCGGCCGATGCCGACGACGTGCTCACCGCGCTGCTCTCCGAGCACGTCGATCTGAACAGCCTGGTGCCGGACAACCCGATGTCGGTGGACCGCCTGCAGTGGGAGCACATCCAGCGCGTGCTCACCGAGAACGACGGCAACATCTCCGCCACCGCCCGCGCCCTGGGCATGCACCGGCGCACCCTGCAGCGCAAGCTGCAGAAGCGCCCGGTCCGCCGCTGAGGCGGCACGCTCCGGCCTGTCCGCCGCAGGCCGTCACGACGGCGTCCCGGAGTACGGGATGCCGGCCGTGTCCGGGCAGACCGTACCGCTTGTCTTCCGGCGGGAGAGATGCGCTTATGATAGGCGCCTATCGTTTTCCGGATGCTCTCCATGCTCGCGCTGTTCTCGCAAACCCTGGCCATTACCGCGCCAGTGTTCGCCATGCTGTTTCTCGGCGTCCTGCTGCGGCGTCTTGGCTGGATCGACGTCGCCTTCATCAACACCGCCTCGGAGCTGGTGTTCAAGGGCACCATGCCGACGATGCTGTTCCTTGCGATCCTCCACGCGGATCTGGACACGGCGCTGCAGCCGGCGCTGCTCGGCTATTTCGCCCTGGCTTCCGTCGCCGGTTTCCTGCTCGCCTGGGCCTGGTCGCTGTGGCGCTGTCCGCGCGCCGACCGCGGCGTCTATGTCCAGGGAGCGTTCCGCGGCAACAACGGCATCGTCGGCCTGGCCCTGGCCACCAGCCTGTACGGCGACTACGGGCTGTCCCTCGGCGGGGTGCTGGCCGGCGCGGTGATCCTGGTCTACAACACGCTCGCCTCGGTGGTGCTGGCGTTCTACAGCCCGCATGTGCGGACCGACCCCTGGAGCATCGCCAAGAGCATTCTCGGCAACCCGCTGATCATCGGCGTGCTGGTGGCGCTGCCGTTCGCCTACTGGCATGTCGGCCTGCCGGCCTGGCTGCTCACCTCCGGCGACTACTTCGCGCAGATGACCCTGCCACTGGCGCTGATCTGCATCGGCGCCACCATCTCCCTCGCCGCCCTGCGCGAAAGCGGCAGGCTTGCGCTCAGCGCCAGTCTGCTGAAGATGGTCTGGCTGCCGCTGCCGGCGACCCTGGGCGCCTGGCTGTGCGGTTTCCGCGGGGCCGATCTGGGCGTGCTGTTTCTCTATTTCGCCAGCCCGACCGCCGCGGCCAGCTTCGTCATGGCCAAGGCGGTGGGCGGCAATCACCAGCTGGCGGGCGGAATCGTGGTGATCACCACGCTGCTGGCGGCGGTGACCACCAATATCGGCATCTTCGTCCTGCAGTGGCTCGGCTGGATCTGAGGCGCGCCCTCAGCTCCGCCGTTGCCACTCGCGGGCGGCGATGACCAGCAGGGTCAGCGCGGTCAGCGGCAGGGCGTACCAGACCAGCGCGGTGTGCAGCAGGGCGACGGCCGAGGCGCCGGTGGCGAACAGCACCTGATAGGCAGCGTAGGCCAGGTAGTAGCCGAAGAACAGCAGGCCCTCCCAGCGGTTGATGCGGTAGCCGGTGAAGAAGATCGGCAGGCAGGCCACCGCCACCGCGACCATCACCGGGTAGTCGAAGGCCAGGGCATTGGGCGAGACACTGATCGGAGCGGGGGTGACCAGCGCGGCCAGGCCGAGGACGGCGAGCAGGTTGAAGAGGTTGCTGCCGACGATGTTGCCCACGGCGATGTCGCGCTCGCCCTTGAGGGCGGCCATCACCGAGGTGGCCAGCTCCGGCAGCGAGGTGCCGGCGGCGACGATGGTCAGGCCGATCACCAGCTCCGACAGGCCGAGGGCGCGGGCCAGGGTCACCGCGGCGTCGACCAGCAGGCTGGAGCCCCAGACCAGCAGGGCCAGGCCGAGGACGACGAACCCCAGGTGGCCGAGCAGGGCCAGGCGTCCCTCGGGCCTTCCGCCGTACTCCACCTCGAACTCGTTGCTTTCGCCGTTGGTCTTGGCATTCAGACCGCTGCGCACCTGGAAGGTGGTATAGGCGATGATGCCGGCAAGCAGCAGAAGGCCGTCGAGGCGGCCGTAGTGCTGGTCGATGGCCAGCAGCCAGGCCAGCAGGCTGGCGCCGATCATGAGCGGTACGTCGAGGCGGATCAGCTGGCGCGATACCGTCAGGGGAATGACCAGCGCGGACAGGCCGAGGATCATCAGCACGTTGAAGATGTTGCTGCCGAGGACGTTGCCCACCGCGATGTCGCCCTGTCCATTGCTGGCCGACTGCACGCTGACCGCCATTTCCGGGGCGCTGGTGCCGAAGGCGACCACGGTCAGGCCGATGACCAGCGGCGGGATGCCGAAACGGGCGGCCAGGCGCGCGGCGCCGCGGACCAGAGCCTCGGCGCCGGCGACCAGCAGGGCCAGGCCGGCGATCAGGTAGACGAATGTCATCAGGGTCATCAATGCTCCTTATGATGGCGCCGCTTCCCGGCACCGATCCCTCAGTTGTCGAGGAGTTCCAGACGCACCATGGCCACGCCGGCATTCAGCATTTCCAGCTGGCGGGCGGCCTTGTAGGACAGGTCGATGATCCGGCCGCGGGAGTGGGGGCCGCGGTCGTTGATGCGCACCACCACGCTGCGGCGCGTCTGCAGGCTGGTCACCCGCACCCGGCTACCGAGCGGCAGGCTGCGGTGGGCGGCGGTGAGGGCATTGCGGTCCACGCGCTCGCCGCTGGCGGTGCGTTTGCCGTGATGCCGGGCGGCATAGTAGGAGGCCATGCCCTTGGTGGCGTAAGTGCCCGCCTCGAGCCGCGGCGCGGGATAGCCGGCGAGCAGGGCGAGGAGGAGGGCGAGGGATAGTGTTCGCAGCATGATCGAGGCTCCGGAAAGTGCAACGCCGGGCGGACCCGGCGTTGTCGCTGGCTCAGCCTTCGAGCTTCTTCTTCAGCAGTTCGTTCACCTGGCCGGGGTTGGCCTTGCCCTTGGAGGCCTTCATCGCCTGGCCGACGAAGAAGCCGAACATCTTGGCCCGCTTGGCCTCGTCACTGGCGCGGTACTGTTCGACCTGCGCGGCGTTGGCGGCCAGCACCTCGTCGAGCATCACCTCGATGGCGCCCGAGTCGGTGACCTGCTTGAGGCCCTTGGCCTCGATGACGGCGTCGGCGGAGGCGCCTTCGCCGGCGGCCAGGGCCTCGAAGACCATCTTGGCGATCTTGCCGGAGATGGTGTTGTCCTTGATGCGCAGGATCAGCCCGCCCAGTTGCGCAGCCGAGACCGGCGATCGGTCGATCTCGAGGTTGTCCTTGTTGAGCAGGCTGGACAGCTCGCCCATCACCCAGTTGGCCGCCAGCTTGGCGTCGCCGCAGACGGTCTGCACTTGCTCGAAGTAGTCGGCCAGCTCGCGGCTGGCGGACAGCACGCTGGCATCGTAGGCGGACAGGCCGAACTGGCTCTCGAAGCGCGCGCGCTTCTCGCCGGGCAGCTCCGGCAGGCCGGCGCGCACCTCGTCGAGGAAGTCCGGCTCGATCACCACCGGCAGCAGGTCGGGACAGGGGAAGTAGCGGTAGTCGTTGGCTTCCTCCTTGCTGCGCATGGAACGGGTCTCGTCCTTGTTCGGGTCGTACAGGCGGGTTTCCTGGACGACCTTGCCGCCGTCCTCGATCAGCTCGATCTGCCGCTGCACCTCGTGGTTGATCGCGCGCTCGATGAAGCGGAAGGAGTTGACGTTCTTGATCTCGGCGCGGGTGCCGAAGGCTTCCTGGCCCACGGGGCGCACCGAGACGTTGCAGTCGCAGCGCAGCGAGCCTTCGGCCATGTTGCCGTCGCAGATGCCCAGGTAGCGGACCAGCGCGTGGATCGCCTTGACGTAGGCCACCGCCTCCTTGGCCGAGCGGATGTCCGGCTCGGAGACGATCTCCAGCAGCGGCGTGCCGGCGCGGTTGAGGTCGATGCCGGTCATGCCATGGAAGTCCTCGTGCAGGCTCTTGCCGGCGTCCTCTTCCAGGTGCGCGCGGGTGATGCCGATGCGCTTGACCGTGCCGTCTTCCAGGCTGATGTCCAGATGGCCCTTGCCGACGATGGGCTTGTCCATCTGGCTGGTCTGGTAGCCTTTGGGCAGGTCGGGGTAGAAGTAGTTCTTGCGGGCGAAGACGTTGCTGCGGCCCAGCTCGGCATCGATCGCCAGGCCGAACTTCACCGCCATGCGCACGGCTTCCTGGTTGAGCACCGGCAGGGTGCCGGGCATGCCGAGGTCGATCAGGCTGGCTTGGGTGTTGGGCTCGGCGCCGAAGGTGGTGGCGCTGCCGGAGAAGATCTTCGAGCGGGTGGCGAGCTGCGCGTGGATTTCCAGCCCGATCACGGTTTCCCATTGCATGTGCGTATTCCTCAGAAGCCTTCCGGTGCCCGTTGATGCCAGTCGGTCGCCTGCTGGTACTGGTGGGCGACGTTGAGCAGGCGGCCTTCCTGGAAGTAGGGCGCGAGCAGTTGCACGCCCACCGGCAGGCCATCGACGAAACCGGCCGGCATGGACAGGCCGGGAATGCCGGCGAGGTTGGCGGTGATGGTGTAGATGTCCTCGAGGTAGGCGGCGACCGGATCGCTGCTCTTCTCGCCGAGCTTCCAGGCCGGGTTCGGCGTGGTCGGGCCGAGGATCAGGTCGACTTCCTGGAAGGCGCCGATGAAGTCGCTGCGGATCAGCCGGCGGATCTTCTGCGCCTTGAGGTAGTAGGCGTCGTAGTAGCCGGCGGAGAGGGCGTAGGTGCCGACCATGATGCGGCGCTTCACTTCCGCGCCGAAGCCCTCGCCGCGCGAGCGCTTGTAGAGGTCCTCGAGGTTCTGCGGGTTCTCGCAGCGGTAGCCGAAGCGCACGCCGTCGAAGCGCGACAGGTTGGAGGAGGCCTCCGCCGGGGCGATCACGTAGTAGGCGGGAATCGCATGCTGCATGTTCGGCAGGCCGATTTCCTTGACCGTGGCGCCGAGCTTCTTCAGCTCCTCGACGCAGGCCATCACCGCATCGGACAGGCGCGGGTCGAGGCCGGCGCCGAAGTATTCGCGCGGCAGACCGATGCGCAGGCCGGCCAGCGGCCGGTTCAGCGCGGCCAGGTAGTCGTCGACCGGTTGATCGACGCAGGTGGAGTCCTTCGGGTCGAAGCCAGCCATGGCGCCGAGCAGCAGGGCGCAGTCCTCGGCGGTACGGGCGATCGGGCCGCCCTGGTCGAGGCTGGAGGCGTAGGCGATCATGCCCCAACGCGAGACGCGGCCGTAGGTGGGCTTGAGGCCGGTGAGGTTGGTCAGCGCCGCCGGCTGGCGGATCGAGCCGCCGGTATCGCTGCCGGTGGCCGCCGGGATCAGCCGCGCCGCCACCGCCGCGGCGGAGCCGCCGCTGGAGCCGCCGGGCACGCATTCGGTGTTCCAGGGGTTCTTCACCGGGCCGTAGTGGCTGGATTCGCTGGCCGAGCCCATGGCGAACTCGTCCATGTTCAGCTTGCCGAGGCTCACGCAGCCGGCGGCGGCGAGCTTTTCCACCACGGTGGCATCGTAGGGCGAGATGAAATTGTCGAGGACCTTCGAGGCGCAGCTGGTGCGCACGCCCTTGGTGCAGAACAGGTCCTTGTGGGCGATCGGCGCGCCGAGCAGGGCGCCGCTCTCGCCGGCGGCGCGGCGCGCGTCGGCGGCCTGGGCCTGGGCGCGGGCCTGCTCGGCGGTGACAGTGATGAAGCTGTTGAGCTGCGGGTCGAGCGCGCCGATGCGGGTCAGCAGGGCCTCGGTCAGCTCGACGGCGGAGAAGTCCTTGGCGGCCAGGCCGCGGGCGATTTGCGCCAGAGTCAGTCGATGCATCACTCGATCACCTTGGGAACCAGATACAGGCCGTTCTCCACGGCCGGGGCGATGGCCTGGTAGGCGTCGCGGTGGTCACACTCGGTGACCTCGTCCGGGCGCAGGCGCTGGGTGGCCTCCAGGGGGTGGGCGAGGGGCTCGATGCCGTGGGTGTCGACCGCCTGCATCCGGTCGATCAGACCGAGGATGTCGTTCAGGGTCTGGGTGGTGCGTGGGATCTCGGCGTCATCCAGCCCCAGGCGGGCCAGGTGGGCGATCTTTTCCACGTCGGAGCGTTCAAGCGCCATCGGGATTCTCCAGGAAAAACGGGCAGCCGGCCGCTGGTCGAAAGCCGCGTTTGACGGCCTTGCGGGCTGCTGAAAACGGGGAATTTAGCACAGTGGGCGCCTTGCCCAAAATCCCTGCCATTGTTAGAGTCTGCGCTCTTTTTTACCCATGCTTCGCCTCAGGGTTCCTGTCAATGTTCAAGAAACTCCGTGGCATGTTTTCCAGCGATCTGTCGATCGATCTGGGGACTGCCAACACCCTCATCTATGTGCGCGAGCGCGGCATCGTTCTGAACGAGCCGTCCGTGGTCGCCATCCGCACGCACGGCAATCAGAAGAGCGTCGTGGCGGTTGGGACCGAAGCCAAGCGCATGTTGGGACGAACCCCGGGTAACATCACCGCGATCCGCCCGATGAAGGACGGTGTGATCGCCGACTTCAGCGTCTGCGAGAAGATGCTGCAGTACTTCATCAACAAGGTGCACGAAAGCAGCTTCCTGCAGCCCAGTCCGCGTGTGCTGATCTGCGTGCCCTGCAAGTCGACCCAGGTCGAGCGTCGCGCCATCCGCGAATCGGCCCTGGGCGCCGGCGCCCGCGAGGTGTTTCTGATCGAGGAACCGATGGCGGCGGCCATCGGCGCCGGCCTGCCGGTGGACGAGGCGCATGGCTCGATGGTGGTGGATATCGGCGGCGGCACCACCGAGATTGCCCTGATCTCCCTGAACGGCGTGGTCTACGCCGAGTCGGTGCGGGTCGGCGGCGACCGCTTCGACGAAGCCATCGTCACCTACGTGCGGCGCAACTACGGCAGCCTGATCGGCGAGGCCACCGCCGAGCGCATCAAGCAGGAAATCGGTATCGCCTGGCCGGGCAGCGAAGTGCGCGAGATCGATGTGCGCGGGCGCAACCTGGCCGAGGGCGTGCCGCGCAGCTTCACCCTCAACTCCAACGAGGTGCTGGATGCGATCCAGGAGTCGCTGGCGACCATCGTCCAGTCGGTGAAGAGCGCGCTGGAGCAGTCCCCGCCGGAGTTGGCAGCGGACATCGCCGAGCGCGGTCTGGTGCTGACCGGTGGTGGCGCCCTTCTGCGCGACCTGGACAAGCTGCTGGCCCAGGAAACCGGGCTGCCGGTGATCGTCGCCGAGGATCCGCTGACCTGCGTGGCGCGCGGCTGTGGCCGGGCACTGGAGATGATCGACAGCCACCGCATGGATCTGCTCTCCACCGAGTGAGCCACAGGGGCAGGCTTCGGGTTGTACGCCGAAAGCGACGCCTGGCGCCGTTTTCGGCGCCTGGCTGACGGTCGAGGCTTGTAGTAGTCGCGAGGAACCCGCTATCAAACTGCTCTTCAGCAAAGGGCCTTCGCTCGTGATGCGCCTGTTGGTGCTGGCGGTGCTTGCCGCCACGCTGATGGTGGTGGATGCCCGTTTCGATACCCTCAAGCCGGTGCGCAGCCAGCTGGGGCTGGTGCTGACCCCCTTCTACGGGCTGGCCGATTTGCCGGTGCGTATCTGGGATGGCATCAACCAGCAGTTCAGCAGCCGCAGCGAACTGCTCGCGGAGAACGAGAAGCTCAAGGCCGAGGCCCTGCTGATGCAGCGCCGCCTGCAGAAACTGGCGGCGCTGACCGAGCAGAACGTGCGCCTGCGCGAACTGCTCAATTCCGCGGCGCTGGTCGACGAGAAGGTGCTGGTCGGCGAGCTGATCGGCGTCGATCCCAATCCCTTTACCCATCGCATCCTGATCGACAAGGGCGAGCGCGACGGCGTGTTTCTCGGTCAGCCGGTGCTCGACGCCCGCGGCCTGATGGGCCAGGTGGTGGAGGTCATGCCCTACACGGCGCGGGTCCTCCTGCTCACCGACACCACCCACAGCATCCCGGTGCAGGTCAACCGCAACGGCCTGCGCGCCATCGCCGTCGGCACCGGCAATCCGGAGCGCCTGGAGCTGCGCCATGTCGCCGATACCGCCGACATCAAGGAGGGCGACCTGCTGGTCAGCTCCGGTATGGGCCAGCGCTTTCCCGCCGGCTATCCGGTGGCCGTGGTGAGCGAGGTGATCCACGACTCCGGGCAGCCGTTCGCCATCGTCCGCGCCGTGCCCACGGCGGCCCTCAACCGCACCCGCTACATGCTGATGGTGTTCAGCGATCCGCGCTCGCCGGAGCAGCGCGCCAGCGAGGCGGCCCAGGCCCAGGAGGCGCATGACCGCCAGCTCGCCGAACAGGCCGGAAGCCAGGCGCCTGTGCCCGCCGCGCCGGCGCCTGCAGCGGCCGTTCCCGCACCGGCCCCGCCGTCGCGGCCGGCCCCGGCGGGCACAGGCGGGGCGCGCTGATGGGCGAGCACAACGGTTGGCTGATCTGGGCCAGCTACCTGGTGGGCCTGCTGCTCAGCGTGGCGCCCATGCCGGGCTTCATGGAGGTTGGCCGGCCGCTGTGGCTGGCGATGTTCATCACCTACTGGATTCTGGCCGTGCCGCAGCGGGTCAGCATGACTGTGACCTGGCTGCTGGGGCTGGCGATGGATGTGCTCTACGGCGTTTTGCTCGGGCAGCATGCGCTGACCCTGACGCTGATTGCCTTCCTGATGCTGACGCTGCAGCAGCGTGTCCGCATGTTTCCGTTGTGGCAACAGAGCCTGGTCCTGCTGGTAGTCTTCGGTCTGGCCCAGCTGGTGCAGCTCTGGCTCAATGCGCTGGCCGGCAACCGCCCGCCGACCCTCGCCTTCCTGCTGCCGGCCCTGGTCAGCGCCTTGCTCTGGCCCTGGGTGTTCACCGCCCTGCGTAGCCTACGACTGCGCTTCAATGTCAATTAACCCCCCGTCCCCGGCGAGACGGCGGGCGGGGCTTCGGACAGAGGGAAATCGCATGGCTGCCACGCTTTACCTGGCTTCCGGTTCGCCCCGCCGGCGCGAGCTGCTGACGCAGATCGGCGTGCCCTTCGTTCCGCTCAGCGTGGCCATCGACGAAACTCCCGCGCCGGACGAGACGCCGGCCGCCTATGTGGAGCGCCTGGCGCGCGGCAAGGCGGCGGCTGGCCTGGCCAGCCTCGCCGACCGGCAGGCGGTGGTGCTCGGCGCGGACACCACGGTGGTACTGGACGGGCGCATCCTCGGCAAGCCGGGGGACCATGCCGAGGCGCTGGCCATGCTGCAGGCGCTCGGCGGGCGCGAGCACGAGGTGCTGACCGCGGTGGCCCTGGCCGCGGCCGGGCGCAGCGCGGTGCGGGTGGTGCGCAGCCGGGTGGCCTTCCGTCCGCTCACCAGCGCCGAGGCCGAGGCCTACTGGGCCACCGGCGAGCCGCTGGACAAGGCCGGCGGCTATGCCATCCAGGGCTTGGCCGCAGTGTTTGTCAGCGGCCTCGAGGGCAGCTATTCGGCGGTGGTCGGCCTGCCACTCTGTGAAACCGCGCAACTGCTGGCCGAGTTCGGCATTCCGTGCTGGCAACAACAATGACAAGGCGCCTGAGCAGACAAGCTGCGCCCAGCTTCGGGACTATGCAATGAGCGAAGAGATTCTGATCAATATCACGCCGATGGAGTCGCGCGTGGCGGTGGTGGAGAATGGGGTGCTGCAGGAGGTGCATGTCGAGCGCACCCAGCGCCGCGGCATCGTCGGCAACATCTACAAGGGCCGGGTGGTGCGGGTGCTGCCGGGCATGCAGGCGGCCTTCGTCGACATCGGCCTGGAGCGCGCCGCGTTCATCCATGCCGCGGAGATTTCCAGCCGCGAGGGCAGTGCGGTGGAGAACATCGCGGCCCTGGTGCACGAGGGGCAGGGCCTGGTGGTGCAGGTCACCAAGGATCCGATCGGCAGCAAGGGGGCCCGGCTGACCACCCATCTGTCGATTCCCTCGCGCTACCTGGTCTACATGCCGCGCACCCGCCATGTCGGCATCTCCCTGAAGATCGAGGATGAGGCCGAGCGCGAGCGCCTGAAGAAGGTGGTCGCCGACTGCGTGGCCGGCGAAGGGATCGAGCACGAGGGCGGCTTCATCCTGCGCACCGCTGCCGAAGGCGCCGGGGCCGACGAGATCCTCGCGGACATCCGCTACCTGCGCCGCCTGTGGGATCAGATCGCCGGGCAGATGCAGACTGCCAGCGCGCCGACGGTGATCTACGAGGATCTCAGCCTGGCCCTGCGCACCCTGCGCGATCTGGTCAGCCCGCGTATCGAGAAGATCCGCATCGACTCGCGGGAAACCTTCCAGAAGGTTTCGCATTTCGTCGCCGAACTGATGCCGGAGATCGCCGACCGTCTCGAGCACTATCCCGGCGAGCGGCCGATCTTCGACCTGTACGGGGTCGAGGACGAGGTCCAGCGGGCCCTGGAGCGCAAGGTGATGCTCAAGTCCGGTGGCTACCTGATCATCGATCCGGCCGAGGCGATGACCACCATCGACGTCAATACCGGCGCCTTCGTCGGCCATCGCACCCTGGAAGAAACCATCTTCAAGACCAACCTCGAGGCGGCCACCGCGATCGCCCGCCAGCTGCGCCTGCGCAACCTGGGCGGGATCATCATCATTGACTTCATCGACATGGAGGACGAGGAGCATCAGCGCCAGGTGCTGCGTACCCTGGAGAAGCAGCTGGAGCGCGACCACGCCAAGACCAACATCATCGGCATCACCGTGCTCGGGCTGGTGCAGATGACCCGCAAGCGTACCCGGGAAAGCCTCGAGCAGGTGCTCTGCGAGCCCTGCAACTGCTGCCAGGGACGCGGCAAGCTGAAGACGGCGGAAACCATCTGCTACGAGATCTTCCGCGAGATTCTCCGGGAGGCCCGTGCCTACCAGGCCGAGGGCTACCTGGTGCTGGCCAACCAGAAGGTGGTCGACCGGCTGCTCGACGAGGAGTCGGGCAACGTCGCCGATCTCGAGGCCTTCATCGGCCGGCCCATCAAGTTCCAGGTCGAGGGCACCTACTCCCAGGAGCAGTACGATGTTGTCCTGCTGTAAGCCCTGACCATGCCGCGACTCTCCCGCCTGCCTGCGGTCGTTCTGCGCATCCTGCTGGGGCTCGGCTTTCTCGGCCTGATGCTGCTGGCGCTGGGCGTCAGCCTAGGTCGCCAGCTGGCGCCGCTGGTCGCCGATACCCGTCTCGAGGTGCAGGCGCGGGTCCGCGACGTGCTGGACATGCCGGTCGCCATCCGCGCTCTGGAGGGACGCTGGAGCGCCTTGGCGCCACGGTTGCTGGCGCGCGACGTGACGATCGGCGAGGGCGAGGATGCGCTGCATCTGGAGCGGGTCCAGGTGCGCCTCGATCTGCTGCGCACCCTGCTGGCCCGCGAGTTGCGCGTCGCCGCGCTGGAGGTCGAGGGGGTAAGTTTCACCCTGGCGCAGGATGCCGAGGGGCGCTGGGCCCTGGAGGGGGCGCCGCAGCGCGGCCGGCAGCGGCCGTTCAATCCGGACGAGTCCCTGCGCGCGCTCGAGCGGATCGACCATCTGTCGCTGCTGGACAGCCAGATCACCTTCGCGCCGCACGGACAGGAGCCTTTCTCCTTCCAGAGCGTCGACCTCACGCTGCGCAGCGACGGCTGGCAGCAGCGCCTCGATGGTCGCCTGAGTCTGCCCGACGGTCAGCCGCTGCAGTGGAGCCTGCACGGCCAGTTGGCCGACGCGGGCTGGCGGCAGAGTCCTGCCGAGCTGTACGTCAGTCTGCCGCAGAGCGACTGGGCGGGCTGGGTGCCGCGCAGTCTGACCGGCGACTGGCGGATCGAGCGGCTGCGTGCCGGTGGGGAGTTCTGGCTGTCCTGGGCCGAGGGCCGCCTGCAGCGCGCGGCGACCCGCCTGCAGGCGCCCGAGTTGCGTGTCCGCCGCGCCGGGCAGGTGCCGGCCGAAGTGTGCGATCTGGCGTTGAGCGGGCATTTCCTGCGCGATGGCGAGGATTTCCGTGCGCTGCTCGACTCCCTGGCGGTCGATTTTGGCAAGTCCCGCTGGGACGGTGTGCAGGTCGCCCTCGAACACCGGGTGGCGGCTGATGCGCCAGACGCCTGGACGCTGACCGCCAATCAGCTCGACCTGACCCCGCTGATGCCGCTGGTGCAGTCGCTGGCGCCGCTGCCGCAGGCGGCCGAGACCGCCCTGGCGGCCTTGCGGCCGCGCGGCACTCTGCGCAATCTGCGGCTGGATTACCGGCCGCAGGCCGAGGGCGGCCAGCGACTCGCCTATGCGGCCAATCTCCAGGGGGTGGCCTTCGACGCCTGGTACGGCGCGCCGGCGGCGGGCAATGTCAGCGGCAGCGTCAGCGGCGATCTGGCCGGCGGCGAGCTGCGGTTCAATGGCAACGACCTCTCGCTGCATCTCGCGCGCCTATTCCCCCGCCCCTGGCATTACCGGCATGCCGCCGGGCGACTGTTCTGGCAGATCGACGAGCAGGGCGTGACCCTGCGCAGCCCCTATGTGCAGACGGACGGCGAGGAGGGTCGCGCCGCCGGCGATTTCCTGATCCGCCTGCGTAGCGACCCCGCCGAAGAGGACTACATGGACCTGCGCGTCGGCCTGCGCGACGGCGACGCCCGTTACGCCGAGAAATATCTGCCGACGCTGGCGCCCGGATTGTCGCCGCAGCTGGCCGAGTGGCTGAAGACCTCGATCCGCGCCGGTCGCGTGGAGGAGGGCTATTTCCTCTATCAGGGTTCGCTGAACAAGGGGGCCGAGGATGCAGCACGCAGCCTCGGCCTGTTCTTCAAGGTGCGCGACGCCGAGCTGGCCTATCAGCCGGGCTGGCCGGAGCTGCGCGAGGCGCAGGGGCAGGTGTTCGTCGAGGACAGCGGCGTGCGTGTGGTCCTGGATGAAGGGCGGGTGCTCGACACCCGGCTGACATCGGCCACGGCCGAGATTCCCTCGGCCAAGGACGGCGTGCCGCGGCTGCTGCTCAAGGGCGAGCTGGAGGGCAGCGTCGGCGACGGCCTGCGCATTCTCCAGGAGGCGCCGCTGGAAACCAGGGAGATTTTCGCCGGCTGGACCGGCGAGGGGCCGTTGCAGGGCCGGCTCACGCTGGACATCCCGCTGCGCCGGGAGGCGGAGCGGCCGACGCGCGTGGTGGCCGAGCTGCGCACCGAGGGCGCGCGGCTGCAGATGGCCCAGCCGAACCTGCAACTGACCCGCCTGCAGGGCGCCTTCACCTACGACACGACGAAGGGGCTCAGCGCGCCGGAGATCCGCGCCCAGGTGTTCGGCCGGCCGGTGCGCGGTCGGGCGCTCGCCGAGGGGCGCAACGGCAAGGCGCGGACCCGCATCCTGGCCGACGGGCAGGTGGCGGCAGCCTCCCTGCTCGGGTGGCTGCAGGTGTCCCAGCGCCTGCCGCTCTCCGGCGAGCTACCCTATCGCCTCGAGCTGCTGCTGGATGGCGCGAACAGCTGGCTGCAGGCCGACTCCAGCTTGCGCGGCCTGCGCATCGACCTGCCGGAGCCGTTCGGCAAGGTGGCCCAGGAATCCCGTGACACGCGCTGGCACATGACCCTGGACGGCGCCGAGCGCCGCTATCGGCTGGACTATGCCGACCTGGCCAGCCTGGCTCTGGCTGCGCCGCCGGAGCGTTTCCAGAAGGCCCGCGGCGAGCTGCTGCTCGGCTCCGATCAGGCCCGGCTGCCTGCGACGCAGGGGCTGTGGGTGCGCGGCCGCGTCGCTCACCTGGACTGGGATGCCTGGCAGGCGGCCTTGGGCGCCATGGTCTCCCAGGGGGGGCAGGATCGCCTGCTGAGCGGCGCCGAGCTGGATATCGGCCGCTTCCAGGGCTTCGGCACTACCCTGAGTCCGCTCAGCGTCCGGATGACCCCCAGTCGGGCCGGCTGGAGCCTGCTGCTCGACGGTCCGCAGATCCGGGGGCGCGTCGCTGTCCCGACGGCGGCCCAGGCGCCGATCGTCGTCGATCTATCCCATCTGCAGCTGCCGGCCAGCACGCCGGGCACGGCCGGTGCGCCGACGACCACGGCAGCCGCGGCGGATCCTCTGCGGGCGGTCGACCCACGGAAGATTCCGGCGCTGGATGTGCGCATTGCCCGCCTGCAGCAGGGCGCCGAGCTGCTCGGGGCCTGGTCGCTGAAGGCGCGGCCGCGTTCCGACGGGGTGCAGTTCAGCGACCTGAACCTGGACCTCAAGGGCCTGCGGGTGCTTGGCAGCGCCGGCTGGCAGGGGCCGCCCGGCGCCACCCGCAGCTGGTTCCGCGGGCATCTGCGGGGCGGCGATCTCGCCGATGTGCTGCTGGCCTGGGGGTTTGCGCCGAGCGCGAGCAGCCAAGAGTTCCGCGTGGACATCGATGGCAACTGGCCGGGATCGCCGGCGGCCCTGGCCCTGCAGCGCTACACCGGCAGCTTCGACATCAGTCTGAGCCGGGGGCAGTTCCGCGAGGTGGAAGGGGCTGCTTCGGCCTTGCGGATGTTCGGCGTACTCAATTTCAACGCCATCGGCCGCCGGCTGCGCCTGGATTTTTCAGACCTGTTCGGCAAGGGACTGAGCTACGACAAGGTCACAGGTCTGGTCGAGGGGCGCAACGGGATCTTCAGGACGGAAGTCCCGCTGACCCTGAGCGGACCGTCGAGCAACCTCGAGCTGGACGGCATCCTCAACCTGCCCGGCGACAGCATCGATGCCAAGCTGCTGGTCACCCTGCCGATCAGCAACAACCTGCCGCTCGCCGCACTGCTGGTCGGCGCACCGGCGGTCGGCGGGGCGCTGTTCGTCGTCGACAAGCTGCTCGGAAATCACGTGGCGCGTTTCGCCAGCGTGCAGTACCGCGTCCAGGGTCCCTGGCGAGAGCCTAGAATTACCTTCGAGAAGCCCTTCGAGAAGCCGCGCTGACAGGAAAGAGGGTTGCAGTGGGCGGCGAAGTGCGAGAGCGTGGGCGGGCGAAACCGGGAAACAGCGGAGAAGGCCAATGAGCGTGGCGGTACTGCAGATGGTCAGCCAGGACGATGTGCCGGCCAACTTGGTGACTGCGCGCCGCCTGCTCGAACAGGCCGCCGCCGGCGGAGCGCGCCTTGCCGTCCTGCCGGAGAACTTCGCCGCCATGGGCCGGCGCGACGGCGCCGCCCTGGGCCGCGCCGAAGCCGAGGGCCGCGGTCCGGTGCTGCCCTGCCTGCGCCAGGCGGCCCGCGACTTCGGCCTGTGGATAGTCGCCGGCACCCTGCCGTTGCCGCCGGCCGGTCGGCCGCAGGCCAAGGCCCATGCCTGTTCGCTGTTGTTCGACGACCATGGCGAGCTGGTGGCCCGCTACGACAAGCTGCACCTGTTCGATGTGGACGTGGCGGACCAGCGCGGGCGCTACCGCGAGTCGGACGATTACGCCCACGGCGAGCGGCTGGTGGTGGCGAACACCCCGGTCGGCCGTCTCGGCCTGACGGTCTGCTACGACCTGCGCTTTCCCGAACTCTACGGCGCCCTGCGCGACGCCGGAGCCGAGCTGATCAGCGCCCCCTCGGCCTTCACCGCGGTGACCGGCGCCGCCCACTGGCACGTGCTGGTGCGCGCACGGGCACTGGAGACCCAGTGCTATGTGCTGGCGGCCGGCCAGGGCGGTCGGCATCCCGGACCCCGGGAAACCTATGGCCATTCGGCCATCGTCGACCCCTGGGGGCGGCTGCTGGCCGAACAGGCGCAGGGCGAGGGGGTGCTGCTGGCCAGCCGCGATGCCGAGGAGCAGGCGGCGATCCGTCAGCGTATGCCGATGCACCGCCATCGGCGATTTTCAGTGTCGGCCGTGCCGCGGCCGGTCGAAATGGAGTGAATATGAGCGAGTTGTTGTTACCCGTCAGTCAGCAGCTGCTGAGCCCCGGCGGCCTGGATCTCGATGCCTTGCCGGCCCTGCTCGGCGAGCTGGCCGGTCCCGGCATCGACGCGGCCGACCTGTACTTCCAGAGCCAGGTGTCCGAGTCCTGGGTGCTGGAGGACGGCATCGTCAAGGAGGGCAGCTTCCATCTCGACCAGGGTGTCGGCGTGCGCGCCCAGTCCGGCGAGAAGACCGGCTTCGCCTACAGCAATGCGATCACCGGCGAGGCGCTGCGCCAGGCGGCCCAAGCGGCCCGCTCGATCGCCCGTGCCGGGCAGCGGGGCCGCGTGCAGGCCTTCGCCGCGGCCCCGGTGACGCGTCTCTATGCGCCGGGCAATCCGCTGGAGGTGATCGACCGGGCGGAGAAGGTCGAGCTGCTCAAGCGCATCGATGCCGCCACCCGGGCATTGGATCCGCGCATCAAGCAGGTCACGGTGAGCCTGGCCGGAGTCTGGGAGCACATCCTGATCGCCGCCAGCGATGGCAGCCTGGGGGCCGATGTGCGGCCGCTGGTGCGCTTCAACGTCAGTGTCATCGTCGAGCAGAACGGCCGCCGCGAGCGCGGCGGGCAGGGCGGCGGCGGACGCACCGACTACCGCTTCTTCCTCGACGAGGATCGCGCCATGGAGTATTCCCGCGAGGCGGTGCGTCAGGCGCTGGTCAACCTCGAGACGATTCCGGCGCCGGCCGGCACGCTGCCGGTGGTGCTCGGCCCGGGCTGGTCCGGCGTGCTCCTGCACGAGGCGGTCGGTCACGGTCTGGAGGGCGACTTCAACCGCAAGGGCAGCTCGGCCTATAGCGGGAGGGTCGGTGAGCGGGTGGCTTCCAGCCTCTGCACCATCGTCGACGACGGTACCCTGGCCGGCCGGCGCGGTTCGCTCAGCGTGGACGACGAGGGCACGCCGACCCAGTGCACCACGCTGATCGAGAACGGCATCCTGCGCGGCTACATGCAGGACAAGCTGAACGCCCGCCTGATGGGCGTGGCGCCGACCGGCAACGGCCGCCGCGAGTCATACTCGCACCTGCCGATGCCGCGGATGACCAACACCTACATGCTGGCCGGGCAGAGCGAGCCCGAGGAGATCATCGCCTCGGTGAAGAGGGGGATCTACTGTGCCAGCCTGGGCGGCGGTCAGGTGGACATCACCAGCGGCAAGTTCGTCTTCTCCACCAGCGAGGCCTATCTGATCGAGGATGGCCGGATCACCACGCCGGTCAAGGGCGCGACCCTGATCGGCAACGGTCCGGAGGTGATGACGCGGGTTTCCATGGTCGGCAACGACCTGGCGCTGGACAGCGGCGTCGGCACCTGCGGCAAGGATGGCCAGTCGGTGCCGGTTGGCGTCGGCCAGCCGACCCTGAAGATCGATGCGATCACCGTGGGCGGTACCGGTGCCTGAGGCGGGACAGGATGGCCGGGCCGCCCTGTGCCGTCAGCGCAGCCCGCGTTTGCTTTCGTCGAGATCACGGATGTACTTGAAGATCTTGCGGCTGGCGGCCGGCGGCTTGTTCTGCTCAGTTTCGTGGCGGGCCTGGCGGATCAGGCCGCGCAGGTGCTGGCGGTCGGTGTCCGGGTAGTCGCCGACGAAGGCTTCGAGCGCGTCGTCGCCGCCTGCGAGCAGCCGGTCGCGCCAGCGTTCGAGGGCGTGGAAGCGTTCGTTGTACTGGCGGCTGGAGGCATCCAACTGCTCGAAGAGAGCGAGAATGGCGTCGACGTCCTGGTCACGCATCAGCTTGCCGATGTACTGGAGGTGCCGCTTGCGGGCGATGTGCGCGGTGTGTTTCGACGCATCCAGCAGGGCACGGTGCAGGGCGTCGGTCAGCGGCAGGCGATCGAGTTGCTCGGGCCTGAGGGTGGTCAGGCGCTCGCCGAGTTCCTGCAGGGCATGCAGTTCGCGCTTGACCTGGGATTTGCTCTTCTCCTCGGAGAAGTCTTGGTGAAATTCAGACATGGTGGTGGTCCAGAGATATACGCCGCCATGATAACAGCAGCTCCGGAGCGACTGGCCCGGACCTGACAGGAGTAGTTATGAATTCAGCAGAAATGGTCGGTCCGCAGGCGCTGCCGGAGTTGCGGGCCAAGGTCGAGCGGATACTCGCCGAGAGCGCGCATCAGGGTGCCACGGCCTGCGAGGTGTCCGTATCCATCGAGCAGGGCCTGTCCACCACGGTGCGCCAAGGCGAGGTGGAAACCGTCGAGTTCAATCGCGACCAAGGGTTCGGCATCACCCTCTATCTCGGCCAGCGCAAGGGTTCGGCGAGCACCTCGGCGACCGGCGAGGCGGCGATCCGGGAAACCGTGGCCGCCGCGCTGGCGATCGCCCGGCATGCCTCCGAGGACGACTGCGCCGGCCTGCCGGACGCTGCGCTGATGCCCGGCGAACTTCCGGAACTGGATCTCTTCCATCCTTGGGCGATCAGCCCCGAACAGGCCATCGAGCGGGCGCTGGAGTGCGAGGCGGCGGCCTTCGCCGCCGATCCGCGGATTCGCAACGCCGACGGCACCTCGCTCAACTCCCATCAGGGCTGCCGGGTCTACGGCAACAGCCATGGCTTCATCGGCGGCTATGCCAGCACCCGGCACAGCCTCAGCTGCGTGATGATCGCCGAAGGCGAAGGGCAGATGCAGCGCGACTACTGGTATGACGTCAACCGGCGCGGCGAGGCGCTGGCCGATCCGCAGACGATCGGCCGGCGGGCGGCGGAGCGGGCGGCACGGCGTCTCGGCGCGCGGCCGGTGCCGACCTGCGAGGTACCGGTGCTGTTCTCCGCCGAACTGGCCACCGGGCTGTTCGGCCATTTCATCGGCGCCATCACCGGCGGCAATCTCTATCGGCACGCCTCCTTCCTCGAGGGCGCCCTGGGGGAGCAGTTGTTCCCCGAATGGCTGAACCTCGACGAGCGTCCGCACATTCCCCGGGCTCTAGGCAGTGCGGCCTTCGATGCCGACGGGCTGCCGACCCGCGCCAAGCATTTCGTCGAGCAGGGCCGTCTGGCCAGCTATGCCCTAGGCACCTATTCGGGACGCAAGCTGGGCATGCCGAGCACGGCCAATGCCGGTGGGGTGCACAACCTGTTCGTCAGCCATGGCGAGGAGGATCAGGCCGCACTGATCCGCCGGATGGGGCGCGGACTGCTGCTGACCGAACTGATGGGGCAGGGGCTCAATCTGGTGACCGGCGATTATTCCCGTGGTGCCGGCGGCTTCTGGGTGGAGAACGGCGAGATCCAGTACCCGGTGCAGGAGGTGACCATCGCCGGCAACCTGCGCGACATGTTCCGGCAGATCGTTGCAGTGGGTAACGATCTGGAACACCGCAGCAACATTTGCACCGGTTCGGTGCTTGTCGAGCGAATGACCCTGGCAGGAAGCTGAGCGAAGTGATGCCGGCCGAGGCGTCTGCCGCCGGACGGCCCGGTGGCAGAGGCGTCGCGTATTTATTCGTCTTCGTCGAAGCGATTGTTGATCAGCTCGACCAGTGCCTCCAGCGCCTCGCAGTCCTGTTCGCCTTCGGTATGCAGGTGAATGGGCGTTCCCTTGCCGGCGGCCAGCATCATGACCGCCATGATGCTCTTGCCGTCGACCAGGCTCTCCGGCGCTCGGCCGATGCGCACCGCACAGGCGTAGCGCCCGGCGACCCCGACGAACTTGGCCGCTGCCCGGGCATGCAGCCCAAGCTTGTTGATGATGGTGATTTCGCAGGCGGGCATCGCGTTATCCATCCTTCAGCAGAGGTCGCGGTGGCGAACCTGAACGTTCTTGAGTGACTGTTTCAATGTTCGGCCCAGCCGCTCGGCCAGGTAGACCGAGCGGTGATGGCCACCGGTACAGCCGATCGCGATGGTGACATAGGCGCGGTTGCTGGCAGCGAAGCGGGGCAGCCATTTATGCAGATAGGCTTGGATGTCCTGATACATCTCCTCGACGTCCGGCTGGGCGGCGAGATAGTCTGCGACCGGTCGATCCAGGCCGGAAAAGTTGCGCAGGTCCGGTTTCCAGTAGGGGTTGGGCAGGCAGCGCACATCGAACACCAGATCCGCATCCACCGGCATTCCCCGCTTGAAGCCGAAGGATTCGATCAGAAAAGCCGTGCCCGGTTCCGGCTTGTCCAGCAGGCGCAGCTTGAGCGTGTCGCGTAGCTGATGGAGGTTGAGGTGGCTGGTGTCGATCTTGAGGTCGGCCAGATCCTTGATCGGCGCGAGCAGCCGGCTCTCGTCGCGAATCGCTTCGGCCAGCGAGCGGTTCTCGTTGGTCAGCGGATGGCGTCGACGGGTTTCCGAGAAACGCTTGAGCAGGGTTTCGTCGTCGGCGTCCAGATAGAGCAGGTCGCAGAGGATGTAGCGGGTGCGCACCTCGGCCAGCAACTCGGGGAAGCGTTTCAGCTGGCTGGGCAGGTTGCGTGCATCGATGGATACCGCGACTTGGGGTTGGATAAGTTCGGTATGCAGCAGCGCCCGTTCGGCCAGCTCTGGAAGCAGGACGGCCGGCAGGTTGTCGATGCAGAAGAAACCGTTGTCTTCCAGTACGTCGAGGGCGGTGCTTTTGCCGGAGCCGGAGCGGCCGCTGACGATGATCACGCGCATGATGGGGGTTTTCCGTCGTCAGGAGTGGTTGCCGAAAGCTGGGCTGCCAATTGCTCGTTCACAGTCGACGAACCTCCGCACTCCCGGACGCGGAACCCTACTGGCCCTTCTGCGCGTCCGCCACGACCTGGTAAAGGGCTTCGCTGCTCTCGACCTGACGCAGGCGTTCGCGTATCTCGCCGCGATCGAGCATGCTGGCGATCTGACGAAGCAATTGCAGATGTTCGTCGGTGGCGGCCTCCGGAACCAGCAGGACGAACAGCAGGTCGACCGGTGCGCCATCGATGGCATCGAAATCGATCGGAGCCTCCAGACGAAGCAGGACACTGATCGGGGCAGGACAACCGGGCAGGCGGCAATGGGGAATGGCGATGCCATTGCCAAAACCGGTCGAACCCAGTTTTTCACGGGCAATCAGGCTCTCGAAAATGGTCTGCTGATCCAGGTCGGGCATTTCGCGGGCGACCAGATTGGCGATGTATTCGAGAGCGCGCTTCTTGCTTCCCCCCGGCACGTTCACCAGGGAACGGCCGGGAGTCAGGATGTCTTCGAGTCTGATCATGGGACGGAAGAGTCAGCGGGCCGTAGCGCCCTGCTGGCGTTCGATCTGCTTTTCCTTGTACTTGATCAGTTGACGGTCGAGCTTGTCGACAAGGAGGTCGATGGCTGCATACATGTCCTCATGCTCGGCGTTGGCGACCACTTCGGCACCGGAGACATGCAAGGTCGCTTCGATCTTCTGCTTGAGCTTTTCGACGGACATGATCACCTGCACATTAGTGATGCGATCGAAATGGCGCTCGAGTCGGTTGATTTTCTCCTCAACATAGTCGCGTAGGGCGTCGGTCACATCCAGCTGATGTCCACTGATGTTGACTTGCATACCGCTTTCTCCTTGTTTCTGTTTTGACGCAGGCTGACGGGCCTGCCACCGGTATACGCTGCTTCGACTGCCGCTGATAAGGCTGCTGCCCTTTCAACGGCCGGCTCAATCCTGTCACATGAGTCGCTTGCGTTCGCTGGAAGGCGCAATACTGAGCGATTCCCGGTATTTGGCGACTGTGCGACGAGCCACCTGTATGCCCTGTTCTTCCAGTAAACCAGCGATCTTGCTGTCGCTCAATGGCTTTTTCGGATTTTCCGCCGCAACCAGCTTCTTGATGATGGCGCGGATCGCCGTGGAGGAGCACTCGCCACCCTCGGCGGTGCTGACGTGGCTGGAGAAGAAATATTTCAGCTCGTAGATGCCGCGCGGGGTGTGCATGTACTTCTGGGTGGTGACCCGCGAAATGGTCGACTCGTGCATGCCGACAGCCTCGGCGATGTCATGCAGTACCAGAGGCTTCATGGCTTCCTCACCATAGTCGAGGAAGCCGCGCTGGTGCTCGACGATCTGCGTGGATACCTTCATCAGCGTCTCGTTGCGGCTCTGCAGGCTCTTGATGAACCAGCGCGCCTCCTGCAGCTGGTTGCGCATGAAGGTGTTGTCGGCGCTGGCATCGGCACGTCTGATGAAGCCGGCGTAGTGGGGGTTGATGCGCAGGCGCGGTACGGCCTCCTGGTTGAGCTCCACCAGCCAGCGATCGTTGTGCTTGCGCACAATGACGTCGGGCACCACGTACTCGGGTTCGCTGGCCTCGATCTGTGAGCCAGGGCGCGGGTTGAGGCTCTGGATCAGTTCGATCACCGGACGCAGCTCTTCCTCCTTGAGCTTCATGCGCCTCATCAGCTGGGTGAAGTCGCGGTTGCCGAGCAGGTCGAGGTAATCCCTGGCCAGCCGTTGCGCCTCTTCCAGCCAGGGCGTATCGGTCGGTAGCTGGCGCAGCTGCAGCAGCAGCGATTCGCTGAGGTCGCGGGCGGCGACCCCTGCCGGCTCGAACTGCTGGATGCGGCGCAGCACCATTTCCAGTTCGTCGAGTTCGATACCCAGCTCCGGGTCCAGGGAGGCGAGGATTTCCTCCAGAGAAGCTTCCAGATAGCCGTCGCTGCTGATGCTGTCGATCAGGGTGACGGCGATCAGGCGGTCGGTATCAGACATCGGCGCCAGGTTGAGCTGCCAGAGCAGATGGCTCTGCAGGCTCTCGCCCGTGGAGGTGCGGGTGGTGAAGTCCCACTCGTCGTCGTCGCTGCTCGGCAGGCTGCTGGCGCTGGTCTGGTAGATGTCCTCCCAGGCAGTATCCACCGGCAGCTCGCTGGGAATGCGTTCATGCCAGTCACCATCCTCCAGGCTGCCACCTTCTTCGTTGGCGGACGCACGGTCGTAGCTCTCCTGATAGGAGTCAGACGTGGCATTGATCGCCGACTGGTCGCCATGTTCGGCCAGCGTATCCGGGCTGTCGTAGTCCTCAGCGTCTTCCTGACGTTCCAGCATGGGGTTGGAGTCGAGGGCCTCCTGGATTTCCTGCTGAAGATCCAGGGTCGACAGTTGAAGCAGACGGATGGCTTGTTGCAGCTGCGGGGTCATCGTCAGCTGCTGGCCCATCTTAAGGACTAGCGATGGTTTCATATTGTAGGAAGCACCATATTTGCCGAAGCATTCGCGTCAATCACTACGAGGCGACGATGCGCCTTTCTAAGGCAAATTACATGCCTGATTATAACGGAATTTGATTGGTCTATCCCATCGAATGGGGGGTCTCATAGTCGGAATTCATGGCCGAGATAGACCTCCTGCACCAGTTTGTTGGTGAGGACGGCCTCGGCATTGCCTTCGGCTATCAGTTGCCCATCGTTGACAATGTAGGCGGTTTCGCAGATATCCAGCGTCTCGCGCACGTTGTGGTCGGTGATCAGGACGCCGATGCCCTTGTTCTTCAGGTGATGGATGATCTGCTTGATGTCGTTGACCGAGATAGGGTCGACACCGGCAAAGGGCTCATCGAGCAGGATGAACTTCGGTGTGGTGGCCAGGGCGCGGGCGATTTCGACCCGGCGCCGTTCGCCGCCCGAGAGGCTCATGCCGAGGCTGTCGCGGATATGGCTGATGTGGAACTCCTGCAGCAGGGCTTCCAGAGCCTGGCGGCGGCCTTCTCCGTCGAGATCCTTGCGGGTTTCGAGGATCGCCATGATGTTGTCGGCTACCGTGAGTTTGCGGAAGATCGAGGCCTCCTGGGGCAAGTAGCCGATGCCGACCCGGGCGCGGCCATGCATGGGCAGATGGGTGACATCGTCCTGATCGATCAGGATGCGGCCCTGATCGGCACGCACCAGGCCGACGATCATGTAGAAGCAGGTGGTCTTGCCGGCTCCGTTGGGGCCGAGCAGGCCGACGATCTGGCCGCTTTCGATGGAGAGGCTGACGTCGCGGACGACCTGGCGGCCCTTGTAGCTCTTGGCCAGATGCTGGGCTTTGAGGGTGGCCATTACTGTGTCTGCCCTGGCTGCTGTTTCTTTTTCGGCTGGATGACCATGTCGATCCGTGGTTTCGGGCTGGATATCTTGGTTCCCGTGGCGCGACCGGCATTGACGATCTGTCGCTGGGTGTCGTAGACGATCTTCTCGCCTTCGAAGGTGTTGCCGTCCTGAATTACCCGGGCTTTATCGATCAGCACGATGCGTTCGTTTTCGGCGAAGTACTGGATGGTTTGGCCGTAGGCTTGGACGATGCTCTTGTCAGGCGCCGGCTTCTGCTCGTAGTAGGCGGGATTGCCGACCGAAGTGAAGACCTTGATGTCACCATTGTCATCCTGGGTGATGGTGACCTTGTTGCCGGTGATCTTCAACGTGCCCTGGGTGATGACCACGTCGCCATGGTAAACCGCAACCCCTTGCTTGTCGTCGAGTTCGGCGCTGTCGGCCTGGACGCGGATCGGCTGGTCGCGGTCGGAGGGGAGAGCCCAGGCACTCGCTGCGCCCAGTGCGGAGCACAGACTGAACAGGAGAGGGAGGGCCCGGTGGGAGAAACGGTTAGCGAACCTCATGCTGGCCTCTTACACTGGACAGCAGGTGCATCCTGCTGTCATCCAAATACGCTTTCATCCCGACAGCCGTGGTGACTCCGTTGGCCGCCTCGATTTTAACGGGTTGCTGGGTTTCGGCATATTCCCGCTCCGGGAACACGCTCAGGCGGCTGGTGGTGAGGACGGTAGGACGACCCTGGGTATCGGTGCGCTCGACCCGTACCGCATCGATCAATTCAACCTGGTCGCCTTGGGGGCTGACCTCGCCGCGCTCGCTGCGTACATGCCAGGGAGTGGGGGTGCCGCGAAAAATCAGCAGGTCGGGCTGGGTGAGCAGGGTGATCTCGCTGCTCTTCAGGTGTTCCACCTTGTCGGCGGTCATCTCGTAGTGCAGCGCGCCTTCCGCCTGATATTGCAGTGTATGGGCATTGGTGACGTAGAAGTCGATGGCGCTGTCGTCTGGGGAGATGCCGGGTTTGTCCATGAAGCTCGCCGGGCGGATATTCCAATAGCCCACTGCCACCAGTACGGCGGCCAAGGCGGCGAGGGTCAGGGGGATGCGGAGTTTGCGCAGCATGATCGCCTCTATAGATAAGCGCCCTGAGCGTTTTCGAGGTTGCCCTGGGCCTGCAGGATCAGTTCGCAGAATTCGCGGGCCGCGCCTTCGCCGCCGCGTGCCAGGGTGACGCCATGGGCATGCCGGCGAACGAAGCTGTCGGCGCTGGCCACGGCCATGCCCAGGCCGACGCGACGGATAACCGGCAGGTCGGGCAGGTCGTCGCCGAGGTAGGCGACCTGCTCGTAGTCGAGTCCCAGTTCGGCCAGCAGTTCGTCCAGTACGACCAGCTTGTCCTCGCGCCCCTGGTAGAGGTGCTGGATGCCCAGATTCCGGGCGCGGCGTTCGACGACCGGTGTGGTGCGGCCGCTGATGATGGCGGTGCGTACGCCGGAATTGATCAGCATCTTGATGCCGTGACCGTCAAGGGTGTTGAAGGTCTTGAATTCACTGCCATCGGCCAGAAAATACAGGCGCCCGTCGGTAAGAACACCGTCGACATCGAAGATCGCCAGGCGGATGCCCCTGGCCCGCTGCAGCAGTTCGTCGTTCATTCTATAGAACTCCCGCCCGCAGCAGGTCATGCATGTTCAGTGCGCCGATCGGCCGGTCGGCACCATCGACCACCACCAGAGCGTTGATCTTGTGGTCCTCCATGATCTTCAGGGCTTGGGCGGCGAGCATCTCGGCGCGGGCAGTCTTGCCGTGGGGTGTCATCACCTCGTCGATGGTTGCCTGGCGCACGTCGACATTGCGATCCAGGGTGCGGCGCAGATCGCCGTCGGTGAAGATGCCGGCCAGGCGTCCATCGGTCTCGAGTACCACGGTCATGCCGAGGCCCTTGCGGGTCATTTCCAGCAGCGCGTCGCGCAGCGTGGTGCCGCGCTGCACGCAGGGCAGGCTGTCGCCGGCGTGCATGATGTTTTCCACCTTCAGCAGCAGGCGACGACCGAGTGCTCCTCCGGGGTGGGAGAAGGCGAAGTCCTCGGCGGTGAATCCGCGTGCCTCGAGCAGGGCGATGGCCAGTGCGTCGCCGAGCACGAGGGCGGTGGTGGTGGAGGAGGTGGGCGCCAGGTTGAGCGGGCAGGCTTCCTGGCTGACGCTGGCGTCGAGATTGACCGCAGCTGCTTCCGCTAGGGGGGAGTCAGGCTTGCCGGTCATGCTGATCAGGGTGATGCCGAGGCGCTGGATCAGGGGCAGCAGGGTGATGATTTCCGCCGTGGAGCCGGAATTGGACAGGGCCAGTACCAGGTCATCGCGAGTGATCATGCCCATGTCGCCGTGGCTGGCCTCGCCAGGATGAACGAAGAAGGCCGGCGTACCGGTGCTCGCCAAGGTGGCGGCGATCTTGCGCCCGATGTGCCCGGACTTGCCCATGCCGACGACCACGACCCGTCCCTTGCAGTCCAGGATCAGCTTGCAGGCTGTGGCAAAGTCATCGTCGATGCGCGCAAGAAGTGCCTCAATGGCCTCGATTTCCAGGCGTATGGTTCGCTGGGCTGACTGGATCGGGTTGCTCGAGTGAGGCATGGTGGCGGCTCGTCGCTTGAAAAAGGCGCCGATTATAGCGGTAAAGTCATATTTGCTCATGCTCTCGCGGCGCGATTGCGACCAAAGCGGTCTACGGTGCCTGTATGCTTGGGACGCCGGTGCTGGCAGTGTTATAGTGCCCGCCAGTTCGGTCAAGCGGTACGGCGCCCTCCTGTCCTGGGGGCAGCGGCGTTTAGCCGAGGGGGTATTCACAAGGAGTCTAGATGAGCGACTCAAACGACTACGCAGTCATGCTGAAGGGGGTCTCCTTCAAGCGAGGCTCGCGCAGCATCTTCAATAATGTAGACATCCGCATACCGCGCGGCAAAGTCACTGGCATCATGGGGCCCTCGGGGTGTGGCAAGACCACTCTGTTGCGTCTGATAGCCGCCCAGCTCAAGCCGGAAAGCGGCGAAGTCTGGGTCAATGGGCATAACCTTCCGCATCTGTCGCGCAGCGAGCTGTTCGATGTGCGCAAGGAGATGGGAGTACTGTTCCAGAGCGGTGCGCTGTTCACTGATCTGGATGTGTTCGAGAACGTTGCCTTTCCGCTGCGGGTCCATACCAAGCTGCCAAATGAAATGATCCGCGACATCGTGCTGATGAAGCTGCAGGCGGTCGGCTTGCGTGGTGCCATCGACCTGATGCCCGACGAGCTTTCCGGCGGCATGAAGCGTCGCGTGGCGCTGGCTCGGGCAATTGCTCTCGATCCGCAGATTCTCATGTATGACGAACCCTTCGTCGGCCAGGACCCGATCGCCATGGGCGTACTGGTGCGGCTGATTCGCCTGCTCAATGATGCCTTGGGCATTACTAGTATAGTGGTTTCCCACGATTTGGCCGAAACGGCCAGCATCGCCGATTACCTCTATGTGGTGGGCGATGGTCAGGTGCTGGGAGAGGGGACTCCCCAGGACTTGATGAACTCCAAGAATCCGCGCGTCACCCAGTTCATGAAGGGTTTGCCGGATGGCCCGGTGCCTTTTCATTTTCCGGCGCCCGATTATCACAACGACCTTCTGGGGAGGCGCTGATGCACAGGAGATCCCTCCTCGAACAGATCGCTCTGCTGGGTCGCTCCGCCATCGACGTGGTCGAGGCAATGGGGCGTTCCGCTCTGTTCCTGCTGCATACCATGTTCGGTCGGGGTGGTGCTGGCAGCAGTTTCCAGTTGCTGATGAGGCAGATTCATTCGATCGGCGTGCTGTCGTTGCCGATCATCGTCGTTTCTGGTCTCTTCATTGGCATGGTGCTGGCGCTGCAAGGCTATAACATCCTGGTCAGCTATGGCTCGGAGCAGGCGGTCGGCCAGTTGGTCGCCCTGACCCTGTTGCGCGAACTGGGGCCGGTCGTCACCGGCCTGCTGTTCGCTGGGCGTGCCGGTTCGGCGCTCACTGCGGAAATCGGCAACATGAAGTCCACCGAGCAGCTTTCCAGTCTGGAGACGATCGGCGTCGATCCGCTCAAGTACATCATCGCGCCGCGCCTGTGGGCCGGCTTCATTTCCATGCCGCTGCTGGCCGCGATCTTCAACGTGGTCGGCATCTGGGGCAGTGCCATGGTCGCGGTGGACTGGCTGGGGGTCTACGAGGGTTCGTTCTGGGCCAGCATGCAGAGCAGCGTGGATCTTTACGACGACGTGATCAATGGTGCGATCAAGGGCGTTGTCTTCGCCTTCGTGGTGACCTGGATCGCCGTGTTCCAGGGTTACGACTGCGAGCCGACTTCGGAAGGAATCGGCCGCGCTACTACAAGAACAGTGGTCTATGCCTCGCTGGCCGTGCTGGGACTGGACTTCATTCTGACAGCCTTGATGTTTGGAGATAACTGATGCAAACCCGCACCCTAGAAACCGGTGTCGGCCTGTTCATCCTGGCAGGTATGCTGGCCCTCCTGTTGCTGGCACTGCGTGTCAGCGGCCTGACGGTCAGCACCAATGGCGATACCTACAAGCTCTATGCGTATTTCGATAACATCGCCGGCCTGACGGTCCGGGCAAAAGTGACCATGGCGGGCGTCGCTATCGGCAAGGTCACGGCCATCGACCTGGATCGCAACAGCTATACCGGTCGCGTGACTATGGAGTTGGAGAAGCGCGTCGACAATCTGCCGAGTGACTCCACGGCGTCAATCCTGACTGCGGGCCTGCTGGGCGAGAAGTATGTCGGTATCAGTGTCGGGGGCGAGGAAGAATTGCTGAAGGATGGTGACTCCATCCAGGATACTCAGTCGGCATTGGTGCTCGAGGATCTGATCGGCAAGTTCCTGATGAACTCCGTCAACAAGGACAAAGAAGAATAGGTCACAGAGGATATCCCTATGCTTACTGTTTTGCGTCGTGGTTTTCTGGTGCTGCTGGCTCTCATGCCGCTGTTTGCAACTGCATCGACCACCCCTCATCAGGTGGTGCAGCAGACCACCGATAACCTGCTTGGCGATCTGAAAAAGAACAAGGCCGCCTACAAAAGCAACCCGCAGGCTTTTTACGATGCGCTGGACCGGATTCTCGGGCCTGTGGTGGATGCCGACGGAATTTCCCGCAGCATCATGACCGTCAAGTATTCGCACAAGGCGACTCCGGAACAGATGACCCGCTTTCAGGAGAATTTCAAGCGCAGCCTGATGCAGTTCTATGGCAACGCTCTCCTGGAGTACAACAA
Source organism: Azotobacter chroococcum (assembly GCF_004339665.1). GTDB lineage: Bacteria > Pseudomonadota > Gammaproteobacteria > Pseudomonadales > Pseudomonadaceae > Azotobacter > Azotobacter chroococcum. The sequence continues at coordinate 214,768 of NZ_SMMU01000003.1, forward strand.
TCAGGATATTCGTGTTCTACCTTCCTCCGTGCCAGTCGAAGGTGACCGAGCCAGTGTCGGCATGGAGGTTCGCGATACTCAGGGTACCGTCTACCCGGTCTCCTACACCATGGTGAATAAGCAGGGCCAGTGGATGCTGCGCAATGTCATCATCAATGGCATCAACATCGGCAAACTGTTCCGTGATCAGTTCGCCGAGAGCATGCAGCGCAATGGCCAGAATCTGGACAAGACCATCGATGGCTGGGCTGACGTGGTAGCCAAGGCCAAGGATAGTGAAGAAGGCAAGAAGGCTGCGGGGCAATGAGCGAGGCCTCGATTCGCCAGGACGAACCTGGCGTGCTCGCCCTTGTCGGCGTGCTCGACTACAGCACTGGCCCGGCCCTGCGTCAGCAGGGGCGGGTACTGATCGGCGCAGCCGAGGCCAAGGACCTGGTGCTCGACTGTGCGGGCGTGGAAAAGTCCAGCAGTGTCGGGCCGTCCCTGCTGCTGGCCTATCTGCGTGACGCCAAGGCCGCTGGCAAGCGCCTGCGGATACGTGCACTGCCTCAGGACATGCGCGAGATTGCCCAGGTCTGCGGTCTGCTTGAGTTGCTGCCGCTGGATGCTTGATGGCTCGCACAGGGCTCTCCGTCGGGGCCGCTATTTGCAGGGTTCGCAGTAGGCGGGCTTTTTTGTAAGATGGGCGGCTTTCCGGGTGTCCAGGAAGCCGGTGATCTCTCGATTCCGTTTGCTTTGCGCCGACATCCACCGCAGGAGTAATTCATGACAGCTTCCGAGGTATGCATGCAGCCCACCGAAGTCAAAAGCTTTCTGGAGAGTAGGCTGGCCGGCACCCAGGTCGAGGTGCAGGGGCAGGGTTGCGATTTTCAGCTCAACCTGATCAGCGATGAACTGGCCGGCATGAGTCCGGTAAAGCGCCAGCAACTGGTCTATGCCCAGCTGAACGACTGGATCGTCGATGGCCGCATTCATGCCATTACCATGAAATTCTTCAGTCGCGCCGCTTGGGCCGAGCGTTCCTGAGCCTGCCTGCGCGAGAGAACATGGACAAACTGATCATTACCGGCGGCCAGCGCCTCGATGGCGAGATCCGTATTTCCGGAGCAAAGAACGCGGCGCTGCCGATTCTGGCTGCGACCCTGCTGGCCGATACGCCGGTCACCGTCTGCAATCTACCGCACCTACACGACATCACGACGATGATCGAACTGTTCGGCCGCATGGGTGTGCAGCCGGTGATCGACGAGAAGCTCAGCGTGGAAGTGGATGCCAACAGCATCAAGACGCTGGTAGCCCCCTACGAGCTGGTCAAGACTATGCGCGCCTCGATTCTGGTGCTCGGTCCGATGCTTGCCCGTTTCGGCGAGGCCGAGGTGGCTTTGCCGGGAGGTTGCGCCATCGGTTCGCGGCCGGTCGACCTGCACATCCGTGGTCTCGAGGCGCTGGGTGCACAGATCGAAATGGAAGGCGGCTATATCAAGGCCAAGGCTCCGGCCGGGGGTCTGCGTGGCGGACACTTCTTTTTCGATATCGTCAGCGTGACCGGCACCGAGAACATCATGATGGCTGCCGCGCTGGCCAATGGGCGTACCGTGCTGGAGAATGCGGCCCGCGAGCCGGAGGTGGTCGATCTGGCCAACTTCCTGAACGGCATGGGTGCGCAGATCAAGGGTGCCGGTACTGACACCATCGTCATTGAGGGCGTCAAGCGTCTGGGCGGCGGTCGTTACAGCGTGATGCCCGATCGTATCGAGACCGGTACCTATCTGGTGGCTGCGGCCGCTACCCGGGGGCGGGTCAAGCTCAAGGATACCGATCCCACTATCCTCGAGGCGGTACTGCTCAAGCTGGAAGAGGCGGGTGCGCAGATCGATACTGGCAACAACTGGATCTCGCTGGACATGAAGGGCAACCGGCCCAAGGCGGTGAACGTACGCACTGCGCCGTATCCGGCGTTCCCCACTGATATGCAGGCCCAGTTCATTTCCCTGAATGCCATTGCCGAAGGCACGGGAACGGTCATTGAAACCGTGTTCGAAAACCGCTTCATGCATGTCTACGAGATGAATCGCATGGGCGCGCGCATTCTGGTGGAGGGCAATACCGCTATCGTTACCGGCGTGCCGTGTCTGAAGGGCGCTCCGGTTATGGCCACCGACCTGCGAGCCTCCGCCAGCCTGGTGATCGCCGGCCTGGTGGCCGAGGGAGATACCCTGATCGACCGCATCTACCATATCGATCGCGGCTACGAATGCATCGAGGAAAAGCTGCAGCTGCTCGGCGCCAAGATCCGCCGCATCCCGGGGTAGGTTCGGCGCCCGCTGTGGTGCCGGCCTCAGCCCCCGAGGGGCCAATATCCAAGGACACCCGTTTTCATGCTTACCATTGCCCTGTCCAAAGGCCGGATTCTCGACGACACCCTGCCGTTGCTCGCCGAAGCCGGCATCGTGCCGATCGAGAATCCGGACAAGAGCCGCAAGCTCATCATTCCGACCAGCCAGGAGGATGTACGCCTGCTGATCGTCCGCGCCACCGATGTACCGACCTATGTCGAGAACGGTGCTGCCGACCTGGGGGTGGCCGGCAAGGATGTGCTGATGGAGTATGGCGGTCAGGGGCTGTACGAGCCGCTCGACCTGAAGATTGCCAATTGCAAGCTGATGACCGCGGGCAAGGTCGGTGCCGGGGCGCCCAGCGGGCGTCTGCGGGTGGCCACCAAGTTCGTCAGTGTGGCCAAGCGCTACTATGCCGAGCAGGGGCGCCAGGTAGACATCATCAAGCTCTATGGTTCCATGGAGCTGGCGCCGCTGGTGGGCTTGGCCGACAAGATCATCGACGTGGTCGACACCGGCAACACCCTGCGCGCCAACGGTCTGGAACCCCAGGAGCTGATCGCCACCATCAGCTCGCGGCTGATCGTCAACAAGGCTTCGATGAAGATGCAGCATGCGCGCATCCAGGCCCTGATCGATACCCTGCGCGAAGCCGTCGAGAGTCGACACCCGGCCTGATTCCGACCCGCCAACGCCTATCCGTGTCATAGCGAAATTTCTCGGGTGCCCGCGCGGAAGGCTTGCTAGGCTAGCGGCGCCCGAGTTCCAGCCATTCAAGAGGCCCGTTATGACCGCACCCATCGCCCTTCGCCGACTCGATGCCGCCGATCCGGATTTTCCGCGCCATCTGGATCATCTGCTGAGCTGGGAAAGCGTTTCCGATGAGGCCGTCAACCAGCGTGTGCTGGAAATCATCCAGGCCGTACGCGAGCGTGGCGATGCTGCCGTGGTCGAGTTTACCCGGCGCTTCGACGGCGTCGAGGCCGGCTCCATGGCTGAGCTGATCCTGCCGCGCGAGCGCCTGGAGCTGGCTCTGACGCGTATCTCTCCGGAGCAGCGCGAGGCCCTGGAAAAGGCTGCCGAGCGCGTGCGGCTCTATCATGAAAGGCAGAAGCAGGACTCCTGGACCTATACCGAGGTCGACGGCACCGTACTCGGCCAACAGGTCACGCCTCTGGATCGCGCCGGGCTGTATGTGCCGGGCGGCAAGGCGGCGTATCCATCCTCGGTGCTGATGAACGCCATTCCAGCCAAGGTGGCCGGTGTTGCCGAAGTGGTTATGGTGGTGCCGACCCCGCGTGGCGAGCTCAACGAGCTGGTGCTGGCCGCTGCCTGCGTGGCCGGCGTTGATCGGGTGTTCACCATCGGTGGTGCCCAGGCCGTGGCCGCGCTGGCCTACGGCACCGAGAGCGTGCCGCAGGTGGACAAGATCGTCGGCCCGGGCAATATCTACGTGGCCACGGCCAAGCGTCATGTATTCGGCCAGGTCGGCATCGACATGATCGCCGGCCCTTCGGAAATCCTCGTGGTTTGCGACGGTCAGACCGAGCCGGACTGGATTGCCATGGACCTGTTCTCCCAGGCCGAGCATGACGAGGACGCCCAGTCGATCCTGGTCAGCCCGGACGCCACTTTCCTCGGGCGGGTGGCCGAGAGCATCGCCCGCCTGCTGCCGACCATGGAGCGCGCCGAGATCATCCGTACCTCGCTGGAGGGACGCGGCGCGCTGATCCAGGTCGCCGACATGGAGCAGGCCATCGCCGTGGCCAACCGCATCGCTCCCGAGCACCTTGAGCTGTCGGTGGCCGAGCCGCAGCAGTGGCTGCCGAAGATCCGCCATGCCGGTGCCATCTTCATGGGCCGCTACACCGCCGAGGCGCTGGGCGACTACTGCGCCGGCCCCAACCACGTGCTGCCGACTTCCGGTACCGCGCGCTTTTCTTCGCCGCTGGGCGTGTACGACTTCCAGAAGCGCTCATCGATCATCTTCTGCTCGGCGGACGGGGCTTCTGCGCTGGGCAGGACCGCCTCGGTGCTGGCCCGTGGCGAATCGCTGACCGCCCATGCGCGCAGCGCCGAGTACCGGATCAAGGGCTGAGGCCGCCCCCGAACCCGTAGGAGCCGGCTTGCTGGCGATTCATGTCCGAGAAGATCGCCAGAGAGCTGGCTCCTATGCAAAGCAGACCGAACCGCATTCGAGGAGAGAAGGGCGTGAGCAAATTCTGGAGCCCCTTCGTCAAGAACCTGGTGCCCTACGTACCGGGCGAGCAGCCGAAGCTGAGCAGGCTGGTCAAGCTCAATACCAACGAAAATCCCTACGGGCCGTCGCCTCGGGCGATTGCCGCCATGCAGGCCGAGCTGAACGACAGCCTGCGCCTGTACCCGGACCCCAATGGCGAGCGCCTGAAGCAGGCAATTGCCGACTACTATGGTGTGCAGAGCGGCCAGGTATTTGTCGGCAATGGCTCCGACGAAGTGCTGGCGCACATCTTCCATGGACTGTTTCAGCATGGCCGGCCGCTGCTGTTCCCCGACGTGACCTACAGCTTCTATCCGGTGTACTGCGGCTTGTACGGGATCCCCTTCGAAACCGTGGTGCTGGACGAGCAGTTTCGCATCCGCGTCGAGGACTATGCGCGGCCCAACGGCGGGATCATCTTCCCCAATCCCAATGCGCCGACCGGATGTCTGTTGTCGCTTGAGGCCATCGAGCGGCTGCTCGAGGCCAACCCGGATTCAGTGGTGGTGGTGGATGAGGCCTACGTGGATTTCGGCGGCGAGACGGCGATCGCGCTCGTCGATCGCCATGCCAACCTGCTGGTCACCCAGACCCTGTCCAAGTCGCGCTCCCTGGCCGGGCTACGGGTCGGCCTGGCGGTCGGCCACCCTGAGCTGATCGAGGCATTGGAGCGGATCAAGAACAGCTTCAACTCCTACCCGCTGGACCGCATGGCCATCGTTGGGGCGGCTGCGGCCTTCGAGGATCGCGCCTACTTCGAGCAGACCTGCCGCCAAGTGATCGCCAGCCGCGAACAACTGGTTGGTGAGCTGCAGCGCTTGGGCTTCGAGGTGCTGCCGTCGGCAGCCAACTTCGTCTTCGCCCGACATCCCGGGCGCGATGCCGAGGGGTTGGCGGCAGGGCTGCGCGAGCAGGGGGTTATCGTCCGTCACTTCAAGCAGGAGCGGATTCGCCAGTTCCTGCGCATCACCATCGGTGCCCCCGAGCAGAATCAGGCGCTGATCGATGCGCTGGCAGGCCTCTGCTGAGTCGTAGGTGGCACTACTCTTGTCCGTTTCCGGGCGGGGTGCTTTACGGCTGTACGGCGGTGGGCGGTGGGCGCAGGCCAATCTCGGCGGTCAGGGTCAGGGCTTGGCCGTTTCGCAGGATCTCGATCTCGATGGTCTCTCCCGGTCGAGTCTGGGCGACCTGATTCATGGCATGGCGCCCGTCGGCGGCTGGCTGGCCGTCGATGCTGACGATCAGATCGCCCGGTTGCAGACCGGCCCGCTGGGCAGGGCCGTCCCGGTAGATGCCGGCGATGACGATGCCCGGCCGGCCCTCCAGGCCGAAGGATTCGGCCAATTCCTTGGTCAGTGGCTGCACTTCGAGACCGAGCCAGCCGCGAATCACCTGGCCATGCTTGATGATTTCCTCCATCACCTCCAGAGCCAGCTTCGCCGGAATTGCGAAGCCGATACCCTGGGAACCGCCCGATTTGGAAAAGATGGCGGTATTGATGCCAATCAGGTTGCCATTAGCATCGATCAGCGCGCCTCCCGAGTTGCCCGGATTGATTGCCGCATCGGTCTGGATAAAGTCCTCATAAGTGTTCAGCCCCAGCTGGTTGCGCCCGGTGGCACTGATGATGCCCATGGTCACGGTCTGGCCGACGCCGAAGGGGTTGCCGATGGCCAGGGCGATATCGCCGATGCGGATACTGTCGGAGCGCCCCAGATGCATGACCGGCAACTCGTCCAGATCGATCTTGAGCACTGCCAGGTCGGTTTCCGGGTCGTTGCCGATCACCCGGGCAAGGACTTCGCGGCCATCCCTCAGGGCGACGACGATCTGGTCGGCACCGGCGGTGACGTGGTTGTTGGTCAGTAGATAGCCCTCCTGGCTCATGATTACCGCGGAACCCAGGCTGGACTCCAAGCGTCGCTGGCTGGGCAGAGAGTTGCCGAAGTACTGCTGCAGCAGTGGGTCATCGAACAGCGGCTGGCTTGGTTTCTTGACGACCTTGGTGGTGTACAGGTTGGCTACCGCCGGCGCGGCGCTGCTAACGGCGTTGGCATAGGAGGCGGGGCTTTGTGGGGAAAGAATGGGCAGGGGGGGCTGCGGTCCGTTGCCGTTGCGTTGCGGCAGGCCGACCCACTCCGGATAACGCTGGATGATCAGCAGGGCCAGCAGCACTCCGACCGCCAGGGGCCAGCCGAGAAAACGCAGGGCCTTTAGCATGGAGCGGGAGTCCTTGGGGTTGCGAGGGCTAAGGGGGGACCGTAAGGTGCGCCATTATACGAGTGAGCCGCCGACTGGCTAGCGGCTCGCAAACCTTTCATGGAGACATCGATGGCCATTGCCCTGTCCGAGCTGGTGAAGGAAACCGATCGCTATCTGGCGGCGTCCGGCATGACCGATTATTGCCCGAACGGCTTGCAGGTCGAGGGGCGGGCCTGGGTCGCCAGAATCATCAGCGGCGTGACGGCCAGCCAGGCGCTGCTGGATGCCGCGGTCGAGGCAGAGGCGGATCTGGTGCTGGTGCATCATGGCTATTTCTGGCGCAACGAGAACCCCTGCATCGTCGGCAGCAAGCGCCGCCGGCTGCAGACCCTGCTGAGCAACGACATCAGCCTGCTGGCCTATCATCTGCCACTGGACGTGCACCCCGTGGTGGGCAACAACGTGCAACTGGGCGAGCGCCTCGGGCTGCGCGTGGAGGGGCCGCTGGAGCCGGGCAATCCTCGGTCGGTCGGTCTGGTCGGCAATCTGCCCGAGCCACTCGCGCCACAGGAGTTCGCCCGCCGAGTGCGGCAGGCGCTGGATCGCCAGCCCCTGCTGATCGAGGCCGACCGGCCGATCCGGCGTATCGCCTGGTGCACCGGGGCGGCGCAGGGGTATATCGAGCAGGCGATCGCCGCCGGCGTGGACGCCTACCTGACTGGCGAGGTTTCCGAAGCCACCGTGCACTGTGCGCGGGAGAGCGGCATCAACTTCCTGGCGGCAGGGCACCATGCCACCGAGCGCTACGGCGTGCAGGCCCTCGGCGAATACCTGGCACGGACCTTCGGCATCGAACACCTGTTCGTCGATTGTCCCAACCCGGTCTGAGCGGTAGCTATATCTCTAGATCGTCTTGATCTAAGAGGTGATCCTATTAGAAGAATGGTCTGTGCTAGAGTGCGCCAACGTCCCACGGCCCGCAGGCCGTAACCCATCCGCAATCCGTGAGTAGCCATGGTCGACAAACTGACGCATCTGAAACAGCTGGAGGCGGAAAGCATCCACATCATCCGTGAGGTGGCCGCCGAGTTCGACAACCCGGTGATGCTGTATTCCATCGGCAAGGATTCTGCCGTCATGCTGCATCTGGCGCGCAAGGCCTTTTTTCCGGGCAAGCTGCCATTCCCGGTGATGCATGTCGATACTCAGTGGAAGTTCCAGGAAATGTACAAGTTTCGCGACAAGATGGTCGCGGAGATGGGCCTGGAGCTGATCACCCATGTCAATCCCGAAGGGGTGGCGCAGGGTATCAACCCCTTTACCCACGGCAGTGCCAAGCACACCGATATCATGAAGACCGAAGGTCTCAAGCAGGCTCTCGACAAGTACGGCTTCGACGCTGCCTTTGGTGGTGCCCGGCGCGACGAGGAGAAGTCCCGCGCCAAGGAGCGCGTCTACTCCTTCCGCGACAGCAAGCACCGCTGGGACCCGAAGAACCAGCGCCCCGAGCTGTGGAACGTCTACAACGGCAAGGTAAAGAAGGGTGAGTCGATCCGCGTGTTCCCGCTGTCCAACTGGACCGAGCTGGACATCTGGCAGTACATCTACCTGGAACAGATTCCCATCGTGCCGCTGTACTTCGCCGCCGAGCGCGAGGTCATCGAGAAGAACGGCACCCTGATCATGATCGACGACGAGCGCATCCTCGAGCATCTCTCCGACGAGGAGAGGGCGCGCATCCAGAAGAAGATGGTGCGCTTCCGCACCCTCGGCTGCTACCCGCTGACCGGCGCCGTGGAGTCCACCGCCGCCACCCTGCCGGACATCATCCAGGAGATGCTCCTGACCCGCACCTCCGAACGCCAGGGCCGGGTCATCGACCATGATGGTGCCGGTTCGATGGAAGAAAAGAAACGTCAGGGCTACTTCTAAGGTCTTCGCCTCATGTCGCATCAATCCGAACTGATCAGCGAGGACATCCTCGCCTACCTGGCCCAGCACGAACGCAAGGAACTGCTGCGCTTCCTCACCTGCGGCAATGTCGACGACGGCAAGAGCACCCTGATCGGCCGCCTGCTGCACGACTCCAAGATGATCTACGAGGATCACCTGGAAGCCATCACTCGCGACTCCAAGAAGGTCGGCACCACCGGTGACGAGGTCGATCTGGCGCTGCTGGTCGACGGCCTGCAGGCCGAGCGCGAGCAGGGCATCACCATCGACGTGGCCTACCGTTATTTCTCGACCGCCAAGCGCAAGTTCATCATCGCCGACACGCCCGGACACGAGCAGTACACCCGCAACATGGCCACCGGGGCGTCCACCTGCGACCTGGCGATCATCCTGATCGACGCCCGCTACGGCGTGCAGACCCAGACCCGCCGGCACAGCTTCATCGCCTCGCTGCTGGGCATCCGGCACATCGTGGTCGCCATCAACAAGATGGACCTGATGGATTTCGATCAGGGCGTCTTCGAGCGCATCCAGGCCGACTACTTGCAGTTTGCCGAGCGTCTCGGCCTCAAGCCAAGCTCGCTGCACTTCGTGCCGATGTCCGCCCTCAAGGGCGACAATGTGGTCAACCGGAGCGAGCGCGCGCCTTGGTATCAGGGCCCGTCGCTGATGGAAATCCTCGAGACCGTCGAGATCGCCGCCGACCGCAACCTGGCCGACATGCGCTTTCCGGTGCAGTACGTCAACCGGCCGAACCTGAACTTCCGCGGCTTCGCCGGTACCCTGGCCAGCGGCATCGTGCACAAGGGCGACGAAGTCGCCGTGCTGCCCTCGGGCAAGACCAGCCGAGTGCGCTCCATCGTCACCTACGACGGCGAGTTGGAGCAGGCGATTCCCGGCCAGGCGGTCACCCTGACCCTGGAGGACGAGATCGACGTGTCGCGCGGCGACATGCTGGTGCATGCCGATAACCGCCCGCAGGTCACCGACGGTTTCGAGGCCATGCTGGTGTGGATGGCCGAGGAGCCGATGCTGCCGGGCAAGAAGTACGATATCAAGCGCGCCACCAGCTATGTGCCGGGCAATATCGTCGGTATCGAGCACCGTATCGACGTCAACACCCTCGAGCATGCGCCGGCCAGCGAGCTGAAGCTCAACGAGATCGCCCGCGTGCGGATCAGTCTGGACGCGCCCATCGCCCTCGACGGCTATGAGTACAACCGCACCAGCGGCGCCTTCATCGTCATCGACCGCCTGACCAACGGCACCGTCGGCGCCGGCATGATCGCCGCCGAGCCGCTGTCCGGGCAGAACGCCGGGAATCACCACGGCCGGCTTGCCCATGTCAGTGCCGGGGAGCGCGCCGCCCGCTTCGGCCAGCAGCCGGCCACGGTGCTGTTCACCGGCCTGTCCGGTGCCGGCAAGAGCACCCTGGCCTATGCCTTGGAGCGCAAGCTGTTCGACATGGGCCGAGCGGTCTATGTGCTGGACGGGCAGAACCTGCGCCACGACCTGAACAAGGGCCTGCCGCTGGATCGCGTCGGGCGTGCCGAGAACTGGCGGCGCGCCGCTCAGGTGGCCCGGCAGTTCAACGAGGCTGGCCTCTTGACCTTGGCCGCCTTTGTCGCTCCGGATGCCGAGGGGCGCGCCCAGGCCCAGGCGCTGATCGGCGCCGAGCGGCTGATGACCGTCTATGTACAGGCCTCGCCGTTGGCCTGCCGCGAGCGCGATCCGCAAGGGCTGTATGCTTCCGGCAGCGACAACATTCCCGGCGAGTCCTTCCCCTACGACATACCGCTGGATGCCGATCTGGTGATCGATACCCAGCATCACTCGGTGGAGGAGGGGGTGAAGCAGGTGCTCGAACTGCTGCGCAGCCGCGGCGCCCTCTAAGACGACCTGCCGTCTCGACCAGGCCCTCGCAGCCCCCGGCTGCGAGGGTTTTGGGGGCTCAGATGCATCATCTTCTAGAAGAAGGCTGTCTTGGTGTTCAGGGGGTAGTCCGCTCCCTCTGGCAGGCTGGCGTGCATTCGGGCACGGACACAAGCACTCCCAGGCACAAGCACTCCCAGGCATGCACAGCCAGGTTCGTCAGCGCCGCTCGTCGGCCAGGCTTCAGTGCTTGCCTTTCAGGCCGAATTGCTCGTCCAGCATGCCGGGGGCGTTGGCGATCTTGGGGGCATAATCCTTGGGCGCTTCGGGTGCCGTTGCGCCGGGCAGGCGCTCATGATCGCCGAGGCTCTCTTGGTTCTGCAGCGTGGCGAGCAGGCGCTGGCGGGTCAACTCGTCGAGCGCGAGACGGCTGGCACCCTCGGACAGGTGTTCCTGAATTTCCGCATAGCTCTGGGTGAGCTTCTTCACCAGGCTGGCGGTGGTGTTGAAGTGGGTGATCACCTCATTTTGATAGGTGTCGAAGCGCTCCTGCAACTCGTCCAGCTGGCGTTGTGTCCGGCCGGGTGCCGCATTGGGCAATAGACGAGCGGCAACGAAGCCGATGGTGATGCCGACAAGCAGGGTGAGGGCCGGTAGCAACCAGGCCATGAGCGTCTGTTCCACGATCCTTCCTCTATAGGCTTCTTTGTTTTACGTTAGCGGCTCCAGTCTGCCCTGTATAGCCGGTCTAGACGCATGCAGCGATTCGTGCCGCCATTGCGCAAGCCTAGTCATGGTCCGGCACGAATGCTGCTGCAGCACATCTTTGTGCTAGACGGTCTTTCCGCGGGGCGTGGCGATCCAACCATCCAAGACGAGCCGGCCCCAGGCGGGCTCACGGAGATACAGTTTGTCGAATCGTGAAAGTTCCCTGTTCATCGATGGGCCCTGCGGTCCGCTCGAAGCGCTCTACCTCGAACTGCCGCAGGCCCGTGGCCTGGCTCTGCTCTGTCATCCCAATCCGGTGAAGGGCGGGACCATGCTGAACAAGGTCGTCTCCACCCTGCAACGCACCGCCCGGGATGCCGGTTACAGCACGCTGCGCTTCAACTACCGTGGCGTCGGCACCAGCGCAGGCAGTCACGACATGGGCAGCGGCGAGGTGGATGATGCCGAAGCCGTCGTTCAGTGGGTACGCGAGCAGTGGCCGCAGCTGCCCTTGAGTCTGTTCGGCTTTTCCTTCGGCGGCTACGTCGCGCTCAATCTCGCGGAGCGCCTGGCTGCACAGGGGCAGGTGCCGGAGCGGATATTCCTGGTCGCGCCGGCGGTGATGCGCCTGGAGAGCGAGACAATGGTGCCGCCACAGGGCAGCAGTCTGACGGTCATCCAGCCGGAGCAGGACGAGGTGGTCAGTCCGCAACTGGTCTACGACTGGTCGGCAGCCCTACAGCGTCCCCACGAGTTGCTGAAAGTGGCAGAATGCGGGCATTTCTTCCATGGCAAGCTGGGCGAGTTGAAGGACTTGGTCAGTTCACGCCTTTGAGCATAGACAAGCGCACACCATGACCACTCGAATCCTCACCGGTATCACCACCACCGGCACTCCGCATCTCGGCAACTACGCTGGTGCCATCCGCCCGGCGATCGTTGCCAGTCGCGACCCCCATGCCGACTCGTTCTATTTCCTCGCCGACTACCATGCGTTGATCAAGTGCGACGACCCGGAGCGCATTCAGCGCTCGCGTCTGGAAATCGCCGCCACCTGGTTGGCCTGCGGGCTGGACGCGGAGAAGACGACCTTCTACCGCCAGTCGGACATTCCCGAGATAACCGAGCTGACCTGGCTGCTCACCTGCGTGACGGCCAAGGGTCTGCTCAACCGTGCGCATGCCTACAAGGCCTCGGTGGACAAGAATCTTGAGGTCGGCGAGGACCCCGATGCCGGGGTGACCATGGGGCTGTTCAGCTATCCGGTGCTGATGGCGGCAGATATCCTGATGTTCAACGCGAACAAGGTGCCGGTCGGTCGCGATCAGATCCAGCACGTGGAGATGGCGCGTGATATCGGGCAGCGCTTCAATCATCTGTTTGGCCGGGGTAGTGAGTTCTTCACCCTTCCGGAGGCGGTGGTCGAGGCGGAGGTCGCCACCCTGCCGGGGCTCGACGGCCGTAAGATGTCGAAGAGCTATGACAATACCATTCCTCTGTTCGGCTCGGCCCGTCAGCTGAAGGATGCCATCGCTCGCATCATCACCGATTCGCGAGAGCCGGGTGAGCCGAAGGATCCGGACAGCTCGCATCTGTTCACGCTCTACCAGGCGTTCGCCACGCCCGAGCAACTCGCCGGATTTCGTGCCGATCTGCTTGCCGGTTTGGCCTGGGGGGAGGCCAAGCAGCGCCTGCTCCAGTTGCTGGAAAACGAATTGGGTGAAGCTCGCGAGCGCTACCAAACGCTGATTGCGAGACCGCTTGACTTGGAGGACATTCTCCAGGCTGGTGCGGCCAAAGCGCGCAAGATCGCCACCCCCTTCCTCGGCGAGCTGCGCGAAGCGATTGGATTGCGCTCGTTCCGTAGCGACGTGCATAGTCAGGCTGCCAGCGGCAGGAAGAAAGCGGCAAAAGCCGCGCGTTTCGTCAGTTTCCGCGAAACCGATGGAAGGTTTCGTTTCCGTTTTCTGGCTGCCGATGGCGAGGAATTGCTGCTGTCGCGGCCGTTTGACGATCCCAAGGCGGTGGGGCGGATCAGCCAGCGGTTGATTGCTCTGGGGCCGGATGCACTCGAATTGCGTGCCGACGAGGGCGCCCAGTTCAGTCTCTGGCTGGACGGCGAATGCATGGCCGACAGTCCGGTGTATGCCGATCCGGATGCCTTGGAGGCAGCCATGCTGCGCCTGCGAGAAGCGATTGCAGGGCTTGCCGACTGATTGCCGTGCGACCCTGTGCCGGATTTTCAGCCTTTGGCTCGGATGGTCGCGAACCTTTGAACTCTTGATGAGGGTGGCCCGTTTTGAACGACTTGACGACATTCCCAACAGCCGAGGGCGCCGCCAAGGCGGCCTCCCCCCGACTCCATGCCGATTCTGCCATGACTCCCCTTGAGCGCTATCAAGCCGACCTGAAACGCCCGGATTTCTTCCACGATGCCGCTCAGGAAAACGCTGTGCGTCACCTGCAGCGCCTCTACGACGATTTGATCAGCGTCGGCCCGCAGGGGCTAGCTGCGGGCAGCAAGCTCGGATTGTTCGACAGGCTGCTCGGCAAGAAGCCGCAGAGTTTGCAGAGGGGCCCGGTCAAGGGCATCTACTTCTGGGGGGGCGTGGGCCGCGGCAAGACCTATCTGGTCGACACCTTCTACGATGCTCTGCCCTTCGAGCAGAAGATGCGCACCCATTTCCATCGCTTCATGAAGCGGGTGCACGAGGAAATGAAGACCCTCAAGGGTGAGAAGAACCCGCTGACCATCATTGCCCAGCGCTTTGCCAGTGAGGCTCGGGTCATTTGCTTCGACGAATTCTTCGTGTCCGATATCACTGATGCGATGATTCTCGCCACCCTGCTGGAGGAGCTGTTCAAGAACGGCGTGAGCCTGGTGGCCACCTCCAACATCGTGCCGGACGGCCTCTACAAGGACGGCCTGCAGCGTGCCCGTTTCCTGCCGGCGATCGCCCTGCTCAAGGAGCACACAGAGATCGTCAACGTCGACAGTGGCATCGATTACCGCCTGCGTGCCCTGGAGCAGGCCGAGTTGTACCACTGGCCGCTGGATGCCGAAGCGGAGAGGAGCCTGGAGCGCAGCTTCAACAGCCTGCTCACCGAGCACTGTGCGGTGAAGGACAACGATGTCCTGCTGATCGAGAGCCGCGAGATTCGCGCACGTAAAACCGCCAACGACGTGGCCTGGTTCGAGTTCCGCGAGTTGTGCGACGGTCCGCGCAGCCAGAACGACTACATCGAGCTGGGCAAGATCTTCGAGGCAGTATTGCTGTCGAATGTTGAACAGATGAATGTTTCCAAGGACGACATGGCGCGGCGTTTCATCAACTTGGTCGACGAGTTCTACGACCGAAATGTCAAGTTGATCATTTCTGCCGAGGTCGAGCTCAAGGATCTCTATGCTGGCGGTCGTCTGGAGTTCGAATTCCAGCGCACCCTGAGCCGTCTGCTGGAGATGCAGTCCCACGAGTTCCTCGCGCGGCCGCACAAGCCGTGATCGATAGGGCCGCCACTGAGGCGGTCCTTGCTGTTGTAAGGTGTCGTCTGGAGCTTTCTGCTTGCCGGCCAGGCCGTGCTGGAGGGCATTGAAGACATGTCTGCACCCTTGGTTGCGCCCGACTCGCCTTTCGGTGATTGGGACGGTACGCCTGCCGGAGCCCGCCTTCTGCAGCAGGAGTTGGCCAAGCGGGTCGTGCTGCAGGACGATTTTCCAGTCCTGCGCCTGATTGCCGGTGTGGATGTCGGCTTCGAAGGCGGCGGGAGCATTACCCGAGCGGCGGCGGTATTGCTCGATGCTGATACCCTGGAGCCGCTTGCCGAGCGACTGGTGCGCATTCCGACCTCGATGCCCTACATCCCGGGTCTGCTGTCCTTTCGCGAGCTTCCGGCCGTCTTGTGTGCCCTGGCGGAGCTGCCTCGGGTTCCGGATCTGGTCTTCTGCGATGGACAAGGGATCGCCCATCCGCGCAGGTTGGGAATCGCGGCCCACCTGGGTGTGGCCAGCGGCCTGCCGACCATTGGCGTGGCCAAAAAGATTCTCGTCGGTACTCATGCCGAGCTGGGATCCAAGCGCGGCGACCAAGTCCCTTTGATGTATCGGGGCGATGTGCTGGGGACGGTGCTGCGGAGCAAGGACGGGGTGCGGCCGCTGATCGTTTCGCCAGGGCATCGGGTCAGTCTGGCCAGTGCGCCAGGGCTGGTCATGGCCTGCGTCACGCGCTATCGCTTGCCTGAGCCGACGCGGCTGGCCGATCGGCTCGCCTCGCGAAGGGCAGGATATTCACCGCCTGCCTGAGGTGAGGCCTGGTTGGCTAGGGTAGCTTTCGGTGCCCTCCGGGAGGGTGCTTTTTGTTATGCGTGGCTTCTGTTCTCTGCCCTGGCAGATAGACGGTTGCTATTTTTCCTGCAGTCGGTATGATTTTAAGGATTTTCTGGTGAGGATGCCTAGCTCGCTGGAAATCAGGTAGGGGATGCCTAGCCTACCGACCCTGCCGTTGCGGACGCGCTGACCCGAGCCCCCGATAGCGTCTGTTTCCGGCCGCCTCGACCTTGTCAAGGCAAGCACTATTCAGTAAGATTTGCCGCCTTATTTTCAGGGTGGCCCCTGAGGCTATAACGAATGAAAACTTTTACTGCGAAACCGGAAACCGTTAAGCGCGACTGGTACGTCGTCGACGCTGCCGGCCAGACTCTGGGTCGTCTGGCTACTGAAATCGCCAGCCGTCTGCGTGGCAAGCACAAGCCCGAATATACTCCGCATGTCGATACCGGTGATTACATCGTTGTGATCAATGCTGAGCAGGTGCGGGTTACCGGTGCCAAGAGCAGCGACAAGATGTACTACTCCCACTCCGGCTTCCCGGGCGGTATCAAGTCCATCAGTTTCGAAAAGCTGATCGCCAGGGCTCCCGAGCGTGTGATCGAGACCGCGGTCAAGGGCATGCTGCCGAAGAACCCGCTGGGTCGTGACATGTACCGCAAGCTGAAGGTGTACAAGGGTGCCGTTCACCCGCACACCGCTCAGCAGCCTCAAGAACTGAAGATTTAAGGGGATAGCTCATCATGTCGGCGACTCAAAACTACGGCACCGGCCGTCGTAAGACTGCTACCGCTCGCGTCTTCCTGCGACCGGGTACTGGCAAGATTTCCATCAACAATCGCTCCCTCGAGCAGTTCTTCGGTCGTGAAACTGCTCGCATGGTTGTGCGTCAGCCGCTCGAGCTGACCGAAACCGTGGAGAAGTTCGACGTCTATGTCACCGTTATCGGTGGTGGCGTCAGTGGTCAGGCTGGTGCTATTCGTCATGGCATTACCCGTGCTTTGATCGAGTACGACGAGACTTTCCGTAGCTCGCTGCGCCGTGCTGGCTACGTGACTCGCGATGCTCGCGAAGTCGAGCGTAAGAAGGTCGGTCTGCGCAAGGCACGCAAGCGTCCGCAATACTCGAAGCGCTAATCTCGGCGTGTTCAAGGAACGCCCGGCATTCGCAAGAATGCCGGGCGTTTTTTTATGCTTGGAGATGATCTCTGCGACAGCTTGTCGCAAGTTTGATGCCGTCCTTTCCGGGGGCTTCGGTATTATTGTATCCGGCTATTACCTTGTCAGGCTTAAGGGTTTTCTTTAACATTTTGCCGATTTTTTCGCGCGCCTCGTTTTTTTATTACAGGTCCGGATAACGGGCCGCAAAGTTGATGGGAGACAACTGAATGAGCAATGACGGCGTGAATGTCGGCCGGCGTCGCTTTCTGGTTGCAGCCACCTCAGTGGTGGGTGCGGCAGGAGCGGTGGGGGCTGCGGTCCCGTTCGTGGGATCCTGGTTCCCAAGTGCCAAGGCCAAGGCCGCAGGTGCACCGGTAAAGGTGAATGTCAGCAAAATCGGGCCGGGGCAACAAATAGTGGCTGAATGGCGTGGCCAGCCGGTGTTTATCGTCCGCCGTACCGAGGAGACGCTCGCCAACCTGAAGAAGGTCGAATCTGCAGTGGCGGACCCCGACTCGGCCGCCTCGGTTCAGCCAGCCTATGTTGACCGGAAGCTGCGCTCGATCAAGCCGGAAATCCTGGTTCTGGTCGGCCTCTGTACCCATCTGGGTTGTGCCCCTTCCTTCCGGCCAGAACTCGCTCCTGCGGATCTGGGAGCCGACTGGATGGGGGGCTACTTCTGTCCCTGCCATGGTTCCAAGTACGATTTGGCCGGTCGCGTCTACAAGGCACAACCTGCTCCCTTGAACCTGCCGGTACCTCCGCATACCTATGAATCGGATGATGTGATCATTGTCGGCGTGGACCAGGAGAAGGCCTGATGAGCAAGTTCATGGAGTGGATCGATGCCCGCTTCCCCGCCACCTCGATGTGGGAAGACCATCTGTCCAAATACTACGCACCGAAGAACTTCAACTTCTTCTACTTTTTCGGCTCTCTGGCACTGCTGGTGCTGGTCAACCAGATCCTCACCGGCATCTGGCTGACCATGAGCTTCACCCCGTCCGCCGAGGAGGCCTTCGCCTCCGTCGAATACATCATGCGTGATGTCGAATACGGCTGGATCATTCGCTATCTGCACTCCACCGGCGCTTCGGCATTCTTCGTCGTGGTCTATCTGCACATGTTCCGCGGCCTGCTTTATGGTTCCTACCAGAAGCCGCGCGAACTGGTGTGGATCTTCGGCATGCTAATCTATCTGTGCCTGATGGCCGAGGCCTTCATGGGCTATCTGCTGCCCTGGGGACAGATGTCCTACTGGGGTGCCCAGGTAATCATCTCCCTGTTCGGCGCCATCCCGGTAGTCGGCGAGGACCTGACCCAGTGGATCCGTGGTGACTACCTGATCTCCGGCATCACCCTGAACCGCTTCTTCGCCCTGCATGTCATTGCGCTGCCGATCGTCCTGCTTGGCCTGGTCGTGCTGCACATCCTGGCGCTGCACGAAGTTGGCTCGAACAACCCGGACGGCATCGAGATCAAGAAGAACAAGGACGCCAACGGCAAGCCGCTGGACGGCATCCCCTTCCATCCCTATTACACCGTAAAAGATATCGTTGGCGTGGTGGTGTTCCTCTTCGTCTTCTGTGCCGTGGTGTTCTTCTTCCCGGAAATGGGAGGTTATTTCCTCGAGAAGCCGAACTTCGAACAGGCCAATGCCTTCAAGACCCCCGCGCATATTGCGCCGGTGTGGTATTTCACGCCGTTCTACGCAATCCTGCGGGCTGTGCCGGACAAATTGCTCGGTGTCATCGCCATGGGGGCGGCTATCGCCGTGCTGTTCGTTCTGCCCTGGCTGGATCGCAGCCCGGTCAAGTCGATGCGTTACAAGGGCTGGCTGAGCAAGCTGTGGCTGCTGGTGTTCTGCATCGCCTTCCTGACCCTTGGCGTGCTCGGTGTGCTCTCGCCGACTCCCGCTCGCACGCTGTTGTCGCAGGTGTGCACGGCGCTGTACTTCGCGTTCTTCATCCTGATGCCGTTCTACACCAGGATGGAAAAGACCAAACCGGTTCCGGAAAGGGTGACTGGCTGATGAAAAAGCAATTTGCTGCAATGATTTTCGCGATTCTGCCGGCTTTTTCATTTGCCGCGGGAGTTGAGCCCGAACTGGACAAAGTCGACATCGATCTGACCGATAAGGCGGCCATGCAGGATGGTTTGCGGACCTTCACCAACTACTGCATGGGCTGCCATAGTGCCCAGTTCCAGCGCTACGAGCGGGTAGCCAAGGATCTTGGCATTCCGGAAGAGGTGATGCTGGAAAATGTCGTCTTCACTGGCGCCAAGATTGGCGATCACATGAAGATCGGCATGCGTCCCGAGGACGCCAAGGTCTGGTTCGGTGCGGCGCCGCCGGATCTGACGCTGGTCGCCCGGGTGCGTGGCAACGACTGGCTGTACAGCTATCTGCGCAGCTTCTATGAGGATCCGTCGCGCCCGTTGGGAGTGAACAACACCATATTCCCGAATGTGGGCATGCCCAACGTGCTGGCTGGCCTGCAGGGGCGTCAGGTCTTCGGTTGCAAGCAGGTACAGGTGGTTGAGGATGGCAAGAAGCAGTACGACCCGCTCACTGGGGCGGAGATCACTCACGAGGCTTGTGAGCAGCTGACCGTCCTGCCGAAGACTGGCACTCTGGATGCGGATCAGTTTGACGAGAAAGTCAAGAATCTGGTGACCTTCCTGGCTTATTCGGCCAACCCGGTCAAGCTGGAAAGCCAGCGTATCGGTAGCTACGTGCTCCTGTTCCTGGCGGTCTTCTTCGTGTTCGCCTATCTGCTCAAGCGCGAATACTGGAAAGACGTGCACTGATCCATTGCACTTGTAGTTATAAACACACGCGCCCCTAGGGGCGCGTGTGTTTTTTTATTCTGGAAATATGACCTGCGAGCGAGGAGTTCGCTATGGGTATGGCCAATCGTTTGATCTGTTACTCCGATCCGGCTGACCACTATTCCCATCGTGTGAGGATGGTGCTTGCCGAAAAGGGGATTGCTGTGCAGGTCTTCGACATCAATCCGGAGCAGGGCTCGGGCAAGCTTGCCGAGATCAATCCCTATGGCTCGCTACCCACCCTAATCGATCGTGATCTACTTCTGTACGAGCCGGGGGTGATCATGGAGTACCTTGAGGAGCGTTATCCGCATCCGCCGCTGCTGCCGGTGTATCCTGTGGCTCGCGCCAACAGCCGTCTGCTGATGCACCGCATCCAGGGCGACTGGTGTGTGCTGGCTGATCGGATCCTCGATCGGTGCAGTGGGGAAAGTGTTTGCAACCAGTTGCGTAGGGAGCTGCTGAAGAGCTTGCTTGATGTGTCGCCCTTGTTCGCCGAAAAGCCTTATTTCCTCAGTGAGGAGCCAAGTTTGGTGGACTGCTGCCTCTTGCCGCTGCTCTGGCGGTTGCCGTTGCTGGGTATAGAAATGCCACGCAGTGCGAAGCCGCTGCTCGAATACATGGAGCGCCAGTTCGCTCGCCAGGCCTTTCAGGCCAGCCTGTCCGCTGTCGAACGCGATATGCGGCCAATATGAAGGAGGTTGCTATGAACTCCAGTCGTCCCTATCTACTCCGCGCGCTCTACGAGTGGATTGTCGACAATGACTGTACGCCCCATCTGCTGGTCAATGCCGAGATGCCAAACGTGCAGGTTCCGGCAGGTTATGTGAACGATGGGCAGATCGTTCTCAATGTTTCCCCCAGCGCTGTGCGGAATCTGCACATGGATAATCAGGGGGTGAGCTTCGAAGGTCGCTTCGGTGGTGTTGCCCATAGTCTGTACATATCTTCCGACGCTGTCATGGCCATTTATGCGCGGGAGAATGGTCAGGGCATGGTCTTCGAGATCGAGCCGCCGGCTGCGGAGGGCAGTGCCGGTCCGGATGACGATGGCCCTTCGGGTGGCGAGCCGCCGCGGCCGGCCGGGCGGCCCAGCCTGAAGGTGGTCAAATAGTAGTTCATAAAAAGGCGATCCAGGATCGCCTTTTTATTCTGTTCATATCTTCAATCGGTGTACTGAAACAGCTTGACGATTTTCTGTACGCCGGAAACGCTCTGGACCAGATTGGCGGCCCGATCCGCCTCCTGGCGGGTGATCAGGCCCAGCAGGTAAACGATACCGTTCTCGGTGACCACCTTGATTTTCGAGCCAGGCACTGTGCTGTCGGCAAGCATCTGGGTTTTGATCTTGGTGGTCAGTAGTGAGTCGTTGCTGCGGACCACTAGTGAAGTGGGCAGGAGGATCTGCAGTTCATTGTGTACTCTGGTCACGCCGGGGACCGAGCGGGCAGCTTGCTCGGCTAGTTGTTTGAGTTCGGTGCGGGGCGTCTGGCCGGCGAGCAGGGTGACGCCGTTGTAAGTAGTGACCACGATATGCGAGCTGTTGCTGCCCAGGTCGGCATGGGCTTGGCGGATTTTCTCGGCGACTTGGGGTTCGATGAATTGATCGTCGATCGAATGGCCGATGCTGCGATTGCTGCAGCCGCCCAAGGCAAGGCCTGCTGCCAGAGCGGCAGCCATCAGCAGTAGTGAGCGCTTCATTCTTCGCTTCCAAACAGTTGGTTGTCGATCAGGTCGCACAGGCAGTGGATGATCAGCAGATGCACTTCCTGGATGCGTGCCGTGACCTTGGCGGGCACCCGGATCTCGACGTCCTCGGGGAGCAGCAGTGCGGCCATGCCGCCGCCGTCACGGCCGGTCAGGGCAACTACCAGCATTTCCCTGTCATGAGCCGCCTGGATGGCTTGGATCACGTTGGCAGAGTTGCCGCTGGTGGAGATGGCCAGCAGAACGTCACCGGGCTGGCCAAGGGCGCGGATCTGCTTGGAAAAGACTTCGTTGTAGCTATAGTCGTTGGCAATCGAGGTAAGCGTGGAGCTGTCGGTGGTCAGTGCCATGGCCGGTAGGCTGGGGCGCTCGCGCTCGAAGCGATTGAGCAGCTCCGAGGAAAAATGCTGCGCATCGCCGGCCGAGCCGCCATTTCCGCAGGAAAGGATCTTGCCCTCGTTGAGCAGCGCCTGGACCATGAGTTCGCTGGCTTGGGCGATGTGGGGGAGGACAACTTCCATGGCCTGCTGCTTGGTTTCGATGCTGGCCTGGAAGAGTTGGCTGATGCGGGAGAGCATGTCCATCGGCGATAACCTTCAAAGTCGGGTGTCCGCTGTGGCCAGGAGGTGTCCCTGGCTCAGGGGGAGGTGGGGCTACTGGGTGCCAGGGGCTCTTGCTGGCGCGAGACCGATGCGGTTGCAGGGTCAGGCATCAAAGGCGTTTCGAATCCAATTCAGCTGGCTGGATACGCCCTTGTCAGCGTTGATGGCAATGACGTCGAAGCGGCAGGGGTGCCTGGCCCAGCGTGGCTCTTTCTGCAGGAAGTAGTGAGCGGTACGGACGAGCTTCATGCGCTTGCGCGCATCGACGCTCTCCAGTGCGCCTCCCCAGGCAAGATGTTGCCGATAGCGTACTTCGACAAATACTACTGTATCGCCGTCGAGCATGACCAGATCGAGCTCGCCACATCGGCAGCGCCAGTTCTGCGCCAAGAGGCGCATCCCCTGCGCTGTGAGATGTCGGTGGGCGAGGGCCTCGGCATCGCGTCCGCTGCGCTGCCTGTCCATGTCAGTAGCTGGCCGGCAGGCGCTGTACCTGGCCGTCGCGGAACGCGGCCCAGGGCAGCTGGCGCTGGATGCGTTGATCGGGGCTCAGACTGAGGCTGCCGGAAAAGCCATCGATGCGGGTTTCGGGCATGGCCTTGAGTTGTGCCAGACGAGGAGCGAGTCGGTAGGCGTCGACTCCCATGGCGTAGAGGCGTCCCAAGCTGCTGCTGGCTTGTGGCCATTGGCTGCCAATCACTTGCGGGAGGTTGTCGCTCGGGTTGGTATTGAGCAGCCAGGGGGTCTCGCAGAACTGGATGCCTTCGAGGTCGAGGTAATAGTTCTGCTCCTCCTTCGGGCTGTAGAGATGCGAGGTGGCATACACTGGTACATCGCCAGCATACTGGAAGGCAAGGGTCGGCTTGATCTGTTGGGCCTGCTGCGGAGTGGCTGCGAGAAAAATGAAGTCAATGTCCCGGCGTCGTGAGGGTTGGGCCGCCACCTCGCCGCCAAGCACGCTCTGCAGGCGCTTGCCACGTGCCTCGCTCTGGCGCAGCTGGAACAGCTCGGCGATCTGCTGGGCCAGGCGAGCGGGCTGGTCGATGCGCACGACGGCGATCAAACCGCCGCCGGCGGCTTGCCAGTTCTGCTGGAAAGCTTGAAGTACGCGGTCACCCCATTCGCCGGAGGGCACCATGACGACGCCCCGGCGCATGCCGTCGGCCCAGGCGCGGCGGGCGGCTTCGCGAGCCTCGTCTTCAGCCGCCAGGCCGAACTGGAAGAGTTGCGGCGGGCTTTCCTGGCCGGCATTGCCATAGTTCAGTGCAAGGGTGGTGATCGGCAGTTGCTCGCGATCGCCGAGCTGCTTGACCAGGGGCTTTTCCAGGGGGCCGACGACCAGTTGCACGCCGGCGGCCTGGGCCTGGCGATAGAAGTCGTCGAGGGAGGTCAGTCGGCTGCTGTCGTAGACTTCGATGCTGGGCGGCCGCTGACCGCTTTGCTGTGCCTGGTAGTGGGCTGCCATGAAGCCGTTGCGCAGGGCGCGGGACACCGAGGCGAGCTGCCCTTCCTCCGGAAGCAGCAGGGCGATCTTGTTCAGGGGCTGGCTGGCCAGTTCCCGCAGCTTGCGCAACGGTGCCGGCAATTGCAGGGCTGCCGGATGTTGCGGGTTTGCCGTACGCCATTTATCGATGGCTGCCTGTTGCAGCTCCAGGGTGCCAGCGCTTTTCGTCGCGCGTGCCAAGGCCAGCCAGCCGCCCAGTTCGGTGTTCTCCTCTCCGGGCACGTTCAGAGCGTCCTGCGGCAGAGCCTGGATCAGGCGCCAGATGCTTTCATGATTCTCGCTGGCCGTCGATTCGCTCAGCAGGGGAGCAATGAATACCCGCTCGCGGGCGGCGTTCAGGTGCTGGCCGTCCGCCTCCAGGGCGCGGGCGCGAGTCAGTTGGGTGCGGGTCTGCTGCTGGACGGGCAGTTCGCCCAGGTGCTGCATGCTGGGGTGGTTCAAGGCCTTGAGCGCCGCCTTGGCATTGTTGCGGGCCAAGGCAATCTCTGCGCTGAGGGTGCTGGCAAAGATCTGCTGGGCGGGTTTGAGGCTATCCAGAGGCGTCTGTTCGAGAATACGCACGGCCTGGGCTAGATCCTTCTGGCGGTAGGCCTGGTCGGCGGCCGTCAGGCGTAGGAGTGCGGCCTTTTCCGGCCTGCTTTCGCTGGCCTGTTGTAGCAGTTGCTGGACGCTGGTTTGTGTGGGGGTAGGCAGCTCGCCCAGCCTGGATGACGGCGAGCTGGCACAGGCCGCCAGAAGGCCGGCAAGGAAAAGGGCGGGAAGAGGGCGCAGGCAGGCGATCATTGAGGCGTTCCTGATGCTCAAGACAATTGGAGAATTGTACCCAAGCCTTGTCCCGGGTGCGATGTCGTGCTCGGGAAACCGGCTACAATGCGCGTTTCGACTGTTTTGGGTGAATTGCCGTGAGTACGTCCGCTGCTCTGAGTCCAATGCCGGGCATGCTTTATGTCGTTGCTACCCCGATTGGCAATCTTGACGACATCACTGCGCGAGCGCTGCGGGTGTTGCGTGAGGTGGCCGTGATCGCGGCCGAAGATACGCGCCATTCGGCGCGTCTGTTGCAGCATTTTGGCATAACGACACCCTTGGTGGCTTGTCATGAGCACAATGAGCGTGATCAAGGTGGACGCTTTCTGGCACGCCTGCAGGGCGGTGAGGATGTAGCACTGATTTCCGATGCCGGTACCCCACTGATTTCCGATCCGGGCTTTCATCTGGTGCGCCAGGCGCGTGCTGCCGGCATAAGAGTGGTGCCGGTGCCTGGGCCCTGTGCTCTGATTGCCGCCTTGTCCGCTGCGGGTCTGCCTTCTGATCGTTTCGTCTTCGAAGGCTTTCTGCCGGCCAAGACGGCTGGGCGGCTGGCACGTCTGGAGCAGTTGAAGGAGGAGCCTCGCACGCTGATCTTCTACGAGGCGCCGCATCGATTGCTGGACTGTCTGGCGGACCTCGAGCGGATCCTGGGGGCTGATCGTTTGGCGGTTATGGCGCGGGAACTGACCAAGGCGTTCGAGACTTTCCAGGGACTGCCGCTCGGCAAGTTGCGCGCCTGGGTTGCTGCCGATGGCAATCAGCAGCGCGGTGAGTGCGTGTTGCTGGTTGCAGGCTGGCAGGCGCCTGCCGAAAACTCGGTGCCGGCGGCGGCGCTCCGTGTCCTCGAGCTTCTGCTCAAGGAGATGCCCTTGAAGCGGGCTGCAGCACTGGCGGCCGAAATCACCGGAGTACGCAAGAATCTGCTCTATCAGGCGGCTTTGGAGCGCCAGGGGTGAGGTTGGCCTGGCCACTGCATCTGGGAGTGCTTGCGGATGGTCTCCGTGACCATTACTCTTGTCGGCGGAGAGTCGATCGGACAGTCGCTGTTCCATATTGTTCCCCAATATGGAAGGGAGGAAAGTCCGGGCTCCATAGGG
The DNA here is from genome assembly GCF_004339665.1 of Azotobacter chroococcum. Lineage (GTDB taxonomy): Bacteria > Pseudomonadota > Gammaproteobacteria > Pseudomonadales > Pseudomonadaceae > Azotobacter > Azotobacter chroococcum. Next base: position 240,114 of record NZ_SMMU01000003.1, read on the forward strand.
CAGAGTGCCAGGTAACGCCTGGGAGGCGTGAGCCTACGGAAAGTGCCACAGAAAACAACCGCCTAAGTGCGCAAGCGCCGGTAAGGGTGAAAAGGTGCGGTAAGAGCGCACCGCACGGCTGGCAACAGTCCGTGGCTAGGTAAACCCCACTCGGAGCAAGACCAAATAGGGATCCGTTGGCGTGGCCCGCGCTGGATCCGGGTAGGTTGCTAGAGGCGGCCAGCGATGGTCGTCGTAGAGGAATGACTGTCCTCGACAGAACCCGGCTTATAGATCGACTCTCCCCCTCTTTTTTCTTCTCCACCCTTTGCAAAGCCTTCCCAAGAGTGGCAAAAAGCCCCTTCATCTCATAGTCAGTTTTAAGAGCTGGCTTCAGCTTGTTGATTTTCTTGAACTTGTTCCTCATTAGTTGCGATTTCCCTCTCTCATATTCAGCTAAATCGCCGTCCCATAAGGATTTTTTCATTTTGCCCTGCCTTGACGGTGGGGTAGGGCATTCCTATAGTGTGCGTAGGGTGGTACGAAGTGGCATAAAGTGGGTTTTAGTGGGCAGGGAAGCTTGCAGTCAGGGGAAGCGCGACCGTGTTTCGCGGAGCAAATGCCGTCAGTCTCGACGCCAAGGGGCGGATCTCGATGCCTGCCCGGTATCGTGACGAGCTTGTTGCGCGCTCTGCAGGTCAGCTCATTGTCACCATCGATGCGATGGATCCCTGTCTATGCATATATCCCCTGCCAGAGTGGGAACTCATCGAGGCCAAATTGCGCGAGCTTCCCTCGTTACGTGAGGAAAGTCGCCGTTTGCAGCGTCTCCTGATTGGTAATGCCGTGGATCTTGAGCTGGATGGCAGTGGACGTTTTTTGATCCCGCCACGTCTGCGGGAGCATGCGAATCTGGACAAGCACGCAATGCTGGTCGGCCAACTGAACAAGTTTCAGCTGTGGAACGAGGCAGCCTGGATCGCGATTGCAGATGCAGATCTGGCGGCTATCAAACAACAACCCGGTGATCTGCCGGGAGAATTGCGCGACTTGATCCTGTGACTATGAATAGCGGCTTCAGCCATATCACCGTGCTGCTCGAAGAGGCGGTCGATGCCCTGTCCGTCCGCGCAGACGGCTGCTACCTGGATGGCACCTTCGGGCGGGGCGGGCATAGCCGGCTGATCCTCGGGCGTCTCGGGCCGGATGGCGTCTTGCTGGGGTTCGACAAGGATCCTCAGGCGATCGCCACCGGGCAGGCACTGGCTGCCGAGGATGGGCGATTTGTCGTTGTGCAGCGCAGTTTCGCCGAACTGGCGGACGAACTGGAAGTACGCGGGCTGATCGGCAAGGTCGGTGGTGTGCTGTTCGATCTGGGGGTGTCATCGCCGCAGCTGGACGATCCCGAGCGTGGTTTCAGCTTTCTCAACGATGGTCCGCTGGACATGCGCATGGACCCGGGGCGTGGCGTGAGCGCAGCCGAATGGCTGGCCAAGGCCTCTGTCGAGGAAATTGCCCGCGTGTTCAAGGATTATGGTGAAGAGCGCTTCGCTAGACGCATGGCGCAGGCCGTGGTGCAACGTCGCCAGGAAAGGCCGTTCGAGCGCACTGCCGACCTGGCGCAAGTGCTGGCAGTCGCCAACCCTGCCTGGGAGAAGGGCAAGAATCCGGCGACTCGTGCTTTCCAGGGCTTGCGTATCCATATCAACAATGAGCTTGGCGATCTTGAGCAGGGGCTCGAGGCAGCGCTGGAGGCGCTTGAGGTCGGCGGTCGTCTGGTGGTGATCAGCTTCCATTCGCTGGAGGACCGCATCGTCAAGCAGTTCATGCGTCGCCAGGCCAAGGGCGAGGCGGACAAGCTGCCGCGCGATCTGCCGATTCGTCCGGCTGCCTTCGAGCCGCGCTTCAAGCTGATCGGCAAGCCCCAATACGCTTCCGAGTCCGAAATCAAGGCCAATCCGCGTGCCCGCAGTGCGGTCATGCGTGTGGCGGAGAAGCTTCGATGACGCGCATATCGGACAAGGCCATGCCAGCCGGCAGTGTGCTGATGCTGGTGCTCTTCATTGCCGCCCTGTTTTCTGCCATCGCGGTGTCCTACAGCGCCTACTGGAACCGTCAACTGCTCAATGCCCTGTATGGCGAGTTGAGCGAGCGTGACAAGCTGCAAGCCGAGTGGGGGCGGCTGATTCTCGAGCAGAGCACCTGGACCGCGCACGGCCGGGTCGAGGCCTTGGCCAGCGAAACCTTGAAGATGCGTATTCCCGACCCGGCAGAAGTGCGGCTGGTGTCCCCATGATGAAGCTTGAGGGCGCACTCTATCCTTGGCGTTTCCGTCTGGTGCTGATTCTTCTGGCGCTGATGGTGGCTGCCATCGCCTGGCGCATCATCGACCTGCACGTCTTCGACCATGATTTTCTCAAGGGGCAGGGCGATGCGCGCAGCATGCGGCACATCCCCATTCCTGCGCATCGCGGGCTGATCACCGATCGCAACGGCGAGCCGCTGGCAGTCAGTACTCCAGTCACCACCCTGTGGGGTAATCCGAAGGAGTTGATCGGTGCGCGCGATCAGTGGGCCGCTCTGGCCAAGGCTCTGGGCCAGGATGCGAAAGCGCTGACCGAGCGTCTGGAGCAACTGGCTGGGCGCGAGTTTACTTATCTGGCTCGGGGGCTGACCCCCGAGCAGGGGCAGGCCGTACTGGATCTGAAGATTCCGGGCGTCTATGCACTGGAAGAGTTCCGGCGATTCTACCCGGCGGGTGAGGTCACTGCCCATGTGCTTGGTTTTACCGATATCGACGATCGCGGTCGCGAGGGCATGGAGTTGGCCTTCGACGAGTGGCTGGCCGGCGTGCCTGGCAAGCGGCAGGTGCTCAAGGACCGTCGTGGCCGTCTGATCCGGGATGTGCAGGTGGTGCAGAATGCCAAGGCCGGCAAGACACTGGAACTGTCCATTGATTTGCGTCTGCAGTACCTGGCACATCGCGAGTTGCGCAACGCCATCACCGAGGTCGGCGCCAAGGCCGGTACCCTGGTGATGCTCGATGTGAAAACTGGCGAAGTGCTGGCGATGGTCAACCAGCCGACCTACAACCCGAACAACAAACGCAACCTTAACCCCGCGGCCATGCGCAATCGTGCCCTGGTCGATGTGTTCGAGCCCGGTTCGACGATGAAGCCGCTGTCCATGAGCGCCGCGCTGGAAACCGGACGCTGGAAGCCGGAAGATAGGGTGGAGGTGGCTCCGGGAAGGTTGCAGATCGGGCGTTATACCATTCGCGATGTGTCACGCGCCGAGGGCGGTGTGCTGGACCTGACCGGCATCCTGATCAAGTCAAGCAATGTCGGCATGAGCAAGGTGGCCTTCGATATCGGTGGTGCATCCATCTACTCGCTTATGCAACGCGTCGGCTTTGGCCAGGATACCGGCCTGGGCTTTCCCGGCGAGCGGGTGGGCAACCTGCCCAACCACCGCGAATGGCGCAAGGCGGAGACGGCCACCCTGTCCTACGGCTACGGTCTCTCGGTGACGGCCGTGCAGTTGGCCCATGCCTATGGCACCTTGGCCAACGATGGACGCTCGGTACCGCTGGCATTGGCTCGGCAGGAGCATCAGCCGGAGGGCGTCCAGGTCATTTCCCCGAGTGTCGCCAAGAGCATTCAGGGCATGCTGCAACAGGTCGTCGAGGCGCCGGGCGGTGCGTTCCGCGCCAAGGTGCCGGGTTATCACGTCGCGGGCAAGAGTGGTACCGCGCGCAAGACCAGCGTGGGCGCCAAGGGCTACAAGGAAAAGTCATATCGCTCGCTATTTGCCGGCTTCGCTCCGACCAGCAACCCGCGCATCGCCATGGCCGTGGTGATCGACGAGCCGAGCAACGGCACCTATTTTGGTGGCCTTGTTTCGGCGCCGGTGTTCGGCAGGGTCATGGCCGGCGCGCTGCGTTTGATGAACGTGGCGCCGGACAACCTGCCGCCACCGGTCGAGACGAAGACGGCCGACAAGGAAGCACTTGGCCCAGGAGAGCGTATCTGATGCCCATGCCCCTCAATCAACTGTTGCCCCAGGCCGAGAGCGCGGTGTTGATCCGTGAGCTGACCCTGGACAGCCGCCAGGTGCGTCCGGGCGATCTGTTCCTCGCGGTTCCCGGCGGTCGGCAGGATGGCCGCAGCCATATCGGCGATGCGCTCGCCCGGGGTGCGGCTGCCGTGGCCTATGAGGCCGAGGGTGCAGCGGTGCCCGCCGGCAATGGCGTGCCGCTGGTGCCGATCAGGGGGCTGGCGGGGCAGTTGTCAGCGATCGCCGGACGCTTCTATGGCGAGCCAAGCCGAGCCCTGTGCCTGATCGGTGTGACCGGCACCAACGGCAAGACCAGTGTCAGCCAGTTGCTGGCCCAGGCTCTGGACCTGCTCGGCGAGCGTTGCGGCATCATCGGTACTCTGGGAAATGGTTTTCACGGCGATCTGCAAAGTGGCCGGTATACCACTCCCGATCCGCTTGGCGTGCAAGCGACCCTGGCCAGGCTGAAGCAGGCCGGTGCCCGTGCCGTGTCCATGGAGGTTTCCTCCCACGGTCTCGAACAGGGGCGGGTGGCGGCGCTGGATTTCGATGTGGCGGTCTTCACCAACCTGTCGCGTGACCATCTGGACTACCACGGCACCATGGACGCCTATGGCGCGGCCAAGGCCCAGTTGTTCGCCTGGCCCGGCCTGCGTTGCCGGGTGCTCAACTTAGATGACGCCTTTGGTCGCCGGCTGGCCCAAGAGACGCAGTCCTCCCGTCTGATCGGCTATAGCCTGGAGGATCGCTCCGCCCAGCTGCACTGTCGTTGGGTGCATTTCGACGAGCGGGGCGTGCGAGCCGAGGTGGTGACCCCTCAGGGAGAAGGGTTGCTGCACAGCCCGCTGCTGGGCCGCTTCAACCTGAGCAACCTGCTGGCCATGGTCGGTGCGCTGCTGGGACTGGATTACGCGCTGGACGAGATTCTGCGCGTCATGCCGCAGCTGCAGGCGCCGGTCGGGCGCATGCAGCGCCTGGGTGGCGGCACCAGACCGCTGGTGGTGGTGGACTATGCCCATACCCCGGATGCCCTTGAGAAGGTGCTGGAGGCGCTGCGCCCTCATGTCCGCGGGCGGCTGCTGTGCCTGTTCGGCTGTGGCGGCGACCGCGATCGCGGCAAGCGCCCGTTGATGGCGGCGGTTGCCGAGCGGCTGGCCGACGAGGTGCTGGTCACCGACGACAATCCGCGCAGCGAATCTCCCGAACAGATTTTTGCCGATATCCGCAGCGGCATTGACGCACCGGAAAAGGTCGCCTACCTGCATGGGCGCGGCCAGGCCATCGCCCACCTGATCGCCAATGCCGAGGCGAGCGACGTGCTGTTGCTGGCCGGCAAGGGACACGAGGACTACCAGGAGATCAATGGCGTGCGCCAGCCTTTTTCCGACATTGAAGAGGCCGCCAAGGCTCTGAGCGCCTGGGAGGCGGCCCATGCTTAAGGCTCTGCATCTGAGCGAAGTCGCCGGTCTGTTGCGGGGGGGCCTGGTAGGGGGCGATGTGGCTTTCGATTCGGTCGGTACCGACAGCCGGGCGATTTGCCCGGGGCAATTGTTCGTCGCGCTGGTCGGGCCGCGTTTCGATGGTCATGCCTTTCTTGCCGAGGTTGCTGCCAGGGGGGCAGTGGCCGCTCTGGTTCAGCGCACGATGCCGGAAGCGGGACTGCCGCAGTTGCAGGTGGCCGATACCCGGCTTGCCCTCGGCCAGTTGGGAGGCTTCAACCGCCAGGCCTACAGCGGCCCGCTGGCCGCGGTGACCGGCTCCAGCGGCAAGACCACGGTCAAGGAAATGCTCGCCAGCATCCTGCGCACCCGTGGCCCGGTGCTGGCTACCCGCGGCAACCTGAACAACGACCTGGGTGTGCCGTTGACATTGCTGGAGCTGGCGCCCGAGCATGTCGGTGCGGTGATCGAGCTGGGCGCTTCGCGGGTCGGTGAGATCGCCTACACCGTCGGCCTGACCCGTCCGCAGGTGGCGATCATCACCAATGCTGGCACGGCCCACGTCGGTGAGTTCGGCGGACCGGAAAGGATCGTCGAGGCCAAGGGCGAGATCCTCGAGGGACTACCGGCCGGCGGTATCGCCGTGCTCAACCGCGACGATCGGGCGTTCGCCACCTGGCAGCGGCGTGCTGGCGAGCGGCGCGTGCTGAGTTTTGCTCTGGACGATGGCGATGCCGATTTTCGGGCCAGGGATATCCAGCCCGACGCCCGTGGCTGCCCGGCTTTCACCTTGCAGGGGCCCGCCGGTGAGGCGCGTATCCAGCTCAATCTGCTCGGTCGGCACAATGTGGCCAATGCTTTGGCGGCCGCTGCTGCGGCTCATGCCCTGGGTATGCCGCTGGTCGGAATCCAGGCCGGGCTCGAGAGCCTGCAACCGGTCAAGGGGCGCGCCGTGGCGCAGCTTGCGCCGAACGGCATGCGGGTGATCGACGACAGCTACAACGCAAACCCCGCGTCAATGTGCGCGGCTATCGATATACTCGCCGGCTTTTCCGGACGCACCGTCCTGGCCTTGGGTGACATGGGCGAACTGGGCGCGTGGGCGGAGGAGGGCCACCGTCAGGTGGGCGCCTATGCTGCCGGCAAGGTCGATGCCCTATATGCCGTCGGGCCGCTGATGGCGCATGCGGTCGCGGCGTTCGGAGACAACGGCCGGCATTTCGCCAACCAGGCCACCCTGCTCGAGGCCCTGCGCGGCGAGCAGCATCCCAATACCACCATTCTGATCAAGGGTTCGCGAAGTGCGGCGATGGACAAGATCGTCTCGGCTCTCTGCGGTTCCAGCGAGGAGATTCACTAAATGCTGCTGCTGCTGGCAGAGTATCTGCAACAGTTCCATACCGGTTTCGCGGTCGTCCAGTACCTGACACTGCGCGGGATTCTCGGGGTGCTGACCGCCCTGATCCTGGCTCTGTGCCTTGGCCCCTGGATGATCCGGACCCTGCAGATTCGCCAGATCGGTCAGGCGGTGCGCGACGACGGTCCACAATCGCACCTGTCGAAGAAGGGTACGCCGACCATGGGCGGCGCGCTGATCCTGTCCGCTATCGCTATCAGCACCCTGCTCTGGGCGGATTTGTCCAACCGCTACGTCTGGGTCGTGCTGGCCGTAACTCTGCTGTTCGGCGCCATCGGCTGGGTTGACGATTACCGCAAGGTGATCGAGAAAAACTCTCGTGGCCTGCCGAGCCGCTGGAAGTACTTCTGGCAGTCGGTTTTCGGCCTTGGCGCTGCGCTCTTCCTTTATATGACTGCACAAACCCCGGTCGAGACCACCCTGATCCTGCCGCTGATCAAGACCATCGAGATTCCCCTTGGGGCTGCGTTCATCGTGCTGACCTATTTCGTCATCGTCGGCTCGAGCAATGCAGTGAACCTGACCGACGGCCTCGACGGCCTGGCGATCATGCCCACGGTGATGGTCGGTGGCGCCCTGGGAATCTTCTGCTACCTGTCCGGCAACGTGAATTTTGCCGAATACCTGCTGATTCCCAGCGTGGCAGGGGCCGGTGAGCTGATCGTGTTCTGTGGTGCGCTGATTGGCGCCGGCCTCGGCTTTCTCTGGTTCAACACCTATCCGGCGCAGGTCTTCATGGGCGACGTCGGCGCGCTGGCCTTGGGAGCGGCGCTCGGCACCATCGCAGTGATCGTCCGCCAGGAAGTGGTGCTGTTCATCATGGGCGGGGTGTTCGTCATGGAAACCCTGTCGGTGATGATCCAAGTCGCCTCCTTCAAACTCACCGGCAAGCGCGTGTTTCGCATGGCGCCGATCCACCACCACTTCGAGCTGAAAGGCTGGCCGGAGCCGCGGGTGATCGTGCGTTTCTGGATCATCACCGTGGTACTGGTGCTGATAGGCTTGGCGACCCTGAAGCTGCGCTGAGGACCGGGACATGAGCCTGATCGCTTCCGACCAGTTCCGCATCGTCGTCGGTCTCGGCAAGAGCGGCATGTCCCTGGTGCGCTTCCTGGCCCGCCAGGGTGCACACTTTGCCGTGGTCGACACCCGCGCCAATCCCCCGGAGCTGGCTGCGCTGCGGCGCGACTACCCGCAGGTCGAGGTGCACTGCGGCCCGCTGGACGTGGACTTTCTCTGCCGAGCCAGCGAGCTCTACGTCAGTCCGGGGCTGGCACTGGCCACGCCGGCGCTGCAGACTGCGGCGGCGCATGGGGTGAAGTTGTCCGGCGACATCGAGCTGTTCGCCCGGCATGCCCGGGCGCCGATCGTCGCCATCACCGGCTCCAACGCGAAGAGTACTGTGACCACCCTGGTCGGCGAGATGGCCCGTGCGGCCGGCCGGCGCGTGGCGGTGGGCGGCAATCTGGGCACGCCGGCCCTCGACCTGCTGGACGACAGCGTCGAGCTGTACGTGCTGGAACTCTCCAGCTTCCAGCTGGAGACGACCGAACGGTTGAATGCCGAGGTGGCCACCTGCCTCAACGTCAGCGAAGACCACATGGATCGCTATGCCGATCTGCAGGCCTATCACCTGGCCAAGCATCGCATCTTTCGTGGTGCCCACCAGGTGGTGGTGAACCGCGACGACGCGCTGTCCCGCCCGCTGGTCGCCGACCAACTGCCGTGCTGGTCCTTCGGTCTCGGCAAGCCGGACTTCAAGGGCTTCGGCCTGCTCGAGGAAAGCGGCGAGAAGCACCTGGCCTTCCAGTTCGAGGCGCTGCTGCCGGTCCGCGAGCTGAAGATCCGCGGTGCCCACAACCAGGCCAATGCCTTGGCGGCACTGGCGCTGGGCCATGCGGCCGGCTTGCCGTTCGCGCCGATGCTGGACTCCCTGAAGGGCTTTGCCGGGTTGCCGCACCGCTGCCAGTGGCTGCGGGAATTGCGGGGGGTCGGCTATTACGACGACTCCAAGGCCACCAATGTCGGTGCCGCGCTGGCCGCAATCGAGGGGTTGGGCGCGGACATCGTCGGCAAGCTGGTGCTGATTGCCGGTGGCGACGGCAAGGGCGCGGATTTCTCCAGCCTGCGCCAGCCAGTCGCCGAACACTGCCGCGCGGTGATTCTGCTCGGCCGCGACGCCGAGCGTATTGCCGCAGTGCTGGAGGGTGTCGTGCCGCTGGTCCGGGTGAGGACGCTGGAGGAGGCGGTCGAGCGCGCGGCTGCCCTGGCCGAGGCCGGTGACGCCGTGCTGCTGTCGCCAGCCTGTGCCAGCCTGGACATGTTCCGAAACTTCGAAGAGCGCGGACAGCTGTTCGCCCGGGCGGTGGAGGCGCTCTCCTGATGCTTGCCTTGCTGCGTCCCTATCCGTCGCCGCTGTTCAGCCGGCGCGGCTTCGATGTCGATTTCCCGATGCTGGCGGGCTGTCTGACGCTGCTCGGTCTGGGGCTGGTGATGATCACCTCGGCATCTTCCGAAGTGGCGGCGGTGCAGGCCGGCAACACCTTCTACTACATGGTCCGTCACCTGGTGTATCTGCTGATTGGCATCGTCGCCGGCGGCGTGGTGATGCTGGTACCGCTGGAAACCTGGCAGAGCATGGGCGGCAAGCTGCTGTTGGCCGCCTTCGGTGTGCTGATCCTCGTGCTTGTTCCGGGCATCGGTCGCGAGGTGAACGGCTCGATGCGCTGGATCGGTTTCGGCGCCTTCAACGTCCAGCCCTCGGAGATCGCCAAGCTGTTCGTGGTGATCTACCTCGCCGGCTATCTGGTACGCCGCGAGGATGAGGTGCGCCGGCGCTGGATCGGCTTCATCAAGCCGATCATCGTGCTGATTCCGTTGGCTGGACTGCTGCTGCTGGAGCCGGACTTCGGCGCCACCGTGGTGATGCTGGGCTCTGCTGCGGCCATGCTGTTCCTCGGTGGGGTCGGCCTGTTCCGCTTCATCCTGCTGGCCGCCGCCGCCATCGCGGCGGTGTTCGTGCTGGTGCAGACCCAGGAATACCGCCTGCAACGACTGATCACCTTTACCGATCCCTGGGCCGACCAATTCGGCGCCGGCTACCAGCTGACCCAGGCGCTGATCGCCTTCGGGCGCGGGGAATGGCTGGGCGTCGGGCTCGGCAACAGTGTGCAGAAACAGTTCTACCTGCCGGAAGCGCATACCGACTTCGTCTTCTCCGTGCTGGCCGAGGAGCTGGGTATGTTCGGTGCGCTGGCCACCCTCGGCCTGTTCACCTTCGTCTGCGTGCGTGCTCTCTATCTCGGACTGTGGGCGGAGAAGGCCCGGCACTACTTCTCGGCCTATGTGGCCTATGGACTGGCTTTCCTGTGGATCGGCCAGTTCCTCATCAATATCGGGGTGAACGTCGGTCTTCTGCCGACCAAGGGCCTGACCTTGCCCTTCCTCAGCTATGGCGGCAGCTCGCTGGTGATCTGCTGCGTCAGCCTGGGCCTGCTGTTGCGTCTGGACTGGGAGCGTCGCACCCAGCTGGGCAACGAGAATGCGCGGTTCAGCGAGGAGGATTTCGCCGAGGACCACGAGGAGCAAGCTGATGGGCGCTAACGTATTGATCATGGCCGGCGGTACCGGGGGACATGTGTTCCCGGCGCTGGCCTGTGCCCGCGAATTCCAGGCCCGTGGCTATGCCGTGCACTGGCTGGGCACACCGCGGGGAATCGAGAACGAGCTGGTGCCTTCGGCCGGGCTGCCGCTGCATCGGATCCAGATTGGCGGGCTGCGTGGCAAGGGGCTGGCGACTCTGCTCAAGGCCCCCTTCCAGCTGCTGAAGTCTCTGTTCCAGGCCCGTCGGGTCATGCGCGAGCTGCGCCCGGTGTGCGTGCTGGGCATGGGGGGCTTCGTCACCGGCCCTGGCGGTGTGGCGGCGAAGCTGGCTGGTGTGCCTCTGATCATCCACGAGCAGAATGCCGTGGCCGGCACCTCCAACCGGGCACTGGCGCCACTCGCCAGCCGGGTCTGCGAAGCCTTCCCGGATACCTTCGGCGTCACCGACAAGCGGCGTACCACTGGCAATCCGGTGCGCCCCGAGCTGTTTCTGGAGTTGCCGCGCCAGCCCCTGGAGGGGCGCAGGCTGCGTCTGCTGGTCCTGGGCGGCAGCCTGGGCGCCGAGCCCCTGAACAAGTTGCTGCCCGCGGCATTGGCACTGATCCCTGCTGGGCAGCGGCCGGAGATCTTTCATCAGGCTGGCCGACAGCACCACGAGATCACCGCCGAGCGTTACCGCGAGGCCGGAGTCGAGGCCGAAGTCGTGCCCTTCGTCGAGGACATGGCCCGCGTCTATGCTTGGGCCGACCTGGTGGTCTGTCGTGCCGGCGCCTTGACCGTGAGCGAGCTGGCGGCCGCCGGACTGCCGGCGCTGCTGGTGCCGCTGCCCCATGCCATTGACGACCACCAGACCCGCAATGCCGATTATCTGGCGCGGGAAGGCGCGGCCTTCCTGCTGCCGCAAGCATTTACGGCGGCTGCCGATCTGGCCGCGCGTCTGACCGAGGTATCGATGCACCCCGAACGACTCGAAAGCATGGCCACCAGTGCCCGCCGCCTGGCCAAACCCGATGCAACCCGCACGGTCGTGGATATCTGCCTGGAGGTGGCGCGTGGTTAAGTCCAAGGACGCGATTCAGGCCGAAATCCGCCGCATGCGCCGCATCGGGCGCATTCACTTCGTCGGTATCGGCGGGGTCGGCATGTGCGGCATTGCCGAGGTATTGCTGAACCTCGGTTACGAAGTCTCCGGCTCCGACCTCAAGGCTTCGCCAGTCACCGCGCGCCTGGAAAGCTTCGGCGCACAGATTTACATCGGTCATCGCGCCGAGAATGCCGCCAGCGCCGACGTGCTGGTGGTTTCCAGTGCGGTGAACAGCTCCAACCCGGAAGTGGCGACTGCCCTGGAGCGGCGCATTCCGGTGGTGCCTCGGGCGGAAATGCTCGCCGAGCTGATGCGCTACCGGCATGGCATTGCCGTGGCCGGTACCCACGGCAAGACCACCACCACCAGCCTGATCGCCTCGGTGTTCGCTGCCGGCGGGCTGGACCCGACCTTCGTCATCGGTGGCCGGCTGAATGCCGCCGGCACCAATGCTCAGCTCGGCAGCAGCCGCTACCTGATTGCCGAGGCCGACGAGAGTGATGCCAGTTTCCTGCACCTGCAGCCCCTGGTAGCGGTGGTCACCAATATCGACGCCGACCACATGGATACCTATGAGGGTGACTTCAGCCGGCTGAAGAAGACCTTCGTGGATTTCCTGCACAACCTGCCGTTCTACGGTCTGGCGGTGCTCTGCGTGGACGACCCGGTGGTGCGCGAGACTCTGCCCCAGGTCGCGCGCCCGACGATCACCTACGGCCTCAGCGAGGATGCAGACGTGCGCGCCATCGACATCCGCCAGGAGGGGATGCATACCTACTTCACCGTGCTGCGCCAGGGGCGCGCGCCGCTCGAGGTGTCGGTCAACATGCCTGGGGTGCACAACGTGCTGAATGCCCTGGCCACCATCGCCATCGCCTGCGACGAGGGTATCGAGGATGCCGCCATCGTCCAGGGGCTGTCGGGCTTCCAGGGCGTCGGTCGGCGCTTTCAGGTGTATGGCGAACTGCAGGTCGACGGCGGCGGCGTGATGCTGGTCGATGACTATGGTCATCACCCGCGCGAGGTCGCCGCGGTGATCAAGGCGGTCCGCGGCGGCTGGCCGGAGCGTCGCCTGGTGATGGTCTATCAGCCGCATCGCTTCACCCGGACGCGCGACCTCTACGAGGACTTCGTTCAGGTCCTGTCCGATGCCAACGTGCTGCTGCTGATGGAGGTCTACCCGGCTGGCGAGGAGCCGATACCCGGTGCCGACAGCCGCAACCTGTGCCGCAGCATCCGCCAGCGCGGCCAGCTGGACCCGATCTACGTCGAGCGTGGTGCGGATATCGCGCCGCTGCTCAAGCCGCTGCTGCGCCCCGGTGACATCCTGCTCTGCCAGGGAGCCGGCGACATCGGCGGCCTGGCGCCGCAACTGCTCCAGAATCCGTTGTTCGGCGGCTCGCCCGAAGCGGTCGCCCAGAGGGACATGCCATGACTCACGCCCTGCAATCCACATTGGCCCCGCAAGCCTTCGGTCGTGTCGCCGTGCTGTTCGGTGGCAAGAGCGCCGAGCGCGCAGTTTCCCTGAAGTCCGGCCAGGCCGTGCTGGAAGCGCTGCAGAGCGCCGGGGTGGATGCCTTCGGCATCGACGTCGGCGATGACCTGCTCGAGCGGCTGAGCCGCGAGCGGATCGACCGCGCCTTCATCGTCCTGCATGGCCGCGGTGGCGAGGATGGCAGCATGCAGGGCCTGCTCGAGTGCGCCGGCATTCCCTACACCGGCAGTGGCGTCCTCGCCTCGGCCCTGGCGATGGACAAGCTGCGCACCAAGCAGGTCTGGCAGAGTCTGGGGCTGCCGACGCCGCGCCATGCGGTACTGGCCAGCGAGGCCGACTGCCGGGCGGCCGCGCAGGCTCTCGGCTTCCCGCTGATCGTCAAGCCGGCCCACGAGGGTTCCAGCATCGGCATGGCCAAGGTGAACGGCATCGATGAGCTGATCGCCGCCTGGCAGGCCGCCCGCACCTACGATCCCCAGGTGCTGGTCGAGCAGTGGATCCAGGGGCCGGAATTCACCGTGGCCCTGCTGCGCGGCCAGGTGCTGCCCCCGATCGGTTTGGGCACGCCGCACAGCTTCTACGACTACGACGCCAAGTACATGGCTTCGGATACCCAGTACCGGATTCCCTGCGGACTTGATTCCGGCAAGGAAGAGGAGCTGAAGGGACTGTGCGCTCGCGCCTGCGAGGCTGTGGGCGTACAGGGCTGGGCCCGGGTCGATGTGATGCAGGACGCCGAAGGCCGCTTCTGGCTGCTCGAGGTCAATACGGTGCCGGGCATGACCGACCACAGTCTGGTGCCAATGGCGGCCCGCGCTGCCGGACTGGATTTCCAGCAGCTGGTGCTGGCGGTCTTGGCCGACAGCGGCGCGGCAAGGGGGTAAGCCATGTACGGCACCATGCTTCGTCATCGGCAGCCGGGCGCGGGGCGCATGCCGGCGCGTCGGGGGGCTAGCCGCATGGTGGCCAAGCCGCCCGTGTCGGCACGTCTGTCGAAGCTGGGCATGAGCCTGTTGAAAAAGCTGGGTGGTTTGCTGTTGCTGGCAGCCCTCGGGGCCGGTAGCTATTTCCTGGGGCTGCGCCTGATGCCCTATGCAGACCAGCCGATCGCCGACGTCAAGCTCGAGGGGCATCTGAGCTATGTCAGCAGCCAGGCAGTCCTCGATCGCATCGCACCCTTCCGTCAGGCCAGCTTCTTCAGTGTCGATCTGGCCGGCATCCGCAGCGAGCTTGAGAGCATGTCCTGGATCGCCAAGGCCGAAGTGCGGCGTGTATGGCCGGATCGGCTGGTGGTCCATCTGGAGGAGCAGCTGCCGATAGCGCGTTGGGGCGACGAGGCGTTGCTGAGCAACCAGGGCGAGGCCTTCGCTCCGAGCGAGGTATCTCACTACGAGCACCTGCCGCAGCTGGCCGGTCCCCAGCAGGCGCAGGAAAAGGTGATGCAGCAATATCATGTGCTCAACCAGTTGCTCAGGCCGCTGGGGTTCTCCATCGCCCGTCTGGAGCTGCGCGAGCGTGGCAGCTGGTACGTCACCACCACCCAGGGCATCGAGTTGTTGCTCGGGCGTGATCATCTGCTCGCCAAGATGCGCCGCTTCAGCGCCATCTACGAGCGGGCCCTGAAAGAGCAGAACGCGAATATCGCGCGTATCGATCTGCGCTATGCCAACGGCCTTGCCGTGGCGTGGCGAGAGCCGGTCGCGCCCACGGCGGGGGCCGAACCCGCCGCCGTGCACTGAGTTGAGGAGCAGATAGACAAATATGGCAAGCGCGCAGAGTGGCAAGATGATCGTTGGTCTCGACATCGGTACCTCCAAGGTGGTGGCCTTGGTAGGCGAGGTGGCGGCCGATGGCCGGCTGGAAATCGTCGGAATCGGTTCCCATCCTTCGCGGGGCTTGAAGAAGGGTGTGGTGGTGAATATCGAATCCACCGTACAGTCCATCCAGCGGGCGGTGGAGGAGGCCCAGCTGATGGCTGGCTGCCAGATTCACTCGGCCTTCGTCGGCCTGGCGGGGAACCATATCCGCAGTCTGAACTCACACGGGATTGTCGCCATCCGTGATCGCGAGGTCAGTCAGGCCGACCTGGAGCGCGTCCTGGATGCGGCCCAGGCGGTGGCCATTCCCTCGGACCAGCGGGTGCTGCATACCCTGCCGCAGGACTACGTGATCGACAACCAGGAGGGCGTGCGCGAGCCCTTGGGCATGTCCGGCGTGCGCCTGGAGGCTAAGGTGCACGTGGTGACCTGCGCGGTGAACGCGGCGCAGAACGTCGAGAAGTGCGTGCGCCGCTGCGATCTGGAGGTGGACGACATCATCCTCGAGCAGCTGGCTTCGGCCCATGCGGTGCTCACCGAGGACGAGAAGGAGTTGGGCGTATGCCTGGTGGACATCGGTGGCGGTACCACCGATATCGCCATCTTTACCGAGGGGGCAATCCGCCATACCGCGGTGATTCCGATAGCTGGCGATCAGGTCACCAACGACATTGCCATGGCGTTGCGCACCCCGACCCAGTATGCCGAGGAAATCAAGATCCGCTATGCCTGCGCCCTGGCCAAGCTGGCTGGTGCCGGTGAAACCATCAATGTTCCCAGCGTTGGCGAGCGTCCCTCGCGGGAGCTCTCCCGCCAGGCTCTGGCCGAGGTGGTCGAACCCCGTTACGACGAGCTATTCAGCCTGATTCATGCCGAGCTGCGGCGCAGTGGCTACGAGGATCTGATCCCTGCCGGCGTCGTTCTCACCGGGGGCTCGGCGAAGATGGAAGGGGCCGTCGAGCTGGCCGAGGAGATTTTCCACATGCCGGTACGTCTGGGCGTGCCGCACAGCGTCAGGGGAATGGATGATGTGATCAGCAATCCGATCTATTCCACCGGGGTGGGGCTGCTGCTCTACGGACTGCAGAAACAGGCCGATGGCGTGCCTCTGTCCGGTTCCGGCAGTTACAGCGAAGACACCAAGCCATCTGTCCTGGAGCGACTCAAGCGCTGGTTCCAGGGCAACTTCTGACAACGGCAGTAGGCAGTAAAAAAGAAAAGGAAAGGAGAGGGAATATGTTCGAGCTCGTAGACAACGTTCCGCAAAGTGCAGTGATCAAGGTTATTGGTGTCGGTGGTGGTGGCGGCAACGCCGTGAATCACATGGCGGCCACCAACATCGAGGGCGTCGAGTTCATCTGCGCCAATACCGATGCCCAGGCACTGAAGAACATTACTGCACGAACTGTACTGCAGCTGGGTTCGGGGGTGACCAAGGGCTTGGGCGCCGGCGCCAATCCCGAGGTCGGCCGCGAAGCTGCCATGGAAGACCGCGAGCGTATCGCCGAGGTGCTGCAGGGCACCGACATGGTGTTCATCACCACCGGCATGGGCGGTGGTACCGGTACCGGCGCGGCACCGGTCATCGCCGAGGTGGCGAAGGGGCTGGGCATCTTGACCGTGGCCGTGGTGACCCGTCCGTTCCCGTTCGAAGGGCGCAAGCGCATGCAGGTTGCCGAGGAGGGCATCCGCCTGCTGGCCGAGCACGTCGATTCGCTGATCACCATTCCCAACGAGAAGCTGCTGACCATCCTCGGCAAGGATGCTAGTCTGCTGTCCGCCTTCGCCAAGGCCGATGACGTGCTGGCCGGCGCAGTCCGCGGCATCTCCGACATCATCAAGCGTCCCGGGATGATCAACGTCGACTTTGCCGACGTGAAGACCGTGATGAGCGAGATGGGCATGGCCATGATGGGGACCGGTTGTGCCAGCGGCCCGAACCGTGCCCGCGAGGCCACCGAGGCGGCGATCCGCAACCCGCTGCTGGAAGACGTCCACCTGCAGGGCGCTCGCGGCATCCTGGTGAACATTACCGCCGGCCCCGATCTGTCCTTGGGCGAGTACTCCGATGTGGGCAACATCATCGAGCAGTTCGCATCCGATCAGGCCATGGTGAAGGTGGGTACCGTGATCGATCCGGATATGCGCGACGAACTGCATGTGACCGTGGTCGCCACTGGTCTGGGGGCACGTACCGAAAAGCCGATGAAGGTGGTTGACAACACCCTGCAGCCGGCCAGCGCTACCAGCGCCCCCGCCGCGCCGCGTGGCGATCAGACGGTGAACTACAAGGACTACGAGCGTCCCACCGTACAGCGCCAGAGCCATGCCGCCAGTGCCACGGCTGCCAAGCTCAACCCGCAGGACGATCTGGATTATCTGGACATTCCGGCCTTCCTGCGTCGCCAGGCTGATTGACTGTATTTATCAGGGGTATTGCTTTGATTGGTGTCCAGCAAAGATCGGTTCTGCTATTATTTCTGCTGTTTATTGAAAAAGATTCGCAACTGCTAGCGGCCAAGCCATGATCAAACAACGCACCCTGAAGAACATTATCCGTGCCACGGGAGTGGGTTTGCACTCGGGGGAAAAGGTTTACCTGACCCTGAAGCCCGCCCCCGTCGACACAGGGATCGTGTTCCGGCGTATCGATCTCGATCCGGTGGTGGACATCCCCGCAAGGGCCGAAAACGTCGGTGAAACCACCATGTCCACTACGCTGGTCAAGGGTGAAGTCAAGGTAGATACAGTGGAGCATCTGCTGTCGGCCATGGCTGGTCTGGGGATCGATAATGCCTACGTCGAACTCTCAGCGTCCGAAGTGCCGATCATGGATGGCAGTGCCGGTCCCTTCGTCTTTCTGATCCAGTCGGCAGGTTTGCAGGAGCAGGAAGCCTGCAAGAGGTTCATTCGCATCAAGCGTGAGGTAGCGGTGGAGGAAGACGACAAGCGTGCCGTCTTCCTGCCGTTCGACGGTTTCAAGGTGAGCTTCGAAATCGACTTCGATCACCCGGTGTTCCGCGGTCGCACCCAGACGGCGAGCGTCGACTTCTCCAGCACCTCGTTCGTCAAGGAAGTCAGTCGTGCACGAACTTTCGGTTTCATGCGCGACATCGAATACCTGCGTTCGCACAATCTGGCGCTCGGTGGCAGCGTGGATAACGCCATCGTGGTCGACGAGAATCGTGTGCTGAATGAAGATGGCCTGCGCTACGAGGACGAGTTCGTCAAGCACAAGATCCTCGACGCCATTGGCGATCTCTACCTGTTGGGCAACAGCCTGATCGGCGAATTTCGTGGCTACAAGTCGGGGCATGCCCTGAACAACCGTCTGCTGCGCACTCTGCTCGAACAGAAGGATGCCTGGGAGGTTGTCACCTTCGAGGACTCTTCGACTGCTCCCATCTCCTACATGCGCCCTGTGGCAGCTGTCTGAACCTGGCGTTTTTTCCCTTTTTCCTTTTCCTTATCAAGGCCACCTGCCGGTGGCCTTTCTTTTGGCTACTCGGGCTGGGCATGCCGGGCCAGCCGCTCCAGGGCGGCGCGGAGCCTGGGGTCGTCGATGCCTTCGGCGGCAGTCTGGATGCTTTCAGCAGCGGCCGGGGACAGCTTGATCGTGCGGCTGGATGAGGACCCCGTCTGCATGGGCGGCTGCACCTTGAAGAGAATCCTGGTCAGCCCCCGGAACGCCTCCAAGGTCAGCAACTGACGCTGCAGGCGGCGTTGCTGGTAGCGCAGCCGGGTGGCCCACTGGCTGTCGGTGACGATCAGCAGCAGGCAGCCTTCGCGCCACGAGGCCACATGGCAATGCCCGCGTGCGGCAGGTTGCAGCTGGCTGTCGAGCAGCCGCTGCAGCTGGGCCAGCTGTTGTGCCTGACTGAACAGTGACTTGAGTGGCTTGGCCTGGCGCAACAGCGCGGCAGGGGCCTGGGCCGGCAAGGGGCGAAAGGTCATGGTGGTTGGCCTGAGGCTGCGGATGCCCATGGTAGCAGATCCCATACCTCCTCCGGTCCGGCTCCGGGAGTTGATGGTCATGCTTGCGCCCAGCATGCGGCCCTTGGCATTTTTGGCGTGTGGCCGATCCTATGCTGCATGATGCCGCTTTTCTTGCCGGGCGGGTTTACGAGTAGAATGCCCCTTTTCCCATTGCGGCCGTCTTCGGCTGCCGGGTCGGCCCCGTGCCCGCTCTCCATTCATATGTGAGGAAGAACCTGTCGATATGTTTGCGCCTTTGTTGAGAGTGCTCTTTGGAAGCAAGAACGATCGTGAAGTCAAACGCATGCGTCGAGCCGTGCGGGCGATCAATGCCCTCGAAGAGCAGATGGTGGCGCTGACGGACGAGCAGCTGCGCACCAGGACCGAGGAGTTCAGGGAGCGTCTCGGCAAGGGCGAAACCCTCGACCAGCTGTTGCCGGAGGCCTTCGCCGTCGCCCGCGAAGCGGGCAAGCGGGTGATGGGTATGCGCCACTTCGATGTGCAGCTGATCGGTGCCATGGTTCTGCACGAAGGCAAGATCGCCGAGATGCGCACCGGTGAAGGCAAGACCCTGGTGGCGACCCTGGCCGTCTATCTCAATGCTCTGGCCGGCAAGGGCGTGCACGTTGTGACGGTGAACGACTACCTGGCCCGCCGCGACGCCAACTGGATGCGCCCGCTGTACGAGTTTCTCGGTCTTTCCGTCGGCGTGGTCACGCCCTTCCAGCCGCCGGAGGAGAAGCGCGCCGCCTACGCTGCCGACATCACCTACGGCACCAACAACGAGTTCGGCTTCGACTACCTGCGCGACAACATGGCCTTCAGCCTGGAGGACAAGTTCCAGCGCGAACTCAACTATGCGGTGATCGACGAGGTCGACTCCATCCTGATCGACGAGGCGCGCACGCCGTTGATCATTTCCGGCCAGGCCGAGGACAGCTCCCAGCTGTACCTGCAGATCAACGCCCTGATTCCGCAGCTGAAGCGCCATATCGAGGAAGAGGAGGGCGTGGTCACCCAGGAGGGGCACTACAGCGTCGACGAGAAAACCCGGCAGATCGAGCTGAACGAGCAGGGCCACCAGTTCATCGAGGAGCTGCTGACCCGCGTCGGCCTGCTGCCCGAGGGCGACAACCTCTACTCCGCCCACAACCTGCCGCTGCTGACCCATGTCTATGCAGGCCTGCGCGCGCACGTCCTGTTCCATCGCAACGTCGAGTACATCGTGCAGGGCAACCAGGTGCTGCTGATCGACGAGCACACCGGCCGGACCATGCCCGGTCGCCGCCTCTCCGAGGGGCTGCACCAGGCTATCGAGGCCAAGGAGGGGCTGCCGATTCAGGCAGAAAGCCAGACTCTGGCCTCGACCACCTTCCAGAACTACTTCCGCCTCTACCACAAGCTCGCCGGCATGACCGGCACCGCCGACACCGAGGCCTTCGAGTTCCGTCAGATCTACGGCCTCGACGTGGTGGTGATTCCGACCCACCGGCCGATCGCGCGCAAGGACTTCAACGACTTGGTCTACCTGACCCAGGAAGAGAAGTACGCGGCGATTATCGTCGACATCAAGGAGTGCCAGGCCCAGGGGCGCCCGGTTCTGGTTGGGACCGCCTCGATCGAGAGTTCCGAATACGTTTCCCTGCTGCTGAAGAAGGAAGGTATTGCGCACCAAGTGCTCAACGCCAAGTATCACGAGAAGGAAGCCGAGATCATCGCCCAGGCCGGTCGTCCCGGTGCGGTGACCATCGCCACCAACATGGCCGGCCGGGGTACGGACATCCTCCTCGGCGGCAACTGGGAGGTCGAGGTCGCGTCGCTGGGTGAGCCGGGCGAAGAGCAGGTCGCGCAGATCAAGGCCGACTGGCAGAAGCGCCACCAGCAGGTGATCGAGTCCGGCGGACTGCATGTGATCGCCTCCGAGCGCCATGAGTCCCGGCGCATTGACAACCAGCTGCGCGGCCGGTCCGGCCGCCAGGGAGACCCGGGCTCCAGCCGCTTCTACCTGTCCTTGGAAGACAATCTGATGCGCATCTTCGCCTCCGACCGGGTGAAGAACTTCATGAAGGCGCTCGGCATGCAGTCCGGCGAGGCCATCGAGCACCGCATGGTGACCAATGCCATCGAGAAGGCCCAGCGCAAGGTCGAGGGGCGCAACTTCGACATGCGCAAGCAACTGCTCGAATTCGACGACGTGGCCAACGAGCAGCGCAAGGTAATCTACCATATGCGCAACAACCTGCTGGTGGCCGAGGACATCGGCGAAACCATCGCCGAATTCCGCGAGGAGGTGCTGGGCGCCGCCATCGACCAGCACATTCCGCCGCAGTCGCTGCCCGAGCAGTGGGACATCGCCGGTCTGGAAGCCGCCCTGCAGGGTGATTTCGGCGTGCAGCTGCCGTTGCAGCAGTGGCTCGACGAGGACGACAGGCTCCATGAGGAGGCGTTGCGCGAGCGCATCCTCGAAGCGCTGCTGGCGGCCTACCGGGAGAAGGAGGAGATCGCTGGCGCCGAAGCCTTGCGCACCTTCGAGAAGCAGATCCTGCTGCGCGTGCTGGACGACCTGTGGAAGGATCATCTGTCGACCATGGATCACCTGCGCCACGGCATCCACCTGCGCGGCTACGCGCAGAAGAATCCCAAGCAGGAATACAAGCGCGAGTCCTTCGAGCTGTTCCAGTCCCTGCTCGAGTCGATCAAGCGCGATGCCATCCGCGTGCTCTCCCATGTGCAGGTCCGCCGCGAGGATCCGGCCGAGGAAGAGGAGCGTCTGCGCCGCGAGGCCGAGGCCCTGGCCCGGCGCATGCAGTTCCAGCATGCCACTGCTTCGGCCCTGGCCCCGCAGACGGAGGACGGCGACCTTGAGGTCGTCGAGGAGCCCCAGGCGGGCGCCGTGCCGGTGCGCCCCGAGCCGAAAATCGGGCGCAACGAGCCCTGTCCCTGCGGGTCCGGCAAGAAGTACAAGCACTGCCACGGGCAGCTCAACTAGAGTTGTCAGGCTGCGTTTCGACGCAGCAGGTTCGGAATGCGCAAAGCCGCGTCCGCAGCGCCGCGCCCGGTCGGACCGGGCGCGGCGTTTTTCCGCCCGTTCCCCGTACCCCCGGTACGCTCACTCAACAGAATCTATACGAAGGAGCCCTTCATGGCTGTCGGTCTTGGCCCTCTGCCCATCCTGCACCCGGTCCCCGGTTTCGAACTCGGCATCGCCTCCGCCGGCATCAAGCGCCCCGGGCGCAAGGATGTGGTGGTGATGCGCTGTGCCGAAGGCTCCACGGTTGCCGGGGTGTTCACCCTCAATGCCTTCTGCGCGGCGCCGGTGATCCTCGCCAAACAGCGCGTGCAGGGCACCGTGCGTTACCTGCTGACCAATACCGGCAACGCCAACGCCGGCACCGGCGAACCAGGCCTGCAGGCTGCCGCACATACCTGTGCCCGCCTGGCCGAGCTGGCCGGGGTCGATGAAGGGGCGGTGCTGCCGTTTTCCACCGGGGTGATTGGCGAGCCGCTGCCGGTGGAGAAGATCGAGGCCGCGCTACCGGCCGCTCTGGCCGATCTCAAGGTCGACAACTGGGCGGTCGCCGCCGAAGCCATCATGACCACTGACACCCTGCCCAAGGGCGCCAGCCGGCAGTTCGTGCATGACGGGGTGACCGTCACCGTCACCGGCATCTCGAAGGGCGCCGGGATGATCCGTCCGAACATGGCCACCATGCTCGGCTACATCGCTACCGATGCCAGGGTCGCCCAGCCGGTGCTGCAGGACCTGTTGCGCGATGCGGCGAACAAGTCCTTCAACCGCATCACCATCGACGGCGATACCTCCACCAACGACTGCTGCATGCTGGTCGCCACCGGCCAGGCGGCGCTGCCGGAAATCCGCGAAGCGAAGGGCGAGCTGTTCGCCAAGCTGAAGCAGGCGGTGTTCGAGGTGAGTATGGAGGTGGCCCAGGCCATCGTCCGCGACGGCGAAGGCGCGACCAAATTCGTCACCGTGCAGGTCAACGGCGGTGCCACCCATCAGGAGTGTCTGGACGTTGGCTACGCCGTGGCCCACTCGCCGCTGATCAAGACTGCGCTGTTTGCCTCCGACCCGAACTGGGGGCGCATCCTCGCCGCCGTCGGCCGCGCCGGTGTGCCGCAGCTCGACGTGAGCCGGATCGACGTCTTCCTCGGCGAGGTCTGCATCGCCAGGCAGGGCGGCCGTGCACCGACCTACACCGAGGAGCAGGGCGCCGCGGTGATGGCCGAGGCGGAGATCGGCATCCGCATCGAGCTGGGCCGGGGCGACTGCAGCGAAACCATCTGGACCACCGACCTGTCCCACGAGTACGTGAAGATCAACGCCGAGTACCGGACGTAAGCGCCGCCTCGCGCCACCGGCTGCGGGCTTCCGGCGGCACTCGCACCGCGAGCGGCCCGCAGCCAAGGAGACTGCCATGTCCTTGACCCTGATCATCGGTAACAAGAACTACTCCTCCTGGTCGATGCGCGCCGCCCTAGTGCTGGAGCTGACCGAGGAGCCCTATGCGGAGGTGCGGATTCCCCTGTATCAGCAGGCGAGTCGCGCCCGCCTGCTGAGCCACTCGCCGACCGGCAAGGTGCCGGTGCTGCTGACCGAGGAGGGACCGATCTGGGACTCCCTGGCAATCGCCGAGTACCTGGCCGAAACCTACGGCGAGTGCCATCTCTGGCCACGCGGCGAATATGCGCGGGCAGTGGCGCGCTCGGTGTGTGCCGAGATGCACAGCGGCTTTGCCGCGCTGCGCAGCCACCTGCCGATGGACCTCAGGCGCCGCCCGAAACCGCTGGCACTGCCGCTGCCGGCTACCGTGCAGGAGGATATCGGCCGCATCTGCGCGCTCTGGGCCGATTGCCGGCAGCGCTTCGGTGCGGACGGAGCCTTCCTGTTCGGCCATGCCGGCATCGCCGACGCCTTCTATGCGCCGGTGGCGGCGCGGCTGCGCGGCTATGCGGTGGCCCTGCCGGAGCCGGCGGCGGCCTACGTGGAAACCCTCTACCAGTGGCCAGCCTTCCAGCGCTGGTACCAGGCGGCCCTGCAGGAAACGGAGACGATCGAATGAAGCGTGTGCATGTCGCGGCGGCAGTGATTCGCGGTGCCAACGGCCGGGTCCTGCTCGCCAGGCGCCCCGAGGACAAGCATCAGGGCGGCCTCTGGGAGTTCCCCGGCGGCAAGGTCGAGGCGGGGGAGGCGGTCGAGACCGCCCTGGCCCGCGAGCTGGAGGAGGAGCTGGGCATCCGCGTGGCCGCTGCCAGGCCGCTGATCCAGATACGCCACGACTACCCCGACCAGCGCGTGCTGCTGGATGTCTGGGAGGTTGGCGCTTTCGCCGGCGAGCCCCACGGTGCCGAAGGCCAGGCGCTGGCCTGGGTCGCCCCGCGGCAGCTGCCGGAATATGAGTTTCCTGCCGCCAACTATCCGATCGTCGCCGCTGCCCGGCTGCCCGAGCGCTACCTGATCACGCCGGACAATCTCCCTTCGCAGGCGCTGCTGCAGGGCCTGCGAACCGCCCTCGAAGGAGGTGTCCGCCTGGTCCAGCTGCGCGCGCCGAATATGTACGATCCCGAATACCGCGATATGGCAGTCGATGTGCAGGGGCTTTGCGCCGGACGGGCACAGCTGATGCTCAAGGGGCCGCTGGAGTGGCTCGGCGATTTCCCGGCCGCCGGCTGGCACCTGACCGCCCGCCAGCTGCGCGAATACGCCGCCAACGGCCGACCCTTCCCGGCCGAGCGCTGGCTGGCGGCCTCCTGCCACGATGCTGAGGAACTGGCCCTGGCCGCGCGGATGGGCGTGGACTTCGTCACCCTGTCGCCGATCGAGGCCACCCGCAGTCATCCCGAAGTCCGGCCCCTGGGCTGGGAGCAGGCAGCCGAACTGCTGCAGGACTTCGACCGCCCGGCCTTTCTGCTCGGTGGACTCGACAGCCAGCATTTGATGCGTGCCTGGCAGGCCGGTGCCCAGGGCATCGCCGGCATCCGTGGGCTCTGGCCGGACTGATCAGGCGGGCGGATTGGCTGCCCGCCAGAGGATCTCTGCCCGGCCCTGACGGCGTGCGAGCAGCCGCGTGGCGACGAACAGCAGGTCGGAGAGCCGGTTGAGATAGGCGAGGAGTTCCGGGCGCAGTGCCTCGACGGTATTCAGCTGCTGGCAGCGCCGCTCGGCGTTGCGGGCCTGGCTGCGGCAGACATGGGCCTGAGCGATCAACCGCGAGCCCCCGGGCAGGATGAAGTCCTGCAGGGGCCCCAGCTCGGCGTTCCAGTGGTCGATGGCGGCCTCCAGGCGAGCGATCTCGCGCGCCTCGAGCGCCTGGTAGGCGGGCATCGCCAGTTCGCCGCCGAGATCGAACAGGCGGTGCTGGCAGGGCGCCAGGATTTCGCTCAGCTCACCAAGGCCCGGCCAACGCCCCTGCTGCTCGTCCAGCTCGGCGAGCAGCAGGCCGAGCTGGCTGTTCAGGCTGTCGACCTCGCCCATGGCCTCTATCCGGGGATGATCCTTGGGTACCCGGCGGCCATCGGCCAGGCCGGTTTCACCGGCATCGCCGGTGCGCGTGTAGATCTTCGAGAGTCGGTTGCCCATATCTGTCTCTGTCTGGCGGGCTCAGAGCTCGGCACCTTCCGGCGTTTCGGCCAGTTGCAGGCGCAGGGTGAAGCTGCTGCCCTGGCCGGGCCGCGACTGCACCTCCATCCGTCCCTTGTGGTTGTTGGTGATGATGAAATAGGACACCGACAGGCCGAGGCCGGTGCCCTGGCCGACTTCCTTGGTGGTGAAGAACGGCTCGAATATGCGCTTGCGCACGGTTTCGGGGATACCGATGCCGTTGTCCTCGATGATGATCTCCGCCCAGGGCGAATTGAGTCGGGTGCGCAGGACGATGCGCCCGGGTGGGCCGCTCTGGCGCTGGTGGATCGACTGGGCGGCGTTCTTCAGCAGGTTGAGCAGCACCTGTTCTAGTTCGTTGGCGATGACCAGCGCCGGACCGAGGTTCGGGTCGAAATCGCGCTGAATGCGGATGTTCTTGAAGTCGAAGCTCTCCGCCGGAGCGAAGTCGTTACCGGCGATTTCCAGGACCTGGTCGATCAGCGGCGGGAGCAGGGTGGGGGTCAGTTGCCGGTCGCTGCGCCGGCTGAAACTGAGCATGTGGCTGACGATCTTCGCCGCGCGGGTTCCGGCCTGCTGGATGCCGTCGAGCAACTGCGGCACCTCGCGCCGCTCCAGGTAGTCGTTCACTGCAGCCAGCGAAAGGCCGCATTCCTCGGCCTGTTCGAGGTTTTTCGGCAGCTCCGCTGACAGGCGCCGGCGGATGTTCTGCACATTGTGCAGGATGGCCCCCAGCGGGTTGTTGATCTCGTGGGCCATGCCGGCGGCGAGGCCGCCGACCGACAGCATCTTCTCCGACTGCACCATCATCTCCTCCATGGACAGGCGCTGGGTGATGTCGTCGATGCGGATCACCACGCCGCGCCCGCCGCCGCCCATCAGCGGGTAGAAAGTCAGTGCGTAGTGGCGGGGCTCGTCGTTGCGCATCCAGGTGACGCGCTCGATCTTCTCCACGTGGTGCCGCTCGACAGTGTGGCGGAGCTGGTTGAGGAACGGCTGCAGCGGCGGGAAGGCGAGGAAGATCGGCTGGTTCAGGGCCTCGTGCAGGGGCGTTCCCGACAGGCTGCTGGCCTCCTGGTTCCACTGGGTGACGTAGAGCTGTTCGTCGAGGGCGATCAGCGCCGAGGGCATGGAGTCGATGATGCTGTTGAGGTAGTTCTGGAAGCCGGTGAGCTTTTTCTCGATCTTGCTGCGTACCTGGACTTCCAGCTCCAGCTTGCGGTTGAAGCGGCGGGTTTCCTCGGTCAGGCTCTGAGCCTGGTCGAAGGCGCTCTGCGCCTCGTCGCGGGCACGCTTGAGCTGATGCTCGCGAGCCTCGATGCGCGACAGCATGGTGTTGAAGGCGTCGGCCAGGTTGCCGATCTCGTCCTGGTTGCCGCGCTTGGCGCGCAGCGAATAGTTCTCCTCGAGGGTGACCCGGCGCGACAGTTCCTCCAGCTTGCGGATCGGCCGGGTGACCAGTCGGCGAATCTGCCGGGCCACCAGCATCCACAGCAGCACGCTGAAGGCGAGGATCAGCAGGCTGGCGCTGAGAGTGCCGGTATAGAAGGCTCCCGGCAACTCGCTGGAGGCGACCAGCAGCAGATGGCCGGGGAGCTGTCCCGGTTGCGGCAGCTCGATCAGCTGGGTGACGCGGAATTCGAGCAGCCGCCAGGCCCGCACTTTGTCGACATGCTCCGGCAGCTGCAGCCTGTCGCCCCGCTGCAGCTGGGCGAGCAGCCGTCCGTCGTGGCCATACAGGGCGGCGCTGCGCAGCGGTGCATAGGACTCCAGGCGTTGCAGCACCTCCCGGGCCGCCTCCGGCGAGGCGAGGGCCTGGTGGGCAAGCGGCGGGCTGGCGATCAGTTGGCCGAGGCTGCCGAGTGCCTGGGGCGTCATGCTCTGCTGGGAGATCCAGTAGGCGGCGCTGATGAAAGCCAGGTTGGCCAGCAGCAGCACGGCAGCGAGCAGGATCACCAGAGCCGCCAGGAGCTTGCGGCCGACCGGCAGATTTTCGAGGCGCTGGCGCAGACCCATGGGCATCACGCGGCGGGGGAAGGAGTGGGCAGGGTAGCGCGGGCCTCAGTCGACCGGCAATCCGCGCTCGGCCAGATGCCGCTGCAGTCGCTGCTGCAGCGCCTGCAGGCGTGGCAGGTGCAGTTCCCGGCGTTCGGCCTCGCGGCAGGCATGGCCGAGCAGATAGGTGATCTCGCTGCGCCGGCCGCGGGCCACGTCTTGATGCATCGACGAATAGTTCGCCGCCGTGGCCTGGATCACCCGCTCGACCTCTTCCTGCAGGTCCTCGGCGGCGGCCGGCTGGTCGCAATGGCGCAGCAGTTCGGCCAGCTCGGCACAGAGCGCGGCGACTTCCCCGGCATGCGCCTGCAGGCCGCCGTTGCGGCAGTCGTGCAGGACGCTGAGCGGGTTGATCGCGCAGTTGAGGGCAAGCTTGCGCCATAGCCGGCCGTGGATCGCCTCGCTCCAGGTGTGGGGAATGCCGGCTGCGGCCAGTGCGTCCAGCCAGGCCGGCGGCCGACCTGTATCGCCGAGCCAGGTATGCCCCTGGCCGGCGAACACCACCCGGAAGTCGCCGTCGCGGAAGGCACCCTCGGTGGTCGAGGCGGGCAGGCAGCGGCGTCCGGGCAGCCGGGCGGCAACCGCCTCCTGGCTGCCGAGGCCGTTCTGCAGCAGGACCAGTTCGGCGCCCGGTCCCAGCCGGGGCGCCAGGCGCTCGGCCGCCGCTGCCGCGTCATAGGCCTTGCAGGCCAGCAGCAGGCGGCGGATGGGCGTAGCGGCGCCGAGGCTCTCGGCCGGAATCGGATACAGCTGTTCGGCCCCGTCCTCCACCAGCCGCAGGCCGCCGGCGACCCGGTAGGCGGCCAGCCGCTCTGGATTGCGCAGGATCAGCCGCACCGGCAGGCCGGCGCGGGACAGGCGCACGGCCCAGAGGCTGCCCAGGCTGCCGGCGCCGAGCACGTGCCAGGTCGTCTCGCTGGCAGGGGACTGGGATGCATCGAGCGGGGGCAGGGACATGGCTGGACTCGCTGGTGGGCTTTGGGGCGGGCAAGGGCGGCGGTCGTTGTGCAGTGCGCCTTGGTCGAGCCGTTATAATGACTGGTCATTTCAACCGTCAAGCCAGGCGCCCGCTGCGATGTCGGCCGCGCCCCCAACTGGAGGAATCCCATGCCCTCGTTCGACGTGGTGTCCGAACTGGACAAGCACGAAGTCACCAATGCCATCGACAATGCGATCAAGGAGCTGGACCGGCGCTACGACCTGCGCGGCAAAGGCAGCTTCGAGTTCAAGGAGAAGACGGTCACCCTGACCGCCGAGGCCGACTTCCTGCTCGAGCAGATGATCGAGATCCTCAAGCTGGCCCTGATCAAGCGCAAGATCGATATCCAGTGCCTGGAATACAAGGACCCCTACGCCTCTGGCAAAGTGGTCAAGCAGGAGGTGGTCCTGCGCGAAGGCATCGACAAGGAGCTGGCGAAGAAGATCGTCGCGCTGATCAAGGACGCCAAGCTCAAGGTGCAGGCGGCGATCCAGGGCGAGCAGGTGCGCGTCACCGGCAAGAAGCGCGACGACCTGCAGGAGGCCATCGCTCTGCTGCGCACCCAAGAGCTGGGCATGCCGCTGCAGTTCAACAACTTCCGCGACTGACCCGCTCCGCGCCTCGGGACGCTGTGTCCGATATGCAATCGCCCCGGTCAGGCCGGGGCGATTGCATTGTGGGGCGCGCCAGGGTCAGGTCCGTTCGGTCACCGCATCGCCGTCTTCCGAGGGCTCTGGGGCGAGAGGCTGCTGCCGCGACTGCCAGAGAATCAGCAGCAGGGTCGGCACGCCGAGCAGGGCGGTGAACAGGAAGAACTGGCCGTAGCCGTGCTTTTCCACCAGCACGCCGGAATAGCCGCCGATCAGTCGCGGCAGCAGCAGCATGATCGAGCTGAGCAGGGCGTACTGGGTGGCGGAGAATTTCAGGCTGGTCAGGCTCGACAGGTAGGCGACGAAGGCCGAGGTCGCCAGGCCGG
The DNA here is from genome assembly GCF_004339665.1 of Azotobacter chroococcum. Lineage (GTDB taxonomy): Bacteria > Pseudomonadota > Gammaproteobacteria > Pseudomonadales > Pseudomonadaceae > Azotobacter > Azotobacter chroococcum. The sequence goes on from NZ_SMMU01000003.1 coordinate 269,608, forward strand.
AGCTGAAGTTGTCGCAGGAGATGGTCACTACCAGCATTTCCAGGTTGGCACCCATGCTGGTCAGCATCAGGAACAGCAGGTTGGTGGCGGCGGAGGCCACACCGCCAATGAAGAGGATCGGCAGGATGCCGAAGCGGACGATCAGCAGGCCGCCGAAGCCGGCGCCGAGCAGGGTCATGATCAGGCCGAACAGCTTGCTGACGCTGGCGATCTGCTCCTTGCTGAAGCCCTGGTCGATGTAGAACACGTTGGCCATCACGCCGAGCACCGTATCCGACAGGCGGTAGGTGGCGATCAGGCCGAGCAGCAGCAGAGCCTGCCAGCGGTAGCGCTGGATGAAGTCGCTGATCGGCGTCAGCACCGGCGCCAGGCTGCGCCGACCCATGGCCGACAGGCACAGGGTGGTGAGGATGAGGTAGAGCAGAAAGCGCAGGAAGGCGCGATCTTCGCCGATCAGCTCGACCACGCCCATCCGGCCCTGCAGCACCAGCAGGATGTCGCTGCTGTAGAGCTGGGTGAAGGTCGCCGGCACCGAGACCATCAGCACGATCAACACCAGGATCGACAGCATCTGGTGGTTGAAGCTGAAGCGCGCCGCCTCCTGCTGGGTCTGCTGGGGGACCGCAGGTTCGCGCATCAGCAGGGTGGTGGTCAGGCCGGGCAGCATCAGCAGAGCGAACATCAGGTAGGTGGAACCCCAGGCGGAAGCCTTGTAGAGCCCGCTGGTGGAGCCGAACCAGTCGGCAAAGTACAGGGCCCCGGCGGTGGCCAGCAGGGCGGATACCCGGTAGCCGGCCATGTAGCTGGCCGCCAGGGCGGCCTGGCGGGTGCCTTCGGCAATCTCCAGACGATAGGCATCCACCGCGATGTCCTGGGTGGCCGAGGCGAAGGCGACCAGCACGGCCAGGGCAATCAGCCAGGGCAGGGAGTTCTGCGGATCGCACAGCGCCATCCCGGCCAGCCCCAGGGCGACCAGTACCTGCGACAGCAACAGCCAGGATCGCCGCCGGCCGAGGCGGCCGAGCAGCGGCAGGCGCCACTGGTCGAGCAAGGGAGCCCACATCCACTTGAAGGCGTAGGCCAGGCCGATCAGGCTGGCATATCCGATGGTCTCGCGGGCGACCCCGGCTTCGCGCAGCCACACCGACAGGGTGGAAAACACCAGCATGTACGGCAGACCGGCAGCAAAGCCAAGCAGCAGCAGGGCCAAGGTAGCAGGGCTGGCATAGGCGGCAAGGGCATCGCGCCAGGATTTATGGGACATGGGACTTCGTGGTGGCGGGCAAAGGGCGCACTCTAACCGCAGCGTCATCCGGATTCCAGCTATGTCGGCGAATATCCACGCGATTGTCATGCACGGTCAGTCCCTCGGCGCGCAGGCGGGCGCGTTGCTCGTCGCCGGCGGGGCTGCCCAGCGCCAGGCTGAGCCGGCCGTCGGCGGCGACCACGCGGTGCCAGGGCAGGCGGGTGTCTTCCGGCAACTGTGCCAGGATACGACCGACCCAGCGGGCAGCCCGGCCGAGTCCGGCCAGTTCGGCGAGGCGTCCGTAGCTGATCACCTGCCCGGCCGGCACCCTGGCCAGGGTCTGGTACAGGGCCTGCCGACGGCTGGCGGCATTCTCCGCTGCGGGCTCGTGGGCTTGGTTGAGGTGGTTTGCGGGATACATGGGAGAAACGGCTCCAGGCTTTTGCCCGGAGCCTGCCGTCCTTATAAGCGCAGACCGCCATCCAGTTCGATGACGCGACCGGTGAAGTAGTCGTTTTCGAAGATGAAGGCGGCGGCATGGGCGATTTCCGCGGGCGTGCCCATGCGCTTGAGCGGGATGCCGGCGGTCATCTTTTCCAGCGCCTCGGGGCGCATGCTGGCGGTCATCTCGGTCTCGATGAAGCCGGGGGCGATGGCCGCCACGCGAATGCCGTAGCGCGCCAGCTCCTTGGCCCAAACCACGGTATCGGCCGCCACCCCGGCCTTGGCCGCCGAATAGTTGGCCTGGCCCATGTTGCCGGCCCGGGAAATGGAGGAGATGTTGACGATCGCGCCCTGGCTGCCCAATTCGACCATCTTCGCCGCCACCTCCCGCGTGCAGAGGAACACGCCGGTCAGGTTGACGTCGATCACCGCCTGCCATTGGGCCAGACTCAGGGTGGTCAGTTCGCCATCCTTGAGCTTGACGGTGAGTCCGTCGCGAAGGATGCCGGCGTTGTTCACCAGACCGTTGATCGCTCCGAAGTCCTTCGCCACCTGGTCGACCATCCGCATGACCTCTTCTTCCCGGGCGACATTGCACAGGTAGGCACGGGCCTCGCCGCCGGCCGCCCGGCAGGCAGTGACGGCGGCGTCGAGCTTTTCCGCGTTGAGATCGACAAGCGCGAGCTTTGCGCCTCTGGCTGCCAGATATTCGGCCATGGCCCGCCCCAGCCCCTGACAACCCCCAGTGATGATGATGACCTTATCGTTCAGTTGCATCTGCTATCCCTCTTTGGGATGGATTCACTGTTGCCTTGCCGGTGCCGTTACTCGTTATGCTGGGCACTCGTCCGTTGCAACGGATCTTCGACGAGGAGTCATAAGGTGAGCGTGAAGGTGAAGGACCTAAAGGATGCCCGACAATTATTACTCAAAGAGTACCGCGGAGCGCTAGCAACCCTGTCCCAGAGCCTCCCTGGTTTTCCTTTCGGATCAGCGGTGCCCTACTGCCTGGATGCGGCGGGCCGCCCGCTGCTCCTGATCAGCCGGATCGCCCAGCACACCCGCAACCTTCAGGCCGACGGCAGGTGTTCACTGCTGGTCGGCGAGCGCGGCGCGCTCGACGTGCAGGCCACCGGGCGCCTGACCCTCGTAGCCGAAGCCCGACAACTGCAGGACGAGGTCCTGATCGAGACGGCCGCTGCGCGCTACTACCGCTATTTCCCGGCTGCGCGTAACTACCACCGCGCCCACGACTTCGATTTCTGGGTGCTGGAGCCGGTGCGCTGGCGCTTCATCGGCGGCTTCGGCTCGATCCACTGGCTGGAGGGCGTGGAGCTGGCCAACCCCTTCGCCGGTGAGGTCGAAGCCGGTATGATCGAACACATGAATCGCGACCATGCCGAGGCCATTGCCCATTATGTCGAGCTGGCCGGGCTGCCGGCCGACGAGCTGGCGGAAATGGTCGGCATCGACAGTGAAGGCTTTCATCTGCGCATCGCTCAGGCGCTGTACTGGCTGCCCTTCCAAACACCCTGTAACAATCCCGCCATGGTGCGCCAGGCCTTGGTACAGCTGGCCCACGCCGCGGTCTGGCCGGCCGCCGGGCAGGAACAGGCTTGAATTGGCGGCGCAATGGGCCCATTTAGTAGTCAGTCAACCGGAAAACATCTTCCGTCCGGGAAATCATTGATGCGTGCTTTTCTACTGCTGTTTCTGCTGTTCCCCCTGCTCGAGCTGGCCGTGATGATCAAGGTCGGCTCTGCGATCGGTGTCCTGCCGACGCTGCTGCTGATCGTCCTCGGTGTGCTGGTGGGGGGGCTGGTCCTGCGACTCGCCGGCGTGGCGACCGCCTGGCGGGCCCGCGAGCGGCTGGCCCGCGGCGAGTTGCCGGAGCTGGAAATGCTCGACGGGCTGCTGGTCGCCATCGGTGGCGGCCTGCTGCTGCTGCCAGGCTTCGTCAGCGATCTGCTTGCCATACCTTGCCTGCTGCCCTTCACCCGGCACCTCTTGCTGGAGCGGCTGCGCCGCCGCACCGAGGAGCAGGCCTTGCGCCAGCGGGCCTTCTTCGACGATCTAGCCGCCCGCTCCGGGCAGTCCCGCCCGGATGCCTCCCGGCCCAATGTCATCGAGGGCGAGTACGAGCGCCGGGACGATTAGCCGTTTCCCTTCCTTCTGATCCACAGGCCTTCACCTTGCCTCCGGATTTTGGGCCGCACTGTCGGCCCTTCGGTCGCGCTGAGCCTTCACTCGCCCTTGGCCGATCGGCGGACGGAAAATTTTTCTCCACCACCCTTGAAATGCCCTTGAGCGCCCACATCTAGCGGACACCGCAAGGTTCCTGTCGGACGACAGGCTATCTTCCGCGGTCCCGCGTTGCGGGCCGCAACCGGCAGTGCCGGCTTTTACTAATGGGCCGATGAAGGCATCGGTTGCTGAAACGATAGAAAAACTAGGAGAGATCGACAATGAAGCTTCGTCCTCTGCATGACCGCGTCGTGATTCGCCGTAGCGAAGAAGAAACCAAGACCGCTGGTGGCATCGTGCTGCCGGGTTCCGCTGCCGAGAAGCCGAACCGTGGCGAAGTCGTCGCTGTCGGCACCGGTCGCGTGCTGGACAACGGCGAAGTCCGTCCGCTGGCCGTAAAGGTCGGTGACAAGGTGGTGTTTGGCCCCTATTCCGGCAACAACACCATCAAGGTCGATGGCGAAGATCTGCTGGTGATGGGCGAGAACGAAATCCTCGCCGTCGTCGAAGCCTGATTCCCGCGAGTCTCCGTAGAAAATCCAAGATTGAGGAACGATCAAAATGGCTGCAAAAGAAGTCAAGTTCGGTGATTCCGCTCGCAAGAAAATGCTGGTAGGCGTGAATGTCCTGGCTGATGCCGTCAAGGCCACCCTCGGCCCGAAAGGCCGTAACGTGGTTCTGGACAAGAGCTTCGGCGCACCGATCATCACTAAGGACGGCGTGTCCGTGGCCAAGGAAATCGAACTCAAGGACAAGTTCGAGAACATGGGCGCCCAACTGGTGAAAGACGTGGCTTCCAAGGCCAACGACGAAGCGGGCGACGGCACCACCACAGCCACCGTGCTGGCTCAGGCGATCGTCAACGAAGGCCTGAAGGCCGTTGCCGCCGGCATGAACCCGATGGATCTGAAGCGTGGCATCGACAAGGCCACCCATGCCATCGTCGCCGAGCTGAAGTCGCTGGCCAAGCCGTGCGCCGACGCCAAGGCAATCGCCCAGGTGGGCACCATCTCCGCCAACTCCGATGAGTCCATTGGCAACATCATTGCCGAGGCCATGAACAAGGTCGGCAAGGAAGGCGTGATTACCGTCGAGGAAGGTTCGGGTCTGGAAAACGAACTGTCCGTCGTCGAAGGCATGCAATTCGATCGCGGCTACCTGTCGCCGTACTTCATCAACAAGCCCGACACCATGGTCGCCGAGCTGGACAACCCGCTGCTGCTGCTGGTCGACAAGAAGATCTCCAACATCCGCGAACTGCTGCCGGTGCTGGAAGCCGTGGCCAAGTCCGGCCGTCCGCTGTTGATCGTCGCCGAAGATGTCGAGGGTGAAGCCCTGGCCACCCTGGTGGTCAACAACATGCGCGGCATCGTCAAAGTCGCCGCCGTGAAGGCTCCGGGCTTCGGCGATCGCCGCAAGGCCATGCTGCAGGACATCGCCATCCTGACCGGCGCCACCGTGATTTCCGAGGAAGTCGGTCTGAGCCTGGAAGGCGCCACCCTGGAGCACTTGGGTAACGCCAAGCGCGTCGTGCTGAACAAGGAAAACACCACCATCATCGACGGCGCCGGTGCCCAGGCCGACATCGAGGCCCGCGTTGCGCAGATCCGCAAGCAGATCGAGGAAACCTCCTCCGACTACGATCGCGAGAAGCTGCAGGAGCGTCTGGCCAAGCTGGCCGGTGGTGTTGCCGTGATCAAGGTCGGCGCCGCCACCGAAGTCGAGATGAAGGAGAAGAAGGCCCGCGTCGAAGACGCCCTGCACGCGACCCGTGCGGCGGTGGAAGAGGGCGTGGTCCCCGGCGGCGGCGTGGCTCTGGTGCGTGCACTGCAGGCCATCGAAGGCCTGAAGGGCGACAACGAAGATCAGAACGTCGGTATCGCCCTGCTGCGTCGCGCTGTCGAAGCGCCGCTGCGTCAGATCGTCGCCAACGCCGGCGGTGAGCCGAGCGTGGTGGTCGACAAGGTCAAGCAAGGTTCCGGCAACTTCGGCTTCAACGCCGCGACCGATACCTATGGCGACATGATCGAGATGGGCATCCTTGATCCGGCCAAGGTCACCCGTTCCGCGCTGCAGGCCGCTTCCTCCATCGGCAGTCTGATGATCACCACCGAAGCCATGGTCGCCGACATCGTCGAAGACAAGCCGGCTCCGGCCATGCCGGATATGGGCGGCATGGGCGGCATGGGCGGCATGATGTAGTGCGACGAGAGTCGCTATAGGTAGGAGTACCTAGCGGGCTACATCCTAGGCGGTCACCACATGGTTGGTGGCCGCTTTTCCCGCAAAACAGCTCTAAAAATCTGAGATCCGGGCGACAAAAGCCCGGATTCAGGGTGCCGTCAAGGCGCTAAGGATTCGGCAATTCGTTGCCTAAATATCCGGTCTTCCACCGTGGGGACCATAAAACGATATTCGTACTGAGCCTGTATTTCGTATTTTGAGTACAGGGGAGGTATGGGAGATCGTGTCCAAAAAGCTGGCTGCTCCTATCCGTAGGGCGCAAGCCATAGCTGTCATTGTCTCACCCGAAAACCGCAAGGTGGCCGGGACACGAGACCTTCTGTTCAGCCAGAAAGTAGCCTAGGGACAGTGCGTCGCCGGTAACGGCGGGGTGCGAAGCGTCCTGACAATGTAGTCCCACGAGGTTTGTGGTGTGTGGTCGCCGCGAGGCGCCATGCAGACCCTGCGAGCAACACGCGGGCGAGGCGCTAGGCTGGGTGGTACGGCCAACGTAAGTGAACTGCTGATAAACACCGTCAACCGCATGGAGCCAAAGTTGCTGACATGAACCGCCCCGGGAATCTCGGAGGCTCTTTGGTGTGAGTCATGCCGCCAGGGCTGACTCGTCGAGTTGTCGATAATACGTCGCTTCAGCTTCCG
>NZ_SMMU01000004.1 GCF_004339665.1 Azotobacter chroococcum
GCGAGATGCGGATCTTCGGCCCCTGCAGGTCGGCGAGGATGGCGACGAAGCGCCCGTGTTTGGCGGCCATCTCGCGGACCAGCGCGGCGCGGGCCATGTGTTCCTCGGCCTTGCCGTGGGAGAAGTTCAGGCGCACCACGTCGACGCCGGCCTTGATCAGGCCTTCGAGGACTTCGGGGGTTTCGGTGGCTGGGCCGAGGGTGGCGACGATTTTTGTTCTACGCAGCATGGCTCTCATTCCTCTGGGGAAATAGTTGTTTTGTAAAAGCTCAAGTGGATGCCAACCACTTTCCCTTGTTGATCGCGGCCAGTCTGCGGAACAGCGCCTGGGCGCCTGAGGGAGCGTTGTCATGTCCTGGCATGAAAGCCTCGGGTGGATAAAACCTTAAACCAGGCATCATCATGTTTCAATATATGAGATAAAATCCCATATTATGGGATAAGGCATTCAGTTTGGCCCGGCGGCTCGACTATCCATTAGCGTTTCTTTCAGTTTTCCCAAAATATGGGATATATTCTCACATATTGAAATGATCAAAAATCCGGTTTAGTGTTTTCCCCATCAGGAGGCTTTCCATGCCCGAACACGACAACAGCATTCCCCCGGGCGCCCAGGCGCTGTTCCGCGGCCTGGCCGTGATCGACGCGGTGGCCCAGGGCGACACCAGTCTGCCGGCGATCGGCGCGCGGATCGGCTGCACCCGCAGCACCACGCACCGTCTGGCCGCGGCGCTGGTGCAGGCCGGCTATCTGCGCAGCACCCCGAACGGCTACCTGCTCGGCGCGCGGCTGATCGAACTGGGCTTCAAGGCCCGCGAGCAGCTGCCCCTGGTCAAGCTCGCCCAGCCTCATCTGGAGCGTCTGTCGCAGCTGACTCAGGACACCATCCACCTCGGCGTGCGCGAGGGCGGCGACGTGCTCTACATCGAGAAGTTGCCCGGTACCCGAGGCCTGGAAATGCGCTCGCGGGTCGGCCTGCGCATGCCGCTGGCCCTCACCGGGGTCGGCAAGGCGCTGATGCTCGACCTGGACGAGGCCGCGTGGCACGCGCTGTACGAGGAAGGCCTGGCGCGCCGCGCCGGCCAGCCGGGGCTGCGCGAGCAGTTCACGCCCTGGGACGAGTACCGCGTGCAGATGCGCGAGTACGCCGCCGCCGGCAGCAGCTTCGACCTCGAGGAAAACGAACTGGGCGTGCGCTGCGTGGCGGCGCCGATCCGCGATGCCGGCGGCGCCATCGTCGCCGCGCTCAGCGTGACCGGCGCCATTCCCTTCATGCCGGAGGCGCGCCTGCGCGACCTGCGACCCGAGGCGATCGCCTGCGCCCGGGCCATCTCCCACGAACTGGGTTGGAACCAACCATGAGCGACTCCGAAATTCCGCGTCTGATCGGCCTCGACTGGGGCACCTCCTCGCTGCGCGCCTACCTGCTGGGCGAGGGCGGCCGCGTGCTGGACCGCCGCGCCGAGCCCTGGGGCATCCAGCATGTGCCCGACGGCGACTTCGCCCGCGCCTTCGCCGCCCTGACCGGCGACTGGCGCGCCCGCTGGCCCGGCCTGCCGGCGCTGGCCGCCGGCATGATCGGCAGCGCCCAGGGCTGGCAGGAGGTGCCCTACGTGGAGTGCCCGGCCGATGCCGCGCGGCTGGTCGGCGGCCTGCGGCGGATCGACAGCGGCGACGGCGGCTACCTGCACCTGGTGCCCGGGGTGCTGGACGCCGGCGCGCTGCCGAACGTCCTGCGCGGCGAGGAAACCCAGGTGTTCGGCGCCCTGCAGCTGGCCCCGGAACTGTCCGCCAAGGCCCTGCTGGTGCTGCCGGGCACCCACTCGAAATGGGCGGCCGTCGAAGACAGCGCTATCCGCCATTTCTCCACGTATATGACCGGTGAGCTGTTCGCCGTGCTGCGCGACCACTCGATCCTCGGCCGGCCGGCCCGGGCGCAGGGCAGCCGGCCGGCGCCGGACGCCTTCGCCCGCGGTCTCGAGCTGGCCCGCGAGGGTGCCGTCGCCGGCCGCCTGTTCAGCGCCCGCAGCCTGGTGCTGACCGGACGCCTGGCCGCCGAAGAGAGCCTCGACTACCTCTCCGGCCTGCTGATCGGCGAGGAGCTGCGCTGCGCCCTAGCCAGCCTCGACGGCGCCTGCCCGCCGCTGGTACTGATCGGCGACGGGGCGCTGTGCCGGCGCTACCGCGAGGCCCTGCGGCAGTTCGGCGTGGAGGACGTGCGCCTCCTCGAGGAGTCCGGCAGCGCCGGACTCTGGCGGATCGCCGAGGCCGCCGGCCTGCTCGCCACCCCCGCCATCCCCACCTGGAGTACCGACTATGTTTGACGCCTGCATGCGCCAGCTGCCGCTGGTGGCCATCCTCCGCGGCATCACCCCCGAGGAGATCCTGCCGGTCGGGCAGGCCCTGTACGACGCCGGCTTCCGCCTCATCGAAGTTCCGCTGAACTCGCCGCAACCGCTGGAGAGCATCCGCCGGCTGGCCGCCGCGCTGGGCGAGCGCTGCCTGGTCGGCGCCGGCACCGTGCTCGAGGTGGCCCAGATCGAGGCGGTCGCCGCTGCCGGCGGCCGGCTGATCGTGATGCCGCACAGCGACGCGCGGCTGATCCGCGCGGCCAAGGCCGCCGGGCTGTTCTGCGCCCCCGGCGTGGCCACCCCGACCGAGGGCTTCGCCGCGCGGGAGGCCGGTGCCGACGCGCTCAAGCTGTTCCCCGCCGAGCAGTTCGGCCCGGCGGTGGTCAAGGCCTGGCGCGCGGTGTTCGCCCGCGACATCGCCCTGCTGCCGGTCGGCGGCATCGCCCCGGACAGCCTGCAGCCCTACCTCGACGCTGGCGCCAGCGGTTTCGGCCTGGGCTCGGCGCTGTACCAGCCGGGCCTGGGCGCCGCCGAGGTCGGGCAGCGGGCCGCGGCCTTCGTCGCCGCCTGGCGGCAGACGCAGGCCTGAAGCGATACCCCATACCCGGAATTTCCCGATCCCCCGGCAGGCCTGGCCTGCCCGCACAACAAGAGGCAAGTCATGAAGATCACCCGACTGACCACCCATATCGTGCCGCCGCGCTGGCTGTTCCTGAAGATCGAGACCGACGAGGGCATCGTCGGCTGGGGCGAGCCGATCGTCGAAGGGCGCGCGCACAGCGTGGCGGCAGCCGTCGCGGAACTGGCCGACTACCTGGTCGGCAAGGACCCGCGGCTGATCGAGGACCACTGGAACGTGCTCTACCGCGCCGGCTTCTACCGCGGCGGCCCGATCCACATGAGCGCCCTGGCCGGCATCGACCAGGCCCTCTGGGACATCAAGGGCAAGGCGCTCGGCGTGCCGGTGCACGCGCTGCTCGGCGGCCAGTGCCGCGAGCGCATCAAGGTGTATTCGTGGATCGGCGGCGACCGTCCGGCCGACGTCGCCCGCGCCGCCCGCGAGGTGGTCGGCCGCGGCTTCACCGCCGTGAAGATGAACGGCACCGAGGAGCTGCAGTTCGTCGACTCCTACGCCAAGATCGACGCGGCGGTGGCCAACGTGGCGGCGGTACGCGAGGCGGTGGGTCCGGACATCGGCATCGGCGTGGACTTCCACGGCCGGGTGCACAAGCCGATGGCCAAGATCCTGGCCAGGGAGCTGGAGCCGTACCGGCTGATGTTCATCGAGGAGCCGGTGCTCAGCGAGAACTACGAGGCGCTGCGCGACATCCGCGAGCACACCTCGACGCCGATCGCCCTCGGCGAGCGGCTGTTCTCGCGCTGGGACTTCAAGCGGGTGCTGGCCGACGGCTTCGTCGACATCATCCAGCCCGACCCCTCGCATTCCGGCGGCATCACCGAGACGCGCAAGATCGCCGCCATGGCCGAGGCCTACGACGTCGCCCTGGCGCTGCATTGCCCGCTGGGTCCGATCGCCCTGGCCGCCAACCTGCAACTGGATGCGGTCTGCTACAACGCCTTCATCCAGGAGCAGAGCCTGGGCATCCACTACAACGAGAGCAACGACATCCTCGACTACCTGGCCAAGCCGGAAGTCTTCGCTTACCGCGACGGTTTCGTCGACATCCCCCAGAGACCGGGGCTCGGCATCGAGGTCAACGAGGACTACGTGCTCGAGCGCGCCGAGGTCGGCCACCGCTGGCGCAACCCGGTCTGGCGGCATGCCGACGGCAGCGTTGCCGAATGGTAAGTCCGGTCGCGGCGCACCGGCCAGAACGGGCAGGCCGCGCTCGGTCATCCGCTTGAGCGCTTTGTTCCCGCATTCTTCAGGGTAACGCCGTTCATGGCGCCTCCATGGGCCTCGTCAGGAGGCGTGGAGGTGCCCATGAAACCGGGGCGATTCAAACGCTTGGGTTCAAACGCCTGAAAGTCACTTACAAGAACAATCCTACAGGTAGGCTTTATATGTCCGATAACAGCTTCAGCGCCCAGGCGGACGCCGTCAGAACCGGCGGCTCGGGTCTCGCCCTCGCCGTAACTTACGTGACCGCGCTGTTTTTCATCTGGGCGCTGGTCACCAACCTGCTCGACCCGCTGCTGAAAACCATGAAGACGGTCTTCACCCTGACGCCGGTCGAGTCGATGCTGACGGGATTTGCCTTCTTTCTCGCTTATTTCGTCGTCTCGCTTCCGTCGGCGGCCTTTCTGTCGAGATTCGGTTACGCCAAGTCGATCATGGTCGGTCTGGGCGGCATCGTTGCCGGCTGCCTTATCGCCATCGTCGCGGCCAAGGTTCATGTCTATCTGGTTTTTCTGGCCGCTCTTTTCATCATGGCGTCTGGTGTAACCCTGCTTCAGGTGGCGGCCAACCCACTGATCGCATCGATGGGCAGCCCCGAAAACTCGGCCTTCCGCCTGAATCTGTCGCAATCCTTCAACTCGCTGGGCGCAGCTTGCGGCCTGTTTTTCGGGGCTTCCTTTCTGCTCAACGGCGACATCTTCAAGAGGGATGTAGTGATCACCGATCTGATGCGCGAAGAAGCGCTCGGCTTCGTCACCAATGTCTATCTGGCGATTGGCCTGGCACTGACACTTTTCATCCTCGCCATCTGGCTGGTGCGCGACAGGATTACGGCGGCAGCTCCCAGGACAGGCCAACTGGTTTCGCCGTTCACTGCCCTGACCTCCAAATGGGCGAATCTCGGCTCCGTCGGCATCTTCCTCTACGTGGGCGCCGAAGTGGCCATCTCGCTCAACCTGCTGCTCTACCTTGAACAGGCCAACATTCTCAACATCGAGGCCCAATCGGCCGGACACCTGACCACCTTCTACATGCTGTTCGCCATGATCGGCCGCTTTGCCGGTTCAGTCCTGCTCAAGGTCGTCAAGGACTACGCCATGCTCGCCACCGTGGCCGTAGGCGCCATCGGGCTCTGTCTGGTCGTGGTTTTGACCAAGGATATGCTGCCATCGGCTCCCTCCGGCATGATCGATGTCGTTCTGACCTCGGTGCCCAATACGACGGGCCTGATCCCGGCATTCGCGGCACTCCTGATCGGGCTTTTCAACTCGATCATGTTCCCGACCATCTTCACCCTGACCCTGCAACGTTCGACCGCGCCGACGTCCGCGACTTCCGGCCTTCTGTGTCTGGCCATCGTCGGCGGCGCCATTCTGCCGCTGGTCTTTGCCAAGATCGAAGAGGTGACGGGCTCCAAGTCGCTCGCCTTCATCGCGCCGCTGCTCTGTTACGTGTATGTGCTGTGGTTCGCCGTGGCGGCCAGAAAGGCCCCGACCCACGCTATCGAGGAGAGCGTCGGCCACGGTCACTGACCTCCACCGCAAGCCTTGGCGAGGCCCCTGCCCGGTACCCCCGGGCAGGGGCCTTTTCGTGAGGGCTTCCGGAGTCACCGGTACCGCCGCGGGTGCTCTATGCACTGGCCACCCTGTTGCTCGGCTGGATCGGCAGTTCGTCGGCCTGGCCTTCCTCACCCCGGTGCTGATCTACCTGCAGCAGAGCTTTGGCTGGCAGATGGTGTTCTTCATCACCGGCGGCCTCGGCATCTTTTGGGCGCTGGTGTGGTACTGCGTGTACCGCGAGCCCGCCGATTTCCGCGCCACCAACGAGGCCGAGCTGAAGCTGTTCCGCGAGGGGGCGGGCGCATCGGGCCGGCTGCCGGAGGGCAACCGGTCGATGGCCTCTGTGAAGGGCGGTCAGGCGACCTGGTCGGTCTGCAGGTCGGTGGTGCCGAGCAGTTCGAGCTGGGTGGCGTCGAAGGCGATGTCGGTCGCGGAAAGGCTGTCGACGAGGTTGCCGTCGAGGGCGATCTCGAAGTGGTTGCCCCCGGCGTCGGCCTCGCGGTCCTTGAGGTAGGTCTTGGTGCCGTTCTCGTCCAGCAGCAGGGCGAGGGTGCCGTTGTAGCCGTCGCCCAGGCCGCTGTAGCCGAGCCCGGAGAGATCGATGAGATCGCTCCCGACGGTGAAGTCGACGATATCGTCGACCCGGCTGGTGTCGCCCTCGTAGTTGCGGAAGCTGTCCTGGCGGTCGGCGAAGCGGAAGGTGTCGGCACCGCCGCCGCCGCTCAGGGTGTCGCGGCCGGCGCCGCCGTCGAGCAGGTCGTTGCCTGCCGCGCCGTCGAGCAGGTCGCGCCCCTCGCTGCTGAGCAGCTGCGCCGCGCCGGCGACGCTGTTGCCCTGCACCGTGGCGTTCAGCGTCTCGTAGTAGTTGCCGGACACCCCGTCGCGGTCGTCGTAGTCCTCCAGGACGATTTCCGCCTTGCCGCCGCCCTGCGCATTGTCGTGAATGTCGTTGTCGAGGAGTTGCATGCCGTCGACGCCGCGCACGCGCACCCCGGCCGCGTCGTTGCCGTAGATCTCGGCGCCCTGCAGGCTGGCGTTGCTGGTCATCTTGATCAGTACGCCTTCCATCCCGTTGTCGTGGAAGGAGCCGCCCTCGATCTGGATGTTGTAGGGATGATCGATGTCCTCCGAGCCGCGCTGGACCACCAGGCCGTTGGCGCCGTTGCCGTAGGCGACGTTGTCGCGCAGGAGGATGTCGTGGCTGCTGGTGACGATGTTGAAGCCGTGGCGGCCGTTGTCGTGGGAGACGTTGTTCTCGAAGGTGCTGTCGATCTGGAAGTCGCCGACGAAGCCGTCCTTGCCGTTGTGGTGGGCGACGCTGTCGCGGATCGTCAGGTTGACGGTCTGCTCGTGGGGGTCGAAGCCATAGCGCGACACCTCGCGGATCTCCACCCGCTCGGCCGTGACGTTGTAGTCGGCGCCGTCCTCGCGGGGAATGTAGCCGGTATAGAAGCCGTCGACCTCGCCTTCGGTGTTGTCCTGGTTGCCGTCGATGGTCAGGTCGCTGATGCCGTAGTCGTGGGTCTTCTCGCCATTCTTCGAGCGGATGATGCCGGTGAGCTTCTGGTCCCAGCCATCGACCAGCTTGATCACCGTCTCGCCCATGCCGGCGCCGTCTATATGCACGTTGCTCTTGATCATCAGCGCGCCGTCGGAAGCCTCGTCGCCGCCGCTGACCCGGTATTCGCCGGCCGACAGGTGAACGGTGCCGCCCCCTGCTGCGTAGGCGGCGTCGATCGCCGCCTGGATGGCCTCCGTATCGTCGGTCTTGCCATCACCCTTTGCTCCAAAATCCTTGACATCGAAATCCATCTACTCGCTTCCGTATGCTGAATGCGCAGCCGAGCGCGGTTTGAAGGAGTCGAGGCGGGAAACGCCGGCTGGCCTTTCCCGCCCCCGGCATCGTCGCGACTGTTCGACCTCTGCGCCCGAAGCGCCTCCGGGTGCTTTCGAAGGGCATGGGGAAAACGCTCCGGGGGATCAGGCCGACGCGGTGCCGGGGGTGGGACTGGCGTGCAAATCATTAGTTCGCGAGGAAACGATGAGTGGTACATGCCCCTTAGCAAGGAGGAGCGGATGGTTTTTATCGGTACGAACGTACCAAAACGCTGATGGGACAAGGCCTGTCGAACGATTGGGCAGGTTTTGGCGCGCGTTTTTGTGATCCATATCAATTATTAAAAATAAATTCATAATTCCATAAAGAACTAAAAAGCAGTTCGTCAGTCTAGGCGAACGGCACCGCGTCGACCTTTCCGTCGAGCATTTCCCATGCCCATTCAGGGAGCGCTCGGGCGCGCTTCAGGCGCAGGGGTCGAGTAGTCGCGACGATGCCAGAGGCAGGGAATGCTTGTTCGGGCAGTCGGCATCTCCCCGTCTCACTTCCCTCAAAAGCGCTCGGCTGCGCAATTTGCATACGGAAGAGAAACAGATGGAGTTCAACGTCAAGGATTTTGGTGCAAAAGGAGATGGAAGAACGGATGACACGGATGCCATCCAGGCGGCGATAGACGCCGCCTACGAAGCAGGGGGCGGGACGGTCTACCTGCCGGCCGGCGAATACCGGGTCAGTGGCGGCGACGAGGCTTCCGACGGCGCACTGATGATCAAGAGCAACGTCTATATGGTCGGCGCCGGGATGGGCGAGACGGTGATCAAGCTGGTCGATGGCTGGGACCAGAAGCTCACCGGCATCATCCGCTCGGCCAACGGCGAAAAAACCCACGACTACGGCATCAGCGACCTGACCATCGACGGCAATCAGGACAACACCGAAGGCGAGGTCGATGGCTTCTACACCGGCTACATTCCCGAGAAGGATGGCGCCGACTACAACGTCACGGCCGAGCGGGTGGAGATCCGCGAGGTGTCGCGCTACGCCTTCGACCCCCACGAGCAGACCATCAATCTGACGATCCGCGACAGCGTCGCCCACGACAACGGCAAGGACGGCTTCGTCGGCGACTTCCAGATCGACAGCACCTTCGAGAACAACGTCTCCTACAACAACGGCCGCCACGGCTTCAACATCACCACCAGCAGCCACGACATCGTGTTCCGCAACAACGTGGCCTACGGCAACGGCGCCAACGGCCTGGTCATCCAGCGCAACTCGGAAGACCGGGCGCTGCCCTACAACATCCAGGTCGAGGGCGGCTCCTTCCACGACAACGGCGGGGAGGGCGTGCTGATCAAGATGAGCACCGACGTCACCCTGCAGGGCGCCGAGATCTACAACAACGGCGCGGCCGGGGTGCGGGTGCAGGGCGCCGAGAACGTGCAGATCCTCGACAACTACATCCACGACAACGCGCAGAACGGCATCAACGCGGAAATCCTCCTGGATGCCTACGACGATACCGCCGGGGCGTCCGGCAACTACTACGAGACGCTGAACGCCACGGTGCAGGGCAACACCATCGTCGGCTCGGCCAACTCCACCTACGGCGTACTGGAGCGCGCCGACGGCACCGACTACAGCACCGTCAGCGGCAACAGCATCAGCGGCACCCAGCGCGGCACCGTGCTGCTCAGCGGCAGCCACTCGACGTATGTCGCCAGCAGCCAGGGCTTCGCCGGCGATGCTCAGCTGCTCGAGGGCGGTGGCGGCGACGACCGCCTGACCGGCACCTCGGCCGACGACCTGCTGATCGGCGCCAGCGGCGACGACGCCCTGGATGGCGCGGCCGGCGACGACATCCTCGACGGCGGTTTCGGTCGCGACCGGCTGACCGGCGGCGAGGGCGCCGACCTGTTCCGCTACACCGCGGTCCGCGACAGTTACTACACCGCCAGCAGCAACCTCAGCGACCTGATCGTCGACTTCGATTCCAAGCAGGACAGCATCGATCTGGCCGGACTCGGCTTCACCGGCCTGGGCGACGGCTACAACGGCACCCTGGCGCTGCTGACCAACAGCGACGGCAGCCGCACCTACCTGAGGAGCTACGAGGCGGACGCCGACGGCCGGCGCTTCACGCTGGCCCTGGAAGGCAACTTCAGCGGCCTGCTCGACAGCGGCAACCTGATCTTCGAGCGCAGCGCCATCGCCGGCGGCAAGGACGACGACACCCTGCTCGGCAGCGTGGCGGCGGAAAGCCTCGACGGCGCCGGCGGCGACGACAGCCTGGCGGGCGGCGTGGGCAACGATGTGCTGAACGGCGGCGCCGGTGCCGACAACCTGGCCGGCGGCCACGGGCGCGACCAGCTCGCCGGCGGCGAGGGTGCCGACACCTTCCGCTTCAGCGCGCTGACCGACAGCTACCGCACCGAAAGCGACAACTTCAGCGACCTGATCACCGACTTCGACCTGGCCGAGGACAGGATCGATCTTTCCGGATTGGGCTTCACCGGGCTGGGCGACGGTCACAACGGCACCCTGCTGCTGTGGATCGACAGCGAGACCAACCGCACCTTCCTGAAGAGCTTCGACGCGGATGCCGACGGCCGGCGCTTCGAGATCGCCCTGGAGGGCGACTTCTCCAGCCTGAGCGAGAAGCAGCTGATCCTCGACGGGCGCCAGACCCTGAACGGCAGCAGCGGCAGCGACCAGCTTTCCGGCGGCAGTGACGCCGAGGAGCTGCTCGGCGGGGAGGGGCGCGACCTGCTCGACGGCGGTGCGGGCGACGACCTGCTCGACGGCGGCGCCGGCCGCGACAACCTGACCGGCGGCAGCGGTGCGGACATCTTCCGCTTCGCCGACCGTCAGGACAGCTTCCGCAACTACGACAGCGGGACCAACCGGGTCGACGACATCGTCGACTTCACCGTCGGGACCGATCTCATCGACCTCTCCGCCCTCGGCTACAGTGGTCTGGGCAACGGCTACAACGGCACCCTCATCGTGCTGTTGAACGCGGAGGGCACCAGGACCTACCTCAAGGATCGCGAGGCCGACGCCCAGGGCAACCACTTCGAGATCGCCCTCGAAGGCAACCTCGCCGACAGCCTCTCCGAGGCCGATATAGCCTTCGATGCGGCCGACCTGGAACTGCTCGGCATCAGCGGCAGCCAGACCGACCTGGCGGCCTGACGCGGCACCCGCCCGCCCGCCCCGGACGCCCTCGCACGCGCTCTGGGACGGGCGAACTAACGGCCCATGCGCCAGTCTCATTCCCCAGCTACGCAGTCGGCCGTCTCGCTTGCGCGCCTCCCCGGCGCCGGCGAGCCGGGCCGTGCAGTCGCGTCCAAGCCGGAGACAGGAAAGACTTGTTCGCGCAGTCGACTCTTCCTCTCCATCTTCAAGCAGCGCTCGGCTGCATTTCACTGGAACGGGAAGCGAACCGATGGATTTCAACGTCAAAGATTATGGGGCACTGGGCGATGGCGTCACCGACGATACGGCCGCCATCCAGGCGGCGATCGACGCCGCCCACGCGGCGGGCGGCGGCACCGTCTACCTGCCGGCCGGCGAGTATCGGGTCAGCGGCGGCGAGGAGCCCTCGGACGGCTGCCTGATGATCAAGAGCAACGTCTACATGGTCGGCGCCGGCATGGGCGAAACCGTCATCAAGCTGGTCGACGGCTGGGACCAGAAGGTCACCGGCATGGTCCGCTCGGCCTACGGCGAGGAAACCAGCAACTTCGGCATGAGCGACCTGACCCTCGACGGCAATCGCGACAACGTCACCGCCAAGGTCGACGGCTGGTTCAACGGCTACATTCCCGGCGTAGACGGCGCCGACCGCGACGTCACCCTGGAGCGGGTGGAAATCCGCGAGATGTCCGGCTACGGCTTCGACCCCCACGAGCAGACCATCAACCTGACGATCCGCGACAGCGTCGCCCACGACAACGGCCTCGACGGCTTCGTCGCCGACTACCTGATCGACAGCGTGTTCGAGAACAACGTCGCCTACAACAACGACCGCCACGGCTTCAACATCGTCACCAGCACCCACGACTTCACCATGACCGGCAACGTCGCCTACGGCAACGGCGGCGCCGGCGTGGTGGTGCAGCGCGGCTCCTACGATCTTGCCCACCCCTACAACATCCTGATCGACGGCGGCTCCTACTACGACAACGGCCTCGAGGGCGTGCTGATCAAGCTGGCCGACGACGTCACCCTGCAGAACGCCGACATCTACGGCAACGGCTCCTCCGGGGTGCGCGTCTACGGCGCCCAGGACGTGCAGATCCTCGACAACCAGATCCACGACAACGCGCAGAACGGTGCCTATCCGGAAATCACCTTGCAGTCCTACGACGATACCGCCGGGGTTTCCGGCAACTTCTACACGACGGTCAACACCTGGATCGAAGGCAACGTCATCACCGGCTCGGCCAATTCCACCTACGGCATCCAGGAGCGCAACGACGGCACCGACTACAGCAGGCTCTACGCCAACAGCATCGACGGCACCCAGCGCGGCGCCGTGCTGCTGCAGGGCGCCAACTCGACGGTTTCCGACCAGGCCGGCACCGGCCAGCAGGCGACCCTCGAGGGAACCGATGGCAACGACACGCTGACCGGCGGCGACGCCCACGAGACGCTCCTCGGCCATGCCGGCAACGACCGCCTGAACAGCGGGGCCGGCAACGACATCCTCGACGGTGGCGCCGGGCGCGACAACCTGACCGGCGGCGAGGGCGCCGACGTGTTCCGCTTCTCCGCCCGCGCGGACAGCCACCGCACCGACAGCGCCAGCTTCAACGACCTGATCGTCGACTTCGATGCCAGCCAGGACCGCATCGACCTCTCCGAGCTGGGCTTTTCCGGCCTGGGCGACGGCTACAACGGCACCCTGCTGCTGCAGACCAGCGCCGACGGCAGCCGCACCTACCTGAAGAGCCTCGAGGCGGATGCCGAGGGCCGGCGCTTCGAGATCGCCCTGGAGGGCAATTTCACAGGCCTGCTGAATGCCGGCAACCTGCTCTTCGAGCGTGCCGCCATTGAGGGCGGCGCGGGCGACGATGCGCTGCTCGGCACCTCGTCCGCCGAGACGCTGCTCGGTCACGCCGGCAATGACAGCCTCGACGGCGCCGGCGGCAACGACCTCGTGGTCGGCGGCGCCGGGCGCGACAGCCTCACCGGCGGCGCCGGGGCGGACGTGTTCCGTTTCGATGCGCTGACCGACAGCCAGCGCAACTACGACACCCTCGACAACCAGGGCGACCGCATCACCGACTTCACCCTGGGCGAGGATAGGATCGACGTTTCCGCGCTGGGCTTCAGCGGCCTGGGCGACGGCTACGGCGGCACCCTCGCCGTGGTACTCAACGACGCCGGCGACCGCACCTACCTGAAGAGCTACGAGAACGGTGCCGACGGCTACCGCTTCGAGTTCTCCCTCGACGGCAACTACCAGGGCCTGCTCGGCAACGAGCATTTCGTCTTCGCCGCACCCAGCGGACCGCTGACCCTCGAAGGCACGGCCGGCAACGACGCGCTGGCGGGCACGGATGCCGACGAAACCCTGCACGGTGGCGGCGGGCGCGACACCCTGAGCGGCGGCGGCGGGGCGGACGTGTTCCGCTTCAGCGAGCTGACCGACAGCTACCGCACGGCGAGCGGCAGCTACGCCGACCTGATCACCGACTTCGACCTGGCCGAGGATCGCATCGACCTGTCCGGTCTCGGCTTCAGCGGCCTCGGCGACGGCTACGACGGCACCCTGGCCGTGCAGGTGAACGGCGCCGGCACCCGCACCTACCTGAAGAGCTTCGAGGCGAATGCCGCGGGCGAGCGTTTCGAGATCACCCTGGACGGCAACCTCGGCGGGCTGAGCGCGGCCAACCTGATCCTCGACGGGCGCGTCGTGCTGGAGGGCAGCGACGGCAACGACACGCTCACCGGCAGCAGCGCGGCCGAGGAGCTGCTCGGCGGGGCCGGGCAGGACAGCCTGGACGGCGCCGGCGGCAACGACATCCTCGACGGCGGCGCGGGTCGCGACACCCTGACCGGCGGCAGCGGCGATGACCTGTTCCGCTTCGGCAGCCGACTGGACAGCTTCCGCAACTACGACAGCGGGGTGAGCGAGATCGACAGCATCACCGACTTCAGCCACGGCGACGATCTCATCGACCTCTCGGCGCTCGGCTACAGCGGCCTGGGCGACGGTTACAACGGCACCCTCGCGGTGGTGCTGAACGACGAGGGAACCAAGACCTACCTCAAGGACCGCGAGGCCGACGCCGAGGGCAACCGCTTCGAGATCGCCCTGGAGGGCAACCACGCCGGCCAGCTCGCCGCGGACGATTTCATCTTCGCCGCGGCCACCGAGCTCGAGCTGATCGGCACCACGACCACGCAGCCCGAGCAGGTCGCCTGAAGCGGCGCGGGGGCGGTAACGCCCCCGCGTTCCACCGCTCGTCGGCCCTTCTTCCTTCCCGCTTTCACAGCAGGCTCTGCATTGCAGCAGCTTGCACTCCATGCGTCCGGTGCGGGTGTGCAGGCCGGCATACTGGCCGGACTGACGCTCCCGGACCGCCGCACGCTCATCCCCAGTCCGCCCGGGCGGGCCATGGCGCGGCCCGGCTTCATGGGAAACCACTGTTTCAGAGGGGCTCGGCTGCCTGTGCCGGCGCTCCCTGTCCCGTCGACGGGAGCTGGCCGAAAGAGGCCCCGCTGCGCGGTCCGCGTCCGGGCGCTGCGCTTGAATAAGACGCCTGCGGGTTTATACCTAAGCAGTGCCTGCGATCGCCGCAGGCCATGCCCGGCGTGTTCGCAGCCGGCCTTGCCGCGGGGCGCCTGCCGCCCGCCCTGAGCGCCGTCCATAGGGCCGGGATATCCTGGCTTGGGGTGCGGTATCGCTGCTGGAGTTCGCCGCTCGAATGACCCATGCAGGAGCTTCGCTCATGTCATTACGCATCAACGATATCGCCCCCGACTTCAGCGCCGAGACCACTCAGGGCCGGATCCGCTTCCATGACTGGATCGGCGACAGTTGGGCGATCCTGTTTTCCCATCCCAAGGACTTCACCCCGGTCTGCACCACCGAGCTGGGCTACATGGCGAAGATCGAGCCGGAGTTCAGCCGGCGCCATTGCAAGCTCATCGGCCTGAGCGTCGATCCCGTCGAGAGCCACCAGGCCTGGCTCAGGGATATCGAGGAAACCCAGGGCTGTCTCCCCCGCTACCCGCTGATCGGCGACCCCGACCTGGCGGTGGCCAAGCTCTACGACATGCTGCCCGCGGACGAGCCCGGTACCTCGGAAGGCCGCACGCCCGCCACCAACGCGACGGTGCGCTCGGTGTTCATGATCGGCCCCGACAAGCGGATCAAGCTGATGCTGAGCTACCCGATGACCACCGGGCGCAATTTCGACGAGATCCTGCGGGTGCTCGATTCGATGCAACTCACCCAGGCGAGCAAGGTGGCGACCCCGGTGAACTGGAAGCCGGGCGAGGATGTGATCATCGCCGGCTCGGTGTCCGACGACGAGGCCAGGCAACTGTTCCCGCAGGGCTGGCAGGCACCCAAGCCCTACCTGCGCATCGTCAAGCCGTCCGCGGCCTGAGTCGCGTTGCCGGCGGCGGTCCGTAGCGCCGTCGGCAAATCCGCATTCACACGGATAGATGCGTGCGATCGGCAGCCATTTTCCGGGAAAACTCCATGATTGGCCGTTGCCTGGCGTGCCGGTCCGGCGGGCTGGGCGGCGCTTCGGTCGCGGTTCTTTCCGGCGCCAGAGGCGCGAGCCGTGGCTGGGGCTTCTTCGGAAACGCAAAATGTACCGGATGGTTAGTTGTGTTCGATTATCGACCAGAAGCCCGGCTGGTCGATTGACGCTTTTTTGAGCGCTGGCCAAGATGGCTGTCAGGTTGCAGGCGTGTTCGCCGGGCAACCAGAGCCCGCTATAACAACTTCAAGATCGGTAAACGCTCATGTGCATAGTTCAATTCCGCCAAGCCTGCGCTCTTCCCCATCAAGCCCTTGCGGGTGTCCTGCTGTCGCGGCCTGCGTACCTGGCCGTCGTCCGTCTGCGCCAGAAGGCCTAGTCGCGACCGACCGCTTTCCGCTGAATCCGCTGCGCTGAACCAGCGCCGTTAACCGCATCCAGTAATCCGGAGCATTCCCGCCAGCCGGCAGGAGGGCTCGCTACACGCCTGGAAAAGGACCTTTCACTCCACTGGCGTTGCTGGGGCACGAAAGAGGCTCGACCGGACTGCCGCATCCCCGGTCCCCGAACGGATGGCTACTGACAATGTTCACTTCGCAAGGTACTTCCATGGCTATACCCACGGCTGCCGAATCCCCTGCATCGGCCCATGAGTCGGTCGGCAGCAAGGTCCGCGCCGCCCTGGCCGTCGGCAAGGTGCGCTGGGGCATGCTCGCCCTGGTGTTCTTCGCCACCACCCTGAACTATATCGACCGCGCCGCGCTGGGCGTGATGCAGCCGATCCTGGCCAAGGAGATGAGCTGGTCCACCATGGACTACGCCAACATCAACTTCTGGTTCCAGGTCGGCTATGCCGTCGGCTTCCTGCTGCAGGGCCGCTTCATCGACAAGGTCGGCGTCAAGCGCGCCTTCTTCATCGCCGTGCTGTTCTGGAGCCTGGCCACCGGCGCCCACGGCCTGGCGACCTCGGCGGTCGGCTTCATGATCTGCCGCTTCATCCTCGGCCTGACCGAGGCGGCCAACTACCCGGCCTGCGTGAAGACCACCCGCCTGTGGTTCCCGGCCGGCGAGCGCGCCCTGGCCACCGGCATCTTCAACGCCGGCACCAACGTCGGCGCCATGGTCACCCCGGCGCTGCTGCCGCTGATCCTCAGCGTCTGGGGCTGGCAGGCCGCCTTTGTCGGCATGGGTCTGCTGGGCCTGGTCTGGCTGGTGTTCTGGGCCATCAACTACTACAACCCCGAGGAGCATCCGAAGGTCAAGCAGAGCGAGCTGGAGTACATCAGCAAGGAAGCCGAACCCGAGCCGGTCAAGGTGCCGTTCTCCCGCATCCTGCGCATGCACGGCACCTGGGCCTTCGCCGTGGCCTACATGATCACCGCGCCGGTGTTCTGGTTCTACCTGTACTGGCTGCCGCCGTTCCTCAACCAGCAGTACAACCTGGGCATCAGCGTGACCCAGATGGGCATTCCGCTCATGCTGATCTGGCTGACCGCCGACTTCGGCAGCATCGGCGGCGGCATCCTCTCGTCCTTCCTGATCGGCCGCGGAGTGCAGCCGATCCGCGCGCGCCTGGTGTCGATGCTGATCTTCGCCATCTGCATCTGCTCAGTGGTATTCGCCGCCAATGCCAGCGGCCTGTGGGTCGCGGTGCTGGCGATTTCCCTGGCCGTCGGCGCGCACCAGGCCTGGACCGCCAACATCTGGAGCCTGGTGATGGACTACACGCCCAAGCACCTGATGAGCACGGTGTTCGGCTTCGGCGGCATGTGCGCGGCGATCGGCGGCATGTTCATGACCCAGATCGTCGGCTACGTGCTGACCGCCACCAACAACAACTACGCCGTGCTGTTCGTCATCATCCCGAGCATGTACTTCCTGGCGCTGACCTGGATGTATTTCATGGCGCCGCGCAAGATCGAAGGTTGATAACCATCCGCCACGAAGAAGGGGGCCATTCGGCCCCCTTCGCTTTTCTGGCGCGTGCCGGTTCAGGACGGCCGCTCTTCCACCGTGTCGCCGCCGCGCAGATAGGCCAGCCAGTACATGCCGGCGACCAGCAGGGTGCCGCCGACCAGGTTGCCGGCGGTCACCGCGAGCAGGTTGCCGGCCGCGCCGGCGAGCGACACCAATCCCTGGCCGTCGAGCGCCAGGCCGAAGGGCAGGAAGAACCAGTTGGCGATCGAATGCTCGAAGCCGAGGGCGACGAAGGCGGCGATCGGAAAGAGGATGGCGAGGATCTTGTCGGTCACGCTGCGCCCGGCCATCGCCAGCCAGGTCGCCAGGCAGACCAGGGCGTTGCACAGGATGCCGCGGGCGAAGGCCGCGCCGAAGGTCAGTTCGGCCTTGCCACGGGCGATCTTCAGCGCCATCTCGCCGACCGCGCCGTCGTGCAGGCCGGCGCTGCCCGCCCAGACCACCAGCAGTACGGTGCCCAGGCAGCCGACCACGTTGCCCAGGTAGACCAGCAGCCAGTTGCGCAGCACCTCGCGGCTGCCGATCAGCCGGCTGGCCCAGGCCATCGCCAGCAGGTTGTTGCCGGTGAACAGCTCGGCACCGCCGATCACCACCAGCACCAGGCCCAGGCAGAAGCTCAGGCCGCCGAGCAGCCGGGTCGGGCCGAAGCCCAGCTCGCTGCCGCTGAGCACCACGGTGTAGAGGAGGGCGGCCAGGGAGATGAAGGCGCCGGCGAGCACCGAGAGCACCAGCAGGGTGAGGGTATCGACGCGGGCCTTGGCGACGCCCATGCCTTCGATTCGCCGGGCGATCTGCGCCGGCGGGCAGCTGTCGCCGAGAAAGGGTTGTTGAGTCATGCGAGAGAGTCCGCTGCGCCGACCCGGCGTCGGCAGAGGTCGCACTCTAGAGGGGAGGGCTTGGCCCTGTCCACCGGCGCCCGGCGTCCGTCTCAGACCGGCAGCTGCTGCAGCCAGAGCCGGTACAGCGCGGCGATCAGGTCGGTCTGGGCGACCAGGCGTGCGCCGTCGTCCAGCACAGGCAGGCAGTGCAGGGCCTGCTCGGAGAGCGGCCGGCGGTCGGGACCGTGGCCAGTCCGCGCGATCCCAGCAGGATGCCGATCGACGCGCACAGCAGGTTGCCGGCGAGTATCGCCCTGCGACGGGCGAAGGGGCTGGAGCTCGCGGCGAGCGGCAGCACGGGAAGCAGGGTTTTCAGCCAGGGGGTGGAGGTCTTGTCGGGCATGCGGCAATGCGTGGCGGAGCAGGGCAAGGTCGCCACATTGTTGAAGGCTGGCTGGGCTGAGTCGAGGCAAATTCATAATTTTGCTGGTTTGCAGCAATTTTTTGCAGTCAAAGGCGGCTTTCGGCAGCCAGAAGCCGGCTTGGGTGCGAAGGCATTCAAGAGATGGCAGATAGGCAATTGCCTTGATGCGGCACAACGCGCAGCATTGGCATGGCGCTTTGCCATTTGCTTGTCGCAAGTGCCCAGGCGTCCGGCCTGGCCTCTGTCCGTCAGGGGCGCCGCCCGTTGAAGCTGTTCCGTTGTCATTGCACTCCTTCTGCGTTCCTCGCTCCCAAAGAGTAGAAAGATGAATAAAGTTCTTGCGATTGCCCTTACCGGCCTGATTGCCGCCCCGGCCTTTGCCGAGTCGGTCCCGCCCGCCCCCCGTACCGCTCCGGCGGTAGGCGCTTCCCGCGTAGCGCCGACACCCGAAACCGTTCCGCCGACCGTTCATAGCCAGCGGCCGCACCCGAACGCCCAGGCGCCGCATCCGCAGGGGCAGCCGCCGCGTCCGAACGCCCAAGCGCCGCATCCGCAGGGGCAGCCGCCGCGTCCGAACGCCCAAGCGCCGCATCCGCAGGGGCAGCCGCCGCGTCCGAACGTCCAGGCACCGCAGGTTCCCGCCCAGCCGCCGCGCTCCAGCCTGCAGCAGTAAGCCACTGCCGCAGCATCCGGGTCGCCCATTCCGCGCGCCCGGACGCTGCACTGCGGCGACGGATTACCCTTCCAGCGCCTGTGCCGGGCCGAAGAACTCGTAGTGGCACTGCTCCTGCGGCACGCCGAGCTCGCGCAGCTGCCGCTTGACCTGCGCCATGAATGGCTGCGGGCCGAGGAAATAGGCCTCCAGGTCGCGCTCTACCGGCAGCCAGGCGGCCAGGCGTTCGGTGTCGAGCCGGCCGCTGGCGTCGGCGCGGTCCTCGGCGCGCGGTTCGCTGTAGCAGAAGAACGGCTTGAGCTGCGGATGCTGCGCGGCCAGCGCCTCGACATGCTGGCGGAAGGCCTGCACGCCGCCGTGCCGCGCACAGTGGATGAAGCGCACCGGCCGGCCGCCGGGCAGCGCCGCTTCCAGCATGGCCAGCAGCGGGGTGACGCCGACACCGGCGCCGATCAGCACCAGCGGCTTGTCCGAATCGCTCAGGACGAACTCGCCGGCCGGTGGGAAGAGTTCCAGGCGGTCGCCTTCACGCACCTGCTCGTGCAGGTGGCGGGACACCCGGCCTTCGGCGTGGCGCTTGACGCTGATACGGTATGCCTCGCCGTTCGGCGCCGCCGACAGCGAGTAGTTGCGGCGCACCTCCTCGCCGTCGAGCAGCAGGCGCAGGCCGATGTACTGGCCGGGCTGGAAGGCCGGCAGCACGCCGCCGTCCTCCGGACGCAGGTGGAAGGAGACGATTTCCTCGCTCTCCACCACCCGGCGCGCCACGCGGAACGTCCGTGCCCCGCGCCAGCCGCCCGGCGCCGCGGCATTGGCGGCATAGGCCGCTTCCTCGGCGCCGATCAGCAGCCCGGCGAGCATCCCGTAGGCCGCGCCCCAGGCGTCGAGCACCGCGTCGGTGGCGATCTCCGCGCCGAGCACCTCGCGGATCGCGCGCAGCAGGCAGGTGCCGACGATCGGGTAGTGCTCCGGCAGCACCTGCAGCGACACGTGCTTGTTGACGATCTGTCCGACCAGCGGACCGAGGGCTTCCAGGCGGTCGATGTGCCGGGCGTACATCAGCACGGCGTTGGCCAGCGCGCGCGGTTGCTCGCCGCTGGCCTGGTGGGCCTGGTTGAACAGCGGGCGCACCTCGGGGTACTCGGCGAGCATGATCCGGTAGAAATGCCGGGTCAGGGCTTCGCCGCCGGTTTCCAGCAGCGGTACGGTGGCCTTGACGATGGCGCGTTGTTGTTCGGTCAGCATGGACGACTCCTGTAACTGGGCTTGCAAGGGACGGCCGCTCGGGGCGCCGCCAGGGATGCGGGAATTGCCATCAGTTTTCGTGCCAGGGCCACAGGCCGCGGAAATCGCCGGCCTGTTGCCTGTTGCTGTTGTTTTGACTACGGTAATGGGTAGTCAACCAGACATGATGTTATCCAGATGACTACACCTCCGCTGCTCGATGCCTTCCTTCCTCTGGTCGCCGACCTGACCCGCGAGCTGCCGGAGGCCGAACGCTACCGGCGCCTGCTCGGCGCCCTGCGCCGCCTGCTGCCGGCCGACGCCGCGGCGCTGTTGCGCCTGGACGGCGACACCCTGGTGCCGCTGGCGGTGGACGGGCTGAGCCCGGATACCCTGGGGCGGCGCTTCCGTCTCGACGAGCAGCCGCGCCTGCGGGCGCTGCTGGAGCAGCGTGGCGCCACCCGCTTCGCCAGCGACTGCAGCCTGCCCGACCCCTACGACGGTCTGGTGGAAGGGCTGTCCAGCCAGCTGGAGGTCCACGACTGCCTCGGCTGCCCGCTGTACCTGGACGCGCGCCCCTGGGGCCTGCTGACCCTGGATGCCCTGGACCCGGCGCGCTTCGACGGCATCGACCTGGCCAGCCTGGAGGCCTTCGCCAGCCTAGCCGCCGCCACCGTGCAGGTCGGCGAGCGGATCAGCGCGCTGACCCGCCGCGCCGAGCGCGACGAGCGGCTGATGGAGGCCTACCGCGAGGCCGCCGACCGTCAGGGCAGCCACGAGCTGATCGGCCAGAGCCGCGCCCACCGGCGCCTGGTGGAGGAGATCGCGGTGGTCGCCGGCAGCGACCTGAGCGTGCTGGTCAGCGGCGAGACCGGGGTCGGCAAGGAGCTGGTGGCACAGGCCATCCACGCCGCCTCGGCGCGCGCCCACAAGCCGCTGATCAGCCTGAACTGCGCGGCGCTGCCCGACACCCTGGTGGAGAGCGAGCTGTTCGGCCACGTGCGTGGCGCCTTCTCCGGGGCGCTGGCCGAACGCAGCGGCAAGTTCGAGCTGGCCGACGGCGGCACCCTGTTCCTCGACGAGGTTGGCGAACTGCCGCTGGCGGTGCAGGCCAAGCTGCTGCGGGTGCTGCAGAGCGGCCAGCTGCAGCGGGTCGGCTCCGACCGCGAACACCGGGTGGACGTGCGGGTGATCGCCGCGACCAACCGCGACCTGGCCGGCGAGGTGCGCGCCGGGCGCTTTCGCGCCGACCTCTACCACCGCCTCAGCGTCTATCCGCTGCCGGTGCCGCCGCTGCGCGAGCGCGGCCGCGACGTGCTGCTGCTGGCCGGCTTCTTCCTCGAGGAGAACCGCGCCCGCCTCGGCCTGCGCGGCCTGCGCCTGAGCGCCGAGGCCCAGGCCGCGCTGCTCGCCTACGACTGGCCGGGCAACGTGCGCGAGCTGGAGCACCTGATCGGCCGTGCCGCGCTCAGGGCCATGGCCAGCGGCGAGCATCGGCGGATTCTCAGTATCGGCGCGGAACTGCTGGACCTGCCGGGCACGGCAGGTGACGAAGCACCGGTGGCGACCAGCGCACAGCTTCCGGCGACGGGCGACTTGCGCCAGGCGCTGGAGCAGTTCCAGCGCGAGCGGATCCTCGCCGCTCTCGAGGTCCACGACCACAATTGGGCCGCCGCGGCCCGCGCGCTCGGCGTGGACCGCGCCAACCTGCACCGCCTGGCCAGGCGTCTGGGGCTGCGCTGAGATCGGGAGCTCCGACGGGGCCGAAACCGGGCGCCGGAGCGGGATCAGGCCTGGGCGGTGGCCTTTTCCAGCAGCGCCTGCAGGCTGCCGTCGGCTTCCATCTCTAGGATGATGTCGCAGCCGCCGATCAGTTCGCCGTTGACGAATAGCTGGGGGAAGGTGGGCCACTGGAACAGCTTCGGCAGCTTCTCGCGGATGTGCGGGGCGGCCAGCACGTTGACGAAGGCGAAGGGCTTGCCGATCTTGCTCAGGGCGCCGACGGCGGCGCGGGAGAAGCCGCATTCCGGCGCCGCGGGGGTGCCTTTCATGTAGAGGATCACCGGGTTCTCGGCGATCTGCTTGCGAATGCGTGCTTCGGTGTCCAGTGTTTGCATGGTTCTCTCCTATCCGAGCAGGGCAGCGGCGTGCCGCGCGCGGATGCCGCGGGCCTTGGCTGCGTGTTGCGGCCTGGACTTCCAGGCGGCGTAGCCACCCTCCAGGCTGTAGCAGTTGATGAAGCCGAATTCGGCGAACAGGCGTGCCATGTCCGGGCTGGAAGCCCCATCGGCACAGCAGAAGATCAGATGCACCTGCTTCGGGGTGACCTTCAGCAGGGTGCGCAGATTCAGGTCGCTGAGGTGGATGGCGCGCGGATCGTGCCCCTGGCAGTAGGCGCGGGCGTCGCGGGTATCCAGCAGCATGACGCTGTCCTGGTCGGTCAGCAGGGCTTCGGCCTGTTCGATGGCGATGCGGGCGAATGGGGTCATACCTCTGCTCCAAAACAGTCGTGATGAGAAGGGCACTGCTCGCAGCTGGGGGCGCGGCAGACGTAGCCGCCGCCCTGTTCGCACAGCTGCTTGTAGAGAAATTTCTTCCAGCGCATGTTCTTCACGTTGCGCTCGGCGAGGCTGGGGAAGTTGTGCAGCAGCAGGGCCTTCAGGCTCTCGCGGCTCTCCAGCCCCAGATCGCGCCACAGGTGGTCGCCGCCCAGGCAGGCGGCAGCGAGGCTGCTGGCCAGCCAGGCTTCCTCCGGCTCGCTGCCGCGCCGGCTGCCCAGCAGCAGGTCGCGCAGCTCCGCCCATTCGTCGCGGCGCATTTCCAGCAGGTCTTCGCGCAGCTCGCTGCATTCGTGGGCCAGCGAGCCGAGGCCGGCGCTGGTCTGGGTGGCCAGCTCGGGAAAATGGCTCTGGATCAGCGCGGCATAGCTCTGCTCATCGAGGCCCAGATGGAACGGCAGGCAGCTCAGTCCGTCACGCTGGGACTGGATGATCCGCTCCAGCCAGCAGTGGTTGGCACCCTCATGGTGCGCGGTTTGCGGGGCGGCCTCCTGACCGGCCACTGTCTTGGTCATTACTGACTCCCTGCAGCCAGGCAACCGATCGAACCCTGCGGGCCGGCGGAGCGGCTTTCCCGCTCGCTGCCAGCCTCGGGCAGATCGCTGTTGGCAGGCAGGTGGGTGCACAGCTTGACCAGGTCGAAACCGGCCATGTACTGCGAGCCGTAGCTGATCAGCGGGCGGCGGATCAGGATCGGATGAGCCAGCATCAGGTCCAGTGCCTGGCTGGCACTCAGCTGCGTGGGGTCCAGCTCGCCGTACTTGATCGCCGGCGCCGAGCGGTTGAACCACTCGACCACCGGGCGGTCGCCGAAGAACGGCCGCAGGCGTTCGGGCGTCCAAGGCTCGCTGAGCACGTTGCGGACCTCCAGCTGCAGGCCGGCCGAGCGCAGCAGCTGCTTCTGCAGGCGGTTGGTGGCGCAACCTGGTTTCTCGTAGAAAACGATGCTGGTGCTGGTCATCTCGACTCTCCTCAGCGGGCCTGGATTTCGCGCATGGCTTCGGCCAGACGCTCCGGAGGAATGCCGGTCAGCGAGCCCGGCGGATTGGCCGGGGTGCCGTCGGCGAGCAGGATCGCCCCCTCGACCGGGCAGATGCTCGCGCACTGCTTCTCTTCGTAGTCCCCGTCGCACTCGGTGCACTTGCTCGCACTGATCTTGAAGTGCGAGCTACCGAGGGAGATCGCTTCGCTCGGACAGACATCGACACATGCCCAACAATTGACACAGGATTCCACAATTTTCAGCGCCATCACGCACCTCCACGCAATCCTCGAACTGTCCCGTACCCGGCTTCAGGCCTTGGCCTGCAGCAGGGCTCCGTCATTCTCCAGGCGACCCGACTCGATCATTTCCCGATAGACCGCCATGACCGCCTCTTCGATCGGCTCCATGGCATGTTCGCCATTGGGCTGGATGCCGGCGGCCTCCAGATCGCTCCAGGGCTCGAAGCCGATCTTCGAGCAGAGCACCGCCTCGCACCCCTTCAGGGCGCGCAGGCTGCCGGCGAGCGCACTTTCCTTCTCGCCGCAGGTGTCGTTGCCGACGCAGTACTGGTCGACCCGGCGGTGGCCGATGAAGCGCACCCCGGACGTCGAGGCCTCGTACACCAGGAACTCGCTGGCATGGCCGAAGTGCTGGTTGATCAGTCCGCCGCCGCTGGTGGCCACGGCCATCAGCACCGGACGGTAGCGGCCGCTCGTGCTGTTCTGGACAGATGCAACAGACAGGCCAGCCAGCCGGGTCTTCTTCGCGGACTTCTCGTCCAGCTCTTCCTTGATCGCTGCGTGGATGGCGGCGCGCTTGACCATCGCCGCCTCGTAGTCGATCTCCATCGACTCGATCTTGTCCAGGGTGAACTCGTCGCCGCGATCCTCGCCGAGCATGCCGACCGCGTCGGCGCGGCACTGGCGGCAGTGGCGCATCATGTTCATGTCGCCGGCACAGGCGTCCTGCAGGTCCTGCAGCTCTTCCGGCTCGGGGCTGCGCTGGCCCATCACGCCGTAGAAGGTGCCGTGCTCGGGCTCGGCGATCAGCGGCATGACGTTGTGCAGGAAGGCACCCTTGGCCTTGACGATCTTGCTCACTTCCTTCAGGTGCTCGTCGTTGACCCCGGGGATCAGCACCGAGTTGACCTTCACCAGGATGCCGCGCGCGACCAGCATCTCCAGACCCTTCTGCTGCTGCTCGATGAGGATCTTGGCGGCCTTGACGCCGCGGATGCGCTTGTTGTTCCAGAAGATCCACGGATAGATCTTGGCGCCGATCTCCGGGTCCACGCAGTTGATGGTGATGGTCACGTGGTCGATGTTGTGCTTGGCCAGCTCCTCGACGCACTCCGGCAGGGCCAGGCCGTTGGTGGAGACGCACAGCTTGATGTCCGGCGCCTGCTCGCTGAGCATGCGGAAGGTCTCGAGGGTGCGCTGCGGGTTGGCCAGGGGGTCGCCGGGACCGGCGATGCCGAGCACGGTCATCTGCGGGATGGTGGCGGCCACGGCCTTGACCTTCTTGACCGCCTGCTCGGGGGTCAGCACTTCGGACACCACGCCCGGACGCGACTCGTTGGCGCAGTCGTACTTGCGGTTGCAGTAGTGGCACTGGATGTTGCAGGCAGGCGCCACCGCCACGTGCATGCGCGCGAAATAGTGGTGCGCCTCTTCCGAGTAGCAGGGGTGGTTGTGCACCTTCTCGCGAATGTGTTCCGGCAGGTGGGAGAGCTGATCGTTCGTGCTGCCGCAGCTACTTGAGGAGCAGCCGCCAGCGCTTTGCTGCCCCCCATTGTTTTGCCCAAGTACGCTCAGTTCCATGGTCTGGTCTCCGGCTGAGAGAATCTTTACCCCAAGAGCCGAGCAATACCCGTGCCGTTTCTTTAAGTTGATGTTTTTAAAGGATTTATCGTAGATTGTGGGGCCCGGTTTGTCGCGCAACGGACAAATCCGCACGGTCCTGCACGTGCTTCTGTACGACAAGCGACAAGCGATGCGAAGAGGGGGAAGGCAGGCACTGTCCGGCCTGGGCAGGGGCCCGTGGCGAACGGATTCGGTGAGCGGGGAGGGGAGAAGCCGGCCATCCATTGCCGGAGGTTCTCGTCAGATCTTGCGCATGTGGATGTTGAGGGTCTGGATGCGGTAGGCGATCTGCCGCGGCGTCATGCCCAGCAGTCGCGCGGCCTTGGCCTGCACCCAGCCGGCCTGTTCGAGGGCGGCGATCACCCGTTCGCGGTCGTCGAGGTTCTCGTCGGCCAGGTTGACCTCGGGCAGCGGGGCGGCGAGCGGCGGGCTCTCGTTGTCGACTCCGGTCAGCGAGACCACGTCGCGGGTGATGGTGCCGTCCTCGCTCATGATCGCCGAGCGCTCCAGGCAGTTCTCCAGTTCGCGCACGTTGCCCGGCCAGCGGTGGCTCATCAGCAGGCGGATGGCGCTGTCGGTGACGGTCAGCGGGCGGCCCTGCTGGCGGCCGATCTTGGTGAGGAGGAATTCCGCCAGCTCGGGAATGTCGGCGGTGCGCTCGCGCAGCGGCGGGATGCGGATGGCCATGACGTTCAGCCGGTAGTAGAGGTCCTCGCGGAACTTGCCCTTCTCCACCTCGCTTTCCAGGTCGCGGTTGGTGGCGGCGACGATGCGCACGTTGACCCGCACCGTCTGGTTGCCGCCGACCCGCTCGAACTCGCCCTCCTGCAGCACGCGCAGCAGCTTGGCCTGGAACATCGGCGAGATCTCGCCGATCTCGTCGAGGAACAGGGTGCCGCCGTCGGCCTGTTCGAAGCGTCCCTTGCGCTGCTTCACCGCGCCGGTGAAGGCGCCCTTCTCGTGGCCGAAGAGTTCGGACTCGAGCAGGGTTTCCGGCAGCGCGGCGCAGTTCAGGCGCACGAACGGGCGGTGCGCGCGCGGCGAGTTGTAGTGGATGGCGCTGGCGATCAGCTCCTTGCCGGTGCCGGACTCGCCGAGGACCAGCACGGTGCTGTTCCACTTGGCGACCCGGCGGATCTGGTCGAACACCCGGCGCATGGTGGGGGTGTGGCCCACCACCATGTTCTCGAAGCCGTACTTGCCGCGCACCTCGCGGCGCAGCTCGTCGCGCTCGTCGGCGGCCTCGCGGCCGTCCTCGATGTTCACCACCAGGCGCACGGTCTGCGCCAGCAGGTTGGCGACAATCTCCAGAAAGCGCGTGCGCGCGGGCATCTGCTCGTCGGCACGGCAGTCCGGCTGGGCCGCCAGCACGCCGATGGTGTTGCCCTCGGGGTTCTTGATCGGCACGGCGATGAACGGCATTTCCAGGTCGTACAGCGCCAGCCGGTCGAGAAAGCGCGGGTCGGCGGAGATGCGCCCGAGGACCACGCTGTTGCCGTGCTTGAGCACGTTGCCGATCACGCCTTCGCCGCTTCGGTAGCGCACGCCTTCGCAGGCCTGGGCCACCGCTTCCGAGTCGGTGTGGATGGCGCCGATCTGCAGGGCGCTGTGCTCCGGATCGGAAATGGTCACCAGGCCGTGCAGCAGGCCGAGGTCGTTGTGCAGCACGGCGAGGACCTGATCGAGCAGCTCGTCGATCTGCTGCTCCCGGCTGAGGGTACGGGCGATGCTCGCCAGGGCCTGCAATTGGAGGTCATAGAGTTCGACCTGGGTCTGTTTGGCCGAGCGCTGAGGGATGGGTGCATTCATGGGCATTCCCTGTCGCTGTTCAAGTGGAGGCCGAGAAGGGCAGCTCGACGACGATCCGGCAGCCCTCGCGATAGGCAGTGTCTACGTGCACCATGCCGGCATGCTTGGCGACGATGTCCTGGACCACCGGCAGGCCCATGCCGCGCCCGACGCGATGC
The DNA here is from genome assembly GCF_004339665.1 of Azotobacter chroococcum. Classification (GTDB taxonomy): domain Bacteria; phylum Pseudomonadota; class Gammaproteobacteria; order Pseudomonadales; family Pseudomonadaceae; genus Azotobacter; species Azotobacter chroococcum. The sequence continues at coordinate 27,821 of NZ_SMMU01000004.1, forward strand.
GGCGGCTTGGTGCTGAAGAACGGCTCGAACACCTTGAGCACCAGCTCGGGTGGAATGCCCGGGCCGCTGTCGGTGATCTCCATGCGCACCAGATGATTCTCCACGCGGGTGCTGATGAACAGCTCGCGGCGGCTGACCTGGTTCTGGCTCATCGACTCGATGGCGTTCTCGACCAGGTGCTTGATCATGCTGCGCAGGCTGCTTTCTCCGCCCATCACCCAGGGCAGGCGCAGCGCCGGCTGCCAGTCGATGACGATGCCCTGCGCCAGCAGCTGGTCGGTGCACAGGGTGATCACCTCGCGGATCAGCTGGTTGAGGTTGACCGGCATCTTGGCCTCGGCCATGCGCACCGGAATGGAGCCACTGAGGTTGTCCAGTGCCTCCATGCCGGCCTCGCTGGCCTCGCGCATGGCGCTCAGCACCGGATCGTTGCCGGCCCGGTCGCCGAGGCGCCGCTCGAGCATGCGCATTGCCGCGCTGATCAGGTTGACCGGGCCCTGCAGGCGGTGGATGGCGGCGTTGAAGGTCTCGCGCATGCCCTCCAGCAGTTCCTCCTCGGCCATCAGCGCCTTCAGCGCGTTGAGCCGCGAGTCCTGCTGCTTCTGGCGCAGCTCGGAGATGTCGTTGATGGTCAGCAGCAGGTAGCGCTCCTCGGTGGGGGTGAAGAACACGTGGGCCTGCTCGTCCTCGATGTGGATGGCCCGGCCGTGGCAGGACAGCCAGCGCGGCGAGCGGCCGCCCAGGTCGAAGGAGATCTCCTTGCCGGAGAAGGCGGTGCCCTGGTTCTCCAGCTTCTCGAAGGGCGTGGCGAGGTTTTCCCGCAGCAGCGCCACCAGGCTCTCGCTGGCGCCATCCTCGACCAGGTCGCGGGCCAGGCGGCAGAAGCTCGGGTTGGACAGCACCACCCGGTGCTGGCGGTCGAGCACCACCATTGCCGCCGGGGCGGCGTTGACCACCGCCTCGATCATCAGGCGCTGGTTGTTGACGCGCTGTTCCAGCTCGTGCAGCTCGCTGGTGTCGCGGTGCATGCCCAGGTAGTAGATGGTTTCGCCGGCCTCGTTGAGCACCGGTGCCACGGTCAGTTCGGCCAGGTACAGGCTCTGGTCCTTGCGCCGGTTGACCAGCACGCCGGACCACGGCTTCTTCTGCGCCATCCGGCCCCACAGGGCCTGGTAGACCAGGCGCGGCGTGGTGCCGTTGGAGAGGATCGATTCGTTCTTGCCGAGCACTTCCTCGCTGTCGTAGCCGGTGATGGTGCGGAAGGCGCGGTTGGCGTAAAGGATGTTGGCCTTGAGGTCGGTGATGGAGATGGCGATGGGCGCATGCTCCACCGTCTGGCGGAATATCTCGGGGAGCAGCTCGTCGCTCTCGGCATGAGGCGCTTGCGGCTCGTTGCTCAGGGTCGGGTTGGCCGGGGTCATGCTGTGCCTCGTCTATCCGGGGAAACCGGCGGGCGCGAGATGCGCGTCCGCCGGAGTGGCGCGTTGGGCCTGAAAAAAGTTAGCAAATCCTGTGCCGCACCTTGAATGTCCGGGCGCGCCGAATGGCTCGGAAAAGCCGCGGAACAATGAATTTCCGGGTGGCTGCTCCCTAGCTGTGCGAAAGCGCACAAGCCGGGCGGCAGGCTCAATAACGAGCTGTCACAAACCTTACAAAACCGGGTGCGCCGGGTGGATAGGCGGTCGGCGCAGCGAAGCTCTTTATTGATTTAGGTCAAGTTTTTGAGGGGTTGCAAGGTGCGTCTGTGTAAATTTTGAGCGCTGGCATGCTTGATGCAAAAAGTCTTCGGCAAAAGAGTGCGCCCGACAAAGGTGCATCCAAGGTTCAGCCGAGTAGGTGAGGTCGCTTATGGATTACGTTTTGTTTCTCTTAGGCACCGTGTTGGTTCACAACGTGGTGCTGGTGGGCTTTCTGGGCCTGTGTCCGTTCATGGGCGTGTCGAGCAAGCTCGATCCGTCGATCGGCCTGGCCGTGGCCACCACCCTGGTCATGGGCCTCGGTGGTGCCAGCAGCTGGCTGCTCGAGCACTACGTGCTGCTGCCGCTGGGCATCGGCTTCATCCGCATCCTCGCCTACATCGTGGTCATCGCCGGCATGGTGCAGTTGATCGAGATGATCATCCGCAAGGTCAGCCCGCCGCTGTACCGCTCGCTGGGCATCTACCTGCCGCTGATCACCACCAACTGCGCCGTGCTCGGCGTACCGCTGCTCAGCGTGCGCGAGGGCCACGACCTGACCATGGCCGTGCTGTTCGGCCTGGGCTCGGGCCTGGGCTTCTCGCTGATCATGGTCATCTTCGCCGGCCTGCGCGAGCGCCTGGCCCTGGCCAACGTGCCGGCCGCCTTTTCCGGCCCGCCGATCGCCTTCGTCACCGCCGGCCTGTTGGCGCTGGCCTTCATGGGCTTCGGCGGCCTGATCTGATTCTGACACTGGACGGCCGGCGCGACCGGCGACGAGAGGAGGGCAATTTATGATAGAGGCAACTCTGGCTCTGACTGTGATGGGCTTACTCCTGGGCTTCGGCCTTGGCCTGGCGGCCCGCAAGTTCGCGGTCAGCGACGAAAACCCCCTGATCAAGGAAGTCAGCGACCTGATGCCGGGCAGCCAGTGCGGGCAGTGCGGCTTCCCCGGCTGCGGTGCTGCCGCCGTGGCGATCGTCGAGGGCAATGCTGCGGTCACCTGCTGCCCGCCCGGCGGCGTGGGTCTGGCCGAGAAGCTGGCCGAGATGCTCGGCGTGAGTCTGGATGCCAGCCAGATGGCCGCCCCCATGATGGCGCGGGTGGAAGCCTCGCAGTGCATCGGCTGCACTCGCTGCTACCGTGCCTGCCCCACCGACGCCATCGTCGGCGCCAGCGGGCAGGTCCACGTGGTGCTGGAGGATGCCTGCACCGGTTGTGGCAAGTGCCGCGACGCCTGTCCGGAAGACTGCGTCATCCTGACCCCGCAGGAGCAGACCCTGGACACCTGGCGCTGGAACAAGCCTGCCGCCGCCTGAGTCGATTACGGAGCCTTCGCATGCACTTCAATCTTTCCAGTATCCGTGGCGGCGTCCATCCGGCCGCCCACAAGGATCTCTCGGCCGCGCTGCCCATCGGCAGCCTGCCGCTGCCACCGCGTCTCTACCTGCCGCTGCGCCAACATGCCGGGGCCGAAGCCCTGCCGATGGTCAAGGTCGGCGACACGGTGCTCAAGGGCCAGTTGCTGGCCTTCCCGCCGACGGAGGTCTCCGCACCGGTACACGCACCCACCTCGGGGCGCATCGTCGCCATCGGGCCGATTGCCGCACCGCACCCGTCCGGGCTGACCACCACCGGCATCACCCTGGAAAGCGACGGTGAGGATCGCTGGATCGATCTGGCGGTGTCCGGCGATCCGTTCGCCGAGGACCCGCTGGTGCTCGCCGACCGCGTCGCCCAGGCCGGCATCGTCGGTCTCGGCGGGGCAATCTTCCCGGCGGCGGTCAAGCTCAAGCAGGGCACCCGCCACGAGATCAAGACCGTGGTGGTCAACGGCAGCGAATGCGAGCCCTACCTGACCTGCGACGACCGCATCATGCGCGAGCGCGCCGCGGAAATCGTCGACGGCGCCCGGCTGATCCAGCACATCCTGCGTGCCTACAGCGTGGTCATCGCCATCGAGGACAACAAGCCCGAGGCCCTGGCCGCGATGCGTGCCGCCGCCGAGCACTTCGGCGCCATCGAGGTGCTGGCGGTGCCGGCGCTCTATCCCATGGGCTCGGCCAAGCAGCTGATCCAGGCGGTCACCGGCCGCGAAGTGCCGGCCGGCGGGCGCAGTACCGACGTCGGCGTGCTGGTGCACAACGCCGGTACCGTGTACGCCATCCAGCAGGCGCTGCGTTATGGCCGCCCGCTGATCTCGCGGGTGGTCACGGTGTCCGGCGCCTGCGTGAAGACCCCGCAGAACCTCGACGTGCTGATCGGCACCCCGGTGCAGGCGCTCATCGACGCCTGCGGCGGCCTGACCGGCACCCCCCAGCAACTGCTGCTCGGCGGGCCGATGATGGGCGCGGTGCTGCCCTCCACCCAGGTGCCGGTGATCAAGGGCGCCACCGGCCTGCTGGCGCTGGCCCAGCACGAGCTGCCGAACAAGGACCCGGCGCCCTGCATCCGCTGCGCGAGCTGCGTGGACGCCTGCCCGATGGGTCTGACCCCGCTGGACATGGCCCTGTACGCCCGCGCCGACGACTACGACAGCGCCAACGAATACGGCCTGCGCGACTGCATCCTCTGCGGCTGCTGCTCCTACGTCTGCCCTTCGCACATCCCGCTGGTGCAGTACTTCCAGTACGCCAAGGGCCAGCAGGACGAACGTCGCAGCGCCTCCCGCAAGAGCGACTACATCAAGCGCCAGACCGAGGCCCGCGCCGCGCGTCTGGCAGAAGAAGAGGCCGCCAAGGCCGCCGCCAAGGCCGCCAAGGAAGCCGCCAAGGCAGCCAAGGCCGCCAAGACCAAGGCCGCCAAGCCGAGCAATGAGGTAGAGTCATGAGTACCATCAGCGTCGCGGCGGGGCCATTCGCCCACGACCGCTCCTCGGTCAACCGCATCATGCTGGACGTGTGTCTGGCGCTCACCCCGGCCACCCTGTTCGGCCTGGTGATGTTCGGCTGGCCGGCAATCAACCTGTGGCTGGTCACCTGCGCCAGCGCGCTGGCCGTCGAGGCGGCCTGTCTGCACCTGCTCGGCCAGCCCATGCGCCGTCTGCTCGATGGCTCGGCCCTGCTCACCGGCTGGCTGCTGGCGATCTCCCTGCCGCCGTGGGCGCCCTGGTGGATCGGCGTCGGCGGCAGCCTGTTCGCCGTCGGCATCGGCAAGCAGCTGTACGGCGGCATCGGCCAGAACCCCTTCAACCCGGCCATGCTGGCGCGCGTCGCCCTGCTGATCGCCTTCCCGCTGCAGATGACCACCTGGGCGCTGCCGCATCCGCTGTTCTCGAGCTCGGCTCCGGGCTTCATCGACAGCCTGGCGATCACCTTCGCCGGCGCTCCGCTGGCCGATGGCATGGTCGGCGCCACCGCGCTGGGCAACCTGAAGACCGAACTGACCCTCAACCGCACCGCCCAGGACATCCTTGGCGAAAGCTTCAACGTGATCTCCGCGCTGTTCGGCAGCACGCCCGGCAGCCTCGGCGAGACCTCGGAGCTGCTGCTGCTGGTCGGCGGCGTCTGGCTGGTGCTGCGGCGCATCATCCACTGGGAAATCCCGGTCGCCATGCTGGCGAGCGTGTTCGCGATGGCGAGCATCGCCTACCTGATCAATCCGGATCGCTATGCCGGCGGGCTCTATCACCTGACCTCCGGCGGCCTGATCCTGTGCGCCTTCTTCATCGCCACCGACCCGGTGACCTCGCCGATCAGCCGCGTCGGCCGGCTGATCTTCGGCGTCGGCTGCGGCGTGCTGATCTACGTGATCCGCACCTGGGGCAGCTTCCCCGAAGCGGCCGCCTTCGCGGTGCTCTTCATGAACGCGCTGACCCCGCTGATCGACCGTTACTGGCGGCCGCGCGCCTACGGCCGCAACGTCCGGGGCAAGCCGCTGGTCGCGGCCAAGTGGACCAGCCAGGTTAAAGAGGTGGACAAGGTATGAACGATACGACGATGACTCCGGCCGAGGAGGCCGCCGCGTCCGCCGAGGCGGTCGCAGGCAAGCCCACGCTCCTCGAGCGCCTGGAAAAGTGGCGCCCGATGGTGGCCTACCAGGGCCTGTCGCTGGGGCTGATCTGCGCCGTGGTGGCCCTGCTCCTGCTGATCGGCAACGCCATGACCCAGGGCACCATCGCCGACCAGCAGATGGCTGACCGGCTGGCCACGCTGCGCGAGGTGCTGCCCCAGTCGCTGTACGACAACAACCCGCTGGCCGACGGCTTCAAGGTGCAGGATGCGGAACTCGGCGAAGTCGAGGTGTTCCCGGCGCGCCTGCAGGGCAAGCTCACCGCGGTGGTCTTCCAGGGCAGCAACATCGGCTACGGCGGTCCCATCAGCCAGATGATGGCCGTCGATGCCCAGGGCAAGATTCTCGGCGTTCGGGTGCTGGCCCACAAGGAAACCCCCGGCCTGGCCGACAAGATCGAGGCCTCGCGCAGCGACTGGATCAAGGTCTTCGACGGCCTGTCGCTGGACAACACTGCGCTGGACAAGTGGAAGGTGAAGAAGGATGGCGGCCAGTTCGACCAGTTCGCCGGCGCCACCATCACCCCGCGTGCCGTGGTCAAGACCGTGCTGCAGGGCCTGCAGTTCCAGACCCGGCATGCCGGGCAGCTGAAAGCCGAGTAAGAGGAGCCCAACCATGAGTGAATGTGCAGCACCCGCCGCCGGCGCACCTGAAAAGAAGAAAGTGCCGTGGCACTATTTCACCTCGGCCCTGTGGGATTACAACGTCGCCCTGGTGCAGATGCTCGCGCTCTGCCCGGCGCTGGCAGTGACCACCACCGCCACCAACGGCCTGGGCATGGGCCTGGCCACCACCCTGGTGCTGATTCTGACCAACGGGCTCATCTCCTCGATGCGCCACACCATCTCCCCCGAGGTACGCAACCCGGTGATGATCGGCGTGATCGCCGGCGTGGTGACCCTGATCGACATGGCGATGAACGCCTGGATGCACGAGCTGTACAAGGTGCTCGGCCTGTTCATCGCGCTGATCGTGACCAACTGCGCGGTGCTCGGTCGTGCCGAATCCTTCAGTACCAAGAACCCGGTGCTGCCCTCGATTCTCGACGGCGCCGGCATGGGCCTCGGCTTCACCGCCGTGCTGGTGGTGATCGGCGGCATCCGCGAGATCCTCGGCAGCGGCACCCTGTTCTCCCAGGCGTCCTCGCTGCTCGGCCCGTACTTCAAGTGGATGGAAATCACCGTGATCCCCGACTTCCAGGGCATCCTGCTGGCCATCCTGCCGCCGGGCGCCTTCATCGTGCTGGGCTTCCTGCTGGCCGCCAAGCGGGTGATCGACCGCAAGCGCGCCGAACGCCGGCAGCAGACCCACGGCGAACTGATCGTCCTGCAGTAACCGGCCGAGGAGTGATAGCGAAATGAGAGTTTCAGTGGTATACGCAGATCCGGCCAAGCCCCTTCAGCTCAGCTGCAAGGTCGAGGACGGCTGCAGCGTGGAGCAGGCGATCGAGCAGTCCGGCGTACTGCGCTGCTGCCCGGACATCGACCTGAAGAAGCAGAAGGTCGGGGTATTCGGCAAGTTCGTTAAGTTGGACAGTCCGCTCAAGGATGGCGACCGCGTCGAGATCTACCAGCGCATCACGAAGGTGGACGAAGACGATGACGACGATGATGACGATTGAGTTCAGTCGCCCAGGAGGCCGCTTATGGTAACCCCCGTGAACATGAGTCGCGAAACCGCGCTGCGCATCGCCCTGGCTGCCAGGGCTCTGCCCGGTACCACGGTCGGCCAGTTGCTGGAGATCCTGCACCAGCAGATCGACGGTCCGCTGACCGAGGAGAGCCTGCAGGGCGTGAGCGTCACCGACCTGAAGATCGGCCTGGCCGGCTCCGAGGAGGATGTCGACATGCTCGACACTCCGATGACGGCGCTGAAGGATGCGGTGCGCATCCTCTGGGGCGAGGCCGAGGTCGACAGCCTGCCCCACCCGGTGAAGCTGGAGCGCATGCCGGAAGGCTCGATCCGCGTGGCCATCGCCTCCAACAACGGCGAGCAGCTGGACGGGCACTTCGGTTCCTGCCTGCGCTTTCTCGTCTATCAGGTGAGCGCCAGGGAGGCCGCGCTGATCGACATCCGCTCCACCCTGGACGTGGCGCTGGCCGAGGACAAGAACGCCTGGCGCGTCGAGCAGATCCAGGACTGCCAGGTGCTCTACGTGGTGTCCATCGGCGGACCGGCGGCGGCCAAGGTGGTCCGCGCCGGCATCCATCCGCTGAAGAAGCCCAAGGGCTGCGCGGCGCAGGAGGCGGTTGCCGAGCTGCAGTCGGTCATGGCCGGCTCGCCGCCGCCGTGGCTGGCCAAGCTGGTCGGCGTCGGCGCCGAGGAGCGCGTGCGCTTCGCCGTGTCCGACGAGGATGAGGAGGCGGCCAGGGCATGAGCGAAGAGCGCCGACTGATTGCCGTGGCGGTCGACCGCCAGGGCCGCGTGGCCGACCATGCCGGGCGTGCCCAGCGCTGGGAGGTGTTCGACGTCTGGCCGGGCCAGGCGCCGGTGAACATCTATGCCATCGAGCTGGCGGAGAAGGCTGTCCTGCACCACTGGCACGTCACCGAGTACCCCGAGCGCCATCCGCTGCATGTCGTGGACCTGGCCATCGCCGCGACCGCCGGCGAGGGCGTCATCCGCCGCCTCGGCGAGCGCGGGGTGAGCCTGCTCACCACCGGCGAGAGCGACCCGGAACTGGCGGTCAAGGCCTTCCTGGCCGGCGACCTGCCGCCCGGCAAGCCCCACGATGAGCACTCCTGCGGCGGGGAAGGGCACCAGCACTAGCCGTTGCCCTCCGAGGGAGCGGCGGCCACGCCGCTCCCTGCCGCAAACCTTCCTCCACGATTTTCATATTCCCGTCCAGCGGAGCGGCCGGCCCCGGCTGGGCCGTGTCGAAAGCACTCTTCCCGAAGACGAGCCCTGTTCGCCATGGCGAGCGGCGCAGGTGCGCGCGGTGGTAGAGTTCCAGGACTCGCGAACCGCCAGGAGCAAGCCCGATGTCCTGCCCACAGGTCTGCAGCACCGCGACCCTCAAGTGCAGTTTCGGCGTGGCGCCGTCGATGCTGAACGTGTTGCCGGTCAACCGCACGCTGACCGCGAACCTGCCGGCGGCGAACCTTTCCGACCATATTCCGCTGCTCAACATCCTGCCCTTCGGCCTGTGCCAGAGCATGGCCAACCCCACGGTGGCGGCGGCGACCGCCGCGGCACTCGGTGCCCTGACGCCGATGCCCTGCGTGCCGGCCACGGCCACGCCCTGGATTCCGGGCGGAGCGCCCACCGTGCTGCTGGGCAATATCCCGGCGCTGGATGCCAACGGCACGCTGATGTGCACCTGGGGCGGGGTGATCACAATCGTCGCGCCGGGCCAGGTGCAGATGCTGATTCCCTGATCAGGCCTCGCCAGGCTCCTTCCAGCGCCGCCACCACCAGCGCAGGCGCGAGAGCGGTTTGCCCTGCTCGTCCAGCGGGCGGCCGTCCGCCGCGTACATCCGCGCCGGCTCCAGAAGCAGGCCCTGGCGATAGCGGGCGCTCTGCGCCAGCTGGCCGTTGGCGTGGAAGCGCCGGTACGGCCCCTCGCGCACACCGTCCCGGTAGTGCTCGATTTCCGCCGGGCTGCCGTCGGCGAAGTAATTGATCGCCTCGCCGTGCAGCAGCCCGTGGCGGTAGGTGGCCTTGCGCTGCAGCCAGCCTTCGGGGGCATGGAAGGTGGCGATGCCGTGCAGCCTGCCCTGCAGGTAGGGCATCTGCGCGGCGGGCTTGCCGTTGGGATGGAAGAGCGCCAGCGGGCCCTGCAGTTCGCCCTGGCGGTAGCTCAGGCTGGCCTGTGGCCGGCCCGCCGCTTCGATCCGCAACAGCCCGTCGAGGCGGCCGTCGAGGAGGGTACCGGCGAGACGGCTGTCGCCGCGGGTCAGGTCGAGCTTGCCGGATGGCGCCATGGCATGTTCCTCAATTGACCTTGACCAGGCCGCCCTTGATGGTCAGCAGGCCGCCGCCGTCCACCGTCTGCTCGGCACCGGCCTTGTTGGTCATGCTGATGCCGGCGTCGTTGACCAGGGTGGTGCCGGCCTTGTTGTCCAGCGAGGTGCCGGCCTGGTTGGTGAAGGAAGTGCCGGCCTTCTGGGTGATCGAGGTGCCGGCCTGCTGGGTCAGCGACACGTCGCTCTTGGCGGTGAAGTCGCCGCCGCTCTGCAGGGTCAGGGTGCCGCTCACCTTGATGGTCAGGTTGCCGTTCACCGTCAGGCTGTAGTCGCCGGTCACCGTGTGGCTGTAGTCGCCGCCGGTACTGTGCGTCTGGTCGCTGCCGACCTTCACCGTGCGGGTGTCCTTGACGTCCAGGGTGTCGCTGCCGGTCTGCAGGGTGACGGTGCGGTTGCCCTTTTCCAGGGTGACGGTCTCGTCGCCGTCCTTCACCGTGCGGGTGCGGGCGTTTTGCACGGTCAGCGTCTCGTCGTGGCCGACAGTGGCGCTGCTGTCGTTGAGCACGTTGATCTTCAGGTCCTTCTGCGCCTGCAGGAAGACTTCCTCGGCATCCTTCTTGTCCTCGAAACGCAGCTCGTTGAAGCCGCCGCCGCCTTTGGACGAATTGCTCTTGATCCCGGACTGGGTCTGGTTGGCCGGCAGCGCGTAGGGCAGGGCGTTGTCGCCGTTGTAGACGCAGCCGGTGACCAGCGGCCGGTCCGGATCGCCGTCGATGAAGGTGACGATCACCTCCTGGCCGATGCGCGGAACGAACTGCATGCCGAAGTTCTTGCCGCTCCACGGCAATACCACGCGCACCCAGCAGGAGCTGGTCTCGTCGTTCTGGCCCGCGCGGTCCCAGGGGAACTGGATCTTGATCCGGCCGTACTGGTCGGTCCAGATCTCCTCGCCGGCCTTGCCCACCACTACGGCGGTCTGGGTGTGCATGCGCGGCTTGGGCGTCACGCGCGGCGGCCGGTAGTTGGTGCTCTTCGGGATCGCCTCGAAGCGGTTGCGGTAGTGCTGGTGACTGACCTCGTGGCTGACGCGAGTCACCACCCACTCGATGTTGGCGCTGTCATCGTCGTGCCCGCTCAAAGTGAAGCTGTGCCCCGGCACCAACCACCGGCAATCGCTCTCGCCGACGAAGCGCAGCTCCTGGCTGCGCAGCGCATCCACCCGCAGTTTGCCCAGAGCATCGCCGCGGGCCTTGGCGGTGTAGCCACCGGGGTGCTCGTAGACCATCCTAGCGCCGGCCTCTGCCTGGGCCTGGCCATAGAGCGAGGTGGTCGGCGTGGTGAACTCATAGTCGGTGGCGCGGTAGGTGCCGGACACGGCTTGTCGGCACAACTGCCCGGAGCGGATGCCGTGCAGCTCGCGTTCGCCCAGGTGTTGGCCGAGATACTTGATGGTGCTGGCATTCGGACAGGGCGGGAAGGCGTCATTGCTGTCGCCCAGCACCAGCGTATGCTTGCCGGCCTCGTGGGTGAAGAACCAGAAGATGCCCTCTTCCTCCAGCAGCCTGGAGACGAAGGCGAAGTCGCTCTCGCCGTACTGCACGCAATACTCGCGGGGCGTGTAGCTGCCGGTCAGCTTCAGCTCGTAATCGCTGAAACTGTGCTCGTCGAAGATGCTGGTGACGATGTCGCTGGTCGCGAGGCTCTGGAACACCCGATTATTGCTGGCCAGGGTCAGCCACCAGAGCCAGGGACGCAGCAGCAGCTGATAGCGCTCGGCGCTGGCATCGCCGGGCAATTGGCGGATCTCCGCGCACAGGGCATCGATCGGACGCTCGCTGTCATCGTTATGCAAGGTGGCGGTCAGATGCGAAACCACCGCATCGGCCAGGGTCAAGGCCGTGACGCTGTAACCGTGCAGGGTCAGACTGCCGAGACTGTTCAACGCCTCCTCGCCGGAGAGGCTTGCCGGATAGAGGTCGGCCAGCGCCGTGGCGGTGAGGGAGAGGCTGGTGGTGGTGTCGGTGGGGCGGGTCATTGCCTATCACTCGACATCATTTGCAGGCTCCAACATCGATCTTCAACGGTATAGGCGGGGGCGGCATAAAGATAGGTCCTGCGTGTGGCTCAAACTGCCATGAAGTTATGGCGCGCCATGGCACCAAGCTTTGCCCTTAAGCTGGCCAGCAGTTGGGTCAGTTGCGGAGTGATGCCTTTGTCGAAATAGGGCTGCCGCCAGTTAAGGTAGTCCAGCACCTCGGCCACACCAATTCCATTATCGCGGAACACGTTGGTGGTCGATGCGTAATCGAACATATCAACCTCGAACAGGTAGGCATTCTGTTCGGTATTGGGCCGGCCTACCCGTTCGTTGTAGGCATGCCCATATTCATGCCAGAGCACTCCGCAGCGGCGCGATAATGGCCAGCCGAAGATACTCTCGCTGGCGATGATGCAGGTCCCCCGATTGATGCGGTCATGAGGAATATGCTCGGCGCTGTTTGCCTGCGCATAACTCTGCATTTCCGTCCGCCAATTGCCGACGGCGATCTGCATCTGGTTGTTGCGCACATAGATGGCTGGATTGCCGCCGCGCAGGGCAGATATCCCGCTCAGCGGCGCAATAAAGACCTGCACGGTAGAGAGGTCGACGTTCTTGGCATTGCGAATACAATTGAGCATCCACCGGGTATTTGCGGTCGCTTCATGGTAGGTCGCCTGGGTGATCATGATGGCTCTCTCTGTCTTTGAACTGAGGACTGGTTCATTCGAACTAGGCATCGAGGGTGAATAGCGCCATAGTTCATGAAGGTCAGCGGGTGCAGCGGGTCGGTATATACAATTGGATCGCCGTAGATAAAGCTGTAATTGGCAGCAGCCTGACGCAGAGTTCTGGTGGGGCGCCCTTTGGTAGGGACGAAAATTGGTTCGTCATAAGCGCGCCACAGGTCCCGGGAAATTAACTCCAAGGTATAAGCTGCCGCGTCAGGATCGGATAAATACTCCGCTATCGGACCGTAAGTCATGTCGACATGGCCGAGGATATTCCGAGCTGCGTGCAGGCCATCTCCTGAGGCTGTTTCAATGCCCACCTTTTCATGCTCCTGATAGGGTATATTGCAGCCGGATTCCTCTGTGCCGGTTCTCACTCCAATACCCACTCCGCCAACTTGCCCGCCACTTCCGCCATCAATAAATTCTCGATATCCCGTACTCCCGCCGAGCTGCACTTGGCCAGTACCGCCTTGACGAGGCTGGGGTCGAAGTCGAATTGTTTGCCGGTGGCGGCCTTATAGCGATTCCGCAATTTTTCCAGTTTGGCCCGGACTATGTTTTCCAGGGTGGCGTCGTCCAGGTTGCGGTAAGGCACCACGGTCATGCGAGCGAGAAAGGCCGGGCGGAAGCTGCCCAACAACACATGACGCAGTTGGGCATTGAAGGTGTCGCTGCCAATCTGTGCGGCCGGGGTGTCGAGAACGAGTTCGGCGCCGACGTTGCTGGTGGCGAGGATCACGGTGTTCTTGAAGTCCACCACCAGACCGGTGCCGTCCTCCATAACGCCCTTGTCGAACACGTTGTAGAAGGCTTCCAGCACGTCGGGGTGGGCCTTTTCGATCTCGTCGAGCAGCACCACCGAATAAGGGCGGCGGCGCACGGCCTCGGTGAGCACGCCGCCGCTGCCGTAGCCGACGTAGCCGGGCGGGGCGCCCTTGAGCTGGCTGACGGTGTGGGCTTCCTGGTACTCGGAGAGGTTGATGCTGATGAGGTTGCGCTCGCCGCCGTACAGGGCGTCGGCCAGGGCGTAGGCGGTTTCGGTCTTGCCGACGCCGGTGGGGCCGAGCAGGAGGAACACGCCGACCGGCTTCTGCGGGTCGGTGAGGCCGGCGCGGTAGGCCTGGATGCGCTGGGCGATGGTGTCCAGGGCGGCATCCTGGCCCATCACCCGCTGCGCCATGCGCTGGCCGAGGGTGCGCACGGCATGGGCCTCGTCGGCGAGCATCTTGCCGACCGGGATGCCGGTCCAGCCGGCGATCACCGCGGCCACGGCCTTGGAGTCCACCTGCTCGGGGACCAGCGGGTCGTCCTGGCGGATGGCTTCCAGGCCGGCCTCCAGGCGCAGCAGCTCGGCGGCCAGGTGGTCGATGCGTCCGTCCAGCTCCTCGTCGGGGTTGCTGGCGTCGGCACCGTCGCTCAGGGCGAGCAGTTCCCGGCGCGCCTCCAGCAGGGCGCGCACGGCCTCGCGCTCTTCCTGCCAGCGGCCTTCCAGTTCGCGGATCGCCATGATGTTGCCGGCCGATTCGTCCTCCAGGGCGGTGATGCGCTCGCGGTGGTCGAGGCCGGTGGCCTGTTCGCGGCGCAGGCGGTCGAGTTCCTCCTTCAGCGCCTGCTGGCGATGGCGAAGGCTCTCCAGAGGCGGCGGCACGTCGTGCTGGCCGAGGGCGACGCGGGCGCAGGCGGTGTCCAGCACGCTGATCGCCTTGTCCGGCAGCTGCCGTCCGGAGATGTAGCGGTGCGACAGTTTCACCGCGTCCTGGATGGCCGCGTCCAGCACCTGCACGCCGTGGTGCTGTTCCAGCTTGGCGGCGACGCCGCGCAGCATCTCCACGGCGGTGGCCTCGTCCGGCTCCTCGACCTGTACCAGCTGGAAGCGCCGGGCCAGGGCCGGGTCCTTCTCGAAGTACTTCTTGTATTCCAGCCAGGTGGTGGCGGCGAGGGTGCGCAGCTCGCCGCGCGCCAGGGCCGGCTTGAGCAGGTTGGCGGCGTCGCTGCCGCCCTCGGCGGCGCCGGCGCCGATCAGGGTGTGGGCCTCGTCGATGAACAGGATCACCGGCCGTTCGGCGTTGCGCACCGCGTCGATCACGCCCTTCAGGCGCTGCTCGAACTCGCCCTTGACCCCCGCGCCGGCCTGCAGCAGGCCGAGGTCGAGGACGCGCACGTCGACGTTCTGCAAGGGCGGCGGCACGTCGCCGGCGGCGATGCGCAGGGCCAGGCCCTCGACCACCGCGGTCTTGCCGACGCCGGGGGCGCCGACCAGGATCGGGTTGTTCTGCCGGCGGCGCAGCAGGATGTCGATGCTCTGGCGGATTTCCCCGTCGCGGCCGACGATCGGGTCGATGCGCCCGGCGCGGGCGTCGGCGGTCAGGTCCTGGGTGTACTGGGCGAGGAAGCCGTCCTCCGCCGGTGCGTTGGCCTGGCCCTGCGGCGGGCGGGCCGGTCGTTCGCGCGAGGTCTGGGTCCACTCGGCGAGGTGGCTGCGCAGGGCTTCGCGCGGGATGCGCAGCAGCGAGGAGGCGCTGTTCAACAGCAGGCTGCGGCGCTCCTCGCGGTCGAGCAGGGCGAGCAGCAGCAGGCCGGAACGGATGCTCGGCTGGTTCTGCAGGCTGGCGTGGACCACGGCATCCTCCAGAAGGCCGATGAGGTTCGGCGAGAGCGCCGGGGTGCGGGTGCTGCCGGCCTTGAACAGCTCCAGGGCGCGGTTGATCTCGCCGGCCACGGCATCGCGTTCCAGGCCGAAGCGCGGCAGCACCCAGGCCAGGTCGCCGCCCTCGATGTCCAGCAGCTCCAGCAGGAGGTGCTCGATCTCGACGTAATGGTGGGTGCGCTGCAGGCAGCGCTGGGCGGCGCGTTCCAGGGCGCGGCGGCAGTCGCCGTCGAGCCGTCCGATCAGGGTGCCCAGTTCCATGTTCAATTCACCTCCGGCAGGCGCAGTCGGGTATCGAAGTGGCGGATGGCGGCGCAGGGCCGCCAGCGCAGGCCGCCGTTCCAGTTCAGCCGCGGCGGCGCCTGGCGGTCGAGCGACAGCGGCCGGGCACCCCTGACCAGCAGGCGCAGCGCGCAGTCCAGGTCCGGGCCGAAGTAGAGGGTGGCCAGGCCGGCGAGTTGCTGGTGGGCGTCGCCGTCCGGCAGGAAGGCCGTGGCCTGCACCGGTTCCAGGGGGCCGAGGATCAGGCGGATGCCGGCGTGCTCGTCCCAGATCCGGGTGCCGGCCACGGCGTCGTGGCCCAGGCACAGGTTGCGGCGGCCGCGGCCGAGGACACTACGGCTGGCCGGCGGGATGGGGCGCCAGGCACCCTGGTAGGCCTCGGCCCGCACCGGCAGGCGGAAATGGTGGCGGACGACGGCGGCGAAGCCGGCCAGCGAGCGGCGACCGCCGGCGAACAGCGCGCTGCGGGCGAGGATCGCCGCGTCCGGCAGGCTCTGGCGCTCGTGCAGGCCCTTGGGCAGCAGGCCGGCCAGGGCGCGCAGCTGGTCGTGCACCGGGCTGCTCTGCGGCGCACCGAAGCCCAGGGCGACGCGGTGCTTGCGCAGGCTGCGGTACAGCAGGCTGAGCAGGCGGTGCTGGAACAGGTCGAGAAACTCGCCGGGTCCGTGGTCCTTCTGCCGCGCTCTTTGCTGCAGCCATTCCTGGTAGGCGTAGGGCAGCGATCCGTCGGGGCCGCCGAGGCCGAACACCGGGGTGCTCAGTACCGGCCGCGCATCCTGGTCGTTTTCCAGGCTCTGCACCTGGCTGGCGGCGAACAGCGGCGTCAGCGGCCCGCGCAGGCGCAGTGCCTCGGCGTGCGGCGCCGTGCCGCTGCCGAGCGGCGTCGCCTGCGGGCGTTCGCGTTCGAGCAGCAGCAGCGCCTGCAGCAGCTCGAAGGCCTGCGGTTCGCGGCGCAGGCGCTCGCTCAGAGGGAGAGCGGCATTCCGGCCTGTGGCTGCCACGTCTTGATCTCCTTGTCGGCCTGGACCAGCGTGGTGCGCACGAAGCGGTTGGCGCTGGCGTAGAGCGAGAAGAACTGCGCGAGGACGGCGGAGAACAGCACGGCGCTGCTGCCGACGAAGTGTTGTGGGTCGAGGTGCAGGCGCACGCCCAGGCCGTTGCGCCAGCCGCGCCAGGCATCCTCGCCGCCCCGGGCGACGATGCGTTCGCAGTCGAGTCGGAGCAGGCCGTCGATCTGCCGGCGCGCGCCGGGCTCGTCGCGCAGGTTGTGCAGCTGGAGCATTTCCTTGAGCGCGTCCAGAGCCCGTTCGCCCTCCACCAGCGAGAGGTGGTTGAGGGTCAGCTGCGACACCAGTCGCCAGCGCGATTCGCCGCCGAGGCGCGGCAGGCTCTGCGGCGTCGGCGGATTGCGCAGGCGGGCGCGCGCCACCGGACCGGGTCGCTCGAAATCCAGCCGGGTGCCGGCGCCCAAGGCTTCGGCGAGGTGCCGGCTGGTGCACAGCAGCTCGGCGGTCAGGCTGTAGTCAGGCGCCTCGCGCTGCGGGTCGAAGCGGGTGTCGACCAGGCTCAGCAGCAGGTCGCTGCCCAAGCGGTTCGGCGCCAGCCCGTTGATGCGCCGGGCGTGCCAGTAGAGGCGGCTCTCGCCGAGGGCGTGATGGCAGCCGTAGTAGGCGGGCACCTGGCGCACACCCTGTGCCGAGCAGGCGCGCAGCGCGCGGATGCTGTGGATCTCCACGCTGTTTTCGCGGTGGCTGTCGGCGACCAGCCGGTACTCGCTGCGGGTGCCGTCCGGGCGCAGCGGTTCCGAGGTGCGCGGGAACAGGTTGATCAACGGGGCGCACCCGAGCGCGAAGTCCGCCGCCTGCAGGTGCAGGCGGCCGGCCGGGGCGCGGTCGAAGACAATGTACAGCTGGAGTTCTTCGGCCGCGCCGGCGGGCGCCTGCACGGGCAGGTCGAAGAAGGCGAACTTGTCCGGGAAGGCGAAGTATTCGGCCAGGAGGCGCAGGCCGGGGTGCAACCCGTCCTCGTCCGGCAGCAGGGCCTCGGCGGCGGAAAAGCCAGCCGGCTGCGGCAGTCCGGGCAGCGCCTGCGGCAGGCTGCCCGGCACTCCGGCGAGGACCTGCAGAGCATGGGCGCCCAGCAGGTCGTAGAGGCTGGCGCCGAGCATCGGCGAAGCGGCCAGGTGCAGGCGCAGGCGGCGCACGGACAGCTCCGGCCAGCAGCTCTCGCCCAGGCAGCGCAGGCTCAGGCGCAGGGCCGAGCGGGCCTGCGCCACGCCGGTCAGGGCGCAGGCCTCGTCGCCGGCGAGGAAGGTCGCCTCGACGATTTCCAGCGGCCACAGCTCGACCTCGGCGGTGGTGCGGAAGTGGACGCTGGCGCCGTCGGCGCCGGTGACGAACAGCGGCGTGTCGCGCGGCAGGCGGTAGCCCTCGGCGAGGTTGCCCTTGGTCGGGTCCGGCTCGAAGCGGACGACCGCGCAGGAGGGCAGGGGGCGCAGGGCCAGCGGATACAGCTGCTCCAGCAGGGCGTCGCTGAACTCGGCGTAGTCGTCGTCGAGGCGCCGCTGCAGGCGCGCGGCGAGCAGGGAAAAGCCTTCCAGCAGGCGTTCCACATGGGGGTCCGGGCACTCGCCGGGAGACAGCTCCAGGCGCCGGGCGACCTTGGGATACCGCTCGGCGAAGGCGGCGCCGGCATGCCGCAGCCAGGTCAGTTCGCGCTGGTAGTAGTCGAGCAGGACCTCGTCAATCGAGTCGCTCATGGCGCACCTCGAAACCGTCCGCGCCTTCCTCGATCAGGAACGATACGGGCCAGCGCTGCTGCCCGCCACGCAGGACGCCGCTCAGGCGCACGCACAGCCGCTGGCGCTGGCCCGCAACGGGCAGCAGCTCGATCTCGCCCGGTTGCAGGCGCGGCTCGAACTGCAGGATGGCGCCGCGGATTTCCCGGGTCAGCTGCCGGCGGTCGGCGCTGCGCTCGGCCTGCAGCGCGCTCCAGTCGGCGATGCCGTAGTCGAGCACGCTCGCCGGGGTGGTGAGCGGTCGCGGGCCGCGGCGGGTATTGAGCAGCCGCAGCAGCTCGGCGCGCACCGAGTCGGCCAGCGCCTCCCGGTCGAAGTCCGCGGCGTCGCGGTCTCCCGCCGTGGCGGCCAGGCGCTCGAACAGCGGAGGCCGGATTGTCGTGCCGGAGGCGCCCATGGCCGGCCGGGTCCGTTACTTGACGACCTTGTTGGCGGCCAGGTCCCAGGTCGAGGCGGCCGTGCCTTCCTTGCTGCCGTCGTTCTTCTGGGCGGTCAGTTCCCACTTGATCTTGGTGAAGTTGAGCGACAGGGTCTCGACCGGCTTGCCGCCCGCCCCGCCGCTGACGCTGACGTTGGAGAGCACCGCGTTGTTCAGGGTGTAGACGATGAAGGGCAGGATCTGGCCGTTGCTCTCGGCGGAGTTGCGGCCGACGGTGATCTTCACCTCGGGGATGGCCTTGCCGGCGCAGCAGTATTCGTTGAGCGAGGGGGTCGAGGTGTCGACGAACTTGGTGACGGTGAACTCGCCGATGTGCGGCTTGCCGGAGGTGCGCTCCGTGTTGCTGACGTCGTTGGTGACCTGCATGGCCACGTTGTGGCTGTAGGACATCAGCTCGATCTTGTCGGTGTAGCCTTCGATCTGGCTGTCGCCTTTGATGTCGTCGCCGAGGTCGAGAATGATCGCATCCATCGGATGGAACTCCTGAATCTATGCCGTATCGGGATAAGGGAGGGTTCCCGCCGGGAGGCCGGCGGGAGCGCGGGTCAGGCTGCGGCCGGCGGCGGCAGCGTGGCGACCAGGCGGATCGAGGCGGTCAGCTCTTCCAGCTGGAAGTGCGGGCGGAGGAACACCGTGGCGCGGTAGACGCCCGGCTTGCCGGCGACTTCCGAGACGTCCACCCGCGCTTCGCGCAGCGGGTACTGCGCCTTGATTTCCTGCGGGGCGTTGTCGTTGATCAGCACGTAGTCGGCGATCCAGTTGTTCAGGTAGGTCTGCACGTTGTCGCGGGTCATGAAGCTGCCGACCTTGTCGCGCATGAGCACCTTAAGGTAGTGGGCGAAGCGCGAGGCCGCCAGGATGTAGGGCAGCATCGCCGAGATGCGCGCGTTGGCGTTGGCCTCGCTGGTGTTGTAGACCCTGGGCTTGTTGGTCGTCTGGCTGCCGAAGAACACCGCCAGGTCGCTGTTCTTCTTGTGGCAGAGGGCGATGAAGCCGAGGTCGTTGAGTTCCTTCTCGCGGCGGTCGGTGATCGCCACCTCGGTCGGGCATTTCAGCGACAGGTCGCCGGAGCTGGTGCGGAAGGTGTGCGCCGGCAGGCCCTCGACCGCGCCGCCACCCTCCACGCCGCGGATCGCCGCGCACCAGCCGTAGCGGGCGAAGGCCTCGGTGATGCGCTGGGTCATGGCCCAGGCGGCATTGCCCCAGAGGTACTTGGCGTGGTCGGTGCCGTTGACGTCCTCGACGAAGTTCATGCCCTCCACCGGGCTGGTGTCCGGCCCGTAGGGCAGGCGCAGGAGGAAGTGCGGCAGCACCAGGGAGACGTAGCGAGAATCCTCGCTCTCGCGGAAGGAGCGCCACTTGATCAGCTCCTGGCTCTCGAAGACCTTCGCCAGATCGCGCGGCACCGCCAGCTCGGTAAAGCTGCCCATGTCGAACAGGCGCGGGCTGGCGGCGGCGATGAAGGGGGCGTGGGCGGCGGCGGCAACGTTGGAGAGCTTCTCCAGCAGGCCGATGTCCTGCGGGTGGCGGCCGAAGGTGTAGTCGCCGACCAGCAGGCTGAACGGGTGCCCGCCGAAGGTGCCGTACTCCTCCTCGTAGATCTTCTTGAACAGCGCGCTCTGGTCGAACTCGACGGCCTTCTCCAGGTCGGTCAGCAGTTCCTTCTGGGCCACGTTGAGCAGGCGCAGCTTCAGGCGCGCGCCGGTCTCGGTGTTTTTCACCAGCATGTGCAGGCCGCGCCAGGAAGCTTCCAGCTTCTGCAACTCGGGATGGTGGAGGATCTCGTTGAGCTGGTCGCCGATCAGGGCGTCGATCTGGGCGATGCGGTCGTTGATCATCGACACGGTGTCCTTGTCGATGGCCATGCCTTCGTCGAGGACCTGGGTGGCGAATTCCGCGAGCATGTCGCGGGCGTAGTCCTGCTGGCTGTCGTCGTGGGCCATGCGGCCTTCGGCGACGATGCGGTCAAGCAGGGACAGGGTGATGTTCTCGCTGGCTTGGGTCTCGCCGGCAGACGGCTGGGCCATGGCGAATCCTCCGTGAATGAGTGGTGGTCGATCAGGCTTGCGGTTCTGCTGCCGGTTCGTCGGCGGGCGGTTCGGCGCTGGCCGCTGCCGGCGCGTGCTCGGCCTGCGGGCGGACCGACCTGATCTCCTGCAGTCCCTCGGTGTTGGCCACGACGTCCTGCAGCAGCTTGTCCAGATCGTCGTTGCCGTCGAGCTTGGTGAGCAGGTCGCGCAGGCGCTGGCGCGCCTCGAACAGCCGGCGCAGCGGGGTCACCTGCTTGACGATGTTGACCGGGTCGAAGTCGTCGATGTGGTCGAAGCGCAGTTCGACGTTCAGCTTGCTGCCGTCGTTGCTCAGGGTGTTGTCGACCTGGAGGGTGGCACGGGGGGCGATGGAGGCGAGGACGTCGTTGAAGTTGTCGCGGTCGATTTCGACGAAGCGCCGGTCCATCAGCTTGGGCAGGGGGTTTTCCGGCTTGCCGGAGAGGTCGGCGAGGATGCCGACCACCAGCGGGAGTTCCTTCTTCTCGATGGCGTTCCCGATTTCCACGTCGTACGTGATCTGTACGCGGGGAGGACGAATCCTGTCGAGCTTGTGCTGCGTACTCTCGGCCATGATGGCTGACTCCGATGCAATGTTTCGAGCGCAATGCATCGGTTTCGCCGGCGATCGCACTCCCTTGCGGGGACCGCCCTGTGCAAGTCGACGGCAGTCCGGTCGAGTTCGTCGTAATATCAACGAGCTATCAAAAAAGTTAAAACGGGTTTATAAGGGAATGCAAGCGAAACTTGATTAGAGCTTTATGAAGCCTGGAATATTTCACTTCGGAAATATTGTTTTCGGTTCGCTCGCCGCCCTGGCGCTCAGCGCCTGCAGCCTGTTCGAGCCGGCCGTCGAGTTGAAGGCCCTGACCCTGGACGTGGCGCCGCGGGCCAACGACAACACGCCGATCGCGGTGGATTTCGTCGCCGTCCAGGACCCCGAGCTGCTGAAGCTGTTTTCCGGCATGTCCGCCAGGCAGTGGTTCGCCGAGCGCGAGCAGCTCGGGCTCGATTACCGCAAGGCCTTCGCGGTGTGGGGGCTCGAGCTGGTGCCCGGCCAGTTCCTGGAGCTGGAGCGCTTCCCCCTGTCCGGAGCGCCCGCCGCCGGACTCCTGGTCTTCGCCGGCTACAACACGCCGGGCGTGCATCGCCTGCGCCTGGACGAGATGAGCGTCGTGCAGTTGCGCTTCGAAAGCCGGGACATGCGGCTGTTCGGCACGAACGAGCGCCGCTATGGATTGCGCTGGTTTCATTGGTAGTGGCGGCGGGGCATTCCGTGCGTCGTGAAATCGAAAGGGATTCGTCATGAGTGTTCTACCCGAGGCGGTCTGCTGGCATGAAGGCATGCAGTTGCTGCCCCAGCACTTCCAGCTCCAGGGCCTGCGCGCGGAGGCCTTGGCGGGGCATCTGGCCGGGGCCTGCAATCCCTGGTTCTGGGGCGTCGAGACGCTGGAGGTCGATCCTGCCGCCCTCTGTGCCGGCCGGGTACGGGTGACTGCCCTCGAGGCCATCCTGCCGGACGGCCTGCCGGTCAGCCTGGGCGCCGCCGCCGATGGCGCGCCGCTGGAGCTGGACCTGGCCGAGGCGCTCGCCGGCTCGGCCGCCGGCGTGACCGTCTACCTCGCCGTGACGCCGCTGGGACGGGCCGGCCAACTGCTGCCGCTGAACGGGCGTCTGCGCTCGGTGGTCGGCGATGCGCTGCCCGACCTGGCCAGTGGCGAGCATCCCGAGCCGGTCGTCGTCTGGCGGCCGAATCCGCGCCTGGTCACCGCCGGCGGCCGGGCGGACTCGGTGTGCATTCCCCTGCTGCGGGTGGGCCGGGAGGGCGGCGGCTATGTTCGCCTGCCCTATGTCGCGCCGACGCCGCGCATCCTCCCGGAGTCGCCGCTGGGCGGGAAGGTGCAGGCCCTGTGCGGCCGTGCCCGGGAAAAGTGCGTGTTCCTCGCCGGGCGCCTGCGCCAGGCCCAGCAGGCCGGCAACGCCGAGGATGCCGCCGAGCTCCGCCTGCAGCTGGCGGCCCTGTGGGCGCGCCTGCCCGAGGTGGAGGCGGCCCTGAACGGGCGCAGCACCGATCCGGCGACCCTGCACCGGCTGCTGGCCGGCATGGCCGGTTCCTGGTGCGCGCTCGATCCGCTGGCCGGCGTTCCGGCGTTCCGTCCCCTGGCGTTCGAGGACCTGCAGCGCGGCTACGACGAGGTGCTCGACTGGCTGGCGGCGGCGCTGGCGCGGATCAGGGCCGGCTACCGGAGTCTGCCGTTCGAGCAGGACCGCCATGGCTTCCATATCCGCCTCCCGGACCGCGAGCAGCCCCGCCAGCGCCTGGTGATCGGCCTGCGCATGCCGGCCGGGGCCGGCGAGCAGGCGGCCCGGGACTGGCTGGCGCAGTCCATCGTCGCTTCCGAGGCGCATGTCGCGACCCTGGCCCGCCAGCGCATGGGCGGGCTTTCCTGGCAACCCATGAGCCGTCAGGAGCAGGTCGCCTACGGAGTCGGCGAGGACACGCGGATCTTCGTGCTCCAGGCGGCCGGCGAGTGGTTCGACCCGCGCCAGGCGCTGCGCATCGTGCCCTGCGGCAGCGCGGCCGGCGGCCAGCCCTGGCAGGTCGTGCTGTTCGCCGATGCCGTCGACGGCTAGCGCAGCAGGGAGCCGCCGATGGTCGAGCAGGAGATGGATCCGTATGCGCCGGGCCCTGGCGAGGCGCCCCTGAGCTCCGCCTTCGGCCAGGCCTGGCGCGAATGGCTGGCCGTGCGGCGCGAGCTGGAGGACGAGGAGGCCGGCGAGGCCGAGCGGGTCGCGCGGCTCGCCGAGCAGGCCGGGCGTATCGCCCGGCGGCTCTGGCGCAGCGCCTTCGCCGGCGCCGGCGACGCGCCGCACCAGGTGAAGGAGGTGGTCTACGCCTTCGTCGCCCTGGTCGACGAGACCCTGCTGTTCAGTCCCTGGCCGGGCCAGGCGGCCTGGCAGGAGAAGCCGCTGGAGCTGCGCCTGTACGGCAGCCGCAAGGCCGGCGAGCGCATCCCGCTGGCGATCAGGAAGATCCTCGACGAGCGCGCGCCGGCCACCCGGGACCTGGCCAACGTCTACCTGCAATGCCTGATCCTCGGCTTCCAGGGCCATCTGCGCGGTCCGCGCGGCCAGGCCCTGCACGAGAAGTGGCGGCATGCGCTGTTCGACTTCGCCTGGCTGCGCGAGCCCGCCATGCCCGATGCGGTCGAGCTGATCGGGCGCCCGGCGGCCGTGGCGCCCGTGCGCCTGCCGGTCCGCCGCTCGCTGCCCGACGGCCTGCGCCTCGGGCTGGCGATCCTCGGGATGGCGGTGTTGCTGACGCTGCTCGGCCACCTGTTCTGGCGCGACATCGCCCGCTCGCTGGAGCCGGTGCTGTCCGCCGAGGTGACGCTGGCGCCGGAGCGGACGCCATGACTCTGCCGGAAATCGACGCGGCGGTGATCGTCGTGGTCCTGCTGTTGCTGGCGGCCGCGTTGCTGCTCGTCTGGCTGCGCAGCCAGGCGGGCTCGGCGGTGCGCGGCTTCTACGCCGCGGTGCGCCAGATGGAACACGACCGGGCGGTGAACGACCGCTACCAGACGCCCTGGCTGCTGATGCTCGGCGACGAGGAGCGCTGCGCGCAGCTGTGCCTGGACTGGCAGCTGAGGGCGGCCGGCAAGCCCGCCTGGTTCGGCTGCTGGTGGAGCGACCCGGATGCCGCGCTGCTGGTCGTGCCGGATGCCCTGTGCATGCCGGAGGCGGGGCGGCCGAGCCGCTCCGGCACCTGGTGGCGCGTGCTCGGCCTGCTGCTGCGCCTGCGTTCGAGCCGCCCCCTGGATGCAGTGGTCTGGGTCGTGCCGGCCGCCGCCCTGCTGGACGGCGAGCAGGCCGTGACCCGGGGCATCGCCGCGCGCCGCGCCTTCGTCGAGCTGCTGCAGCGCCTGGGACTCAGCCTGCCGGTCTATGTGCTGGTGACCGGCATGGAGGAGGTGCCCGGCTTCCAGGAGCTGATCGCGGCGCTGCCCGAGGAGGCGCGCGACGCGCCACTCGGCTGGTCCTCGCCCTTCGCGCCGGAGACCGTCTGGCAGTCGCACTGGAGCGACCTGGCGCTCGACCGGCTGGGCCGCACGCTGTCCGAGGCGATCGTCGAGATCGGCGCGCTGTCGGGGCGGGTCGGCGAGGCCCTGTATTGCCTGCCGCAGCAGTTCGAGGGCATGCGCGGCGGCCTTCAGGCTCTGCTCGACCCGGTGTTCCAGGGCAATGCTCTGGGCGAGGCGCCGCGCCTGCGCGGCCTGTACTTCATCGCCGGCCGGCCGGCGGCGGGCGGCGAGCCCGGCCGGGAGCTGTCGGGCCTCGACGTGCCGCCGCTGCGCGGCGTGTTTTCCCGCCAGCTCTGGCAGCGCCGCATCCTCGCCGAGCGGGGGCTGGCCCGGGCGGTGCCGCGCATCCTGCATCTGCGCCAGCGCTGGCAGCAGGTCGCCGGCGCCGCCGCCCTGGTGCTCGGCGCGTTCTGGATCGGCGCGATGCTGTGGGTCTGGTACGGCTCGACCCGCGAGGCCGAGGAGCTGGCCAGGCTGCTGCAGGAAACCCGCAACCGCTATGTCGCGCTCGACGACGCCCGCCACCGGGAGTCGAGCCGGCAGAACGCCCAAGCCTTCTGGACCCTGCTGGAGCGCGCGCCGCGCTGGCGCTTCGCATCTCCGGCCTTTCCGACCTCCTGGCTCTCGCCGCTGGATCGCCGGCTGGAGGCGACCCTGGAAAGCGCGGCGCGGCAGCGGCTGTTCCAGCCGCTGCGCGACCAGCTGGCGGCCGATCTGGAGGCGCTGAACGCGACGCCCGGCGCCGGGCGGCATTCCAGCCATGAGGGCGACAGCCCCGAGCAGTGGCAGAACTACGTCCTGGCCAAGGGGCTGGTCGAGCGGGTCATGCGCCTCGAGCAGCAGAACCGCTGGCTCGCCCAGGCCCTGGGCAGGCCCCTGGCGCCCCTGGAGACCCTCGCCGCCCTGGGGCGGGACGCGCTGGACCTGCAGCCGGGCGCCGGGCCGATGCGCCATGAGGCCTTCTACAACGAAGTCCTGCGCACGGCTCCCGGGCCGGCGATGCAGCCGTTGAACCTGCACGGGAACCGGAAGATCGCCGAGCGCTTCCAGCACCTGATGCAGCTGTGGCTGACCCAGTATTTCCTGGCCGAGAACTTCGTCCGTCCGGCCGGCTACCTGAAAATCCACATCCAGAAGCTGAAGGCCGGCTATGGCAACTCCCTGCGCGAGCTCGAGGAGGTCGGCGGCCTGATCGACAACCTGCAGGATCTCGTCGCGCTTACCAACGCGGCCTGGGGGCGTGGCAACGGACGGGACCTGGTGCCGGGCTACGAGGCACTGCTGGACAGCGCGCGGCAGAGCACGCTGCTCGGGCCCACGGTGGTGCAGGCCGTCGATCTGGAGGCCTCCCGCCTGCAGAAGAGCTTCCGCGACCAGTGGATCGCCCAGGCGGGCTCGCGCGACAACCTGCTGGTGCTGCTGGGCGGCGGCAGCCTGGAGCTGCAGGAGCACGTCGCCGGGCTGGACAAGTCCATCGAAAGCCTGCTGCGGCGCGATTTCGCCGCCGTCGCCCTGCAGCGCGAGGACGCGGCCGAGTCCCGCGCCCAGCCCCTGGCCATCGATGCCCGCGCGCTCGACGCCGCGCTGGGCTACTACGCCAGCTACAAGGGCTATGCCGGGCAGGAGCTGGCGCAGATACCGCCGGCGTACCGCACGGCCCTGCTCGGAGCGGCCGCCCGTGCGGCCTCGCTGGCCATGTGGAACAGCCTGGAGTCGAAGGGCGGCGTTCCGCGCCTGGGTGGCGAGCGCTCCTTCGACGTGCCGGCGGACAAGGCCCTGCAGCTGCAGGAGGCGTTCGCCGAGCTGGATCGCGGCGATCTGGCCCAGGCCCTGCTGGACAACCTCAACCGCCGGGCCCTGGGCGACGTGCAGGAGGCGCTGGCGGAGATCGAGGCGCTGCCCATGTTCCACCAGGCCTACGACTTCGCCCGCTGGGACGGCGGCAAGAGCCTGGGCCTGCAGATGTTCCGCGCCCAGGACCTGCAGGACCTCAAGCAGGGGCTGGCCCAGCAGTTCGCGGTCATGCTGGAAGCCACCCAGGGCAGCGCCCAGGCGCTGGAGTGGCTGCAGATGCAGCGCTCGCACCTGTCGCTGGGCGACTACGAGAAGGTCCTGCGGCTGACCGCGCTGGGCGAGGAGATGCTCAAGCACAAGGCGCAGAACCCGGCCAGCGCGCCGGCGCTGTTCCAGCAGCTGGTCGCCCGCGACTTCATCGAGATGGACAGCGGCAGCTGCTCGGCCATCCTCCAGGCCGCCTACCTGGCACCTGGGAGCGACGACCTGTCGCGGCGCGGGCAGGTCCTCTGGGAGGAGGCCCGGCAGCGCTGCGAGTTCCTCCAGCAGCAGCGCGCGGCCGCCGCCTGGAACCGCCTGGCCGACTATTTCAACCAGTACCTGGCCGAGCGCTTCCCGTTCTCCTACAGCAGCCGGGCCGTCGACGTCGATCCCGACCGGGTCCGCCACCTGCTGCGGCTGATCGACGAGCATCTGCCCCAGGCCGAGGAGGGCCTGCAGCTCGCCCGCTCGTCCGACCGGCAGGCCGCGCAGGACTTCCTGCTGCGCCTGAAGCAGGCCGCCGGCTGGCTGGGGCCTCTGCTGCTGCGCGACAAGAACGGCCTGCAGGGGCTCGACGTGGAGGTGCGCTGGCGCACCGACCGCGAGGACGAGCGCGGCGCCGACCAGGTGATCGCCTGGTCGATGCAGGCGGATCGCCAGGAGATCGCCTATCCGGGCGACGACCTGCAGCGCCTGCGCTGGACTCAGGGCGAGCCGCTCCGGCTGGTGCTGCGCTGGGCGAAGAACGGTTCGCTGCGGCCGGTCAACGATCCGCTGCAGCCGAGCCTGGCGGTCGCCGACTTCGAGGCCGGCTGGGAATACACCGGCCCCTGGGCGCTCCTGCGGCTGATGCGCACCCACGTCGCCGTGCAGCGGCAGCCGGACGTCGACTACACCGATTTCCCGCTGACCTTCCAGTTGCCGGTCTACGGGACCTACAGCAGCGACAGCCGGGCGACCATGTTCATGCGCGTGTCGCTGATGACCCAGGGCGGCAAGGCGCCGCTCTCCATCCAGCCGCTGCCGGTGCGCGCGCCCCGCTCCCCCTTTGCCACACCGCCCGTGCAGCCGCGCTGGTGAGTCCCTGGAGGTTTCCTTGAGTTCCGCCCTGCCTTCGCTCCCCCTTGCCCCGGACGGCCTGCTCGAGCCGCTGTCGGCGGACTCGCCCTGTGGCCCGAGCCTGCGCTACGACCCGGACTTCGACCGCCTGCGCGAGGCTCGCCGGGAGGACGACGCGAGCCTGCCGAGCGGCGTCTGGCAGGCACAGATCAAGCGCAGCGACTGGGCGGCGGTGGAGAAGCTGGCCGGCGAGCTGCTGCTCGCCCGCAGCAAGGACCTGATGGTGGCCGCCTGGCTGGGCGAGGCCTGGCTGCACCGCCGGAGCTGGGAAGGACTGCCCCAGGCGCTGGCGCTGGTGACCGGGCTGTGCGAGCGCTATCCGGACGAATTGCATCCCCGGGCCGAGGAGGGCGACCGTTCCTGGCGGGTGATGCCGCTCGACTGGCTGATCCGCCGCTACGCCGAGCTGCTGCTGCTCCGCCTGCCGCTGTTCGAGCCGGAGGTCGACGAGTTCGGCCCCTTCGCCCTGCACGACTGGCGGCAATTGCAGCTGCAGCAGGTCGCCGGCGGCGACGGCAAGGCGGCCAAGAGCGCCGCCGAGACGGCCCGGCAGAAACAGCGGAAACTGAACGAGCGGGTCAGGAGCACGCCGCTGCCGGTCTGGCTGCAGCGCCGCGACTGCCTCGAGCGGAGCACGCAGTCGCTGGAACGCTTGGAGCGCTGGAGCGACGACTATCTGGGCGACCTCGCGCCCGGTTTCGGTCCGCTGCGCGAGGTCATCCGCCAACTGATCGCCCTGATGCAGGAGTTCATCGCCATGCACCCGCACGCGTCCGAGGCCGTCGCGGCCGTCCCCTCCCAGGCCGCAGAGGCCGCTGCGCAGGCGGGCGCTGCCGCGCCATCCGGCCTGCCGGGCAGCCGCGAGCAGGCCTATCGCCAGCTGGAGTTGATCGCCGATTACCTGGCGCGCACCGAGCCGCACAGCCCGGTGCCCTATCTGATCCGCAGGGCGGTGGAGTGGGGCCACAAGCCCCTCGGCGACCTGCTCTCCGAACTGCTGTCGGCGGACCCGGAGGCCCGGCGCGTCTGGACCCTGCTGGGCATCCTGAAGTGACGGCCCGGAGCCTTCCCATGGGCGCCTCGCCGCTTCGGCCGAGGTGAGACCGTGCCTGGAGTTACCTTCCTCATATAGATAGATGGAGGTGGTCACCGGCCCGTCGACCGGCTTCTCCCGGCCGTTCCCGGTTTCCGCCTCGTTCCGGCCTGTCGGTCGCGCGGGCCGCCGCCAGCCGTACCTTCGCCTTTCCACGCCGTCGCCCATTCTCTCGTGTCCGCAGTCCGGCACCGCCTGCCCGTTGCTGGTGGGCTCCTGGCGGGCGCCGAGCGGGCGGATCGGACGGGGATACATGCCCTGTCGACTTTCCGACACCTTATTTATATTTTTTGTTATACATATAACAATTTTCTGTTTTCGAGCCTGATCGCGCCGTTAGGCGGCTTTTAATATAAATAAATAATTGATTTTACTGATATAAATTTTGCGTTGGTGATGGCGATTGGCTGGCACGTCCTGTGCTTTCTGTTTTCTGAATATATAGAAAATGGAGTCATGACCGCATGAACCTGCCCGCTCTTCTCGCACATGCTCTCTGGCGCGGTGTGCGGATCTCCCGCTTCTGGCTGGCAATCGCCGGCCTGTTCGCTGTCGGCGCCCTGCCGGCCTCTGCCGCCGAGTCGCTGACCATCGCCGCCTTCGCCCGCTACCTGCCGGCCGGGCGGGGCCGCCTGGTGCTGGCCTGGCCGAGCGGCCGGACGTTGGCGAAAGCGGAGGACCTCGTCGATCCGAAATTCGCCCGCATCGCCCTGCCGGACGAGCGTCAGGCGGTCTACGGCAAGGCCGCCAGCCAGTTCCTCGCGCGCAGCGCGCTGGCGCAAAGGCTCGAGGGCCGGCTGCTCATGGTGGCCAACGTGCCGCAGGTGTCGGCCTATCTGGTCAGCGGCGAGGTGGATGCCGGCTTCGTCAATCTCACTGACGCGCTCGGCGTGCGCGGGCGCATCGGCGGTTTCCTCGAGATCGACCCGGCGCTCTATGACGAGGTGCGCATCGTCGCCGGCGTCGTCGAGGGACGCGAAACCCTGCCCGGTGTCGAGGCGCTGGCCGAGTTCCTCGCCACGCCCGAGGCCAGGACCATCCTGACCAAGCACGGGCTGTGAGCGAGCCGATCCGCTCGCTGGCGGCCGTGCTCGGCGAGCCGGCCGTCGTCGACGCCCTGCGGCTGACCGCCGAGGTGGCGCTGGCCACGCTGGTGCTGCACCTGCTGCTCGGCGTGGCGCTCGGCTATGCCCTGGCGCGCCTGGGCTGGTTCGGCCGCGGCCTGCTCGATGTGCTGGTGACCCTGCCGCTGGTGTTTCCGCCGGTCGCCACCGGCTTTCTGCTGCTGATGCTGCTCGGCCGCCGCGGCCCGCTCGGCGCCTGGCTGGGCGAGACCTGGGGCGTGGAGGTGGTGTTCTCCTTCGGGGGCGTGCTGATCGCCTCGCTGGTCGCCGGCCTGCCGCTGGTGGTCAAGCCGGTGCAGTCGGCGCTGGAAAGCCTCTCGGCGCGGCTCGGCGAGGCGGCCCGGGTGCTCGGCAAGGGCGAGCCGGAGATCTTCCTGCGCGTGCTGCTGCCGAACATCCGCGGGCCGCTGGCCGCCGGCCTGGTGCTCGGCCTCGGGCGCTCGCTCGGCGAGGTCGGCATCACCCTGATGCTCGGCGGCAACGTTTCCGGGCGCACCACCACGGTGTCGCTGGAAATCTTCAACGCGGTCGGCGGCGGCGAGTTCGAGCGCGCCGCCGTGCTCTCGCTGCTGCTCGGCCTGGTTTCCCTCGCGCTGTTCGCCGTGTTGCGCCGGCTGGGAGCCCTGTAGCGGTTCCCGGCCTCTCCATTCCCAGGGTTTTTTCGATTTTCGTACTACCAGAGAAAGACTCCCATGAAGCAGTTTCCCCTCCATGCGCCGCCGGCCGGCTGGCGCCCCGCGTTCCCCCGCTGCTGCGCCGCCCTGCTGTCGGCGCTGGCCTGCACCGGCGTAGCGGCCGAAGAGGCGCTGTCGCCGATCCTGGTGACCGGCGAGGCGGACGAGTCGCAGGCGCCCTGGTTCGATTCGGACCCCGACTCGCCCTCGACGGTATACCGGGTCGGCCGCGAGGGCATCGAGCTGTTCGGCGGCAAGGGCGGCAGCAATCCCTATTCGATGATTTCCCGGCTGCCGGCGGTGCAGGTGCACGGCACCGATGCCTGGGGGCTGGTCAACCAGCAGGGCGGCAACAAGGGCCTGCGGGTGCGCGGGGAGATGGCCACCCACGGCGCCAACGGCACCGTCGAGGGCATGCCGCTCAACGGCCCGGGACCGGGGCCGGGCTACCTGTTCCTGCTCGATGCCGAGAACATCGCCGGCGTCTCGCTCGCCCAGGGCCCGGTCGCCCCCGACCGCTTCTCCCTCTACGACAGCTCCGGCCAGCTCGACACGCGCATCCTCTGGCCCAAGGCCGAGGCGGGCGGTGTGGTGTCCCTCGGCGTGGGCGAGGAGGACTTCCGCCGCCGCTTCGTGCGCCTCGACACGGGCCGGCTGGCCAGCGACACCGCGCTGTTCGTCTCGGCCTCCAAGACCGGCGCCGACAAGTGGCGCGGCAGCGGGCAGTCGCCCAAGCGCCGCGACACCTTCGCCATGGGCCTAATCCAGGGGCTCGGTCCGCTGGACATGAAGTTCTTCGCCGCCCACAACGAGATGGCCGCGGACAACTACAAGGGCCTGAG
This sequence comes from Azotobacter chroococcum, assembly GCF_004339665.1. Taxonomy (GTDB): domain Bacteria; phylum Pseudomonadota; class Gammaproteobacteria; order Pseudomonadales; family Pseudomonadaceae; genus Azotobacter; species Azotobacter chroococcum. Next base: position 59,387 of record NZ_SMMU01000004.1, read on the forward strand.
CTACGAGCAGTCCAAGGACCAGTCGCTCTACGACGAGATCGACTATGACGAAAGCCCCACCGGCAAGGGCGCCGCGGCGCTGGCCAACTGGCAGGGCTACAACCGCCAGGCGTTCAAGACCACCGCGGCCTTCGCCGAGTTCGACTATGCGCTGGGCGCCGACACCCACCTGGTGTTCAAGCCCTTCTACAGCAAGGAGGACGGCGAGTACCTGTATGCCAGCGGCAACGTCGTGCGCAAGTGGCGGATCGACCAGAAGACCTACGGGGCGATCGCCGAGCTGCACACCAGGCTGGCCGGAACCGGGCTGACCTTCGGCTACGGCTGGGTGTCCAGCGAGCCGCCGGCGCCGGCGACGCGCTGGAAGGACTACACGCCGAACGCCTCCGGCGGCCTGACCTTCTCCAGATGGAGCATGCTGGCCGACGTCGACCACCGTCACGACCTGCACAACCTGTTCGCCGTCGCCGAACGCAGCTTCGGCGCCCTCAGCGTCAAGGCCGGGGTGCGCTACGTGCGCGACGTGCTGCCCTCGATCAAGTACTACGACCCCGCGGGGGTCGGCGATCTGTCCTACGAGGACGCCCTCGACCGGTCGCGGGGCGAGGTGGCGTCGCGCAGCGTCGACAGCAGCACCATCGAGGAATGGGCGCCCTACCTGGCGCTGCGCTACCAGCTGAGTCCGCTGATCGAGTTGCGCGCTTCGGCCGGACGCAACCTGGGCACGCCGGCCTTCGACTCCTTCCATGCGCCGGTGGTCTCCGGCGTGTCCAAGCAGCAGCTGTGGAGCGACAGCGAGATGGAGGTCGCCGACGGCATCGACCTCGCCGTGCGCTTCAATTTCGCCCGCGGCTATCTCGAGCCGCTGCTCTTCTACACCCGCTACAGGAACAAGGGGGTTTCGCTCTACGACCCAGAGTACAAGGCCTCCTACACCCAGAACATCGCCGACGCGCGGCGCTTCGGCCTGGTGCTGGTCGGCGGCTGGGAGGCGCTGCCCGGGCTCAACCTGTTCGGCAACCTGAGCTGGATCCGCGCCGAGTTCGAGGACGATCTGCAGACCGGCGCGAACACCACCCTGGAGACCGAGGGCGAGCAACTGCCCGACGTGCCCCGGCGCATGGCCACCCTCGGCGCCTCCTGGACCCATGGCCGCTTCACCCTGTCGCCGGTGCTGCACTACATGGGCCGGCGCTACGCCAACGTCGAGCACACCCAGACCATGGCCGCCTACAGCGTGACCAACCTCGACCTCGCCTACCGCGTGCCGGTCAGCCGGGGCCGGCTGCAGGCGAACCTGGCGGTGATCAACCTGTTCGACAAGCGCTACATCGGCTTCAACAACGCCAACGAGACCAACAACGGCAGCAGCTTCTTCCCGGGCGCGCCGCGCACGCTGATGGCCAAGCTCGCCTACGAGTTCTGAGCAGAGGAGAGAGGATCATGCAGTTGAGGAACCTGAGGGGGCTGGCCCGCTGCGCGCCCCTGCTGCTCGGCCTGCTGCTGGGGCTGGCGCCGGGCGCGCGGGCCGGGGAGCCGCTGCGCCTGGCGATGGTCGGCGGCATCCAGCTGAGCGGCGTCGGCGAGCGGCTGCGGGCGCGCCTGGAGGCGGCCACCGGCGTTCGCCTGGAGCTGGTCGCGGTGGCGAACAAGGAAGCCATCGTGCCGCGCTTCGTGCGCGGCGAGGCCGATCTTTTGCTGATCCATGGCGGCAGCGAGACCTTCGCCCTGCAGGCTTCAGGGCTGGGCGGCCGGATGCAGGTGTGGGGCTTCAACGAGCACGTGCTGGTCGGCCCTGCCGAGGACCCGGCCAGGGTGCGCGGCGCGGCGGACGGCGCCGAGGCCTTGCGGCGCATCGCCGCGGCGCGCGCGCCCTTCGTCGCCTTCCGCGATGCCGGCAGCCACGAGATCGTCCAGCGCCTGTGGAAGCAGGCCGGCATCCGCCCGGCGGCGGACTGGGTGCTGCCCGACGAGGGCGAGCGGCCGCAGGAAATCCTCGCCCAGGCCGCGCAGCGACGGGCCTACGTGGTGGTCGGCGGGATTCCCGCGGCCTTCGGCAAGCTGCACGGCGAGGGCCTGGAGATCCTCCTGCGCGGCGACCGGCGGATGCGCCGGGCCTATGTGGCGCTGGAGCCGGGGCCGGCCCATCCGGCTTCCGCCGCGGCGCGCGACGGTGCCCGGCGGGTGGTCGACTACCTGGTCTCGCCGGCCGGGCAGGCCGATCTGGCCGCCGCCGACGCCGAGGCCGGCGGCCCGTGGATCTACGGGCTGGCGGAGGCGCCGCCGGCGCTCAGCGCAGGCCGTGCAGCGGCGTCGCCAGCCAGTCCCCGGCACTGACCAGCACGCTGTCGCCCGGCTCCAGCCTGGCGCGCTCCGCCGCGCGGGCGAGGCAGGTGCGGCCCTCGGCCTCGATGCGGTAGAGCGGGCTGCCGTCGGCGGCAGCGATGCGCTCGACCACCCGGCCGGCGAGGGTCAGGCGCTGTTCGGCATCGGCAGGGCCGCCGGCGCCGAACAGCCGCGCCGGCGGCGCATCGGCGGCGACCCGGCCGGCCTCCAGCAGCACCGCGCGTTCGCACAGGCGCAGGGCCTCGCCCGGATCGTGGGTGACCAGCAGCAGGGTGGTGCGCTGGCGCTCGCGCAGGGCGCCGGCGAGGGCCGAGAGCGGCTCGTCGAGCAGCAGCAGCTCCGGCTCCGCGGCCAGGGCGCGGGCCAGCGCCAGGCGCTGCTGCTGGCCGCCGGGCAGGCGTGCTGGCCGCTCGCGGGGCGGGCGGTCGATGCCGCAGGCGCTGTCCAGCCAGATCCTGCCGAAGGCGGCGATGTAGCCGCCGTCGGCCGGCTGCAGGCCGGCGAGCAGGCGCAGCAGGCTGGTCTTGCCGCTGCCGGAGGGGCCGAGCAGGGCGAGGCTTTCGCCGCGGGCGATGTCCAGTTCGATATCGAGTTCGAGGGGGCCGTTGGCCGAGGTCAGGCGCTTGCGCAGGTGGAAGTGCAGGCGCTCCGGCGGTACCGGACGGCTGGAGCGGGGACGGCGAAGGAAGTTCGGAAGCGTGAAGAGGGGCATGGCGGAGGCTCGTGACGAGGCGTGCCCGTTGCAAGCACGCCCCATGCCATCCGTGGAGGAGTCGTCCGTCAGGCCGGAACGCCGAGGATCACGTTCGAGGCCTTGATCACCGCGCTGGCGCTGGCGCCCGGCTTCAGGCCCAGCTCGGCCACGGCTTCCTTGGTGACCATGGAGGTGATCTCGGTGCCGCCCGGCAGGGCCAGGGTGACTTCGGCGTTGACCGCGCCGGTCTCGATGCTCTTGACGGTGCTGGTCAGGATGTTGCGGGCGGACAGCCGATAGCCGCTGCTGTCGGTCATCAGCAGGACCCAGGGCGCCTTGATCACGGCGACCACCGGCTTGCCGGCGGCCAGCTCCAGGGACCTGGCGCTTTCCAGGGTCACCACGGCAGCGAGCTTGTCGCCGCCGCCCAGGACGATGTCCACTTCGGCGTTGACCGAGCCTTCCTTCAGGGCGCTGACGGTACCGTTGAAGACGTTGCGGGCGCTGATTTTCATGCTGTGTTCCTCATCCGATTGTCTGCAGGGTTTGGCACAACCGCTATATCATGTGCAACATAAATTGTCGTGAACATGACAACTCATGTGGAGCGGGAGTATAGACAAGTCCATTATAGGCACGGAACAATAGCGAAATGCCGTTTGGCATGTGAATTGCTTTATATAAACTCATGTAGATAGATAAGTTACAGGCCGCAAACGATGACTGCCACCCGCTTTCTTGCCCGCATGTCCCTGGACACCGATGTCGGTACCGCCCTGTCCGATACCCGCATCCGCCTGCTCGAGCAGATCGAGCGCGAGGGCTCGATCAACCGGGCCGCCAAGGCCGTGCCGCTTTCCTACAAGGCGGCCTGGGATGCCATCGACACCATGAACAACCTCGCCCCCGAGCCCCTGGTGGTGCGGGTCGCCGGCGGCCGCCAGGGGGGGGGCACCCAGCTCACCGAATACGGCCGGCGCATCATCGCCATGTACCGTGCCCTGGAGATCGAGTACCAGCACGCCCTCGACCGCCTCTCCGAGCGCCTCAACGAGGTGACCGGCGGCGACATCCAGGCCTTCCAGCGCCTCATGCACTCGATGAGCCTGAAGACCAGCGCGCGCAACCAGTTCGCCGGCACCATCACCGGCCTGCGCGTCGGTGGCGTCGACTACGAGGTGCGCATCCGCCTGGATGCCGAGAACGAGATCGCCGCGATCATCACCAAGGCCAGCGCGGAAAACCTCGAGCTGGCCATGGGCAAGGAGGTCTTCGCGCTGGTCAAGTCCTCGTCGGTGATGCTCACCACCGAGCGCTCGCTCAAGCTCACCGCGCGCAACCAGCTGTGGGGCGAGGTCGTCGAGATCCACGAGGGGCCGGTGAACAGCGAGGTGACCCTGGCGCTGCCGTCCGGGCGCAGCGTGACCTGCGTGGTCACCGCCGACAGCTGCGAGGCGCTCGGCCTGGCCCCGGGGGTGGAGGCCTGCGCCTTCTTCAAGTCGTCCAGCGTGATCCTCGCCGTCTACGACTGAGCCGTTTCCCTGTTCCGTTTCCTTCAACATGGAGTAGTCCCATGAGCTTTTCGCTGTCCCGCCTGTGCATCGCCCTGAGCGCCGGTCTGCTCGCCTGCGCCGCCCAGGCCGGGGAGGTGCAGATCGCCGTCGCCGCCAACTTCACCGCGCCGATCAAGGAGATCGCCGCCGAGTTCGAGAAGGACACCGGCCACAAGGTGATCGCCTCCCTCGGCCCGACCGGCGGCTTCTATACCCAGATCCACAACGGCGCACCCTTCGAGGTCTTCCTCTCCGCCGACGACGCCACCCCGGAGCGGCTGGAGAAGGAAGGCGCCATCGTTCCGGGCTCGCGCTTCACCTACGCGATCGGCAAGCTGGTGCTCTGGTCGGCCAAGCCGGGCTACGTGGACGGCAAGGGCGAGGTGCTGAAGAAGAACGCCTTCAAGCACCTGGCCATCGCCAACCCGAAGACCGCGCCCTACGGCGCCGCCGCCATCCAGGTGCTGGCCAAGCTCGGCCTGGGCGAGGCGGTCAAGCCGAAGCTCGTCGAGGGCGCCAACATCGCCCAGGCGCACCAGTTCGTTTCCACCGGCAACGCCGAACTGGGCTTCGTCGCCCTGTCGCAGGTGTCCAAGGACGGCAAGCTCACCGAAGGCTCCGGCTGGACCGTGCCGGCCGAGCTACACGATCCGATCCGCCAGGATGCGGTGATTCTCGCCAAGGGCAAGGACAACCCGGCGGCCCAGGCGCTGGTCGATTACCTCAAGGGGCCCAAGGCCGCCGCGGTGATCAAGGCCTACGGCTACGACCTGTAAGCGCAGGAGGCCCCGGCAATGCCGCTGTCCGCACTCGATTTCGCCGCCATCCGCCTGACCCTGGAGCTGGCCTCGCTGACCACCCTGCTGCTGCTGATAATCGGCACGCCGATCGCCTGGTGGCTGGCGCGCACCCGCTCGCGCCTGAAGGGGGCGATCGGCGCGGTGGTGGCCTTGCCGCTGGTGCTGCCGCCGACCGTGCTCGGCTTCTACCTGCTGGTGACCATGGGGCCGTACGGCCCTGTCGGTCAACTGACCCAGTCCCTGGGCCTCGGCACGCTGCCCTTCACCTTCGCCGGCCTGGTGGTGGCGTCGGTGTTCTATTCGCTGCCCTTCGTCGTGCAGCCCTTGCAGAACGCCTTCGAGGCGATCGGCGAGCGCCCGCTGGAGGTCGCCGCGACGTTGCGCGCCGGCCCCTGGGATACCTTCTTCACCGTGGTGCTGCCGCTGGCCCGGCCCGGTTTCGTCACCGCCGCGATTCTCGGCTTCGCGCATACCGTGGGCGAGTTCGGCGTGGTGCTGATGATCGGCGGCAACATCCCGGAAAAGACCCGCACCGTGGCGGTACAGATCTTCGACCACGTCGAGGCGATGGAGTACGCTCAGGCCCACTGGCTTTCCGGTGGCATGGTGCTGTTCTCCTTCCTCGTGCTGCTCGCCCTCTATTCCAGCCGCCGCTTCAAGCCGGGGCTGAGCTGATCCGCCGGGAGGTTTCCCCATGAGCACCATCCTCGAACTCGCCGCCGCCAAGGCCGACGCCGCCCGTTCGGCCAGCGTGCCGGCGGACGGCATCCGCGCCCGCTTCCGGGTGAACTATGCCGGGTTCGCGCTGGATGTCGACCTGAAGCTGCCGGGACACGGGGTGACCGCGCTGTTCGGCCATTCCGGCTCCGGCAAGACCACCGTCCTGCGCTGCGTCGCCGGCCTGGAGCGGGCCGCCGAGGCCTACCTGGAGATCAACGGCGAGGTCTGGCAGGACAGCGCCGCCGGGGTGTTCCTGCCGACCCACAGGCGCGCGCTCGGCTACGTGTTCCAGGAGTCCAGCCTGTTTCCCCATCTGACGGTGCGGCGCAACCTGGAATACGGCCTGAAGCGCGTCGATGCCGCCAGCCGGCGGGTGTCCTGGGACCGGGTGCTCGAGCTGCTCGGCATCGGCCACCTGCTCGACCGCCTGCCCGGCCGCCTGTCCGGCGGCGAGCGCCAGCGCGTCGGCATCGCCCGCGCGCTGCTCACCAGTCCGCGCCTGCTGCTGCTGGACGAGCCGCTGGCGGCGCTCGACCTCAAGCGCAAGAACGAGATCCTGCCCTACCTCGAGCGCCTGCACGACGAGCTGGACATCCCGGTGCTGCTGGTCAGCCATTCGCCGGACGAAGTGGCGCGCCTGGCCGACCACGTGGTGCTGCTCGACCAGGGCCGGGTGGTCGCCCAGGGCGCCCTGCAGGAAACCCTGGCGCGGCTCGACCTGCCCACCGCCTTCAGCGAGGACGCCGGGGTGGTCATCGAGTCGGTGGTGGCCGAGCACGACGACCACTACCACCTCACCCGCCTCGAATTTCCCGGCGGCGCGGTGCTGGTCGCCCGTCGCCCGGAGGCGCTCGGCCAGCGCCTGCGCCTGCGCGTGCACGCCCGCGACGTCAGCCTGGCGCTCAGCCAGATCGAGGACACCAGCATCACCAACGTGCTGCCGGCCATGGTCCGCGAGGTGGTCGAGGCCGACACCCCGGCCCACGTGCTGGTGCGCCTGGACGCCGAGGGCACGCCGCTGATCGCGCGCATCACCCGCCGCTCCTGCGACCAGCTCGAAATCCTGCCCGGCAAGCGCATGTGGGCGCAGATCAAGGCGGTGGCGCTGCTCGGCTGAGGCCGCGGCTTCAGGCGGCCGGCGCCGGCGCCAGGGCGGTGCGCCGCCACAGCGCCGCGCCGGCCAGCACCAGCAGCAGGCACAGCGCGCCGACGTAGTAGGCCGGCCCCAGCGGGCTCCACTTCAGCAGCAGGCTGACCAGGATCGGCGTCAGGCCGCCGCAGATGGCGTAGGCCAGGTTGTAGGAGAACGACAGCCCGGAGAAGCGCACTACCGCCGGGAAGGCCTTGACCATCACCATGGGAATGGCGCCGATGGTGCCGACGCAGAGGCCGGCCAGGGCGTACAGCGGCAGCAGCAGGTCGCGGTGCTCGGCGAGGCTGGCGTAGAACGCCGAAGAACTCAGTAGCAGCAGCAGGCCGCCGCAGACGAAGGTCGGTCCGGCGCCGAAGCGGTCCGCCGAGAGGCCGGCGAGCACGCAACCGAAGGTCAGGCCGACGATGGCCAGGCTGTTGGCCGCGAGCGCCTCGCCGGCGGCGAAGCCGTGCTGGGTCTGCAGCAGGGTCGGGGTCATCAGGATGATCACCACGATGCCGGCCGACAGCACCCAGGTCAGCAGCATCGACAGCAGCACCGCCGGGCGGTGTTCGCGCAGCACCGCCTTGAGCGGCAGCTCGGCGGCCAGCGACTGGCGCAGCTGCAGCTCGGCGAACACCGGCGTCTCGTGCAGCCAGCGGCGCAGGTAGACCGAGAGCAGGCCGAACACCCCGCCGAGCAGGAAGGGGATGCGCCAGGCCCAGTCGGCCAGCTCCGCGGGGCTGAACGCCCGGTTGATCGCGCTGGCGGTCAGCGAGCCGAGCAGGATGCCGGCGGTCAGTCCGGCGGTCAGGGTGCTGCAGGCGAAGCCGATGCGCCGCTCCGGCACGTGCTCGGAGACGAACACCCAGGCCCCCGGCACCTCGCCGCCGATCGCCGCGCCCTGCACCACGCGCAGGGTCAGCAGCGCCAGCGGCGCCCAGATGCCGATCTGCGCGTAGGTCGGCAAGAGGCCCATGCACAGGGTCGGCACGGCCATCATGAAGATGCTCAGGGTGAACATCCGCTTGCGGCCGAGCAGGTCGCCGAAGTGGGCCATGACGATGCCGCCCAGCGGACGCGCCAGGTAGCCGGCGGCGAAGATGCCGAAGGTCTGCAGCTGGCGCAGCCACTCGGGCATCTCGGCAGGGAAGAACAGCTTGCCGAGCACCGCGGCGAAGAACACGAAGATGATGAAGTCGTAGAACTCCAGCGCGCCGCCGAGGGCGGAGAGCGAGAGGGTCTTGAGGTCGCTGCGGGTCAACGGGCGCGCCGCGGGCGCGGCGCCGGAGTGCTCGGCGGGCATGGGGCTGGCTTCTCGGGACTGGGGGCAAGAGGGAACGCCGGCGCACCATAGCAAATTACGCACGGCCGGGCAGCTGCGGCCGCCATCGCCCTGGCCAGAGCGGCCGGGCCTTTCCTCCGACGAATGCCCCCGCGCCGAGTCATGACAAAAGCATGGCATTGGCGCATTATTCGCGCGGTTTTTATTCAGCAACCGTGGGCAATTTCGCCGGCGCGCCGTCATAGCCGAAGGACGACGCGCAGGGGCGCCGAAACGACCTGGCCACAAGGGTAACGGCATGTCTCAACTCGAAACCTTCTATGACGTGATGCGGCGTCAGGGCATCACCCGCCGCAGCTTTCTCAAGTACTGCAGCCTGACGGCCGCGGCCCTGGGCCTCGGCCCGACCTTCGCCCCGCAGATCGCCCACGCGATGGAAACCAGGCCGCGCACCCCGGTGCTCTGGCTGCACGGCCTGGAGTGCACCTGCTGCTCCGAGTCGTTCATCCGCTCCGCGCACCCGCTGGTCAAGGACGTGGTGCTGTCGATGATCTCGCTGGACTATGACGACACCCTGATGGCCGCCGCCGGCCACCAGGCCGAGGCGGCCCTCGAAGAGACCATGAGGAAGTACAAGGGCGAGTACATCCTCGCCGTGGAAGGCAACCCGCCGCTCAACGAGGACGGCATGTTCTGCATCGTCGGCGGCAAGCCGTTCCTCGACCAGCTCAAGCACGCCGCCAAGGACGCCAAGGCGGTGATCGCCTGGGGCAGCTGCGCCAGCTGGGGCTGCGTGCAGGCGGCCAAACCGAACCCGACCCAGGCGGTGCCGATCCACAAGGTGATCACCGACAAGCCGATCATCAAGGTGCCGGGCTGCCCGCCGATCGCCGAGGTGATGACCGGGGTGATCACCTACATGCTGACCTTCGGCAAGCTGCCCGAGCTGGACCGCCAGGGCCGGCCGAAGATGTTCTACGGCCAGCGCATCCACGACAAATGCTACCGCCGCCCGCACTTCGACGCCGGCCAGTTCGTCGAGCACTGGGACGACGAGGGCGCGCGCAAGGGCTACTGCCTGTACAAGGTCGGCTGCAAGGGCCCGACCAGCTACAACGCCTGTTCCACGGTGCGCTGGAACGAGGGCACCTCCTTCCCGATCCAGGCCGGCCACGGCTGCATCGGCTGCTCGGAGGACGGCTTCTGGGACAAGGGCTCGTTCTATGAGCGGCTGACCACCATCCCGCAGTTCGGCATCGAGAAGAACGCCGACCAGATCGGCGCCGCGGTCGCCGGCGGCGTCGGTGCCGCCATCGCCGCCCACGCCGCGGTCACCGCCATCAAGCGTCTGCAGAACAAGGGGGATCAGGCATGAGCAGCCTGCCGAACGCCAGCCAGCTGGACAAATCCGGCCGGCGCATCGTCGTCGACCCGGTGACCCGCATCGAAGGCCACATGCGCTGCGAGGTCAACGTCGACGCCAACAACATCATCACCAACGCGGTGTCCACCGGCACCATGTGGCGCGGTCTGGAAGTCATCCTCAAGGGCCGCGACCCGCGCGACGCCTGGGCCTTCGTCGAGCGCATCTGCGGCGTCTGCACCGGCACCCACGCGCTGACCTCGGTGCGCGCGGTGGAGGATGCCCTAGGCATCCAGATCCCCTACAACGCGCACCTGATCCGCAACCTGATGGACAAGACGCTGCAGGTGCACGACCACATCGTGCACTTCTACCACCTGCACGCGCTGGACTGGGTCAACCCGGTCAACGCCCTGAAGGCCGACCCCAAGGCGACCTCCGCGCTGCAGCAGGCGGTCTCGCCGGCCCATGCCAAGTCCAGCCCCGGCTACTTCCGCGACGTGCAGACACGCCTGAAGAAGTTCGTCGAGAGCGGCCAGCTCGGCCTGTTCTCCAACGGCTACTGGGACAACCCGGCCTACAAGCTGCCGCCCGAGGCGGACCTGATGGCCGTGGCGCACTACCTGGAAGCGCTGGACCTGCAGAAGGACATCGTCAAGATCCACACGATCTTCGGCGGCAAGAACCCGCACCCCAACTACATGGTCGGCGGCGTGGCCTGTGCCATCAACCTGGACGACGTCGGCGCCGCCGGCGCGCCGGTCAACATGACCAGCCTGAACTTCGTCCTCGAGCGCATCCACGAGGCCCGCGAGTTCACCAGGAACGTCTACCTGCCGGACGTGCTGGCGGTCGCCGGGATCTACAAGGACTGGCTGTACGGCGGCGGCCTGGCCGGCCACAACCTGCTCTCCTACGGCACCTTCACCCGGGTCCCGGGCGACAAGTCCAGCGACCTCTTGCCGGCCGGCGCCATCGTCGGCGGCAACTGGGACGAGGTGCTGCCGGTCGACGTGCGCGATCCCGAGGAGATCCAGGAGTTCGTCAGCCACTCCTGGTACAGCTACGCCGACGAGACCAAGGGCCTGCACCCCTGGGATGGCGTCACCGAGCCGAAATTCGAGTTGGGTCCGAACACCAAGGGCACCCGCACGAACATCCAGGAGCTGGACGAGGCGCACAAGTACAGCTGGATCAAGGCGCCGCGCTGGCGCGGCCACGCCATGGAGGTCGGCCCGCTGGCGCGCTACATCATCGCCTACGCCTCCGGCCGCGAATACGTCAAGGAGCAGGTCGACCGCTCGCTGTCCGCCTTCAACCAGAGCACCGGTCTGGCCCTCGGCCTCAAGCAGTTCCTGCCCTCGACCCTCGGCCGCACCCTGGCGCGCGCCCTGGAATGCGAGCTGGCGGTGGACAGCATGCTCGACGACTGGCAGGCCCTGGTCGGCAACATCAAGGCCGGCGACCGCGCCACCGCCAACGTCGAGAAGTGGGACCCGAGCACCTGGCCGAAGGAGGCCAAGGGCGTCGGCATCAACGAGGCGCCGCGCGGCGCCCTCGGCCACTGGATCAGGATCAAGGACGGCAAGATCGAGAACTACCAGGCGATCGTGCCGACCACCTGGAACGGCACCCCGCGCGACCATCTGGGCAACATCGGCGCCTACGAGGCCGCGCTGCTCAACACCAGGATGGAGCGCCCGGACGAGCCGGTGGAGATCCTGCGCACCCTGCACAGCTTCGACCCCTGCCTGGCCTGTTCGACCCACGTGATGTCGCCGGACGGCCAGGAGCTGACCCGGGTGAAGGTCCGCTGAACCGGAGGATTGCGCGATGGCACTGGAAAAATCCCTGGAAACCGGCGACGGCCAGGAGAAGGTCCGCAAGCAGACCGCGGTGTATGTCTACGAGGCGCCGCTGCGCCTCTGGCACTGGGTCACGGCGCTGTCCATCGTCGTGCTCGGCGTGACCGGCTACTTCATCGGCGCGCCGCTGCCGACGATGCCCGGCGAGGCGATGGACAACTACCTGATGGGCTACATCCGCTTCGCCCACTTCGCCGCCGGCTATGTGCTGGCGATCGGCTTCGTCGGCCGGGTCTATTGGGCCTTCGTCGGCAACCATCACGCCCGCGAGCTGTTCCTCGTGCCGGTGCACCGCAAGGCCTGGTGGAAGGAGCTGTGGCACGAGGTGCGCTGGTACCTGTTCCTCGAGAAGGTCCCGAAGAAGTACATCGGCCACAACCCGCTGGGCCAGCTGGCGATGTTCTGCTTCTTCGTGGTCGGCGCGGTGTTCATGAGCGTCACCGGCTTCGCCCTCTACGCCGAGGGCCTGGGGCAGGGCAGCTGGGCCGACCGGCTGTTCGGCTGGGTGATCCCGCTGTTCGGCCAGAGCCAGGACGTGCATACCTGGCATCATCTTGGCATGTGGTACCTCATCGTCTTCGTCATGATCCACGTCTATCTGGCCGTGCGCGAAGACATCGTGTCCCGGCAGTCGCTGATCTCCACCATGGTCGGCGGCTGGCGGATGTTCAAGGACGACCGGCCGGACTGACCGCCCTGGCGCACCGCCAGAGGGCGCAGGCAGTCTGCGCCGCACTGTTTTTCACCGCCCGGGCCGCTGGTCGTCCCGGGCTTTCGCCATCAGGGACGTGCGAGTTGACCCACGGTCCGGGCCTTATAGCCCGGCGGTAAACGATCCATGACAGGCTCCAGCCCCAACATCCTCATTCTCGGCATCGGCAATCTGCTCTGGGCGGACGAAGGCTTCGGCGTGCGCTGCGTCGAGCTGCTCAACGAGCGCTACCGCTTTCCCGACGGCGTGCGGCTGATGGACGGCGGCACCCAGGGCATCTACCTGGTGCAGCACGTCCAGCAGGCCGACTGCCTGATCGTCTTCGACGCCGTCGACTACGGCCTGGTCCCCGGCACTCTGAAGATCGTGCGCGACGACGAGGTGCCCAGGTTCATGGGCGCCAAGCGCATGAGCCTGCACCAGACCGGTTTCCAGGACGTGCTGGCGCTCGCCGCGTTCACCGGCGCCTATCCGCGCGAGCTGCTGCTGGTCGGCGTGCAGCCCGCGGAGCTGGAGGACTTTGGCGGCAGCCTGCGCGAGCCGGTGCGCGCCCAGCTGGAGCCGGCGCTGGCGATCGCCCTGGCGTTCCTCGCCGAACGCGGGGTGCTCGCCACGCCGCGCGAGGGCGATGCCGAGCAACTGGCCCCGGCGCAGCTGGCCCTCGGCCGCTACGAGGCCGAGCGTCCGGCCGAGGACGTGGCCTACCGTCACGGCGATATCCGCTTCATCGCCCAGCCGGGCCGGGAGGAGGACTGAACATGTGCATCGGCATTCCCCTGCAGGTGCTGGAGTGCGCGCCGGGCCGCGCCCTGTGCGGCGACGACCGGGAGGCGCGCTGGATCGACACCCGGCTGATCGAGCCGCCGGCGCCCGGCGACTGGCTGCTGGTGTTCCTCGATGTCGCCCGCGAAGCCCTCGACGCCGAGCGCGCCGCGCAGATCCGCGACGCCCTGTGCGCGCTGCAGGCCGTGCAGGCGGGCGATCTGGCCGCGCTCGACGGGCTGTTCGCCGACCTCGACCGTGAGCCGCAACTGCCGCCCCACCTGCAGGCGCAACTGCCACCCAAGGAGCCGCATTCCCCATGAGTCATCCCCTGATCGAGCGCCTGACCGCGACGCTCGGCTACCCGCTGCTGGACGCCGCCGGTTTCGACCGCCAGGTGCAGGCGCAGCCGTTCTCCGTGCTGTTCTTTGCCGGCGATCCCAGGCGCTTTCCCGAATCGCTCGACGTCGCGGTGATCCTGCCGGAACTGGTCAAGGCCTTCCCGCAGCTCGCTCCAGCGCTGGTCGCCGGCGAGGACGAAGCCGGCCTGCAGGGGCGCTACGGTTTCGCCGTCTGGCCGACCCTGGTGTTTCTGAAGGAGGGGCGCTTCCTGGGCAGCCTGTCGCGGGTGCTGAACTGGGACGAATACCTCGAGCGCATCCCGGCGATCCTCGCCGGCGAGCCCGAAGACCTGCCACGCATTCCCGTGCTGTCGCTGGATGGCGGCGCATCTTCTTCCTGCAGCCAGATGGAGGCTAGCGAACCATGATCGGCACCCAGTCCATTCTCCCGCCCGGCTTCGGCCCCGGCTCGCACGGCGAAGAGGACCGGCTCGACTACCTGCCGATGCCGCGCGAGATGCACACCTTCGAGCGCCCCTCGCTGCCGGAGCCCGAGCAGCTGGACTCGCACCCGATCGCCCTGGCGCTGCTGGAGCGGCTGCAGGAGGCGCTGGGCGCCTACCGGATCGGCGAGCAGAGCCGGGTGATCGGCCTCGACCGCCAGCCCAAGGCCGACCTGAAGCTGCTCCAGCAGATCCTCGGCGAAGGCGAGGTGGCGATTCAGGTCGGCGGCCAGCGCCCGGTGCGCATCCAGGAAACCGTGCTGGCCGGGGTCTGGTGGGTGCAACTGCAGGTCGGCCTGGGCGAGGTCGTCGGCCAGTGGCTGGAGGTCGCCGACATCCCCGCGCTGGTGCGCCGCCGGGCCTTCGCCGAGGCCCGCTGGCCGCGCCTTGGCGCCACTCTTCCGGACGATCTGCTGAATGCCGGCCCGGTGCTGGTGGAGCTGCTCGAGGCGGCGAAGCAGCATGCCGAGCACGCGAGCGCCACGCCGCACGTGATCAACCTGTCGCTGCTGCCGTTCTCCGCCGAGGACCAGCGCTTCCTCGCCGAGCAGCTGGGCGAGGGGCCGGTGACCGTACTCTCGCGCGGCTACGGCAACTGCCGCATCGCCAGCACCGCGACCCCCGGCATCTGGCGCGTGCAGTACTTCAACAGCACCGACCGGCTGATCCTCGATACCCTGGAGGTGACCGCCATCCCACAGGCGGCCTGCGCCGCCCAGGAGGACATCGACGACTCCGCCGAGCGGCTGCGCGAGATCCGCGAGGCGCTGGAGTGAGCACGCGCTTCGAAGGCAGCTACCTGGGCGATGCCGCGCGCCTGGCGGACGAAGCCGTGCTGGAGTGCAAGATCTGCTGGCACCGCTACGATCCCGCCGTGGGCGACGAGGTCTGGCAGATCCCGCCGGGCACGCCCTTCGCCGCGCTGCCGGCGCACTGGCGCTGTCCGCAGTGCGACGGCGACCGCGAGCAGTTCATGGTCGTGGACGACTGAAGGCTCATGCACAGCCGCGAAGCCATCGAAGCCTACTACCGGGCGGTCGGCACGCGCATGGCCGGGCTGCCGGTCTACAACCCGGCGCTCGCCGTGGAGCTGCTCGGCTGGCGCGCGGTCGAGGGCGTCGGCGCGCTCGGCGTGCTGATCACGCCCTGGTGCATGAACCTGTTCTGGCAGCCGCCGGCCGAGGCCGAATTGCCGGCCAAGGGCGAGCGCGCGGTGCTGTCGCTGCCCTCCGGCGACTACGAATGCACCCTGCACGAGGACGAAAGCCTCGGCCGCTACGCCAGCGCCTCGCTGTGCTCGCCGATGCAGGACTTCCCCGACCAGGCCGGGGTGCGGGCGATGGCCGAGGAGGTGCTGCGGCTGGTCTTCGCCGTGCCGGAACCCGAGCCGGAACCGTCGCAAAGCGGCCTGATGAGCCGCCGCACTCTGTTCCGTCGCGCCCTGGGCGGTGCGTCGTGAGCGCCCTGGCTGAACTGGCCGGACGCCTGCAGGTGGAGGTTCGCCAGCAGGACGGCGTCATCCGTGCCGTCGATACTTGTCTGCAGCGCCCGCTGGCGCAGCTTTCCCGCCTGCTGGTCGGGCAGACCGCGGAGGCGGCCCTGGCGCGCCTGCCGCTGCTGTTCAGCCTGTGCGCCGCGGCCCAGCAGGTGGCGGCGCTGCGGGCGCTGGAGCGGGCCGCCTGCTGGCCGGCCGTTCCCGAGGTGGAGGAGGGTCGTGCCCGGCTCGCCGAGCTGGAGCTGATCCGCGAATCCCTGCTGCGCCTGGTGCAGGTCTGGGCGCTGCCGCTACCGCTGGAGCGGCTCAAGGCCTTGGTCGCCCTGTGCCAGCGCGCCGCCGCCCGGCTGCAGCCGCTGACTGTCTTCCGTGCCTCGCCGCTGCCGGCCGATCTGCAGCTTGAGGAGACGCTGGCCGAGCTGGCTGCTATCTGGGCGCATCTTGAACTGCCGGCGCCGGCCGACTGGCTGGGTCCGCGTCTGAGCCGCTGGCAGGAGGTCGCCCTCGGTGGTCCGCTGCCGGCGGTTTTCGATCCGGCGGATCTGCCGGCACTGCTGGCGCAGTTGCGTGCCGGCGATGCCCGCGCCGAGATCGCCGGTGCGCCGCGGATCACCGGCCCGGCGGCCGCCGCCGGGATGCAGGCGACGGCAGCCGCGCAGATCGAGCAGCACGTCGGCGCGCTGCTGCGGCGCACGGCGCAGGCGATAGACTCGCTGCAGCAGCCGCCGCTGCCGCCGGCGGTGGCCGGACTGGACGCGGGGGAGGGCGTCGGCCTGGCGCAGACCGCCCGCGGCGCTCTGCTGCACCGGGTGTGCCTGGACGAGGGGACGGTCGGCGCCTGGCAACTGCTGGCGCCGACCGACTGGAATTTCCATGAAGACGGCCCGCTGCGCCGTCGGCTGTGCGGCGTGCGGGTGGCCGAGGAAGACAGCGAGGCGCTGCTGCGCGCGCTGATCCTCGCGGTCGATCCCTGCGTCGCGTTCGAGGTGAAGATCATTCATGCATGAAATGTCGATCGCCGAGGGCATCGTCCAGCTGCTGGAAGAGCAGGCCGCGGCGCAGCGCTTCGAGCGGGTCAAGGCGGTGTGGCTGGAGATCGGCCCGCTGGCCGCGGTCGAGGTCGAGGCGCTGCGCTTCTGCTTCGAGGCAGTGACCCGCCACAGCCTGGCCGAGGGCGCGCGCCTGGAGATCGTCGAGCTGCCGGGACGCGCCTGGTGCCTCGGCTGCAACGCCAGCGTGGCGATCCGCCAGCGCTACGACGCCTGCCCACAGTGCGGCAGTTACCGATTGCAGGTCACCCAGGGCGACGAGCTGCGGGTCAAGGAACTGGAGGTAGAATAAGCATGTGTACCGTTTGCGGTTGCGCCGAGGGCGAAACCCGGATCGAGGGCGAGCACCACCATCATCACGGCCATGACCATCATCACCGCGAGCACGCCTTCGTGCGCCGCCCGGCGCCGGCCGAGGCCGTGCCGCTGGTGGTCGAGGGCCTCAACCTGCACTTCGGCCAGGGCCCGGCCCGCGCCCACGCGCCGGGCCTCAGCCAGAGCCGCATGGTGCAGATCGAGCAGGACATCCTCGGCAAGAACGACCGCTACGCCGCCGAGAACCGCGCGTGCTTCGAGGCCCTGTCGCTGTTCGTCCTCAACCTGGTGTCCAGCCCCGGCTCGGGCAAGACCACCCTGCTGACCAAAACCATCGAGCTGCTCGGCCGGCACCGGCCGCTGGCGGTGATCGAGGGCGACCAGCAGACCGACCACGACGCCGCGCGCATCCGCGCCACCGGGGTGCCGGCGGTGCAGGTCAACACCGGCAAGGGCTGCCATCTGGACGCGCACATGGTCGGCCGCGCCTTCGAGCAGCTGGAAGGCCTGGAAGGCGGCCTGCTGTTCATCGAGAACGTCGGCAACCTGGTCTGCCCGGCGGCCTTCGATCTGGGCGAGGCGCACAAGGTGGCGATCCTCTCGGTCACCGAGGGCGAGGACAAGCCGCTCAAGTACCCGGACATGTTCCACGCCGCCGACCTGATGCTGCTCAACAAGACCGACCTGCTGCCGCACCTGGACTTCGACGTCGAGGCCTGCATCGCCTACGCCCGGCGGGTCAACCCGGACATCGAGGTGATCCGTGTCTCGGCGCGCAGCGGCGAGGGCATGGGCGAGTGGCTGGCCTGGATCGAACGCCAGCGCGGCGCCCGCCTGCGCACCCGGATCGACGCCCTCAGGGCCCAGGCGCAGGCCCTCGAGGCGCTGCTCTGAATCAGCCGGCGGAGGCGGGCGTGCGCCTGCTGCTGCGCGGCCGGGTGCAGGGCGTCGGCATGCGCCCCGGCGTGCACCGTCTGGCTACCGCCCTCGGCCTGGCCGGCGCGGTGTGCAACACTGGCGAGGGCGTGCGCATCGACCTGCAGGGCCCGGCGGCGGCGCTCGCCGAATTCGAGCGGCGTCTGCCCGCCGAGCTGCCGCCGCTAGCCCGGCTCGATGCCATCCAGCGCGAGAACCTCCCTGCCGGAGCGCATTTTGCCGGCTTCGCCATCGTCCCGAGCCATGACGAAGCGGGCGGGGCGCTGGCGCCGCCGTCGGACGCCGCGGTCTGCCCGGCCTGCCTCGAAGAACTCTTCGATCCGCACAACCGCCGCTGGCGCCATCCCTTCATCAACTGCACCCACTGCGGCCCGCGCTACAGCCTGATCCGCCGCCTGCCCTACGACCGCGCCCAGACCAGCCTGGCCGGCTTCGCGCTCTGCCCGGACTGCCGGCGCGAGTACGAAGATCCGGCCGACCGCCGTTTCCACGCCCAGCCGATCGCCTGCCCGGCCTGCGGCCCCAGGCTGTGGTGCGAGGACGGCGAGGGCCGGCGCCTGCCCGGAGATCCCGTCGAGCTGGCGCTGGCAGCCCTGCGCCGCGGCGAAGTTGTCGCCCTGCGCGGCGTCGGCGGCTTCCACCTGGCCTGCGATGCGCGCAATGCCGAGGCGGTGGCCGCGCTGCGCCGGCGCAAGCGCCGCCCGGCCAAGCCCTTCGCGCTGATGGCCGCCAACCCGGCCTCGCTGCAGGCCCTGGTCGAGCTGAACGCGAGCGGTCTCGCCGAGCTGAGCGGCCCGGCCGCGCCGGTGGTGCTGCTGCGCAAGCGGCCCGCCGCCGATGGCTTGCTCGCCGCCGAGGTGGCGCCGGATCTCGCCTGGCTCGGCGTGATGCTGCCGCACAGCCCGCTGCATTGGCTGCTGTTCCACGAGGCCGCCGGGCGGCCGGCCGGCACGGCCTGGACCGCCGCGCCCCAGGACCTGGTGCTGGTGATGACCAGCGCCAACCTGAGCGGCGAGCCGCTGATCACCGGCAACGGCGAGGCGCGCGAGAAGCTCGCCGGCATCGCCGACCTCTGGCTGCTGCACGATCGCGAGATCCTCAACCGCTGCGACGACTCGGTGATCAATGCCCTGGGCCATGCACCCGTGGTGGTCCGCAGCGGCCGCGGCCTGGCGCCCCTGGAAATCTGCCTGGCCCGCAGTGGTCCGTCGATATTGGCCTTGGGCGGCCAGTTGAAGAACGCCATCTGCCTGACCCGGGGCGACCGCGCCTGGCTGTCGCCGCACATCGGCGATCTGGATAGCGCCGACGCCTGCCGCGCCCTGGAGCGCACGGTGGCGCAGTTCGGCGAGCTGCTCGGCGTCCGTCCCGAGCGCATCGCCTGCGACCTGCACCCGGATTTCTACGCCAGCCGCCTCGCCCGCGATTACGCCGAGCGCCACGGCCTGACGCTGCACCCCGTTCAGCACCACCACGCCCATATCGCCGCGGTGATGGCCGAGCACGGCCTCGCCGAGCCGGTGCTCGGCCTGGCGCTGGACGGCTTCGGCCTCGGCGCCGACGGCCGGCTGCGCGGCGGCGAACTGTTGAAGGTGACGGCGGACGGCTGCGCCTGGCTCGGCGAGCTGAGTCCGCTGCCGCTGCCCGGCGGCGACCAGGCATCGCGCGAGCCCTGGCGCATGGCCGCCGGCGCCCTGCATGCGCTGGGCCGCGGCGACGAGATCGCCACGCGCTTCGCCATCGAGCCGGGCAGCGCGGCCATTGCGCGGATGCTCGAACGCGGCTTCAATTGTCCGCCAAGCAGCAGCGCCGGCCGGCTGTTCGATGCCGCCGCGGGCCTCCTGGGCCTGGGCGAGCGACAGCGCTACGAGGCCGAAGCGGCGCTGCGCCTGGAGTCGCGGGTGGTCGGCCTGCCGGAAGCGGTTCCCGCACTCTGGCGGATCGGGGACGACAACCGCCTGGACCTCGCGCCGCTGCTCGCGGAGCTGGCGGATCTGCACGATAGCCGGGCCGGCGCCGAGCTGTTCCACGGCGTGCTGATCGAGGCCCTGGCCGCCTGGGCGGCGCGCGCTGCCAAAGCCACCGGCCTGCGCCGGATCGCCCTGGGCGGTGGCTGTTTCCTGAACACCGTGCTGCGCGACGGGCTCAGCGCGCGCCTGCGTGCCGCCGGTCTGGAGCCGCTGCTGCCGCGGCGGGTGCCGGTCAACGACGGTGGCCTGGCCCTCGGCCAGGCCTGGGCGGTGCTGCTGGCACCGGATACCCCATCGACACGAGGACAAGCGTGATGTGCCTGGCCATTCCGGTCCGCATCGAGGAACTGCTCGACGAACAGAGCGCGGTCGCCTGCATCGGCGGCCTGCGCAAGACCATCAACGTCGCCCTGCTCGACGATCTCAAGGTCGGCGACTACGTGATTCTGCACGTCGGCTTCGCCCTGCAGAAGCTCGACGAAACCGAGGCGCAGCGCACCCTGGCACTGCTCGCCGAGCTGGGCCAACTGGCCGAAGCCGAGCAGGCCGCGCAGGGAGACGCCTCATGAAGTACGTCGACGAATTCCGCGACGGCGCCACCGCGCGCCAGCTCGCCGCGCGCATCGCCGCCGAGGCCGATTCCGCGCGCCAGTACCGGCTGATGGAGTTCTGCGGCGGGCACACCCACGCGATCTTCCGCTATGGCATCCCCGACCTGCTGCCGGCCAACGTGCGACTGATCCACGGCCCCGGTTGCCCGGTGTGCGTGATGCCGATCGGCCGGCTGGACATGGCCATCGAACTGGCGCGCCGCCCGGAAGTGATCCTCTGCACCTACGGCGACATGCTGCGCGTGCCCGCCTCCGGGCGCATCAGCCTGCTCAAGGCGCGCGCCGAGGGCGCCGCGGTGCGCATGCTCTACTCGCCGGCCGAGGCGCTGAAGCTGGCGCAGGACAACCCGAGTAAAGAGGTGGTGTTCTTCGCCATCGGCTTCGAGACCACCACCCCGCCCACCGCGCTGGTGATCGAGCAGGCGCAGAGGCTCGGCCTGAAGAATTTCTCGGTGTTCTGCAACCACGTGCTGACCCCGGCGGCGATGCACGCCATCCTCGCCACGCCGGAGGCGCGTGCCGGCAAGCTGCAGCTGGACGGCTTCATCGGCCCGGCCCACGTCAGCACGGTGATCGGCAGCGCGCCCTACGCGCCCTTCCCGCAGCAATACGGCACGCCGCTGGTGATCGCCGGCTTCGAGCCGCTGGACCTGCTGCAGGCCCTGCTGATGCTGGTGCGTCAGCTCAACGAGGGCCGTGCCGAGGTGGAGAACCAGTTCACCCGCGCAGTCACCGCCGAAGGCAACCTCAAGGCGAAGGCGCTGACCGGGCAGGTCTTCGAAGTGCGCGAGAGTTTCGAGTGGCGCGGCCTGGGCGCGGTGCCGCACAGCGCCCTGCAGATCCGCGAGGCCTTCGCCGAGTTCGACGCCGAGCGGCGCTTTGCTCTCGAACCGCGGACCGGGCTGGAGAACAAGGCCTGCGAATGCCCGGCGATCCTCCGCGGGGCGAAGAGCCCGCGCGACTGCAAGCTGTTCGGCAACCCCTGCACCCCGGACAACCCGCTGGGTTCCTGCATGGTTTCCTCCGAGGGCGCCTGCGCCGCCTGGTACGCCTACGGCCGCCAGCGCCAGGCTGCCGTGGAGGTGGCCCGATGAGCCGGCTCGATCTGAAGAACGGCAGCGTGGAGATGGTCCACGGCAGCGGCGGCCGCGCCATGGGCCAACTGATCGAGGAACTGTTCGCCCGCGCCCTGCGCAACGAATGGCTGGACCAGCGCAACGACCAGGCGCAGTTCGAGCTGCCGCCCGGGCGGGTGGTGATGGCCACCGACAGCCACGTGATCTCGCCGCTGTTCTTCCCCGGCGGCGACATCGGCAGTCTTGCCGTGCACGGCACCATCAACGACGTGGCCATGGCCGGCGCCCGGCCCTGCTACCTGGCCGCCGGCTTCATCCTCGAGGAGGGCTTTCCGCTGGCCGACCTGGCGCGCATCGTCGAGTCGATGGCCGCCGCCGCCCGCGAGGCCGGCGTGCCGGTGGTCACCGGCGACACCAAGGTGGTCGAGCGCGGCAAGGGCGACGGGGTGTTCATCACCTCCACCGGGGTCGGCGTGGTGCCGCCCGGCCTGCATCTGTCCGGCGATCAAGCGCGGCCGGGCGACCGCATCCTGCTCTCCGGCAGCATCGGCGACCATGGCGTGACCATCCTCTCGCTGCGCGAAGGCCTCGGCTTCGAGGCCGACATCGGCTCCGACTCCCAGGCTCTGCACCGTTTGGTCGCCGCGATGGTCGAGGCGGTGCCGCAGATCCGCTGCCTGCGCGACCCGACCCGCGGCGGCCTGGGCAACACCCTCAACGAACTGGCCCGCCAGTCGGGGGTCGGCATGCAGCTCGTCGAACGGGCCATCCCGCTGCGCGAACCGGTGCGCGCCGCCTGCGAATTCCTCGGCCTCGACCCGCTGTACGTGGCCAACGAAGGCAAGCTGATCGCCATCTGCCCGGCCGAGCAGGCCGAGCGTCTGCTCGAGGTCATGCGCTCGCATCCGCAGGGGCGCGAGGCGGCGATCATCGGCACGGTGGTGGCCGACGAGCGCTGCTTCGTGCAGATGGAGACGCTGTTCGGCGGGAGCCGGATGGTGGACTGGTTGAACGGGGAGCAGTTACCGAGGATTTGCTGACAAGTCAGAAGGGCGGTGTTGGCCTAGCCTTCGGTTATTCAAGCTGCCTGCTTTCCTCGGCCCGAGCGACAGGTTTCGCCCTGCACGGCGAGTCACTTTCTTCTTGCTTGCCCAAGAAGAAAGTGACCAAAGAAGAAGGGCACCCGACATCCGGCCCTCCACTGCGCTGCGCTTCGTTACGGGTTCCCTCGCTCCGGCACTGCTCCGGGGGCCCCTCACGAAGGGACGTTCCTGTCCCTTCGTTCGTCGCTCGGCGTCCATGCCTCGCGTCCCCCTGCGCAGCGCCTGCGCTCGGCCTTCTGTACGGGACTGAGCAGTGGGCTGAGGGTTGAGTGGAATGCTTACAAAGTACGCTGGCTGCAGATTTGCCTTTGCTCTTTATGCAGAGCCTATCAGGCAGCCCCGAAGGAGGCCGAGCGGAGTCGTTGCGCAAGGGGTTGAGCCGCATGGATGCGGCGAGAGGCCCGTGGGCCATGGATGGCCCTGCGGGCCGGGCCCCTGGAGCGACGACGGAGGGAGGGGACCCGGAGCGCAGCGCAGGGCCGGATGAAGGGGCAAGCGGTTTTGGTTACTTTTGTCGCGACTGACAAAAGTGACTCGCCGTGCAAGGCGAAACCTGTCGCTCGGGCCGAGGAACGCGCGGCGCTCACACACAAGGCTTGAGGTCCAGACCAACCTGGCGGCCCCAGAAAGCAAAAGCCCGGCTGAAGAGCCGGGCTTTTGCTGTGGAATAACTTATTCGCGGTAGCTGAGCGCGCTGTCGTAGAGGCTGTCATCCGCCTTGGCGACATCGCTGAACGCGCGGTTGCCGCGGGTCTCGACCTTGTCGCCGACGGCGAACGTTTCAGTCGAGCGCACCACCTTTTCCTTGCCATCGGCGGTGCGGATCTTGTAGGCGCGGTCGCTGAGGCCGGTGGCCTCCTGGGCTTCGCCGCCGAACAGGGCGCCGATGCCGGCGCCGATCAGCATGCCGATCGGACCACCGATGGCGCCGATCATCATGCCGTTCATGCCGCCGACCGATTTGCCGGTGGTTTGATCCTTGGTTTCCTCGAGAACTTCGGCGGCATTCACGCTACCGGCGGCCAGCAGGGCGAGGGTCAGGGCCAGGGTGCCGAGCTTTTTCATGGCGGTTCCTCCGAGGAAACATTCCAGCGATCCGGGTCAAATCGTCGAGCGGGACCTGAGGCGCTGCTTTTGGCAGGGCTTCCGTCTCCGTTGGAACTGAAATTACCCTTACGATTGATGTGGGTCAAGAAAAGAAACACTTTTTTGTGCTTGGGACCGGTTGACCTTCACGGCAGACCGTGCTTCCGCCCGCGGGGCGGCAGCATGGATGAGGCTGCTGGAGGGATGGACTGGCGACACGCCGGGCGCGGCGGGAGAGGGCCGCTGGTGTGTTCGGGGCGAGTCGAGACTCGCCGGCGGCGAGTGCGGACCTTTGCTTAGAGTGGGTGTGGAGCTTCGGCACGGATCGTCGCTGCGTGGCCTGGGGCGGGCCGGGAGCCGGACGCTCTGGAGGGCCGAGCGCCGGTGCCTGTCACCCGGAGCGGGCGGCGAGGCGGCGCGAAACGCGATGCCAAAGCCGCCGGGGCAGCGGCAGGCGATTCAGCGCAGGGTGCGCGTGTCGCCGTTGTCGGCCAGGGCGGCGGACTTGCCGGCGGACGTGGGATAGGGGCGGTTGCCGCGGGTCTCGACCTGGTCGCCGGCCGCGAAGCGGCGGTTGGGGGAGCGCACGGTCTTCACCGTGCCGCTGTCGGTGCGCACCTGATGGGCGTGCTCGCCGCTGTTGGCGGCCTCCTGGCCGGAGCTGCCGACCAGCGCGCCGACGCCGGCGCCGATCAGCGCACCGATCGGGCCGCCGATGGCGCCGACCATCATGCCGGTCATGCCGCCGGCCGACTGGCCGGCCGTCCGGTCTTCGGTTTCCCCGATGATCTCGTCGGCCTGTACGTTGCTCAGAGCCAACAGGCTGAAGGTCAGGGTCAGAATGCCGAACGCTTGCATGTTCATGGCGGTTCCTCCGAGGAGCATTTCAGTGGGCTTCGCTTTGTTTTCTCTTTTTCACGAATCATGCCAGGCTTGATTCTTTCATAGGAATCAATTGGTTATATGTTGGTGAGAACAACTCTCGCGACAAAGTGTCGCGATAGTGACAGAGGTTTTGTCGCAATTCCTGCAGAAAATGGGGTTTTTGTTGATCTGGGTCACTGAAAGGTGATCGGTCTTGTGCCTGTCCGTGCGGCCGCGCAAAAAAAGACCGGGCACGTGACCCGGTCCGGAGGCTGGCTGTCGCCGGGCGGCGATCAGATCATCATCAGCGCGCCGCTGGCGGCGATGGCCGCGCCGGCGCTGCGGGCCAGCAGGGGCAGGCGCTGCTGCACGGCGGTGGCGAGCAGGCCGCCGCCCAGGTGCAGGCTCAGGCTGGAAGCGAGGAAGCCGACGGCGAAGGCCGCCAGGCTGCCGCTGGCTTCCAGGCCGTGGGCATGGCCGTGGAACAGGGCGAAGGCGCCGGCCAGGGCCAGCGAGACGGTGGCCGGCAGGCGCACGGCGGAGGCGATCAGCAGGCCGAGCAGCAGCACGGAGAGGGCGATGCCGGTCTCCACCTGCGGCAGGCCGACGCCGGCCACGGCCAGGGCGAAGCCGCCGAGCAGCGCGGCGAGGAAGGCGGCCGGCACGGCGAGCTTCAGGGCGCGCGGCTGCAGCGCGGCCCAGATGCCGATGGCCAGCATCGCCAGCAGGTGGTCGAGGCCGCCGAAGGGATGCAGCAGGCCGGCGATCAGGCCGTTCTCGCCATGCCCGGGATGGGCGAAGGCGGCGCCGGGCAGGAGGGTCAGGGCAAGCAGGGGCAGAAGGTGGCGTGTGTTCATCTCGGTGATCCTGGGGGCAAGTCGGGGAACGGCGATGCTCTTCGAAGCGCTATGCGAAGCGGCTGGCTGCGCAGCTTAAGGCAAAAGGGCCGCGCGGTGCAGCGTCCGGGCCGCCGTCGGCTCAGAGGTTCTGCGCGATCAGCTGGATCCCGGCGAGCAGCAGGCCGGCGCGGGCGATGCGGTAGAACCACAGGTGGTTGACCCGGTTCTGCAGCCAGAGGCCGGCCCACACGCCGAGCGGCACCAGCGGCGCGAGGGCGAGGCTGCTCAGCAGGTTGTCGCTGGAGAACTGCCCGAGCAGCGCGTAGGGCAGCAGCTTGACCGCGTTGGTCAGCAGGAAGAACACGTTGATGGTGGCGACGTAGCGCACCTTGTCCAGCTGCTGCGGCAGCAGGTGCATCATCACTGGCGGGCCGCCGGCGTGGGCGACGAAGCTGGTGAAGCCGGCCAGTGTGGAGAGCGCCGTGCCCTTGCCGCGGGCCGGCGGCAGCCCGGCCGTGCTGGCCGGCGGGCGCAGCAGGTTGAGCAGCACGAAGGCCACGGCGATGCCGCCGATCAGCAGGGCGATGATCCGCTCGTCGAGCATGCCGAAGGTCAGCGCACCGAGCAGCACGCCGAGCAGCGCGCCGGGCAGCATGATCTTCAGGTTCGCCAAGTCCCACTTGCCGTAGTAGGCGCGCAGGCCGACCAGGTCGGCGGTGCAGAGGATCGGCAGCATGATCGCCGCGGCCTGGGTGGGCGGCACGGCGAGCGCCAGCAGGGGCACCGCGATGCCGCCGAAGGCGCCGCCGAAGCCGCCCTTGGACAGGCCGGTCAGCAGCACCGCCGGCACGGCGACGAGCAGGAGTTCCGTGGACAACATGGGCGAATCGCTCCTGATCGGGAAACGGGTGGTCGGAGAGGCCCGGGGAGGGCTAGGGGCGATTAGCTGTACCCGTTTCGCCGGATCGTGGCAAGGCAGGCAGCCGCCTGATTGCCCGCCTGCCGCATCTGCAGGCGACCGGCCAGCCGGGTGACTTGACAGACTCAATGAAAATTATTCTCATTATTGTTCGTCTGTGATCAGCGATGCGGTCCCGCCGCGCCGAACGACAAGGAGCCAAGCCATGAGTTACGACCCAGCCGATACCCAGTTCCACGTGGTGGTCAACGCCGAGCAGCAGTACTCGATCTGGCCGGAATACAAGGCAATGCCGGCCGGTTGGCAGGAGGTCGGCATCAGCGGCGACCGCCAGGCCTGCCTGGCCTACGTCTCCGGAATCTGGACCGACCTGTCCCGGCGCAGCCTGCACGACGCCATGGCCGAGTAAGGCCGCCGCCCGCCCCGTCACATTCCCGGCCGCCGTCCGGCGTCCGGGCCGTTCAGTCTGCGAGGTGCCGCCATGACTGCCCGTTCTTCGCGTTCTTTCCCGCCCCCGCCCGGGTCGGCCTGGCAGCTGTCGCAGCGAGACGTTCCCCTCGAGCCGATCCCGGATGACGTGCACGGCGCCGTGCCGCTGCTGCCGCTCCAGGCGCGCCTGCTCGAACGCCAGGGCGCGGCGCCGTGCAGCCAGTACCTGCTGTTCGAGCTGGCCGAGGACCTGGAGCCGATCCTCCTGGAGCAGGCCCTGCGGGCACTGGTGGCGCACCACGACGCGCTGCGTCTGCGCTTCGCCGAGGAGGACGGCGCCTGGCGCCAGGCATGCGCGGAGGCCGGCGAGCGTCACGAGCTGCTCTGGCTCTGCGAGGCGAGCGGCGAGGCCGAGGTCGCGACACTCTGCACGGAGCTCCAGCGCAGCCTGGACCCGCGTAGCGGCCCGCTGCTGCGGGCCCTGTGCCTGAGCCAGGCGGGCCGCGCCGACCGCCTGCTGCTGGCGATCCATCAGCTGGTGGCGGACGGGATCTCCTGGCGGGTGCTGCTGGAGGACCTGCTGTGTGCCTACGGGCAGCTCGTCGCCGGCCGGCGCGTCGCACTGCCGACCGGGACCTCCTCCTTCAAGGCCTGGGCCGAGCGCCTGGAGGCCTGGGCCGCCGCTCCGGCGCTGCAGGCCCAGCGCGACTTCTGGCTGGCCCAGGAGCGCGCCTGCACGCAATTGCCATTGCTGGCCCGGGAGCCGGCCCGCGAGGAGCAGCGTCAGCGCCTGGAACTCTGCCTCTGCGCCGAGTTCAGCCGCGAGCTGTTGCAGGCCGCCCGGCAGGCGTACCGGCTGCGCGCCGACGAGCTGCTGCTGGCCGCGCTGAGCCGGGTGCTCTGTGCCTGGAGCGAGCAGGACAGCATCGGCCTGCATCTGGAAAACCATGGCCGTGCGCCCTTGTTCGACGGGCTCGACCTCGGCCGCACGGTCGGCTGCTTCACCAGCCGCTACCCGCTGCGCCTGCAGCCGGCGGCCGACCTGCCCGGCAACCTCCGGGCGATCAGGGCGCAGCTGCACAGCGTCGTCGACGGCGGTCTGGCCTACGGCCTGCTGCGGCGCTGCGGCGAACTGGCCGGGGCGGCCCCGCAGGTGCTGTTCAGGTATCTGGAGCCAGTCGGGGAGGTGCGCGACGGGCCGCTGCGTCTGGTCGACGCCGGCCGCTGGCGCGAGGCGGACGCGCTCCTGGAGGCGCCCCTCTGCATCGAGGTCGAGCAGCGCGGCGGCGCCCTGCGCCTGCGCCTCGACTTCAGCCCCAGCCAGTGGCAGCGCTCGACTCTCGAGGGCCTGCTGCAGCGGCTGCAGGACGAGCTGCGGGGGATCCGCGCTCACTGTCTCCACGCATCACGCTCCCGGCTCGCCGGCGCCGCCCCGCCGGCCATGCCCGCCCACGCGTGTTCATTGCCCGAGCCGGTCCGGCGCCATCCGGAGCCCATCGCCCTGGCGCGTGGCGATACGCGGCTCGCTCAGGTCGTGCTGGAGACGCGCAGCAACCGCCTGGCCCGTCACCTGATCGAATGTGGCGTCGGCCCCGGCATGCGGGTCGGCCTCTGTCTGGCGCACGGCATGGCGATGATCGAAGGCCTGCTGGCGATCCTCAAGGCCGGCGGCGCCTTCGTGCCGCTGGACCCCGACTGTCCCCGCGAGCAGCTGGCCTGCATGGCCGAGGATTCGGGGCTGCAATGGCTGCTCACCAGCACGGCGCTGTGCGGCCGGGTGCCGCTGGGCGAGGAGGTGGAGGCGATCTGCCTGGACCTGCTCGACGCCAGTGGCTACAGCAGCGAGCCGCCGAGCCTGGCCCTCCGGCCTCGGGATCCCGCCTGCCTGCTCTATGCCGCCGGCCCGCCGGGGCGGCCCAGGGCGGTGACGATCGGGCACGCCGACCTGTCCAGGCACATGCAGGGCCTCGGCCGCAACTACGGCATGAGGTCCGCAGAGGCGGAGCTGCCGTGCGCTTCGACCGGCGGCGACGGCGCGCTCGAGCACTGGGCGGCGGAGCTGTCGGCGCAGATGCTGCGTGGCCTGTGCCGTCGTCGGGTGGACTTTTTCGCGGCCTTTCTAAATTTCTTCCGGCCCCATCCGTCCTTGCCGGCATGAATGCCAAGTGAGAAATATTCTTGTTTTTGTCGTGGTAATGGAATGGGGTTTATGGACATGGAGCTGTCGAATCATCCGTTGGAACCGGTTGTCCCCTTCGCCCGGCGTCGCCTGGCCGTGGTGCTGCTCTGCGCACTGGGCCTGGGTTCCATGCCGGCCGCTGCCGCCGAGGAGGGCGATAACCTGGTGGAGCTGGACGGGATGACTGTGCTTGCCGACCGGGAAAGCCCGCTCGGCCCGGACACCGGCTACACCGCCAGGCGCACCCTACAACCCCAGCTACGGCGGCCGGGTCAGCCTGGTCACCTCCACCCTGCGCCCGGTGACCGACGCCGACCTGCAGGACTTCCGCACCCGCTTCGACCAGCTCGGCCTCTACCTGCAGGAGCAGGTCAAGTTCGACGACCGCTGGGTGCTGCTGCTCGGCGGGCGCTACGACAAGTCGCGCGCCGACATCGACAACCGCACCACCGGGGTGGACAAGAACGTCCGCGACGAGGAGTTCACCTGGAACGCCGGGCTGGCCTACCTGTTCGACAACGGCCTGACCCCCTACTTCAGCTACTCGGAGTTCTTCCTGCCGGTCGCCGAGGTCAACGGCCGCACCGGCGATCCCTTCGAGCCGGAGGAGGGCGAACAGTGGGAGGCCGGCATCAAGTACCAGCCGCCCGGCTTCGACGGCTCCTTCAACCTCGCGGTGTTCGAGCTGACCCAGAGCAACGTGCGCAAGAACACCAGCGGCGGCATCCAGACCCAGCTGGGCGAGGTGCGCACCAAGGGCATCGAGTTCGAGGCGGTGGCCAACGTCACCGAGCGCCTGAGCCTGACCGGCTCGATGACCTACCTCGACGCCGAGACCACCAAGTCGCCGCGCGCCAACGAGCGCGGCAAGACCCCCTCGCAGGTCGCCGACCGCATGGCCTCGCTGTGGGCGGTCTACACCTTCAGGGGCGGTCCGCTGGACGGCCTCGCCCTGGGCGGCGGCGCGCGTTACACCGGCAACAGCTGGGGCGACAACACCGAGACCATGGAAGTCCCGTCCTACACCCTGTACGACGCCATGGCCAGCTACAGCTGGGACGCTATCAAGCTGCAGCTCAACGCCACCAACGTGACCGACAAGAAGTTCGTCGCCACCTGCGACTACTACTGCTGGTATGGGAATCGCCGCAATGTCACAGCCTCTCTCACCTACTCCTGGTAGTCCCGGGTTGCCGTGGCTAACCGCAGAAGCGTCTGGCCGATAGGGTCGAGGCGTGCGGGCCTGCCTGTTCTCGTCCGCTCCGGGCGGCGCGGACGGCTGGCGCTGGATGGTCTGTGCCGTCGCGAAGCGGACTTTTCCCCGGCATTCCTAAATTTCTTCCGGCCCCATCCGTCCTTACCGGCATGAATACCAAAAGAGAAAACTTCTTGTTTTTATCGTGGTAATGGAGTGGGGGCATGCTGTCGTCGAATCATCTGCTGGGACCGGTGGTCCCCTTCGCCCAGCGTCGCCTGGCCGTGGCGCTGCTCTGCGCACTGGGCCTGGGCGCCACGCCGGTCGGCGCCGTCGAGGAGGACGAGGAAGACAAGGGCGCTCTGCAGCTGGAGCAGGTCTCCGTGATCGACAAGGCCGACAGCCCGGTCGGCCCGGACACCGGCTACACCGCCAGGCGGACCCTGTCCGCCACCAAGACCGACATCCCGCTCAACGAGATCCCGCGGGCGGTGTCGATCACCACCGAGCAGCAGATGCGCGACCGCAAGGTGGTCAGCGTCAGCGACGCCCTGCGCTACACCGCCGGCGTGCAGGCCGGCTACTTCGGCGAGGGGCAGCACCGCAGCCCGCACAAGGTCGCCCGCCTGGCGGGGGGCGCTGGTCCACTACCTGTTCCTCGACGAGCCGCGTACCCGGCGCATCGTCTGCGAGCCGTGCGCCGGCAGCGCGCGGATGATCCGGCACCTGCAGGCGCCGGGCTTCGCCCGGCTCAAGGAGATCGACTTTCCCCTCAAGCGCGCCGCCCCGATGGTGCTGGAGCGCGAGGCCTCTTCGCCCGCTGTCGGCTGGCGTGAGCAATTCCTAAAAAGCGAGTCGCGACCCATGCGGCCATAACCACTGATGAGGTCAGGCAGGGACCCGGCCCCCCTGCGCCCGCGGCGCGGAGCGGCTGTCACCCCTTGGTATGTCTAGAAGACAGGATCGATATTGCACATGAGCATAGAAACGCTGGAATACGATGTGATCGGCGTGGGCTTCGGCCCGGCCAACCTGGCCATCGCCATTGCCCTGGAGGAGGACTCCAGGACTCGCGAGTCCGGTCTGCACTATTGCTTCCTGGACAGCAAGCCGGCCTTCGAATGGCACGGCGGCATGCTGCTGGAAAACAGCCGCATGCAGATCTCCTTCCTCAAGGACCTGGCCACCCTGCGCAACCCGGCGAGCCGCTTCACCTTCGTCAACTACCTGCATGAGAAGCAGCGTCTGCTGCCCTTCATCAACCTCGGCACCTTCAGCCCGTCGCGGATCGAGTACAACGACTACCTGCGCTGGGCCGCCGCGTACTTCGACGAGCACGTGCATTACGGCGAGCAGGTGATCGCCGTGGAGGCGGTCGAGGAGCGCGGCGAGGTGCAGCGCCTGCGGGTGGTCTCGCGACTGGCCGACGGCCGCACGCGCACCCGGCTGACCCGCAACCTGGTGGTCGGCATCGGCGCGCAGGCGGCGATCCCCGAGCTGTTCGCCGGCCTCAGGGGCGAGCCGCGGCTGATCCATTCCTCGCAGTACCTGGAGCGCATCGGCCAGTGCTGCCCCGAGCGCGAGGGCCGCTACCGGGTGGCGGTGCTCGGCTCCGGGCAGAGCGCCGCGGAGATCTACAGCGACCTGGCCGGCCGCTACCCGCAGGCCGAGATCAGCCTGGTGATGCGTGCCCAGGCGATGCGTCCGGCGGACGACAGCCCCTTCGTCAACGAGATCTTCGACCCGGCCTTCACCGACGTGGTCTACCGCCAGCCGCAGCCCGAGCGTCGGCAGCTGATCCGCTCGCTCAGCCACACCAACTATTCGGTGGTCAACCTGGATCTGATCGAGAGCATCTACCAGGACCTCTACCAGCAGAAGGTGGTCGGCTCCGAGCAGCGCCGCCTGCTCGCCAACCGGCAGATCCAGGCCGTGGCGGCCAGCGCCGGGGGCATGCGCCTGAGCCTGCGCGATACCCAGAGCGGCGGCGAGGAGCTGTGCGAGTTCGATCTGCTGGTGCTCGCCACCGGCTACCGCCGCGACGCCCACTGGAGCCTGCTGGAAGGGGTAGAGCGCCATCTGCAGAAGGAGGCCGAGCTGGAGCGCAGCTACCGTCTGCCGACCCGCGCCGGATTCCAGCCGAACATCTTCCTGCAGGGCTGCTGCGAGGACAGTCACGGGCTCAGCGACACCCTGCTGTCGGTGGTGGCGGTGCGCTCCCAGGAGGTGGCGGACGCGCTGCTCGAGGCCTGCTGCCAGCCACAGGTGGCCTGCGCCTGAACCGGAACGAGAGCAGTCCTCTCCCTTGCGGGGAGGGCTGGGTTATTGATCGGCACCGCCCCGCAGATGGTCGGGGCAGCACTTTCCCGCGGAGGAGAGCCAGGGGAGTGAGGTCGGTTGATAGCGCTGTGGAGCGAACATAGTGGCGAGGCTTCTGCTCTTGCCGCCATCGCAGATAAACCTGCTCCTGCAGCTCTGTGGCAGGTAGCCGATCGGCGTTCAGCCGAAGACCTTGAAAGGGCTGGCTATCAGGGCGCGTATTTCTGATTCTTGTGGGTGGGCTCGTCGGGCTCGACGATCTGCACGAAGCCGTGCTGCGAGGCGTGATGGCAGGCATTGCAGGTGTTGACCAGCGTCGCGTAGGCGCTCTGGAAGGCCTGGGCATCCTGGCTGGCGATGGCGCTGTCGACCACCTGGAGGGCGGGCTTCAGCATCTGCCTGGTCAGCTCCGCCACGTCGTATTCCTCCACCGGGCGATACTCGGCGACATCGCCATCGGCCACCACCCGGGAGGCTTTCGTCAGTTTCCACAGGTACCAGCGTGCAAGCTCCCAGTTCCGGGCCTGGCCCGCAAAATACAACTTGTCCGCGTAGCGCTGATAATCGGCCATCACCTCGGCCATACGGAACGGGTGTTCCAGTCTCCGCTCCAGGTTGAAGACATACCAGCCCGTCCCGGCGCACACTGCAGCCGCGAACGCGGCAGCGGCCAGCCTTCCCGTCGCTCTCAAAATCGCTTCCTTCTCATCCTGCAGGCTTCGGCCATGCCCTTCATCCGGGCGTCGATGCGCCGCTTCGGCCCGGCGGCCACGGTCTGCCGAGGCGCTCTAGGCGTGGTGCCCTCTGGCTTCGATGTGCTGGCGGCAATGCACCATGGCGTCGCGGATCATGAAGTTCACCAGGGTCGGCGAGACGCCGAGTTCGCGGGCGATTTCCCGCTGCTGCTGGCCATGGATGCGGTACATCTCGAAGGCATAGCGGGTGCGCTCCGGGAGCTGGCTCAGGGCCTCGGCGATCAATTCGAGGGTTTCCTGGTACTGGTGCAGGCTTTCCGGCGATGCGCCTTCCTGCTGCTCGACCGTCATCCCTTCTTCCTCGCTTCCCCTGTGGCGCTGCTCGAACGCCTGCTTGCGGTAATAGTCGATCGCCAGGTTGCGTACGGTTCGGAACATGTAACTCAGCTGGGCCTTTATCGAGTGGCTGGGCAAGTGGGCGGACTCCAGCCGAAAGAAGGCATCCTGGACGACGTCCTCGGCCCTGGAGCGACATCCGGTGATATTCGCCGCGATCTTGATCAGGGCGGCTCGGTGGTCGATGAAGGATTGAATCTGGGGAGCAAGCGACGGTCTGCTCAGGAGACAGTCGGCAAGCATTCCTTGGTGCGACATGGCGGCGTTCCTGTGCGCGGAGTGGGCGAAAGGGTTCGAGGCCACGCGAAGTTATATCCGTCAATGATCATTGTCAAATAAGAATCATTATCAGCGTTTGTACTGCTGGATGTAAGGGCGGGAGTTCCTGCAAGGGGGCGGTGCCGGGTCGAGCCGAGCGTTCGATGCTTTGGCAAAAGGCCACCTTGTCCCGGCAGGCGACGGCAGGAAGACCGGCATGCCGACGCCTGTCCGTCGCTCAGTCCCCCCGTCCGTTGCCGCCGCCGGATCCGCTCCGCCAGCCGCCGCCGAGGGCCTTGAACAGGCTGACCGACGCCTGCAGGCGGGCGAGGCGCAGCTGGACTTCCTGATCCTGCGCCTCGAACAGCGTGCGCTGGGCTTCGAGGCTGTCGAGCAGGGTGTCGGCGCCCGCCCGGTAGCGTATTTCGGCCAGGGCGAAGCTCTGCCGGGCCTGCTCCAGCTCCTCGCGCTGCCCGTGCAGCTGGCGTTCGGTGCCGGCGAGCGCATTGAGGGCCTTCTCCACGTCGGCCAGCCCGTCGACGATCGCCCGGCGGTAGTCGTGCAGCAGTTCCTCCTGCTTGGCCAGGGCCTGTTCGCGTTCGGCGCGCAGCCGGCCGGCGTTGAAGATCGGTGCGTTCAGGCCGGCTTCGAGGATGAGGAAGGGAAAGGGATTGTCGGCGAGCACGCTGGCACGCTCGGCCCCGCCGCCCAGGCCGGCCTGCAGGTCGAGGGTCGGCAGCAGCGCGGCGCGTGCCACCCGCACGTCGCCCTCGGCGGCGGCGAGTTCGGCCTCGGCCCGGGCGATGTCCGGACGACGGACCAGCAGTTCGCCGGGCAGGCCGGCCTGGATGCCCGGCGCGCGCAGGGCGTCGAACTCGCCGCGGATCCGCAGCTCCTGCACGGCAACGCCGAGCAGGGTCGCCAGGACGATGGTCGCCTCCCGCTCCTCTTGCTGCAGTCGGGGGATCTGCCAGCGCTGGTTGGCCGTCAGGCTGCGCTGCTGGGCCAGCTCCAGCGCATGGCTGGCGCCGGCGGCGTGGCGGACCTCGACCAGTTTCAGCACCTGTTCGGCGTTGTCCAGGTTGAGCCGGGCGATGCGGGTCTGTTCGCGCAACGCCAGCACCTGCAGATAGGTGTCGGCGACGTCGGCCGTGACCGTCAGCTCGACCGCCGCCCGATCCCGCTCGCTGGCCTCGATTCTCTTGCGGGCGGCGGCCCGGCGCGAACGGTTGGCGCTCCACAGGTCCAGCTCGTAGCTGACGGTGAGCAGGGCGTCGAAATGCTCGATGCGCCGCTCCTCCTCGGTGGCGCCCAGCTCGTTGCTGTAGCCGTCGGTGCTGCCGATCAACTGGTCGCGGTTGGCGTTCGCCTCGCCGTTCAGCTCGGGAAGGACCGGCGCGCCCTCGACCGTCGCCGTGGCCCGCGCCTGGTGCAGCCGGGCGAGCGCCGCGGCGATGTCGTGGCTGGAGGCGCGGGCCTGATGGATCAGCCGGTTCAGCTCCTCGCTGCCGAAGCTCTGCCACCAGTCGGCGTCGGGCATGCGCGCGGGCGCCGCCGGCGGGTGCTGCCACTGTCCGGGAATGGTCAGGCCGCTGTCCGGCTGCGGCAGCGGGCCGCTGCAGGCGGGCAAGAACAGATACAGGCCGAGCAGGGCGAGCGGTTTTCGTCTCACTGCGGCCTCATGTGTCGGCCGGCGCCTTCCAGGCCGCGCGAAAGCGGCTCGGGAGTGCGGCCATGGCCGGAACATTGGCGGCCATCTTCATTGCTCTTGCCGGTGCGCGCTGTTGACGAGCAGCCGCTCGCCTTCGGCAAGTCCCTCGAGCACCTCGACGCGCCGCTGGTCGCGGATGCCGGTGCGGACTTCGCGCGGGGCGGGCTCGCCGTCCTGCCGCAGCACCTGCACCCGATGGACGTCCGGTCTGTCGGTACTCCCCTGCAGCGCGGCGAGCGGCGCGGTGAGCGCCCCCCGGACGCGGCTGGCGACGAAGAACACCTGGGCGGTCATCTCCGCCATCAGCGCCTGGTCCTCGTTGTCGACGTCGAGCAGCACGCTGTACAGCACTCCGCGGCCCTGGCCGGCTTCCTGAGCGGCCGGCTCGCCGGCATCGGGGCCCAGCTGTTCCAGCGGCCTCGGTGGCACCGGCAGTATCTGCCGGACGCGCGCCGGCCAGCGCCGGCCGCCGCCGCCGAGGGTGCTGAACCAGGCCGGCATGCCGGGTTTCACCCGGTGGATGTCGGCCTCGGGAACCTGGGCGTGGACGGTCATCGAGGTCAATTGGGCGATGCGGATCAGCGGCGTGCGTTTCTGGACATCGAGCGTCTGGCCGACGGCGATCACGGTGCCGTCCATCGGCGCATGGAGGCGCGTGTGGGCCAGCGCGGCCTCTTCGCTGCGCAGGCTGGCCTGGGCCTGTCTGATCTGGACGTCGGTGCTCTTCAGGCGCGCCTCGGCGACCCGCAGCTCGGCGTGGGTGGTCTGTACGTCCTCCTGGCGCGCTGCGCCGCTTCTGGCCAGGGTCCGTTGCCGTTCGTATTGCTGGCGGGCCAGATCGCGCTGGGCCAACTGCTCCTCGCGCAAGGCCCCGAGGCTTTCGACCTGCACCCGGCTGGCATCCACAGCGGCCTGCTGAGCGGCGGGGTCGATCTCGGCGAGCAGCTGTCCCTCGCGCACGCTGTCGCCGACCTCGACATGCAGGCGCAGGAGCTGCCCGGCGGTCTGGGCGACGACGTCCATGTAGTGGCGGGGTTGCAGGGTGCCCGGCGCCGTTATGCCGCTTTCGATGTCGCCGCGCTCGACGGGCACGGCATCGTAGGCCCGGACGGGCGGAGAAAAAGTCTGCCAGCCGGTCAGGGCCAGGACGCAGCCGAGCAGGGTCAGGAGCAGGGTCCAGCGGAGGTATGTCATGTCGTGGTCCGGCAGATCGGCTCGATGCGCCGGCAGTGTCCGGCGCACCTGCGAGGGTCAGATGGTGCAGGACGAGTGGGCGGGGGGGAAATTTAGAAACGCGGGCGACGCAGTCCCGGCGTCGGGCGGCGGCGCCCGCCCGGGGCCGGCTTCAGTGATGGACGTGCGCGGAAAGCGGATGCGCCAGGTTGTGGATCAGGCCCTGGATGTAGGTGTCCGGAATCCAGCCCATCCGCCAGCCGCCGTAACCGGCCGGGAGCAGAACGAGCGCCGCCAGACCGGCCGCCAGTCCCATCCGGCGCAGGCAGCTGTGGCGGCGCGGGCGGACGGGGGCGGCCGCGCTGGGACCGAACGCGGGCGGAAGATGGGCGGAGAGTTCCCAGATCTCCTGCATCGCCGCGAACTCGCGGGCGTGCTCGGGGCTCGCGGCGAGCCAGCGCTGGAAGGCCTGCCGCTCGTCTTCGCTGCAGTCCTCTTCGTGCAGCCGCATGCACCAGTAGGCGGCCTCCTCGGCAGGCGAAGTGCCGGGAGTGGGAGGAAGGGGAACGTTCATGTGATCGATACCGTAGCGTGATGTCCGCGATTATGGCCGATCCCTTGCTCATGGCTTCGAGTCCTCGCCAAGAGTCTAGGGCATTGGGAGCAGCCCAGACAAACGCCACGTCGGCGATGGCCCTGCTTCCGGCGGCCGCCGCTCCCTCCGCGAAAGTCCGCGCGGCGGGCGTTTCCGGCCGGCGCCTAAACAAACCGCCGGCTGCTTCGTCATTGAAGGCAGACGACCCCTGCGCCGGCGTTCGGCCGGAGCGCTTCCCTTCAACCCGTACGAGGATGCCCATGTCTACCAGTTGCTTTGACCGCGAGGACGAGACCTTCATCGTGCTCGTCAACCACGAAGGACAGTATTCCATCTGGCCCCACTGGAAGGCCGTCCCCGGCGGCTGGAGCGCCGTCGAAGGCGTGACGGGCGACAAGCAGTCCGTTCTCGACTACGTCGAGAAGACCTGGACCGACATGCGCCCGCTGTCGCTGCGCCAATGGATGGACGAACACCGCACAGCCGACGCGTCGGTCGCGACCCAGCAGTGAGCCGCGCCATGCGGCCGCCCTTCGTCGACCTGCTGGTCCTGCCGTGCGCCGGCGCCAGCGCGACCATGTACCTGCGCTGGCGGCGCCTGTTGCCGCAATGGATCCGCCTCGTCCCGGTGGAGTTGCCGGGGCGCGGCGCCCGGCTGGGCGAGCCTTTCGTCGAGGACTTCGAGCGGCTCGTCGCACAGCTCTGCGACGAGCAGGCCGGCGTCATGGACGGCTGCCACGCCCTGCTCGGGCACAGCATGGGCGCCCTGCTCGCCTATGGCATCGCCCAGCGCCAGCGCGCGCTGTCGCGGCCGCTGCCGCGGGCTCTGTTCGTCTCGGCAAGCGCCGCGCCGTCGCGGCGCGATCCGGAGCGTTTCGCCGGCAAGGACAACGACGCGGCGCTGATCGCCGACCTGCGCCGGCAGGGCGGCACGCCGGAGGAGGTCTTCGGCTGTGCCGAGTTGCTGCGCCTTACGCTGGATACCCTGGGTGCCGACTACCGGGTGTGCGCGAGCTTCCGCGACACGGCGCCGGCGCCCCTGTCCATCCCGCTCCATGCCTTCGGCGGGCGACAGGACGAGATCGCCGCCGAGCGCCTGGAGGCGTGGCGGCACGCGGCGGCCGGCCGCTTCTCGCTCGACTGGTTCGAGGGCGGCCATTTCTTCATCCGCGAGCGGGAGCAGGAGGTGCTGGCCGCCGTCGTGCGCGGACTGGCGCATTCGCTTCCCGCCGGGCACGGCGCCGCCGCGACGCCCTGACCCCCTCGCGCACGGAAGCGCTCCCTCCTGACATGCCGCCGTCCTGGCAGGGGCGCTCGCCTGCCAAACCAAGGAGTTGCAATGAACGAACTGCAGACCCGCTTCGAACGCCGCGCCCCGGAAGGTTCGGAGCTGCCGATACTGATCACCCCGTCCGAGGCCGGGGAGCCGCTGCTGAGCGCCCTCCCGCGCCTGCGCGCGCAGATCGAGCGCCACGTCGCCACGCAGGGCGGCGTGCTGCTGCGCGGCTTCGAGGTGCCCTCGCTGGAGGCCTTCCGCGAGTTCGCGGCCGCCTTCGGCCATCCGCTGCTCAACTACGAATTCGGTTCGACGCCGCGCACCGCGGTGGGCGGCGGCGTCTACACCTCCACCGAGTACCCGGCCCACCAGCCCATCCCGCTGCACAAC
The DNA here is from genome assembly GCF_004339665.1 of Azotobacter chroococcum. Taxonomy (GTDB): domain Bacteria; phylum Pseudomonadota; class Gammaproteobacteria; order Pseudomonadales; family Pseudomonadaceae; genus Azotobacter; species Azotobacter chroococcum. The sequence continues at coordinate 98,342 of NZ_SMMU01000004.1, forward strand.
GAGCAGGCCTACACGCGCGAGTGGCCGATGAAGCTCTGGCTTCACTGCGTGACGGCCGCCAGCGAGGGCGGCGAGACGCCGATCGCCGACAGCCGGGCTGTCTACCGGCGCATGCCGGCGGCCATCCGCGAGCGCTTCGCGCCCGGCATCCTCTACGTGCGCAACTACGGCGATTTCGACGTGCCTTGGCAGAAGGTCTTCAACACCGAAAGCCGTGCCGAGGTCGAGGCCTTCTGCCGCCGGGCCGGCATCCGCTGGGAGTGGAAGCCGGACGGCGAACTGCGCACCAGCCAGCTGTGCCAGGCCATCGAGGTCCACCCGGTGAGCGGGGAGACGGTGTGGTTCAACCAGGCCCACCTGTTCCACGTCTCCAACCTGCAGCCCGAGGTGCGCGAGTCGCTGGAGGAACTGCTGGGCATCGAGAACGTGCCGCGCAATACCTACTTCGCCGACGGCTCGCCGATTCCCGACGCGATCTTCGACGAGGTGCGCGCCGTGCTGGACGCCGAGACGGTGTCGTTCCGCTGGCAGGAGGGCGACGTGCTGATGCTCGACAACATGCTGGCGGCCCATGCCCGCGCGCCGTTCAAGGGCGCGCGCAAGGTCGTCGTGGCGATGGCCGAACCGCACGGCAACCTGGACAGGTTCTGAGAACCGATTCGAGAACGAGAGACGCGAGATGAACAGCATGCCGCCGTCAGTACCCCGCTATCCCCGCAATTTCGTCGAGCACCTGCAGCACCTGGCTGCAGAGCGGCCGGCCGACACCGCCCTGATCGTGGTCAGGGAGCAGGACGGCGCGCCCGCCGACACCCTCATCTCCTACGCCGCGCTGGACCGGTGCGTCAGGGCTCTGGCCGCGCAACTGCAGGAGCGCTTCGGCCCGGGCGAGCGCGCCCTGTTGCTGCTCGACAATGACGACCATTATGTCGTCGCCTTCTTCGCCTGCCTCTACGCCGGGCTGACCGCGGTGCCGGTGTTCCCGCCCGAGTCGGCCCGCCCGCAGCATCTGGCGCGGCTGACCGGCATCGCCCAGGATGCGCAGGCCCGCTGCCTGCTCACCACGGGCGCGATCCTCACGCTGCTCGGCACGGCGGTCGACGGCTTCGCCGGCTGCGCGGCCATCGCCGTCGACGCGGTCGATGCCGCCGGCGCCGACGCCTGGCGGCCGCACGCGCCGGCCGACGACGACATCGCCTTCCTGCAATACACCTCCGGCTCGACTTCGGCGCCCAAGGGCGTCATGGTCAGTCATGGCAACCTGATGGCTAACGAGCGCGCCATCGAGGAGGGCCTGTCGGTCGGCCCGGACGACGTCTTCGTCTCCTGGCTGCCGCTCTACCACGACATGGGGCTGATCGGCGGCCTGCTGCAGCCCGTGCACCACGGCATTCCCGTCGCGCTGATGACCCCGCAGTTCTTCCTGGAGCGGCCGATCCGCTGGCTGGAGGCGATCTCCCGGCATCGCGGCAGCATCAGCGGCGGCCCGGACTTCGCCTACCGCCTGTGCCTGGAGCGGGTCAAGGACGCGCAGCTGGCGCAGCTCGACCTGTCGAGCTGGCGACTGGCCTTCTCCGGCGCCGAGCCGGTGCGCCACGACACCCTCGAGGCCTTCATCGAGCGCTTCGCGCCGGCCGGCTTCCAGGCCGGCACGGTCTTTCCCTGCTACGGCCTGGCCGAGGCGACGCTGTTCGTCACCGGCGGCCGGCGCGGCACCGGCATGGTCACCCGGGCCTTCTCGGCCGAGTCCCTGGGTCAGGGCCGGGCGCAGCGCGACGACGGCGGCAATATCCATGTCGGCTGCGGCCACGCGCCCTCGGCGCACGAGGTGCGGATCGTCGATCCGCAGTCCCTGGCTCCCCTGGGCGAGGGGACGGTGGGCGAGATCTGGGCGAGCGGCCCGAGCATCGCGCAAGGCTACTGGCAGCGGCCGGAAGAGACCGCGCAGAGCTTCGTCGAGCGCGACGGCCGGCGCTGGCTGCGCACCGGCGACCTGGGCTTCGTGCACGAGGACGAGCTCTACATCACCGGGCGCATCAAGGACCTGATCATCCTGCGCGGACAGAACGTCTATCCGCAGGACATCGAGCGGGCCATCGAGGCCGGGGTCGAGGTGGTGCGCAAGGGCCGCGTGGCGGCCTTCGCCGTGCCCCTGCCGGCGGGCGGCGAAGGCGTCGGGGTGGCGGTGGAGGTCTCGCGCGGCCTGCAGAACCTCGTGCGCGTCGAGGCGCTGGTCGAGGCGCTGAGCCAGGCCGCCGCCAGCGTGTGCCGCGAGCCGGTGTCGGTCGCCGTGTTGCTCAACCCGGGCGCGCTGCCCAAGACCTCCAGCGGCAAGCTGCAGCGCAGCGCCTGCCGCCGGGGCTGGGAGCGCGGCAAGCTCGACGCCTACGCGCTCTACGAGCACGGCCGCTTCGTGCTCGGCGCCGGGCCGCAGACGGCGGAGCCCGTAGCCGTGCAGCCGCCCTTCGACGAACTGGAAGCCGCCCTGGCGCAGCTCTGGCAGCAGGTGCTCGGCACAAGCGGCGCACCGGAGCGCCAGGCGCACTTCTTCGCCGGCGGCGGCAATTCGCTGGCGGCGGTACAGCTGGCCGCGCGTATCGGCGAGCAGTGGGCGATCGACTTCCCGGTACGCCTGCTGTTCGAGCAGCCGCGCTTCAGCGATCTTGTCCGGGAAATCCGGAGCATCCTTGCGCAAGGCCAGTGCCAGCCGAAGGCGGCGATTCCCGTCCTGCCGGCCGAACGCCGTGGCGAGCCCCTACCGCTGTCGCACGCCCAGGAGCGCCAGTGGTTCCTCTGGCAGCTCGATCCCGGGAGCAGCGCCTATCACCTGAGCCTGGTCCTGCGCCTGTCCGGGCCGCTGCGCGTCGATGCCCTGCACGCCGCCTTCGACGGCCTGGTCGCCCGGCATGAATCCCTGCGCACGGTATTCCGCCCGGCCGCCGACGGCACGCCCGCGCAGTGGATCCAGAGCGCCGCCGCGGTCGAGCTGCCGGTCATCGACCTGCGCGAGGTGGCGGCCGGCGAGCGCGAGGCCCGTGCGGCGGAGGAGGCGCGCCGCCTCGTCGAGACGCCCTTCGACCTGACCTGCGGGCCGCTGCTGCGCGTGGCGCTGATCCGCACCGCCGACGAGGCGCAGCGGCTGGTGCTGGTGATGCACCACATCGTCTCGGACGGCGCCTCGATGCAGGTGCTGATCGACGAGATCGCCGCGCGCTATGCCGCCCATCTGCAGGGCAAGGCCGCCGAGCTTCCCGTCCCGGGCATCCAGTACGCCGACTACGCCCTCTGGCAGCGCGACTGGCTGGCCGCCGGCGAAGGCGCGCGCCAGCTCGACTGGTGGCGCGCGCAGCTCGGTGACGAGCATCCGGTCCTGGCACTGTCCTGCGACCGTCCGCGCCAGGCCCGGGCCGACTACCGCGCCGCACGGCATAGCGTCGAGCTGCCGGCCGAGCTGTCGGCCCGTCTGCGCCAACTGGCCGAGGCGCGCGGCGCGACGCTGTTCATGGTGCTGCTGGCCGGCTTCCAGGCGCTGCTGCACCGCTACACCGGCCAGCAGGACATCCGCGTCGGCGTGCCGGTGGCCAACCGCCAGCGGACGGAGACCGCGGGGCTGATCGGCTTCTTCGTCAACACCCTGGTGATGCGCAACCTCGTGCACGGGCGCACCCGCCTGGGCGAAGTGCTGGCGCAGACCCGCGAGGCGGCGCTGGGCGCCCAGGCGCACCAGGACCTGCCCTTCGAGCAGCTGGTCGAGGCGCTGCAGCCGGAGCGCAGCCTGAGCCACAGCCCGCTGTTCCAGGTGCTGTTCAACCACCTGCGCGAGGACTGGCGGGCGCTGCGGCAACTGCCGGGGCTGGTTCCGGAGCCCGAGGAGGCGGGCGAGCGGGCCGCGCAGTTCGAGCTGACCCTGGATATCCGCGAGCGCTCCGACGGGCAGGTCCGCGCCAGCTTCGAGTATGCCGCGGAGCTGTTCGAGCCGCAGGCCATCGAGCGCCTGGCCGGACACTACCTGGCCGTGCTGCGCGCGCTGGCCGAGCGGCCGGAGCAGGCGCTGGGCGACCTTGAGCTGCTGGGCGAAGCCGAGCAGGCGCAGCTTTGCCAGTGGGGCGAGAACCCGCAGCGCTACCCGGACGCCGAGCCGGTACACCGGCTGTTCGAGCGCCAGGCGCGCGAGCGTCCGCAGGCCACGGCGCTGGTCTTCGGCGCCGAGGCGCTGAGCTATGCCGAACTGAATCGCCGCGCCAACCGCCTGGCGCACCGGCTGATCGAGCTGGGCGTCGCCCCCGAAACCAAGGTGGGCATCGCGCTCGAGCGCTCGGTCGAGATGGTGGTGGGCCTGCTGGCCATCCTCAAGGCCGGCGGCGCCTACCTGCCGCTGGATCCGGAGTATCCGGCCGAGCGGCTGGCCTGGATGGTCGAGGACAGCGGCATCGGCCTGCTGCTCACCCAGAGCCATCTGGGCGAACGCATTCCCGGCCGGCACACGCTGAGCGTGCTGGAACTGGACCGCCTCGAGCTCGGCGGCGCGCCCGAGCACGACCCGCAGGTCGCCCTGCACGGCGACAACCTCGCCTACGTGATCTACACCTCGGGCTCCACCGGCCGGCCCAAGGGCGCGGCCAACCGGCACCGCGCGCTGTACAACCGGCTGGCGTGGATGCAGGAGGCCTACCGGCTCGGCGACGCGGACAGCGTGCTGCAGAAGACCCCGTTCAGCTTCGACGTCTCGGTCTGGGAGTTCTTCTGGCCGCTGATGGTCGGTGCGCGGCTGGTGGTGGCCAACCCGGGCGACCATCGCGACCCGGCGCGGCTGGTCGAGCTGATTCGCCAGCAGCGGGTGACCACGCTGCACTTCGTGCCCTCGATGCTGCAGGCCTTTCTGGCGCATGCGGGCATCGAGGCCTGCACGAGCCTCTCGCGCATCGTCTGCAGCGGCGAGGCGCTGCCGGCCGAGGCGCAGAACGAGGTGTTCAGGCGCCTGCCGCAGGCGGCGCTCTGCAACCTCTACGGCCCGACCGAGGCGGCGATCGACGTCACCCACTGGAGCTGCCGCGCCGACGGGCAGAGCCAGGTGCCGATCGGCCGGCCGATCGGCGGCATTCGCACCCAGGTGCTCGACGCGGGCTTGAACCCGGTGCCGCCGGGGGTGGCCGGCGAGCTGTACCTGGGCGGGGTGGGCCTGGCGCGCGGCTACCTGAACCGGCCGGGACTGACCGCCGAGCGCTTCGTGGCCGACCCGTTCGGCTCCGGCGAGCGGCTCTATCGCACCGGCGACCTGGTGCGCTGGAACAGCGAAGGCCAGCTCGAATACCTGGGGCGCATCGACCATCAGGTGAAGGTGCGCGGTTTCCGCATCGAGCTGGGCGAGATCGAGGCGCAGCTGCTGGCCCAGCCCGAGGTGCGCGAGGCGGTGGTGGTGGCCAAGGAGGGGCCGGGCGGAGCGCAGCTGGTGGGCTACGTGGCGGGGCAGGGCGTCGACCCCGGTGCGCTGCGCGAGCGGCTCGGCCGGGTGCTGCCGGACTACATGGTGCCGGGCGCCCTGGTGGTGCTGGAGAGCCTGCCGCTGAACCCCAACGGCAAGGTCGACCGCAAGGCGCTGCCCGAGCCGGAGCTGGCCGGCAGCCAGGCCTACGAGGCGCCGCTGGGCGTGATCGAGGAGCGGCTGGCCGAGGTCTGGGCCGAGGTGCTGGGCATGCCGCGCGTGGGGCGCCGCGACAGCTTCTTCGAGATCGGCGGCCACTCGCTGCTGCTGCTCAAGGTCCACCATCGCCTGAAGGAGCGGCTCGAGGTCTGCCCTTCGGTCGTCGAGCTCTTCAAATATCCGACCATCGAGTCCCTGGCGGCCTTCCTCGGCGAGGGCGGCCCGCACGACGGCGCTTCGCTGCAGCGCGCCGAGGACCGGGCCAGGCGCCAGCGCGGCGCCTTTCTGCAACGCAAGCCGGCCAGCGAGAGGACACCCACATGAGTGATTCCATGGACAACGAGATGACCGGCGTCGAGATCGCCATCGTCGGCATGGCCGGCCGCTTCCCGGACGCCCCGGACGTCGAGGCGTTCTGGCGCAACATCCGCGACGGCGTCGAGTCGGTCAGGCGCTTCGACGACGAAACGCTGCGCGCCCGGGGGGTGCCCGCCGACCTGCTCGCCGATCCCGGCTACGTCAGGGCGGGGGTCGTGCTGGAGGACATGGACCGCTTCGATGCCGGCTTCTTCGGTTACTCGCCGCGCGACGCCGAGCAGCTCGATCCGCAGCAGCGCCTGTTCCTGGAGACCGCCTGGCAGGCCCTCGAACACGCCGGCTACTCCGGCGCCGCGCCGGCGCTCACCGGCGTCTACGCGGGCAGCGGCGCCAGCCTCTACCTGCTGCGCCACCTGCTGCCGATGGTGGACTGGCGGGCCAGCGACGTCTCCTCCCTGCTGGGTCTGATGAACGGCAACGACAAGGATTCGCTCGCCACCCGCGTCGCCTACAAGCTCGACCTGCGCGGGCCGGCGGTGTCGGTGCAGACTGCCTGTTCCACCTCGCTGGTGGCGGTGCACCTGGCCTGCCGGGGCCTTCTGAACTACGAGGCCGACATGGCCCTGGCCGGCGGGGTGTGGCTCAACCTGCTGCAGGAGGGCGGCTACCGTTACCAGCCCGGGGCGATCCTGTCCCCCGACGGGCACTGTCGCGCCTTCGACGCCGAGGCGGCCGGCACCGTGCTCGGCAGTGGCGCCGGCATCGTGGTGCTCAAGCGCCTGGCCGACGCCCTCGCCGACGGCGACACCATCCACGCGGTGATCAAGGGCTCCGCGCTCAACAACGACGGCGCGGCGAAGGTGGGCTACACCGCCCCCAGCGTCGACGGCCAGGCGGAGGCGATCCTCGCCGCCCAGGCGATGGCCGAGGTGTCGGCCGACAGCATCGGCTACGTGGAGACCCACGGCACCGGCACCACCCTCGGCGATCCGATCGAGATCGCCGCGCTGACCCAGGCCTTCCGCGCCGGCACCCAGCGGCGCGGCTACTGCGCCATCGGCTCGGTGAAGACCAACATCGGCCATCTCGACGCCGCGGCCGGGGTCACCGGCCTGATCAAGGCGGCGCTGGCGCTCGGGCACAAGACCCTGCCGCCCAGCCTGAACTTCCGCGAACCCAACCCGCAGATCGACTTCGCCGAAAGTCCCTTCTACGTGAACACCGAGGCTCGGCCCTGGCCGGCTTCCGGGGCGCCGCGGCGCGCCGGCGTCAGCTCGTTCGGCATGGGCGGCACCAACGTGCATGTCATCCTCGAGGAAGCCCCGGTGCCGTCCGCCGCCGCCGCCCGAGAGGACGCCGGCCTCAGGCTGCTGGCGCTCTCGGCGCGCAGCGCGACGGCGCTGGACGCCGCGGCCGAGCGGCTCGCCGCCCACCTGCGGCAGCATCCGCAACAGGCGCTGGCCGACGTGGCGCACACCCTGCGCGCGGGGCGCGAGCGCTTCGCCCATCGCGCCGTCGCACTCGCCCGCGATCCCGCAGATGCGGCCCGCGTCCTGGCGTCGCGCGCGCCGGACGCCTTCTTCAGCGGCCAGGTGCTGTCGGAGCGGCCGACGCTGGCCTTCCTGTTCCCCGGCCAGGGGGCGCAGCACCTGGACATGGGCCGCGCCCTCTACGAGCGTGAAGCGCTGTTCCGGGAAACCCTGGATCGCTGCTGCGAGCTGCTGGCGCCGCACCTGGGGCTGGATCTGCGCGAGCTGCTGTTCGCTGCGGCGGACGAATCCGCGGCGGCCGCGCGCCTGGAGCAGACCGCGATCACCCAGCCGGCGCTGTTCGCCGTCGAGTACGCGATGGCGCAGCTGTGGATGAGCTGGGGCGTGCAGCCCGACGCGCTGCTCGGCCACAGCATCGGCGAATACGTGGCGGCCTGCCTGGCGGGCGTTTTCTCGCTGGAGGATGCGCTCGCGCTGGTCGCCGCGCGCGGTCGCCTGCTGCAGGCGACCGCGGCTGGCGCCATGCTGGCCGTCAGCCTGCCGGAGGCCGAGCTGTGCGCCCGCATGCCGGCCGGCTGCGACCTGGCGGCGGTCAATGCGGCCGACCTGTGCGTGCTCGCCGGCCCGAGCGCGGCCATCGAGGCCGCCGAGCGGGACCTGGCGGACCGCGGCGTCGCCATGCGCCGCCTGCACGTCTCCTGCGCCTTCCACTCCGCGCTCGTCGAGCCGATGCTCGGCGAGTTCGAGACCCTGCTGGCGCGGGTCGCGCTCGGCGCGCCGCGGATTCCCTTCGTCTCCAACCTGAGCGGACGCTGGATCACCGCCGAGGAGGCCTGCAGCCCGGACTACTGGGTGCGCCATGTGCGCGGCACGGTGCGCTTCGCCGACGGTTTGGGCGAACTGCTCGGCAAGCCCGACCGCATCCTCCTCGAGGTCGGGCCGGGCGAAACCCTGAGCGCCCTGGCGCGGCGCCATCCGCAGGCCGGCGCACGGCCCGTCCTCGCCACGCAATGCCATCCGCAGCGTCGCGCGCTGAACGCCGAGCAGCCGGCGCGCTGCCTGGCGCAGCTCTGGCTGTCCGGCGTCGCGATCGACGCCGCCGGCCTGTTCGGCGGCGAGCGGCCGCGCCGGGTGCCCCTGCCGACCTATCCGTTCGAGCGGCAGTCGTACTGGATCGCCGCGCCGAGCGGGGAGGCGGCCGGCAGGCCGCTGCCGCCGGCGACGAGCCGGCGCGACATCGCCGACTGGTTCCATGTGCCGGCCTGGAAGCGCAGCGAAGCCGCGGAGCCGACGGAGCAAAGCGGCAGCGTGCTGCTGCTGAGCGACGCGCACGGCCTGGGCGAGCGGCTGGCCCGGCACCTGCAGGCCGCGCAGCGGCCGGTGATCCGGGTGGAGCGGGGCGCGGAGTTCGCCCGGCTCGGCGAGCGCCACTACGCGCTGCGTCCCGGCGAGCGGGAGGATTTCGAGCGGCTGCTGCGCGCCGTCGAGGCCGAGAGTGGCCCGCTGGCCGACATCTGCCACCTGTGGAGCCTCGATCCGGCAGGCCTGCCGGCGCCGGACGAGGTGCTGGAGCGCGGCTTCCACAGCCTGCTCGCCCTGGCACAGGCCCTGGAGGCGACGGCCCCGGCGGACGGCCGGCGGGGTGTCGTGCTCAGCGTGGTGGCCAACCAGGTGGAGGACGTCACCGGCGTCGAGCCGCTCTGCGCGGAGAAGGCGACCCTGCACGGCCCGTGCAAGGTCATTCCGCAGGAGTACCCGCACATCGCCTGCCGGCTGATCGACGTCGTCCTGCCGCCCGCCGGGAGCGCGGCGGAAGAGCGGCTCGCCGGGCAGATCGCCGCGGAGATGGCGACGCGGATCGAGCCGCAGGAGGGCACGCCCGTGCTGGCCTACCGGGGTCCGCACCGCTGGCTCAAGACCTTCGAGCCCGTGCGCCGCGACGGCGCGGACAGCCCGCGGCTGCGCCGGCAGGGCGTCTATCTGATCAGCGGCGGCCTGGGCGGCATCGGCCTGGCGCTGGCGCGCCATCTGGCCGGGAACTGGCAGGCGCGGCTGGTGCTGCTCGGCCGCAGCGCGCTGCCGCCGCGGGACCAGTGGCCCGCATGCATCGCCTCGGCCGAGCGGGACGCCGCCCTGGCGGCCCGGCTGCAGCAACTGCTGGAGCTGGAAGCTCTCGGCGCCGAGGTCCTGGTCCTGCAGGCGGACGTCGCCGATCCGGCCCAGCTGCGCCAGGCCATCGACGCGGCGCGGCGGCGCTTCGGGGCCCTGCACGGGGTGGTTCACGCCGCCGGCGCGGCCGGCGGCGGCGTGCTCGCCGGCAAGAGCCGTGCGGACGCGGAGAAGGTTTTCGCCCCGAAACTCCAGGGCACCCGCCATCTGCTGGAAGCCCTCGCGGACGAGACGCCGGATTTCGTGCTGCTGTGCTCCTCGCTCACGGCGATCACCGGCGGTTTCGGCCAGGCCGACTACTGCGCCGCCAACTGCTTCCTGGATGCGCTGGCGGCCGAGGCGTCCCGGCAGGCCGACAGGTTCGTGCTGTCGGTCAACTGGGACACCTGGCGGGAGACCGGCATGGCGGCCGGACAGCGGCTGCCGGAGGAGGTCGGCATCGCGCCGGAGCAGGGCGGGCGGCTGCTCGAGGCGCTGCTGGGCGGTCCGCAGACGGCGCAGACCCTGGTCTCCACCCTCGATCTCGAGCGCCAGTTCGCGCAGATGCGCACCTCCGAGCTCGCCGAGCGCCTGTTGTCCGAGCCGGTAGCCAGGCGCCAGCAGCATGCGCGCCCGGCGCTGCAAACCGAGTACGTGGCGCCGGACGGCGAGCTGGAGGAGGATCTGGCGGCGCTGTGGAGCGAGTTCCTCGGGATTTCGCCGATCGGCGTCGACGACAACCTGTTCGAGCTGGGCGGCGACTCCCTGCTGGCGATCCAGCTGCTCGCCAGGGTGCGCAGCGCCTATGGCGTGGAGCTGCACCCGGCGGCCCTCTTCAGGACCCCGACGGTCGCCGCGCTGGCGATGCTGGTCGAGACCCGCCTGATCGAAGAGATCGAGGACGCCGAAACCGCCTGAGAGGTTCTCGAGGGGGACAGGGGCCGGTCTGTCGCCGGCCGGCTAAACAAAGCGCCGGCTGCTTCGTCTTTGAAGGCAGACGATCCGCGTGCCGGTTCCCCAGCCGGCACGCGGATCCGCCTTCCTCCGACTGCACGAGGCTGCCCATGTCCCCCAGCTGCTTTGATCGCCAAGACGAGACGTTCGGTGCTCTCGCCGGCCCTGTAGAACCGATCCCCCTGCCGTCCCGCTGGAAGGCCGCCCCGGCGCCGCGGCCGCTTACGCCAAGGCGCTGACGGCGCCCGGGCAGCCCCCGCCGGCCAGTTGGCCGCCCCTCTCCAAGACCCCCGGCGGTCGCCGCGCTGGCGGTGCCCGTCGAACCCCGACCGATCGAAGAACTCGAGAACGCCGATCCGCCCGCCGTGGCCCGATCGCGCGCCCGCAACCGCTTGAGAGGCTCGTCATGCCCGACCCGCAAGACCTTTCCGAACGTCGCGCCAGGCTCACGCCCGAGCAGCGCGCCAAGCTGCAGGCCCGCCTGCGCGGCGGGCCCGCCGCCGCCACGCTGCCGCATGCCATCCCCTGTCGTCCACAGCGCGACCAGGCCCCCCTGTCGTTCGCCCAGCAGCGCCAGTGGTTCCTGTGGAAGCTCGATCCGGCGAGCGCGGCCTACCACCTGAGCGGCGGCCTGAAGTTCGTCGGCCGCCTCGACATTCCCGCGCTTCACGCCAGCCTCGAAGCCCTCGTCGCCCGCCACGAGTCGCTGCGCACCCTGTTCCGCGAGGGCGGCGACGGCGTGGCGGAGCAGTTCGTCCAGCCGGCGTCGGACATCGAGCTGCCCTGCATCGATCTCGCCGGCCTCGAAGCCGGCGCGCGCGAAGCGCGCATCGCGGACGAAGTGCGGCGGATCTGTGCGACGCCCTGCGACCTGGCGTGCGGCCCGCTGCTGCGCGTGGCGCTGCTCAAGACCGGGGAGAACGAGCACCTGCTGCTGGTGGTGATGCACCACATCGTCTCGGACGGCTGGTCCACCCAGATCATCCTCGACGAGCTGGCGGTCCGCTATCGGGCCTGTCTGCAGGGGATGGAGCCAGGGCTGGCGGACCTGCCGATCCAGTACGCCGACTATGCCGTGTGGCAGCGACAGTGGCTCGCGGGAGCGGAGGGCGAGCGCCAGCTCGCCTGGTGGCGGCAGCAGCTGGGCGGCGAGCAGCCGGTGCTGGCGCTGCACACCGACCGGCCGCGCCGGGCCGACGGCCGTTATGCCGCGGCCCTGCACAGCCTGCTGCTGCCCGAGGAGCTGACGGAGCGGCTCAGGCAGCAGGCGCAGGGGCACGGAGCCACCCTGTTCATGGCCCTGCTGACGGCCTTCCAGGCGCTGCTGTTTCGCCATAGCGGCCAGACGCACATCCGTGTCGGCGTACCCATCGCCAACCGCAACCGCGTGGAAACCATCGGCATCGTCGGCTTCTTCGTCAACACCCAGGTACTGGGTGCCCGCCTCGACGGGCGGATGACGCTGGCCGAGCTGCTGATGCAGACCCGGGACACGGCGCTAGGCGCCCAGGCGCACCAGGACTTGCCCTTCGAGCAACTGGTCGAGGCGCTGCAGCCGGAGCGCAGCCTGAATACCCACCCGTTCTTCCAGGTGGTGTTCACCCACCTGCGCCGGGACCACAGTTCCTTGGCGCAGTGGCCGGATCTCGAGGTGCAGCGGCTGGACTTCGAGGAGCAGGCCGCGCAGTTCGAGCTGACCCTGGAGACCTGGGAGAGCGAAGACGGCAGGGTCGAGGTGCGCTTCCGTTACGCCCGCGAGCTGTTCGAGCCGCAGACCATCGAGCGCCTGGCGGAGCACTACCAGGCGCTGCTGCAGGCGCTCGCCGAGTGCCCGGAACAGGCGCTGGACGACATCGAGATCCTGGGCGAGACCGAGCGGGCCCTGCTGAAGCAATGGGGTGCCCGCACGCAACCGTACCCGGATGCCGGGCCGATCCACCGGCTGATCGAGCGGCAGGCTCGCGAGCAGCCGGAGGCGATGGCGCTGGTCTGCGACGATCGGGAACTGAGCTATGCCGAACTCAACCGCCGGGCCAACCGCCTGGCACACCGGCTGATCAAGCTGGGCGTTGCGCCCGAGACCCGGGTGGGCATCGCGGTGGAGCGCTCCATCGAGATGGTGGTGGGCCTTTTGGCCATTCTCAAGGCCGGCGGGGCCTACGTGCCGCTGGATCCGGAGTATCCGACCGAGCGCCTGGCCTGGATGGTCGAGGACAGCGGCATCGGGCTGCTGCTGACGCAGAGCCATCTCGGCGGGCGCATTCCCGGCAGCCAGGCACTGACCCTGCTGGAGCTGGACCGCCTCGACCTCGACGACGAGTCCGGGCACGACCCGCACGTCGAACTGAACGCCGACAACCTCGCCTACGTGATCTACACCTCGGGCTCCACCGGTCGGCCCAAGGGGGCCCAGCTCTGCCATCGCAACGTGACCCGGCTGCTGAGCGCCACGGAGCATTGGTTCGGCTTCGGCCGGGACGACGTGTGGACCATGTTCCACTCCTATGCCTTTGACTTCTCGGTCTGGGAGATCTTCGGTGCCCTCTGCACGGGCGGGAAGCTGGTGATAGTGCCGTTCTGGATCAGCCGCTCGCCGGAGGACTTCCTGAAGCTGCTGCGCAGGCAGCAGGTGACGGTGCTCAACCAGACGCCTTCGGCGTTCGGCCAACTGATCCGCGTGCCGGGTGTGTACGAGGAACCCCTGGCGCTGCGTGTCGTGATCTTCGGCGGCGAGGCCCTCGAGCCCGAGCGGCTGCGCCCCTGGATCGAGCGCTGGGGCGACGAGCAGCCCCGGCTGATCAACATGTACGGCATCACCGAGACGACAGTCCACGTGACGTACCGGCCGGTCACCCGGAGCGACCTGGATGGGCAGCGCAGCCCGGTCGGCGTGGCCATCCCGGACCTGGGGCTGCACGTGCTGGACGGGGCCTTCAACCGCGTGCCCATCGGCATGCCCGGCGAACTCTACGTGGCCGGAGAAGGCCTGGCGCGCGGCTACCTGAACCGGCCCGGCCTGACGGCCGAGCGCTTCGTGGCCGACCCCTTCGATCCGCAGGGCGGGCGGCTGTACCGCACCGGCGATCTGGTGCGCTGGAGTACGCAAGGCCAGCTCGAATACCTGGGGCGCATCGACCACCAGGTGAAGGTGCGCGGCTTCCGCATCGAGCTGGGCGAAATCGAGGCGCAGCTGCTGGCCCAGCCCGAGGTGCGCGAGGCGGTGGTGCTGGCCAAGGAGGGGCCGGGCGGGACGCGGCTGGTGGGCTATGTGTCGGCACGCGCGGGTCAGTCCCTCGACGGCGCGATGCTGCGCGAGCGCCTCGGCCGGATGCTGCCGGACTACATGGTGCCGGGCGCTCTGATAGTGCTGGAGGCCCTGCCACTGAACGCCAATGGCAAGGTCGATCGCAAGGCCCTGCCCGAGCCGGAGCTGGCCGGCAGCCAGGCCTACGAGGCGCCGCAGGGCGACGCCGAGGCGGCGCTGGCGGCGATCTGGGCCGAGGTGCTGGGTGTCGAGCGGGTGGGCCGCTGCGACAACTTCTTCGAGCTGGGCGGGCACTCCCTGCTGGCCATCCGGATCACCGCGCTGCTCGCCCAGCGGCATGCCTGCGAACTGGCCGTCCGACATTTCTTCGACGCTCCGACCGTCAAGGCGCTCGCTGCGCATCTGCCTGCCGGAGGCCTGCTGGCGCAGGGCTCCAGGGCGCAGCGCCTGTCGGAGATCGACTCCCTTCTGAGCGAATTTGAGGTTTGATTCATGGCACTTGACGATCAGCAGATTGCCCGGCGTTTTGCCGCTCTGACGCCCGAGGCGCGGCGTGGCTTCCTCGCCAAGCTCGAGGCGGCCGGTCTCAGCTTCGCCGAGCTGCCCATCGTGGCGGCCGAGCGCGGCGGTGCGCTGCCGCTGTCCTATGCCCAGCGCAGCCTGTGGCTGACCTGGCGGCTGGACCCGGCGAGCCCGGCCTACAACATGCCCGGGGCGCTCCAGCTCAGGGGCCTCCTCGATGTTGGCGCGCTGGAGTCCGCACTCCAGGCCCTGGTCGAGCGGCACGAAGTCCTGCGCACGACCTATCCGGCGGGCGACGGCGGCGAGCCGGAGCAGCGGATTCTTGACCGGGGGGCGATCGCGGTTCCGCTCACCGACCTGCGGCACATGCCGGCCGAGGCGCGCTCGGACGAGGCGCGGCGCCTGCAACAGGCTTTCGCACAGACGCCGTTCCAGCTCGACGGCGAGCCGCCGCTGCGTGCCGCCCTGTGGCGGCTGGCGGACGACGAACACATTCTCGGCCTGTCGCTGCACCACATCGCCGGCGACGGCGGCTCGATCCAGGTGCTGGTCGACGAACTCTTCGCCCTCTACGAGGCCGCCTGCGCCGGTCGCCCGGCGCAACTCGCGCCGCTGCCGATCCAGTTCGCCGACCATGCGCTCTGGCAGCGCAACTGGTTCGAGGCCGGCGAACGCGAGCGTCAGCTCGCCTGGTGGTGCGATCGTCTCGGCAACGAGCATCCGCCCACGGCATTGCCGCTGGACCGGCCGCGCGGCCTGTCGCCCGACGACCGCGAAGGGCGCCACGACTTCCGCCTGCCGGCCACGCTGAGCGATGGGCTGCGCGGCCTGGCGCGCGCGCAGAATGCCTCGCTGTTCATGGTGATGCTGGCGCTGCTCAAGCTCACCCTCTACCGCTTCGGCGGCCAGACCGATCTGCGGGTCGGTGCGCCGATCGCCAACCGCCAGCGCGCGGAAACCCGCGGGCTGATCGGCTACCTGACCAACGTGCAGGTGCTGCGCACCCGGCTCGAGCCGACCGGGAGCTTTCTCGCGCTGCTGGCTGCGGTGCGCGGGACGGTGCTCGATGCGCAGGCGCATCCGGACCTGCCCTTCGACCTCTTGGTCGAGGCCCTGCAGCCCGAGCGGCAGCCCGGCCTGCACCCGCTGTTCCAGGTGAAGTGCACGCAGCAGGACGATCTGCCGGCGACGCGGCGCGTGGCCGGCCTGGAGGCCAGTATCGAAGGGTTGTCGGGCGGCCACGCCCACTTCGACCTGAGCCTGGACTTCACCGACCGGCCGCGCGGCATCCAGGCGGTCCTGGCCTATGCGGCGGCGCTGTTCGACGCCTCGACCATCGCCCGTTTCGCCCAGGCCTTCCAGGTTCTCGCCGAGCAGGTGGTCGCCCGGCCGGACGCCACGCTCGCCGAGCTGGCGCTGCCCGGCCCGCTGGCGGAGCTGCAGGGTCCGCGGACCCGCTTCCCGCGCGCCGACGTGATCGAGCTGTGGGCCGATGCCGTGGCCCGCGCTCCGCAGGGCGTGGCCGTGCGCGGCGAGGAGCGCTGCTTCACCTATGCCGAGCTGGACGCCCACTCTGACCGCCTGGCGGCGCAACTGGTCGGCGCGGGGGCCGGCCCGGAGACCCGCGTCGGCATCCATGCCGAACGCTCCTGCGAATTCGTCCTCGGCGTGCTGGCGGCGCTCAAAGCCGGCGCGGCCTATGTGCCGCTCGATCCGCAGCTGCCCGCCGAGCGTCTGGCCTATCAGCTGGCCGACAGTGGCGTGCGCTGGCTGCTGGCCGCCCGCGCGCCGGCCTGGCAGCCGGCGGTGCCGGTGCTGGAGCTGGGCTTCCAGGCCGCCGACGCCGCCCCGGTCGCGCTGCCCAGGGCGCATGCCCAGCAGGCGGCCTACGTCATCTACACCTCCGGCTCCACCGGCCAGCCCAAGGGCGTGGTGGTCAGCCGCGGCGCGCTGGCCAACTACGTGCAGGCCGTGCTGGCCCGGCTCGATCTGCCCGAGCTGGCCGGCAACATGGCGATGGTCTCGACCGTCGCCGCGGACCTGGGGCACACGAGCTTCTTCGGCGCGCTGTGCAGCGGGCGCACCCTGCACCTGATCGACGCCGAGCGGGCCTTCGATCCGGATCGCTTCGGCCGCTACATGCGCGAGCAGCGCATCGACGTGCTGAAGATCGTGCCCAGCCATCTGCAGGCGCTGCTGCAGGCGGCCGACCCGGCCGCCGTGCTGCCCCGGCATGCGCTGGTGGTCGGCGGCGAGGCGACGCACTGGCCGCTGCTCGAGCGGGTCCGCGCACTGCAGCCGCAGTGCCGCGTGCTCAACCACTACGGGCCGACCGAGACCACCGTCGGCGTGCTGACCCAGCCGGCCGAGACGGCGAAGCGCAGCGCCGTGACGCTGCCGCTCGGCCGCCCGCTGGCCAATCTGCGGGCCCTGGTGCTCGACCCCGAGCTCAATCCGCTGCCGCAGGGCGTGGCCGGCGAGCTGTACCTGGGCGGCGCCGGCGTGGCGCGCGGCTACCAGGGCCGCGCGGGGCAGACCGCCGAGCGCTTCGTCGCCGACCCGTTCGGCACGGGCGAGCGCCTGTACCGCACCGGCGACCGGGTGCGGCTGCTGGATGATGGCAGCCTGGAATTCCTGGGCCGGGTGGACGACCAGGTCAAGGTGCGCGGCTACCGGGTGGAACTGCGCGAGGTCGCGCAGGCGCTGCAGGCGCGCCCTGGCATCGCCGAGGCGGAGGTCGTCGCCCGGGACAGCGAGGACGGACGCACCCAGCTGCATGGCTATGTGGTCTCGCGCAGTGGGGCGCCGGTCGATGTCGGCCTGCTGCGCGAGGAGCTGGCCAGGACGCTGCCCGACTACATGGTGCCTGCCGCCATCGTGCAGCTCGAGGCCCTGCCGCTGACGGTCAACGGCAAGGTCGACCGCAAGGCCCTGCCCGCGCCGGAAAAGACCGAAGCGAAGCGCCATGAGGCGCCCCAGGGCGAGGTCGAGCAGGCGCTGGCGGAGATCTGGGCGCAGGTGCTGCGCGTGGAGCGCGTCGGCCGCCACGACAACTTCTTCGAACTCGGCGGCGACTCCATCCTCACCCTGCAGATCATCGCGCGGGCCAGAAAGCGCGGCCTCAGGTTCACCCCCAGGCAATTGATGGAGCTGCAGAGCATCGCCGCACTCGGGGCCGTCACCACGGTCGTGGAGAGCGCGGCACCGGCGGCGGCTCCGCTGCAGACGGAAGCCGTGGACGAGGCCTTCGAGCTGCTTCCCGTGCAACGCTGGTTCTTCGAGCAGCGCTTCGAGGCGCCGCAGCACTGGAACCAGTCGCTGCTGCTGAGCGCCACCGAGGCCGTGGACACGGCGCGGCTGCGCCAGGCGGTGGAGCAGGTGGTCGCCCATCATGACGCGCTGCGCCTGCGCTTCGACGAGCAGCAGGGCGCCTGGCGGCAGCGCTGCACGGCGGCGCAGGGGGCGAGCTGCTTCGAGCGCGTCGAGTTCGGCGGCGAGCGGCAGGTGACCGAGGCCATCGGCCGGGCCGCCGACGCCGCCCAGCGCAGCCTGAGCCTGGCGCAACCCTTCAAGGCGGTGTGGATGGATCTGGGGCCGGGCCGCTCCGGCCGGCTCCTGCTGGTCGCCCATCACCTGGTGGTCGACGGGGTCTCCTGGCGGGTGCTGCTCGAAGACCTGCACACCGCCTACCGCCAGCTGGTCGCCGGCGAGCCGCTGGCGCTGCCGGCGCAGACCACGTCGCTCGCCGCCTGGTCGCGGGCGCTGGGCGAATACGCCCGGAGCGAGACGCTCAGGGCCGAGCTGCCGTACTGGCAGGCGCTGGCCGGCACACAGGAGCCCGACCTGCCCGGCGTCGCCGCGGGCAGCAACCGGGTGGCCGATGCCCGCAGCGTCGAAATCAGCCTCGACGAGGACTTCACCGAGCGCCTGCTGAGCGAGGTGCCGCAGGCCTACCGCACGCAGATCAACGACATCCTGCTCACCGCGCTGGCCCGCACCCTGTGCGCCTGGGACGGCCGCGAAAGCGTGCTGGTCGAGCTGGAGGGCCACGGCCGCGAGGCGCTGGACGACAGCCTCGACCTGTCGCGGACGGTGGGCTGGTTCACCAGCCTGTTCCCGGTGCGCCTGCAGCCGGGCGACGGCGCACCGGGTGCCAGCATCAAGGCGGTCAAGGAGCAACTGCGCCGGGTGCCGAACAAGGGCCTGGGCTACGGCGTGCTGCGCTACCTGACCGAGGAGGGACGGGGGCTGACCGAAGGCGCCTGTCCGCAGGTGACCTTCAACTACTTGGGCCAGTTCGACCAGAGCTTCGCCGCCGATGCGCTCTGGCGCCTGGCGCGCGAGAGCGCCGGCGAGGAGCGTGCGCCGTCCGCCCGGCGGCGCACCTGGCTGGAGGTCGGCGCACTGATGCACCGCGGCGAGCTGCGGGTGCGCTGGACCTACAGCGCGGCGATCCACGACGAGGCGACGGTGCAGCATCTTGCCGAAAGCTTCCAGCGGGAACTGGAGGAGCTGATCGAGCACTGCACCAGCGGAGCCACCGGCATCACGCCGGCCGACTTCCCGCTGGCGGACGCCAGCCAGGCGCAGCTCGACCGGCTGCCGGTGGCGCTGGAGAACCTGGCGGACCTCTATCCGCTCTCGCCGATGCAGCTGGGCATGTTCTTCCACAGCGCCTACGAGCCGGGCGGCACCGCCTACGTCAACCAGCTGCGCATCGACATCGACGGCCTCGACCCGGCCCGCTTCAAGGCGGCCTGGCAGGCGATGTTCGACCGCCACGAGGTGCTGCGCACCGGCTTCGTGCCGGGCGAGCGCCCGCTGCAGTGGGTCGCCCGGTCGCTGGCGGTGCCGCTGGCGATGCAGGACTGGTGCGGGCGCGCCGACCAGGCGCCGGCGCTCGACGCCCTGGCGCGGGACGAGCTCGAGCGCGGCTTCGATCTGGCCGCCCCGCCCCTGATGCGCCTGGTGCTGGTGCGGACCGCGGCCGACCGGCATCACCTGGTCTGGACCCGCCACCACCTGCTGCTCGACGGCTGGAGCACCTCGCGCCTGCTGGCGGAGGTTCTCGGGGTCTACGCGGGGCAGCCCCTGCCGGCGCAGGGCGGTCGCTTCCGCGACTACATCGCCTGGCTGCAGGCGCGGGACGCCGCCGCCCCGGAACACTACTGGCGCACCCTGACCGCGGGCATCGGCGAGCCCACCCGGCTGGCCGCCGCGCTGCGCCAGCCGGTCGGCGGCGAGGGCTACCGGCTCCACCGCCAGGTACTCGACAGCGCCGAGACCGCGCGCCTGGCGGAGTTCGCCCGCGCCCAGCGGGTGACCCCGAACACCCTGGTGCAGGCCGCCTGGGCCTTGCTGCTGCAGCGCTACACCGGGCAGGACGTGGTCTGCTTCGGGGCGACGACCGCCGGCCGGCCGGTGGACCTGCCCGGCGCCGAGCAGATGCTCGGTCTGTTCATCAACACCCTCCCGGTGGTGGCGAGGCTGCAGCCGCAGCAGCGCGTCGGCCAGTGGCTGCGCGACCTGCAGGCGCAGAACGCCGCCTCGCGGGAGCACGAGCACACGCCGCTGTTCGAGATCCAGCGCTGGGCCGGTGCCGGCGGCCAGGGCCTGTTCGACAGCATCGTGGTGTTCGAGAACTATCCGGTGGACGAAGCGCTGCGCCAGGCGGGCGACCGCCAGCTGCGCTTCGCCATGCGCGACAGCCGCGAGGAAACCAGCTACCCGTTGACCCTGACGGTGCACCAGGGCCGGACCCTGGACATCGAGTACGCCTTCCAGGGCCAGTGCTTCTCGGCCGAGCAGGTCGGGCAACTGGCCGGGCACCTGCATGGGCTCCTGCTGGCGCTGGCCCAGGGGCCGGAGCGCTGCCTGGGCGAGCTGGGCGTCCCGGGCGAGGCCGAACGGGCCCGGCTGCGCCAGTGGGGGATCAACGCGCAGCGCTACCCGGACGCCGAGCCGGTGCACCGGCTGATCGAGCGGCAGGTGCGCGAGCGCCCGCAGGCGCTGGCGCTGGTCTTCGACGACCAGCAGCTCAGCTATGCCGAGCTGAACCGCCGGGCCAACCGCCTGGCGCACCGGCTGATCGCCCTGGGCGTCGGCCCCGAGACCCGGGTCGGCATCGCGGTGGAGCGCTCGGTCGAGATGATCGTGGGCCTTCTGGGCATCCTCAAGGCCGGCGGGGTGTACGTGCCGCTTGATCCGGAGTATCCGCAGGAGCGCCTGGCCTACATGCGCGAGGACAGCGGCATCGCGCTGCTCGTCACCCAGCGCCACCTCGAGGGCCGCGTGCCGGGCGGCGAGGCGCTGGCGACGCTGCTGCTGGACGGCGCCGAGCTCGGCGGCGAGCCCGAGCACGACCCGCAGGTCGAGCTGCACCGCGAGAGCCTGGCCTACGTGATCTACACCTCGGGCTCGACCGGGCGGCCCAAGGGCATCGGCATCGCCCATGCCGCGCTCGCCGAACACAGCCAGATCGCGGTGGGCTATTTCGGCCTGACGCCGGCCGAGCGCATGCTGCTGTTCTCCACCATCAACTTCGACGGCTTCGTCGAGCAGCTCTTCCCGCCGCTGGTGGCCGGCGCTGCCGTGGTGCTGCGCGGCCCCGAGCTGTGGGACAGCGAAACCTTCCACCGCGAGCTGCTCGACAAGCGCATCAGCATCGCCGACCTGCCCACCGCCTACTGGCATCTGCTCGCCCAGGACTTCGCCCGCCAGGGGCCGCGCGACTATGGCGCGCTGCGCCAGGTGCAGGCCACCGGCGAAGCCATGCCGCCGGACGGCGTGCAGGCCTGGCGCGAGGCCGGCCTCGCGCACGTCAGGCTGCTCAACACCTACGGGCCGACCGAGACGGTGGTGACCGCCACGGTGCAGGACTGCCGGCGCTACGTCGCGGGCGAGGAAACGCTGCCGGGCCAGATGCCCATCGGCCAGCCGCTGGCTGGCCGCCATGCCTGCGTGCTGGACGCCGACCTGAACCCGGCGCCCGTGGGCGTCGCCGGCGAGCTGTACCTCGGCGGCGACCTGCTCGCGCGCGGCTATCACGGACGCCCCGGCCTGAGCGCCGAGCGTTTCGTGGCCAACCCGTTCGACGCCGCGGGCGGGCGGCTGTACCGCACCGGCGACATCGCCCGCTGGAACGCCCAGGGCCAGCTGGAATACCTCGGCCGCGCCGACCATCAGGTCAAGGTGCGCGGCTTCCGCATCGAACTGGGCGAGATCGAGGCGCAACTGCTGGCCCGGCCCGAGGTGCGCGAAGCGGTGGTCGTGGCCCTCGCCGGGCCGGGCGGCGCGCGGCTGGTCGGCTATGTCGCCGGCGACGCGCCGGACGCGCAGCGCCTGCGCGCCGGGCTGGGCGAGGAATTGCCCGAGTACATGGTGCCGGCGGCGATCGTGGTGCTGGAGGCGCTGCCGCTGAACGCCAACGGCAAGATCGACCGCAAGGCGCTGCCCGATCCCGAGCTGGCCGATGACCGCGAATACGCGCCGCCGCAGAGCGAGACCGAGCAGGCGCTGGCGCGGATCTGGGCCGAGGTGCTGGGCGTCGAGCGCGTGGGACGCCACGACAACTTCTTCGAGCGCGGCGGGCACTCGCTGGCGGCGGTGCAGGTGGCGGCCCGCGCGCAGGGCGCCCTGCACGCGGCCGTGACGGTGCGCGACCTGTTCCAGTGGCCGGTCCTCGCGGAGCTGGCCGCGCATGCCGCCGCCACGGCCGCCGGCGACGCCTCGGCGGCGCTGGCGGAGATCGACGCCTTTATCGACAGCCTGGAGAGCGCATGATGGAAACCCCGGCAATCCGGCGCGTCGCCGAACGTTTTTCCCGCCTGACCGCCGAGCAGCGCCGCGCGGTCTACCAGAAGATCCGCAGCGAGGGGCTGGCCATCGGCCAGTTCCCCGTGCCAGCCCGCGAGGAGGCGTTGCAGAGCTGCTGCCCGCTGTCCCACGCCCAGGCGCGGCAATGGTTCCTCTGGCAGCTCGACCCCGGCAGCACGGCCTACCACATCACCGGGGCGCTGCGCATCGCCGGGCCGCTCGACGTGCCGGCGCTGCAGGCGAGCTTCAATGCCCTGGCGGCGCGCCACGAGGCGCTGCGCACCCGGTTCCGCGCCGTCGGCGAAAGCAGCGAGCAGGTCATCCTGGCGCAGGGCGAGGTCGAGTTCATCCCGCTCGATTGCACGGCGCTCGAGGCCGCCACGCGCGCGGCGCGGGTCAGGGAGGCGGCGCGGGGCATCGGCGAGACGCCGTTCGACCTGACCCGCGGCCCGCTGCTGCGGGTGGGCTTGATCCGCGAGGCGGCCGACCGGCATGTGCTGGTGCTGGCCATGCACCACATCGTCGCCGACGAGTGGTCGCTGCAGCTCATCGTCGACGAGTTCGTGGCCCTCTACCGGGCACACGTCGAGGGGCACGCGGCGCAGCTGCCGGCGCTGCCGATCCAGTACGCCGACTATGCGCTGTGGCAGCGCCACTGGCTGGAGGCGGGCGAGCGCGAGCGGCAGCTCGACTACTGGCGGACGCAGCTGGGCAGCGAGCATCCGGTGCTGCAGCTGCCCACCGACCGGCCGCGCCGCGCCGATGGCCGCTACCGGGCGGCGCGGCACCAGGTCGAGCTGCCGGAGGCGCTGGTGCGCGGCCTGCACGAGCGCGCCCGGGCCGAGGGCGCGACGCTGTTCATGCTGCTCCTGGCCGGCTTCCAGGCGCTGCTGTACCGCTACACCGGGCAGCCGGACATCCGCGTCGGCGTGCCCGTCGCCAACCGGCACCGGGTGGAGACCGAGGCGCTGGTGGGGGTGTTCATCAACACCCAGGTGCTGCGCAACCGCCTGGACGGCCGCATGAGTCTGGGCGAGGTACTGGCGCAGGCCCGGGAGGCGGCGGTCGGCGCCCAGGCGCATCAGGACCTGCCCTTCGAGCAACTGGTCGAGGCGCTGCAGCCCGAGCGCAGCCTGGCCACCAATCCGCTGTTCCAGGTGATGTTCAACCATCTGCGCGCCGACTATCGCGCCCTCGAGCGGCTGGCCGGCCTCGAGCTGGAGGACTATCCGCTGGACACGCGGGCCGCGCAGTTCGAGCTGAACCTGGACACCATCGAGCGGCCCGACGGCCGGCTCCAGGCGAGCTTCGGCTATGCGGCGGAGCTGTTCGCGCCGCGTACCATCGAGCGTCTGGCGGAGCATTACCTGCGGGTGCTGCAGGGCCTGGTCGAGACCCCCGACGTGGCGCTGGACGATCTGCACCTGCTCGGCGCGGCCGAGCGCGCCGAGCTGCGCCAGTGGAGCGAGGACGAGCGCCACTATGCGGACGCCGTACCGGTCCACCGGCTCTTCGAGCGCCACGCCGGCGAGCGCCCGGAGGCGGTGGCGCTGATCTTCGACGAGACGCAGCTGAGCTATGCCGAGCTGAACCGCCGGGCCAACCGCCTGGCGCACCGGCTGATCGCCCTGGGCGTTGCGCCCGAGACGCGGGTGGGGATCTTCGTCGAGCGTTCGGTCGAGATGATCGTGGGCCTGCTGGCCATCCTCAAGGCCGGCGGCGCCTACGTGCCGCTCGACCCGGACTATCCCGACGAGCGGCTGGCCTGGATGGTCGAGGACAGCGGCATCGGGCTGCTGCTCACCCAGAGCGGTCTGGGCGGACGCATTCCCGACGGCCGGGCGCTGAGCGTGCTGGAGCTGGACCGCCTCGACCTCGACGGCGAGCCCGACCACGACCCGCAGGTCGCGCTGCACGGCGACAGCCTGGTCTACGTGATCTACACCTCGGGCTCCACCGGCCGGCCCAAGGGCGCGGCCAACCGGCACCGCTCGCTGTACAGCTGCATGCGCTGGATGCAGGAGACCTACAGGCTGACCGAGGCCGATGCCGTACTGCACAAGGCGCCGTTCGGCTTCGACGTCTCGGTGTGGGAGATCTTCTGGCCGCTGACCACCGGGGTGCCCCTGGTGGTGTCCCGGCCGGGCGACCAGCGCGACCCGGAGCGGATCGTGGCGCTGATCCGGCGTCACTGCATCACCACGCTGAACTTCGTGCCTTCGATGCTGCAGGCATTCCTGGCCCACGAGGGCATCGAGAGTCAGACGCGCCTGCGCCACGTCATCTGCGGCGGCGAGGCGATGCCGGCGGCGACCCAGCACGAGGCGCTGGAGCGGCTGGAAGGCGTGAGTCTGCAGAACCTCTACGGCCCGACCGAGGCGGCCATCCACGTGACCCAGTGGACCTGCCGCGCCGACGGGCAGAGCCAGGTGCCGATCGGCCGGCCGATCAGCGGCATCCGCACCCATGTGCTCGATGCGGCGCTCAACCCGGTGCCGCCCGGCGTGGCCGGCGAGCTGTACCTGGGCGGCGTGGGGCTGGGGCGCGGCTATCTGAACCGGCCGGGCCTGACCGCCGAGCGTTTCGTGGCCGATCCGTTCGGCACGGGCGAGCGGCTCTATCGCACCGGCGACCTGGTGCGCTGGAACGCGCAAGGGCAGCTGGAATACCTGGGGCGCCTCGACCACCAGGTGAAGATCCGCGGCCTGCGCATCGAGCTGGGCGAAGTGGAGGCGCAGCTGCTGGCCCAGCCCGGGGTGCGCGAGGCGGTGGTGGTGGCCCAGGAGGGGCCGGGCGGGGCGCGGCTGGTGGGCTACGCGGCGGCGCCGGGCGGCCAGCTGCTCGATGGCGGCCAGCTGCGCGAACGGCTGGGCCGGCTGCTGCCGGACTACATGGTGCCAAGCGCCGTCGTGGTGCTGGAGACCCTGCCGCTGAACGCCAACGGCAAGGTGGACCGCAAGGCGCTGCCGGCGCCGGAGCTGGCGAGCGACCGGGACTACGAGGCGCCGCAGGGCGAAATCGAGGAGCGGCTCGCCGGGATCTGGGCCGAGGTGCTGGGCATCGAGCGGGTAGGGCGCCACGACAACTTCTTCGAGCTGGGCGGGCATTCCCTGGCGGCGCTGCGGGTGACCCAGCGGCTGCGCCAGGACGCCGGCGGCCTGGCCATCGGCCTGCAGGAGCTGTACGCCCATCCCAGCGTCGCCGCGCTGGCCGCGCGCGGCGGCCCGGCGCCGGCGGTGCGGCTGAACCCGCCGGTGGCGGAGCAGCCGCCGCTGTTCTGCCTGCACGACGGCTGGGGCAGCGTGCTGGACTACACGACGCTCGCCCGGGCGCTGGCCGGGCGGGTCACGCTCGTCGGGCTGCCGTACCGGGATGGCAGGGGCAGCGCACCGCAGGATCTGCTCGACCTGGCGCGGCTGCACGCGGCGACGATCCGGGCGCAGCAGCCGGCTGGGCCGTACCGGCTCTGCGGCTGGTCGCTGGGCGGCGCATTGGCGCCTCTGGTCGCGGGGCTGCTGGAGGGCGAGGGGCAGGAGGTCCGCTTCGTCGGCGCCATCGACCCGTACGTGCCGGACGCCACGCCGCAGGCCGCGACCTGGCTCGACGAGCTCATGGGCTTCTTCGCGATCCTGCTGCCCGCCCACCGGCATGCCGCCTTGCTGGAGGATGCCGGCGTCCGTGCCCGCCTCGAGGCTACCGTGGCGACCCCCGAGTCGCTCCACGGCCTGGTCGATCTGCTGCTGGCGCGGGTCGAGCGGGAGCAGTTGCACGAATACGGCCTGCTGGGCAGCCAGGAGCTGGTGGACATGTTCCTCACGGCGCGCGCCCTCGACCGCCTCGCCCGGACGCCGGTCGCCGCGCCGCCGCTGCAGGCGCCGCTGACGGCTTGGTGGTCCGCTGCGCGCGCGGCGGAAGCGGCGGACTTCGCCGCCTGGCTGGGCATCGCCATCGGCGAGAACCGCGGGAGCGCGGCGGATCACCTGCGCATCGTGCGCGAGGCGCAGGTGGCGGCGGATTTGCTCGAGCGCCTGCAGGCCGGCGGGCGCTAAGGCTGCCGGCAAGCCCTGAAGGCCGCAGGCCGGACGAGAGCGCTCTGCTCGTTCGGCCTCCGGCCTTTCCTTCTTTCAAGCGCTCCTGCAGGGCAATGCCGCTCCGGCATTCGCTGGCCGGTTGCGATGGCACGGGGCTCGGGTGTGCTTTCGCGCAGGAGCGATGGGGAGGGGCGCTAGCGGAGCCGGGCGAGGCCGGCGGGAAGGAACCGGCAGCGCGGGCGCTGCCGGGCGGGGAGGGGGCGGGCCGGCTGGCCGGCCCGCGCTTGCGTCAGAACCTCACGCTCAGGCTGGCGCTGGCCGTGCGCGGGGCGCCGGCGACCAGGTTGGCGCTTTCCACGCTGCTCCAGTAGTTCTTGTCGAACACGTTGTCGAGGTTCAGGCGGACCGTGGTGTGGGCCGGGCCGATCTTGGTCTCGTAGCGGGCGCCGAGGCCGAACACGTCGTAGGACGGCGCGGATTCGCTGTTGTTGTATTCGGTGACGTGACGGGCGCCGTTGTGCGTCCAGCTGCCGGTGAAGGTCCAGCCGTTGAGCCATAGCGGGCTGTATTCGGTGATCGCCGAGAAGCGTTTGGCCGGGGTGTCGGAGGGGCGGTTCCCGTCGATATCCTCGCTGGCATCCATCAGCTCGGCATCGAGGAACATGGCGCTGGCGAAGATCGTCCACTCCGGCGAGGCCTTGCCGGTGAGCGAGAGTTCCAGGCCCTCGTGGCGGCGCTCGCCGTCCTTCACGTAATAACCGTCGGCGTTGGTGAATTCGAAGGGCTTCTCGATGCGGAACAGCGAGACGTCGAAGTTCAGGCCCCGGGCGAACTCCACCTTGAGGCCGGCTTCCCACTGCTCGCTGATCAGCGGGCTCAGCTGTTCGTTGTGGTTGACGGCGTCGGCCGGCGCGGTACCGCCCTGCTCCAGGCCTTCGATGTAGCTCACGTAGAGCGAGACGTTGGACTGCGGCTTGTAGACCAGCGCGTAGCTGGGAGTGAAGACGTAATCCTTGTATTCGTTGGTCCGGTGGCCCGTGGTGGTGTCGTAGCTTCTCTCGGTGCGCATGGAGTAGCGGCCGCCCCAGTGCAGCTTCCAGGACTCGCCGAAGGAGATCACGTCGTGGAGGAACACGCCGTCCTCCTCGACGCGGCGGGCCAGCCGGGCGTCGGGGGCGTCGGGCGAGGGATCGGCGATGGACACGGGGTTGTAGATGTTGCTGTTGCCGAGGAAGTCGAAATAGCCGTCGCCCCAGCGCTGCTTGAGGCGGTGCATCATGCCGCCGAAGGCCAGCTCGTGGTTGAAGGGGCCAGTGTCGAAGCGGCCGTTGATGGTCAGGCGGGCGTTGATCGGGTTGGCTTCCTGGTCCGGCGAATAATACAGGTAGGTCTCGCTGTCGCCGTTTTCCTGGATGCCCCAGTGGGCCCAGACCATGTTCTGCTCGCGGCGCAGCTTCGACCAGTTGCCGTCGAGGGTGAAGGACCAGTCGTCGTTGATGAAGTGCTTCAGCTTGCCGCTCACCATGGTGTACTCGGTGGGGTAGCGCGCCCAGCTCTGGCCGAGGAAGGTGCGCGGGTCGAAGGCTGAAGGCAGCTCGCCATCGGCTTCGGGCTCCAGGAAGGGCTGGCCGTTCTGCTCGCGGCGTTCGTACTCGACGTCGAATTCGAGAATGGTGTCGGGAGTGAGCAGCGCGTCGGCGGCCAGGGCGAAGAAGCGCCGTTCGCCGTCGACGCTGCGCACGTAGGAGCGCTCCTCCTCGGTGGCGGCGTTGATCCGCAGGCCGAAGCGGCCATCGTTGGTGCGGCGGCTGATGTCGACATGCCCCCGGGTGTTGTCGAACTCGTTGACGTAGTAGTTGATCTCGGTGAGCGGAGCGGCTGTGGGCCGCTTGGTCACGTAGTTGATCAGGCCGCCGGGTCCGGCGAAGCCGGTCTGCATGGAGGACAGGCCCTTGAGGACCTCGATCCGCTCCTTGTTCTCCATGCCGGTGGCCTGCATGTTGACCATCATCTGCCCGTTGTAGCGGAAGTTGACCGTGTTATCGAGGGTGAAGCCGCGAATGGACGGCGAGCTGTACCAGCCGGGGTTGGCGATCGACGAGGTCACGCTGGCGTCCAGCTTGTCCAGGTCGGAGAGGGTCTTGACGTTGTGGTTCTTCATCAGGTCGGCCGACAGCACCTTGACCGAGAACGGCGTATCGAGGATGTCCTGCTCGCTGAAGCCGGCGACCGAGGCACTCTTCACGCGGTAGCCGCTGGCGGCCGTGCCGTCGGGCGCCGAGTCCGCGCTGGCGTTGACGGTGAGGGTGGGCAGCATCGTCGCCAAGCCGGCCGTCCCTTGCTGTTCATCTTCCTCGCGCCCGGAACTTGCCGCGGCCTGGGCTTCCGCGGCGGGATCTTCATCCTCCGCACGCGCGGGACTTGCTGCGAGCGCAACGCTCAGCAGCAGGACGGCCTGCAGGACCTGGGCGATGGGCGTGAGCTGGGGAGTGGTGTCGTGTTTGCGGGAGTGGCTCTTGATTTTCATGGGTGTGCTGGGTCAAGGGAGGGAAATCTTTCGAATCGGTTTCGGACGCCTGTCTGGCCTGCCGTTCAACAGGCCAGCGCCGATGCGCTGCGAAATGTCTTCGCGGCGGCGGTGGCGAAGATCTCGAGCACATGGTCGATCTGCGCCTCGCTGATGATCAGCGGCGGCAGGAAGCGCACCACGCTGCCGTGCCGGCCGCCGAGTTCGATGATCAGGCCGTGGCGCAGGCATTCGGCCTGCAGGGCGCCGGCCAGGGCCGGGGCGGCCGCAGGGTGGCCGTGGGCATTGCGCTCGCCGTGGGGATCGACGATCTCGACGCCGAGCATCAGGCCGAGACCGCGCACGTCGCCGAACTGCGGGTAATCGCGCTGCAGCTGCCGGAGGCCGGCGGCGAGGCGTTCTCCGTTGCGCTGCGCCTGGTCGTGCAGGGCCTCGGCCCGGATGAGGCGCAGCGTCGCCGAACCTGCCGCCATCGCCAGCTGGTTGCCGCGGAAGGTGCCGGCGTGGGCGCCGGGCTTCCACTGGTCGAGTTCGCCGCGGTAGACGACCACGGACAGCGGCAGGCCGCCGCCGATGGCCTTGGAGAGCACCACCACATCCGGCGTGATGCCGGCGTGTTCGAAGGCGAACATCCTGCCGGTACGGCCGAAGCCGGTCTGGATCTCGTCGACGATCAGCGGCACGTCCGCCCGCGCGGTGAGTTCGCGCACGCCGCGCACCCAGGCATCGGCCGCCGGGACGACGCCGCCTTCGCCCTGCACGGCCTCGAAGATCAGGCCCGCCGGATGGGGGATGCCGCCCTCCGGGTCGTTCAGGACGGTCTCGATGTAGCGCAGTCCCGTCTGCACGCCGGCCTCGCCGCCCAGCCCGAAGGGGCAGCGATAGTCGTAGGGATAGGGCAGGAACTGGACGCCCTGCAGGATGCCGTTCAGCGGCCGCTTCGGCCCCAGGCTGCCCATCAGGTGCAGCGCACCCTGGGTCATGCCGTGATAGGCACCGTGGAAGGCCAGCATGGTGCCGCGTCCGGTGGCCGTCTTGACCAGCTTCAGGGCGGCTTCGACCGCATCGGCGCCGGTGGGACCGCAGAACTGCACCTTGGCGTCGCGCGCAAAGTCGGCCGGCAGGATATCGAACAGGTCCTGCACGAAGCGGTCCTTGACCGGGGTGGTCAGGTCCAGCGTGTGCAGCGGCAGGCCGTCGGCGAGAACCTCGCGGAGCGCCTCGATGACCACGGGGTGGTTGTGCCCCAGCGCCAGGGTGCCCGCCCCGGCCAGGCAATCGATGAACACGCGTCCCTCCACATCCTCGACATAGATGCCGTGGGCGCGCTTGAGCGCCAGCGGAATGCGGCGCGGGTAGCTGCGCGCACTCGACTCGCGGGCCTCCTGCCGTTCCAGCAGCGGGTTCTTCGCCAGTGTGTAGGGCTGCGAAAGCGCATTGTGGCGCCTGGCGAGTTCATCGACGGCGTCAGTGGTGCGAACAGTCGGAGTGGCCGGAAATGGGTGCATCACAAACCTCCCAGAACAAGGGTGGAGAAAAGGGACAAGCGTCAGATCTGCACGATGAAGGTGAAGCGGCTGGTCGGATTTCCGGCGTCGGAGGGACGGATCGGGAGGCCTGTTCCAGTACGTACAAGCCAAGACGAACCGGCGCGCCGAATGTTTAGTTGCCTGCCTGGCGCTCGCCCTGACGGCTAAACGCCCTGCTGCGTCGTTCGTCTGTATCCACGAGTTCGGCGTGCGGGGTCGGCCCGGGATGGCCCCGGGCTGTCGCGCCGCGGGTCCGCCGGCAGGCCGGCGACCGGATGTCCGAACTGCCAGCGGGCGGCAGAGGTCTTGCCGGATCTTGGAACCCACGTGTGATCGCACCGACATGCCGAAGACAAAACTCGTCTACATCTGGTCCCTGAGAAATGCCGCCGCCGACAAGGCCGGGCAGCACATCGCGTACAAGGCGGGGACCCGCTACATGAAGTCCCCGCTCGAATACCTGGCCGAAGCGCTCGACGAGACCGAGCTGGGCGACGCCTATTCCCTGGAGGGGGTGATCCACGACGACGACGAGGGTTCGCCGCTCGACCGGGAGAAGCTCAAGGACTATGGCTTTGCGTACCAGCCGGACCGGCAGTGGTTCTATCCGCCGGAGCTGTGCGCGCAGGGCCGGCGCCTGAACGATCTGCTCTGCCCGATTCCCTCGACCTACCGGCGCCTGCCCCTGAACGCCCCCGAGCGGCCGGCCGGCAAGCGCGACTTCGAGGCGCGCCTGCTGGACCGGCTGTTCGAGCTGGAGGCCGAACTCGTCGTGCTCGACGGCCTACTGGTCATCCTCGACGAGCTGGTGCGGCCGGGCAGCCCCTTCCACCGGCGGATCGTGAACATCCATCCGGGCATCACCCGGCTCGAGTCGCCCTACGAGCGCCGCGGCGCCTACGCGACGCTCGACGCCCTGCACGGCGTGCATGGCAGGAAGGTGGTCAACTGGGACACGATGGAGACCAGGGCGGTGCCGGTGGTGAACATGACCGGGGCCTCGTTCCATTACGTGGACAATGGCATCGATTCCGGCGAGGTCATCCTCGACGTGCTGAACACCGCGATCGACCCGCAGGACAGCATCCTCGAACTGCGCTGGAACAACTTCAACAACAGCCTGTTCCCGGCGCTGCACCAGGGCCTGGCGCATCTGGCGAAAGCCTGACCGGGCCGGCCGATGATCACTTTCTACAATGACCGGCACAGCCTCCATCAGGGCCGGGTGGAGATGTTCCGCGGCGCGCTGGTGCCCTGCTTCGAGGTGGCGGCGCGTGCCGACCGGGTGCTGGACGAGCTGCGCCGCCGGCGCCTCGGCGCGATCGAGCCGGCCGAGGTTTTCGACGACGCGGCGCTGAGCCGCATCCATGCGCCCCGCTATGTCGAGTTCCTGCGCGGCGCCTGGGACGAATGGGTGAGTCTGGACCCGGCCAATGCCCGGCGCGACGCGCTGCCGTCGGTCTGGCCGGTGCGCGGCCACCGCAGCGACGTGCTGCCGGAGAATTTCGCGGCGCGCATGGGGCTGTTCTCCTTCGATGCGGGCACGCCCCTGACCGCCGGCACCTGGCAGGCCGCGCGCAGCGGCGCCTGGTGCGCGCTGTCCGCCGCCGGGCGGGTGCTGGCCGGCGAAAGGGCGGCCTTCGCCCTGACGCGCCCGCCCGGGCACCACGCCGGCCAGGACTTCTTCGGCGGCTACTGCTTTCTCAACAACGCCGCCCTCGCCGTGCAGGCCCTGCGCGACGGCGGCGCCGGCCGGGTCGCCGTGCTGGACATCGACTACCACCACGGCAACGGCACTCAGAGCATCTTTTATGACCGCGCCGACGTCCTCTATGCGAGCCTGCACGGCGATCCGCGCAGCGAATACCCGTTCTACCTCGGCCATGCCGACGAGACGGGCGCGGGAGCTGGCCTCGGCTTCAACCTGAACCTGCCGCTGCCGCGGGGCACCGGCTTCGCGGCCTGGTTCGCCGCGCTGGGGCAGGCGCTGCGCGCCATCGCCGGCTACCGGGCCGAGGCCCTGGTGGTGTCGCTGGGCGTGGACACCTTCGCAGGCGACCCGATCTCCGGCTTCCGGCTGCAGAGCGACGACTATTTTCAGGTGGGCGAGGCGCTCGCCACAGCCGGCCTTCCTTCCGTGTTCGTGTTCGAAGGGGGCTATGCGGTGGCCGCGGTGGGCATCAACACGGCGAACGTGCTGGAGGGTTTCCAGCGGCGTTCCTGACCGGCTGCAGGGCCGGCCTTGCGCGCCCTGCGGCGCCTTCGGCCCGGCAGCCCCTTCTGTCGGCCCGGTCGGCGAAACGACCGGTGACTGGCCCTCACGGATTCGGAGTGAAGTATGTACAAATCGACTCGACGAACGGCGCCGGGCGGGCTCCTCCGCAAGGGATGCGCGTTGCTGCTGGCGGTAGGGCTGTCCGCGCTGGCGCCGGCGCTGCAGGCGAAGAGCGCCGGCGAAGCCTCTGCCGAGGCGCTGGCAGGCGGCGTCGAGATCCGCCGCACCACCGACGGCATCCCGCACCTGCGCGCCGCGAGCTGGCGCGGGCTGGGCCTCGGCGTCGGCTACGTGCAGGCGCAGGACGCCCTGTGCACGCTGGCCGAGGCCTTCGTGACCTACGAGGGCCGGCGCGCCTGGTTCTTCGGCGCCGAAGCGCGACCGGCGCGCGATTCCACCTTCGGCCGGCCGAAGAACCTGGACCTGGACTTCTTCTTCCGCGGCTTCGCCGACGCTGCGCTGGTCGAGCGCTTGCGTGCCGAACAACCGCCCGAGCTGCACGAGCTGTTCGAGGGCTTCGCCGCGGGCTACAACCGCTACCTGGCCGAGGCGCGGCGCGGCCAGGATGCCGGGCGGCGCACCTGCCTCGACCAGGCCTGGGTGCGCGAGATCGGCGCGGACGACCTCTACCGCCGCCTGTACGCGGCCCAGATCGCCGCCGGCTATGCGCGCTTCATCCCGGAGATCGTCAATGCCAAGCCGGCGGCGCCCAGAGTGGCCGCCGCGGGGGGCGATGACGCGGCCCTGCGCGCCAGGCTGGCCAAGCGCATCGGCGAGCGGGCGGGCCTGGGCAGCAACGTGCTCGCCTTCGGCCGGCAGGCCACCGGGGAGGAGGGCGCGCTGCTGTTCGGCAACCCGCACTGGTACTGGGGCGGGCCGGATCGCTTCTACCAGATGCACCTGAGCATCCCCGGCCGGCTCGACGTGGCCGGCGTCGCCTTCCTCGGCGTGCCGGTGGTCATGCTCGGCTTCAACGAGCAGGTGGCCTGGAGCCACACGGTGTCGGAGGCGCGCCGCTTCGGCCTGTTCGAGCTGAAGCTCGACGCAGCCGACCCGACCCGCTATCTGGTCGACGGCAGGGTCGAGCCGATGGTGGCGCGCGAGGTGAGCGTGGCGGTTCGCGATGAGAACGGCGAGCCGCGCAGCGTGGCGAGAACCCTCTACAGCACGCGCTTCGGGCCGGTGGTCGACCTGGGCGGGCACAATGCCGCCTTCGGTTGGAGCGCCACGCATGCGCTGGCGATCCGCGACGTGAACACGGAGAACTTCCGCATCTTCCGCAACTTCTTCTACTGGAACCAGGCGAAGTCGCTCGACGAGTTCATCGCCATCCAGCGCCGCGAGGCGGCGGTGCCCTGGGTCAATACGGTGGCGATCGCGCGCGGCGACGGGCGCGTCTGGTACGGCGACGTCGGCGCGGTGCCCAACGTCACCGACGAGCTGCGTGAAGCCTGTTCCACGCCGCTGGCCAAGGGCTTCGCCCGTCTGGACGCGGCGGCCCCCTTCCTGGACGGCAGCCGTTCGGAATGCGCCTGGCGCACGGATGACGAGGCGGTGCAGCCGGGCGCCATGCCGGCCCGCGGCATGCCGCAGCTGCTGCGCGAGGACTATGTCGCCAACATGAACGACAGC
Organism: Azotobacter chroococcum; assembly: GCF_004339665.1. Classification (GTDB taxonomy): domain Bacteria; phylum Pseudomonadota; class Gammaproteobacteria; order Pseudomonadales; family Pseudomonadaceae; genus Azotobacter; species Azotobacter chroococcum. The sequence goes on from NZ_SMMU01000004.1 coordinate 132,489, forward strand.
TATTGGCTGAGCAACGTGCACCAGCCGCTGGAGGGCTTCCCCGCCGTGCTGGGCGGGGAGCGGCAGCCCCTGTCGCTGCGCGGGCGGCTGGGCCACCGGATCGCCGAGGAGCTCTCCCGGGGGGCGCCGCAGCCGGCGCAGGCGCTGAGCCGCCAGCTGATGCAGGCGGTGCTCACGCCACGCGCCTACTCCGCCGAGCTGTTCAAGGACGAACTGCTCGCGCAGGCCTGCGCCCAGCCGGTGGTGGCGCTGGATGGCGCCGACCTGGAGGCGGCGGAGCCTGGAGGCAGCGTCAAGGTCGGGCTGGCGGCCCGGAAGGTGGAGGTCGCCCGGGCCTGCGAGGTCCTGCGCCAGTGGTCCGGCAAGGCCGACGCCGACGATCGCGGCGCGTTGCTCTGGGAGGCCTTCTGGGCGCGCCTGGAGAGGATTCCGGACGATGCGCTCTATCGGGTGGCCTTCTCCCGCGAGGCGCCGCTGGACACTCCGCGCGCGCCGGGCCGCGATGACGGCCGCGTGGCCCGGGCCCTGGCCGTTGCGGTGGAGGCGCTGGCCGCCAGGGGGCAGGCGCTGGATGCGCCGCTTTCCAGCGAGCGTTTCGTGGCGAGCGGCGGCGGCCGGCTGCCGCTCTATGGCGGCTGCCACTCGGCCGGCTATTTCACCGTGGCCTGCCCTTACGAGGGGGACGAGCGGCTGGGACCGAACGCGCTGGCCAACAGCTACCTGCAGGTGGTGCACTTCGGCCCGGACGGCGTGGAGGCGCACACGCTGCTGGCCCATGGCCAGGACGAGACGGCGGTCGACAACGGCCGCGGCAGCGCTCCGGTGGCGCGCTACGCGCGCAAGGACTGGCTGCGCTTCCCGTTCCGCGAGGCGGACATCGCCCGCGACCCGCAACTCGGGCGGGTCGTGCTGCAGCCCTGATCGGCGAGGTGCGTCGCCCGGTGCGTGGCTGGCATGCACCGGGCGGGTGCCAGGCCGGCGGTAAACAAAGCGGCGGGCGATCCGTCTTGGTTTGAGGTGTTTTCCGTTCTCCAGCCCGAGGTGATCCATCCGTGCTTGTCCATCTGATCAGAGAGTCCCGCCGCCTGCTGGCCGCCGCCGCCGTCGTGAGCGTCGTATCCGGGGTGTGCAGCGTGCTGCTCGTCACCCAGATCAATGCCGCACTGACAGCGGGCAGCCCGGAGCAGCGCGCCAGCCTGGCCTGGCACTTCGCGGGCATCGCGCTGGCGGCGATGCTTGCCCACATGCTCTCGTCGGTGCTGTTCGAGCGCCTGAGCCAGCGCTCGCACGCCGAGCTGCGGCGCTTCATCTCGGAACGGGTGGTCGGCGCCGATTTTCGCCGGCTGGAGGAAATCGGCGGGCCGCGGGTGCAGTCGGCGCTGTCCGAGCACAGCGCCACGGTCGCCGAGTTCTTCGTCAGCTTCCCGGCCATCCTGGTCAATGCCATCGTCGTGGCCGGCTGCCTGACCTACATGGCCTGGCTGTCCTGGCAGATATTCCTCGCGGCGGCCGTGGTCATAGGACTGGGCTCGCTCGGTTACCACCTGGCCCATCTGCGGGCGATCCGCCATCTGGACGCCGCCTCCAAAGAGCAGGACCGCCTGTTCGGCCACTTCCGCTCGCTGGTGGAGGGCGCCAAGGAGCTGCGTCTGCATGCGCTCAAGCGGGCGCGCTTCTCGAAGGAGGTGCTGGGCGCCTCGATCGAGGGCGTGCGCCGCGAGCGCACGCTCGGCATGTCGATCTTCGTCATCTCGGCGGCCTGGGGCAATTTCCTGATCTATGCCTTCATCGGTCTGGTGCTGTTCGTGCTGGTCGGCGATGTGCCCGACCGGGCGCGGATCATGACCGGCTTCGCGCTGGTCTTCGTCTACATGGTGGCGCCGCTGGAGAACCTGCTGCTCGCCCTGCCGAGGGCCAATCTGGCCAAGGTCTCGGCGGCGCGCATCGACGAGATCACCAGCGAGTTGCAGCAGGGCGAGGCCGAAGCCCTGCCGCAGGCGCCGGCCGCGCTCGCCAGCCTGAGCCTGGAGGGCGTCTGCCACCGCTATTACCACGAGGCGGCCGACGAGGTGTTCACCCTGGGGCCGGTCGACCTGGACTTCGCGCCCGGGCAGCTCAGTTTCCTGGTCGGCGGCAACGGCAGCGGCAAGACCAGCCTGGCCAAGCTGCTGGTGGGCCTCTACCGGCCGGAGGAGGGCGTGATCCGGCTCGACGGCGAGGCGGTGGACGACGGCAACCGCGATGGCTACCGGCAGCACTTCTCGGCGATCTTCTCGGATTTCCACCTGTTCGAGCGCCTGCTCGATGCGCCCTCGGCCGATCTGGACGCCAAGGGCAACGCGCTGCTCGCCAAGCTCCACCTGCAGCACAAGGTACAGGTGCGCGACGGCGCCTTCACCACGCGCTCGCTCTCCCAGGGGCAGCGCAAGCGTCTGGCGCTGGTCGTGGCCTATCTCGAGGACCGCCCCTTCCTGGTCTTCGACGAGTGGGCGGCCGACCAGGACCCGGTATTCAAGGAAGTGTTCTACTGCGAGCTGCTCCCCGAACTGAAGGCCATGGGCAAGACCGTGCTGGTGATCTCCCACGACGACCGCTACTTCCACCTCGCCGATCGCCTGATCCGCATGGAGAACGGCCAGGTGACGGCGGTCGAGACGCCGGCCCGGGCGGTGGCCGCGGAGCCGCAAACGAGCGCTGCCGGCGTGCCGTCATGAGGCTGCGCAGGCTTGTCGGGGCGGCCTGCGACGGGCTGCTGCGCCGCTTCGGCGGCGGGCGTTGGCGGATCGACCGGCCGCTGCTGGTGCTGATCCATCGCTACGTGGGCCTGACGATGGCCGGCTTCCTGCTGGTGGCAGGCCTCACCGGCAGTCTGCTGGCCTGGAACGAGGAGCTGGAGGCCGCCATCAGCCCGGCGCTGTTCCATGCCGAGCCGCCCGGGCCGGAAGCCCGGCCGCTCGATCCCCTGGCCCTGCGCGCGCGCGTCCAGGACCTGCACCCGGAGGCCTTCGTGGCGCGCACGCCGCTGACGGTGGAGCCGGGCCGCTCGATGGTCTTTCGCCTCTTTGCGCTGCCCGACGCCAGCGGCGCGGTGCCCGAGCTGGCCAACGACCAGGTCTTCGTGAACCCGTACACGGGCGAGGTGCTCGGCGCGCGCAAGTGGGGCGACATCGCCCAGGGGCCGAAGAACCTCATGCCCTTCGTCTATCGCCTGCACTACTCGCTGGCGCTGGGCAGCGTCGGCAGCTACCTCTTGGGCATCGTCGCCCTGTTGTGGACGCTGGACTGCTTCGCGGGCGCCTATCTGACCTTCCCGGCCCGCCAGCGCAACCGGGCGCCGCGTACGGCGGGAAAAGGCTGGCCGGCCCGCTGGTGGCCGGCATGGCAGGTGCGCTGGACGGGCGGCAGCTACAAGCTGAACTTCGACCTGCACCGTGCCGGCGGCCTGTGGCCGTGGGCGATGCTGTTCGTGCTGGCCTGGAGCAGCGTGGCCTTCAACCTGTCCGAGGTCTACGACCCGGTGATGAAGGCGCTGTTCGCCCATCAGCCGGACGCGGCGGAGAGGCGGAGCCCGGCGTCCTTGCCGCTCGAGCCGGACCTCGACTGGTTCGAGGCGCGCGAGACCGGCCGCCGCCTGATGGCCCGGGAGGCGCAGGCGCAGGGCTTCGCCGTGCAGTGGGAGGACGCGCTCACCTACGACCCGCGCAGCGGGCAGTACCGCTACCGGGTGCACAGCGATCGCGACCTGTCGCAGCACTGGGGCGGCACCCAGGTGAGCTTCGACGCCAACTCCGGCGCGCTCGTGCACGTCTGGCTGCCCACCGGCGCGGCCAGCGGCGACACCCTCCGCAGCTGGTTCGTCAGCCTGCACATGGCGGCGCTGTGGGGTCTGCCGTTCAAACTCTTCGTCTGCGTGCTGGGCCTGGCCGTGGCCATGCTGTCGGTCACCGGGACGCTGATCTGGTGGAGAAAGCGCCAGGGCCGCGTCAAGATGGCGGGCAAGCGGATGGCGGAGAACGCCGTTGCCCATGCGGCGAGGCTGGATGGGCAATGAGGTTTTGATGGTCGCGGTGTGCTGCCCGGGGATTGAGCCTGCCCTTCGGCGGCGACTGCCCGCACCGCCCTTGTAGGAGCCAGCTGGCTGGCGATGCCTTTGCGTCGGGTCCTGATCGCCAGCAGGCTGGCTCCTGCGGGACAGGGAAACGCGGACAGCGTTTTTCCTCTACCTTCGCGCTTGTGGTGGGAAAGGCCTGCGGCCGTTTCCCACCCTACGAATCCGGACCCGGGCGTAGAGTGGAAAACCGCGCAGCGTTTTCCACCGCTGCCATGACCCGAAGGATCTGCCGCCATTCCCGGCCGGTTGCGCCCCAGCCAGTCGGCCAGCAGCGCGGTGGGGCGCGCCTCACTGCACCACGGCGATCGGATGCCCGCTGTCGGGATGCTGCAGCACGCGCATCGGAATGCCGTGGATCGCCTCCAGGGTGGCGGGATTCATCAGCGCGGCCGGGCTGCCGCTGGCCAGCAGGCGGCCGCCGTGCAGGGCGACCAGCCGGTCGCAGTAGCGGGCGGCCAGGTTGATGTCGTGCAGCGCCACCACCACGCCCAGGGCCAGGCGCCGGCTGAGTTCGCGCAGGCGGACGAGGATGTCCAGCCGGCGGGCCAGGTCGAGCGCCGCCACGGGCTCGTCGAGCAGCAGGTAGCGGGTGTTCCGCGCCAGCAGCATGGCCAGCCAGACACGTTGCCGTTCGCCGTCGGAGAGCCGGTCGACCCGCTGCCCGGCGAGCTCCGCGGTGCCGGTCAGCTCCAGCGCGCGCTCGGCCTGCAGCCGGTCGCAGGCGCCGAAGCGCCCCAGCAGGCCGCGCCAGGGATGGCAGCCGAAGCCGACCAGTTCGCACACCCTCAGGGTACACGTCGCCGGCACTCGCTGCGGCAGATAGGCGACCAGGCTGGCGAACTCGCGCGCGGACCAGGCGGCCAGCGGTCGCTCGTCCAGCCGCAGCAGGCCGCCGCTCGGCGCCAGCTGGCGGGCCAGCAGCCCGAGCAGGGTGGACTTGCCCGAGCCGTTGTGGCCGATCAGGCCGACCATCTGGCCGCGGGGGATCTGCAGGCTGACCGGGTGCAGCAGGGGGCGGCCGGCCAGGTTGAAGCTGACGTCATTCAGCTCGAACATCGGAACTCCGCTCCTTGTGTAGCAGAGCAGCAGCGCTGCGGGGGAGCCGGGACTTTAATTCAGATAATAATGCTTATCAATTGCTATTCTGGCTCGGACGGCTCTGGGGCGCGGCCGGGAAGGAATCCTTCCGGCAAAATAGGAAATAAAATTCTAAAGCTGTATTTACTGGAATTTTTTTCAATCAAGGTTCAGTCCTGCCAGAGCCGTTTCACTGTACTCGGGCATGCCGTTCGCCCCAAAAGGTGAGCGGAAACCGGGTGAAAATGTATTGTTTCGGCAATGGCCGGCGGCTGATGGCCGGTTGAGGAACTGCCGGCTTCGGAACTTGCCGCAGGCAAGTCGCTGGCCAGTCGTTGAGGTGTTGAACAGGCATTTGATGCAGGAGGGTATTTTGAATTCCATGGAAAGATCGTTGAGGCTCTTGTCAGTACTGGGCATCGCTGTATGTCTTTCCGGCCAGGCATTCGCGTCGCAGGCATCGCCCGAGCGCCAGGCGGAGGTCGCCCGGCGTGGTACGCAGGTGATGCCCTTCGCCTTGAGCCAGACCACGCATGTCTTCGAAAGAACGCCCGACGGCGGCGTACAGAAAGTCGTCCTGAAGGACGGTGCGGACCCCGCCCAGCTGAGGCTGGTCCGTCAGCATCTGCAGGACATCGGCGATCAGTTCGCCAAGGGGGATTTTTCCGGCCCGGAAACCATCCATGGCCACGACATGCCGGGCCTCGAGGCGCTCAGGCAGGCCAAGCCGGGCGAGATGTCGGTGAAGTACGCGGATCTCCAGAACGGTGCGCAGCTGCAGTTCATCGCCAGCAGGCCCGAGCTGATCCATGCGCTTCACAGCTGGATCGGCGCCCAGCTCGGCGACCACGGCAAGGACGCTGTGGAGGGGCATTCCGCGCATCATCACTCGATGCACTGAGCGTCGACCGCCGCCTCTGTAGCGGCGCACGGGAGATGACGGCTACTCCAGCTCGTCGATGGAGGTGATCAGGCGCAGGCCGCCGGCGGATTCGCGGGGCGCGGCGGGGGCCTGGGCGGTGCGTTCGGCCCTGGCCTTGGCGCGCTCGACCCAGCTCAGGCCGCCGCAGTGCAGGGCGAGGCTGACCTCGTTGAGCAGGTCCTCGATGGTCTGGCCGGTGCCGACGATGATCGGCTGGATGCCGGCGGCGATCAGCCGCTTGATCGACGAGGTGCCGATCGAGGCGGCGTAGATCGCCGAGCAGCCGTCGAGGAACTCCAGCTTGGCGATCACCTTGTCTTCCGGCGGCTTGGCGGCGAGGCGTTCCAGTTCCTCGGCGCTGAGCTGCAGGTCGACGACGTTGGCGGTTTCCTCGTCGGTCGACAGGGCCTTGAGGCGGTTCTCGCCCTTCATGTCGACCTTGACGAATTCGCCGACGCCAAGCAGTTCGGCGTAGCCCGGCGAGACGTCGTAGACCACCAGGGTGTCGGCGGCGCCGAAGTGCAGGTTGACGTTGACGCGGTCGTTGGAGGCGAAGGCGACTTTGATCATGCGGAAATGCTCCTCGCGGAAGGTGCGGCGGCGCCGTCGAAGTCCTGGCGCAGCGGCGAGTGGTAGGGGGCGATGCCGGCGCCCCGGGGGGCGAACAGGTTGGCCAGTTCGAAGAGCAGCTGGCGCGCGCCGCGGTAGCCGACCCACAGGCGCGCCGCCGCGCCGTAGTGGTCGTACTGCGGGAAGCCCGCGCGCAGCAGCGGGATGCCCAGGCGCTCGGCGCTCTGCAGGGCGTGGGAGTTGCCGATCAGCAGCTGCGCGCCGGCGGCGCGGGCGCGCTCCTCGAGATCCTCGAAGTCGCCGACCACCACCTCCTCGACGTTCAGCGCCTGCAGCGCCGCCGTGCGGCAGGGGCTGACCGCGGCGACCAGGCGGGCGCCGATGTCGTCGAGAAAGCGCCCGAGGGCGACCAACTGGTCGGCGTCGGCGCCGATGGCGATGCGCGCGCCGCCGACCGGGACGTAGCTGTCGACCAGGGCGTCGAGCAGCTGCTCGCGCTGGCGGAGGATGCGTGCCGGCACCGGGCGGCCGGAGACGTCGGCGAGCGCCTGGACGAAGGCGTCGCAGTCGGCCAGCGCGGTCAGCCCGGGCAGGCGCAGGTCCGGCACCCCGGTGCGCGCCTGCAAGAGGTCGGCGGCGCTGCCGAGGGAGTCGCCGATCACCAGGGTCAGCGCCGAGCGGCCCATGGCGGCGATCGCCTGGCGGCTGGTGCCGCCGCTGGTCAGGGTGCTGTAGCCCTGGGGCGTCAGGTGGCCGTCGAGGGAGTCGGCAAGGTCGGGAAGGATCACCGCCTGCAGGCCGAAGGCCTCGATCCATTCGCGGATCGCCTCGACGTCGGCGGGGGTCAGCATCGATCCGGCCAGCAGGTTGACCTGGCGATGGGCGCGCTGCGCCGCCGGCAGTACGGCGTCCGGCACCAGGGCCTCGATGATCGCCTGCACCGCCAGGGCGTAGCCGCTCTCCAGCCCGCCGAGGGTGTCCGGGGTGTTCACCGCGATGACGCTGGCGCTTTCGCAGCGGCCGGCGTGAAAGCTGCGCAGCACGCGGCGGATGTCGGCGCCCTGCATTTCCACCAGGCCGGTGGTGACCAGCCCGATCACCTCCGGGCGGTGTTCGTCGATCACTGTGGCCAGGCCTTCCTGCAGCCGCTCGTCGCCGCCGAGCACGCTGCTGAACATGTCGAGCGCGGTGGTCTGCAGCGGGATGGGCTCGCGGAAGTGGCGGGTGAAGAACACCTTGCTGAACGCCGTGCAGCCCTGGGCGCCGTGTTCCAGGGGCAGGCTGCGGGCCAGGCCGAGGAAGGCCAGCGCGGCGCCCATCGGCTGGCTGACGCGCAGCGGGTTGACGCTCAGCGGCTTGTTGGTCTGGACGATCCGGGCCATGTCAGGCTTCCTCCAGCAGGGCTGTCGTGGTGCTCGCGCGCACCCAGCGCGGCTCCTGGCGCACGCGCTGCCACACCGGGCTGTGCACGGCCAGCGCCAGCTGGCGGGCCAGTTCGACGAAGCCTGCGTAGCCTGCGTAGCCGAAGTCGCGTTCGTGGTTGATGTCGAGGAAGGCCAGGCGCGCCTTGAGCGCGGCGTACAGGTAGCGGCCGCCGGCGATCAGGATGTCGGCGCCGCTCTCGATGCAGGTGGCGATCAGCGCGCCCTGGTCGTTGTCGTCGATCATCCGGGCGTTCGCCCCCATCAGTTCGCGGATCCGCGCGCGGTCCTCCTCGGTGGATTTCTCGGTGCCGGTGGCGATCACCTCGACGCCGAGATCCTGCAGCGCCGAGACCACCGACCAGGATTTCACCCCGCCGGAGAAGATCAGCGCGCGCTTGCCGGCCAGCCGTTCGCGCCAGGGGGCGAGCGCCGCCCTGGCCTTGTTCTCCTCGCGCAGGATCAACAGCTCGGTGCGCACCGACAGCGACGGGTCGTCGATCGCCCTGGCGAAGTCGCGCAGCGCCTGGGAGGTGTCGGCGATGCCGTAGAAGCTGCCCTCGAAGAACGGCGTGCCGTAGTCCTCGCGCAGGTGGCGGGCGACGTTGAGCATGGCCTTGGAGCAGACCACCATGTTGGCCTTGGCGCGGTGCATGGTCTGGACCTCGCGAAAGCGCGCGTCGCCGGAGAGGGTGCAGAGGATGCGCAGGCCGAGTTCGTCGAACAGCGGCGCGACGCGCCAGAACTCGCCGGCGATGTTGTATTCGCCGATCAGGTTGACGTCGTGCACCTTGATCCCGCGGCCGACGGCGCCTTGCGGAACCGGCGCCGGCTCGCGGCTGCCGATGACGTGGCGGTAGAGGGTCTCGCCGGCGATGCGGTTGCCCAGGCTCTTGGTGCCGTAGAAGCCGGCGCCGTCCACCGGGATCACCGGCACGCCCCAGCGCTGGCTGGCGTCGCGCGCCACCGCCTCGATATCGTCGCCCTGCATGGCCGGCACGCAGGTGCCGTAGACGAACACCGCCTGCGGACGGTAGCGCTCGACCGCCCGGCGGATCGCGTGGAACAGCTTCTTCTCGCCGCGGCCCATGATCACGTCGACGTCGGACAGCTCGGTGGTCATCCCCAGGCGGTACAGCTGCGGGCCGGAGGAGCTGCTGCCGCGCAGGTCCCAGGAACTGCCGGCGCAGCCGATCGGGCCGTGGACGATGTGCGCGGCGTCGGCGATCGGCAGGATGGCGATCTGCGCGCCGTCGAAGGCGCAGCCGCCCTGGGTGGCGCCGGGGCGCGAACGCGAACAGCCGGTCTTGCCCGCCGTGTTGTGGGTGCAGGCCGGCTCGTCGAGCAGGTTGTGGATTTCGGTCTGGTTCATCGTACCCCTTCGGACGGGCAGCGGCCGTCGCGTGCGGTGGATGGAAAAGTGCCGTTCGGCGGGCGGAGCGCGTGCGGCGGGGAGCGCTCCGCCGCGAACCCCTGAAGAAGGCTGGAGCAAACAGCGCGCCAAACCCGGAAAGCCGCGCCGTAGAGCGGGTTTGCCGGGGGAGACGGGGCCTGGGCGTACCGCGGCGAACGATCCCTGTACGCGGCGGTACCTTCGCGAACGGCGCCCGGCACGCCGCCCGCGCTCAGCGGTAGTTCCGGTAGTTGAGGTGGTACTTGCCCATGCGCAGGCCGAGCACGCGGCGGGTCAGGCCGAGGTGGGCCGCGGCCTCGGTCATGTTGCCGTGGTGCAGCTTGAGGGCCTCGACGATGAGTTCGTACTCGATGGCGTTGAGGCGCGCTTCGAGGCCGTCCGCCGGCGCCTCGCCGTCGCCGACCACCGGCGCCTGCAGCGAGGGCGGCAGGTGGTAGCCGTGGATCACCCCGTCCTCGCTGAGCAGCATGGCCCGCTCGATGACGTTCTCCAGCTCGCGCACGTTGCCCGGCCAGTGGTAGGTCTGCAGCATGTTCAGCGCCGGGGTGGAGATGCGCTTGACCTCGATGCCCATCTCCTTCGAGAAGCGCGAGACGAAGTGGTCGGCCAGGGTGATGATGTCGCTGCCGCGCTCGCGCAGCGGCGGGATGGTGATCGGGAAGACGTTGAGGCGGTAGTAGAGGTCCTCGCGGAAGCTGCCCTCGGCGACCATCTCGGCGAGGTTGCGGTTGGTCGCGGCGATCACCCGCAGGTCGACATGAAGGGTGGTGTTGCCGCCGACCCGCTCGAAGCTGCGCTCCTGCAGCACGCGCAGCAGCTTGGCCTGGGTGGTCAGCGACATCTCGCCGACCTCGTCGAGGAAGATGGTGCCGCCGGCGGCCTCCTCGAAGCGGCCCTTGCGCAGGCCGATGGCGCCGGTGAAGGAGCCCTTCTCGTGGCCGAACAGCTCGCTCTCGATGACCGATTCGGGCAGCGAGGCGCAGTTGAACTTGACGAACGGCCCCTTGGCCATCGAGCTGTTGTAGTGGATGGCGCCGGCCACCAGTTCCTTGCCGACGCCGCTCTCGCCGAGGATCAGCACCGTGGTCCTGGTGCGCACCACGCGCTCGATCAACTGGTAGACCTCGAGCATCGGCTTGGAATTGCCGATGATGTTGGCGGGCTTGAAGCGTTCCCCCAGCGCGCTGCGCAGCCGGCGGTTCTCCGCCTCGAGGGCGACGTTCTCGACGTTCTCGACCAGGTACAGCTCGACCGCCTGGGCGGTGGTGGTGGCGAGGATCGACAGCACCTCGACGTCGAGCTTGAGCAGCTCGGCGTTGTCGTAGAGGCGCTCGGCGCTGATCGTGCCCATCACCTGGCGACCGCGCATGATCGGCACGCAGATGAACGACAGGTTGGCGTCGTCGCTTTCGCAGTCGCGGCTGCCGGTGCGGTTGAGGAACGCCGGCTCGTCGCGGATGCAGGGCACGACGATGCTCTGGCCGGTCTCCACCACCCGCCCGGTGATGCCCTCGCCGAGCAGGTAGACGCCCTTGCCGGCCTCCTCGGCGCTGAGGCCGAAGCTCTCGTGCAGGACGATGCTGCCGGAGTCGCGGTCGTGGAGGCTGACCATGCCGCGCACCACCTTCATGTGGCGCTGCATCAGGCGCAGCAGGATGTTGATGATGCTCGACAGGTCGCCGCTCTCCGTGGCGATCTGGCTCATTTCGTAGAGCAGCGGCAGCAGGTCCGTGCGGCACTCGCCGAAGTCGCATTCGCAGTAGTGGGGAAGACTGGACATGGAAACCGCTCCTGTCTGGCGTGCTGTCGGGCGCATGGGGGTTGCTCAGGGGGCCGGCAGCACGCGAACCGAGGGGTTGCCGAGCACCCTGACCAGCTCGCGGCGCACGCCGCCGAGGGTCTGGGCAGACATCGCGCAGCCGACGCAGGCGCCCTTGAGGCGCAGGCGGACGATGTTGTCCTGCACGGTGACCAGTTCGAGGTCGCCGCCGTCGCGCTGCACTCCCGGGCGCAGGCGCTCGATGGTGTCGCGCACCAGCGGCAGGGACTCGGCGGGGATCGGCGTGATCGCGAGGGTGGTTGCGGTTTCCTCGCTATCCAGCGGCGGGTTGGACATGGCGTGCCTCCTCATGGCGTGCCCGCCTCGGCTGCCGGGAGGCCGCGCGCGGGGCGCTGCTCCGGCGTGCGCTGTGCAGCGGATGGCGGACAGATTGTCGAATGCGCAGCCGTCCCTCGGGGATGGCCCGGCGCAGGTCATTCATGCGAATGCGTGACTTGTCCGGAGGTGCCGGACAGGGGCGAACAGATCCTTCTCCCGCCAAGGCTCGGGTGCCTGGCTGGCGGGGCCGGGAAGCAGTGTAGGGCAAGCGTTATATATTCGTAAATATAACGCTGAGGGGCGGAGCGTGCGCGGATGGGGAAGGGCGGAGCGGCGCGGCTCCGCCCGCGGGCCTCAGCCGAGGACCAGGATGCCGTCCATTTCCACCTGCGCGCCGCGCGGCAGGGAGGCGACGCCGATGGCGGCGCGGGCCGGGTAGGGCTGCGCGAAGTAGCGGCCCATGACCTCGTTGACCTTGGCGAAGTGCGCCAGGTCGGTGAGGAAGATGTTCAGCTTGACGATGTCGGCGAACGAGCCGCCGGACGCCTCGACGACCGCCTTGAGGTTCTCGAACACCCGCACGGTCTGGGCTTCGAAGTCGCCTTCGACCAGTTCCATGGTCGTGGGATCGAGGGGGATCTGTCCGGACAGGTAGACGGTGTCGCCGGCCTTGATCGCCTGGGAATAGGTGCCGATGGCGGCGGGGGCCTTGTCGGTGTTGATCACGGTCTTGCTCATGGGGAGCTCCTTGGGGGGAAAGTCTGAACGGGCGCGCGGGCCGGCGCCCGCCGTCAGGCGCGTACGCGGGTGAGGCGGAGGACGCCCTTGAGGGCGCGCAGCTTCCTGATCACCCGGGCCAGGTGGATGCGGTCCTTCACGCTGACCACCAGCTGGACCACGCTGGTGCGGCCGTCGCGTTCGTCCATGCCGATCTTCTCGATGTTGCCGTCCGCGGCGTTGACGCTGCCGGCGAGCAGGGCGATCAGGCCGCGCTGGTGTTCCAGCTCGACGCGCAGCTCGACGTTGAATTCGCCGCTGACCTCCTTGGACCAGGTCAGCGGGATGCATTTTTCCGGGTTGTGGCGGATCTCGCCGATATTGCGGCAGTTCTCCAGGTGCACGACCATCCCCTTGCCCGCCGACAGGTGGCCGACGATGGGGTCGCCGGGGATCGGCGAGCAGCAGCGCGCGTAGCTCAGCACCAGGCCTTCGGTGCCGCGGATCGCCAGCGGGCCCTCGGCGCTGGGCAGTTCCTCGCCTTCGCTGGTCAGCAGACGGCGGGCCACCACGTAGGCCATGCGGTTGCCCAGGCCGATGTCTTCCAGGAGGTCCTCGAGAACTTCCATCCGGTACTCGTCGAGCACTTCGCGGATGCGTCCCTCGGGGGTCTGTTCGAGGCTGGCGTCGAAGCCGGCGAGCACCTTGTTGAGCAGGCGCTCGCCGAGGCTGATGGATTCCGAGCGGCGCTGCTGCTTGAGGGCGTGGCGGATGTGGGTGCGCGCCTTGGCGGTGACCACGAAGTTCAGCCAGGCCGGGTTCGGCCGCGCGCCGGGGGCGGTGACGATCTCCACCGTGGCGCCGCTTTCCAGCGGCTGGGAGAGCGGCGCCAGGCGGCGGTTGATGCGACAGGCGATGCAGCTGTTGCCGACGTCGGTGTGCACCGCGTAGGCGAAGTCGACCGCCGTGGAGCCCTTCTGCAGCTCCATGATGCGGCCTTTGGGCGTGAACACGTAGACCTCGTCGGGAAACAGGTCGATCTTCACGCTCTCGATGAATTCCAGCGAGTTGCCGGCGCTCTGCTGCAGCTCGAGCACGCCCTTGACCCATTGCCGGGCCCGCGCATGGTTGCCGCGGATCGGGTCCTCGTCGCCGGACTTGTACAGCCAGTGGGCGGCGATGCCGTTGTTGGCCAGCTCCTCCATCTCGCGGGTGCGGATCTGGATCTCGATGGGCACGCCGTGCATGCCGAACAGGGTGGTGTGCAGCGACTGGTAGCCGTTGGCCTTGGGAATCGCGATGTAGTCCTTGAAGCGGCCGGGCAGAGGCTTGTAGAGGTTGTGCACGGCGCCGAGCACGCGGTAGCAGGTGTCGACCTTGTCGACCACGATGCGGAAGGCGTAGACGTCCATGATCTCGGTGAACGCCTTGCGCTTGCCGCGCATCTTCTTGTAGATGCTGTAGAGGTGCTTCTCGCGGCCCTTGACGTCGCCGCCGAGGCCCTCGCGCTCGAGGCAGTTGACCAGCGACTGCTCGATCTTGGCGACGATTTCCTTGCGGTTGCCGCGGGCGCGGCGCACCGCCTGGCGGATGCGCGCCGAGCGCATCGGGTGCATGGCCTTGAAGCCGAGGTCCTCGAATTCCACGCGCATGCTGTGCATGCCCAGCCGGTTGGCGATGGGCGCGTAGATTTCCAAGGTTTCCTTGGCGATGCGCCGGCTCTTCTCGTAGGGCATGGCGTCGAGGGTGCGCATGTTGTGCAGGCGGTCGGCCAGTTTGACGAGGATCACGCGGATGTCGCGGGCCATGGCCATGGCCATCTTCTGGAAGTTCTCGGCCTGCGCTTCGGCCTTGTTCTCGAACTTCATCTGGGTCAGCTTGCTGACCCCGTCGACCAGCTCGGCGACGGTTTCGCCGAATTGCTCGACCAGTGCTTCCTTGGGAATGCCGGTGTCCTCGATCACGTCATGGAGCATCGCGGCCATCAGGCTCTGATGGTCCATGTGCATGTCGGCGAGGATGTTGGCGACGGCGAGGGGATGGGTGACGTAGGGTTCGCCGCTGCGCCGGCGCTGCCCGTCGTGGGCCTGCTCGGCGTAGTAATAGGCCCGGCGGACCAGGTTGACCTGGTCCGGGGCGAGGTAGGTCAGGAGCCGATCGGCAAGGGTTTCTATGCTGGCCAAGGATGTCCCCCCTGGCGAGCGGACAGTGCTCCCGTGCTGCGACCGCTGTCGGACATCGCGTTACAGGGCCTCGTTGCTGTCTTCCTCGAAGGCGGCGAACAGCGGCTCCTCGGCGACGATCTCGTCCTGGGCGATGACGTTGTAGTCGACCAGGCCCGCGGCGATCTCGCGCAGGGCGACCACGGTGGGCTTGTCGTTCTCCCAGGGTACCCGCGGCTCCTTGCCGCCGGTGGCCAGCTGGCGCGAGCGCTTGCTGGCGAGCATGACCAGCTCGAAGCGGTTATCGACGTTGTCCAGGCAGTCTTCAACGGTAACGCGGGCCATGGTGTTCCTCGTGACGAATGGGAGTGGCAATAGCCAAATGGGCAAGCGGACTGGCTAGTCTAGGAAAACGCCACTTCGAAGGGAAGGGCCAAATGGCCGCGCGGTCGCCGGCGGGGGAAGGGCCGGGCTGTCGGCTTTGTCGCAAAGGCGACAGCGGCGCAGGCGGGGAGCTGGCGTTGCGACAGGCTCGCGAGCGGTTCCCAGGTAGCGTGATTTCTTTTTCTATATAGCGAAATACGCCGGTTTCGCCGGGGCGTGGCGGGCCGAGGTATGCCTTGTGAATCCTGATATAAGGCCTTTATGGCAGGTGGCGTGCTTCTTGCTAAATAGTATTCGTTATCTATTTGTATACATATTGGTGAGTGCACGACATGAAAGCCATTGAATCCATGCAGCCCTCCTTGCGCAGCGCCCAGGGTTTCCTCGCCGGCTCGCTGATCGGCACCCTGGGCGGGCTGATCGGCCTGGGCGGGGCGGAATTCCGCCTGCCGGTGCTGATCGGGCTGTTCCGTCTGGAAACCCTGGAAGCGGTCATCTTCAACAAGGCGATGAGCCTGGTGGTGGTCGCCGCGGCCCTGCTGTTTCGCAGCGGCGGCATCCCCCTGGAGCAACTGGCGGCGCATCTGGGGATCGCCCTGAACCTGCTGGCCGGCAGCCTGGTCGGCGCCTGGTGGGCGGCCGGGCATGCGCTGCGCCTGTCGCGCCAGTGGCTCGACCGCATCGTCATGCTCATGCTGGTGGGGCTGGCGCTGGTGATGCTGGCGGAGGCCGCCGTCGGGCTGCACGACGGCAGCGCGCCGCTGTTCGCTTCGGCGCCGCTGCAGTTGCTCGCCGGCCTGCTCGCCGGGCTGGGCATCGGCGTGGTGGCGGCGCTGCTCGGGGTGGCCGGCGGCGAGCTCTTGATCCCGACCATCGTGCTGCTCTACGGGGTGGACATCAAGCTGGCCGGCAGCCTGTCGCTGATGGTCAGCCTGCCGACCATGATCGTCGGCTTCGCCCGCTACAGCAGCTCCGGCGCTTTTGCCATCCTCGGCCGGGAACGCCCGCTGTTCGGCTGGATGGCGGCCGGCTCGATCCTTGGTGCCGCTTTGGGCGGCCTGCTGCTCGGCCTGGTACCGACGCGCCTGCTGATGCTCCTGCTCGGGGTGATCCTGCTGGTGTCCGCGCTGAAGACCTTCCTGCACCGGCACTGAACGGGTTCTGGGGCCGCGCGCTGCCGGCGCGGCCTCAGGCCAGCAGTTCGACGAGCAGGCCGCCGTGGCGGCGCTGCTGGGTTTCCTGCAGCAGCTGGCGGGCGCGGAAGATCGACTTCAGGTCCTCGAGGGCGTGGGCGAAGTCGTCGTTGATGACTAGGTAGTCGTATTCCAGGTAGTGGCTCATCTCGCTGACCGCTTCGCGCATGCGCCGCTCGATGATCTCGTCGCTGTCCTGGCCGCGGTTGGTCAGGCGCTGGCGCAGCGCCTCCTGGCTCGGCGGCAGGATGAAGATCGATTGCGCCTGGGGCAGCAGCCGGCGGACCTGCTGGGCGCCCTGCCAGTCGATCTCTAGGATCAGGTCGAAGCCTTCGGCCAGGGTCTGTTCCAGCCACAGCTGCGAGGTGCCGTAGAGGTTGCCGAAGACCTCCGCGTATTCGAGGAACTCGCCCCGTTCGAGCATGCCGAGGAAGGTCGGGCGCTCGACGAAGTGGTAGTTCACCCCTTCGACCTCGCCCGGGCGCATGCTGCGGGTGGTGTGGGAAACCGATACCCGCACCTGCGGCAGGGCGTCGATCAGGGCCTTGACCAGGCTGGTCTTGCCGGCGCCGGAGGGTGCGGAAATGATGTAGAGGGTGCCGGTGGCGGACATGGACGTTTCCTGGACGCGGATTCTCGTGGGAAGGGGCTTCACTCGATGTTCTGCACCTGCTCGCGCATCTGCTCGATCAGTACCTTGAGGTTGACCGCGGTCTGCGTGGAGCGGGGGTCGAAGGCCTTGGAGCCGAGGGTGTTGGCCTCGCGGTTGAGTTCCTGCATCAGGAAATCCAGCCGGCGGCCGACCGTGCCGCCGTCCTTGAGCACGCGGCGGACCTCGGCGATGTGGGTGCAGAGGCGATCCAGCTCCTCGGCCGCGTCGCTCTTCTGGGCGAGCAGCACCAGTTCCTGTTCGAGGCGCTGCGGCTCCAGCTCCAGCTGGGCGTCGCGGAAGCGGTCGAGGATCTTTTGGCGCTGGTTGGCGAGCATCTGCGGGACCAGCTGGCGCAAGCTCTCGACCTCCTGGAGCATGGCGTCGAGGCGCTCCGCGAGCAGCCGGGCCAGCTCCGCGCCTTCGCGGGCGCGGCCGGCCTTGAGCTGGGCCAGCGCCTCGTCGAACAGGCTCAGGGCTTCCGCCTTGAGGGCCTGGTGATCGGTCGCGGTGGCGACCAGCACGCCGGGCCAGGCGAGGACCTCGAGGGGGTTGATCGGCGCCGGCTGGCGGATCAGCGCGGCGATGCCTTCGGCGGCGGCCACCAGCTGGCTGGCGCGCTCGCGGTCGATCTGCAGCGGCTGCCCGGCGCTGCCCTCGTCGAAGCGCAGGGTGCATTCCACCTTGCCGCGGGACAGCCCCTGGCGCAGGGCGTCGCGCAGGGTGCCCTCGAGGTCGAGGAAGGCCTCGGGCAGGCGCAGGTGCGGTTCGAGATAACGGTGATTGACCGAGCGCAGCTCCCAGCTCAGGGTGCCGTGAGCGCCGGCCCGTTCGGCGCGGGCGAAGGCAGTCATGCTGTGCGCCATGGTGTCCACCTCTCGATTCGTCGTATTTAAAGGGAACGGATTGTAGCGCAGTGCGTCGGCACGGCCCAATCGGCATGTCCGACTGGCAATCGGCGTCCTATAATGGCCGGCAAATTTTCCCCGACCGTACAGGTAAGCCCAGATGAAGCGTCCCAGTGGCCGTGCGCCCCACCAGTTGCGTCCGATCCGCATCACCCGCAACTACACCCGGCATGCCGAGGGCTCGGTGCTGGTGGAGTTCGGCGACACCCGGGTGATCTGCACGGTCAGCGCCGAGTCCGGCGTGCCGCGCTTCCTCAAGGGCCAGGGCAAGGGCTGGCTGACCGCCGAGTACGGCATGCTGCCGCGGGCCACCGGCGAGCGTACCGCGCGCGAGGCCAGTCGGGGTCGGCAGGGCGGGCGCACCCTGGAGATCCAGCGGCTGATCGGCCGCTCGCTGCGCGCCGCGCTGGACATGAGCAAGCTGGGCGAGAACACCCTGTACATCGACTGCGACGTGATCCAGGCCGACGGCGGGACCCGCACGGCCTCCATCACCGGCGCCATGGTGGCGCTGGTCGATGCCCTGGCGGTGCTGAAGAAGCGTGGCGCGCTGAAGGGCGATCCGCTGAAGCAGATGGTCGCGGCGGTCTCCGTGGGCATCTACCGGGGCGAGCCGGTGCTGGATCTGGACTATCCCGAGGATTCCGACGCCGAGACCGACCTGAATGTGGTGATGACCGACGCCGGCGGTTTCATCGAGGTACAGGGCACCGCCGAGGGTGAGCCCTTCCAGCCGGAGGAGCTGAACGCCATGCTGGCCCTGGCCACCCAGGGTATCCGCGAGCTGTTCGAGCTGCAGCGCGCCGTGCTGGCCGACTGAGATCGCCATGACGTCGCAGTCGCTCATTCCGCTGCCCGACCCACAGGCCCGTCGCTGGGCGATGCTCTGCCACTACGCGGCCTTCTTCTGGTTCGTGGCGCCGTTGATCGGCAACGTGCTGGGGCCCTTGATCGTCTGGCAGCTGCAGAAGGACCGCGATCCCTTCGTCGACCGGCAGGGCAGGGAGGCGCTCAACTTCCAGATCACCTACAGCCTGCTGATGATGCTCTGCGGTGCGCTGGCCTGGATCTTCATCGGTTTCCCGCTGATGCTGCTGGTCAACCTGACGACGCTGGTGCTGGTGGTCATCGCCGGCATCCGGGCGAATGCCGGCGAGGCCTGGCGTTATCCCTTCTGTCTGCGTCTGGTGAAGTGAACGGACCAGAAAAAGCCGGCATGGCCGGCTTTTTCTGGGGTGGCGTCGCTTACAGGCTCAGCAGCCAGTCGTAGTCGACGATCAGCGGGGCATGCTGGGAGAAGCGCGGCTGCCGGGGCAGGCGGGCGTTGCGCACGAAGCGGCGCATGCCCGGGGTCAGCAGCTGATAGTCGAAGCGCCAGCCGAGATTGAGCATTTCCGCCTGTTCGCTGTCCGGCCACCAGCTGTAGAGGTCGCCCTCGCGGCTGGTTTCCCGCAGGGCATCCACGTAGCCCATGTGGCCGATGATCTGGTCCATCCAGGCGCGCTCCGGCGCCAGGAAGCCGGGCAGCTGCTGGCAGTCGCGCCAGTTCTTCACGTCCTGCTTCTGGTGCGCCACGTACAGCGAGCCGCAGTAGATGTATTCGCGGCGCTTGCGGCGCTGCTTGTCCAGATAGTGGGCGAAGTCGTCCATGAACTTGAACTTCTGGTTCAGGCTCTCGTCGCCGCCCTGCCCGGTGGGCAGCAGCAGGCTGGCGATGCTGACCTTGTCGAAGTCGGCCTGCAGGTAGCGCCCGTAGCGATCGGCCGTCTCGAAGCCGAGACTGCCGATCACTGCCTTGGGCTGCAGTCGCGAATAGAGCGCCACGCCGCCCTGGCTCGGGACCTCCGCCTCGCTGGCGTAGAGGAAGTAGCCGTCCAGCTGGTAGGTCGGATCGTCCAGTTCGAAGGCGGAAGCGCGGGTATCCTGCAGGCAGATCACGTCGGCATTCTGGGCTTGCAGCCAGCTGAACAGGCCCCGCTCGACGGCAGCCTGAATACCATTGACGTTTACACTGATGATCCGCATACATGGCCCCCAAAAAAACCAGCGTGTATGATACCCGACCTCGGAGCATATAGCTAAATCGGTGCCTATCGGGACTTTTCATGCAGGCCTACCAGCGCGAATTCATTCGTTTCGCCATCGAGCGCGGTGTGCTGCGCTTCGGCGAGTTCACCCTCAAGTCGGGGCGGACCAGCCCCTACTTCTTCAATGCCGGGCTGTTCAACAGCGGTCTGGCGCTGGCCCGGCTGGGGCGCTTCTACGCCTCGGCGCTGGTCGACAGCGGCATCCCCTTCGACGTGCTGTTCGGGCCTGCCTACAAGGGCATCCCGCTGGCCGCGGCGACCGCGGTGGCGCTGGCCGAGCACCACGGCCGCGACCTGCCCTGGTGCTTCAACCGCAAGGAGGCCAAGGATCACGGCGAGGGCGGCACCCTGGTCGGGGCGCCGCTGGCCGGGCGGGTGCTGATCGTCGATGACGTGATCACCGCCGGCACGGCGATCCGCGAGGTGATGCAGATCATCCAGGGCCAGGGCGCCCAGGCGGCCGGCGTGCTGATCGCGCTGAACCGCCAGGAGCGCGGCCAGGGCGCGCTGTCGGCGATCCAGGAAGTCGAGCGCGACTTCGCCATGCCGGTGGTCAGCATCGCTTCCCTCTCCGACGTGCTGGAATACTTGGCGGAAGATGCCGAGCTCAAGCGGCATCTGCCGGCCGTGGAAGCCTACCGCGCGCAATACGGCATTTGATCGGGCGGCTGAAGAAGAAGGGGAGCTCGAGGCTCCCCTTTTCGTGTCCGCGTTTGCCGGCCGCCGGCTTCAGGACTGCTGGTTGGTGATCAGGGTGCCGACGCCGGTGTCGGTGAAGATCTCCAGCAGCACCGCATTGGGCACCCGGCCGTCGATGATATGCGCGCTGGTCACGCCGCCCTGGACCGCCTCGAGGGCGCAGCGGATCTTCGGCAGCATGCCGCCGTAGATGGTGCCGTCGGCGATCAGGGCATCGACCTGCTCGGTGGACAGGCCGGTGAGCACCCGGCCTTCCTTGTCCATCAGGCCGGCGATGTTGGTCAGCAGCATCAGCTTCTCGGCCTTGAGCGCCTCGGCGACCTTGCCGGCGACCAGGTCGGCGTTGATGTTGTAGGACTCGCCGTCGGCGCCGACGCCGATCGGCGCGATCACCGGGATGAAGTCGCCCTGCACCAGCATGTTCAGCAGCCCGGTGTTGACCGACTCGACCTCGCCGACCTGGCCGATGTCGATGATCTCCGGCTGGGTCATTTCCGGCGTCTGGCGGGTGACCTTGAGCTTCCTGGCGCGGATCAGCCCGGCGTCCTTGCCGGTCAGGCCGATGGCGCTGCCGCCGTGGCGGTTGATCAGGTTGACGATGTCCTTGTTGACCTGGCCGCCGAGGACCATCTCCACCACGTCCATGGTCTGCGCATCGGTGACGCGCATGCCGTCGACGAAGCGGCTCTCGATGGACAGGCGCTTGAGCAGGTCGCCGATCTGCGGGCCGCCGCCGTGCACCACCACCGGGTTGATGCCGACCGCCTTCATCAGCACGATGTCGCGGGCGAAGCCGGTCTTCAGCTCGTCGCTTTCCATGGCGTTGCCGCCGTACTTGATCACCAGGGTCTTGCCGACGAAGCGGCGAATGTAGGGCAGTGCTTCGGAGAGAACCTTGGCGACTTGGGTGGCGGCATCACGGCTGAGGGTCATGCTGAACTCCGCTGAACAGAGACTGGGGTGAATGCGTCCGACGCCTGCAGGCGCCGGCGAGAAATCGGTCGCCGTCCAAATGGCGAAAGGCCGACGCTCGCCTGGCGGCGGGCGTCGGCCTCGGCATGCCGGCCGGATTTAGAACGGCAGCTTCAGATCCGGGGCGACATTATAGAGCTGCGCACGGAACACTTCCTGGATGCGTTGCAGCTCCTCGGCAGTTTCGGCCTCGAAGCGCAGCACCAGCACCGGGGTGGTGTTGGAGGCGCGCACCAGGCCCCAGCCCTTCGGGTAGTCGACGCGCGCGCCATCGAGGGTGCTCACCTCGGCGCCTTCGCCCCACTGGGCATCGCGCTGCAGGGCCTCGATGATGGTGAACTTGCTCTCTTCGGTGACCTTGACGTTGATCTCCGGGGTGGAGAGGTCCACCGGGAAATCGGCGAACACCTGGTCGGCATTGCGCGAATCCTGGGCAAGGATCTCCAAGAGGCGCGCGGCGCTGTAGATGCCGTCGTCGAAGCCGAACCAGCGCTCCTTGAAGAACACGTGCCCGCTCATCTCGCCGGCGAGCAGGGCGCCGCTTTCCTTCATCTTCTTCTTGATCAGCGAGTGGCCGGTCTTCCACATCAGCGGACGGCCGCCGCTGGCCTTGATCAGCGGGGTCAGGCGGCGGGTGCACTTGACGTCGAAGATGATCTCGGAACCGGGGTTGCGGCTGGCCACGTCCTTGGCAAAGAGCATCAGCAACTGGTCGGGGTAGATGATGGCGCCGCTGTTGGTCACCACGCCGACGCGGTCGCCGTCGCCGTCGAAGGCCAGGCCGAGGTCGGCCTTCTCGCTGGCGACCTTGGCGATCAGGTCTTCCAGATTCTCCGGCTTGCCCGGGTCCGGGTGGTGGTTGGGGAAGTTGCCGTCGACCTCGCAGAACAGCGGGATCACCTCGCAGCCGAGGGCCTCGATCAGGCGCGGGGCGATCACCCCGGCGACGCCGTTGCCGCAGTCGACCACCACCTTCAGCTTGCGCGCCAGGCGGATGTCGCCGCGGATCTGCTCGAAATAGCGTTCCAGCACGTCGACCTGCTCGACGCGGCCTTCGCCGGCGCTCAGGTTGCCGCTCTCGATGCGCTCGCGCAGCACCTGGATCTGTTCGTTGGCCAGGGTGTCGCCGGCGACGACGATCTTGAAGCCGTTGTAGTCCGGCGGGTTGTGGCTGCCGGTGAGCTGCACGCCGGACTTGCCGGCGAGGATGTTGGCCGCGTAGTAGAGCACCGGGGTCGGCACCATGCCGACGTCGCTGACGGTGCAGCCGCTGTCGCGCACGCCGCGGATCAACTGCTCGACCAGCTCGGGGCCGGACAGGCGGCCATCGCGCCCGACCGAAACGTTCGGCTCGCCCTTGGCCAGGCTTTCCGAACCGATGGCCCGGCCGATCCAGTAGGCGGCTTCCGGGGTCAGGCTGTCGCCGACCACGCCGCGGATGTCATAGGCCCGGAAGATGCTGGCGGGCAGGGAGGGGGCTTTCTGGAGGCTGTTCATGCGGGGGTGGTGCTCCGATGTTTCCGGACTGGCGGTCCGGGTTACTTCAAGGATGTCCATGTCGGGCATGTCGTTGAGTGCAGCAGTCGGCGACCGACGCGGCGGGCAGGCAGCCATTCGATTGCCATCAGGCGCCGACCCGCAGGTTTGATGGACGGGGCGGCGCAGAGTTCCACGTCAGTGACTGCCCGAATGGCCGAAGCCGCCGGCGCCGCGCTGACTGGCGTCGAACGCCTCGACCAGCTCGAAGTGCGCCTGCACCACCGGCACCAGCACCAGCTGGGCGATGCGTTCGCCGACTGCGATGCGGAAGCTGCTCTGGCCGCGGTTCCAGCAGGAGACCATGAGCTCGCCTTGGTAGTCGGAGTCGATCAGCCCGACCAGGTTGCCGAGGACGATGCCGTGCTTGTGGCCCAGGCCCGAGCGCGGCAGGACCAGCGCGGCCAGTCCCGGGTCGGCGATGTGGATGGCCAGTCCGGTGGGGATCAGCGCGGTCTGGCCCGGCTCCAGGCTCAGCTCCTCCTGGAGCATGGCGCGCAGGTCGAGGCCGGCGGAACCGGCGGTGGCGTAGGCCGGCAGCGGATAGTCGCTGCCCAGGCGGGGATCGAGAATCTTGGCTTGCAGACTGTGCATGGGTATCAGGCCTTGTCGAGGCGGTCGGCGATGAAGGCGATCAGCTGGCGGGCGATCTTGCCCTTGCTGGTCTGGGCGAAGCGGGTTTCCTGCTGCGCGCGGTCGATCACGCTGACCGCGTTCTCCTCGCTGTTGAAGCCGATGCCGGGGTTGGCCACATCGTTGGCGACGATCAGGTCGAGGTTCTTCGCGTTCAGCTTGCGCAGGGCGTATTCCAGCAGGTTTTCGGTCTCGGCGGCGAAGCCGACGCTGAACGGGCGGTCGGCGCGCTGCGCCAGGGTGGCGAGGATGTCCGGGTTGCGCACCAGCTGCAGGAGCAGGCCGTCGTCGTTGTTCGGGTCCTTCTTCAGCTTCTGTGGGGCGACCACCTGCGGCCGGTAGTCGGCCACCGCGGCGGCGGCGATGAGGAGGTCGCAGGGCATCGCCGCCTCGCAGGCGGCGAGCATGTCGTGGGCACTGACCACGTCGATGCGCTCGACCCGCTCCGGCGTCGGCAGGTGCACCGGGCCGCTGACCAGGGTGACCCGGGCGCCGGCCTCGGCGGCGGCCTCGGCCAGGGCGAAGCCCATCTTGCCGGAGCTGTGGTTGGTGAGGTAGCGCACCGGGTCGATGTTTTCCCGGGTCGGGCCGGCGGTGATCAGCACGTGGCGGCCGGTCAGGCAGCCGCTTGCGAAGCAGTCGGCGACCCGCTGGGCGAGTTCCGCGGGTTCCAGCATGCGCCCCGGGCCGACGTCGCCGCAGGCCTGGCTGCCTTCGGCCGGACCGAACAGGCGCAGGCCGCGCGCGACGAGGGTCTGCGCGTTGGCCTGGGTCGCCGGGTCGCGCCACATCGCCTGGTTCATCGCCGGGGCCAGGGCCACCGGCGCGTCGGTGGCCAGCACCAGGGCGGTCAGCAGATCGTCGGCCATGCCCTGGGCGAGGCGCGCCAGCAGGTCGGCAGTGGCTGGGGCGATCAGCACCAGGTCGGCCCATTTGGCCAGCTCGATGTGGCCCATCGCCGCTTCGGCGGCCGGATCGAGCAGATCCAGATGCACCGGATGGCCGGACAGGGCCTGAAGGGTCAGGGGGGTGATGAACTCGCGCCCGCCCCGGGTCATCACCACATGGACTTCCGCGCCCTGGTCGCGCAGGCGGCGGACCAGCTCCGCGCTCTTGTAGGCGGCGATGCCGCCGCCGACGCCCAGGACGATGCGTTTCCGATACAGCCGCTGCATAGGCCTGCCTTGCTTTGTTGTCGTGATCGCTTGCCCAGGCCCCCGGCTGCCTTGCGAGGCTGTCCGGGCGTGCTCCCCGTCACGGCCGGGCACAAAATGCCGGCTAAGATAGCACAGCCCCGCACCGGGATCAGCGGGGGTCGACAGGGAGGTGGCATGAGCATTCGGGACTGGCCGGCGACGGAGCGGCCGCGGGAAAAACTGCTGGAACAGGGCGCGCTGGCGCTGAGCGATGCCGAGCTGCTGGCGATCTTCCTGCGCACCGGGGTCGCCGGGCAAAGCGCGGTGGACCTGGCCCGCCATCTGCTGAACGACTTCGGCAGCCTGCGCGCCCTGCTGGAGGCCGACCGCGCCTCGTTCAGCCGCCGCCTCGGCCTCGGCCCGGCCAAGTTCGCCCTGCTGCAGGCGGTGCTGGAAATGTCACGCCGGCATCTGGCCGAGCGCCTGCGCCGCGATCCGGCGCTGGAGAGTCCGCAGGCGGTGCGCGACTACCTGAAGGCGCGCCTGCGCCACGAGCCCCACGAGATCTTCGGCTGCCTGTTCCTCGACGCCAAGCACCGGGTGCAGGCCTTCGAGGCGCTGTTCCACGGCACCATCGACGGCGCCAGCGTCTATCCGCGCCAGGTGGTCAAGCGCGCCCTGGCGCACAACGCCGCCGCGCTGATCCTCACCCACAACCACCCTTCGGGTGTCGCCGAACCGAGCCAGGCGGACCGCAGCCTGACCCAGCGGCTGAAGGAGGCGCTGGCGCTGGTCGACGTGCGGGTGCTCGACCATTTCATCGTCGGCGACGGCGAGCCGCTGTCGATGGCCGAACACGGCTGGCTGTAGGCTGCCGCGTACTCAGCGGGGCGGATGCGGCCCGCCGAGACGCTCGAGGTAGGCGCTGCCGCCCAGCTGGCGCATCTGCCGGGCGATCCAGTCGGCGCGGCGATTGACGTAGGCACTCGGCGCGGACGCGCTCCATTCCCGCGGATTGGGCAGGACGGCGGCGAGCAGGCTGGCCTGGCGGGTCGACAGGTAGGGGGCGCCGATGCCGAAATGATGACGGGCGGCGGCCTCGGCGCCGAAGACCCCGTCGCCCCATTCGGCGCTGTTCAGGTAGACCTCGAGAATCCGCTGCTTGGACCAGCAGAGCTCGATCAAGGCGGTGAACCAGGCCTCGATGCCCTTGCGCAGCCAGCTGCGCCCGGACCAGAGGAACAGGTTCTTCGCCACCTGCTGGCTGAGGGTGCTGGCGCCGCGCAGCGTGCCGCCCAGCTCGTTGTGTGCCAGGGCGGCGCGGATCGCCGCGAGGTCGAAACCCCAGTGTTCGGCGAAGTGCTGGTCCTCGGCGGCGATCACCGCCATCTTCAGGTCGTCCGGCAGCTGGGCCCAGGGGCGCCATTCCCGCTGCAGGTCGAGCGGGCGGCGCTCGAGCCAGGAGTCGACCTTGCGCTCCACCATCAGCGCACTGCCCGGCGGCGGCACCCAGCGCAGGCTCAGCACCAGCAGGAGGGAGCCGGCGGCGAGCCAGAGCGGAAGCTGGAGCAGGCGGCGGAGCAGGGTGCGGGGCATGGTCGACTTGGCCGGGGCGGTCGGGCGGGCCATTATAGCGGCCCTCTTTCGTCTGTCCGGAGCTCATTCATGGCGCGTGTCTTTCTCGTGCTGGCGGCCCTGTTCGGCTTCGCCGGCGTCGCCCTCGGCGCCTTCGGCGCCCATGGCTTGCGCGGTCTGCTGAGCCCGGAATACCTCGAGGTGTTCCAGACCGGCGTGCACTACCAGCAGTTCCACGCCCTGGCGCTGCTCGCCGTCGGCCTGCTCGCCCTGCATCGCCCGGGGCGCCTGCTGGCGTCCGCCGGCATCCTCTTCGGCCTGGGTATCCTGATGTTCTCCGGCAGCCTCTACCTGCTCACCCTGGGCGGCTTCAAGCTCGGTCTGGTCACACCGTTCGGCGGCCTGGCCTTCCTCCTCGGCTGGCTGTGCCTAGGGCTGGCCGGCTGGCGCCTGGGGGGCTCGGTCTGAGTGCCGGGTGGCCCCCCGCCGCTGCCTTGGTGATCGCCGCGGATCGGCGCTAGAATGCCGAACCTTCCGGACGCAGCGAACCCGTCATGCGCATTCAGTTGAACGGCGAACCCTACGACCTTGCCGATGGCCAGACCATCGCCGATCTGTTGGCCCGTCTGGATCTGGCCGGCCGGCGCGTCGCGGTCGAACTCAATCTCGACATCGTGCCCCGCAGTCTGCACGCCGCCACCGCCTTGCGCGAGGGCGACCGGGTGGAGGTGGTGCACGCCATTGGTGGTGGTTAGCAGGTCGTTGAAGCACCTTCGCGCCCGGCCCGACCGCCGGAGGGCGCTCCGGCACTACCCTTTCAACCGCCTGCCCAGGAGGAAATCCCGATGAGTCCCGCTCGCAACGACAAGCCCTTTACCCTGGCCGGCCGCACCTACACGTCGCGTCTGCTGGTCGGCACCGGCAAGTACAAGGATCTCGAGGAGACCCGCCAGGCCATCGAGGCCTCCGGCGCAGAGATCGTCACCGTCGCGGTGCGCCGCACCAACATCGGCCAGAACCCCGGCGAGCCGAACCTGCTCGACGTGATCAGCCCGGCACGCTACACCATCCTGCCGAACACCGCCGGCTGCTACACCGCCGAGGAGGCGGTGCGCACCTGCCGTCTGTCCCGCGAGCTGCTGGACGGCCACCAGCTGGTCAAGCTGGAAGTGCTGGCCGACCAGAAGACTCTGTTCCCCAACGTGATCGAGACCCTCAAGGCTGCCGAGGTGCTGGTCAAGGACGGTTTCGACGTGATGGTCTACACCAGCGACGACCCGATCATCGCCCGTCAGCTGGCAGAAATGGGCTGCATCGCGGTGATGCCGCTGGCCGGCCTGATCGGCACCGGCCTCGGCATCTGCAACCCCTACAACCTGCGCATCATCCTCGAGGAGGCGACGGTGCCGGTGCTGGTGGATGCCGGGGTGGGCACCGCCTCGGACGCGACCATCGCCATGGAGCTGGGCTGCGAGGCGGTGCTGATGAACAGCGCCATCGCCCACGCCCAGGACCCGGTGCTGATGGCCCGGGCGATGAAGCACGCCATCGAGGCCGGGCGCCTGGCCTGGCTCGCCGGGCGCATGCCGAAGAAGCTCTACGCCAGCGCCTCGTCGCCGCTGGAAGGCTTGATCCGTTAATTTGCCGGGCGGCGCCCGGCGTCGCCTGCGTTCAGCGAAGCGAGTCCTGTCCGCGAGGGCAGGGCTCGTTTGTCTTTTCAGGAAGCGTTATGACCGACGAAATCCAACAAGCGCCGCAAACCGCCGACGAAGCGCCGCGTCTGCGCACCATCAAGAGTTTCGTGATGCGCGCCGGGCGCATGACGGAAGGCCAGCAGCGCGGCCTCGAACAGGGCTGGCCGAAATTCGGCCTGGCCCTGGAAGACGGACTGCGCGACTTCGACCAGGTGTTCGGACGCCATGCGCCGCGCACCTTCGAGATCGGCTTCGGCATGGGCCACTCGACCCTGGAGATGGCGGCAAGCGCGCCGGAGCAGGACTTCATCGGCGTCGAGGTGCACAAGCCGGGCGTCGGCGCCCTGCTCAACGGCGCCCTAGCGCAGAACCTGACCAACCTGCGCGTCTACAGCTGCGATGCGCTGGACGTGCTGCGCCAATGCGTGGCCGATGCCAGCCTGGACCGCGTGCTGCTGTTCTTCCCCGACCCCTGGCACAAGAGCCGCCACCACAAGCGGCGCATCGTCCAGCCGGCGTTCGCCGAACTGGTGCGGCAGAAGCTCAAGGTCGGTGGCGTGCTGCACATGGCCACCGACTGGCAGCCCTACGCCGAGCACATGCTGGAAGTGATGAGCGCCGCGCCGGGTTACCGCAACCTGGCCGCGGACGGCACCTATGTGCCGCGCCCCGAGGAGCGCCCGGTGACCAAGTTCGAGCGCCGCGGCGAGCGCCTCGGCCACGGGGTATGGGATCTGAAGTTCCAGCGCATCGATTGAGCGGGGGCGTAGGGTGGAAAAGACCTGCGGTCGTTTTCCACCCTGCACCGGCCACGCCTACGGCAGGAAATGCTGCAGCAGGTCGTTGAGAAACAGCTGGCCGCGGGCAGTCGGGCGCAATAGCTGCGGATCGTTCTCCAGCAGTCCGGCGGCGCGGGCGGCGGTGCAGGGCTCGGCGATGGCCGCCAGCGGCAGGCCGGTGCGCTGCGCGAACAGCTCCGCCGGCACGCCCTCGGTCAGGCGCAGGGCGTTCATCATGAACTCGAACGGCAGCTCGGCCGCTTCCAGCAGGCGCTCGCCGGCCTGGAAGCGCCTGGCCGGGTCGAGGTAATCCTTCGGCAGGCGGGTTTTCCAGGTGCGGCGGATGTGGCCGTGCGGATCGCTGAGCTTGGCGTGGGCGCCGGCGCCGATGCCGAGGAAGTCGCCGAAGGTCCAGTAGTTGAGGTTGTGCCGTGCGCGCCGGCCGTCCCGGGCATAGGCCGAGGTCTCGTACTGGACGAAGCCTTCGGCGGCCAGCAGCGCCTGGCCGGCTTCCTGGATGTCCCAGAGCAGGTCGTCCTCGGGGATTTCCGGCGGCTGGCTCCAGAACAGGGTGTTCGGCTCCAGCGTCAGCTGGTACCAGGACAGGTGCGTCGGTCCGAGGGCGACGGCCTGGCGCAGGTCGGCCAGCGCGCCGGCCACGTCCTGGTCGGGCAGGCCGTGCATCAGGTCGAGGTTGAAGTTGTCGAAACCGGCGCGCCGCGCCATTTCGGCGGCGCGGATCGCCTCGAGGCCGTCGTGGATGCGGCCCAGCGCCTGGAGCTGCGCGGTCTGGAAGCTCTGCACGCCGATCGACAGGCGGTTGATGCCGAGGCGCCGGTAGTCGGCGAACTTGGCCTGCTCGAAGGTGCCGGGGTTGGCCTCGAGGGTGATCTCGATGTCAGGGGCGAAGGCGAGATGCCGCTCGATCCCGTTCAGCAGGCGGTCGAGGGCGCGGGCGGAGAACAGGCTGGGCGTGCCGCCGCCGAGGAAGATCGATACCAGCCCGCGGCCGTGGGCGGCCGGCAGGTCCGCCTCGAGGTCGGCGAGCAGGGCGTCTACATAGGCTTCTTCCGGTAGCTCGGGGCCGGCGGCGTGGGAGTTGAAGTCGCAGTACGGACACTTGCGCACGCACCAGGGGATGTGGATGTACAGCGCCAGGGGGGGGAGCTGGAGTCCGCTTTTCCTCCCCTCGTCCTCCGGGAGAGGCGCGAGGGGAGAGGGTTGCCGGCTCATGCCAGCCCCAGCCGCTGCCTGAGCTGGGCCATGGCGCGGGCGCGGTGGCTCAGGCGGTTCTTCTCCGGCGGTGCCAGCTCGGCGCTGGAGCAGTCCGTCTCCGGCACCCAGAACAGCGGGTCGTAGCCGAAGCCCTGCGCGCCGCGCGGTGCGTGCAGGATGCGCCCGTGCCAGAGGCCCTCGCAGAGGATCGGCAGCGGGTCCTCGGCATGCCGCACCAGGGCCAGGGCGCAGACGAACCGGGCGCCGCGCCCGGCGTCCGGCACGTCCCTGAGCGCTTCCAGCAGCTTGGCGTTGTTCGCCGCATCGCCGCCGCCACCGGCATAGCGTGCCGAGTAGATGCCCGGCGCGCCGCCGAGGGCGTCCACCGCCAGGCCCGAGTCGTCGGCCAGCGCCGGCAGGCCGGACACGCGGGCGGCGTGGCGGGCCTTGAGGATGGCATTCTCGACGAAGGACAGGCCGGTTTCTTCCGGCTCGACGTCGCTGAATTCGCCGACCGAGCGCACCTGGACGGCGTCGCCCAGGAGGGCCTGGAGTTCCTTGAGCTTGCCGGCGTTGTGGCTGGCCAGTACCAGTTGGGAGAGAGTCATCATTCGTCGGGGAAGAATTGCTGGTCGAATTCGAAGCTGTTGAGGGGACCGCCGCCGCTCTGGACGTCGACCTTGAAGTGCAGGGTTTCCTGGTCGAAGGGGAACTGCGACAGGTAGTAGATGGCCTCGCCCTCGCGGACCTCGCGAAAGCTCAGCGCGCGGATCTGTCCCAGGGTGTTGCGTACCTGGGCCTTGACCGTCGCGGACTGGGCCTTGCCGGCCTTCAGCACGGCGATGTTGAGCACGCCCTGCTTCTTGCCGCGGACGATGCCGGCGGCGCTGGCGATTTCCGGCTGCAGGAAGCCGGAGTTGAAGGCGCTGTAGTGCACATCGAGGTCGGCGAATTTCTGCAGGCGCTCGGCGGCGGTGGCCGGCAGCGACAGGCAGAGGGCAAGCAGGAACAGGGCGGGGCGAGACATGGCGATCTCCTTACCAGGAACGCGGGGCGAGGGCATCCGCCCGGGTCGCCGCGGCCGGCCGGGGGCGCGGTCAGCGACGACTGACATGGTAGATGCCGATTTCACCTAACAGATTAGGCCACAGGCGGCTGGCCCAGCCATGCCGGTGCTCGCGGTCCACGGCCAGGCGCTGCAGCACCTGCACCTGGCGTTCGCGGCACAGGGCCTCGAAGTCCTTGAAGGTGCAGAAGTGGATGTTCGGCGTGTTGTACCAGGTGTAGGGCAGGAACTCGGAAACCGGCATCCGCCCCTTGCTCGCCAGGTCCCAGCGGCAGCGCCAGTGGCCGAAGTTGGGAAAGGTGATGATGCAGGTGCGGCCGACCCGCAGCATCTCCTCGAGGATGCGATCCGGGTAGTGCACGGCCTGCAGCGCCTGGGTCATCACCACCACGTCGAAGCTGTCGCTGGCGAGGTTGCCGAGGCCCTTGTCGAGGTCCTGCTCGATCACGTTGATGCCCTTGTCGAGGCAGGCGGCGATGTTCTGCGGGTCGATCTCCAGGCCGTAGCCGCTGACCTCCTTGTGCTCGCGCAGCCGGGCCAGCAGCTCGCCGTCGCCGCAGCCGAGGTCGAGCACCCGGCTGCCGGCGGGAATCCACTCTTGGATGATGTCCAGATCGGCTCTCATGGGCGTGTCATACCGCGATTCGGTTCATGTAGCTGCGAAATCCCTGCAGGTAGCGGGGAATCGGTATCAGGAAGGCGTCGTGGCCCTGCGGCGCGTCGATTTCCAGGTAGCTGACGTTCTTGCCGGCGGCGATCAGCGCGTCGACGATCTCCCGCGAGCGGGCCGGCGAGAAGCGCCAGTCGGTGGTGAAGGACATCAGGCAGAAGTCGGCCCGGGCCGCCGCCAGGGTCCTGGCCAGGTCGTCGCCGTGGGCGGCGGCGGGGTCGAAGTAGTCCAGCGCCTTGGTCATCAGCAGGTAGGTGTTGGCGTCGAAGCGCCCGGAGAACTCCTCGCCCTGGTAGCGCAGGTAGCTCTCCACCTGGAACTCGACGCTGTGGAAGTCGTAGTTGAGCTGGTCGGTCTTCAGCTCGCGGCCGAATTTCTCGCCCATGGCGTCGTCCGACAGGTAGGTGATGTGGCCGACCATGCGCGCCAGCATCAGGCCGCGCTTGGGGATCACCCCGTGCTCCTGGAAATGCCCGCCGTGGAAGTCCGGATCGGAGAGGATCGCCTGGCGTGCCACCTCGTTGAAGGCGATGTTCTGCGCCGACAGCTTGGGCGCCGAGGCGATCGCCAGGCAGTGGCGGACCCGTTCGGGATAGCTGATGGTCCACTGCAGGGCCTGCATGCCGCCGAGGCTGCCGCCGACCACCGCGGCCCACTGCTGGATGCCCAGGGCATCGGCCAGGCGCGCCTGGCTGTGCACC
Source organism: Azotobacter chroococcum (assembly GCF_004339665.1). Taxonomy (GTDB): domain Bacteria; phylum Pseudomonadota; class Gammaproteobacteria; order Pseudomonadales; family Pseudomonadaceae; genus Azotobacter; species Azotobacter chroococcum. Next base: position 164,878 of record NZ_SMMU01000004.1, read on the forward strand.
CAGTCCTCCACCGTCACCACCGGAAAGTCCGCGCCGTAGGGGCGGGCGGTCGCCGGGTTGAGGCTGCCGGGGCCGGTGGAGCCGTTGCAGCCGCCGAGGTTGTTCAGGCTGACGACGAAGAAGCGGCGGGTGTCGATGGGCTTGCCGGGGCCGATGCAGCTGTCCCACCAGCCGGGCTTGCGCTCCTCGGGGCTGTGGTAGCCGGCGGCATGGTGATGGCCGGACAGGGCGTGACAGATCAGCACCGCATTGCTGCGTGCCGCGTTGAGTTCGCCGTAGGTTTCATAGACCAGTTCGTAGTCGCTCAGACTGCGTCCGCAGGCGAGCATCAGCGGTTCGCTGAAGTGCAGCATCTGCGGGCGAACCAGACCGACAGAATCTTCGGGAAAAGCCAATGGCAGGCCCCTGCTCTTGCAAAAAAGAGGCGCCAGTCTAGGGCCTGTCATCGATTATTTCCACGCTTGCGTTGCCGCCTGAAGGTCGCCCGGGCAAGGCGCTGCCTGCCGGCAAGGGTCATGCCCTTGGCAAGGGCTGCAACACCACACCGGCCGCGGCTCAGGCGCCCGGCCGCGGGGTGAGGCCGGGCAGCGCGGGAAGCTGCCGCGGCTGGCGGATGCGTACCCGCTTCTGGCGGTTCAACTCGCCGCTTTCCAGGCTCACCTGGCTCTTCGGCACGCCGAAGGCGCCGGCGAGGAAGGCCAGCAGATGGGCGTTGGCCTTGCCCTCCACCGGCGGGGCGGTGAGGCGGATCTTCAGGCGCTCGCCGTGCAGCCCGGCGAATTCGTCCTTGCTGGCCTTGGGCTGCAGATGGCAGGCGAGGATCAGGTCCTCGCCGTCCCAACGGAACCAGCTCATCAGAGAAAGGGGCTGAGCGCGCGCGGCATGCCGCTCATGGCGGCGAGGTTGTTGATCACCAGCATGTCGACCAGGTTCAGCGCGATGAACGCGAAGATCGGCGAGATGTCCAGCCCGCCGAGGTTCGGCAGGATACGGCGGATCGGCGACAGCAGGGGCTCGCAGATCTGGTTGACCAGCTGCGCGGCCGGGTTGTAGCTGCTGGGGGCGACCCAGGAGAGGATCACGCTGACGATCAGGGCGAAGAAGAACACCTTGAGAAACAGCGAGGTGACGCCGATCGCCGACCAGAGCAGCAGCGGCAGCAGATAGCCGCCGACGCCGTAGCCCATCAGCAGCAGGACGCCGATCATCAGCGCCAGCTGGACCAGGATGGCCAGCACCAGGGAGGCGAAGTCCAGCCCGCCGAAGCCGGGCACGACCCGCCGCAGCGGCTTGAGCAGCGGCTGGGTGGCCTTGACCACGAATTGGCTGAGGGGGTTGTAGAAGTCGGCGCGCACCAGCTGGAGGATGAAGCGCAGCAGGACGATCAGCAGGTAGAGGCTGCCGAGGGTCTGCACGAGGTAGATGACCGCAGTGTTCATTCCATTCATCGGGTAGGCTCCTTATCGGCCCAGCTGTTCGGCCAGTTCGGCGGAGCGTCGGGCAGCGGCGTCCAGCGCCTGCTGCACCAGGGCTTCGAAACCGCCGGCCTGGAAGGTGTTGATTGCCGCCTCGGTGGTGCCGTTCGGCGAGGTCACCCGGCGGCGCAGTTCGGCGGCGTCGACGCCGCTTTCGGTGGCCATGCGCGCGGCGCCCAGGGCGGTCTGCAGGGTCAGCTGCGCGGCGGTTTCGTGCGGCAGGCCGAGACGCTCGCCGGCGGCGGTCATGGCCTCCATGAGCAGGAAGAAATAGGCCGGGCCGCTGCCGGAGACGGCGGTCACCGCATCGATCAGACGTTCCTCGTCGAGCCACAGGGCGAGGCCGACCGCACCGAGCAGCTGTTCGGCCTGCTGGCGCTGGGCCGCGGACACCCGGGGGTTGGCGAACAGGCCGCTGACGCCCTGGCGCAGCAGCGCCGGGGTGTTCGGCATGCAGCGCACCACGGGGCGCTCGCCCAGCCAGGCTTCGAGGCTGGCGCAGGTGATGCCGGCGGCGATGGAGACGATCACTTGTTCCGGACGCAGGTGGATGGCGAGCGCCTGGCAGACCGCCTTCATCACCTGTGGCTTGACCGCCAGCACCACCACGTCGGCGCCGGCGGCGGCTTCGGCGTTGTCGGCGAACAGCTCGATGCCGTGCTCGGCGGCGATGAGGGCGCGCCGCTCGGCGCCCGGGTCGCTGGCGCGGATCGCGGTGGCCGGCAGGCCCTGGGCGCGCAGCCCGCCGATCAGGCTGGCGGCCATGTTGCCGGCGCCGATGAAGGCGATGCGGGTGTCACTCATGAGGGACTTTCCTTTATCTAGCGGGAAGGCTGCCCGTAGTCGCGGGCGCCGAACAGGGCGGTGCCGATGCGCACCCAGGTGGCGCCTTCGGCGATGGCGGCCTCCAGGTCGTGGCTCATGCCCATGGAGAGGGTGTCGAGATCGAGGCCGAGGCCGTCCTTCAGCTCGCGCAGGCGGGCGAAGGCGGCGCGCTGGGCGGTCGGGTCGTCGGTCGGTTCGGGAATCGCCATCAGTCCGCGCAGGCGCAGGTTGGGCAGCTCCGCCACGGCGCGGGCGAGTTCCGCCAGTTCCGCGGGCGCGCAGCCGGACTTGCTCGCCTCGCCGCTGACGTTGACCTGCAGGCAGAGGTTCAGCGGCGGCAGGTCGGTCGGGCGCTGTTCGGACAGGCGCTGGGCGATCTTCAGCCGGTCCACCGCGTGGACCCAGGCGAAATGCTCGGCGATGGCGCGGGTCTTGTTGGACTGGATCGGCCCGATGAAATGCCAGGTCAGCGCCAGGTCGGCCAGCTCGGCCTGCTTGGCCAGGGCCTCCTGCAGGTAGTTCTCGCCGAAGTCGCGCTGGCCGCAGGCGAAGGCCTCGCGCAAATCGTTCGCCGGCTTGGTCTTGCTCACGGCCAGCAGCTGCACGTCCTGCGGATCGCGCCCGGAAGCTTGCGCCGCCTCACGGATACGCGCGCGAACCTTTGCAACACTCTCTGGGATCGTGGACATTTGTGCCGTTTCCTGCCCGGGCCGCCGGTTGTCGCGGCATTCTACCCGCTTGTTTGTGATTGGGGACCCCCATGGACATTACCGAGCTGCTCGCCTTCAGCGCTAAGCAGGGCGCGTCGGACCTGCACCTCTCCGCCGGTCTGCCGCCGATGATCCGTGTCGACGGCGACGTGCGCCGGATCAACCTGCCGCCGATGGATCACAAGCAGGTGCACGCGCTGATCTACGACATCATGAACGACAAGCAGCGCAAGGATTACGAGGAGTTCCTCGAAACCGACTTCTCCTTCGAGGTGCCGGGCGTGGCGCGCTTCCGGGTCAACGCCTTCAACCAGAACCGCGGTGCCGGCGCGGTGTTCCGGACCATTCCGTCGCGCGTTTTGAGCATGGACGACCTGGGGATGGGCGAGGTGTTCAAGAAGATCACCGAGGTGCCGCGCGGCCTGGTGCTGGTCACCGGCCCCACCGGCTCGGGCAAGTCGACCACCCTGGCGGCCATGCTCGACTACCTGAACGCCAACAAGCACCACCACATCCTCACCATCGAGGACCCGATCGAATTCGTCCACGAATCGAAGAAGTGCCTGATCAACCAGCGCGAGGTGCACCGCGACACCCTGGGGTTCGCCGGGGCGCTGCGTTCGGCGCTGCGCGAGGACCCGGACGTCATCCTGGTCGGCGAGATGCGCGACCTGGAAACCATCCGCCTGGCGCTGACTGCCGCGGAAACCGGTCACCTGGTGTTCGGCACCCTGCACACTACCTCGGCGGCCAAGACCATCGACCGGGTGGTCGACGTGTTCCCCGCGGAGGAGAAGTCGATGGTCCGCTCGATGCTCTCCGAATCGCTGCAGGCGGTGATCTCCCAGACCCTGCTGAAGAAGGTCGGCGGCGGCCGGGTGGCGGCCCACGAGATCATGATCGGCACCCCGGCGATCCGCAACCTGATCCGCGAGGACAAGGTGGCGCAGATGTACTCGGCGATCCAGACCGGCGGCTCGATTGGCATGCAGACCCTGGACATGTGCCTGAAGAGCCTGCTGTCCAGGGGCGCGATCACCCGCGAGAACGCCCGCGAGAAGGCGAAGATTCCCGACAACTTCTAAGTAAGCGCCGCTTCTTGCGCGGGCGCGACAGGCGATTACGACCATGGAATTCGAAAAGCTGCTGCGCCTGATGATGGAGAAGGGCGCTTCCGATCTGTTCATCACCGCGGGCATGCCGCCGTCGATGAAGCTCAACGGGCGCCTGGTGCCGGTGACCCGCAACCCGCTGTCGCCGGAGCAGGCCCGGGAAACCGTGTTCGCGGTGATGAACGAACAGCAGCGCCGCGAGTTCGCCGCCTGCCACGAGTGCAACTTCGCCATCAGCGCCCGTGGCATCGGCCGCTTCCGGGTCAGCGCCTTCTACCAGCGCAACCTGGCGGGGATGGTGCTGCGGCGCATCGAGACGCGCATCCCGACCTTCGATGAGCTCCAGCTGCCCGAGGTACTGCGCGAGCTGTCGATGACCAAGCGCGGCCTGGTGCTGTTCGTCGGCGCCACCGGCACCGGCAAGTCCACCTCGCTGGCGGCGATGATCGGCTATCGCAACCAGAACAGCAGCGGCCACATCATCTCCATCGAGGACCCGATCGAGTTCATCCACCAGCACCAGGGCTGCATCGTCACCCAGCGCGAGGTGGGCATCGACACCGAGTCCTTCGAGGTGGCGCTGAAGAACACCCTGCGCCAGGCGCCGGACGTGATCATGGTCGGCGAGATCCGCACCCGCGAAACCATGGACTACGCGGTGGCCTTCGCCGAGACCGGCCACCTGTGCCTGGCCACCCTGCATGCCAACAACGCCAACCAGGCGCTCGACCGGATCATCAACTTCTTCCCCGCCGACCGTCACCACCAGGTGTGGATGGACCTGTCGCTGAACCTGCGCGCCATCGTCGCCCAGCAGCTGATCCCGACGCCGGACGGCAAGGGGCGCCGGGCGGTGATCGAGGTGCTGATCAATACCCCGCTGGTCGCCGACCTGATCCGCAAGGGCGAGGTCCACGAGCTCAAGGCGGTGATGAAGCGCTCCACCGAACAGGGCATGCAGACCTTCGACCAGGCGCTGTACCAGCTCTACAGCCAGGGCGAGATCACCTACGAGGAAGCCCTGCGCCACGCCGACTCGGCCAACGACCTGCGCCTGATGATCAAGCTGGAGTCGGAGACCGACAGCCGGCACCTGGAGAGCGTGGCCGACGGGCTCAGCCTGCAGGCCAGCGAGGAGGACACCGGCCGGCGCATGCGCTGAAGGGCCGGAGCTGCCGCAGGGCAGGGTCCTTGCCGTCGCGGCCGCCTTCGCCCATCCTGAATGTCTTTCGGGAGATTCGTCATGCAGCTTCAGGACACCCACAGCAAGCTCATCGGCTACCTGCTGTGGATCTTCGGCTTTCTCGGCGCGCACCGCTTCTACTACGGCCGTCCGCTGACCGGGACGATCTGGTTCTTCACCCTCGGCCTGCTCGGCATCGGCTGGCTGATCGACCTGTTCCTGATCCCGTCGATGGACCGCGAGGCGGACCTGCGCTTTCATGCCGGCTCCACCGACTACAACATCGCCTGGCTGCTGCTGACCTTCCTCGGCGTCTTCGGCGTGCACCGCATGTACCTGGGCAAGTGGCTGACCGGCCTGCTCTACCTGCTGACCGGTGGCCTGTTCCTGATCGGCGTGCTCTACGACTTCTGGACGCTGAACGAGCAGGTATCCCTGCGCAACGCCCAACGGAGCTATTGATCCCCACAAAGACGAGGCCCGCCGGTTGGCGGGCCTCGTCGTCGTGCGGGCGCTGCGCAGGCAGCCTCAGGCCTGGTAGCTGATCCGCCCGTCGAGCAGGGTGTAGCGCACCGCGCCGGGCAGGACGTGGCCGATGAACGGGCAGTTGCGGCCCTTGGACAGCCAGTGCTCGCCGGCCAGGGTGGCGGCCTCCGGGTCGAACAGCACCAGGTCGGCCGGGGCGCCGGCCGCGAGGCTCCCGGCTGGCAGGCGCAGGGCCTGGGCCGGGCCGTGGGTGAGGCGGGCGAGCAGGGTCGGCAGGTCGAGCACGCCTTCCTGGACCAGGCTCAGGGCCAGCGGCAGCAGCAGTTCGACGCTGCTGATTCCGGGCTCGGTGGCGCCGAACGGGGCCAGCTTGGCATCCGGCTCGTGGGGCTGGTGGTGGCTGGCGATGGCCTGGATGGTGCCGTTCCTGACCGCCTCGCGCAGGCCGTCGCGGTCGGCGCGCGAACGCAGCGGCGGCTGCACGTGGTAGAGGCTGGAGAAGTCGGCCAGCGCTTCGTCGGTGAGGATCAGCTGGTACAGCGCCACGTCGGCGCTCACCGGCAGGCCGCGGGCCTGGGCTTCGGCGATCATCTGCGCGCCGCGAGCGCTGGAGAGCTGGCTGAAGTGGGCGCGCACGCCGGCCTGCTCGACCAGCAGCAGGTCGCGGGCCAGGGCCACGGTTTCCGCCGTTTCCGGAATGCCCGCCAGTCCCAGGAAGCTGGCCATCGGCCCTTCGTGGGCGAGGCCGCCCTCGGCGAGGGCGGCGTCCTGGGAGTGGAACACCACGGTCAGGTCGAAGGTGGTGGCGTATTCCAGGGCGCGGCGCAGGTTGCGGTGGCTGGCGAAGCTGGCCAGGCCGTTGCCGAAGGCGACGCAGCCGGTGTCGCGCAGGGCGACCAGTTCGGCCAGCTGCTCGCCGGCCAGTTCCCGGGTCAGCGCGCCGACCGGGAAGACCTTGGCGTGGCCGGCTTCGCGGGCGCGGTCGAGGATCAGCTCGACTACCGCCGGGGTGTCCAGCACCGGCTTGGTCAGCGGCGGGCAGCACAGGCTGGTGACGCCGCCGGCGGCGGCGGCGCGGGTTTCGCTGGCGATGCTGCCCTTGCGGCTGTAGCCGGGCTCGCGCAGGGCGGCCGACAGGTCGACCAGGCCGGGCGCGGCGATCAGGCCGTGGGCATCGAGGGTCTGCTCGGCTTCGAAGGCGGCCGGCGCCTGGCCGATGGCGGCGATCCTGCCGTCGGCCAGGTAGAGGTCGGCGACCTGGTCCAGACCGCTGGCCGGGTCGATGACACGGGCGCCGAGGATACGGGTACGCATCAGATCTGCTCCTCGGAGGTGGATTCGGAAGTGAGCTGGCGCTGCGCGGTCTGCCCACTCATGGCCATGGACAGCACCGCCATGCGCACGGCGATGCCGTAGGTGACCTGGTTGAGGATCACCGACTGGGCGCCGTCGGCCACCGCCGACTCGATCTCCACGCCACGGTTGATCGGTCCCGGGTGCATGACGATGGCGTCCGGCCTGGCCAGCGCCAGGCGCGTGGTGTTCAGCCCGTAGAGCCGGTAGAACTCGCCCTGGCTGGGCAGCAAGCCGCCCTGCATGCGCTCGCGCTGCAGGCGCAGCATGATCACCACGTCGACGTCCCGGAGGCCTTCGGCCAGGTCGTGGAAGACGCGCACGCCGTACTGGTCGAGGCCCGTCGGCAGCAGGGTCTTCGGGCCGATCACGCGGATGTCCGGGCAGCCGAGGGTGCGCAGGGCGAGCATGTCGGAGCGCGCCACCCGCGAGTGCAGGATGTCGCCGACGATGGCCACCGAGAGGTTCTCGAAGCCGCCCTTGTGGCGGCGGATGGTCAGCATGTCGAGCATGCCCTGGGTCGGGTGGGCATGCCGGCCGTCGCCGCCGTTGATCACCGCCACGTCGGGGCAGACGTGCTCGGCGATGAAGTGCGCGGCGCCGGAGTCGGCATGGCGGATGACGAACATGTCGGCGGCCATCGCCTCGAGGTTGCGCAGGGTGTCGAACAGGGTCTCGCCCTTGCTGGTCGAGGAGGTCGACACGTTGAGCGTGATCACGTCGGCGGACAGTCGCTGGGCGGCCATCTCGAAGGTGGTGCGGGTGCGCGTGGAGTTCTCGAAGAACACGTTGCAGACGGTCTTGCCGCGCAGCAGCGGGACCTTCTTCACGGCGCGGGTGCCGACCTCGAGGAAGGAGTCGGCGGTGTCGAGGATTTCGGTCAGCAGCTCGCGGGACAGGCCGTCGAGCGAGAGGAAGTGGCGCAGCTGGCCCTGGTCGTTGAGCTGCAGCGGGCGCTTGGCGTCGTTCGGCGTCATCGCGAAGGGACTCTTGGGTTAGGCGGAGGCAAGGGCCTGGCGCTCGAGGGCGAGCGGTGCGGGGCCGAGCAATTTTACCCGTTCGTCGGGGGCGAGCGACAGGGTCTGGCCGACCACGTCCGGACGGATCGGCAGCTCGCGGGCGTCGAGGTCGAGCAGGCAGACCAGGGTCACGCTGGCCGGGCGGCCGTAGTCGAACAGTTCGTTGAGGGCGGCGCGCACGGTGCGGCCGGTCATCAGCACGTCGTCGACCAGCACCAGGTGCTGGCCCTCGATCTCGAAGGGCAGCGCGGAGGGGCGTACCTGCGGGTGCAGGCCGCTCTGGGTGAAGTCGTCGCGGTAGAAGGACACGTCGAGCACGCCCAGCGGCTCCTCGCGGCCGAGGGCCGCCAGCAGCGCCTGGGCAATCCAGACGCCGCCGGTATGGATGCCGATGAAGCGCGGCGTGTCGATGCGGTGGGTCTGCAGGTGGCGTGTCAGCTCGGTGGCCATCCTGGGCAGCAGCACGGCGGGATCGGGCAGGGTCATGGGATGGTCTCCTTGGGTGCGCCGCAGGTCGCGGCGCCGCGGTTTCAGCCGGCCGGGCGTTTCGCCAGCCAGCCTTCCAGTAACAGGGCGGCAGCCAGGGCATCCACCGGGCGCTGGCGATAGCCGTCGCGCTGGCCCTGGGCCAGGCGGTGGCCCTTGGCTTCGAAGGTGGTCAGACGCTCGTCGTGGGTATGCACCGGCAGGTCGAAGCGGCCGTGCAGGCGGCGGGCGAAGCGTTCGGCGCGCGCGCTCATCTCGCTCGGCGTGCCGTCCATGTTCAGCGGCAGGCCGACGATGATGGCGTCCGGCTGCCACTCGCGGATCAATTTCTCGATCTGGTTCCAGTCGGGCACGCCGTTCTGCGCCTTGAGCACGCAGAGTTCGCGGGCCTGGCCGGTGATCGCCTGGCCGACGGCGACGCCGATCTGCCGGGTGCCGTAGTCGAAGCCGAGCAGCAGGCGCGGCCCGCTCATGCGTGGCCGGCCTGGGAGGTCAGCAGGGCGAGGTTGATGCCCAGGTGGGCGGCGGCGGCGGGCAGGCGCTGTTCGGCCGGGGTGTCGAAGAGGATCGCGGGATCGGCCGGACAGGTCAGCCAGGTGTTCTGCAGCAGCTCGGCCTCCAGCTGGCCGGCGTCCCAGCCGGCGTAGCCGAGGGCGATCAGGCAGCGCGCCGGGCCGCTGCCGTCGGCGATCGCCAGCAGCGTGTCCTGGGAAGTGGACAGCGCCAGCCCGTCCAGTTCCAGGGTGGCCTGGAAGCGGTAGCCGGGCGCATGCAGGACGAAACCGCGGTCGGTCTGTACCGGGCCGCCGGTGTAGATCGGCAGGCCGCGGCGCGCTTCGAGCGTCGGGCTGTCCGGGCTCAGCTGGGCGAGCACCTGGCCCAGGTCGAGCTCGCTCGGGCGGTTGACCACCAGGCCCATGGCGCCCTGCTCGTTGTGGTCGACCAGGTAGACGAGGGCCTGTGCGAAATTGGGATCGGCCATGTGCGGCATGGCGATCAGGAAATGATTCTTCAGATACTGGGGGGCTGTGTTCATCTTCATCGGCCTAGTTTCAAGCTTCGGGGCGCAGGCTTCAAGAGTGGCACAGGGTGGCGCGGCGAGTCTGCACGGTCGGGCCGGCGTCAGTTGCTCGACAGCCGGTCGCCGCGCTCGAAACGCCAGGTGCGGATGATTTCCAGGCGGTCGATGTCGGCCAGGTCGCCGGTGAACGGGGCGTAGGGGGCGGCCAGCCGGACGATGCGCTGCGCCGCCTGGTCCAGAATGGGCTCGCCGGAGGATTCCAGGACCAGCACTTCGTGGAGGGTGCCGTCGCGGTTGATCGACACCAGCAGGCGCAGGCTGCCGTAGAGGTGCTGGCGACGGGCATCCTCGGGGTAGTTGAGGTTGCCGATCCTTTCGACCTTGCGGCGCCATTCGTCCTTGTACCAGGCGCCCTTGTCGCGCATGGTCGAGGCCGCGTTGAGGCGGTGGATCCGCGGGCGCTTGGCATAGCGTTGGACTTCATTGGCCAGCTCGGCCTCCAGGCTGGCGATCTCGTTGGACAGCTGGGCGCTGTCGAAGGTCGGCGTCGTCGGCGCGGGCGGGGCCGGCTTGGCCGGCTCGCGCTTGACCGGCGTCTTTTCCGGCTGCGGCTTGTGCGTCGCCACCGCGGCCTTCGGTTCCTGCCTGGGGGCTGCCGGCGGTGCGGCGGGCGGCGGGGTGACCTGGTTGATCTCGGTGTCCTGGAAGGGCGCGGTCTCGGTGGTCTTGGGTTTCGCCTGGTGTTCCAGGGTGCCGCTGCCCTGCTGGTTGTCCTGGGCGAGGAAGTCGGCCTCCTTGGGCTTTTCCTCGCTCTTGAAGGTGGACAGGGTGATTTCCAGGGTCTTGCTGACCTCGGCGGGTTTCGGCAGCCCGAAGCCGAGACCGAGGATCAGGGCCAGGTGCAGCAGCGCGGCAAGGACCAGGGTCAGGCCCAGGCGATCCGCGGGACGGACGCCGGGGCGGGCGGGTACGGGCGGAGGAGAGGCTGCGGTCATGGCTCTTCGGCTGGCTACGGATTGCCGCGCAGTCTGCCGAGAGGGCGGCGAAAAGTCTATGAACCAGGCGGCAGCTTCGTCGCCCCGGCGGTCGGCGGTTCAGCTCCTGGCCGCCAGCCTTTGCGCGATCACGTCCATCAGACGTTCGCCGATGCGCGTGTCGTAGGCGTTGTCGATCTCGCGGATGCAGGTCGGGCTGGTGACGTTGATTTCCGTCAGGTGCTCGCCGATCACGTCGAGGCCGACGAACAGCAGGCCGCGCCGGCGCAGCTCCGGGCCCACCTGGGCGGCGATCTCGCGGTCGCGCTCGGTCAGCGGCTGGGCCACCCCGCGGCCGCCGGCGGCGAGGTTGCCGCGCGTCTCGCCGGGGGCCGGAATGCGCGCCAGGCAATAGGGGACGGGTTCGCCGTCGACCATCAGGATGCGCTTGTCGCCGTCCTTGATCGCCGGCAGATAGCGCTGCGCCATGATCTGCCGGGTGCCGTGCTCGGTCAGTACTTCCAGCATCACCGACAGGTTGGGGTCGCCCTGGCGGTGGCGGAACACCGAGGCCCCGCCCATCTCGTCCAGTGGTTTGAGAATGACATCACCGTGCTCGGCGGCGAACTCGCGCAGAATGTCGGCGCGGCGGCTCACCAGGGTCGGCGGCGTGAACTGCGGGAACTGGGTGGCGAAGAACTTCTCGTTGCAGTCGCGCAGGCTCTGCGGGCGGTTGACCACCAGGCAGCCGGCCTTTTCGGCGAGTTCGAGCAGGTAGGTGGCATACACGTATTCGCTGTTGAAGGGCGGGTCCTTGCGCATCAGCAGCACGTCCAGGTCGGCGAGCGGCGCATCGTTCTCCTCCTCCAGTTCGAACCAGTGCGCCGGGTCGTCGAACACCTTGAGGGGACGCATCCGCGCGCGGGCCTCGCTGCCGCGCTGGTAGAGATCCTGCGGCTCCATGTAGTGCAGCGACCAGCCGCGCGCCTGTGCGCTCTGCAGCATGGCCAGCGAGCTGTCCTTCTTGAAGGAGATCTGCGCGATGGGGTCCATGACGATCCCGAGGCGAATGCTCATGGGGTGTCCTCCGGGGAAAGGCGGCCGGAATGCCGGCCGGGATGCAAAAAAGAGGGGCCCAGAGTGGCGTCGGCCCGGCGCTCGGTCAAGAAAACCTTGAGCGAGTGCACGTTTGGATGCGGAGCGAGTGTGCTAAAACGTCCCGGCGATGGGGTGGTCCTTCGCCGGCAAGTCCCAGATGGCCTGGGAGCAACCTGTGGTCAACGGCTCGGCGGAGCCCGGTAAGGCGAATATGGAACAGCATTCCGACGGTTTGAAGGTCATGGTGATCGACGATTCCAAGACGATTCGTCGCACTGCGGAAACTCTGCTGAAGAAGGTGGGGTGCGAGGTCATCACCGCCGTGGACGGCTTCGATGCCCTGGCCAAGATCGCCGATGGCCATCCGCGGATCATCTTCGTCGATATCATGATGCCGCGACTGGACGGCTATCAGACCTGTGCCTTGATCAAGAACAACAGCGCATTCAAGTCCACGCCGGTGATCATGCTGTCCTCCAAGGACGGTCTGTTCGACAAGGCCAAGGGACGCATTGTCGGCTCCGACCAATATCTGACCAAGCCCTTCAGCAAAGAAGAGCTGCTGGGCGCGATCAGGGCCCATGTGCCCGATTTCGTCCCGGTAGAGCAAGCATCCTGAGCGCCGGCCATAGGGCCGCGCCGCCTTATTCCGTATGGGGAAATCCATGGCTCGAATTCTGATTGTCGATGATTCGCCGACCGAGATGTACAAGCTGGCCGCCATGCTCGAGAAGCACGGGCACAGCGTGCTCAAGGCGGAAAACGGTGCCGACGGCGTGGCCCTGGCCCGTCAGGAGAAGCCGGACGCCGTGCTGATGGATATCGTCATGCCGGGGCTGAACGGCTTCCAGGCGACCCGCCAGCTGACCAAGGATGACGAAACCAGCCATATCCCGGTGATCATCGTCACCACCAAGGACCAGGAAACCGACCGGGTCTGGGGCAAGCGTCAGGGCGCCCGCGACTACCTGACCAAGCCGGTGGAGGAGAACACCCTGCTGAAAACCCTGAACGCTGTGCTGGTCGGCTGATGCCTGCCCACCGCTCCCGCCACTGCGCATACGCATAAAGGCACAGTCCGGATGTCGCCTGCAGAAACGCCCTTCCAACTCCTGCTCGAGATCGATCGGCGTTGCCGTTTGCTGGCTGCCGTGCTGCCTGCCCAGCAGGAGACGACCCAGACCTGGAGCGGCATCGGTTTCCGCATGGGCGAGCGGCTGTTCATCGCCTCCATGGGCGAGGTGAGCGAGGTGCTGCACGAGCCGCGCTACACCCCGCTGCCCGGGGTGAAGAGCTGGGTCCGGGGGGTGGCCAACGTGCGCGGGCGCCTGCTGCCGATCATGGACCTGTGCGAGTTCTTCGGCCGCGAGGCGGCAGCCCAGCGCAAGCAGCGGCGGGTACTGGTGGTGGATTGCCAGGAGGTGTTCGCCGGACTGATCGTCGACGAGGTCTTCGGCCTGCAGCACTTTCCGGTGGAAACCTTTGCCGAGCGGCTGCCGCCCCTGGAGGCGGCGATCCAGCCATTCATTCTCGGCGTGTTCCAGTGCGCGCAGCCCTGGCTGGTGTTCAGTCCGCACGCGCTGGCACGGGATGCCGGCTTTCTCGATGTGGCGTCCCGGCACTGAGCCGAACGCCCCGTCCGTTTCCGAACAAACCGGGACCCGTCTGGACGGGATCCCGGGCGGCAGGGTGCGCAACCTTGCCTTCAATGGCGCTCCTGGCGGGCGCCACTTAATGTCGGGTCGGCCGCTGGCCGGCTCATCGGCGGTACAGGGGACCGTCGTTCTGCAGGGTAAGACAGGGGGGAGCATGCAAAAACACAACACGGACTCTTTATGGGCGACCCTGCGCAGCAGTGCATGGCTGGCCGGGTTCTTCGTGATCCTGATCGTTTCCATCATTCTGCTGTTCGCCATCTTCACCTACCTCAACACCCAGGCGGTCAACGACCAACAATACATCGCCCACGCCGGCGAATTGCGCGTCCTGTCCCAGCGCATCGCCACCAATGCCGGTGAGGCGGCTGCAGGCAACGGGCCGGCCTTCGCCCTGCTCAAGGAGTCCAGCATGGACTTCGAGCAGCGCTGGAGCGTCCTGAAGAATGGCGACGAGGAAGCCGGTCTGCCGCCGGCGCCCTTCTCGGTGCAGGAGACGATGGATGCGGTACAGGCCGACTGGGATACCCTGAAAACCAACAGTGCCGCCATTCTCGCCAGCCAGAAGGCCATCCTGTCCATGCATACGGTGGCGGCGACCCTGACCGAGACCGTGCCGCAGCTGCAGGACGAATTCGAGAAGGTGGTCGAGAGCCTGGTGGCCAGCGGCGCTCCGGCCTCCCAGGTGGCGCTGGCCCAGCGCCAGGCGCTGCTGGCCGAGCGGATTCTCGCCGCGGTGAAGATGGTGCTCGAGGGTGGCAAGGGCGCGATCGAGGCCGCCAACCGCTTCAGCAACGATACCGGCGAGTTCGGTCTCGTGCTCAACGGTATGCGCCACGGCAATCCGGCCCGGGGCATCGGCAAGGTCAGCGATCCCAAGGTGCTCGAGCGTCTGGCCGGGATCACCGAGCTGTTCCAGTTCGTCACCGGCTCGGTGGACGAGATTCTCGAAGCCTCGCCGGAGCTGCTTCAGGTGCATGAGTCGCTCGATGCCGTCTTCGCCGTTGCACAGACCCTGCTGGACAAGTCCAAGACCCTGGCCCTCAGCCTGGAAGGCCTGGCCGACGAGCGCGAGCTGACCTCCGTGGCCGGCTATGTGCTGGTCATCCTGATGGTGGCGGCCATCGTCATGATCGCTCTGGTCATGGTGCAGGGTACCCGCCAGCGCCTGATGGAGACCGCGGAGAAGAACGAGCGCAACCAGGCCGCGATCCTGCGGCTGCTCGACGAGATCGCCGACCTCGCCGACGGCGACCTGACCGTGGCGGCGACCGTGACCGAGGACTTCACCGGCGCCATCGCCGACTCCATCAACTACTCCATCGACCAGCTGCGCGATCTGGTGGCGACCATCAACCAGACGGCCCAGCAGGTGGCGGGCTCCGCCCAGGAAACCCAGGCGACCGCGATGCACCTGGCCGAGGCCTCCGAGCATCAGGCCCAGGAAATCGCCGGTGCCTCGGCGGCGGTCAACGAGATGGCGGTCTCCATCGACCAGGTATCGGCGAACGCCGCGGAGTCCTCGGCGGTGGCGGAGCGCTCCGTGGCCATCGCCAACAAGGGCAACGAGGTGGTGCACAACACCATCACCGGCATGGACAACATCCGCGAGCAGATCCAGGATACCTCCAAGCGGATCAAGCGCCTCGGCGAGTCGTCCCAGGAGATCGGCGACATCGTCAGCCTGATCAACGACATCGCCGACCAGACCAACATCCTCGCCCTGAACGCCGCGATCCAGGCGGCCATGGCCGGCGATGCGGGCCGCGGCTTCGCGGTGGTGGCCGACGAGGTGCAGCGCCTCGCCGAACGCTCCTCGGCGGCGACCAAGCAGATCGAGGCGCTGGTGAAGACCATCCAGACCGATACCAACGAGGCGGTGATCTCCATGGAGCAGACCACCACCGAGGTGGTCCGCGGTGCCCGCCTGGCGCAGGACGCCGGGGTCGCCCTGGAAGAGATCGAGAAGGTGTCCAAGACCCTCGCCGCACTGATCCAGAACATTTCCAACGCGGCGCGCCAGCAGGCCTCCTCGGCCGGCCACATCTCCAACACCATGTTCGTGATCCAGGAGATCACCTCGCAGACCTCCGCCGGTACCAGCGCCACCGCCATGAGCATCGGCAACCTGGCCAAGCTGGCCAGCGAGATGCGCAAGTCGGTATCCGGTTTCACCCTACCGGAAACCGCAGACACGCTCTGAGCCGCCAACCGGCTCCGGACCGACAAAGAGGCGGTGGCCCCACGTGGGCCGCCGGGTGCGCATGAACGAGATTCGGGCTATACAGCCAGGAAACGCCTGGGCGATGAAACCCTCGGCGGAGTTGTCCGCGGCCGAGTTCCATGACTGGCAGCGCCTGCTCGAGCAACGCTGCGGCCTGGTGCTCGACGAGCAGCGCCGGCGCTTCCTGCAGATCGGCCTGAGCGCCCGCATGGGCGAGCTGGGCCTGAGCGATTACGCCAGCTACTACCGGCGGGTCGTCGACGGGCCGCGCGGCGCGCTGGAGTGGCTGCAGCTGCTGGACCGCCTGACCGTCCAGGAAACCTGCTTCTTCCGCCACGCCCCCTCGTTCGCACTGCTCGAGCGCTATCTGCGCGCTCGTCTGGCCGAGGAGGGGGTACAGCGCCCCTGGGCCTTCTGGAGCGTCGGCTGCTCCACGGGTGAGGAGCCCTACTCGCTGGCCATCACCGCCATGGAGGTCCTGGGCAGCGAGATCGCGGCGCCGGCCGAGCGCTTCGGCGTCACGGCCACCGACATCAGCCGCAGCGCCCTGGAGAAGCTGGGCCGCGGGCTTTATCCGGCGGCCAAGCTGGCGCGCCTGGAGGCGGCGCTGCGCGAGCGTTATTTCATCGCCCAGCCGGACGGGCGCTACAGGATCCTGCCGGGGCTGGCGTCGCGCGTGTGCGGCACCCGGCTCAACGTGCTGGACCTGGCCAAGGCGCCGATGTCCGGCATGGACGTCATTTTCTGCCAGAACCTGCTGATCTACTTTCGTCGCTGGCGCCGCCGCGAGATCCTCAACCGGCTGGCCGAGCGGCTGGCACCGGGCGGTCTCCTGGTGGTGGGAGTGGGCGAGGTGGGCGGTTGGCAGCATCCGGACCTGGTGCCGGTGGCCGACCCTCGGGCACTGGCCTTCACCCGCAGGGGGTAGTTCACGTTGACTGGAGTCGCTATGGGTGATCGGCACGATTATGTCGCCCTGGAATGGGTCAAGGGCGAGATCGCGGAGACCCTGAAACAGGCCCGGCATGCCCTGGAAGCCTTTGTCGAGAGCCCGCAGGATCTGTCGCGGATACGCTTCTGCCTGGCCTATATCCACCAGGTGCAGGGTACCCTGCAGATGGTCGAGTTCTATGGCGCGGCACTGCTCGCCGAGGAGATGGAGCAGCTCGCCCAGGCCATGCTGGACGACCGCACGGGCAACCGCGGCGAGGCGCTGGAAGTGCTGATGCAGGCGATCCTGCAACTGCCGGTCTACCTCGAGCGGATCCAGGCGGCGCGCCGCGACCTGCCGCTGGTGGTGCTGCCGCTGCTCAACGACCTGCGCGTCGCCCGCGGCGAAGGCCTGCTCTCGGAAAACAGCCTGTTCGCGCCGGATCTCGGCGGCCCGGCGCCGCTGTCGGAGACGGCCTTGGCCGCGCTGCGCACCCCGGAAACCGCGGTCCTGCTGCGCAAGCTGCGGCAGATGCTGCAGCTGGCGCTGGTCGGGGTCATCCGTGACCAGGATGTGGCCACCAATCTGGGCTACCTGGCGAAGGTCTTCGCCCGTCTGGAAAGCCTGTGCCGCAACGCGCCGCTCGGTCCCCTGTGGGAAATCGCCGCCGCGCTGGTCGAGGGCCTGGGCGACGGCAGCGTGAGCCTTGGCGGCGCGTTGCGCGATCTGCTGCGCCAGGTCGAGAAGGAGCTGAAACGGCTGGTGGAGCAGGGCGTCGACGGCATCAACCAGCCGGCGCCGGAGGAGCTGCTCAGAGGCCTGTTGTTCTACGCCGCCAAGGCCCCGGTCGGCGGTGCTCGTCTGCAGGCGCTGAAAGCGCGCTACCGGCTTGACGAGCTGCTGCCCGACAGCGGCGTGGTCGATGAGGAGCGCGCGCGCCTGGCCGGCCCGGACCGCGACGCGATGCGCTCGGTGGTCGCTGCTCTCTGCGAGGAGCTGGTGCGGGTCAAGGACAGCCTCGATCTCTTCGTGCGCAGCGATCGCCGCCAGCTCGCCGAGCTGGAGTCGCTGCTGCCGCCGCTCAAGCAGGTCGGCGATACCCTCGGGGTGCTCGGTTTCGGCCAGCCGCGCAAGATCGTCGTCGACCAGCTCGAGGCGATCCGCGGCCTGGCCCGTGGCCAGTGGACACCGGACGACGCCGTGCTGATGGATGTCGCCGGGGCGCTGCTGTACGTCGAGGCGACCCTCGCCGGGATGGTCGGCACGGCCGAGGAGCGCAGCCGCGAGGAGAGCCTGCTGCCGACCACCGACGTGGCGCAGATCCACCAGATGGTGATCAAGGAGGCGCGCACCGGCCTGGAGCAGGCCAAGGACGCGATCATCGAGTTCATCGCCTCGCAGTGGAACCACGAACATCTGCAGCGCGTGCCGCTGCTGCTGACCCAGGTCCGCGGCGGACTGTCGATGATTCCCCTGGCCCGCGCGAGTGCACTGATCGACGGCTGCAACCGCTATATCCAGGAGCAGTTGCTGGTCGGCCGGGTGGTGCCCGACTGGCAGAGCCTGGATACCCTGGCCGATGCCATCACCGGCATCGAGTACTACCTCGAGCGCCTGAGCGAGGACCACGGCAGCGCCAGCGAGCGGCTGCTCGACGTGGCCGAGGAAAGCTTGGCCAGCCTCGGCTATCCGCTGGCGGAAAAGCCCTCGATCCTCGACCGCGACACCGCGGCACCCGCCCGCGTCGCCGTCCCGGCCGATCTCCCGGCCCCGCCGCTGGTCGAGCCTGCCGGCGTGGCGCCGGAAACGCCTGTGCCGGCCGCCCCGCCTGCAGCCGGTTTCCTGCCGCCGGCCGGAGACGCGCAGGTCCCGGCGCCGGCCGAAGAGACCGAGGCGCAAGCGAGTCTGGCCGAGGTCCTAGCCGCCCCCGTGCAGGCGATCAATCCGCCGGCCGCCGAGGTGCCGCCGAGCCTGCTGCCGCCGCCGGCCGACGAGGCGCTGGTGGACGAGGACCTGCTGGAAGTGTTCATCGAGGAAGCCGGCGAGGTGCTGGAAACCCTCGGCGAATATTTCCCGCGATGGTGCGCCGACACTGCCGACAAGGAGGCGCTGGTCGAGGTCCGCCGCGCCTTCCACACCCTCAAGGGCAGCGGGCGCATGGTGCGGGCGCTGATCATCGGCGAGCTGGCCTGGTCCATCGAGAACCTGCTCAACCGCGTGCTCGACCGCAGCATCCAGCCGGGCGCTGCGGTGCGGCAGGTGGTGGCCGAGGTGCTGGCGCTGATGCCGGCGCTGGTCGAGGAGTTCGCCGCCAAGGCGCAGCGCCAGCGCGACGATGTCGATCTCCTGGCGGCCTCCGCCCATGCCCTGGCCCTCGGCGAGGAGCCGGCCGTGCCCGCCGGGGCCGAGCCTGCCGTGCTGCCGCCATCGGCCGATGAGGCTGGCGACGAGCTCGACGCGCAGCTGCTGGAAATCTTCCGCAACGAGGCGGCCATTCACCTGCAGACCCTCGACCGCTTCCTCGCCGCCTGCGCCCGGGAGCTGCCGCAAGGCGTCACCGACGACCTGCAGCGCGCCCTGCACACCCTCAAGGGCAGCGCGCACATGGCCGGCCTCCTGCCGATCGCGGAGATCGCCATGCCGCTGGAGCGGCTGGTCAAGGAATACAAGACCAATCTGATTCTCATCGATCTGGCCGAGGTCGAACTGCTGCAGCGCGCCGCACAGCTGCTGCGGCGAGGTCTGGAGCAGCTCGACAGCCGGCCGCTGGCGCCCATCGACGGCAGCGTGGCGTTTCTCGCCGAAGTCAGGCGGCTGCACCAGGAACGCCTCGAGGCGGCCAAGGAGGGTTGGCAGGACGACAGCGGCAACGTGCGCGATCCCCGGCAGATCGGCCGCTTCCTCGCCGAGGACATGGACACCCTGCTGGATGCCGAGGATCTGCTGCGCCACTGGCGGGCCCAGCCGGCCCAGCCGCCGGAACTCGCCGCGCTGCTCGGCGAGCTGGAGGCCCTCGGCGCCGGCGCACGGCAGGCCGAATTGGTCCAGATCGACGCGCTCTGCCAGGCCCTGCTGGCCCTGTACGGTGCCGTGCAGGCCGGCCACCTGAGCCTCGGCGAGCGCTTCTTCGATGAGGCCGAGGCCGCCCACGAGGCCTTGATCGGCATGCTCGATCAGGTCGCCGCCGCCCTGGAAGTGACCCCGCAGCCCGAGCGGGTGGCCGCCCTGCAGGCCCTGCTCGACGAGACGGCAGCGTCGCAGCCGCTGGCGCTGGAGGAGGGCGACGCGGAGCGCTCCGCGGCCGACCTGCCCAAGTCCGAGCCGGAACTCGCCGAACCGACGCCCGCGCAGCCCGAGCCGGCTATCGCGGAGCTGCTTGAGGTCCTGCCGGTCGAGACGCCCGAGCTGGCGGCTGCCATGCCGGAGAGCGAAGCTTCCATCCCGGCGCTGTACGAGCTGGATCTTGCCGAGTTGGATGCATCCGAAGCTGCCGCGGAACTCGCCGAACCGACGCCCGCGCAGCCCGAGCCGGCTATCGCGGAGCCGCTCGAGGTCCTGCCGGTCGAGACGCCCGAGCTGGCGGTTGCCGTGCCGGAGAGCGGGGCCGTCATCCCGGCGCTTCAGCCGCTGGAGCTCGCCGCGCCGGAACCGCCCGCGCTGGAGCCGGCTGAGCCGTCCATCGCCGAGCCTGCGCCTGGGCAGCCCGAGCCGCTTGCCGCGCAGCCGTCCGCGCTGCCGCCGGAGGTCGCGGAGCCGGCCCCGGCAGTGCTCGCAGCGGCTGCGGTGACGCCCGGGATCCTGCCGGGCGACGGCGAGGTGGACGACGAGCTCGCCGCGCTGTTCCTCGAGGAGGCGCTCGATCTGCTGGAAAGCTCCGCCCGGACGCTGCAGCGCTGGCTGCGCCAGCCGGAGGACAGTCTGGCGCTGACCGCCCTGCTGCGCGACCTGCATACCCTCAAGGGCGGTGCGCGGATGGCCGGCATCGCGCCGATCGCCGATCTCGCCCATGAGCTGGAAGACCTCTACGAGGACCTGCTGGAACAGGCCCGTCCGGATCTGGCCGGCCTCGGCGCACTGCTCGAGCGCAGTCACGACCGGCTGGCGCAGCTCGTCGAGCAACTGCAGGCCAGGCTGCCGCTGGGCGATCCGCAGGATCTGGTGCAGGCCCTGCAGGGCTGGCGCCGGCAAGCTGCGGCGCTCACTCCCGAGGCCCGTGGCGTGCGCGCCGGGGTGCTGGAGCCGGTCGCCCTCGAGGCGTTCGGCGAGGCGCTGTCGTTCGCCGAATCCTTCGACCTTGCGGCGGACGTGCCGCCGTTCGACAGGCCGCTGCTCGACTTCTCCACGGGGCAGGACGCGCCGCTCGGGGGCGTTGCGGAGCCGGGACCGGTCCAGGCCCTCCTCGCGCCGGAGTGCGATCCCGAGCTGGTGGAGATCTTCCTCGAAGAGGGCTTCGACATCCTCGAGAGCGCCGGCGCAGCCCTGCAGCGCTGGCTGGCCGAGGCCGCCGACCGCATCGCCCTGGAAGCCCTGCAGCGCGACCTGCATACCCTCAAGGGCGGCGCGCGGATGGCCGGGATTGGCGAGATCGGCGATCTCGCCCACGAACTGGAGTTCCTCTACGAAGGGCTCGGCAATGGCCGGCTGGAAGCCGGTCCGGCCCTCGCCGGACTGCTGCAGGCCTGCCATGACCGCCTCGCCGTGATGCTCGAGGCGCTGCGCGAGCGGCGTCCGCTGCAGGACGGCGAGGCGCTGATCGCGGCGATTCGCGACTGGTGCGCCGGCATCCGGGAGCCGGAAGCCGCCGCTACCGCGGTCCAGGCCGAACCGGCGTCCGCTGCCGCGCCGCAGCCGCTCATGCCGGAGATTGCCGAAGCGCAGCCCGAGGCCGTCGCGGCACCGCCCGCGAAACCCGTGCCGGCCGCTGCGGCGCCGTTGACCTTGCCGGGCGGCCCGCTGCTCGCCGCCAGCGAGGTTGCCACCGGCGCCACCGCGAGCAAGGCCCTGCCGTTCGTGCAGCGGGCCGCCGAGGCTGCGCGGGAAGCCGCCGCCCAGCGCGCTCCGCAGGAGATGGTCCGGGTTCCGGCGGAGCTGCTCGAGAGCCTGGTCAACCTGGCCGGGGAAACCTCGATCTTCCGCGGTCGGGTCGAGCAGCAGGTGAGCGACATCGGTTTCACCCTGGCCGAGATGGAGTCGACCATCGAGCGGGTGCGCGACCAGCTGCGCCGGCTCGACACCGAGACCCAGGCGCAGATCCTCAGCCGCTACCAGGCCGAGGCCGAGCGGGCCGGCTACGAGGACTTCGATCCGCTGGAGATGGACCGCCACTCGCAGCTGCAGCAACTGTCGCGCGCGCTGTTCGAATCGGCCTCCGACCTGCTCGATCTCAAGGAAACCCTGGCGGCGCGCAGCCGCGATGCCGAGACCCTGCTGCTGCAGCAGGCGCGGGTCAACACCGAACTGCAGGAAGGCCTGATGCGCACCCGCATGGTGCCCTTCGAGCGCCTGCTGCCGCGCCTGCGCCGGGTGGTCCGGCAGGTCGCCGGCGAGCTGGGCAAGCCGGTGGAGTTCAGCGTCGGCAACGCCGAGGGGGAAATGGACCGCAGCGTGCTGGAGCGCATCGTCGCGCCGCTGGAGCACATGCTGCGCAACGCCATCGACCACGGCATCGAGCCGGCCGAGGTGCGTCGCGCCGCCGGCAAGCCGGAGCAGGGCACCATCCGCCTGGAGCTGCTGCGCGAGGGCGGCGACATCCTGCTCACCCTGGCCGACGACGGCGGCGGCATCCGCCTCGATGCGGTGCGCCGCAAGGCCGTCGAGCGCGGCCTGATGAAGCCCGACGCGCAACTGTCCGACCACGAGGTGCTGCAGTTCATCCTCGAGGCGGGCTTCTCCACGGCGGACCGGGTCACGCAGATTTCCGGACGTGGCGTCGGCATGGACGTGGTGCACTCGGAGGTCAAGCAGCTCGGCGGCTCGATGAGCATCGAGTCGACCCCGGGCGCCGGAACCCGCTTCCTGATCCGCCTGCCGTTCACCGTGTCGATCAACCGCGCGCTGATGGTGCTCGCCGGCGAGGACCTCTATGCGGTGCCGCTGAACACCATCGAGGGCATCGTGCGGGTAGCGCCCCGCGAGCTGGAGGCGCTCTATGCGCGGCGTGCCGGCGGCCAGAAGGACCAGGCGGGCCTCGAGTACGCCGGCAAGCGCTATGAGCTGCGCTATCTCGGCGAGCTGCTGGACAACGGCCAGCAGCCCAGGCTGGCCGGCCAGCACATGCCGCTGCCGGTGATCCTGCTGCGCTCCAGCGAGCAGGCGGTGGCGGTGCAGGTGGACGGCCTGGCCGGTTCCCGCGAGATCGTGGTGAAGAGCCTCGGTCCGCAGTTCGCCGTGGTGCCGGGGATCTCCGGCGCGACCATCCTCGGCGACGGCCGGGTGGTGGTGATTCTCGACCTGCTGGCGACCCTGCGCGAGCGTCTGGCCAGCCTGCAGCCGAGTGTGCCGATCCTGTCCGAGGCGTCTGCCGAGGCCGAGAAGGAGCGGCCGCTGCTGGTGATGGTGGTGGACGATTCGGTCACCGTGCGCAAGGTCACCGGCCGCCTGCTGGAGCGCCATGGCATGGACTGCATGACCGCCAAGGACGGGGTCGATGCCCTCGCCCAGCTGCAGGAGCGGCGCCCGGACGTCATGCTGCTGGATATCGAGATGCCGCGCATGGACGGCTTCGAGGTGGCGACCCGGGTACGCCACGATGAGCGTCTCAAGGACCTGCCGATCATCATGATCACCTCGCGTACCGGGGAGAAGCATCGCGACCGGGCGCTCGGCCTGGGCGTCGACGAATACCTCGGCAAGCCCTATCAGGAGGCGCTCCTGCTGGAAACCATCCGCCGGCTGGCCGGGGAGCCTGAAGCACGATGAGCGCGCGCATCGCGGTGATTGCCGACACCTCGCTGCAGCGCCATGTGCTGCAGCAGGCGCTGGCCGGCAACGGCTACGAGGTGGTGCTCAACAGCGACCCGACACGCCTTGACGAAGAGAGCCTGGCGTCCTGTGCGGCGGATCTCTGGCTGGTCGATCTGACCCAGCTGGAAGACGCGCCGCTGCTCGACGAACTGCTCGAGAGCAGTCGGGTGCCGGTGCTGTTCGGCCAGGGACAGGCGCCGGAGCGCCATTCGGAACACTATCCGCGCTGGGAGCGGCGGCTGATCGGCAAGCTCAAGCGACTGGTGCGCGACCCGGCCGAGGCGGTCGGGCCGACCCTCGCGGCGCTGCTCGACGAGGGGCAGCGGCCGAGCCGGCTGCCGCTGCCGGCGACGCTGCGCGAGAGTCCGCTGGCGGCCGGACAGCCGCCCTGTCAGGTCTGGCTGCTGGCGGCCTCGCTGGGCGGCCCGGAAGCGGTCAAGGCGTTCCTCGATGCGCTGCCCGGCGGCCTGCCGGTCGCCTTCGTCTACGCCCAGCACATCGACCCCTCCTTCGAGTCGGCCCTGCCCAGGGCGGTCGGCCGCCACAGCCAGTGGCAGGTCATCCCCGTCCGCCACGGCGAGCGGCTGAGCTGCGGCGAGGTGGTGGTGGCGCCGATCCGCCACGAGCTGGGGTTCGCCGAGGATGGCGCGCTGTCGATCGCCGCGCGTCCCTGGCCAGAACCCTACAGCCCGTCGATCGACCAGATGATGCTCAACCTGGCCCGGCAGTTCGGCCCGCGCTGCGGGGTGATCGCCTTCAGCGGCATGGGCAGCGATGGCACCGCGGCCGCCGCCTACCTGCGCCGGCAGGGCGGGGAGGTCTGGACACAGCGGGCCAGCAGCTGCGCCTGTTCGAGCATGCCGGACAGCCTGCGCGAAGGTGGCTACAGCCAGTTCAGCGGTACGCCGCGGGAGCTCGCCGAAGCTCTGGTGCAGCGACTGGCCGAGGAGTGCGCCGAATGAGGAAAACTGCCCGCAGCCACGCATCGATCTTGCAGGAGCGTCCATGAATCAAGCCGTAGCCAATCCGACCGGCGTCGACAGCCTTACCGCCCTGCTGCTGCCGCTGGCCGACCGTACCCTGCTGCTGCCCAACGTGGCAGTGGCCGAGATCATTCCCTACCGCGGCGTGCAGACCGCGCCCGACCTGCCGCCCTGGCTGCTCGGGCAGATCGGCTGGCGCGACCTGCGCCTGCCGCTGCTGTCCTTCGAGGCCGCCAGCGGCGGGCCGGCACCGCTTGGCGCGACGCCGCGGGTGGCGGTGTTCAATGCCCTCGGCGGGCGACCCCGGGTGAAGTTCCTGGCCCTGCTGTTGCAAGGCATTCCGCGCGCACTGAAGGTCGACGCCCGGCTGCCGCGCGCGGACGCTGCGCTGGCGCCGCTGGAGCGGGCGGCGGTGCAGCTGGAGGACGGTGTGGCGCGGATTCCCGACCTGCAGGCGCTGGAGCAAAAGCTGGCCGACGCCGGACTGATCTGAGAGCCTGTTCATGATCTGCTGCGCGTCGGCCATGCTGCGTTGAAATCGGGTTCGGAATGCTCATTTACCACTCGTAAACTCCGCTTCCTCACCCGATCTCGCCTTGCCTGGCCTTAGCTCGCTAGATCGTGAACAGGCTCTGGCACGGAAGCGCTCAGAAGTCTCCCCACAACTGCTGGGCCACGCTCAGCGCCGCCACCGGCGCGGTCTCGGTGCGCAGCACCCGCGGGCCGAGGCGGGCGGCCTGGTAGCTGGCGCGTTGCGCCGCCGCCACCTCCGCCTCGGACAGGCCGCCCTCGGGGCCGATCAGAAAGGCCAGCGAGACCGGCCGGGCATGGCGGGTCAAGGGTTCGGCGAAGGGATGCAGGACCAGTTTCAGCTCGGCCTCGGTGCGTGCCAGCCAGTCGCCGAGCAGCATGGGCGGATGGATCGACGGCAGCACCGAGCGGCCGCACTGCTCGCAGGCGCTGATGGCGATCTGCTGCCAGTGAGTCAGGCGCTTGTCGGCGCGCTCGTCCTTCAGACGCACCTCGCAGCGCTCGCTGACGATCGGGGTGATGTGCGCCACGCCCAGCTCGGTGGCCTTCTGGATCGCCCAGTCCATCCGCTCGCCGCGCGACAGGCCCTGGCCGAGGTGGATGCGCAGCGGCGATTCGGCCAGGCCGGCGAACTGTTCGCGCAGCTCGACCTGCACGCTCTTCTTGCCCACCTCGACCAGCTCGCCGACGAATTCCCGGCCGCTGCCGTCGAACAGCTGCACGGCATCGCCGGCGGCGAGCCTGAGCACACGGCCGATGTAGTGGGCCTGGGCTTCCGGCAGCTCAAGGCGGCCGAGGGACAGGGGAGCGTCGATGAAGAAACGGGACAGGCGCATGGGCAGGCTTCGAGAGGCGGAAAAAGCGCAAGCTTAACCGCTGGCCGTACGGCTGCAACCTGCCGTTTCGGATCGGGCCTTTGCCATTCCCGGCGGGTTGTACCCTACCCGGGATCGCGGAACTCGGCAGGTGCGCCGCTTGGCACGGCCACGCTGACCGCGCTGCGGGTGGCGAGGTCGATGCCCTCGGTCGCCACTTCGGCGAGAAAGTCGATCTCGTCCGGCGTGATGACGTAGGGCGGCAGGAAGTACACCACGCTGCCCAGCGGGCGCAGCAGGGCGCCGCGCGTCAGCGCATGCTGGTAGACGGCCAGGCCGCGGCGCTCCTGCCAGGGGTAGGGGGTCTTGCCCGCCTTGTCGGCGACCATCTCGATGGCCAAGGCCATGCCGGTCTGGCGCACCTCGGCGACGTGCGGGTGATCGGCGAGATGCGCGGTGGCCTGGGCCATGCGCGCGGCCAGCGGCTTGTTGCGCTCGATGACCTGGTCCTCTTCGAAGATGTCCAGGGTCGCCAGGGCGGCGGCGCAGGCCAGCGGGTTGCCGGTGTAGGTGTGCGAGTGCAGGAAGGCGCGCAGGGTGGCGTAGTCGGCGTAGAACGCCTGGTAGACGGTATCGGTGGTGAGCACCGCGGCCATCGGCAGGTAGCCGCCGGTGAGCGCCTTGGACAGCACCAGAAAATCCGGGGCGATGCCGGCCTGCTCGCAGGCGAACATGCTGCCGGTGCGGCCGAAGCCGACGGCGATCTCGTCGTGGATCAGGTGCACGCCGTAGCGGTCGCAGGCCTCGCGCAGGAGCTTGAGGTACACTGGGTGGTACATGCGCATGCCGCCGGCGCCCTGGATCAGCGGCTCGACGATCACCGCGGCGACCTCGCCGTGATGCTCGGCGAGAGTCTGCTCCATGTGGGCGAACATCGTCCGCGAATGCTCCTCCCAGCTCACCCCGTCCGGGCGCAGGTAGCAGTCCGGGCTCGGCACCTTGAGGGTGTCCAGCAACAGCGGCTTGTAGGTGTCGGTGAACAGCGCCACGTCGCCCACCGACATCGCCGCCACCGTCTCGCCGTGGTAGCTGTTGGTCAGGGTGACGAAGCGCTTCTTCTCCGCCCGGCCGCAGTTGCGCCAGTAGTGGAAGCTCATCTTCAGCGCCACCTCGATGCCCGAGGAGCCGTTGTCGGCGTAGAACACGCGATCCAGCCCGGCCGGGGTGACGGCCACCAGGCGCTCGGACAGCTCGATCACCGGCTGATGGCTGAAGCCGGCGAGCATCACGTGCTCCAGGCTTTCCAGCTGTGCCTTGATCCGCGCGTTGATCCGCGGATTGGCGTGGCCGAACACGTTGACCCACCAGGAGCTGACCGCATCCAGGTAGCGCTTGCCGTCGAAGTCCTCCAGCCAGACGCCCTCGCCTCGGCGGATCGGGATCAGCGGCAGGCGTTCGTGGTCCTTCATCTGGGTGCAGGGATGCCAGAGCACGGCGAGGTCGCGCTGCATCCAGTCGGCGTTGAGGCTCATGGGGCTCTCCGGGAAACGATCGGCGAGAGCCTAGCAGAGCTGCGCCGCGCTTTGTTGCCTGGCGTCGCCGATGGCTGGCTGCCGGCAGGGCGCTGGCGTATGCTCCGCGCCGCGTGCACGGGCTGTGCGACAACTCATTGATTCGGGGGCGAAAAGATGTTCCGGAGCTGGCTGCGGGTGTCCGCATTGGTCGGGATGGGGCTGTTCAGCGTGGTGGCGCTGGGCAAGGAGAAACAGCCGACGGCGCTGGTCGTCGGCGGCGGCCTGGCCGGCCTGGCCGCGGCCTGGGAGCTGCAGCGCGACGGCTGGCAGGTCACCCTGCTGGAGGCCCGCGGCAGCGCCGGCGGGCGTTCCGGCCTGGCCGGCGGCGAGTGGATCGGCAGCGCCAGGGTCCAGCCGCTGCTCAATGCCTACCTGACGCACTTCAAACTGAAGACCCAGCCGGCGCCCGAGGCGGTGCGCGGCTCCGGCTACCTGATCGACGGCAGCTATTTCAGCGCCGCCGAGCTGGCGCAGAAGCAGCCGGCCGTCGCCGACGGCCTGAAGCGCTACGAGCAGGCCCTCGACGAACTGGCGGCTTCCATCAAGGACCCGCTCAATCCGGCCTCCGACCGCAAGCTGTTCGCCCTCGACCAGGGCAATGCGGCGCGCTGGCTGGACGAGCTGAAGCTGCCGACCACCGCCCGCCAACTGGTCAACCAGCGCATCCGCTCGCACTACGACGAGCCGTCGCGCCTGTCGCTGCTCTACCTCGCCCAGCAGAGCCGAGTCTACCGCGGCGTCGACGCGGACGAGCTGCGCAGCGCCCGCCTGCCCGGTGGCAGCCCGGTGCTGGCGCAGGCCCTGGCCAAGGAGCTGAAGACGGTCAAGACCGGCGTGCGGGTATCGGCGATCAGCCAGGATCGCGCGGGGGTGACGATCAAGGCCGGGAGCGCCAGCTACAGCGCCGACTACCTGGTGCTGGCGGTGCCGCTGCGGGCCCTGGGGCAGATCCAGTTCACCCCGGCGCTGCCGGAGCGCCACCGCGGTGCGCTGAAGGGCACCAGCTACGGCTGGCGCGACCAGCTGCTGCTGAAGTTCAAGACGCCGGTGTGGGAGAGCAAGGCGCGCATGAGCGGCAACATCTACAGCAACCAGGGCCTCGGCATGCTGTGGATCGAGCCGGCGACCAAGGGCGGCGCCAACGTGCTGGTCAACCTGTCCGGCGACAACGCCCGCCTGCTGCAGGCCTTCGGCGACCGCCAGGTGGCCGACCAGCTGCTGATCCGCCTGCACGAGCACTATCCCAAGGCCCGCGGCGCCTACACCGGCTACGAGATCCGCCGCTACAGCGGCGACAGCGCCCTCGGCGGCGCCTACCTGGCCTACGGGCCGGGGCAGATCAGCCGCTACTGGCGGCTCTGGGAGCAGCCGCTGGAGCGCGTGGCCTTCGCCGGCGAGCACACCGATGCGCTCTATCCGGGGACCCTGGAAGGTGCCCTGCGCAGCGGCAAGCGCGCCGCCGAGCAGTTGCGCGAGCTGCGCGCCGGGCGGCCGGTGCCGGCGCCGCAGATCACCCGCCTGGACCAGCCGGCGGCCGCCCAGACCAAGGTTGCGCCCGTGGCGGAGCCACCGGCCGAGGGCGAGCGCAAGGAGGGCTTCTTCTCCCGGCTGACTCAGCTGTTCCGCTGACGGGCCTACCGGCGCGGTCGCCATGGCCGCGCCGGTACAATCGTTCGACTATCGAACGATTCGATCTTTTAAAGCGAAAAATTCCGCTTTAAATCGATAGATGAGCCGCTAGGCTGTGCACATCCCCAAGCCAAGGAATGTCGCACATGCAATGGCGCAACTCCCCCCTCCGTTTCGGCCTGGTCAGCATCCTGCTGCATTGGGCGGTGGCGCTGACGGTCTTCGGCCTGTTCGGCCTGGGCCTGTGGATGGGCGGTCTGGACTACTACAGCCCCTGGTACCGCAGCGCCCCGGACATCCACAAGAGCGTCGGCATCCTGCTGTTCCTGGTCATGCTGCTGCGCCTCGCCTGGCGCCTGGTCAGCCCGCCGCCGGCGGCCCTGCCCAGCCACGGCCCGCTGACCCGGCTGGGCAGCCGGGCCGGCCACGCCTTGCTCTACCTCGGCCTGTTCGCGCTGATGATCTCCGGCTACCTGATCTCCACTGCCGACGGCCGGCCGATCCCGGTGTTCGGCTGGTTCGAGGTGCCGGCGCTGCTCAGTGGCCTGCCCAACCAGGAAGACCTCGCCGGCGAGGTGCACGAGCTGCTCGCCTGGGGTCTGGTCGGACTCGCCGTCGTGCATGCCCTGGCTGCCCTGAAACACCATTTCATCGACCGTGACGCGACCCTGGCCCGCATGCTCGGCCGCGACATCCGCTAACCAAGGAGAATCCCATGCTCAAGAAGACACTCGCCGCCCTGGCGCTCGGTTCTGCCCTGCTCGGCGCCGGCCAGGCCATGGCCGCCAACTACCTGATCGACAAGGAAGGCCAGCACGCCTTCGTCAACTTCAAGATCAGCCACCTGGGCTACAGCTGGCTGTACGGCACCTTCCGCGACTTCGATGGCCACTTCAGCTTCGACGCCGCCCAGCCCGAGACGAGCAAGATTCAGGTGAACCTGAAGACTGCCAGCGTCGACTCCAACCATGCCGAGCGCGACAAGCACCTGCGCAGCCCGGATTTCCTCAACGTCGCCAAGCATCCGACCGCGACCTTCGAATCCACCCAGGTCAAGCCCAACGGCAATGGCAGCTTCGACATTCTCGGCAACCTGAGCCTCAATGGCGTGACCAAGCCGGTGGTGATCGCCGCCAGGTTCATCGGCGAGGGCAAGGACCCCTGGGGCGGCTACCGCGCCGGCTTCGAGGGCCGCACCAAGCTGAAGCTGAAGGACTTCGACATCCAGAAGGATCTCGGCCCGGCCTCCCAGGAGGTGGAACTGATCCTCTCGGTGGAGGGTGTGCGCCAGTAGGCGACCGCCCGCAAAAGCCGGCACGCAGCCGCAATGCCGCTCGCTCGCGAGGAGCGGCATTGCGCAGGCGCTCTCCCCATGCAAGGCCGGTCTGGCACCCTCGGCGCGTTTGCAGCAGAATGCCCGCGGCCTTCGAGGAGCGAGCCTTGCATCGACAAACCATCATCGCGCTGACGTCGGCCGCCGTTCTGGCGGTCATTGCCGGATGCGGTCCGGACGATTCCGCGTCCCGCGTCGTCACCGTCCTTTCGGACAAATGCTCGCTGGATGCGATCAACGGCAAGACGGACCCGCTGGTGCGCGTCAAGGCGGGAGTCGTGGAGTTCGGTGGTTGGGCGGTGGACAGCACCACCAACAGGGTTCCAGCAACACTTCAGGTATTCCTGAAGGATTCAGGCAGTTTTTCCTATTCCCTCGAAGCTCCCCACAGGATCGACCGCCCCGACGTGGCCGCCGCGTTCAAACAGGACGGCTTCCTGAAGTCCGGTTTCCTGTTCCAGGCCGACCTGTCCTCCCTCAAGCCGGGCGCCTATGCCCTGTCCCTGAAGATGCCGGACGACGGCCGCCTGGTCACCTGCTCGGTCAAGAAGAACATCGTCATCGATTGAGCCGTGAGTGGCTTGCCGACCGAAAAAAGCCGACGCGAACAGAGTGGATGAAAACCGGGCCGTTGCCCGTTTTCAGGATCTGCCAAGGACCCAAAAGCAAATGCCCCGAGCACGTCGGGGCGTTTGTTCAAGCCGCTGCAGCGTGTTTTCCACGGTCTGGCGAGGCCGGCTCTTTTGTGAACGGAGGAGGGCGGCGCCTCACTCCTCGCGGTTGCGCGTCAGCAGTGCCGGCTTCTCGCTGCGCGGGCGGCGTTCCGTCAGCTGGTCGAGTTGTTCCGCGGTGGGGAAGCGGTCGCTCTTCGACTCCTTGTGCAGGATCAGCGGCTGCCGCTCCGGCTTGCGCGGCGCTTCCTCGCGGGGCTGCTCGCTGCGGTAGGCTGGTACCGGAGCGCGGCGCGGCTGGCCCTGGCCGGAGCCCTGGCCCTGGCCCTGGCGCTTCGGAGGGCGCGGGCCCTGGCCCTGGTTCTGAGCCTGGCCGCGGTTGGCGCCGGCCGTCTGGCCGGGCGCGCCGGGACGGCGGCCGCGCTGCTGCTTGTTCTGGTAGGGGCTGACGTAGTCGGCGCGGTTGCCGAAGTTGTCGACCTCGTCGTCGAGGAACTCCTCGGGATCGCGATTCGGCGGCAGGCTGGGGACCGTCGCCTGGCGGGCGGGTTGTTCCTTGGCCTTCTGCGCCGGCCGGTTCGGCTGGCCGCCGGCCCTGGCCTGCTGGGGCCGCTCCTTGCCGCGGGCCTTCTCCTGGGTTTTCTCCCGGGGTTTTTCCTGCCCCTTGTCCTTGCC
The DNA here is from genome assembly GCF_004339665.1 of Azotobacter chroococcum. Taxonomy (GTDB): domain Bacteria; phylum Pseudomonadota; class Gammaproteobacteria; order Pseudomonadales; family Pseudomonadaceae; genus Azotobacter; species Azotobacter chroococcum. The sequence goes on from NZ_SMMU01000004.1 coordinate 196,604, forward strand.
CTTGTCCTTGCGACCGGCGCTGCCGGCGTTGCGCGGCGGGTGCGGCTCGCGGACCTCGGGCTTCTCCGCCTCGACGGCGCTGATGTCGAAGCCCGCCCAGTCGCCCTGCGGGATGCTCTGGCGAGTCATGCGCTCGATCGACTTGAGCAGCTTCTCCTCGTCCGGCGCGACCAGCGAGATCGCCTCGCCGCTGCGCCCGGCGCGGCCGGTGCGGCCGATGCGGTGGACGTAGTCCTCCTCGACGTTGGGCAGTTCGAAGTTGACCACATGGGGCAGCTGGTCGATGTCCAGGCCGCGGGCGGCGATGTCGGTGGCCACCAGCAGGCGGATGGCACCGCTCTTGAAGTCGGCCAGGGCCTTGGTGCGGGCGTTCTGGCTCTTGTTGCCGTGGATCGCTGCAGCCGGCAGGCCGTGCTTGTCGAGGTATTCGGCGAGACGGTTGGCGCCGTGCTTGGTGCGGGTGAACACCAGCACCTGCTCCCAGGCGCCCTGGGTGACCAGGTGGGCGAGCAGGGCGCGCTTGTGGCTGGCCGGCAGACGGAAGGCGCGCTGCTCGATGCGTTCCACCGTGGTATTCGGCGGCGTCACCTCGATGCGTTCGGGATCGTGCAGCAGCTTGTTGGTGAGGTTGATGATGTCCTGGGAGAAGGTCGCCGAGAACAGCAGGTTCTGCCGCTTCGCTGGAAGCCGGGCGAGGACCTTCTTCACGTCGTGGATGAAGCCCATGTCGAGCATGCGGTCGGCTTCGTCGAGCACCAGGATCTCCACGTGGGAGAGGTCGACGCTACCCTGGCCGACCAGGTCGAGCAGGCGTCCGGGACAGGCCACCAGCACGTCGACGCCGCGGGACAGGGCCTGGACCTGCGGGTTCATGCCGACCCCGCCGAAGATGCAGGCGCTGACCAGTTTCAGGTCGCGGGCATAGAGCTTGAAGCTGTCGTGCACCTGGGCGGCCAGTTCGCGGGTCGGGGTCAGCACCAGCACGCGGGCCTGGCGCGGACCGTGGCGGTGTTCCTTGTCCGGGTGGCCACCGGGGAACAGTCGTTCGAGTACGGGAAGGGCGAAGCCGCCGGTCTTGCCGGTGCCGGTCTGGGCGGCAACCATCAGATCGCGGCCCTGCAACACGGCGGGGATGGCCCGCTGTTGCACGGGAGTGGGCTGGGCATAGCCGGCGGCCTCGACGGCGCGGACCAATGCCTCGGAGAGCCCGAGGGAAGCAAAGGACATGGGAAATCCTGTCTGGTTAGGGCGGGGCCCGAAGGTACGAACGTGCCGGGCGCGAATCACGCGAGAGGGCGTGACCCCGACCGGTCTTGCTGGGCCTGCGTGGGCCGAGCAGCCGGGCGCAAGCCTGGCGGAAGCTGGGAGTATATCAGAGCCGCGCGCTCGGGAAGTGTGCCCGCCGCCGCGCGGTGCGGCGACGGGCAGGCGCTTCAGCGCGGCAGTCCGAGGTTGTTCCAGATCGCCAGGCTGGGTTCGGCCTGGTTCAGGGTGTAGAAGTGCAGGCCCGGCGCGCCGCCGGCGAGGAGTTTCTCGCACATCTCGGTCACCACCTGCTCGCCGAAGGCCTGGATGCTCTCCAGGTCGTCGCCGTAGGCCTCCAGCTGCTTGCGCACCCAGCGCGGCAGTTCGGCGCCGCAGGCGTCGGAGAAGCGCGCCAGCTTGCTGTAGTTGGTGATCGGCATGATGCCCGGGACGATCGGCTGTTCCACACCGAGCTTGCGCACGCGCTCGACGAAGTGGAAGTAGCTGTCGGCGTTGAAGAAGTACTGGGTGATCGCACTGTTCGCCCCGGCCTGCATCTTGGCGGCGAAGTGGCGGAGGTCGTCCTCGAAGTTGCGCGCCTGGGGGTGCATCTCCGGGTAGGCGGCGACCTCGATGTGAAAGTGCTCGCCGGTTTCCGCGCGGATGAACGCGACCAGGTCGCTGGCGTGGCGCAGCTCGCCGCTGGCCATGCCCATGCCCGAGGGCAGGTCGCCGCGCAGGGCGACGATGCGGCGGATGCCGGCGTCCTGGTAGGTGTTCAGCAGGCTGCGCAGTTCGGCCTTGCTGTCGCCGACGCAGGACAGGTGCGGTGCGGTCGGCACCTTCACCTCGCCGTCCAGCTGCAGCACGGTGTTGAGGGTACGGTCGCGGGTCGAGCCGCCGGCGCCGTAGGTGCAGGAGAAGAAATCGGGGTCGTAGCCGGCCAGCTGGCGGGCCACGGTCATCAGTTTTTCGTGCCCGGCCTCGGTCTTGGTCGGGAAGAACTCGAAGCTGTAGCGGCGTTCCTGGGACATTTGCGGATTCCTTGGGCGTAGGGTGGAAAACGGCCGCAGGCCTTTTCCACCGTGTGCTACCGGTGGTGGAAAACCGCTGCGCGGGTTTTCCACCCTACATGGTGGCGGCGCCTCCCTTGTAGGAGCGAATTCATTCGCGACCTGCCGTGCGGCAGCAAGAGTGTCGCGGATGAATCCGCTCCTACAGCATGGCGCTCGCTATCAGTAGCGATAGCTGTCCGGCTTGAACGGGCCTTCCACGTTGACGCCGATGTACTCGGCCTGCTGGCCGGTCAGGCGGGTGATCACGCCGCCGAAGCCCTTGACCATCTCCAGCGCCACTTCCTCGTCGAGCTTCTTCGGCAGCACCTCTACGGAGAGGCGCGCGGCCTTCCCGGCCGCCGGCAGGTCGGCGAAGCGCTCGCCGTACAGGTGGATCTGCGCCAGCACCTGGTTGGCGAAGGAGCCGTCCATGATCCGGCTCGGGTGGCCGGTGGCGTTGCCCAGGTTCACCAGGCGGCCCTCGGCGAGCAGGATCAGGTAGTCGTCGTTGTGCGGATCGAAGCTGCCGGCGCCGGCGCCGGTGCGGTGGATCTTGTGCACCTGCGGCTTGACCTCTTCCCAGGCCCAGTTACGGCGCATGAAGGCGGTGTCGATCTCGCTGTCGAAGTGGCCGATATTGCACACCACGGCGCGCTTCTTCAGCGCTTTCAGCATGTTGGCGTCGCACACGGCGACGTTGCCGGTGGTGGTGACGATCAGGTCGATCCTGCCCAGCAGCGCGCGGTCGATGCTGGCCTCGCTGCCGTCGTTCTCGCCATTGAGGTACGGGGAAACCACCTCGAAGCCGTCCATGCAGGCCTGCATGGCGCAGATCGGGTCGATTTCCGAGACCTTGACGATCATGCCTTCCTGGCGCAGCGACTGCGCCGAGCCCTTGCCCACGTCGCCGTAGCCGATCACCAGCGCCTGCTTGCCGGACAGCAGGTGGTCGGTGCCGCGCTTGATGGCGTCGCTCAGGCTGTGGCGGCAGCCGTACTTGTTGTCGTTCTTGCTCTTGGTCACCGAGTCGTTGACGTTGATCGCCGGGACCTTGAGGGTGCCGGCCTTGAGCATGTCGAGCAGGCGGTGCACGCCGGTGGTGGTCTCCTCGGTGATGCCGTGGATCTTCTCCAGCATCTGCGGATACTTCTGGTGCAGGATGGCGGTCAGGTCGCCGCCGTCGTCGAGCACCATGTTGGCGTCCCACGGCTGGCCGTCCTTGAGGAGGGTCTGCTCGATGCACCACTCGTACTCTTCTTCCGTTTCGCCCTTCCAGGCGAACACCGGGATGCCGGCGGCGGCGATGGCGGCGGCGGCCTGGTCCTGGGTGGAGAAAATGTTGCAGCTCGACCAGCGCACTTCCGCCCCCAGGGCGATCAGGGTCTCGATCAGCACCGCGGTCTGGATGGTCATGTGGATGCAGCCGAGGATCTTCGCGCCTTTCAGCGGCTGCTCGGCGGCATACTTGCGACGCAGGCCCATCAGCGCCGGCATTTCGGATTCGGCGATGATGATTTCCTTGCGGCCCCAGTCGGCCAGGGCAATGTCGGCGACCTTGTAGTCGGTGAAAGCGGCAGGCGTCATGACAGCGCTCATGCAGAGTCTCCATTCGTAATGTGCGAATGGGCGCCGTTGATGCGTTCGGAAAACGCCCCTTCCGAGCCTGACAAGCCGATGGCCGGCCTGCTGCAGCGCCCCTCGGAAGGGTGGCGGGAACGGCCGAAGCGGAGTCGGCCGCGAAAAGTCCGTCCGATTATAGCCGCCTGCGCCGGCAAACCCCAAGGGGGCGCGGGTCATGGCAATGGTCGGCGCGGCGGGGGATAATCGCTGCCCTTTGCCAGCAACCCCCGAACGAGTCATGACTTTCAAGCCGATTCTGCTGGGCGTGGTCGCCCTGGCCCTGGTCGCCTGCAATGGCGTCGATCCCGACTCGCCGCTCGGCAAGCGCCAGGCGCTCTTCAAGCAGATGCTCAAGACCAGCGAGGACCTCGGCGGCATGCTGCGCGGCCGGCTGGGCTTCGACGAGCAGCGCTTCGCCGCCGGTGCGGCGCGTCTCGACGAGCTGTCGCACCAGCCCTGGCAGCACTTCCCGCAGGTCAGGGAAGAGGACAGCAGCGCCCGCGACGAGGTCTGGCAGCGCCAGGAGCGCTTCCGCCAGCTGGCCGGCGACCTGGAGCAGAGCACCGCGGCGCTGGTCGCGGCGACCGCGGTCCGGCCGCTGGAGCCCAAGGCCCTGGCGCCGCACGTGCAGCGCGTGGAGGATGCCTGCGAGGCCTGTCACCGGGAGTTCCGCGCCTACTGAGGGTGCCTGGGGAAAACGTGCCCGGTGGATAAGGCTGTGCCGTTATCCACCCTGCGGCTCGGCCCGACATCGTAGGCTGGAAAACCGCGCAGCGTTTTCCAGCGCATCGATCTAGAAGCCCTCGACACCCGCCGCCTGCAGCCGCTGCCGCAGCGCCTGCACCTCGGGATGGCCGAAGAAGGCCTGCAGCCGGCGGGCGCGGCCGGGACCGACGCCCGGCTCGCGCTGCCACTGCTCCAGGCTGCGCCCGGCCAGCGCGTCCCAGGCGGACGGCAGCGTCGCCCCGCCGGCCGGCGGCAGGCCGAGGGCCTTCAGCCAGACGGGGAAGGGCCGTTGCCGCGCCGTGCGGAAACGCTCGGCCAGCAGGCCGGCGCTGCGCTCGCCGAAGCCGGGCAGATCGGCCAGTCGCGCCTCGTCCAGCTCCAGCCAGCCGAGCAGGTCGTCGAGCTGGCGATTCTCCAGCAGGGCTTCCCAGGTGCCGCGGCCGATTCCGCCGAGGGCCAGGCCGTGCCGGCCGCCCAGCCAGTCGAGACGGGCGAGGAACTGCTCCTCGCAGCCCGCCGTCGGCCGCCAGCAGCTCAGCGCGTGATGGGCGGCCGGATCGGGCGCCGCCAGCGCCGGGCGTTCGGCGGCGCGCCAGACCACGCTGTCGACCTGCGGAATGCTCAGCCCGGCCAGGCGGATCGCCAGCTGGTCGCCGGGACGGATGTCCAGTTCCTGCCAGCGGCGCAGCGAGCCGAGGGCGACCCGGCGGATCTGCCGGTCGTCCAGGCGCACCGGCTGCAGCTCCACGACCGGGGTGATGCGCCCGCTGCGGCCGATGCGAAAGCGCACCGCCCGCACCTCGGCCAGCGCCTGGGCGAACGGGTATTTCCAGGCCACCGCCCAGTGCGGCGGCTCGGCCTGCCAGCGCTCGCCCGGCGGACGCCGGCCCTGGCGCAGCACCACGCCGTCGCTGGCGAAGGGCAGCGGCGCGCGATACCAGCGCTCGCGCCACTGCCGCGCCGCGGCGAAGTCCGTCACCGGCTGGCTGTAGCGGCGCGCGTCGGCGAAGCCGAGCCGCTCCAGCTTCTCCAGCCGCTCGGTCATTTCCGCCGGGCCGTTCGGCCAGTCCCAGACGAACAGGCCGATCCCGGCGGCCTCCGTGTCGTCCAGCGTCTGGCGCGCCAGCAGGCCGGCGACCCGGCTTCGCGCGCCCCGGCCGCCGGCCGCGGCCTGCACGTGGCCGGTCTGCCGCCAGTAGAGCTCGCCCTGCAGGATCAGCCGGCGCCGCTCCGCGATGTCCTGCGGCACGGCGGGCAGGCGTTTCGCGTGGGCGGTCCAGTCCTGGCCATGCCGGCCGTCGCCACGGCTGATGGCGCGCTGCAGGCGGCCGTCCCGGTATTCCAGGCTGACCGCCACGCCGTCGACCTTGGGCTGGATCCAGAGGTCCTCGCGGCTGGCCATCCAGTCCCGCACGGCCGCCTCGTCGAGCTTGGCGAGGCCGGTGTGCGGCAGCGGGTGGGGCAGAGGACCGGCGCTGCCGGCGAGCGGTTCGGGCGATGCGCCGGCCTGTGCGGGGAAGCACTGGCGCCAGAGGGCAAGGCGGGCGCGGGCCTGGTCGTAGAGCTCGTCCGCCACCGGGCTGCGGCCGTCACGGTGGTAGGCATCGTCCCACTGGCGCAGGCGCTCGGTAAGCGCCGCCAGCTCGGTGCCGGCGCGGGAGTCCGGCCAGTCGGGGCAGGGCCCAGCGAGGGCGGGGAGGGCGAACAGGCAGACAACGGAAAGGGCGATCCGGCGGGGCATCGAGGCATCCTTGCTCGGTAGTGGACGATCGCCGCCGCGGCCCGGGGGCGGCGGCGGGCGGAGCGGCCCAGTCTAGGCGGTGGGGGCCTGCGCCCGAAGGCACGGCTGCCCAAGTCTTGACGGGCATCACGGGCGGAATGTCCGCTCCGACAATCGCCGCTGTTGTCGTACAACGGCGAGGGGTATGATGGGCTCCCGGACCGCAACCGATACCGAGCATCGAGATGAGCAACGACAGCACATTGCCGCGCCCGCGGCGCAAGAGCCGCAGCCTTGCCCAGGACCTGGTGGCCGAGCTGACCCGGCAGATCCGCGAGGGACAGATCAAGCGCGGCGAGAAGTTGCCCACCGAGTCGGAAATCATGGAGGCCCACGGGGTCAGCCGCACCGTGGTGCGCGAGGCCATCTCGCGCCTGCAGGCCTCCGGCACGGTCGAGACCCGCCACGGCATCGGCACCTTCGTGCTGGACACATCGAGCCCCAGCGGCTTTCGCATCGACCCGGCGACCATCGTCACCCTGCGCGACGTGATGGCCATCCTCGAGCTGCGCGTCAGCCTCGAGGTGGAATGCGCCGGCCTGGCCGCGCGCCGGCGCAGCGCCGAGCAGTTGGCTGCCATGCGCGCGGCGCTGGACACCTTCAACCGTGCCAGCCAGGCCAGCGATGCGGTCGCCAGCGACTTTCAGTTCCACCTGCAGATCGCCCTGGCCACCGGCAATCGCTATTTCACCGACATCATGACCCACTTCGGCACCAGCATCATTCCGCGCACCCGCCTGGACTCGGCGCACATCGCCCATGCCGACCAGCAGCAGTACCACGCGCGGCTGAGGCGCGAGCACGAGGAGATCTACGAGGCCATCGCCCGCCAGGACGCCGACGCGGCCCGCGCCGCCATGCGCCTGCACCTGACCAACAGCCGCGAACGCCTGCGCCAGGCCCACGAAGAGGCCGAGTCCCGGCAGGCCGGCTCCACCACGCCGGTCTGATCCGCGTTCCGGCGCCCGGATCGCGGCCCGTGCCGGGCGGCGTCCTTCGCCATCCTCCGCTTGTTGTATGGCTTCGGCGAGGCCCTCGGTCTGGGCGCCTGCGCGTTGGGCCGCGCCAGATCGGCTGAGCGCGATGGCGGGGCCGTCAGCCGCAAGGCCTTTTCTTGTCCGCTCTTGCGGTGCTTGGCGGCGCTCAACGGTCGTTCGGGCTTTCCCCGGTTCCATCGCCGAGCGCCCGGACGGAAACCGGCGAGGCGAGTGAAAGCCTTCCTCATCATGCGATGACATATTTCCGCACCTGGCCGCCGGCCGCTTCGGCAGCGGCTTTCCCGCTGCGCATGGCGGAAATCCTTGGCGACGACCTGCAGTGCCGCGCGAGCCCGCCCCCGGTCTGATAGACATGGCCGGCGCGCTCACGGCATCTCTTATGAAAAGATATGATGACTGCTTGTCGGGTTCGAGAGGCTGGGTTGTTCCGGAAAATAGCCGCAGATACTCAATAAGCTAATGATTTATAAATAAATTTATCAATAAATAGTGATTTATCCGTTTTTCGGGAGGCGTTGCCAGGCGCTGGATACGCTGGAAAAGGCACGGAGAGGGGCTAGTTTTTACGGAAGTCATACGATAACTTATTTCCAAGCCCGGTCGCCGACCGGTGACTTCCACCTCACCACGCAGGGTGCTCGACCAATGACTCCACAAGAACTCAAGTCCATCCTCTCCTCCGGGCTGCTGTCCTTCCCGGTCACCGATTTCGACGCCGCCGGCAACTTCAACGCCGAGTCCTACGCCCGCCGCCTGGAGTGGCTGGCCCCCTACGGCGCCAGTGCGCTGTTCGCCGCCGGCGGCACCGGCGAGTTCTTCTCGCTGGACATCCATGAGTACCCGCAGATCATCAAGACCGCGGTCGACACCTGCGCCGGCAGCGTGCCGATCCTCGCCGGCGTCGGCGGCCCGACCCGCCAGGCCATCCACATGGCTCAGGAGGCCGAGCGCCTGGGCGCCAAGGGCCTGCTGATCCTCCCGCACTATCTGACCGAAGCCAGCCAGGAGGGCGTCGCCGCCCACGTCGAGGCGATCTGCAAGTCGGTGAAGATCGGCGTGGTGGTCTACAACCGCAACGTCTGCCGGCTGACCCCGAGCCTGCTGGAGCAGCTCGCCGAGCGCTGCCCGAACCTGATCGGCTACAAGGACGGCCTGGGCGACATCGAGCTGATGGTCTCGGTGCGCCGCCGCCTGGGCGAGCGCTTCACCTATCTGGGCGGCCTGCCGACCGCCGAAGTCTTCGCCGCGGCCTACAAGGCCCTCGGCGTGCCGGTCTACTCCTCGGCGGTGTTCAACTTCATCCCGCGCACTGCGATGGAGTTCTACAAGGCGATCGCCGCCGACGATCACGTCACCGTCGGCAAGATCATCGACGACTTCTTCCTGCCGCTGCTGGAGATCCGCAACCGCCGCGCCGGTTACGCGGTGAGCATGGTCAAGGCCGGGGCGAAGATCGTCGGCCACGACGCAGGCCCGGTGCGCGCGCCGCTGACCGACCTGCTGCCCGACGAGTACGAGCGCCTCGCCGCGCTGATCAGGAAGCTCGGCCCGCAGTAAGCCCAGCGCGCCCCCGGAGCGGCTTCGTCTCCGGGGGTGCCGCTTCGCCCGGCCGTCCACACAACAACAAACAATTCGTGGAACCCAACGCCATGCAAGCCATCAAGCAAACCCGCGTGCGTTACCTGATCCTGCTGATGCTGTTCCTGGTGACGACGATCAACTATGCCGACCGCGCCACCATTTCCATCGCCGGATCCAGCATGCAGAAGGATCTCGGCTTCGACGCCGTGACCCTCGGCTACATCTTCTCCGCCTTCGGCTGGGCCTACGTTCTGGGGCAGATCCCCGGCGGCTGGCTGCTCGACCGCTTCGGCTCCAAGCGCGTCTATGCGGTGAGCATCTTCACCTGGTCGCTGTTCACCCTGCTGCAGGGCTTCGTCGGCGGCATGCCGGTGGCCTGGGCGGTGACCACCATGTTCATGCTGCGCTTTCTGGTCGGCTTCGCCGAGGCGCCGTCGTTCCCCGGCAACGCGCGCATCGTCGCCGCCTGGTTCCCCACCGCCGAGCGCGGCACGGCCTCGGCGGTGTTCAACTCCGCACAGTATTTCGCCACCGCACTGTTCGCTCCGCTAATGGGCTGGATCGTCCACAAGTTCGGCTGGGAGCACGTGTTCGTCATGATGGGCGTGCTTGGCATCGTCTTCTCCGGGATCTGGCTGAAGACCATCTACAACCCCAAGGAACACCCGCGCATCAACCGCGCCGAGCTGGAGCACATCGAACAGAACGGCGGCCTGGTCGACATGGACAATGCCCGCAAGTCGGGCGGGCAGGGGATGCGCTGGGACTACATCCGCCAGTTGCTGACCAACCGCATGCTGGTCGGCGTCTACCTCGGCCAGTACTGCATCACCGGCATCACCTATTTCTTCCTCACCTGGTTCCCGGTGTACCTGGTGCAGGAGCGTGGCATGTCGATCCTGAAGGCCGGTTTCATCGCCTCGCTGCCGGCCATTTTCGGCTTCATCGGCGGTCTGCTCGGCGGGGTGCTCTCCGACTGGCTGCTGCGCCGCGGCCATTCGCTGACCCTGGCGCGCAAGCTGCCGATCGTCACCGGCCTGCTGCTCTCCACCAGCATGGTGTTCTGCAACTATGTCCAGGCGGAGTGGATGGTGGTCGGCTTCATGACCCTGGCCTTCTTCGGCAAAGGCCTCGGCGCGCTGGGCTGGGCGGTGGTGGCGGACACCTCGCCGAAGCAGATCGCCGGCCTGTCGGGCGGCCTGTTCAACACCTTCGGCAACATCGCCTCGATCACCACGCCGATCGTCATCGGCTACATCATCAGCGCCACCGGCTCGTTCAAGTGGGCGCTGGTGTACGTCGGCGCCAACGCGCTGGTGGCGGTGTTCAGCTACCTGGTGATCGTCGGCCGCATCCAGCGCGTCGAACTCAAGGACGGTCCGACCCAGGGCGGCTCCGCCCGCAACGAAGAGGCCCCGGCCAGTCCGCTCGGTCCCCAGGGCAGCGCGGCGTCCGCCTGAAATCCGTACGAGGGTAGTGTCATGTTGATCGAACATCAGGATTCGCCGCGCTACATCCGCCTGCATGCGGACGACAACGTCGGCGTGGTGGTCAACGACCAGGGCGTGGCAGCCGGCAGCCGCTTCACCGACGGTCTCACGGCCATCGAGCACATCCCGCAGAGCCACAAGGTGGCGCTGGCGGACCTCGCCGAAGGGGCCGAGGTGGTGCGCTACGGCCAGGTCATCGGCTACGCCCTGCAGCCGATTCCCCGCGGCAGCTGGGTGACCGAGACGCACCTGCGCATGCCGGAGCCGCCGGCGCTCGACAACCTGCCGCGGGCGACCCAGGCCGCCGCGCCGGTCGAGCCTCTGGAGGGCTACACCTTCGAGGGCTTCCGCAACCCCGACGGCAGCGTCGGCACGCGCAACCTGCTCGGCGTCAGCACCACCGTGCAGTGCGTGGCCGGGGTGCTCGAGCACTGCGTCGAGCGGGCGCGCAAGGAGCTGCTGCCGAAATACCCCAACGTCGACGACGTGATCGCCCTGACCCACAGCTACGGCTGTGGTGTGGCGATCAACGCGCCGGACGCGGTGATCCCGATCCGCACCCTGTTCAACCTTGCCCGCAACCCCAACCTCGGCGGCCAGGCGCTGGTCATCGGCCTGGGCTGCGAAAAGCTGCAGCCGGTCCAGCTGATGCCGGGCGATGCGCTGACCAGCGGGATGAGCGAGCAGCAGTGGCTGTACCGCCTGCAGGAGTCGGGCAACGGCTTCGCCGGGATGGTCGAGCAGATCCTCGGCCTGATCGAGGCGCGTCTCAAGGTGCTCGACGCGCGGCGCCGCGAGACCTGTTCGGCCTCCGAGCTGGTGGTCGGCATGCAGTGCGGCGGCAGCGACGCCTTCTCCGGGATCACCGCCAACCCGGCGCTGGGCGTCGCTGCGGACCTCCTGGTGCGCGCCGGCGCCACCGTGATGTTCTCGGAGAACACCGAGGTGCGCGACGGCATCCACCTGCTCACCCCGCGCGCCGCGACCCCGGAAGTGGCCGATGCGCTGATCCGCGAGATGGACTGGTACGACCGCTACCTGGAGCGGGGGATGGCCGACCGCAGCGCCAACACCACCCCCGGCAACAAGAAGGGCGGGCTGAACAACATCGTCGAGAAGGCCATGGGCTCGATCGCCAAGTCCGGCTCCAGCCCCATCGTCGGCGTGGTCGCGCCGGGCGAGAAGGTCAGGGGCAGGGGCCTGCAGTTCTGCGCCACTCCGGCCAGCGACTTCATCTGCGGCACCCTGCAGCTGGCCGCCGGGATGAACCTGCACATCTTCACCACCGGCCGCGGTACCCCCTACGGCCTGGCGATGGTGCCGGTGATCAAGGTGGCCACCCGCACCGAGCTGGCCGAGCGCTGGCCGGACCTGATCGACGTGGACGCCGGGCAGGTGACCTCGGGACGGCTGTCGCTGGAGGAGCTGGGCTGGGAGATCTTCCAGCTCTACCTCGACGTGGCCAGCGGCCGCCAGCGGACCTGGGCCGAGCGCCATCGCCTGCACAACGATCTGGTGCTGTTCAATCCGGCGCCGGTAACCTGAGGCCCGTCTCCCGAACCCAGCTGAGGAATTTTCGATGAAGGGACTGAAAGTGCTGCAGGTCGGCGCCCTGAGCGAGCGCTTCAACCGGCGCATGGCCGAGGAATACGGCGCCGAGCCGTACTGGAAGCAGACCAACGGCCCGGCCTTCCTCGCCGAGCGCGGCGCCGAGTTCGAGGTGCTGGTCACCTCGGCGCGCTTCGGCTGCACGGCGGCGATGCTCGCGGCGTTGCCCAACCTGCGCGCCATCTGCAGCTTCGGCGTCGGCTACGACGCGATCCCGCTGGAGCCGGTGCGCCGGCGCGGCATCCCGCTCAGCAACACGCCGGACGTGCTCAACGAGTGCGTCGCCGACCTGGCCATGGGTCTTCTGATCGACGGCGCGCGGCGGATCGCCGAGGCCGACCGCTTCGTTCGCGCCGGCAACTGGCGGGTCGGCAACTTCCCGCTGGCCACCCGGGTCAGCGGCAAGCGCCTGGGCATCGTCGGCCTGGGCCGCATCGGCCAGGCGCTGGCGCGGCGCTCCAGCGGCTTCGACATGCAGGTGCGCTACCACAACCGCCGGCCGCTGGCCGGCTGCCCCTACGGCTACGCGGCTTCCCTGGTGGAGCTGGCGCAGTGGGCCGACTTCCTGGTGCTGACCTGCCCGGGGGGACCTTCGACCCATCATCTGGTGAATGCCGAAGTGCTCGCGGCGCTGGGTCCGAAGGGCCTCTTGGTCAACGTGGCGCGCGGCTCGGTGGTCGACGAGGCGGCGCTGGTCGCCGCGCTCGCCGAAGGCCGGCTCGGCGCCGCCGCCCTCGACGTCTTCGAGCGCGAGCCGCAGGTGCCGGCGGCGCTGCTGGACATGCCCAACGTGGTGCTGCTGCCGCACGTCGGCAGCGGCACCGAGGAAACCCGCCTGCAGATGGAGGAGCTGGTCATCGCCAACCTGCAGGCGTTCATCGACAAGGGAGAGCTGCTGACCCCGGTCTGACGCCTCTCCCTGCCGGTTATGGCGCCGCTTTGGGCGGCGGCGCCATAAGGCGCGGCGCTGCCACAAGCGGCGCGGCGCGACCCTCGCACATTTTCTGGTTCTTGCAGTAGGGCGCACCACGAGTGCGCCTTTTTTATGGTGCTCCGCGGGAGCGGAAGAGGGCGAAGGCCTTGCCGCCTCGAGGGATGCACCAGGAAGGAAATGACCGGCGGCTCGCCGGTGACCACCCGTTTTTCCATCCGCTCGAGAGAACAACATGGACAAGAATCTACCGCCTGATTTCATTGAAAAAATAAGAGACATAGTCGGCGCAGGGGGGCTGCTCGAAGACGGCGAACAGATGCGCAGTTATCTGACCGACTGGCGCAATGCCTTTCGCGGCAAGGCTGCCCTGGTCGTGCGGCCCGCCACGACCGAGGAGGTCGCTGCGGTCGTCCGGCTGTGCCATGCGGCGGAGGTTTCCCTGGTCCCGCAAGGCGGCAATACCGGTCTGTGCGGCGGTTCCATGCCGGACGATTCCGGCAGGCAGGTGGTGCTGTCGCTGACCCGCATGGCCCGCATCCGTGAAGTGGATCCGGCCAACGCGACCGTCACCGTCGAGGCGGGCGTCGTCCTGCAGCGGCTGCAGGAGGCCGCTGCCGAGGCCGGGCGCCTGTTCCCCCTGTCGCTGGGCGCCGAAGGCAGCTGCACGGTAGGAGGGAATCTTGCGACCAATGCCGGCGGCACGGCGGTCCTGCGCTACGGCAACATGCGCGACCTGGTTCTGGGGCTGGAAGTGGTCCTGCCGGACGGCACCGTCTGGAACGGCTTGCGCAGCCTGCGCAAGGACAATACCGGTTACGACCTCAAGCACCTGTTCATCGGCTCCGAGGGCACGCTCGGCGTCATCACCGCGGCCGTGCTCAAGCTGTTCCCGGCGTTGCGCAGCCAGGCCACCGCCTGGGTCGCGCTGCCGTCTACGGAGGCCGCACTGGCGCTGATCGGCATCATGCGCGACCTGGGCGGCGACCGCTTGACCGGCTTCGAGATGATGTCCCGGCAAAGCGTCGAGTTCGTGCTGCGGCACGTCGCCGGCTGTACGGACCCTTTCGCGCAGACCCATCCCTGGTACGTCTTGATCGAGCTCGGCGACACCCTGCCCGATGCCGCCCTGGGCGATATCCTGGAAACCGCGCTCGGCGAGGCTTTCGAGCAGGGGCTGGTGCTGGATGCGGCGATCGCCACCAGCGAGGCCCGGGTAGCCGCGCTGTGGCATCTGCGCGAGGGCATTTCCGAGGCGCAGAACCATGAGGGGCCGAGCCTCAAGCACGACATCAGCGTTCCGGTCAGCAGCATCCCCGCCTTCATCGAACGGGCCGATGCGGCCCTGCAGGAGGGGTTTCCCGGTGTCCGCATCGTCTGTTACGGCCATGTCGGCGACGGCAACCTGCATTACAACATCAGCAAGCCGGTCGGTGCCGAGGATGCCTCGTTCAAGGCCTGCGCCGAAGCCATCATGCACGCCGTCTATGAAGTGGTGGCGGCCTTCAATGGCAGCATCAGTGCCGAACATGGACTGGGACAATCCAAGCATCATGCTGCAGCGCTCTACAAGGATGCGCTGGAGCTGAGCCTGATGAAATCCATCAAGCAGCTTCTCGATCCCAAGGGGTTGATGAATCCAGGCAAGATCTTCGTTTCCTGAGTCGGCCGTCGTTAGCGCCCGGGACGATTGCGCCTTCCGGCACTACAGGCGCGTCGGCAACCTGTACCTGTTGCGTCGGCAGAGGCGCAGCCGGCCGGTTCGCGGCTCCGAAACGAACAGCGGCGCCCAGGGCGCCGCTGTTCGTTTCCGGGTGCCGTATTCAGGCGGTTTTGGTCACCTTGCGGGCGGTGGAGCGGAAGTCGAACAGGCCGGCCGACGAGGTGCTCAGGTGGAACAGGCCGTAGGCCACGACCGGCAGGAAGCAGGCTCCCGTCACCATGAAGGAGGTCGCCGCACCGAAGGCGTCGATCGCCGCGCCCTGGACCATCGGCATCAGCGCGCCGCCCAGCAGCGTCATGACCAGCCCGCCCGCGGCGAACTTCGCATCCTCGCCCAGTCCCATCAGCGCGATGCCGTAGATGGTCGGGAACATCAGCGAGAGGCAGGCGGAAACCGCCACCAGCGCCCAGACGCCGGAAAGGTCGGGGTTGAGGGCGGCATAGAAGCTCAGACCCGTGGCCGCGGCCCCGAGCAGCGCCAGCAGCATGGAGGGGCGGACATAGCCCATCGCCCAGGTCGCCACGAAGCGCGCGACGAGGAAGACGATCATGCTGTATTGCAGGTAGTAGCCGGCCTCGGTGTGGCTGGCGCCGGTGGCCTGCTGCGCGTACTGGATGGTGAAGGTCCAGGTGCAGGTCTGCGCCGCGATGTAGAAGAACAGCGCCACGACGCCCCAGCGGTAATGCGCGTTGCGCATCAGCCGCCGGAAGGTGGCGGCGAACCCGCCGTTGAGCGGTTCTACCGCTTCCTTCGCTTTCTCCTGGGCCGGCATGCGGGTCAGGGCGATGCCGATCCAGATCGCCAGCAGGACGAAGGCGAAGCCGACGTAGGGCAGCATGACCGCCTGCAGTTCGCTGGAGCGGATGGCGAGCAGGTCCGCCTGGCTCATTGCCGCCCGCTCGGCGGAGCTGGCGGAGTGCAGGTTCGGCAGGATCAGGGTGGCCGCGAGCAGGACGCCGATGTTGGTCCCGACCGGGTTGAAGGCCTGCGCGAGGTTCAGCCGGCGGGTCGCGTTGCCTTCGGGCCCCATCGAGATGACGAAGGGGTTCGCCGAGGTTTCCAGGATCGCCAGCCCGCCGGCCAAGGTGAACAGCGCCAGCAGGAACAGGCCGTAGGTCATCGCCAGGCTGGCGGGGTAGAAGAGCAGCGCTCCGCAGATGGCCAGGCCCAGGCCGACCAGCACGCCGGTCTTGTAGGAGTAGCGTTGGTTGATGAAGGCGGCCGGCAGGGCCAGCAGGAAATACGCCCCGTAGTAGGCGAACTGGACCAGCGAGGCCTGCAGGGTACTCATGCTGAAGACCGTGCTGAAGACCTGCACGAGCGGGTCGGTCATGGTCCCGACCACGCCCCAGGCGGCGAAGCAGCAGACCAGCAGGATGAAGGGCAGGAGCTTGTCCCGGTGTACGAATTCTCGACGTGTCGGCATGTCTGCGTCTCCAGAAATTCAATTCTTGTGAATTATTGTGTTGAAGTGCCGTTGTCCGCCCCTTCCCTGGACAGGAAATATCCGGTGGATGGCTATCGGATTGCTGGGAAAAATGCTTGCTGAAACGATTCATGTCAATGATTTTTTCATATTTGCCGAGAGTTCTGGATCAGTGGGCCATGGGCTGGGTTTCTGAAGATTTCCTGAAAAAGGCTTCCCGATCTGGTGAAATACGCCCATTTCGTCAGGGGAACGGCCAATCAGGCGGTCGTCTTCGCGGGCGCCGCGACCTCGCCATGGGGCGCATGAATCTGGAGGGGGCGTTTTGAACTACCACGGGATTGCTGCTGTTTTGCGCAGTCAGGCGCTTGGCCGGGAAGCATCGAGGTCGAGTCGGCACTTTCCGCGAAGCTGGAGGAGGCGCGCAGATTGAACGGCATGACGATCGTTCCCGAAGGGGTGGGGCATGATGGCGTGGGCGGCCTGCGCGGCTCGAATCTGCGCGGCGTGCGGGCGCACAACGAACGCCTGGTGCTGTCGCTGCTGCGCAGCCGTGGCGAGATGACCAAGGCCGAGCTCACCCGGCTGACCGGGCTCTCGGCGCAGACGGTTTCCGTGATCATGCGCGCGCTGGAGGACGATGGGCTGATCTGTCGCGGCCAGCCGCTGCGCGGCCGGATCGGCCAGCCGTCGGTGCCGCTCGGGCTGGCGCGGGAGGGGGCGTTCAGCCTCGGCCTGAAGGTCGGCCATCGCAGCCTCGACCTGGTGCTGGTGGACTTCCTCGGCGGCATCCGCTCGCGGGTGACCGAACGCCATCACTACCCGACGCCCGACGCGGTGGTGCGTTTCGCGAACTCCGCGGTCGCCGACATTCTCAGCCAGATCGGCGCCGAAGAGCGCGCCCGGATCGCCGGACTGGGGATCGCCATGCCGTTCCAGATCTGGGACTGGTGGCGCACCCTGGGCGTTCCGGAGGAAGCGCTGATCGGCTGGCGCGAGCGCAATATCGGCGCCGAGATCGGCGCGGCGACCGGCTTTCCGGTCTACGTGCAGAACGACGCCACGGCCGCCTGCGGCGCGGAGCTGCTCTTCGGGCACGGGCGCACGCCGCGGGACTTCCTGTATTTCTATGTCGGGTATTTCATCGGTGGCGGGATCGTCCTGAACGGCAGTCTGGTGCCCGGGCGAACCGGCAATGCCGGGGCGATCGGCTCCATGCTGGTGCCGGACGGGCGGGGCGGACAGGCCGTGCTGCTCGACATCGCCTCGCTGTCGGTGCTGGAGCGGACGCTGGGCGCCGCGGACGAGGTGGCCGACCGGCTGTGGGACACACCCTCGGAATGGCATTTCCCGCAGGCCCTGGTCGAGGCCTGGGCCGACGAGGCGGCGCGCGCGATCGCCGCCGCGTCCGCGGCGGCGGCAGCGGTCTACGACTTCGAGGCCTGCCTCGTCGATGGCTGGATGCCCGTCCGCATCCGGACCTTGCTGGTGGAGAGGGTGCAGGCCCATCTGGCGGAAATCCCGGCCAGCGGCATCCGCCTGCCGCTGATCGAGGCGGGCACGATCGGTGCCCATGCCCGCTCGCTCGGCGCGGCGAGCCTGCCGCTGTCGGCCCGTTTCCTGCTCGACCTGCAGGCCTTCGCCTCCGCCGGGGCCGGCTGACGCCCGAAGCGTCCCGCCCCCGGTAGCCCATTCCAGTCCCCTACCGCGCTGTTCGCACGCCCTGGCGTGCGCGTCGAAGGCTTGCCTTGGATTAATAATTCATTCATCGTGAATTAGTCGGCCGTGGCCGAATCAATCCATCAATCGATAGACCGTTGTGGGAGTACACCATGGAGCCAAACTTCCTGAGCACGCTGACCGGATCGTTCGCGATGCCGGCCGCCGAGAATCCGACGGTGGCGATGGTCGAGGCCGCCTATCGCCATCACGGACTCGACTGGCGCTACATCAACTGCGAGGTGGCGCCGCAGTTCCTCGGCGATGCCGTGCGGGGCGCCAAGGCCATGGGCTGGGCCGGCTTCAACTGCTCGATTCCGCACAAGGTCGCGGTCATCGGGCATCTCGACGGGCTCGGCCCGTCGGCCGAAATCATCGGCGCGGTCAATACCATTGTCAGGCGTGGCGAGGCCTTCATCGGCGAAAACACCGACGGCAAGGGCTTTGTCCAGGCCATGCGCGAGGTCGTCGATCCGCGTGGCAAATCCGTCATGATTTTCGGCGCGGGAGGCGCGGCGCGCGCGGTTAGTGTGGAACTCGCCCTGGCCGGCGCCAGCCACATCACCGTGGTCAACCGCAGTCGCGACACCGGCCAGACGCTGGTCGATCTGCTCAACGGCAAGACCCCGACCTGCGCCGAGCTGCGCCTGTGGAGCGGCACGGTGGCGGTGCCGCGCGACACCGACATCGTGATCAACGCCACCTCCATCGGCCTGTATCCGAACGTCGACCAGCGTCTCGATCTCGATCTGGATTCGCTGCATCCCGGCATGGTGGTTGCGGACGGCATCCACAACCCGCCGCGAACCCACCTGATCCGCAGCGCCGAGGCGCGCGGCTGCCGCGTGCTCGACGGGCTGGGCATGCTGGTCAATCAGGGCGTCATCGGCATCAAGTACTGGACGGGCATCGATGTCGACGCCGCGGTGATGCGCCGGGCGCTGGAGAACATCTTTCATGCATAGCGCCGGCCCTCGATTCGGGAGCCCGGCTGTCTCTCCCTGAGCATCTAGGCCGCCTTCGCCGGGCAGGGGCGACGAACCTTTTGCTGCCCGGCGCGGCGAGGTCGAAAAAAAGCCCGGCGCAGGGCCGGGCAAAGGCAAGGGTTCGGTTGTGCAGCGCTTCAGCTCATCCCCAGCCAGTTGGGCAGGGCCAGGGAGATCGCCGGAACGTAGGTGATGACCAGCAGGAAGCCGAGCAGCAGCAGCAGCCAGGGCATCGCGGCGTGGATCACCTGGCCGACGCTCATGCCGGTCACCGCCGAGGTGACGAACAGGTTCAGCCCCACCGGCGGGGTGATCAGGCCGATCTCCATGTTCACCACCATGACGATGCCCAGGTGGATCGGGTCGATGCCCAGCTGCACGGCGATGGGAAAGAGGATCGGCGCGAGGATCAGGATGATCGCCGAGGGTTCCATGAAGGCCCCGGCCACCAGCAGCACCAGATTCACCACCAGCAGGAAGGCCCAGGGCGACAGGCCCATGTCCATCACCCAGGCGGTGATGGTCTGCGGGATCTGCTCGGTGGTCAGCACATGGGCGAAGAGCATGGCGTTGGCGATGATGAACATCAGCATGATCGACAGCTTGCCCGACTCCAGCAGCACCTTGGGCGCCTCGCGCAGGCGCATGTCCTTGTAGACGAACAGCGCGACGAAGCCGGCGTAGACCGCCGCCACCGCCGCCGCCTCGGTGGGGGTGAACATCCCCGAGTAGATGCCGCCGAGGATGATGAACATCAGCAGCAGGCCCCAGATCGCCTTGCGCGCGGCTGAGAGCCATTCGGCGAAGGTCGCCCGCGGCAGCGCCGGCAGGTGCTTCTTCGCCGCGACGATATAGATCGCCACCATCAGCACCACGCCGAGCAGGATGCCCGGCAGCACGCCGGCCATGAACAGCTTGCCCACCGAGCTTTCGGTGGCGG
Source organism: Azotobacter chroococcum (assembly GCF_004339665.1). Classification (GTDB taxonomy): domain Bacteria; phylum Pseudomonadota; class Gammaproteobacteria; order Pseudomonadales; family Pseudomonadaceae; genus Azotobacter; species Azotobacter chroococcum. The sequence goes on from NZ_SMMU01000004.1 coordinate 216,432, forward strand.
CGGCGTAGACCACCATCACCACCGAGGGCGGGATCAGGATGCCCAGGGTGCCGGCGTTGCAGACGATCCCGGCGCCGAACGCCTGCGGATAGCCCGAGCGGACCATGCCGGCGATGGCGATCGAGCCGACCGCCGCCACCGTGGCCGGCGAGGAGCCGGACAGCGCGGCGAACAGCATGCAGGCGAGCACCGCGCCGATCGCCAGGCCGCCGCGGATGTGCCCGACGCAAGCGTTGGCGAAGTCGATCAGCCGGCGCGCCACGCCGCCGGTGGTCATGAAGGCGCCGGCGAGCAGGAAGAAGGGAATCGCCAGCAGGGTGTAGTGCTCGGAGGTCTCGAACAGCTTGATCGCCAGCGAGCGTACCGAGTCCGGGCTGAACAGCATGATGGTCAGCGAGCCGGACAGGCCCAGGGCGATGGCGATCGGCACGCCGATGAACATCAGCACGAATAGGGCGAGGAACAGGAACAGGATGGTCATTTGCGCAGTTCCTCGTGGTCGGTCAGCTTGGCCACCTCGGCGGCTTCGTCGGCCAGGCCCAGGCCGGTCTGCTCATTGCGCAGGATGCGCACGAAGATCTCGGCGAAGCGGACGAACACCAGCGCGAAGCCGAGCGGCACGATCAGGCCGATGTGCCACTGCTGGACGCCGAAGTGGCCGAGGTCCTCGGCGCCGATGGCGGCGTCGAACAGGGTCTTGACCCACTCGAAGCTGGCCACGCCGAGCAGGCCGGCATAGGCCAGGCAGGCGACGCAGCCGATCAGGCCGATGATGCGCTGCACCGGCTTGCTGGCCAGCTTGACCAGCGCGTCGACGCCGATGTGGCCGGCGGTGCGCACGCCGTAGGACAGGCCGAAGAAGATCAGCCAGGCGAACAGCGCCTTGGTCAGGGCGTTGCTCCAGGTCATCGCCTGGGCCCACTCGAGGATCGGGTCGCCGAGGGCGTAGAAGAAGTCGCTGGCGAACGCGAAGCGGTCGCCCAGGGCATAGAAGAAGGCGTAGAGGTTGTTGAGCATGACGTAGACGAACGTCACCAGGGTCATGGCCGCCAGCAGGAAGGCGATGAATCCTTCCTCGAAGTGGTCCCAGACCTGACGCAGGGCATGCATGGCAGGTGTCTCCGGTAGGGCGAAGAGGCAGGCCCCGTGGCGGGTCGCGGCGCTACGGCCGGCCCGCCCGGCGGGGCTGTCCGCGGCAGGTCAGGGCTGGTTGGCGGCCTGGGCGGCCTTGATCAGGTCGGCGCCGATCTCGCCTTCGAACTTCTTCCATACCGGCTGCATGGCCTCGCGCCACTTGGCGCGCTGCTCGGGGGTCAGCTGGATGATCTCGGTGGTGCCGGCGGCGAGGATGCGCTCCTTGTCGCCCTGGTTGAGAGCGTCCGCCTGCTTGTTCACCTCGGCGCTGACCTCGTCCATGATCTTGCGCAGCTCGCCGCGCACGTCGTCAGGCAGGCCGTTCCAGAACTTGGTGTTGGTGATCACCATGTAGTCGAGCAGGCCGTGGTTGGACTCGGTGATGTACTTCTGCACCTCGTGCATCTTCTGGCTGTAGATGTTCGAGTAGGGGTTCTCGGCGCCGTTGACCACGCCGGTCTGCAGGCCCTGGTAGACCTCGGCGAAGCTCATCTTGCGCGGGTTGGCGCGCACCGCCTTGAACTGCTCCTCGAGCACCTGCGAGGCCTGCACGCGGAACTTCAGGCCGCGGGCGTCCTTCGGCTCGTACAGCGGCTTGTTCGCCGACAGCTGCTTGAGGCCGTTGTGCCAGTAGCCGAGGCCGGTGATGCCCTTGCTCTCCATCGAGCCGAGCAGGCCCTGGCCGGCCGGGCTGGCCTGGAAGCGGTCGACCGCGGCCATGTCGTCGAACAGGAACGGCAGGTCGAAGATCTGGATCGGCTTGGCATAGTGCTCGAACTTGGCCAGCGAGGGGGCGATGATCTGCACGTCGCCGAGCAGCAGCGCTTCCATTTCCTTGCCGTCGCCGAACAGCGAGGAGTTCGGGTAGACCTCGACCCGCACCTTGCCGGGCAGGCGCTCCTCGGCGAGCTTCTTGAACAGCAGGGCGCCCTGGCCCTTGGGGGTGTGTTCCGCCACCACATGGGAGAACTTGATGATCACGGGATCGGCGGCCTGGGTCAGGCCGGCGAGGCCGATGGAGAGGGCGCAGACGAGTGCCTTGGCAGTGAAGCGGAGCATGGGCGTTACCTTTCTTGTTTGTTGTTGTTGGCGGCCCCTGGGGCGGGGCTTCGGCGATGCGTTCCGGACAAGTCTAGGCGGCATTTGCCGACTGGCCGGCCTGTACGCTCGCCAGGACAGAGCCTCGGCAACTGTCGTGCCGAAGCCTGGCCGCAGGCGATCGCCTGCCGCGCGGCGCCGTTTCGGCGGGGGATGAAGGGGGGATTTGCTCGAAGCGAGTGGCGGATATTCGCCATTTGCGGGGCTGGTGCGCGGCGGATTTTCGCCACCGACAAGGCCCGCACACCGCGGGCCTTGTCGGACGTGCGGGGACGATCAGTCGTGGTGGTGCTTGTGCTTCTTGTCACCGATGCCGTTGGCGATGGCGCCGCCGGCCGCGCCGCCCAGGCCGGCGCCGATGGCGGCGCCGGTGCTGCCGCCGAGCTTGTTGCCGAGCAGCGAGCCGCCCGCGGCGCCGAGACCGCCGCCCAGGGCCGCCTTGGTCTTCTTGCCGCTCTTGGCGGCGACGGCGCCACCGGCCGCGCCACCCAGGCCGGCACCGACCGCCGCCCCGGTGCTGCCGCCGATGCTCTGACCGAGCACGTTGCCCAGGGCGCCGCCGACGCCGCCGCCGATGGCGGTCTGGGTGGTTCCTTCGCCGGCCAGGGCGCCGTGGGCGCACAGCAGACTCAGGGTCAGGATGGAAAGCGTTTTACGCATGTTGCGAACCTCTGGTTCAGGAAAAAGGCAACGCATTGTGGCGGGCGACCCGCTGCCCGGCAAACCCCCGGACTGCCGCCTGTCTGCCAGTTGAGACATGCTTCAAGGGCGAAGCCGGCCGCGGCCGGCGGCGGCGGGCCGCCGCTCAGGCGGCATCGTCCGGCGGGTTTCCGCCGTCGGCGAAGTTCAGGCCGTGCTTGCGCAGCTTGTCGTGGAGGGTCTTGCGCGGCACGCCGAGGGCCTCAGCCAGGCTGCGCAGCGAGCCGTGCGGGCGGCTCAGCTCGGTGGCGATCAGCGCGCGCTCGAAGGCTTCCACCTGCTCGGTGAGCGAGCCGCCGCCGGGCAGCGCGGGCGGCATCTGGCCGCCCGGCGCCGGGCCGAGGCCGAGTTCCAGGCCGAGGGCGAAGCGCTCGGCGGCGTTCTGCAGCTCGCGCACGTTGCCCGGCCAGGGGTGCAGCATCAGCTGGGCGCGCTGCTCCGGCTGCAGGCTGCGCGGCGGCAGGCCGTGGCGGGTGGCGGCGGCGTCGGCGTAGTGCTGGAACAGCAGCAGGATGTCCTCGCCGCGCTCGCGCAGCGGCGGGATGCGCAGCGGCGCGACGTTCAGCCGGTAGTAGAGGTCGGCGCGGAAGCGGCCCTGGTCGGCGGCCTGGCGCAGGTCCTCCTTGGTCGCCGCGACGACGCGGATGTCCAGCGGGATCAGCTGGTTCGAGCCGACCCGCTCGACCGTCCGCTCCTGCAACAGGCGCAGCAGCTTGACCTGCACGTCGAGGCTCATGCTCTCGATCTCGTCGAGGAACAGGGTGCCGCCGTTGGCGAACTCGAACTTGCCGATGCGGCGCTTCTGCGCGCCGGTGAAGGCGCCGGCCTCATGGCCGAACAGCTCGCTCTCCACCACCGACTCGGCCAGGGCGCCGGCGTTGATCGCCACGAAGGGGCCGGCGCGGCGGTTCGACAGGTCGTGCAGGGCGCGCGCCACCACCTCCTTGCCGCTGCCGGTCTCGCCGAGGATCAGCACGTCGGCGCTGGTCGCCGCCAGCGCGCCGATCTGCTCGCGCAGGCGGGCGATGGCCGGCGACTGGCCGAGCAGGCGGGCGGACAGTTCCTGGCGGTCGGCCAGCGCCAGGCGCAGGCTGCGGTTGTCCAGCACCAGGCGGCGCAGGTCGAGGGCGCGGCGCACGCTGTCGAGCAGGTCCTCGCTGGCGAAGGGCTTTTCCAGGAAGTCGTAGGCGCCGGCGCGCATCGCCTGCACCGCCAGCGGCACGTCGCCGTGGCCGGTGATCAAGAGCACCGGCAGCTCGGCGTCGAGCGCCTTGAGCTGGCCGAGCAGCTCCAGGCCGTCGATGCCGGGCATGCGGATGTCGCTGACCACCACGCCCGGCCAGTCGCGGTCGAGGCGCTCGGCGAGGCCGCGGGCGTCGGCCAGGGCGCAGACCTTGAGGCCGGCCAGGTCGAGGGTCTGGCTGAGCGCCTGGCGCAGGTGCGGGTCGTCGTCGATCAGCAGCACCTGGGTCGTGGCATCGACGGTCATGGATAGTCCTCCACGGTCTGGGCGCCGACCGCGCTGGTGGCCGGCTGCAGGTTGAGGGTGACCAGCGCGCCGCCGCCCGGCTGGTTGGCCAGCAGCAGCTCGCCACCCAGGGCGTTGACCAGGCTGTCGCAGATGGCGAGGCCCAGGCCCAGGCCGCGGGCGGTGGTCTTGGTGGTGTAGAAGGGTTCGCGGGCGCGCTCCAGGGCCTCGGCGGAAAAGCCCGGGCCATTGTCGCGCAGGCTCAGGCTGATCCGTCCGTCATCGAGGTTCTGGGTACTCAGCCACAGGCGCCGCGGCGGCGCCCGGTCGGCCAGCGAGTCGAGGGCGTTGGCCAGCAGGTTGCCGAGCACCTGGCGCAGGCGCGTCTCGCCGGCCTGCACCCAGAGGGTGGCGTCCGGCAGGTCGCGGACCAGCTCCACCTCCAGGCTGCGCCGGCGGTTGGCCAGCAGGGCCAGGGCGTCCTCCAGCGCCGGCTGCAGGGCGACGCTTTCCGGCGCCTGGCGGTCGCGGCGGGCGAAGGCCTTGAGGTGGGCGATGATCAGCGCCATGCGCTTGGTCAGCTGGCTGATCTGCTGCAGGTTGTCGCGGGCTTCGGGATAGCGCTCATGGTCGAGCAGCACGCCGGCATTGTCGGCATAGCTGCGGATCGCCGCCAGCGGCTGGCTGAGTTCGTGGCTGATGCTCGCGCTCATGGTGCCGAGGGCCGAGAGCTTGCCGGCCTGGACCAGGTCGTCCTGGGCGCGGACCAGCTCCTGCTGGGCCTGCTCGCGCTCCAGCACCTCCTGCTTGAGGCGCTGGTTGAGGTCTTCCAGATCCTGGGTGCGCTCCTGCACGCGGCGTTCCAGCTCCTGGCGGGTGCGGCTGTCCAGGGCGATGCGCTCCAGATAGTGGCGGCGGCGCTGCAGCAGCAGGCCGAGCAGCAGCATCAGCACCAGCAGCCCGGCACCGCCGCTGACCAGCACGGCGCGCACCGGGCGTTCGAGCAGCGTGCGCGGGGCGAGGATCTGCACCGTCCAGCCGGTCTCCTCGATGTGCTGCTGCTGGACCAGCCAGTCCCCGGGGTTCAGTTGCAGCGGCTGCGGGGCGCGGGTCGGGTAGGGCAGGTTGGCGGCGATCTCGGCCAGCTCGCCGGCCTCCAGCGGCCGGGTGGCGCGGAAGCGCCAGTCGGCGTGCGAGGTGAGGATCACCACGCCGTGCTTGTCGGTGGTCAGCAGGCGTTCGGGGGTATTGCCCCAGAGCTGTTCGGTACGGTCCAGGTCGACCTTGATCACCAGCACGCCGAGGGGTTCGCCGCCGTCGCGCACCGCCGCGGCGAAGTAGTAGCCGCGCTTGCCGGAAGTGGTGCCGAGGCCGAAGAACTGCCCCTGGCGGCCGGCCATGGCCTCGCTGAAATAGGGGCGGAAGGCGAAGTTGCGGCCGATGAAGCTGTCCGGCTGGTCCCAGTTGGAGGTGGCCAGGGTGCGGCCGCTGGCGTCCATCAGGTACAGCGAATCGGCGCCGGTGCGCTCGAGGATCTTCTTGAGCAGCCGGTTGGCCTCGTCCGCGGCCCCGGGCTGCTGGGGATCGCGCAGCACGTTGTGCAGCGCCGGCAGGTCGCCGAGGATCTGCGGCAGCACCTCGTAGCGGCGCAGGGTGCCGAGCAGGTTGGCGACGTAGAGGTCGAGGGTCTGGCGGTTCTGCTGCAGCAGCTCGCCGAGGTAATAGCGCTCGGCCAGCTGCTGCAGCGGCCAGAGCAGCGGCGCCAGCAGCAGGGCGAGCAGCGCCAGGCTGCGCCAGCGCGGGCGGCGGAGGAAGGAGGGCAGTTGCATGGCGATGCGCTCGACGGATGGAGGGGCCTGTCATCCATTATTTCCCAAGGCGGCGGGAAGGGATAACCGGCACGCGACTGGCGTGTCGCTTGCAGGAATCGTGCAAGCCTGGTCCGTCATGCTTTCCTGGCGCGGCGATTGCCGGCAAGCTGGCGCCTAGTTTCCCAGCAAAGGCCGTCGCGTGGACATCAAGCAGCTGAAATTCCTCGTTGCCCTCGAACAGACCCGGCACTTCGGCCAGGCTGCCGCGCGCTGCCACGTGACCCAGCCGACCCTGTCGATGCGCATCCGCGACCTCGAGGCGGAGCTGGGACTGGAACTGATCCGCCGCAGCCACCGCTTCGAGGGCTTCACCGAGGCCGGCCTGCGTGTGCTGGCCTGGGCGCGCACGCTGCTGGCGGCGGAGGAGGGCCTGCACGCCGAGGCCGCCGCCTGCCGCGGCCAGCTGGTCGGCACCCTGCGCCTGGGGGTGGTGCCGCTGGCCGGCTTCGACCCGATGAACCTGGTCGGCCTGTTCGCCGAGCTGCACCCGAGCCTGCGCTTCGTGGTCTCGGTGCTGAGCAGCGAGCAGATCTTCGAACGGCTCGGACGCAACCAGCTCGACCTGGGGATTTCCTACCTCGAACGCCTCGACCGGGTGCTGTTCGACGCCTATCCGCTGACCGAGGTGCACATGGGCCTGCTGCACGACCCGCGGCGTTTCAGCTTCGCCGCGCCGGTGCTGGGCTGGGCGGAACTGGCCGAGCTGCCGCTGGGCCTCTTGTCGACCGGCATGCACTTTCGCCAGTCGATCGACCACGGCTTTCGCCGCCACGGCCTGACCCCCAACCTGCGCCTGGAGACCGATGCCGTCTACCTGCTGGTGCGCGCCGTCGGCGCCGGGCTGTGCTGCGGCATCGTCCCGCTCGAGGGCGGCTTCGAGCGGGAGTCCGAACACCTGCAACTGATCCCCATCGAGGACGCCCGCACCCTCGCCCCGCTGGGCCTGATCATCCGCCGCGCCGCCCCGCGCTCGCCGCTGGCGGAGGCCTGCTTCCGCGAGGCCAAGGCGTTCTTCCGTACGCCGCACTGAGGGTGCGCCTGCGCCGCGTCACTTCGGTTCTTCCCCTTCCCAGTGAAAGCGGTGAAGCACCCGGTGCACCACCGGCGCCAGCATGATGCTCATCACCGCGATGAACACCAGCCCGGCATACAGCGCGTAAATTCCCGCGAAGAGCTTCCCCGGCGGGCTCAGGCCGACAGTCTTGACCGGCCCCATCCCGCCGAGCAGCATCGCCGCGTTCACGAACGCATCGATCCATGACATCTGCTCGAAGTGCCGGTAGCCGAGCATGCCGAGAAGCAGCGAGATCGCGATCACCACCAGCGCCACGCAGGCGTGCGCAAGCATGCGCAGGGCGAACCGGCCGACGGGGATGGGGGGCGTGTGGTGGGGCTCGTAAATGGGGCTCATCTGGACGCCTGCCTGTCGGTAGAGGGGGCTGAAGGACATGATGCCGGCGGCCGCGACGCCGCTGCCCGCAGGCCCGCCTGGCCTCGCGGGCGGCGTCCTTCACTCAGCGTAGAAATACCGCGCCGGCTCGTGGAGCGCTCTTTGGCCGGGCTGGAGAGCCGTGCCGGCGACGCTGGAAGAGCGGTGAGCGAAACGGATGGCCTGGCCAAAAGACGGCGAACAGGTTTTTAGAACTGTCAGCTCTTTATAACCATATGAAAAATGGTTTTTGGATATTAAAAGCCCGGCTCGGTAGGCTCCCCCTCCAGCATTCCATCCGCCCATCCGGAGCCGCAGCATGCTCAGCGCCAGCCGCGTCGAACTCATCGGCGTCCTTCCCGCGCGGGAGATCCGCGAACCCCTGCCGCCCGGCGCCGTACCGCTGGACAAGGCCTATCTGGGCGCCTGCGCCCGCGCCCTGGAGCACGGCGGCTTCGATGCGGCGCTGATCGGCTGGCACGACGCCGCTGCGGACGGCCTGCAGGTGGCCGCCCACGTCGCCCAGCAGACCCGCCGGCTCGGCCTGCTGGTGGCGCACCGGCCGGGCCTGCTGGCGCCGACCGAAGCGGCGCGCCAGTTCGCCACCCTCGACCACTTCAGCGACGGCCGCGCGGCGCTGCTGCTTGTCGAGGACGGGGTGCCGCAGCGCGACGGCGATTTCCTCGAGCGCAGCGACTGGCCGGCGCGCGGCGACGAATACCTGGGCCTGCTGCGCCAGGCCTGGAACAGCACCCGGCCCTTCGACTTCGAGGGCCGCCACTACCGGGTGCAGGGCCACCAGGCTGCACTGCGTCCGCTGCAGGCGCGCCTGCCGATCCATTGCGGCGGCGCCTCGCCGGCCGCGGCCAAGCTGGCCGGCCGGCATGCCGACGTCTATGCGATGGCCGGCGAGCCGCTCGCCAGCGTCGCCGTGCGCATCGGCATGGTGCGCGCCGCCGCCGCCCGCGAGGGGCGCGCCGGGGCGGTGCGCTTCGGTCTGTCGCTGCGCGTGGTGCTCGGCGCCAGCGAGGCCGCCGCCTGGGAGCGGGCCGGGCGGCTGCTGCCCTTCGCCTCGCGCGGCCAGGTGTTCGACGACTGCCTGTGGTGCGGCCTGGACGGCGATTCCGCGACCCTGGTCGGCACCCCGGAGCAGGTCGCCGAAGCCTTCGCCGCCTACCATCGCCTCGGCGTCGAGAGCTTTCGGGTGCGTGGCTTCGACCCGCTCGCCGACGCCATCGAGTTCGGCCGCGAGCTGCTGCCGCAGGTGCGCGAGCGGATTCCCCTGCGCCTGCCGGTCGAGGCCTTCGCGCCGTTCTGAATTTCGCGACCGGCGGCTGCCGCCCGCGCGCCGCCGGCCCCTTCCAAGGAGAGCATTGCATGTCGATAGGAAAACCCATCGCCGTCATCGGTGGCGGCAGTCTGGGCCTGTACCTCGCCGGCCTTCTGAGCCTGGCCGGGCACGCCGTGACGGTGGCGCTGCGCCCGGGCGCCGGCGCCCAGGCCGACGGGATCGCGGCCGAGGGCGACGAGTTCTGGCAGGCGCCGACGGTGCGCTATGCGCCGCTCGATGCGCTGCAGGGGCCTTTCGCCCAGGTCATCGTCGCGGTGAAGTCGCACGATCTGGGCGAGCTGCTGCCGCGTCTGACGGCCCTCGGCGACGCCGCCACCGAATACGTCTTCCTGCAGAACGGCATTCCCTGGTGGTGGTCGCACCGCGACGGCGAGATCGCCGGCGCGCCGCTGCTGGCGCGCAGCGTGGCGCTGGTCGTCCAGCATGCGGTGGAGCGCACCGCGCCCGGCCGCATCCGCGTGCGGCGCACCGGCAGCGACCGCTACATCTGCGCGCGGGTGCAGGGCGAGCCGGATGCGCCGCTGCTGGCGCTGGTGGCTCTCTGGCAGGCCGCCGGGATTCCCGCCGAGAGTTCGGCGGAGATCCGCCGCGAGGTGTGGACCAAGCTGATGAGCAACGCCACCCTCAACCCGCTGAGCGCGATCACCGGGGCGACGGTCGGCGAGCTGGCGCGCACGCCGCGCACCCGCGCGGTGCTGCTCGCCGGCATGGCGGAGATCTTCCGGCTGGCCGAGCGCGACGGCCATCCGCTGAGCATGACCCCCGAGTTGCGGGTGCGGCGTGCCGAGGAGGTGGGCGGCACGCGCACCTCGATGCTGCAGGACCGCCTGGCCGGACGCCGCCTGGAAACCGAGGCGCTGCTCGCCGCGCCGATCGCCATCGCCGAGCGCTACGGCGAGCCGGTGCCGGTGCTCAGGACCCTGCTCGGCTGCCTGTCGATTCCCCTGGCCTGACCCCGCCGCCGGCGCGCGGCGGGGCCGGGCGCCGGCTCAATCCGCTAGCGCGGCCGCGAAGCTTCCATCCCACAGCGGCCGCACGTCCACCGGCCGCTCGATCACCCCGGCCTTGAAGAAGGTGTCGGCCACGTCCTGCTGGCTGTGGATCGCCGCGTCGTCCACCGGCACCAGGCGGCGCACTTGGCTCTCGTTGCGCAGCAGGGCGAGCACCGCCTCGACCGGCACGCCGATCTCCGCGGCGAGCACCGCGGCGTAGCGCTCGGGATTGGCCTGGCGCCAGGCGAAGGCCTTCTGCAGGCGCACGAAGAAGTCGGCGATCGCCGCGTGGCGCGGCGCATCGGCGATGGCCTCGGGGGCGGCGAAGAACAGGTAGTTGCCCGACAGGTAGCCGTTGGCGCGCTTCAGCACCCGGGCGCCGGCCGAGGTCTGCGCCAGCGGCACCGAGTAGCCGTAGATCGCCCAGGCGTCGAGCTGGCCGGCGCGGAAGGCGGCAGCGCCGTCGGGCACCGAGAGGTTGATCGCCTCGATGTCGGCGAAGCTCAGGCCGACCTCGGCGAGCATCTTGGTCAGGTAGTACTGGGTGGTGGTGGCGCGCACGTAGCCGACGCGCTTGCCCTTCAGGTCGGCGATCGACCGGATCGGCGAGTCCTTCGGCACCAGCACCGTCTGCTCGTTGACGTCGCCCTTGATCACCCCGACCACGCGGATGCGCGCGCCCTTGATGAAGCCGAACAGCGGCGGGATCTCGCTGCCGTAGGCGAGGTCGAGCGAGCCGCCGTTCATCGCCTCGACCATCAGGTTGCCCGAAGCGAATTCCGCCCAGTCGATGGGGTAGGGCGTGTCGGCGAGGCCGGCGGCCTCCAGCAGCAGCCTGTCGCCGCCCTTGTACTGGGCGACGCGCAGCCGGCCCGGCGCGGCCGCCTCGGCGCGCAGGCCGTGGCCGAGCAGGGGCGCCATGGCCATGGCGCCGGCGCTGCCGGCGAGAAAGCGGCGGCGCGACAGGCCGCCCGAGTGTTGCGACATCGGTGTTCCCTCTCAGTGAGTGTCCATGCTGGGGAGGGATGCTAGGTTCTGTTGACGTATCAGCGTAGCCATAGCAGAGCAGCCGCAAAGGCCAGCATTCCCTTGAAATGGCTGGCCTTCTTCTCATAACGTGTGG